>CAWGTK010000025.1:0-192793 GCA_963825485.1 uncultured Actinomycetes bacterium
ACGCTCCATACACTCAGAGACAGTGTCCGCCGGAGACCTGCAAGCACGCACGCGCTTCGAGCCGGCCGACGTCGAGCCGCGGATCCTCGCGCGCTGGCTGGAGTCGGGCCTCGTGCACGTCGAGGCGGCCGGCAGCGCCGGGGAGAACTTCTCGATCGCGATCCCGCCGCCGAACGTCACCGGCGCGCTGCACATGGGCCACGCGCTGAACTGGACGATCCAGGACGTCCTCATCCGCACCAACCGCATGCGCGGCCGGCGCGCGAAGTGGATCTTCGGCACCGACCACGCCGGCATCGCCACGCAGCGCCAGGTCGAGAAGCTGCTCGAGTCCGAGGGCACGTCGCGGGTCGCGCTCGGCCGCGACGCCTTCCTCGAGCGCGTGTGGCAGTGGCGCGAGCGCTACGGCGGCGAGATCATCGAGCAGGGCAAGCGCCTGGGCGCGACCCCCGACTACGAGGACGAGCGCTTCACGCTGGACGAGCGCTACGTCCAGGCCGTGCTGAAGGTCTTCGTCGAGCTCTACCAGCAGGGCCTCATCTACCGCGACCACTACATGGTCAACTGGGATCCGGGCCTGCGCTCGGCGATCTCCGACCTCGAGGTCGAGGACCGCGAGGGCGTCGTCGACACGCTGTACTCGATCGCCTATCCGCTGGCGTCGGGGGAGGGGGAGCTGGTCGTCGCGACCGTGCGCCCCGAGACGATGCTCGCCGACACCGCCGTCGCCGTGCACCCCGACGACGAGCGCTACGCGCCGCTCGTCGGCCAAGAGGTCGTGCTGCCGCTCGTCGGCCGGCGCCTGCCGGTCATCGCCGACGAGTACGTGAAGTCGGACTTCGGCACCGGCGCACTGAAGATCACGCCGGGCCACGACCCCAACGACTTCGAGATCGGCCGCCGCCACGGACTCGACGAGATCAGCGTCATCGGCGAGGACGGGCTGATGACCGCCGCCGCCGGCCGCTACGCCGGCCTGACGGTGGCCACGGCGCAGGATCGCGTCGTCGCCGACCTCGAGGAGCTCGGCGCGATCCGGGCCCGCGAGGAGTTCGTCCACGCCGTCCCGTTCAGTCAGCGCTCCGGCGAGCGCGTCGAGCCGCTCATCTCGCTGCAGTGGTTCATGAACATGGAGGAGCTCGCCGGACCGGCGATCGACGCCGTGAAGTTCGGTCACATCAAGATCCATCCCGCGTCGCAGTCACGGCGCTACGTCGACTGGCTGGAGAACATCCGGCCCTGGTGCATCTCGCGCCAGCTGTGGTGGGGCCACCAGATCCCCGTCTGGTACCGCGCGGACGAGACGTACGTCGGCGCGACGGCTCCCGAGGGCGACGGCTGGGAGCAGGACCCCGACGTGCTCGACACCTGGTTCTCCTCCGGGCTGTGGCCGTTCGCCACGCTCGGCTGGCCCGAACGAACCCCCGAGCTGCAGGCCTTCTATCCCACCGACGTGTTGTCGACGGGCCGCGACATCCTCTTTCTCTGGGTCGCGCGGATGGTCATGCTCGGGCTGCGCTTCGCCGACGACATGCCGTTCGAGCACGTCTACATCCACTCGATCATCCAGGCGCCCGACGGCCGACGGATGAGCAAGTCGCTGGGCACCGGGGTCGACCCGCTGGTGCTCGTCGAGGGCGGCCCGCGACCGCCGGCCTTCCCGCAGGGCGGCGACTTCCCCGCCTACGGCGCCGACGCCGTGCGCTTCGGGCTGCTGGCGATGTCCTCCACCCAGGACGTGCGCTTCAGCGAGGAGAAGATCGCCCAGGGTCAGGCGCTTGCCAACAAGCTCTACAACGCGACGCGCTTCGTCGTGACGCGCGTGGGCGACCAGGCGCCGGCCGCGGCAGGCGCCGGACCGCAGCCGCGCACGGTCGAGGACCGCTGGATCCTCTCGCGCCTGCAGGCGGCGAAGACCGAGACGCAGGCGCGGCTGGACGGCTTCGACTTCGCGAAGGTGGCGCTCGGCCTGTACGACTTCATCTACGGCGAGCTGTGTGACTGGTACCTGGAGATCGTCAAGCCGCGCCTCGGCGACGATGCCGAGCCGGACGAGCGCAGCGCCCTCGCGGCCACGCTCCTGCACGTCCTGCGCGAGACGCTCGCCGCCGCTCACGCGGTGATCCCGTTCGTCACCGAGGAGCTGTGGGATCACGTGCCCGGGACCGGGGGGCTGCTGGCGACGAGCGCGCTGCCCGCGCCCGATCAGCTGCTCGTCGATGCCGAGGCCGAGGCGCAGATGGGGCAGGCGATCGAGGCGATCCGCGTCCTGCGCGCCTGGCGCGACTCGGTCGGCGTGCGGCCCGGAGCGGTCGTGCCGGCGACGCTCAACGCCGAGGGCTACGAGGCGACGGCCGACCGCGTCGGTGCGCTCGCGCGCTTTGCGTTCAACGGCGACGCTGGCGCGGGCGACGAGGTCGCGAGCGTCGCGGTTCCCGGCGGCACGGTCGCCGTGCTGGCCTGCGGCGATGTCGACCTGGGCGCGGCCGAGCGGCGCCTGGAGCGCCAGCGCGCGAGGCTGCGCAGCGAGATCGAGCGCGCCGAGCGCAAGCTCTCCAACGCGGGCTTCGTGGCGAAGGCGCCGCCGGCGGTGGTGGAGGGCGAGCGGGCGAAGCTCGAGCGCCTGCGCGCTGATCTGGAGTCGCTGTGAGGCCGTCGCGATGACGCGCGCCGGCCGCGCCGCGGGCACCGCCGCCGGTGCCGGTGCCGGTGCCGCACGGACGCAGAGCGCACAGGACGCCGAGCGCTGGCTGCTGTCGCTGGAGCTCTTCGGCATGCGCTTCGGCCTGGACCGCATGCGGCGGCTGATGACCGCGCTCGACGCGCCGCAGGAGCGCTTCTCGGCGATCCACGTCGTCGGCAGCAACGGCAAGTCCTCGACGGTCCGGATGATCGCGGCGCTGCTGCACCACCACGGCGTCCGCGCCGGCGCCTACCTCTCGCCGCACCTCGTCTCCTTCTCGGAGCGCATCCGCGTCGACGGGGCCGACATCTCGCCCGAGCAGTTCACGGCCGCGGTCGGCCGCGCACGCCGCGCGACGGCGCTCGTCGACCGCACGCTGGATGCCGACGACCGCGTGACGCAGTTCGAAGCGCTGACGGCGGCGGCCTACGCCCAGCTCGCCGAGGCCGAGGTCGAGGTGGCGGTCGTCGAGGCGGGCCTGGGCGGACGCTGGGACGCGACGAACGTCATCGACGCCGGCATCGCCGTCCTGACGAACGTCGGCCTCGAGCACACGCGCTGGCTGGGGCCGACCGTGGCCGACATCGCGCGCGAGAAGCTGGCGGTCGTCGCGCCGGGCGCGACGCTCGTGCTCGGCTGCGACCTGCATCCCGAGGCCGACGCCGAGGCGCGCACGGTCGCCGAGCGGCAGGGCGCGACGATCGTGCGCGCGCCGGCGGCGCCGCCCGCGGGCACCGAGCTCGTCGCGCGCGGCGCGTTTCAGCGGCGCAACTTCGCGGTCGCCTGCGCGGCGGCCGCGGCCTGGCTCGGACGCCTGGACGACCACGCGGTGCGCGCCGCCGCGGCATCCACCGTCGTGCCCGGGCGCTTCGAGGTGCTGGCGGAGGATGCGGGGGTCGAGGTCGTGCTCGACGGCGCGCACAACGGCGGCGGGATCGAGGCGCTGGTCGGATCGCTGCCGGACTTCCTGGCGGGCCGCCCGCTCGTGGCCGTCCTGTCCGTGCTCGACGACAAGGACGCTGCCGCCATGCTGAGCACGCTGCTGCCACTCTGCGCGGGCGTCGTGTTCACCGCCAACGCCAACCCGCGAGCCCTGTCGCCGGCCACGCTGGCGTCGCTGGCCGGCCAGATCGGCGCGCCGGCGATCACCCGCGTCGAGGCCGATCCGCGCCGCGCCGTGGCGCTCGCCCGCGGCCTCGCCGGAGCGCTCGACGCCGGCGGCAGGGGGGTCGTCCTCGCCACCGGGTCGATCTACCTCATCGCCGACCTCGTGCGACCGGCGGGCGCCCGCGGGAGGTCGACGCTGTGAACGGCGACGGCCCTTCGGCGCTGAAGCTCATCGCTGCGGTGGCGCTGCTGGTGGCGGTCACGATCCTGTTCTGGTTCGGGGTCGGCTACGGCCTCGGCCGGCTCTTGCTGTGACGTCCGCATCCCACGCCTTCGCTCGCGACGGATAAGCTGCCTCGATCGTGCTCGCCGTCTTTGGCATCAACAGCGATGGGCTGAACCTTGCGGTCAACATGCTCATCCTGTTTCTGGTCGTCATCTACCTGGCGCTCGTGTACTGGACGTACATGGATGCGATCCGGCGGATCGAGGACCCCATGCTGGTCATCTGCGCCACGGTTGCGTCGTTGTTTCCGTTCGTCGGGACGATCCTCTACGTGATCGTCCGTCCGCCCGAGTACCTCGAGGACATCCACGAGCGCGAGCTGGAGATGCAGGCCGCCGAGGCGCGATTGCACGAGGCGAACTACATGCTGTGTCCGCACTGCGACTACGAGGTCAAAGAGGACTTCCTACGCTGTCCTAACTGCGTGCGCAAGCTGCGTGACCCGTGTCGCAACTGCGGCAGGCCGCTGGACCCGACCTGGAAGCTCTGCCCGTACTGCGAGGCAGAGCCGGGCGACGTCGGACGCCAGCCGCGGCTGCGCTCCGAAGCCTGACTTCCCCCCGATTCGTAGGAGATACGACAGATGTCCCGGACCTTGATCCTGGTCAAACCCGATGCGTTCGCGCGCCAGCTGACGGGGGAGATCATCACCCGCTTCGAGCGCAAGGGTCTGCACCTCGCGGCGCTGAAGCTCATGACGCTCGACGAGCCGACGGCCAAGCGCCACTATGCCGAGCACAAGGGCAAGCCATTCTTCGACGACCTCGTGGCGTTCATCACCTCCGGCCCGCTCGTCGCGATGATCGTCGAGGGCGCCCACGCGATCGAAGCCGGACGCCAGATCATCGGCTCGACGAACGGCGTCCAGGCGGCGCCGGGCTCGATCCGCGGCGACTACGCCCTCGAGATGCAACGCAACCTCGTCCACGGCTCGGACTCCGCCGAGTCCGCCGAGCGCGAGATCGAGATCTACTTCGGCGACGAGTAGGGCGTTCCGGGTCAGCGGCGGGCGGGGTCGGCGGCGGGCCGGGTCGGGGTCGGCGGGGCGGTCCGGGTCGGCGGGCGGTCCGGGAGGCGTTCGCCCCTCCCGCACCGAACGAAGCGTGACGCGTTTGTGTTCGCTACGAACATCTGCGCGTCACGCTTCTGAAGCGCACGCCGGCCCCGGCGCAACGGCCGGCACCCCGACGGACTCACACCGTCAGAGATGTCGGTTCGTCAGCCCTGGCGAGCGGCTGGCAGCCCGACGGACCCACACCGTCAGAGATGCCGCTCGCCGCGCTCGGCCAGCGGCCGGCACTTCGACGGCCATCGCTACCGTCCGCCACACATGACGGCGTCCCCAAGCCCCCACCAGCCCCTGATCCTCGCCAGCCGCTCGCCGCAGCGGCGGGCGATCCTCCAGCAGCTGGGTATCGCCTTCGAGCTGCTCGCGGTCGACGTCGACGAGCTCGGCGCCGGCGACCCCGTCGAGGTGGCGCGCGCGAACGCGCTGGCCAAGGCGCAGGCGGCGGCCCACCTGCGCCCCGGCGAGACGATTCTCGGCGTCGACACGGTCGTCGCGCTCGACGGCGAGATCTATGGAAAGCCGGCCGACGAAACGGCCGCCTTCGAGACACTCCAGCGCCTCGCCGGGCGCACCCACGCGGTCGTCAGCGGCATCGCGCTGATCGATTCCGCAAACCCTCAGGTTGCGCATGAGGTAACGAACGTGACGTTTCGCGAGCTCGACGACGAGCTGATCGGACGTTATGTCGAGACGGCCGAATGGTCCGGTAGAGCGGGCGGTTATGCGATCCAGGGCAAGGGCGCGTTGCTCGTTCGCCGCATAATGGGCGACTACCTGAACGTGGTCGGTCTGCCGGTTGGAAAGTTACTCGACCTCGACTTGAGCCTTATGCTCAGGCAGAACTAGAGGGATGGCTTGGCGCGGGCCCCTGCGCCGCTAGACTCAACGGCGGCGGCAGCACCGCGAGCACCTCGCGCACGCGGTCCGAAGCATGGGTTCTCGCCACCTCCTCCATGGGTTTCTTCAGCTACCTCACAGGTTTCGGCGGCCGCGACATGGCCGTCGACCTGGGCACCGCGAACACCCTTGTCTACGTGCGCGGCCGCGGCATCGTCCTGAGCGAGCCGTCGGTCGTCGCGATCGACTCGCGCAGCGGCGAGGTGCACGCCGTCGGCATCGAGGCCAAGCGGATGCTCGGCCGCACGCCGGGCACGATCTCGGCGATCCGGCCGCTGAAGGACGGTGTCATCGCCGACTTCGACGTCACCGAGGAGATGCTGCGTCACTTCATCCAGAAGGTTCACCAGAATCGCTGGGCCCATCCGCGCGTCGTCGTCTGCGTCCCGTCGGGCGTGACGGGCGTCGAGAAGCGCGCCGTCGAGGAGGCCTGCCTCTCAGCCGGGGCGCGTCAGGCCTACCTCATCGAGGAGCCGATGGCCGCGGCGATCGGGGCCGGCCTGCCGGTCGGCGAGCCGACGGGCTCGATGGTCGTCGACATCGGCGGCGGCACGAGCGAGGTGGCGGTCATCTCGCTGGGCGGCATCGTCGTCTCGCAGTCGATCCGCATCGGCGGCGACGAGCTCGACGAGGCGATCATCAACTACGCCAAGCGCGAGTACAAGCTGCTCATCGGCCAGCAGACGGCCGAGGAGGTCAAGCTCGAGATCGGGTCCGCGCACCCGATGGAGGAGGAGGTCCAGGCGGAGATTCGCGGGCGCGACATGGTCTCCGGCCTGCCCAAGACCGTCGTACTCACCAGCGAGGAGATCCGCCAGGCGCTGGAGGAGCCGCTCGCCCAGATCATCGACGCCGTCAAGGAGACGCTGGACCGCACGCCGCCCGAGCTGTCCTCGGACATCATGGACCGCGGGATCATGCTCGCGGGCGGGGGCTCGCTGCTGCAGGGGCTCGACGAGCGCCTGCGCGAGGAGACCCAGATGCCGTGCCACCTCGCCGAGTCGCCGCTGACGTGCGTCGCGGTCGGCTCGGGTCGCTCGCTGGAGGAGTTCGAAGTCATCCACCGCACCAACCGCGGTAACTCGAAGAACCGCCGCCGTCGGTATTAACGTCAAGACCTTGGAGTCAGCGCCCACGTGTATGACAAGACCGTCCGCCGGCGCCGGGCAGTCCTCGGACTGCTCGTCGCCTGCTCGCTGATCCTGCTCACCGCCTATTTCGGTGAATCGGGCAGCGGTGCGCTGCACTCGGTGCAGCGCGGCACCAGCGAGGTGCTCAACCCCGTGCAGGAGGGGGCCAGCCGGGCGCTGAAGCCCGTCCGCGACCTGTTCGGCTGGTTCGGCGACACGGTCGCCGCCAAGGGTCAGGTCGAGGACCTGCGCCGCGAGCGCGACCGGTTGCGCACGGAGGTGGCCCAGAACGAGGTCAACAGCGCCGACCTCGACAAGCTGCGCGACCTGCTCGAGCTCGACGGCGCGCTGGGCCTCAACGACCTCGGGCCGAAGACCGGACGCGTCATCTTCCAGTCCGCGACGGTCTGGTACTCGACGATCCGCGTCGACCAGGGGTCCGACGACGGCGTCAAGGTGGGTCACCCGGTGATCAACGAGGAGGCGCTGATCGGGCGTGTGACGGAGGTGTTCGGCGGCTCGGCGTTCGTGACGCTCATCACCGATCGGACGACGAAGGTGCCCGCGCGCGCGGGCCCGCGCCAGGAGTTCGGCATCGTCGAGCCCGTCAGCGCCGGCAACCCGACGGATCTCGTCATGAACTTCACGCAGCCCAACGCGCGGATCCGCGTCGGCGATCGCGTCGTCACCCGCGGCACCGAGCCCGACGACCGCGCCCCCTCGCGCTACCCCGTCGGCCTGCCGATCGGCCAGGTCAGCCGGATCGACAACGAGGGCACCGACACGCAGGAGATCCACCTGCGCCCGTACGCCGACATGCGCAGCCTGGACTTCGTGCAGATCCTCACGCGCCCGCGGGGAGACGACGCGTGACGGCGCTGTCGCCGCAGCTGTTGGCGCGCCTCGCCGCGCTCGGCATGTTCGGCGTCGTCGTGCAGACGGCGGCGATCTCGCAGCTGCCGATCGCCGGCGCCAACGCCGACCTCTCGCCGTTGCTCGTGATGGCGGTCGGCCTGCTGTGCGGCTCGCTGGCCGGCGGTGCCTTCGGCTTCGGCGTGGGGCTGTTCACCGACGTCGTCGCGCTGCAGACGCTCGGCGTCTCCTCGCTCGTCCTGCTCGTGGTCGGCTACGGCGCCGGACGCCTGCGCGAGGCGCGTGACCCCGAAGGGACGCTCGTACCGCTGGCGGTCGGTGCCGCGGCGACCCTCGCGTTCGGCGTCGGCTTCGCGCTCGTGCAGTTTCTGCTCGGTGTCGACGCGCCCGTCTCCTGGGCGCTCGTGCGCCAGCTGCTGGCGACGCTCGTGCTCAACACGCTGCTGGCGCTGCCGCTCTACGCGCTCGTGCGCCGCTGGCTGCACGCCGCGATGCCCGACGACCCCCGTCGCCGTCGCCGTCGCGCGTATACGACCGGCGGGCTGAGCCCGCTCTCCCGCGGACCGGAGATCCGGCGCTGATGATGGAGTCCTCCGGCGATCGCCGCGCCCCGATCACGCCGCAGCTCGCGCTGCGCGTGGCGATCCTCGGCGGCGTCGCGTTCGCGCTCTTCGCGATCGTCTTCTTCCGTCTGTGGTACCTGCAGGTGCTGTCGGGCGACAAGTTCCTCGCGCAGGCCACCGTGAACCGCGTCCGCGAGGTGAAGATCCAGGCGCCGCGCGGCCGGATCGTCGACCGCAACGGCCGGGTCATGGTCCGCAACCGCCTCTCGGTCGTCGTGGAGCTCGATCCCGCCAAGCTGCCCGAGGAGGAGCGCGCGACGGCGGGGGACTGGGCGCAGGACGTCAACGCGCGGCTGGCCAAGCCGAAGGGCAAGCGCGGCGCGAAGGGGATCCCGATCCCGCCGATCCCCACCGACGAGCTGCGCCTGCGCTACCGCCGCCTGGGCAAGGTGCTCGGCCTGTCGACCAGCGAGGTCCACCGCCGCGTCATCCGCTCGCTCGTGCTCGTGCCGTACTCCGCGGTGCGGCTGAAGACCGACGTCGACGACGACGTGCTGTCCTACATCGCCGAGCGCTCCGAGCAGTTCCCCGGCGTCACGGTCGACGAGACGTACCTGCGCGACTACCCGCACGACTCGATCGGCGCGCAGATGCTCGGCACGGTCGGCGAGATCAGCCCGCAGGAGAAGAAGGAGGCGCGCTTCCGCGACGTCAAGGCCGGCACGATCATCGGCAAGGGCGGCCTCGAGCGTGTCTATGACCGCTACCTGCGCGGGATCGACGGCACGCAGCGCATCCAGGTCGACGCCTTCGGCCGCCCCGTCCCCAACCCGCGCCTGAAGCGCACCGAGCCGATCGCCGGCCAGCGCCTGCGCCTCTCGCTGGACCTGAGCCTCGAGCGCACGGCGCAGGTGGCGCTGGCCGGCATCGGCGGCGGCCACCCCGGCGCCGCGATCGCGATGGACCCGCGCGACGGCGCGCTGCTCGCGATGGTCTCCAACCCCACGTTCGACCCCGCGCTGCTGGCCAAGGAGATCACGCAGGAGCGCTACGACGCCCTCGTCGGGCGCAACAGCGACGGCCCCGGCCCGCTCTTCAACCGCGCGATCTCCGGCCAGTACCCGGTCGCCTCGACGTTCAAGGCCGTCACGGCGCTGGCCAGCCTGGAGAAGGGCCTGATCACCCCGGGGGCCGTCGTCAACGACCCCGGCTGCATCGAGATCGGCATCATCGAACGCTGCAACGCCAAGGACCAGGCGTACGGCAGCGTCGACCTCGCCCGGGCGCTGCAGGTCTCCTCGGACGTCTACTTCTACCGCCTCGGATCGAGCGCCTTCTCGGCCGGCGGCCTGGTCGTGCAGCGGTACGCGCGCAAGCTCGGCTTCGACCAGCCGACGGGGATCGACCTGCCCGGCGAGGACGACGGCGTCATCCCCGATCCCGACTGGCGCAAGGCGATCAACCAGGAGGAGATCGACTGCCGCAAGCGCGAGAAGCTTTCGCCGACGATGGACGTCTACGCGGCCGCGGCGGCCGGCTGCGGCATCTCCGACCTGCGCGACTACGACCTCGGCGACAACGCGAGCCTCGCGGTCGGCCAGGGCGACATGCAGGCCACGCCGCTGCAGCTCGCGGTCGCCTATGCCGCGATCGCCAACAAGGGCAAGGTCGTCGTGCCGCACCTGGGCCTGGAGATCGAGCGCGCCAACGGCGAGCTCGTGCAGCGCATCGAGCGCGACCCGGCGCGGCGCGTGGACATCGACGAGGAGGCCCGCGCTGCCGTCGCCCACGGCCTGCACCTCGCGGCGAGCGCCGACGGCGGCACGTCGGCCGACGTCTTCGCCGACTGGCCGCACGACCGGCTGCCGGTGTACGGAAAGACCGGCACGGCGGAGCGCGGCGCCAAGCAGGACCAGTCCTGGTACGTCGCCTACGTGCCCCACCCCACGCGGCCGATCGTCGTCGTGGCGACGGTCGAGGAGGGTGGCTTCGGCGCCGCCACGGCGGCACCGATCGCCTGCCGCATGCTCGCGAAGTTCTACGACGAGCCGGTCGCCTGCGCCCGCGGCGAGAGTTCGGCGCGATGAACGAGCCGTCCTCCACCCGCCTGCCCGCGGGCCTGCGCCTGCCCTTCGATCCGCTGCTCGCGCTGGCGGCGATCGGCCTCATGGCCGCCTCGCTCGTTACCCTCAACGCATCCACGAGCAAAGACGTTCCGGGCGATCCGCACTACTACGTAACGCGCCAAGGCGTGTTCTTCGCCGTCGGCACGCTGCTCGCGATCGTCCTGAGCCGGATCGACTACTCGCGCTTGCGGGAGCTGAAGTACGGCATCTACGGCGCGATGATGGGCGGCCTGCTGCTCGTCGCCATCTTCGGTGGCGTGACGCGTGGCTCGCGGCGCGCGATCCAGCTGCCCTTCTTCGAGGTGCAGGCCTCCGAGCTCGGCAAGGTCTTGCTGATCGTCGCGCTCGCCGCCTTCGTGGTGGATCGCTCGCGGCGCCTGGGGGAGCGCGACACGACCGCGCGCCTCGTGATCCTGGGCATGATTCCGGCGATCTTCGTCATGGCCTCCGACCTCGGCTCGGGGCTCGTGTACATCGCGATCCTCTTCGCCGCGCTGTTCGTCGCGGGCGTGAGCTGGCGGCACTTCGCCGGGCTGATCACGCTGGGGATCGTCTCGATCGCGCTCGTGCTGGCGGCGGCGCCGGCGCTCGGCGTGACCGTGCTGACACCCGAGCAGTCCTCGCGCCTGACCTCGTTCTTGTCCCCGTCGGACGTCGCAGGCGACGCCGGGTATCAGCAGAACCAGTCGCGCATCGCGATCGGCTCCGGTCAGAAGACCGGGCGCGGCGAGCAGGCGACGCAGTCGCAACTGAACTTCCTGCCCGAGGAACGCACGGACTTCGCGTTCGCCGTCGTCGGCGAGCGCTGGGGATTTGCCGGCGCCGGCCTTCTTCTGTCGCTCTACGCGCTGCTGGTCTGGCGCGGTCTGCGGATTCTCACCATGGCCAAGAACCTCTACGGCGCGCTGATCGCCGGAGGCGTCGTGGCCATGCTCCTGTTCGAAGTCTTCATCAACGTCGGCATGAACGTGGGGATCATGCCCATCACCGGGATTCCATTGCCGCTGTTCTCATACGGCGGCAGCTCGGTGCTCTCCACCCTCTTGGCCATCGGCCTGTTGCAGTCCATCTATGCGCAAGGGCGCTTCGCTGCTGCAACCAAACGCCGGGGGCTCCCATTCTGAGCAAAGGACCCTTCACCCATGAAGAAGCAACTGCTGGTCAGCGTCGATCGCGGCGAGACCCGCGTCGCGCTGCTGGAAGCATCGGGTAACCCGAGCGCCGCCGGCGCCGCCAAGCCCGCAGCCCGTTCCAAGAAGCCCGACCCCGCCGACGGCTACCGCGTCGCGGAGCTGTACTTCGAGCGCCGCGGCGCCCGCTCGATCGTCGGCAACATCTACAAGGGCAAGGTCGACAACGTGTTGGCCGGCCTGGAGGCCGCGTTCGTCGACATCGGCCTGGACAAGAACGGCTTTTTGCACGTCGACGAGATCGTCGTGCCGGGCGTCGACGTCGGCCGCCGTGGCCGCGGCAAGGAGGGCGGCTCGAAGATCACCGAGCTCATCAAGCCCGGCCAGGAGATCGTCGTGCAGGTCGTCAAGGACCCGCTGAAGAGCAAGGGCGCGCGGCTGTCGATGGAGCTGACGATCGCCGGGCGCTACATGGTCTACGCCCCGATGGGCGAGGGCGTCGGCGTCTCACGCCGCCTCGACGACCGCGAGCGCGAGCGCCTGCGGCGCGAGACGAAGGGCCTGGACCTGCGCGGCGGCGGCGCGATCATCCGCACCGCGGCCAGCGGCGCGACCCGCCAGGACTTCGAGCGCGAGCTGCAGTACCTCTTCAAGCTGCACGAGGTCCTGCTCAAGCGCGTCGAGGAGACCCCGGCGCCCGGCCTGGTCTTCCAGGAGGCCGACCTCTCCGTGCGCGTCGTGCGCGACATCTTCTCCGAGCACTTCGAGAAGGCGATCGTCGACGATCCCAAGCAGCACCAGCGCCTCGTCTCGTTCTTCACCCGGACCGCGCCCGAGCTCGTCGACCGCGTCGAGCTCTACGACGAGAAGGCGCCGCTGTTTACCGCCTACGGCGTCGACAAGGTCATCGACGGGCTCATGACGCGCCGCGTCGACCTGCCCAGCGGGGGCTACCTCATCATCGACTACGCCGAGGCGCTGACGGTCATCGACGTCAACTCGGGCTCGTTCATCGGTCGCGGCAAGGGCGCGCGCCTGGAGGACACGATCACCACGACGAACCTCGAGGCCGCCGAGGAGGTCGTCAACCAGCTGCGCCTGCGCGACATCGGCGGGATCATCGTCATCGACTTCATCGACATGGCCCGCGCGCGCAACCGCGACGCCGTGCTCAAGACCCTGCGCAAGACCCTCGACGAGGATCGCACGAAGACGTTCACCGCCGAGATCTCCAAGCTCGGGCTCGTCGAGATGACGCGCCAGAACGTCACCGAGGGCGTGCGCGAGATCATCTCCCGGCCCTGCCCGACCTGCCACGGCGACGGCGTGATCAAGTCCGAGGAGACGATCGCGATCGAGTTCGAGCGCCGCCTGCGCGTCATCGCCAAGAAGGCGCCCAAGAAGCACGAGGCGTTTCTCGTGCAGATGAACCCGCGCGTCAGCGCCGTGTTCACGGGCAACGCCAAGCGCGTCCTGCACACGCTCGAGGAGGAGACCGGCCGGCGCTTCCACTTCACCGGCACCGAGGGCCTGCCGCTGGACCACGTGGACATTCTCATGGAGGGCTCCAAGGCGGAGGTCATGGAGCGCGCGGTGCCGTTTCGCGAGGGCGACGAGGTGCTCGTGCACATCGTCGAGCCGCACATGTACGACGTCGACGACGCGGTCGCCAAGATCGACGGATACATCATCAGCGTGGCCGGGGGCGGGCGCTTCGTCGGGGCCAAGCGCCTCGTGCGCATCGACCACGCCGGGCGCACGTCGGCGACGGCGACGATGCTCGACGCCGACGAGCCACCGCCAGCGTCGCCACCGCCGCCGGCGCCGGCCGTATCCGAGCCGCCCGCCAAGCAGCGCGCCCCGCGGGCGCGGCCACGGGCGGCGAAGGTGTCTGCGCCTGAGTCCGCGTCCACTGCCGAAGCCGAGGTCGCCGACGAGGACGCCGGCGCAGCGCGCCGCCGCGGACGCCGGGGTGGGCGGCGGCGGTCACGCGCGACCGCCGAGGCGGGCGCGGCGAGCGAGGGCTCGCCGGGCTCCTCCGGCGACGGATGAGCCACGCCCGTTAGGCTGGGCACCGCCGCGACGTGAGGAGGCGGTCACCAACGAGCGAAGGGCGTCGGGATGGCACAGGGCACGGTGAAATGGTTCAACGGCGAGAAGGGGTTCGGCTTCATCTCGCCCGACGGGGGAGGGCCCGACGTCTTCGTCCACTTCTCGGCGATCGTCGGCACCGGGTTTCGCAACCTGGAGGAGAACCAGCGCGTCGAGTTCGAGGTCACCCAGGGCCAGCGCGGGCCGCAGGCGGCCGATGTGCGCGGGATCTAGCGTCGCCCCGGGCGCCGGCGGCGATGTCGTAGACTCGGTGTCTCGGCGCCGCTGCCGCAACAGCTGACGGCGCCGTTTGCGCGCTCGCGAGACGTATTCCGTGCGGCGCGCCCGATGTCCATCTTTGACCGCAACGAGCTGAGCAACGAACCATGGCCTACGCAATCGTCAAGACCGGCGGCAAGCAGTACCGCGTCGAGGAGGGGCAGACCCTGCTCGTCGAGCGGCTGCCCGAGGAGGAGGGCGCGACCGTCGTCCTCGCGCCGCTGCTGTACGCGGCCGACGACGCCGTCTTCGACGCCGACGGCCTGAAGCAGGTCTCGGTCAAGGCGAGGATCGTCGCCCACGAGCGCGGCGAGAAGCTGCGCGTGTTCAAGTTCAAGCCCAAGCGCGGCTACAAGCGCACGACGGGACACCGCCAAGAGCTCACGCGGCTTGAGATCACGGAGGTCTCCGGCGACGGACCAAGCGCTGCCTCCGGTCGCGCTCAAAGTCCCGAGCGCGGGGCCGCCAGCTCCGCGGAGGTATCGAACTAATGGCACACAAGAAGGGCCTCGGCTCCTCACGCAACGGGCGCGACTCCAACGCCCAGCGCCTCGGCGTCAAGACGTTCGCCGGCGAGATCGTCAGCGGCGGCGAGATCATCGTCCGCCAGCGCGGCACGCGCTTTCGCCCCGGTGACGGCGTCGGCATCGGCAAGGACGACACGCTCTACGCCCGTTCGGCGGGGACGGTCGTCTTCGGCCAGCAGCGCGGCAAGCGCATCGTCTCGATCGCTGCGCACGACGCGGAGTAGAGCGAGCTTCAGCTAGAGCGACCACTAGATGCCGTAGGGCCGCCCGCGCTGCTGCCGGCGGGTGGTCGTCAGCGGCTCGGGGTCGGGCTTCGGGTGCTTCTCGAGCCAGGCCCTGGCCGCGGCCGTCGCCTCGCGCGCCTTCGTCGCGACGTCCGCGTCGGGATCGGGCGGCTTCATGACGCCGAGCTCGGCGAGCTGGTGCAGCATCGAGTTCATCGGCGAATGGGCATGGCACCAGGGCTCGGGGTACTGCGAGCCCTTCCTCGCCGTCGCCACCCACTCGACGAGCAGCCAATCGCTCAGCCGAACCTTGTCGGGGAACCCGCCGAAGTTCAGCCCCGGGCTCACGTCGGCTGGCTCACCGGGCGGATGAGGATCTCGTTGACGTCGACGTGCGGCGGCTGCGACACGGCGAACATGATCGCACGGGCGATGTCGTCGGGCTCGAGGGCGTTGGAGACGGGGTTGTCGAAGAACGGGGTGTCGACCATCCCGGGCTCGATGCAGGTCACGCGCACGCCGGTGTCGTTGAGCTCCTGGCGTGCGGCCTCGGCCATCGCCGTGACCGCGTGCTTCGTCGCGCTGTAGAGCGAGCCCGGCAGCGCGCGGCGCCCGGCGACGGAGCTCGTCAGCAGCAGGTGCCCGGCGGAGTCCTGCAGCGCGGGGAGCGTCGCGCGGATCGTGTAGGCGCAGCCGAGGACGTTCGTCAGCACCATGTCGCGCCACTGCTCGGGGCTCTCCTTCAGAAAGCCGCGCGCCGCGCCGAAGCCGGCGTTGGCGAACGCTACGTCGAGGCGGCCGAAGGCATCGAGCGCGGCCTGCACCATCGCCTCCTGCTGGGCGAAGTCCGTCACGTCGCACGTGACGGCGATCGCCCGCTCGCTGCCGCCGAGCTCGTCGGCGAGCGCCTCGAGCTTGTCGGTCGAGCGCGCGGCGAGCACGAGCCGGTGCTCGGCGGCCGACGCCTGGCGGGCCGTCGCGGCGCCGATGCCGCTCGAGGCGCCGGTGATGAGGAAGACGGGGTCGTCGGCCATGGTTCTCCTTGTTCGGGGTGGGCGGCGAGGGTCGGGCCGCTGCACGGTGACCCCCTAACGTTGGTACGGACATGCTCTACGACAAGGCGCGCATCCAGGTGGCGGCAGGCGGCGGGGGCGACGGCTGCCTGAGCTTTCGCCGCGAGGCGCATGTCCCGCACGGCGGTCCCGACGGCGGCGACGGCGGGCACGGCGGCGACGTCGTCCTCGTCTGCGACGACTCGCTGCGCGACCTGCAGTCCTTCAAGCGCAGCGTGCACTACAAGGCCAAGCGCGCCGGGCACGGCGAGGGCGCGCTGCGCCACGGCGCCGACGGCCCGCCGCTGGAGGTTCGTGTCCCGCCCGGGACGCAGGTCGCCTCGTGGGACGGCAGCACGCACGACCTCGTCGTACCCGGCCAGCGCGTCGTCGTCGCCCGCGGCGGCTCGGGCGGGCGCGGCAACAAGAAGTTCGCGAGCTCCACGACCCAGGCGCCGCGGATGCGCGAGCGCGGCCTGCCGGGCGAGGAGGGCTGGATCGACCTGCGCCTGAAGCTGCTCGCCGACGTCGGGCTCGTCGGCCTGCCCAACGCCGGCAAGTCCTCGCTGCTCGGGCGCATGACGCGCGCCGCGCCGAAGGTCGCCGCCTACCCCTTCACGACGCTCGAGCCGGTCCTCGGGACGCTCGACGGGCCCGACCGCCAGCTCATCGTCGCCGACATCCCGGGGCTCATCGAGGGCGCCAGCGACGGGGCCGGCCTCGGCCACGACTTCCTCGCCCACGTCGAGCGCACGCGCCTGCTCGTCCACGTCCTGGACCTCGCGCCGCTCGACGGCTCCGATCCCGTCGCAAACCACGCGACGATCGAGGCCGAGCTGCGCGCGCACGACCGGCGCCTGGCGGCGCTGCCGCGACTGCTTGCGCTCTCGAAGTCCGATCTCGTGCCGGCTGCGGAGGCCGACCGGGCGGCCGCGCGGTGGCGCGAGCGCCTCGGCGCAGACGTCCCGGTGCTCGTGACGTCGTCGGCGACCGGCGCGGGCACCGGCGAGCTCGCGCTCGAGCTCTTGCGCCGCGTGCCGCTGAGCGGCGCCGTGGCCCCCGGCGGGCTCGTCGCGCTCGAGGACGCGCCGGCCGTCGAGCACCGCGTCTTCCGGCCGGCGGCCAACCGCGGCTTCCGTGTCGAGCGCGTCGAGGACGGGGTCTTTCGCGTGGACGGCGACGGCGTCGAGCGGCTGCTGCTGCGCCACGACCTCGACAACGACGAGTCGCTCGCCCACGTCGAGGGGCGGCTGCGCAAGATGGGCATCATCTCGGCGCTGGAGGCGCAGGGCTTCGAGCCCGGCGACGACGTCGAGATCGCCGGCGTCATGTTCGAGCTGCATCCCGGTTAGGCGCGCGGCCGCGCGGCGGCGGCGCAACCTTCGCGCCCGCGCCGGTGTTCTGGCAGAACGTGCGGGGAACCTGGACAGGGGAGGTCGGTGTGCGGCATGGCGGCAGAGCGCGGTTGGCAGGGGCGGGGACGTGGCGGCGCGCAACCCATTACGGTTCCGCGCCGATGACCCTTCGCAGACTCTCAGCCCTCACCGTCCTGCTCGCCTGCCTCTACGCACCGGCGGCGCAGGCCTCACCCGACCAGGCGTCGCTCATGATGGACGACGACCAGCTGCTGTACCGCAACAACGTCACCCAGACGCGCACGCTGGTGACGATGCGCTCGATGGGCGTCGATGCGGTGCGCGCGACCATGCTCTGGCGGATCGTCGCCGAGGGCGCCGACCTCACCAACCGGGAGATCGAGCGCATCAAGGGCAAGAAGAACCGCGACCGGGCGCGGGCCCAGCGCGCGCGCTTCAAGCCCGCCGACCCGCGCACGTACCCGACGCGCAACTGGGATCGCTACGACAACCTCGTCAAGGAGGCCACGAAGCTCGGCATGCGCGTGTTCTTCACGATCACCGGGCCGGGGCCGAGCTACGCGCACAAGATCGCGCCGTCCAACCAGCGCCGCAACGCCGGCACGTACCGGCCGTACCCGTCGCGCTTCCGCTCGTTCGTGGAGGCCATCGGCAAGCGCTACTCGGGCACCTACAAGGACGAGAACGCGATCCGCAAGGTGCTGCCGCGCGTGTCGCTGTGGTCGCTGTGGAACGAGCCCAACCAGCCCGGCTGGCTGTCGCCGCAGTGGGAGAAGGTCGACGGCGTCAACGTGCCCGTCGCACCGATGCTCTACCGCGAGCTGCACCAGGCCGGCGTCCAGGGCCTCGAGCGCTCCGGCCACGGCAGCGACCCGATCCTGCTCGGCGAGCTGGCGCCGCTGGGCTCGGACAAGACCGGGCCGACCAACGGCCTGCGTCCCGTCCCGTTCCTGCGCGAGATGCTCTGCCTGCAGGCCAACGGCACGCCCTACGCCGGCCCCGACGCGGCCCGCCGGCGCTGTCAGGACTTCGTGCGCAACCCGACGCTGAAGGCGACCGGGTTCGCCCACCACCCGTACACGAAGAAGATCGCGCCGACGGTAGCGCCGAAGAACCCCGACGAGATCACGATCGCCAACATCGCCACGCTCGGGCCGATCCTCGACGCGCTGTCGGCCCAGTCCGGCGGCAAGATCGCCCCCAGCCTGCCGATCTTCCTGACGGAGTTCGGCTACGAGAGCGAGCCCGATCCGCGCAACGGCATCCCGTTCATGCGCCAGGCGGAGTTCAACCAGCTCGCCGAGTTCCTGGCCTACAACGACCCGCGCGTGGCCGCGACGACGCAGTTCTTGCTCAAGGACGCGCCGCCGCTGCGGCGCTCCCCGATCACCGGCAGGGCCTACAAGGTCGGCTCGCGGGAGTACTGGTTCACCTACCAGTCGGGCCTGTACAACACGCGCAACCGCGCCAAGCCGGCCGCCTACGCCTATTCGTTCCCGTTCCTCGTCTATCCCTCCGGCGAGGAGGTCGGCTTCTGGGGGCAGGCCCGCTTCCGGCCCAACGGCGCGACGGACGACCTGATCCTCGTCAACTGGCGACCCACGCCGCAGTCGCCGTGGCAGCAGCTCACGGCGGAGGGGGTGACCACGTCGCCGCGCGGGTTCTTCAGCGGTACGGTGGCGGTGCCCGGCCCCGGGGGCGAATACCAGGCGGCCTACGTCGTACCGGCGACGGACACCGCGCCGGCGAAGTTCGGCGCCTTCTCGCTGCCCACGAAGCTCGGCCGGTAGCGCCCGCCACCACAGGACGAGCGGCCATGCGCGCGTAAGCTGGCGCGCGTGGCCCGCTACGTCATCAAGCTCGGCTCGAGCATCGTCGCCGAGGACGACGGCGAGCTGCGCGCCGACGTCATCGAGCGCATCTGCGCCGAGGCCGCGGCGCGCCATGCCGCCGGCCACGACGTGGTGCTCGTGACGAGCGG
This sequence comes from uncultured Actinomycetes bacterium, assembly GCA_963825485.1. GTDB lineage: Bacteria > Actinomycetota > Thermoleophilia > Solirubrobacterales > Solirubrobacteraceae > CADCVQ01. Next base: position 19,395 of record CAWGTK010000025.1, read on the forward strand.
CGCGATCGCGCGCGGCATGCGCGTCATGGGCCTGGCCGTCCGACCACTGCGTCCGCGGGCGATCGAGGACCTCCAGGCGGCGAGCGCGGTGGGCCAGGGCAAGCTCTACCGCGTCTATGACGAGCTGCTGCGCGCGCACGGCATCACGTCGGCGCAGGTGCTGCTGACGTTCTTCGACATGAGCGCCCGCACGCACTATCTCAACGCGCGCGGCACGCTGGGCAAGCTGCTGGACTGGCGCGTGCTGCCGGTCATCAACGAGAACGACACGACGACGACCGACGAGATCTCCTTCGGCGACAACGACTTCCTCGCCGCCCAGGTGGCGATGCTCGTCGGCGCCGACCTGCTCGTGCTGCTGACCGACGTCGAGGGGCTGTTCACGGCCAGCCCGCGCATCGACCCGGACGCGCGCCTGGTCGCGGAGGTGACGGACTTCGCCGCCCTCGGCGACCTGTCGATCGGGCACAGCACCTCGCCGCTGGGCACGGGCGGGATGCGCTCGAAGGTCGTCGCCGCCGAGATGGCGACGGCCGGCGGCATCGAGACGGTCATCTGCAGCGGGCTGCGTCGCGGCGCGCTGAGCGCCGTGCTGGACGGCGAGCCGGAGGGCACGCGCTTCGGCGCCGGCGAGGCGCGCTACTCCTCGTTCAAGCTGTGGCTGCGCTACGCCAAGCCGGCGCGCGGCACGGTGGTCGTCGACGCCGGCGCGGCGCGGGCGCTGCGCGAGGGCGGCACGTCGCTGCTGCCGGTCGGGATCACCGAGGTGCGCGGCTCGTTCGACGCCGGCGACGCCGTGCAGGTCGCGCACGGTGCGATCGTCATCGGCAAGGGGATCTGCAACTACGCCGCCGGCGAGCTGACCACCGTCATGGGGATGAAGTCCGCCGCGGTGCGCCAGGTGCTGCCGCGCGCGACCGACGAGGCGATCCATCGCGACTACTTCGTCCTGAGCTGAGCGTGAGCTGAGCTGAGCGTGAGCTGAGCCGAACGGCGGACTGACGTACCCTTCGTCCATGGCGACTGCGACCCGGACGGTCTCCGACATCTGCCAGGCGGCGCGCGCTGCCTCGCGCGCCCTCGCGGCGCTGGACACCGACACGAAGAACGCCGCGCTGGAGGCGATCGCCGAAGCGCTGATCGCGCGCAGCGACGAGATCGTCGAGGCCAACGCGCGCGACATGGAGGCGGGCCGTGGCGCCGGCCTGAGCGATTCCCTGCTCGACCGCCTGGCGCTCGATCCCGCCCGGATCGCGGGGATCGCGGCGGGGACGCGTGCGATCGCGGCGCTGGCGGACCCGGTGGGGGAGGTCGTCGAGGGCAAGCGGCTGCCCAACGGACTCGACGTGCGCATGCTGCGCGTGCCCTTCGGCGTCGTGGCGGTGGTCTACGAGGCGCGCCCGAACGTCACGATCGACGCCGCCTCGCTGTGCCTGAAGTCCGGCAACGCCGTCGTGCTGCGCGGATCGTCGTCGGCGGCGCACTCCAACGCCGTGCTGGCGGCGATCGCCGCCGAGGCGGCGGTCGGGGCGGGCGTGCCCGAGGGCGCCATCGGGCTGGTCGCCGGCGGCGGGCGCGAGGAGCTTGCCGAGCTGGCCACGCAGGACGGCGTCGTCGACCTCATCTTCCCGCGCGGGGGCGAGGGGCTGAAGGCGGCGCTGAAGGCCGTCGCCACCGTGCCCGTGATCTACGCCGCGTCGGGCAACTGCCACGTCTACGTCGACGCCTCCGCCGATCTCGCTGCCGCCGAGGCGATCATCCTCAACGCCAAGGTCCAGAAGCCGAGCGTCTGCAACGCCGCCGAGACGCTGCTCGTGCACAGCAGCGCGGCGCCGGCGTTCCTGCCGCGCGCGCTGGCCGCCCTGCAGGGCGCAGGCGTCGAGCTGCGCGTCGACGGGCGCACGCGGGCCCTGGCCGGCACGCTGGCGGGCTCGCTGCACGACGCCTCCGACGAGGACTGGGACACGGAGTTTCTCTCGCTCGTGCTGGCAGTCGGGGTGGTGGACTCCGTCGATGAGGCGATCGCCCACGTCAACGCCCACGGCTCCGGGCACTCCGAGGCGATCGTGACGCGCGACACGCGCAGCGCGCGGGCCTTCGAGCGCGGGGTGGATGCCGCATGCATCTACGTCAACGCGTCGACGCGCTTCACCGACGGGGGCGAGTTCGGCATGGGGGCCGAGATCGGCAATTCGACGCAGAAGCTGCACGCGCGCGGGCCGATCGGCGTGCGCGAGCTGTGCACGCTGAAGTACGTGGTCGCCGGAGACGGCCACGTGCGCCGCTGATCGCCATCCGGCCTCGCGTTGGCCCGGATCGGCATCCTCGGCGGCTCGTTCAACCCGCCCCACCTCGCGCATCTGCTCTGCGCGTCGGAGGCCGCGGCGCAGCTGTCGCTGGACCGCGTGCTGTTCACGCCGGTCGCCGCGCCGCCGCACAAGGAGGCCGAGCAGGATCCCGGGGCGGAGGTGCGCCTCGAGCTCTGCCGGCTGGCGATCGAAGGCGACGAGCGCCTCGGCGTCTGCGATCTCGAGGTCCGGCGCGGGGGACCGTCGTACACGGTCGATACCCTGAGGGAGCTTCATGCGCGTACGCCGGAGGACGACCTGACCTTCATCGTCGGGGGCGACATCGCCCTTGGACTCCCGAGCTGGCACGAGCCGGAGGCGGTGCTCGGTCTGGCGCGGCTGGCGGTCGCCGAGCGGTCCGGGACGGGTCGCGAGGAGATCGCATCGCGACTGGCGCAGTGGTTCGCAACCGCGTCGGCGCCAGTGTTCTTCGAGATGCCGCGGCTGGACATCTCGTCCTCGGAGATCCGGCACCGTGTCGCGCAGGAGGCGCCCATTCGCTATCTCGTTCCTGACTCTGTTGCCGAGCGGATCGCTCGGGGAAGGCTCTATCGATGACCCCAGACCAGCTCGCAGAGACGATCGCCGCGCAAGCGGCGGACAAGAAGGCGATCGACGTCGTCGAGCTCGACGTGCGCGGCGTCGTGAGCTACACGGACTTCTTCCTCGTCTGCTCGGGCAACACGTCACGTCAGGTCAAGGCGATCCACGACGGCATCCACCAGGCGCTCAAGGACGAGCACGGCATCCTGCCGCGGCGCGTCGAGGGCCAGACCGAGGCAAGCTGGATCCTCATGGACTACCTCGACGTCGTCGTGCACATCTTCACCCCCGAGGCGCGCGACTTCTACCGCCTCGAGCAGCTCTGGGGCGAGGTGCCGGCGCGGGCGATGGAGCCGGCGCAGGCCTGACCCTGCGGCGGGTCCCGCCGCCGCGCATCGCACGCAGATTCCCGCACTTTGCGGGAATCTCCCGGGCCGCCCGTAGGACGCGGCCCGCAGGTCTGCTAGACCCCGCGCGTGCCGCGTGCGCTCCTGACGACCCTGCTGCTGGCCGTCGCGCTCGTGCCCGCCGCGGCGGCCTGGGCCGCCGAGCCGCCCAACCAGAACGACCCGTGCTCGCGCGGCGGGCGCGACAGCTGCGGGACGACCGGCGTGGGCAGCTACGAGACGTACCGCTACGGCCTGCGCTGGTTCGGCGACTACCGCCGCGCGATCCCCGCCGTGAAGGGCCCCACCTTCTGCCTGGACCTGCGCTTCTGGTATCCGTCGCGCACGTTCGACTACGTGCGGCGCACGTCGACCGCCCCGTTCCGAAACCGTGCGGGCGCGGTCGTGAACACGACTGCCCTGGCACGGATGTCCTACGCGATCCACCGCTTCGGCAACTCCGGCCGGCGCAGCGGACAGCAGGCGGTGATGCTCTACGTGCACCAGCTCATGGACGACGGCGCGCCCGGCGAGGTCAACCCGGCGGCGCTCGGGCCGACGGTGCAGTCGGCGGTCCGGCGCATCGCGCGCGACAGCGCCCGCTACGCCGGACCGTACCGCCTGCAGACGAGCCTGCCGCCGGGCGCCGAGACGCTGGCCGTGCGCCGCCGCACCACGCTGACGGCCCGCGTGATCGCGGCGTCGGGCGCGGCGGTGCCGAACGTCCGCCTCGACCTCGACCTCGCGGGCGCCGGCACGCTGTCTGCGAGCGTGCGCACGGACGCCCGCGGGGTCGCGCGGATCGCGCTCACGCCGACCGATGTCCGCAACGGCGTGCGGGGAACGATCCGCTCGGAGCTCGTCGCCGCGGCGGCGCCGGCGATCTACGCGCCGCGCCGCGCCGACGCCGCGCGCAACGGCCAGCGCCTCGCCGCGCCGGCCAGGACGCGCGCCGGCACGACGGTGGCGATCGGCGTCACGCCCGCCAAGATCGCCGTCAGCACGACGGCCGCGCCGGCGACGCTGGCGCTCGGTGAGGTCAGCCGTGACGCCGTCACGATCTCCGGCGCCTTCTCGGGGTGGCGCGCGGACGTCGAGGTCCGCCTCTACGGCCCGGCGCGGACGCGTGAGGCGATCATCTGCACCGGCGAGCCGGCGGGAACGACGACGTACACGGCCGGGCTGGGGCAGTCCACCACGCCGCCGCTGGCCCCGCAGCGACCCGGCTGGTACGCCTATCAGCTCGTGATCGCCAGCAGCGACGACGTCGTCGGCCTGACGACGCCGTGCGGCGAGCCCTCGGAGATCGTCAAGGTCGAGGCCCAGCCGACGCTCAAGACGCAGGTCAGCGCTGCGGCCGTCGATCCCGGCGCTGCCGTCACCGACACGGTGGACGTGGCGGGGCTGGGCGGCGAGTCGGTGACCGTGCTCGCCACGCTGCACGGTCCCTACGCCTCGGCGGAGGCGATGACCTGCGAGGGGGCGCCGGTGTGGAGCGGGTCCTTCGAGGCGTCGGCCGACGGCGCGTACGTGACCGAGCCCGTGACGCTGACCGTGCCCGGCTACTACACCTACCGGGAGTCGATCGCCGCGAGCGAGTTCGTGCGCGCGGTGCAGACGCCGTGCGCGGAGGCGGCGGAGACGACGATCGTGCGCGGTCGCCCGCAGATCACCACGCAGGTCAGCGCGCAGGAGACCAAACCGGGCGACACGATCACCGACAGCGTGGCCGTCAGCGGGCTGGGCGCGCTGAGCGCGACCGTCGCCGTCGAGCTGTGGGGACCGTTTGCGACGCGCGAGGCGATCCGCTGCGACGGCACGCCGCTGGCGACCTCGACGCTGACCGCCGCCGGCGACGGGACCTACACGAGCGCCCCGACGACGCTCGACCGGGCCGGCTACTACAGCTACCGCGAGTCGATCGCCGCGACGGCCGCGTTCGACGGGGCCACGACGGCGTGCGGCGAGGTCACCGAGACGACGTTCACGCGTGCCGGGCCGGCCGTGACGACGCTCGTCTCCAGCCAGGTCGTACGGCCGGGCGGCCGGATCTCGGACCGCATCCGGGTGACCGGCCTGGGCCAGACCCCGGCCGTAGTCGAGGTGCGTCTGTACGGTCCCTACCCGAGCCGCGCGGCGATGACGTGCGCGGGCGAGCCGTACTGGAAGGGCACGGTCGCGGTGCGCGGCGACGGCGAGGTGCGTTCCCCGCAGGTGCGCCTGGCGCGGGCGGGCTTCTACACCTACCGCGAGCGGATCGTCGCAACGCCGCTCGTCCTCGGCACCGAGACGCTCTGCGGTGAGGAGACCGAGACCTCGCTCGCGCGGCCGCTGATCCTGACCGGCCGCGGCGATCCCGCCGGCCCGGCCGGCCCGCCGGCCGGACCGTTCGCGTCGATCGCCGCATCGACGCCCGCGGTCGCCGCCAGCGCGGCCGGTGCCGAGCCGACCCATGTCGCGCTGCGCCGGCTGGGGATCGACGCCGCCGTCTACGGCGTGGGCATCGACACGCGCCTGGGGGTGCTCGACGTCCCGCAGCACATCGACCGCGTCGGCTGGTGGCGTGACGGCGCGGCGCCCGGCGCGGCGGCCGGAACGATCCTGCTGGGCGGCCACGTCGACAGCGCGCGCCGCGGGGCCGGCGCCTTCTACGCGCTGAGGAACGCGCGCCGCGGCGACACGATCAGCGTCCGCTCGGGCAACGGCACGACGCGCAGCTATCGCGTGACGTCGCTGCGCCGGGTGCGCAAGGCCGCGCTGCCGACGAGCGTGTACACCAACAAGGGCGAGCGCCGGCTCGTGCTCGTGACGTGCGGCGGCCCGTTCGACGCTCGGACCAAGCGCTACCGCGACAACGTGATCGCGACCGCCGTACCGCGCTAGGCGATCCGGCCGACGGCTACCGGGCGCGCGCCAGGGCCTGCGCCGCGACGCGCAGATCCTCGACGAGCATGTCGCGCTGCGCCTGCCGCCCCTCGCCGAACACCGTCTGCCTCGCCGGCCGCCAGAGGTTGCGGCCGCGGCAGCCGGCGGCGGCGTCGCGCAGGGCGGTGAGGCTGCGGCGCTGCGGAAACGGGGTCGCGTCCAGCCGCTCCTCGGCCATGTCGCCGCAGTTCCCGTTGCGCCGCGCCGGCAAGCCTCGAACACAGGCTCACCGTGACGCGGACGCGGGAGTGGAGCTGAGGGGGATCGAACCCCTGACCTCCGCCATGCCATGGCGGCGCTCTCCCAGCTGAGCTACAGCCCCAAGCGGGTAATCGGCCGCCATCTTAACACCGACGAGCTGGCCGTTTCGCGCGGCTGCCAGTCTGAGGTGCACATGGGAGCGGCTGTCGAACTCTCGAATCGGCAGAAAGAAGCAACGATCGAGCTCCCCACAGTACGCCGCGATTCCGTCGATCTCGCTTGCGCTGTAGGTGGTCCTGATGTACCCACGCGTCGGCGTATGGCGGCATGTGCGCAGTCGGATCACGACGACATCACCGTTGCGCCGGGCCCACTTGCATTGCACGCGTAGGAGCCGGTTGCCGGTGTCGAAGATCAGATCACAGCGCGCACCGTCGATCATCGGTCGGTAGACGTCGATGCCGAGCGCAGCCGCATCCGCGGCGATCTTCAGCTCGGCCAAACCGCCCTTCTGACTCGATGTGAGCTCCATGACCATACGAACACTAGTTCGTATGGCGGACGGAACGCGGTCAGCGCGGGCGGCGCGGGATGAACTCCGGGACGTCGGGATCCGACGACGGCGACGAGCCCGGGCCGGGGGCCGCGACGTCGCGACGCAGCCGGCCGACCGGTCCTCCGAGGTCGGGGTCGACCCGGTCCAAACGGGCGGTCATCTCGGCGTGGGCGGCGCGGATGTCCAGCAGCAAGAGCTCGGCATTGGCGCGCAGCGCGTCCGACAGCTCGTGCAGGTGGCCGCTCAGCGTCTCGCCGTCGCGCAGCACCGCGCGCGTGGCCAGGCGCGCCTCGTAGAGCAGCTCCCGTGCGCTCTTGGCGGCCTTGTCCTGCGCCTCGCGCGCGGCGGCCTCGGCTTCGGCCCGGGCATTCTGCGCGGCGAGCTCGGCCTCGTCGAGCGCCTCGCGTGCGGCGGCCTCGGCCTCGGCGCGCGTCTCGTCCGCGGCCGCCGCGGCGGCGGCGAGCGCCTCGCGTGCCGCGGCCTCGGCCTCGGCGCGCGTCTCGTCCGCGGCCGCCTCGGCGGCGGCGACCGCCTCGCGCGCCCTGGCCGTGGCGGCGGCACGCACCTCGGCGGCCTCCTCGTCGGCCGCCCGCACGCGCAGGTCGGCGGCCCGCTCGGCCTCGGCGATGCGCTCGTTCGCGCGCGCCTCGGCGGCGGCGCGCAGCTCCTCGGCGGTCCGCTCGGCGGCCTGCACGATCTGCTCGACCTGGCGCGCCGCGGACCCAGCACCGTTGGAGGCTCGCTGCTGCGCCATGACCCACGATGGTAGGCAGGCGCGCGCGCGGGCGGCGCAAGAACACCACCACCGGCGCGCGCCGGGCGGTGCGCCACCATAGGTCCGTGCCCGCGGTCGTGAAGGTCGAGCCGATCACGACGGCCCGTGCCCTGCGCGGGCCGTTTGACTACCGGCGCCCGGACGGCGTCGGCATCGGCTCGGTGCTGGTCGTCCCGTTCGGTCACCGCGACGTCGTCGGCGTGGTCGTCGGCGTGGCCGAGACGTCGCAGCTGCCCGACGAACGGCTCGCCGCGCCGCGCCGCGTGCTCGACCACGACCTGCCGGCCGCGCTCGTCGAGCTGGCCCTCTGGATGGCCGACGAGTACTGCTCCACGCCGGCCCGCGCGCTCGCGCTCGTCTCGCCGCCGGCGGGCGCGAGGGCGAGGCTCGCCTGGTGGGCGCAACCGGCCGCGCAGCCGCCCCCGCAGGAGCGCGCGCCCACCGCCCGCCAGCAGGCGCTGCTGGCCGAGCTGCCGCGCGCGGCGGGCAGCGACCTCGCGGCGCTGCGCCGCCTCGAGACCCGCGGCCTCGTCACCCTCACCCGCCGCCCGGCCCGCCGCCGCGTCCACCACGAGCGCGTCGGGGCGCGCCGCCCGCAGCCCGCCCTGACCGCCGACCAGACCCTCGCGCTGGCGCAGATCGAGACCGCGATCGTGCAGCAGCCCGCCGGCGGCCGGGCACCGCCGCCGCTGCTGCTGCACGGCGTCACCGGCTCGGGCAAGACCGAGGTCTACCTGCGCGCCGCCGCCACCGCGCTCGCGCAGGATCGCGGCGTGATCGTGCTCGTCCCGGAGATCGCGCTGACGCCGCAGATCGTCAGCCGCTTCGTCGACCGCTTCGGCGACACCGTCGCGGTGCTGCACTCCAAGCTCGCCGCCGGCGAACGACATGACGAGTGGAGCCGCCTGCGCGCGGGCACCGCGCGCGTGTGCGTCGGGCCGCGTTCGGCCGTCTTCGCGCCGATCGAGCGGCTCGGGCTGATCGTCGTCGACGAGGAGCACGACGCGTCCTACAAGCACGAGGGCGACCCGCGCTACGACGCCCGCCACGTCGCCTACCGGCGCGCCGAGCAGGCCGGCGCGCTGCTCGTCGCCGGCAGCGCCACGCCGCGGCCCGAGAGCGTTCACGCGCTGCGCCGCGTGCGCCTGCCCGCGCGCGTCGACGGCCGCCCGCTGCCGCCGGTGCAGATCGTCGACATGCGCCAGACGCGCGGCGCGCTGCATCCGGACACGAGCCATGCGCTCGTCGACGCCGCCAAGGCGATCGTCCTGCTCAACCGCCGCGGCTGGTCGAACTTCGTCGACTGCCGCTCCTGCGGCCACGCCTGGTCCTGCCCGCAGTGCGACGTCTCGCTCGTCCTGCACCGCGCCCAGCACGCGCTCGCCTGCCATCACTGCGGCCACCGCGAGCGCGTGCCGCAGCGCTGCACGCAGTGCGGCTCGGTCTCGATCGGGCGCCACGGCGCGGGTACGGAGCGCCTCGAGCACGACCTCGCCCGGGTCGGCCACGAGGTCTTTCGCCTCGACGCCGACGTGCGCGACGCGGGCGCCCTGCTGCGCCGCTTCGAGCAGGCCCCGCGCGGGATCCTGCTCGGCACGCAGATGGTCGCCAAGGGCCACGACTTCCCGGACGTGACGCTCGGCGTGGTCGTCGACGCCGACGGCACGCTGCGCTTTCCCGACTTCCGCGCCGAGGAGCGGACCTTCGCGCTCGTCGCCCAGCTTGCCGGTCGCGCCGGACGCGGCCCGGGCGGCGGTCGCGTCATCGTCCAGACGATGGCGCCCGCGGCCGCGTCGATCGTCGCCGCCGCGCGCCACGACGCCGACGGCTTCCTCGCGGGCGAGCTCGCGCGCCGCGAGGCGCTGCGCTACCCGCCGTTCGCGCACCTCATCCGGATCGTGTGCTCGGCGACCGACCCGCACGCGGTCGTCGACGCGGCCACCGCCGTCCGCGCCGCGCTCGGCGACATCGCCGGCGCGACGATCCTCGGCCCGGCGCCGCTGTTTCGCCTGCGCGGGCGCGAGCGCGCGCAGCTCGTCGTCAAGGGCGCGCGGCGGGCGCTCGCCGTGCGCGCGGCGGGCGCCGCGGTCGACGCCGTCGCGGGGGAGCGCGCGCGCCGCGGCGTGGCGTTCTCCGTCGACGTCGATCCGCAGTAGAGCGATCTAGACTGGACGGCATGTCAGACGACGCCGAGCCGATCGAGGCGACGGGCGCGGACGCGGCCGAGCGCGAGCCGCCGCCCGCGCTGGACCCCGAGATCCTCGCCCGCCGCGACGAGGCCCTGCGCTACGTGCGCAAGCTTGGCGACCCGATCCTCAAGACGAAGGCCCGTCCGGTCGAGCGCTTCGACGGTGAGCTGCGCGAGGAGGTCGTCCGCATGGGGACCCTCATGCACGACGCGCTCGGCATCGGGCTCGCGGCGCCGCAGGTCGGCATCGCCCATCGCGTGCTCGTCTACCGCGTGGAGCCCGACAGCCCGATCGTCGCGCTCGTCAACCCCGAGATCACCTGGTCCAGCCGCGACGAGGAGATCTCCGAGGAGGGCTGCCTGAGCCTGCCGATGATCCACGTCGACGTCGAGCGCCCGGTGGCGGTGCTCGTCAACGCGCGCGACGAGCACGGCGCCGAGATGATCATCGAGGCGACCGGCCTGGAGGCGCGCGTCATCCAGCACGAGATCGACCACCTCGACGGCATCCTCATCCTGGACCGCACGAGCCGCGAGCAGCGCAAGGCGGCGATGCGCGCGCTGCGCGAGGCCGAGCAGGCCCGCGCCGCGAGCATCGCGTGAGCCGGACCGTCTTTCTCGGCACCTCGGTCTTCGCCGCCGCCGTCCTCGCTCGCCTGGCCGACAGCCCGCACCGGCCCCAGCTCGTCGTCACCCGGCCCGACCGCCCGGCGGGCCGCGGGCGCCGGCTCTCGCCGCCGCCGGTCGCCGACGCGACGCGCGCGCTGGGCTTGGCGCTCGCGCAGCCCGAGAACGTCAACGCCGAGGATGCCCGCGCGCAGATCGCCGCCGCCGCGCCCGACGTCGTCGTCGTCTGCGCGTTCGGCGCGCTCATCCGCGAGCCGCTGCTGTCGGACTTCGAGATGCTCAACGTCCACCCGTCGCTGCTGCCGCGCTGGCGCGGCGCCGCTCCCGTCGAGCGCGCGATCATGGCCGGCGACGTGGAGACCGGCGTCTGCATCATGCGCGTCACCGCGGGCCTCGACAGCGGGCCGGTCTTCCGCAGGGGCCGCGAGCCGATCGCGCCCGACGACAGCTACGGAACGCTCACGCCGCGCCTGCAGGAGCTCTCCGCCGACCTGCTGGCGCACGTGCTCGACGAGCGCCCCGAGCCGGTCGAGCAGGCCGCGGACGGCGTCACGTACGCCGCGAAGGTCGGCCCGGCCGACCGCACGCTCGACCCGGCCGCGCCCGCGGCCGTCAACGACCGCGTCGTGCGGGCCCTCACGCCGCACATCGGCGCGCGCGCGGCATTGGCCGACGGGTCGTTCCTCGGCGTCCTGCGCGCGGCCGTCCGCGATCCGGAGGCGGCCGGCGAGCTGCGCGCCGACGGCCAGCGCCTGCTGCTCGGCGGCCTCGAGCTGCTCGAGGTCCAGCCCGCCGGCGGGCGACCGATGGACGCGGCGGCGTACCTGCGCGGGCGCGGTCTGTGACGGTGCGTGGGTGCTGGCCGCGGCTGCTGATGACGCCGGCCCGCTCGCCGTGATCACGTGGTCCAACGGCATCTCTGAGCGACGAGGTTGTGTGGTTGCCGGCGGTCGTGCCGGGGCCGCCGTGCTGAGCGGGCGCAGCGTGGCGCGTTGATGTTCGCAGCGAACACAAACGCGCCACGCTTCGGCTCGCGGGGCGTGCGGGCGGGCTGGGTGGCGCGAAAAACCCGCTCGGCGGGAACCATCCGCCACGACCGCGTTGACCGCCATGACCACACCCGCGCAGGCGGTGGCGTCGAGCGCCGCGAACGATGAGCGACGTCACACCCGCCCGGCGGGTCGCGTTCGCGGTGGTCAGGCGCGTCTTCGAGCAGGCGGCCTACGCCGACCGCGCGCTGCACGGCGAGGCGAAGGGCCTCGATCGGCGTGAGCGGGCGCTGGCGATGCAGCTCGCCTACGGAACCGTGCAGCGCAAGCTCACGCTCGACCACATCGTCGAGCAGATCGCGCGTCCGGTCAGCGAGCTCGACCCGCCGACGCTGGCGGCGCTGCGGCTCGGGCTCTACCAGCTCGTCTTCCTCGACGGGGTGGCCGCGCACGCCGCGGTCGGCGAGAGCGTCGAGCTGGCCAAGGGCGGCCGCGGGGGTGGGCACAAGCTCGTCAACGCGGTGCTGCGCCGAGCCGCCCGCGGCGAGCTGCCGGAGCTGCCGTCCGACGAGACACCCGCCGGAGCGGCGATCGCGCACTCCCATCCGCCGTGGCTCGTCGAGCAGTGGTGGGAGCAGTTCGGCCCCGGCGAGACGCGCGCGCTGCTGCGCGCGGGCAACGCCCCCGGCGAGCTGGCGCTCAGGGTCAACACGCTGCGCTGCACACCGGCCGACGTCACCGCCGCCCTGGCCGCGCACACGCCGCCCGTCCCGGCTCGCCCGGCGGGCGACGAGCTGCCCGAGGGGCTCGTCGTCGAGGGCGCCTTCGACGCCCACGAACACCCGCTCCACCGCCAGGGCGCCTACACGGCCCAGTCGCGGGCGGCCATGCTCGTCGGGCGCGCGCTGGATCCGCAGCCGGGCGAACGGGTGCTCGACCTCTGCGCCGCGCCGGGCGGCAAGACGACGCACCTCGCCGCGCTGATGGGCGACGACGGTGAGATCGTCGCCGTCGAGCGCCACGCCGGCCGCGCGCGGGCGCTGGCGCGAACGTGCGAGCGGATGGGTGCGACGAGCATCCGCGTGGAGCACGCCGACGCCGCGCACTTCACGACCGACGCGCCGTTCGACAGAGCGCTCGTGGACCCGCCCTGCAGCGGCCTCGGCACGCTGCAGGGACACCCCGATCTGCGCTGGCGCATGACGCCCGAGTCGATCGAGCGGCTCGCCCGCGGCCAGGCGGCGATCCTCGAGGCGGCCCGCGCCGCGGTGCGCCCCGGCGGGTCGATCGTCTACGCGACCTGCACGCTGTCGCCCGCCGAGAACGAGCAGGTCGTGGCGGCGTCGGGGCTGTCACTAGACTCCGAGCGCCTCGTGTTGCCCCACCGCGACCGCACCGACGGCTTCTACATCGCCCGCCTGAGCTGCTGATGGCCGACCAGATCGGCATGATCTGCCCGAACTGCCGTGAGCCGTGGCTGCGGCCCGCCAACCTGCCGGGCCGCTATCGCTGCGTGTACTGCCTGCATCGGTTCGAGCTGTGCTCGCTGTGCCCCGACTGCGGCGAGCATTCTACGATCGTGCGCATGTCGAAGTCCGCGATCCTGTCCTGCAACGCATGCTCAGCCTCGATGCTGCGCGAGATCTGAGAGGCCACTTGTCCGTACTCAACGAACGTCATGTCACGCCGTCGATCCTCGCGGCCGACTTCGCCGAGCTCGCCCCGCGCGTGCGCGAGATCATGGACGCCGGCTGCCGCGTCATCCACTGCGACGTCATGGACGGCCACTTCGTCCCGCCGATCACCTTCGGCCCGATGGTCGTCGCCGCGCTGCGCGAGTCGCTGCCTGACGAGGCCTACCTCGACGTGCACCTCATGATCGAGCGCCCGGAGCGGCACGTCGCGGAGTTCGCCAAGGCGGGCGCCGACGGGATCACGATCCACGTCGAGGCGACGCCGAACATCGCCTTCACGCTGTCGGCGATCCGCGACCTCGGCCTCAACGCCGGCCTCGTCGTCTCGCCCGGCACGCCGCCGGACTACTTCGGCGAGAACGAGCTCGACCTCGCGCTGATCATGACCGTCAACCCCGGCTGGGGCGGACAGCCGTTTCTGACCAACCAGCTCGACAAGGTCAAGCGCGTGCGCGCGATGCTCGGCGACGACGTGCCGGTCGAGGTCGACGGCGGCGTGAACCCGGAAACGGCGGCGCAGTGCGCCGAGGCCGGCGCGACGTGGTTCGTCGCGGGCTCGGCGATCTTCGGCGCCGACGATCCGGCGGCCGCGTACCGCGAGATCGCGGCCGCGGCCGGCTGCTGACCAACCGCGCCCGCGTTTCAGCTACGTTCGGTCCCGTGCGGGCGATTCGCAGAGCGCTGCTGTTGGCCTTCGTCCTGCTGCTCGCGGCGACACCGGCCGCGATGGCGGGGCCGGGCATCACGTTCTATCCGAAGGCGGGTCCGGTCCTCGAGCTGTCGGGCGGGCAGATCGCGTCGATCTCCAACACGGCGGCCAGGACCTACACGCTGCCGCCCGAGTCCGAGCAGGCGGGCAGGAAGGTGACCCTGCGAGGCGTGTCGATCGGGGCCCTGGTCGCTCGCTCCGGACAGGGCGCACAGCGCGTCCAGGTCGTCAAGCGAAACGGCGGCTCGGTCGCCGTCACGCCGGCGAACTTCGCCACGGCGATCATCGCCGACGCCGGCGGCACGACGTACTACATCCGCTCCTCGGGCGGCGCGGTGACCGACTTCATCGAGAGCAGCGACATCCCCCTGGAGGTGTCCGTCGACGGCGGCGATCTCGTCGTCAAGGCGAAGGCGAACCGCAAGAAGGTCAAGGTGGGGGAGACCGTGCAGTTCCACGTTGACGTGACCTCCGGGCCGCCGAGCGCAACCTACGAGTACACGTGGGACTTCGGCGAGGGACCGGTGCCGGGCAGGAACGCCACCTACCGCCCCAAGTACGCGGGACCGGGGAACGCCATCATCGACGTGCGCAACGCCGACCCGAGCTGTACGCAGCGTTGCGGTGGCACGGACACGGTCAGCTTCGATGTCGGCGAGGCGCCCGAGCAGCCCGAGGACCCGGTCCCCGGCGGCGCGAACGGGACGCCCGGCGGGGCCGGCTCCGCGGGCGGCACGGGCGGCGGCGGGACCGGCGGCAGCGGCGGTGGCGCCGGCGGCGGGACCGGCACCGGCGGCGATGATCCCGGCGCGGTCGAGCCCAAGCCCGAGCCCAAGCCCGAGCCCAAGCCGCCGCCGCCACCGCCCAAGCCGTTTGGCACCACGATCTCCGGCGTGCTCATCAACGACACCGGCACGACCTCCCAGAAGCTGCCCGGCGGCAGGCCCGCCGGCGCCGAGGAGGGCGTCCGCGCCATTCGCGGCGGCGAGAGCGCCGGCGGCTTCCCGATCGGCCTGAGCGGGCTGCTCGCGCTGGCGGTGATGTGGGTGGGAGCGCTTCGCGAGCGCCGAGGCGTCAAACTGCGCGTCGCATGAACGCCATCATCGCCGTCACCGGCATCGAAGAGCTCCTCTTCGAGCTCGCCAACGCGCTGCGCATCCCCGTGTTCGTCGCCGCGATCGCCGCGCTGGCGTTCGTGCTGTTCGACCTCGGCGCGTTCTTCGTCGAGCTCAACCGCCGCCGCCACCACGGCCGCCGCGAGCAGGTCCAGGAGGCGACGACGAGCGCCCGCCAGGCGCTGGCGGTCAACGACCAGGCGGCCGCCCAGCACGCGCTCCTGCCGCTCGCGTCCAGCGCCCAGATGGCGGACACGCTCGTGACCCTCGTCGAGGGCCACGGCGCCTCCGGCATCCAGGACCGCCGCGCCAAGGCGCTGGCGGACTTCGACCTGACCTCGCTGCGCAAGCTCGAGCGTAGCCGCATGCTCGTGCGCTTCGGCCCCGCGCTGGGCCTCATGGGCACCCTGATCCCGCTGTCGCCGGCGCTCGAGGGCCTCGCCGAGGGCGACGTCGCGCAGCTGTCGGACAACCTCCGCGCGGCGTTCAGCGTCACGGTCATCGGCCTGCTCATCGGCGCGATCGCGTTCTCCATCTCGCTCGTGCGCGACCGCCTGTACGCCCAGGACCTCTCCGACCTGGAGTACGTCGTCACGGCGCTCGACCCGCCCGATCCGGGCCGATGAAGTCCCCGTCGCGCAGCCGCATCACCCCGCGCGCCAGCCGGCGCGGGGACCGCGGCGGCGATCCGCTCGACGGCCTCGTCAACCTCTTCGACCTCGGCATCGTGCTGGCGGTGGCGTTCCTGCTCGCCGCGCTGCAATCGGTCAACCTCAGCGACCTGCTCACCCAGGAGAACGTCACCGTGCTGCGCACGGAGGCCAACAGCCAGACGCTGATCGTCAAGGAGGGCGAGTCGATCAAGACCGTCAGGCTGAGCAAGAAGACCGTGACCGGCTCGGGCCGCCGCGTCGGCGAGGTCTTCCGCCTGCAGGACGGCCGGCTCGTCTACGTCGAGGGCGAAGACGGCAAGCCGGTCGACCCGACGCCCTGAGCATCGGGGCGGCGGTAGACGAGCGCCAGCAGGGCGCTGACGACCGCGGTCGCGCAGCAGTAGCCCAGCTCGGTGCGCAGCAGCTGGTCGTCGACCACGGGGCTGAGCATCCAGACCACGAAGGCGCCGGCGCCGAGCATCCACGCGACCGCCGCCGCCCGCGCCTGGCCGCGGGCGAGCGCCGCCTGGTTGAGCGTGCCGGCGACGAGGTGAAAGCCCATCCCGAGCCCGACGAGCGCCAGGCCGCCGCGGGCGATGTCACGCTCGATGTCGAAGATCGTGCTCACGACCGGCGGTCCGATCGCGAACAACCCGACGGCGACCGCGAGCGCGAAGCCGGCGATCGCCCGCACCGTGACGCGGATCGCGCGGCGAAACTCCTGCGCCCCGGCGGTTGCCTGCAGGCCCGCGAGGTGCGGCAGCAGCGAGCCCTGGACGGCCTGGAAGAGCTGCAGCGGCGCCCGCGTGATCATCAGCACGCTGAACACGACGCCGGAGAGGACCGCGTCGTCGGACGTGCCCTCGACGGTCAGCACGGCGGCGTTGAGCAGCGTCTGCTCGGCGACCATGATCGCGAAGACCGCGACGGCGAAGCCGAGGCCGTGGCGCAGCGTCAGGCCGCCCTCGGTCGCCCGGACGGCCGCCGCGTCGGCCGGGGCGTCGGCATCCGCGCCGCCGCCGCCGCGACGCGCGAAGAACCACGGCACGACGAGCAGCGACATGAGCGGCGCGACGGCCATCCCCAGCGCCACCGCCGACTGGCCCGACGCGATCCCGATGACGACCGCCAGCGCGAAGCAGACCCGCGAGATCGCCTCGAGGAAGACGAGCAGGCCGTAGAGCCCGAAGCGCTGGTGGCCGGCCAGGAAGCCGCGCGCGAAGTAGCTCGCCGCGTAGGCCAGCACGCCGACGACGAGCACCCAGTACAGCGCCGCGGAGCCGTCGAAGAGGTCGTTCTGCAGAAGGTCGCGCAGCGCCAGCGCGATGACGAGGAACGTCAGCGCGAAGGCGGCCTGGATGAGCAGCGCGACGCGCAGGTCGTGCGCGCCGGTCAGGCCGCGCGCGCGGCGGTCGGCGATCGTGCGCGACAGCAGCTGCTCGATCGGCCGGTAGATGACCGACGCGACGACGAACATGATCGACCAGACGAGCGCGATGCGCTTGTACTCGACGTCGGAGAGCGCATGGGCGGCGAGCGCGAAGTAGGCGAGCGTGACCAGGCCGGTCGTCGCGATCCCGACCGACAGGACCCGTGCGCCGCGACCGTACCCGGAACCTGATGCCGGAGGCGTCTCGTCCGCCGGAGGCCTAGAGGCGGACAAGCAGCATGGTCCACGGAAACGGCGAGCGCGCCTCGATGACGTCGCCGTGGCGGGACAGCAGCTTCACGAAGCCGCGCTTGGACCAGTGGTTCAGATGCCCCGGCGTGTTGCCGAGCTCCTTGAGGTACGCGCCGCGCGCCATGTTCAGCCCGCGCCAGAGCGGCTCGCGCGGCACGGAGACGAGCAGGTGGCCGCTCGCCACCCGCGCCATCTCGGCGACGGTGTGGGCCGGATCGGGGACGTGCTCGAGCACCTCGATCGCGCTCGCGACGTCGAACTCGCCATCGGCGAACGGCAGGTTCTCGGCCTTCATCACGTGGTAGGCGAGGTTCGGCGCCTGGCGCTGCTCCCACTCGACGTGCAGCAGCGGGTCGTCGAGGTCGATGCCGACGACGCGGCGATCGCCGAGGCGCCGGGCCCACTTGTGCGTGAGGACCGCCTCGCCGCAGCCGACGTCGAGCAGCGACTGCGGGTCGGCCCGCGCGAAGAGCTCGTCGAGCGTGGCCTCGAAGGCGCCCATGAGGCGCCGCACGACGGGGTTCGTCGAGCCGTACTTGTCGTAGGTGTTGCCGGTGACGGTCCCCTCGGCATCGACGGTCAGCGTGCCCGAGCCTGCAGCCGGCCGGCTCGCTCGAGAACGGAGGCCGCCATCCGGGCGTCCCTCCGTCGGTGCGGCCGGCGTCACAGGCGCACCACGTCGCGCTCTTCGGTCTTGCCGGTGGCGGCGCCCGCGTCGGCGCCGGTCGTCGGCGCCTGGCCCGCCGCCCCGGGCGCGCCGGGCTCGTAGTGCGAGGGCGCGACGCCGAGCTTGAGCTCGAGCCGCCGGACGCGCTCGAACGTGCGCTGGATCATCGTGCGCTGCGCCGACATGAGGTCGCCCATGACGCCGAGCGCCGCGAGCACCATCGCCGCGTTGAACAGCACCGCGCCGAGGATGAGCGACTGGACATGGCCCTTGCCCTCGTCCTCGACGACGTAGAAGTAGGCAAAGCGCGCCCACACGATCATCGCGATGAGGCCGATCACCGCGGCCGCGGACATGAAGACGCGCAGCGGCTCGTACTGCGAGTAGATGCGGAAGATCGACACGGAGTTGCGCCGCACGTAGGACCACATCGACGGAAACAGGCGCGACTCGCGCGTCTTGGGGTTCGTCCGGATCGCGACGTGGTCGACGGCGACGAGCTGCTTGCCCGCCTGGATGATCGTCTCCAGCGTGTAGGTGAACTTCGAGACGACCGCCATCTGGATCGCGGCCTCGCGGTTGTAGGCGCGAAAGCCCGAGGTCGTGTCGGGGACCTCGGTCGACGACGCCTGGCGCACGACCCACGAGCCGAGCTTCTGCAGCGCGACCTTCAGCGGCGAGAAGTGCTCGATCTTGTGGACCTCGCGGTTGCCGACGACCATGTCGGCCTTGCCGGCGAGGATCGGGCCGACGAGCTTGGGAATGTCCTTGCCGTCGTACTGGTTGTCGCCGTCGGTGTTGACGATCACGTCGGCGCCGAGCTTGAGGCACGCGTCGAGGCCCGCCTGGAAGCCGGCGGCGAGGCCCTTGTTGTTCGTCAGGCGCACGATGTGGTCCACTCCGCCGGCGCGTGCGACCTCGATCGTCCTGTCCGTCGAGCCGTCGTCGATGATCAGCCACTCGACCGCGTCGAAGCCGTCGACGCGCCTGGGCAGGTCCGCCAGCACGAGCGGGAGTGTCTGCTCCTCGTTGAAGCAGGGGATCTGGATGATCAGCTTCATGCGGTGGGTCCGCGTGGAATCCTAACGTTCATCGAAGTGTCATCCGTGCCCAGCGCCACCAGCCCGGCCCCCGTCGCATCGCCGTCGCCCGCCGAGGCTCCGGCGGCGCGTCGTCGGCGGCTGCCCGCGATCGCCACCGCCGTCTACGAGAAGGTCGCCCTCGGCGTGCTCGCCCTGGCCGCCCTCGCCGGGTACGTCGTGTACCCGACGTATCCCAACTACGACTCGTACTACTCGCTGCTGTGGGGCCGCGAGCTCGTCGGCCTGGACGCGCTGTCGTTCACGGCCTACCGCGCGCCCACCGAGCATCCGCTGGCGATCGCCTTCGGCGCGCTGCTGACGCCGCTCGGCGACGGCGCCGACCGCGTGATGGTCGCCTGCGCGGTCATCGCCTTCCTCGTGCTCGTGGCCGGCGTCTACGCGCTGGGCAAGACCGCGTTCACGCCGCTCGTCGGGTTCGTCGCGGCGGCGCTGCTCGTCTCGCGCTTCGACTTCCCCTTCCTCGCCGCTCGCGGCTACATCGACATCCCGTATCTCGCCGTGGTCATGTGGGCGGCGGTGATCGAGGCGCGTGCGCCGCGCCGGCACCCGGTCGTCGTGCTCACGCTGCTGGCCGCGGCCGGGCTCATGCGGCCGGAGGCGTGGCTGCTGGCCGGCCTGTACTGGCTGTGGATCGTCCTGCGCGCCGACGTCACCTGGCGCCGGCGGTTCATGTACGCGGCGCTGGCGGCAGTCGGGCCGGTCGTCTGGGTCGCCACCGACTTCGCGGTGACCGGCAACCCCGTGTACTCGCTGACGGCGACCGGTGAGCTCGCCGAGGAGCTCGGGCGCAACAAGGGCGGCGCCGCGGTGCCGGCCGCGCTGTACGCGTTCCTCATCAAGCTCGCGAAGTTCCCCGTCTTCATAGCGGGCGCCGCCGGCATCGTGCTGGCGATCGCGCTGACCCCGCGCCGCGCCGTCATGCCGCTCGTCCTGTTCGGCATCGGCGTCGGCACGTTCGCGCTCGTCGGCTTCGCCGGCCTGTCGGTGATCGACCGCTACCTGCTCGTCCCGTCGCTGTGCGTGATGGTCTTCGCCGCCGTCTTCATCGCCGGCTGGACGATGCTCGAGCCCGGCACCGGCTGGCGGCGGGCCTGGATGACGGGGGCGGCGGCGATCGTGATCTTCGGCGTCGTCTTCACGGCGACGCGCGTTAACCTCGTGCAGCTGCGCAACGAGCTGCGGTTCCGCGGGGACTCGCACGTCGCGCTCGAGCGCGTGCTGCACGACCCTGCGGTGACACGGGCGTTGCGGTGTGGACCCGTCTACGTGCCCAACCACAAGCTCATTCCCGATGTGCGCTGGATCCTCGACCGTCCCAAAGGGGGCGTGCTCGCGCGCTCCAACGTGCGCTCGAAGAAGAACGCCGCGCCGCCGCCGACGCGCGGCGTCGTGATCCTCGTCCACAACCGCCCGGCGCTCTTCAAGCAGGCGTTCGTCACCGATGCCGACGAGAGCGCCGACAACCTGCCGCCCGCGGGCTATGTTCGCGCCGCGACGAGCCAGTACTACGGGGCCTATGTCAGCTGTTGAGAGCCCAGCGCGCGACGGCGACGCGGACGCGCCGCCACCGGCCCCGGCCTCCGTGGGCGGGCTGACGGCGCTGCTCACCGCAGACGGGCTGAGCCTGCGCGCGCCCAGCCGCGAGCGCCTCGTCTGGGGCGCCGCCGTGACCGGCCTGCTGCTGCTCGCGTTCGGGCTGCGCATCTGGGGCAACAGCCACGGCCTGCCCTACGCCTACAACGCCGACGAGAACGCCCATTTCGTCACCCGGGCGATCGGCCTCTTCGGCCACGACTGGGATCCGAACTACTACATCAACCCGCCGGCCTACACCTACCTCGTGCACCTCGTGCTCGGCGTCTGGTACGGCGGCCGGGCGGGGGTCTCGAACTCCTTCGCCGCGGACCCGACGACGATCTGGCTCATCGCCCGCACGATCGCCGCGCTGCTGGGCACGCTCGCCGTCTGGCTGCTGTACCTCGCCGGCACGCGGCTCGTCGACCGGCGCGTCGGCCTGCTGTCGGCCGGCGTCTTCGCCGTCGCCTTCCTGCCGGTCTTCTACGCCAAGCTCGCGCTCAACGACGTGCCCACGCTGGCCGGCGTCTGCCTGGGGCTGTGGGGCGCCGCCGGGATCCTGCGCAACGGGCGGCGGCGCGACTACGTGCTGGCCGGGCTCGGGCTCGGCCTGGCCTGCGCGACGAAGTACACCGGCGGGATCGTGCTGCTGCCGATCGTCGCCGCCGCCGTGGCGCAGTTCACCGCGACCGGCGGGCGGACGGGCGCGCTGCGCGGCATCGCGATCGTCGCCGTCGTGGCGCTCGTCTCGTTCTTCGTGGCCAACCCGTACTCGGTGCTGGACTTCTCGTCCTTCTGGAATGGGCTGACGCACCAGTCGACGGCCTCCGGCGACGCCGCCGGCAAGCTCGGCCTGACGCAGGACTCGGGCTACCTGTACTACCTGTGGTCCTTCGGCTGGGGGCTCGGCTGGGCGGTGCTGTTCTTCGCCATCGGCGGCGCGGTGCGGCTGTTCGTCGACGAGCGGCGGCTGTTCTGGATGCTCGTCCCGCCGATCATCGTCTTCGTCCTGTTCATGGGCTCGCAGGAGCGCTACTTCGGGCGCTGGCTGATGCCGGTCTTCCCGTTCGTCTGCGTGCTCGCCGCCTACGGCGCGATGGAGCTCGCCGACCGGCTTGGGCGGATGCTGCCCGCTCTGCGGCCGACGCTCTTCGCGGCCGCGGTCGTCGTGCTGTGCGGCCAGGGCCTCGTGTACTCCCTGCACTCGGGCCTCGTCCTGTCGCGCGAGGACACTCGCAACATCGCCCGCGACTGGATGGTCGCCAACGTCCCGGCGAACACGAAGATCGTCGTCGAGCCGGTCGTGCCCGACCAGTGGGCGCAGGACATCGGCAACCCGCTGCCGGTGAGCCCGAACGGCAACCGCTGGAACAAGTATCCGCTCAGCCGCTCGAACATCGATCCCAAGACCGGCGACGTGATCACCGGCGAGGGCGTCATCGTGAACATCGAGGACTTCGAACGGGTGCTGCGCCCCGAGCTCGTCGACGTCTTCGAGCAGCAGTCCTACTGCTGGGTCGTCGTCGGCTCCACGCAGCGCGGCCGCGCCGAGGTCGAGCCCGAGGAGGTGCCGCAGGCGCTGGCCTACTACGAGGAGCTCGAGCGGCGCTCCGAGGTCGCCTACGCGGTGTCGCCGTACTCCCGCGGAAAGGGCCCGGTCGCCTTCAACTTCGACTGGACGTTCAACTACTTCCCGCTCGCCTACAACCGCCCCGGTCCGACGATGACGATCTACCGGTTGCGCGGCGGCAATTGCGCCGACGACGTCCCCGCCGAGGGGTAGCTCGCCGGTCGCCCGGCCGGCGCCGTCAGCGAGATCCGCGATCGCGCTGACGGCCCTATGCTGGGGCTGTGTCCACGCTGACCGCGGTCGACCACGACCATCTCGCGCGCTCGATCGAGCTCGCGGAGTTCGGGCTCGGGCGCGTGCATCCCAACCCGATGGTCGGCGCGCTCATCGTCGGCGACGAGAAGGTGCTCGGCGAGGGCTGGCACGACGAGTGCGGTGGCCCGCACGCCGAGGTCAACGCGCTGGCGGCGGCGCAGGCCGCGGGCGCCGACGTGGCCGGAGCCACGCTGTACGTCTCGATGGAGCCCTGCTGCCATCACGGCAAGACGCCGCCGTGCACCGACGCGATCATCGCCGCCGGCATCGCGCGCGTCGTCGTCGCCTCCGACGATCCGAGCTCCAAGGCGGCGGGGCGCGGCCTGGGCATCCTGCGCGACGAGGGTCTCGAGGTCGACCTCGCCGACGGCGAGCTCGCCGCCCGCGCCCGGCTCATCAACCAGGCCTTTCGCAAGCATTCCCGCACGGGCCGGCCGTGGGTGCTGTTCAAGTCCGCGATGACGCTCGACGGAAAGGTGGCCACCCGCACGGGCGACTCGCAGTGGATATCCGACGAGTCCAGTCGCGCCCGGGCCCATCGCTGGCGCGCGAGCGTCGACGCCGTCGCCGTCGGGATCGGGACGGCGCTGGCCGACGACCCGCAGCTCACGGCCCGCGTCGAGGGCGTCCACCACCAGCCCTGCCGCGTCGTCTTCGATGCCACGGCGCGCCTGCCGCTGGACTCTCAGCTCGTCCGCGCCGCGCCGGAACCCGCGCTGACCGTCGTCGTCTCGCGCGCCGCCCACCGCTCGGCGATGGAGGCGCTGGCGATGGCCGGCGCCGAGGTCGTCGTCGCGACCGGTGAGAACGAGCCCGCGCGGGTGCGCTCCGCGCTGGACCAGCTCGGCTCCCGCGGCGTCACGTCGATCCTGCTCGAGGGCGGCCCGCACCTGGCGGGCGCGTTCCTCGATGCCGGCGAGATCGACGAGGTGCGCCTCTTCCTCGCCCCGCTGCTGCTCGGCGGCCGCGCCGCCCGCGATCCGCTCGAAGGGGAGGGCGTCGAGCAGATCTCCGAGGCGATCCGCGCGCTGACGCTCGACTGCGAGCGCGTCGCCGACGACCTGCTGATCTCGGCGCGCCTGCGGGAGTGGTGATGGCCTTGCGAGGCGAGATGCCGAGCACGATCGCGGGCGCGGGGCCGGACGCCCCGCGGAGGTAGCCATCTTCACGGGGTTGGTGGCCGATCTCGGCCGCGTCGCCGCGCTCGATGCGACCGGCGACGGCCTGCGCCTGACGCTGCGCACCGCGCTGGCCGGCGACATCGGCGAGGGCGACTCGGTGGCGGTCGACGGCGTCTGCCTCACGGCCACCGCAGTCGACGGCGACGGCTTTGCCACCGAGGTCATGAACGAGACGCTCGAGCGAAGCACGCTCGGCGCGCTGACGTCGGGCGCGCAGGTCAACCTCGAGCTCGCCGTGCGCGCCGCCGACCGGCTCGGCGGCCACATCATGCAGGGCCACGTCGACGGGGTCGCGTCGGTGTCAGGCGTGCAGGAGGACGGCTTCGCCCGCGTCGTCACGATCGTGCCCGACGACCCCGCCCTCCTGCGCTACGTCGTTCACAAGGGCTCGATCTCCGTCGACGGCGTCTCGCTCACCGTCGCGCGGATCGACGACGCGGGCTTCGACGTCTCGCTCATCCCCGAGACGCTGGAGCGCACGACGCTGGGCGGTGCCGTGGCCGGCACGCGGGTGAACCTCGAGGTCGACGTGATCGCGAAGTACGTCGAGAAGCTGCTCGCGCGCTGACCGGCCGATCGGTCAGGCGGCGCGTCAGCGCCGTGGCGGCCGGGTAGTGCGATCGCATGCCCGCTCTCACACGCTCACGCCTGACCATGCTGGCCGTCGCGGCCGCGCTCGCCGGCGCGCTGCCGGCCTGTGGCACCGACGATGCCGCCGAACGCGACACGGAGGACGCCCGGCAGGAGCTCGACAAGGACCTCGGCGGCGCCGACGAGGCGGCCGGCGAGGCCGCCGAGGACGCCGGCGACGAGATCGAGAAGGGCGTGAAGGACGTCGACGGGCGCTGACGCCGGCGACATCGCGATCGTCGCCGGCGCCAGGCGACCAGCGGGTCGTTGGCGAGACTTCGACGCAAGGTGCTGCACCGGTGTGGGCGGTGCTACATTGAACGGCGTCATGCCGACCACGCGGCCTCGCATCACGATCACCGAGACCGACGACGTGGCGTCCATGCTCGACGCCGCCGCCGAGCGCTGGCCGGAGGATCGTGACAACCGCGCCCGCCTGCTCAAGCGGCTGGCCGAACGCGGCGCGCAGGCGGCGCGGGTCGACCGAGCCAATGCGGCCGACGCGTGGGCGGCCGTCGTGAGGCAGGCGGCCGGGGCGGCCGGCGCCGGCGCATATCCGGCGGGCTACCTCGAGGATCTGCGCGGCGACTGGCCGCAGTGATGGTCCTCGACGCGAGCGCGCTCATCGCGTTCCTCGATCCTGCCGACGCCCTCCACGAGAACGCGGTTGCTCGCCTCCTATCGCTCGGGCCTCGCCGGCTGCTCGTCAGCCCGATCACGCACGCCGAGATCCTGGTCGGTCCCGCCCGCGCCGGCACGCTGGCGGCCACGCAGGCCGCGCTCAGCGCGCTCGGTGTCAGCGAGATCGGCCTCCCGGCTGACGCGGCGCCCCGGCTCGCCGGGTTGCGCGTGACGACCGGGCTCAAGCTGCCGGATTGCTGCGTGATCCTCGCGGCGCAGCACTCGGAGTGCGCCGTCGTGAGCTTCGACGACCGGTTGCTGGCGGTCGCCGGCGGGCTCGGCCTCGTGCCGCGCTGACGGATCGGCCGGCCGGTGGGCGGCCGGACGGGCGCGTTTGGCAAGCTAACGTCATGAGCGCCAAGACACGCAGCCCGTTTGCCACGATCGACGAGGCCCTGGAGGACATCCGCGCGGGCAAGATGGTCGTCGTCTGCGACGACGAGGATCGTGAGAACGAGGGCGATCTGACGATGGCCGCCCAGTTCGCCACGCCCGAGGCCGTGAACTTCATGGCGACGCACGGCCGCGGCCTGATCTGCCTCTCGCTCACGCCGCAGCGCTGCGACGAGCTCGGCCTCGACCTCATGGCGGCGAAGAACGAGTCGCCCTTCGAGACCCCGTTCACCGTCTCGATCGAGGCGCGCGAAGGCGTGACCACCGGCATCTCTGCGCACGATCGCGCGCGCACGATCCAGGTCGCCGTCGACCCCGAGAGCTCGCCGCGCGACCTCGTCCAGCCGGGACACATCTTCCCGCTCAAGAGCCGCGCCGGCGGCGTGCTCGAGCGCATCGGCCAGACCGAGGCGGCCGTCGACCTCGCCCGCCTCGCCGGCCTGAACCCGGCAGGCGTGATCTGCGAGGTCATGAACGACGACGGGACGATGGCGCGCGTCGACGACCTCGTCGGCTACTGCGCCCGCCACGGCCTGCGGATGATCACCGTCGCCGACCTGATCGCCTACCGCCGCCGCCACGACAAGCTCGTCGAGCGCGTCGTCTCCACGAAGCTGCCGACCGGCTTCGGCGACTTCGAGGCCGTCGGCTACCGCGAGCTCGTCGGCGGCAAGCACCACGTCGCGCTCGTCAAGGGCGAGGTCGACGGCAAGGGCGACGTGCTCGTCCGCGTGCACTCCGAGTGCCTCACCGGCGACGTCTTCCACTCCCTGCGCTGCGACTGCGGCGAGCAGCTCGAGTCGGCCCTGGCGATGATCGAGCGCGCGGGCACCGGGGTGCTGCTCTACCTCGCCCAGGAGGGGCGCGGCATCGGCCTGCTCAACAAGCTGAAGGCCTACAAGCTGCAGGAGGGCGGGTTGGACACCGTCGAGGCCAACCTCCAGCTCGGCCTGCCCGCCGACCTGCGCGACTACGGCATCGGCGCGCAGATCCTCGTCGACCTCGGCCTGACCTCGATCCGGATCCTCACGAACAACCCGAAGAAGATCCGCGGCCTGGAGGGCTACGGCCTGTCGGTCAGCGAGCAGGTGCCGATCGAGCACGTCGCCAACCCGCACAACGAGGCCTACCTGCGCGCCAAGCGCGACCGGATGGGCCACACGCTGCATCACCAGGGTCTCGACGTCGACAAGGAGATGCTGCACGACGAGGAGGAGCGCGACGCCCACTCCGGAGACCACGGCTAGTGGGCGCGGCCCGCCAGCCCCGCCGAACCTGCGGACGGGTCCACTGATGCCCAACCCGGTCGAGGTCCGCTACGCGATCGTCGTCGGGCGCTTCTACGCCGAGCTGGCGCAACGGCTCGTCTCCAGCGCGACGCGCGTATTCGAGCAGGCGGGGGCCGACGGCATCGACGTGTACGACGTGCCGGGCGCCTTCGAGCTGCCGTTCGCCGCGCAGATGGCCGCCCAGACCGGCCGCTACGCCGGCATCGCCTGCCTCGGCGCGGTCGTCCGCGGGGAGACCACGCACTACGACCACGTCTGCACGGAGGCGGCCCGCGGCATCATGGACGTCGGCCTGCGGACCGGCGTGCCGTGCAGCTTCGGCGTCGTGACCGTCGAGGACTTGGAGCAGGCGATGGCCCGCACCGGCGGCGGCAAGCGCGATCAGGGTGCGCACGCCGCCGAGGCCGTGCTGGCGCTGCTGCGCGTGCGCGCCGAATTGGGCTGAGCTGCGCCCGGCGGCGGGTAGGCTGGCGTCATGCCCGTCGCAGCCGAGGCAGAGGAGATCATCGCGCTGGCGCTCGTCTTCGTCGTGCACGTGATCGGCGGCCTGCTGCTCGTCTGGGCTCTGCTCGACGATCAACAGCGCGCCGGCTGGCGCAACCCGCCCCCGCGGCGGCGACGACGGACCGCCGCCACCGCAGCCACCGCGCCCGCCGGACGCGCGCACGCCGGCCGGCCCGCAGCACCCGCGGCCGGCCCTGCCGCTGCCCGCGGCGAGCAGCAGCCGCGTGCGCCTGCGCGAGCCGGTCCGCGTCGCCGGCGGCTACCCGCGCCCGGCGCGCAGGCCCGAGCACGAGCCCCAGCCGCAGCGCGCGCCGGTCCCGGCGCGCCAGCGCCAGCGCCGCGCCTGACCCGCCTTGGCCTTCGCCTTCGCCTTCGCCGTGCGCGGGGCGAACGCGCTGCGGACGGCCGTGAAGGCGGGCTTGGGAGCGTAGGCGGCGTCGAACAGCAGCGGCGCTTCGCCGATGCCGATCCAGGACAGCCGGTCGGTGATGCCCCACGTCGTGAAGCGCTGGCAGGCCGGGACGGCGTTGCAGGCGCGCGCCGCGGCGCCGTAGGCCTGCGCCTGCCGGGCCAGGCGGTCCAGGTGGGCGACGTCGAGCAGCGAGGTGCCGACGTCCATCTCGGTGACCTGCACCTCCAGGCCCATCGCCGCGAAACGGCGCATCGTCCACTCCAGCGTGGCCTGGTCGTGGAAGCCGAGGATGTGCGAGTGCATCTGCAGGCCGATGCCGTCCAGCGGCACGCCGCGCGCCCGCAGGTCGCCGACGAGCTCGACGAGACCCTCGAGCTTGCGGCTCGGCCCCTCGACGCCGTACTCGTTGATGAACAGCTTGGCCTTCGGATCGGCGGCGCGGGCGGCGCGCAGCGCCAGCTCGACGTAGTCGGGACCGATGGAGCGCCGCCAGACGCTCGGGGCCGGCCCGCCGTCGGCGGCCATCGGCTCGTTGACGACGTCCCACTCCGCCACTCTGCCGGCGAAGTGGCGCATGACGGTGCGGATGTGCGTCGTCATCACCGCGAGCAGCTCTTCGCGGCGCCAGCCGGTCAGCAGCGTGGTGGCCTCGCTCAGGCTCGTGCCGAGCGAGCCCGGCAGGCGTGGCAGGGCGATCGGCGGCAGCGGCAGGCCGAGCCTGTCGCTCGCGCCGTGGTCGACGAGCCAGAACGGCAGCGACAGACCCCAGACGAGCGCGTGACCGTGGATTGCCTTGCCGTTGCGGCGCGCGAAGTCGACGAGCTCGTCGGCGGCGGTGAAGTTGAACACGCCGCGGCGGGGCTGCAGCGCCGCCATCTTCAGCGCGTTCTCGGGGGTCAGCGAGTCGAACTCGCGCAGGAAGAGGTCGCGGTAGCGCGTGTCGTTGCGCAGTGCGGCGAGCCGGACGGCGCCGCCCAGCGGCACGGCGCGCAGCGTGTCCTGCACCGGCGCGGCCTGGGCCGAGGCGGATTGGCTGACCTGCGGCGAGGCGAGCAGCGCGAGCATGGCGAGCACACCGATCCTGCGCAGCACCCGGCAGCACCCCATCGCAGGAGTTCTAGCGCGTCGCGCTAGTCGTCGTCGCGGTCCTGGACCTTCGGCTGCTTCTTGCCGTCCGCGGCGCCGGTGGTTTCGCCATCGGCCTGCGCCTTGGCCTTGGCGAGCGTCTGCCTGACCAGCCCGCGGCGATCGCTGCTTCGCTGCAGCCGCTCTTCCAGATACTCGATCGCCGCCGCCGGCTGGTCGGTCGCCATCAGCGCCTCAGCCAAATTGAAGAGCGCGTAGTGGTAGTTGATGTTCGACTGCGCTTCGGCGTTGCGAAATCCCTCGACGGAGCGCTGCAGGAGCGGCACGGCACCCGCGGGGTTGCCGCCCTTCAGGAGGTCGTAGCCCTGGTTGTTGAGCGCGGTGGCGGCCGACACGCCCGTGGTCGCGGCGGGCGGTGGCGGGGGCGACGGCGGCGGCGGCGATGCAGCCGGCTCCTGTGCGTCGGCTTCGGCCGGCTTCTGCGTGTCCGACGACGATTGCGACTGCGACTGCTGCGGCGTCGTCGTGGACGCCCGCTTGCCGTCACCGTCGCCTCCGCCGGCGAGCGCGATCGCGAAGACCACGGCCGCGATGGCCGCGGCGGCGACGCCGACGGGCAGCCAGGGGGTGGCGCGGCGGCGGTAGCCGGCGTCTGGCGCGGCGGCCGGCGGCGAGGCGGCGGGCGGGGGCCGGTGCGGCGCGGCGGCGGCAGGCGGGGCTGGGGCGGGCGGGGCGGGCGGGGCGGGCGCGTCCTCGCGCGGGCGGCCCCCGTCCGGCGGAGCGGCCGGCGGCGCGGGTGACGACGCGGCAGCGGCAGCCGCCGCCCCGGCACCGGCGGCACCCGCGGCCGCAACGACCGGTGCCATCGCGCGCGTCGAGTCGACGCGCCGCGTCTCGGCGGTCGTCCCCAGCGCGCGTTCGATCTCGTCGACCAGCGCCGACGCGGTGTGCGGCCGCTCGCGCGGGTCCTTCGCCAGCCCGCGACCGAAGACGGCATCGATCGCGGCCGGCAGGTCCGGGGCGGCCTCGGTGGCCTTGTCGGGCTGGTCCTCGACATGCTGGCGCGCCTGCGCGGTGACCGGCCCGCCGGCGAACGGCCGCGTGCCGGTCAGCAGCTCGTAGCCCACGACGGCCAGCGCGTAGCGGTCGCTGGCGGCGGTGGCGGGCTGGCCGAGCGCCTGCTCGGGGGAGAGATAGGCCGCGGTGCCAAGGACCTGGCCGGTCTGCGTCATGTGCGAGTCGTCGGCGAGGCGGGCGATCCCGAAGTCGCCGACGGCGAGGCGATCCTGCGCGTCGAGGAGCAGATTCGCGGGCTTGACGTCGCGGTGCACGATGCCCGCCGCATGAGCCGCGTCGAGCGCCAGCGCGGCCTCGCGCAGCCAGCGCAACGTCGTCTCGCGCGGCACGCGATCACCGCCGTCCTTGGCCGCGCGCAGGCGGTCGGCGACCGTCCCGCCGCTGAAGTACTCCATGACGATGTACGTGTCGTCGCCGTGCTCGCCGGTGTCGAAGATCGTGGCGATGTGGGGATGCTCGGAGACGCGCGCGGCGGTGCGCGCCTCGCGCTGGAACCGCGCGCGGGCCCCGGCGTCGGCGGCGTATTGAGCGCCCAGCACCTTCACCGCGACGACCCGCCCGAGCAGGGTGTCCTCGACCTCCCAGACGGACGCCATACCGCCGCTGGCGATATGGCGCGTGACGCGATAGCGCTCGGGCAGCTCGATTCCTGAGGCGAGCGGCATCAGGCGATCAAGATACCCGTCGCCCGGCGGGGTCCAACCGTTAGCCGGTGCCATCGTCGCTCGGACCCACCGCGAAGCGACCCACTACACTGCTCGTCGCGATGGCCAAGGTTTGTCACAGCTGCGGGAAGAAGCCGGCGTTCGGCCACAGCCGGAGCCACTCGATGCGCGCCACCAAGCGGCGCTTCAATCCGAACCTCCAGAAGGTCCGGGTGCTGGTCGGCTCGGCTCCGCGCCGCGTCTACGTCTGCACGCGTTGCCTGAAGGCCGGAAAGGTCCAGAAGGCCCTGTAGGGCCGGCCCGACCGTCGCCCGCCGGTCGTGTGACGGGCAAGGCGCGACACCGGATGTCGATGGATCCCAGCCTCGTCCGCTTCCGCGCAGTCGTCGAGGGCGCGCTCGTGCACCTCGAGTCGCGTCGCCAGGAGATCAACGATCTCAACGTGTTCCCCGTCGCCGACGGCGACACGGGCGACAACATGGCGCTCACGCTGGAGGCGGTGCTCGCCGAGGTCGATCGCCTCGCCGCGGACACCCGCTCGCCGGGCGGCTCGCCGGGCACAGGCGCAGGCCGCCTGATCGACGAGATCGGCCGCGACGAGATCGTCGAGTCGGTGGCGCGCGCGGCGCTGCTGGGCGCCCGTGGCAACAGCGGCGTCATCCTGTCCCAGCTGATCCGCGGCGCGGCCGAGGAGCTCGTCAGCCGCCCGGGCGAGCTTGTCGACCCGGTGCTCGTCGCCGCGGCGATGGCGCGCGCCGCGCAGCGCGCCTACAACTCCGTGCGCGAGCCGGCCGAGGGCACGATCCTCACGGTCGTGCGCGACATGGCGACCTGCGTGGCCAGCGAGATCGCGCACATGGGCGACACGCAGCTCGGCGGCGAGGGCGATCCCGCGGTGCAGAACGCGCTCATCGCCGACGTGCTCGAGCGCGCGCTGCGCGCCGGCGAGGAGTCCGTGCGGCGCGGCCCCGAGCAGCTCGCGGTCCTGCGCGAGAGCGGCGTCGTGGACGCCGGCGGCCACGCCCTGACGGTGATCTTCGCCGGGATGATCGCCGCACTGCGCGGCACCGAGGCGCCCGTGGTCGCGCGCCACGCGGCGCCCGCGCGGGTCACCCATCCCGAGCACGAGTCCGCGACCTTCCGCTACTGCACGAACTTCGCCGTGACCGGCCGCGAGCTCGAGCCGGGACGGTGGATCGAGCGCCTCGAGGCGCTCGGCGACTCGGTGCTCGTCGTCGGCGACGCGGCGACCTTGAAGGTCCACGTCCATACCGACTTCCCCGCGGCGGCGGCGGCGCTCTTCGACGGCGCCGGCGAGGTCTCGCACCTCGATGTCGCCGACATGCACGCGCAGGTGCTGGCGCGCGACGAGCGCCTCGCCTCGGCGACGGGGCAGCCGCCCGCGCGCTGCGGCGGGCTGGCCGTGATCGCGGGGGAGGGCATTCGTGAGCTCTACGAGTCGCTCGGCATCTTCGTGCTCGACGGCGGGCCGACGCTCAACCCCTCGACCTACGAGCTGCTCGCCGGCATCCACGACGTGCCCGCCGAGGAGGTCGTCGTGCTGCCCAACTCGCCGAACGTCGTCATGGCGGCCGGGCACGCGGCGAAGCTGTCGGAGAAGGTCGTCTGCGTGAGCGCGGCTCGATCGCAGCAGGCCGGCCTGGCCGCAGCGCTCGCGCTGGACCCGGCGCGCTCGGCGGCCGACAACGTCGCCGCCGTCGACGCCGCCCTGGCGCACGTGCGCACCGGCGCGGTGGCGCCGGCGGCGCGCGACGACGGCGAGGGCCGCTTCGTCACCGGCGAGGCGGTCGGCTTCGTCGACGACACGATCTTCGCGTGGGGCGAGCCGGGGCCGACGCTCGGTGCCGTCCTGGGGAAGCTGGGCGGCGACGGGGCCGAGCTGCTGACCTGCATCGCGGGCGCCGGAGCGCCGCTGGGCGAGGACCACGTGCGCGCGCTCGTTCCCGCCGGCGTCGAGCTCGAGTGCGAGGACGGCGGCCAGCCGGCGTACTGGTGGCTCGTGGC
Organism: uncultured Actinomycetes bacterium; assembly: GCA_963825485.1. Taxonomy (GTDB): domain Bacteria; phylum Actinomycetota; class Thermoleophilia; order Solirubrobacterales; family Solirubrobacteraceae; genus CADCVQ01. The sequence goes on from CAWGTK010000025.1 coordinate 51,958, forward strand.
GGCGGAGTAGCCGGGCGGACGGCGGGCGGCGGGCGGGCGGACGGCGGGGCGGTGGGCGGACGCCCGAAGCGGCGGGGCGGCGGGGCGGCGGCGGGCGGCGGACGGCGGGCGGCGGGCGGCGGGGCGGCGGGTGCGCGCGGCGGCTTCGGTTGACACGGCGTGGCTGGTGCGTGTATATACACCCTCCATGCGGATGCTGCGCTGGACCGCCGTCTCGCTCGCCGCCGGCGCCGCTGCGCTCGCACTCGCGGCCTGCGGCGGCGACGAGAAGACCACCGACGGTTCCGCCGCGGCGAGCCGGACGGCCTTCGATCCCGATGCCCTCATCGCGGACGCGGCCGGTCCCAACCGCGCCGCCCGCATGGGCCGGATCGACGGGCAGGTGACGTTCACGCTCGAGGGCGTGCCCGGCTACGAGGAGTTCTCGGCGAGCGTGAGCGGCCCCTTCCGCTACCGCAAGGACGCGTCGCTGCCCGACTACGACATCGAGATCGGCGCGCGCGACTACGGCACGCGGCTGACCTCCGTCGGCGGCCGGTCGTACATCAGCCTCGGCTCGACGGGCTTCCGCCTGCCGGCGGCGGTCCGGCGACGTCTCGTGCGCTCGGCGGCCAAGGGGCGCAACGGGCTGACCCGCACGCTCGAGCAGTTCGGCCTCGCCCCGTGGCGCTGGGAGACCGAGCGGGTCGCCGCCGGTGGCGGGCGGCTGGACGGCGTCGCGGTCTCCCACGTCACGACCGGGGCCGATGTCGGTCGCATCCTGCGCGACGCGAACACCCTGCTCGGGTTCATGCGCGCGCTGGGCATCGCCCGCGCCGTCGGCCTGCCCGACGCGATCGGGCCCGCGGCACGGCGCGTCATCGTCGCCTCGGTGACGTCGTTCGCCGGCGAGTCCTGGGTCGGCACGCAGGACCGGGTCCTGCGCCGCTCGGGCTTCGACATGACCTTCGTCGTGCCGAAGGCCAAGCGCGCCGCGGTCGGCGGGATCGCCCGCGGGAAGATCGCCGGCCGGTTGAACGTCACGCAGGTCGGCCGGCGCCAGCGCATCGCGGCGCCGGCGACGCTCGGCCCGTTCGCCGACTTCGCCGTCGGCCTGGACGCGCTCGGCGACGCGCAGGACGCCCGCCGCCGAGGCGGTTAGACCGGAGCGGTCCGCGGCGGCGATCATCATGGACGGGTGGCCACCGCCTTCGCCGACTCCGCGCCGCTCGACCACGCCACGTTGCTCGCCGCCCCGCTGCGCTGGCCGCGGCCGTCGGCGCTCGAGACGCCGCTGAAGGTCACGCCGCAGAAGTCCGCCGACGCCGCCGCCTCGCTCGGCCTGCTCACCGTCGGCGACCTGCTCGAGCACCTGCCGCGCGATCGCCGCGCCGCGAGCACGGTGGGGACGCTGGTGACCGGCGACATCGCGACGGTCGTCGTCGAGGTGCGCTCGATCACGAGCCGCCCGGTGCGCCGCCGCGGGATGAAGCCGCTCGTCGAGGCGACCGTCGCCGACGAGACGGGCGTCATGAAGGCGACGTTCTTCAACCAGCCGTGGCTGCAGCGCAAGTACCCCGCCGGCACGCGCCTGGTGCTGCACGGCAAGTACGCCGCCCGCAACGCGTTTCGCGTCACGAGCCACGCGCCGACGGACGAGTCGACCGGCAGCGCGGACGAGGTCGCTCACTACCCGGCGACCGAGGGGCTGTCCTCGACGCAGCTCCTCGCGCTCGTGCGCGCCCATCTCGTCGCCGCCGAGCACGCCGTCGAGCCGCTGCCCGCGCGGGCGCGCGTGCAGATGCTGGGGGGACTGCCGGAGCGCCGCGCGGCGATCGTCGCCGCGCATGCGGGCGATCACGAGGGCGGTCGCCGGCGCCTGGCCTTCGACGAGCTGCTGCTCGCCCAGCTGTCGCTGCTGCGCCGCCGCGCCCAGCGCCGTGCGTCGGGGGCGGCGCCGGTGCTCGACGCGCCGCCCGGCCTGACGCGCCGCTGGCGCGAGGAGCTGCTGCCGTTCGCGCTCACCGGCGATCAGGCGCGGGCGATCGCCACCCTCGACGAGGAGCTCGCCTCGCCGCGGCCGATGCAGCGCCTGCTGATGGGCGAGGTCGGCTCGGGCAAGACCGTCGTCGCGCTGCATGCGATGCTGCGCGCCGTCGAGCACGACATGCAGGCGGTGTTCATGGCGCCGACCGAGACCCTGGCCGAGCAGCATTTCGCGACGCTCCAGGCGTTGATGCCCGGCGAGGCCGTGCGCGTGGCGCTGCTGACGGGCTCGACGCCGGCGGCGCGGCGCACGGACACGCTGTGCAAGCTGGCCACCGGCGAGCTGTCGTTCGTCGTGGGCACGCACGCGCTGGTCGAGCCCGACGTGGCGTTCGATCGCCTGGCGGTCGTCGTCGTCGACGAGCAGCACCGCTTCGGCGTACGCCAGCGGGCGGCGCTGGATGCCAAGGCGCAGGCGGGCCTCGTGCCGCACGTCCTGCACATGACCGCGACGCCGATCCCCCGGACGATGGCGCTGCTGCGCTACGGCGACTTGGACATCACGACGCTGCGCGAGCTCCCGCGCGGTCGTCAGCCGGTCGCGACCCACATCGCCTCGACCGATCCCGAGCGCGCGCGCGCCTACGACCTCGTCCGCGAAGAGCTCGACGCCGGCCGCCAGGCGTTCGTCGTCTGCCCGCTGGTGGAGGAGTCCGAAACGCTGCAGGCGCGCGCCGCGACCGTCGAGTTCGAGCGCCTGCGCGGCGGCGAGCTGCGCGACTACCGCGTCGCGCTGCTGCACGGCCAGATGCGCCCGCGCGAGAAGCAGGCGGCGATGCTGTCGTTCGCCGCCGGCGAGGTCGACGTGCTCGTCGCCACGACGGTCATCGAGGTCGGCATCGACATCCCGAACGCGACGGTGATGCTCGTCGAGGGCGCCGAGCGCTATGGCATCAGCCAGTTGCACCAGTTGCGCGGTCGGGTGGGGCGCGGCGCGCACGCGGCGACCTGCTTGCTGTTCGGGCCCAAGCGTGCGGCGCGGCTGCGTGCGCTGGAGCGCCTCAGCGACGGCTTCGAGCTTGCTCAGATCGACCTTGAGCTGCGTGGCGAGGGCGAGATCGCCGGCACGCGCCAGTCGGGGTTGGCGCAGTTCAGGGTGGCTCGGCTGCCGGAGGACGAGGGGCTGGCGGAGGCGGCGAGGGTGTATGCCGAGGCGTTGCTGGCGGCCGATCCGCAGTTGGTCGAGCCTGAGCATGCGCTGTTGGGGGATGCGTTGGCGCGGGCGTATGGGGCGGGCGAGCTTGCGCCGCTGGCGGCGTGAGTGGTGTGTGCGCTGCGCGGTGGTCGTGCGCGGCGATCGCGTGGTTCGACGGCGTCTGTGTGGGTGTGAGCTCGTGTGGTTGGGGGCGGTCGGGCCTGGGCCGGCGTCGGGCGAGATGCGGGGCGGGAGCGTGGCGCGTAGGTGTTCGTAGCGAACACAAACCCGCCACGCTGCGGCGCGCGAGGGGCGCCGATGCCGTTCGCCGGCGACCAAACGAGCGCCGTCACGAAGTGCACCGCGGCGCGACCGCGCACCGCATGAGGGTCGTCGCGGGCACGTACCGGGGTCGCAGGCTCGCCGCGCCGGGCGGCACCGAGACGCGACCCACGAGCGACCGCGTTCGCGAGGCGCTGTTCAGCGTTCTCGGCCCATCCGTGCAGGGCGCGCGCGTGCTCGACCTCTACGCGGGCTCCGGCGCCCTCGGCATCGAGGCGCTCTCGCGGGGAGCCGCCGCCGCGGTCTTCGTCGACCGCTCCCACAAGGCGATCGAGGTCGTGCGCGCCAACCTGAGAGCCCTCGGCATCGACGCCGAGGTGCGCCCGATCGAGGCGCGCGCGGCGCTCCGCGCGGCATCCGCCCGACGCGAGGCATACGATCTGGTCTTCCTCGATCCCCCCTACCGGCATGCCGCCGAGCTGGGGCGGGAGCTGTCGGAGGGGTTGACCGCGGTGCTCGCACCGGGCGCCCGCGTCGTCACCGAGAGCGACCGCCGCGCTGCGCTGCAGCTCGACCTTCCACTCGCCGACGAGCGGCGCTACGGCGACACCGTCATACGCATCCATGAACCCTGACCACCGCATCGCGCTCTGCCCGGGCTCCTACGACCCGGTCACCAACGGCCATCTCGACGTGATCTCGCGCGCGGCCGAGCTCTTCGACGAGGTCATCGTGGCGGTCGTCGACCTGCCGTCTCGCAAGGGTCAGACGCTGTTTGGCGCCGAGGAGCGGATCGGCTTCATCGAGGCGGCCACCAAGCACCTCGAGTGCGTGCGCGTGCTGGCGTTCTCGGTCCTCGTCGTGGACTTCGCGCGGGAGGTGGGGGCGAAGGTGATCGTCAAGGGCCTGCGGGCGATCTCGGACTTCGAATACGAGTTCGAGATGCATCAGCTCAACCGCCTGCAGGCGGCGGACCTCGACACGCTCTACCTCATGGCCAGCCCGCAGTACAGTTTCATCAGCTCCAGCGGAATCAAGGAACTCGCCACCTTTGGTGGAAAGATCGACGAACTTGTCCCCGAACGGGTCGCGGCACGGTTGAAGGAAGAGCTGGGCCGCTAGCGAACAGAGGGATTGCCATGGATGTCCTCGTACTCATCGACAAGCTCGACGACTTGGTGCACAACGCCAAGCTGGTCCCGATGACCGGCCAGGTTCGCGTCGACAAGGACGAGATCTACGACATCCTCGACCAGATGCGCGCCACGATCCCGGAGGAGATCAAGCAGGCGCGCTGGATCGTCAAGGAGCGCCAGGAGATGCTCGCCGAGGCCAAGCGCGAGGCCGAGCGGATCGTCAAGGAGGCGCGCGAGCGCCAGGACCAGCTCGTCGGCGAGGAAGAGGTCACCAAGCAGGCCCAGCGCGCCGCCGAGGACATCATCGAGGACGCTCGCGCCCGCGAGCGCGAGATCCGGCTCGGCGCCGAGGACTACGCCGACGAGATCCTCAACACCCTCGAGGTCAACCTCTCGAAGTTCATCGCGGCCGTCCAGCGCGGCCGCGAGCGCCTGCAGGGCAAGGACGAGCCGGCCGAAGTCCGCTGAGCCGGCTCGCCCTCCGCCGCATCTGCCGCGCGCCGCCTAGCCGCAGCGGCGCGGGCCCTCCGAGTAGCCGGCCTTCGTGACGAGGCCCGTGCGCTGGTTGAGCGCCACGATCGTGGCCCGGTAGGTCGAGGCGCGGTCGCAGGCGATGGCGCCGATGTAGCCGCTGACATAGCCGCTGGCGTTCGCCGTCAGCGAGTACATGGAGTACGGACCGCGCAGCCCCGTCGTGCTCGGGTACAGGTAGTAGAAGCTCACCCGGCCGTACGCCGTCATGCCCCCGCCCGATGCGTTGTGGTAGGCGTAGACGGAGTCCGTGCCGCTCGTCCAGCTGCCCACGCCGCCGAACGGCGTCTCGGTCGGATCCTGCAGCCTGAACACGGCCTGGCTGTTGTTGGAGCGCTCGCGATCGCGAGGCGCCAGCTGGCCCGGCGGCGGCGGGTAGTTGGAGACGCAGACGTGGTCCTCCGGGCGCGTCTCGCGCCACACGTAGCCCGACCGGCAGTAGCCGTTGGAGAGGGTGTGCATCCACGACTCGTTGGTCTCGCGCGTGATTTGGTCGCGGTTGGTCGGGGTGACGCAGACGCCGTCACCGCTGAACGCGGCGCGCCATACGAAGCCTGACTTGCAGGTGTACGGCCCGTAGGGCAGCGCGGCGCTGGCCGGCGGCGGTGCCACGGCAGCGGCGACGCAGACGCCGAGGGCGGCCAGCGCCGCCAGTGCGCGCCGGCGCGAGACGAGACGATCGGGGCGGAGGGACATCGAATGCATGGACTGCTCCTGTTCGCGATAGCCGGCCGGGCGCCGGCGGGTCGCGACGAGCATCAGACGCACGGGCGCGGCCGTCGTCCCCCGCGGGGGGGAACGGGCTCACCCCGGCAAGCTCAGCGCACGACGAAGCGATCGCCGCCCGCGGGCTCGACGACCGTCACCTCGAGGTCCTGCACCTCGGCACCGCGCGGACCGCTGCGACACCACAGCACGAGCTCGGCGACGGCGTCCGGTGCGCCCTCCAGGTGCGCCTGCACCGTGCCGTCGGGGCGGTTGCGCACCCACCCGGTCACGGCGCGCGAAGCCGCCAGGCGGCGCAGCGTGTCGCGAAAGAAGACGCCCTGCACCTGGCCGCAGATGACGACGCGGCGGGCGACGCTCGGGCTCACGAGCGACTCACCGTCGCGCCGCTCAGCAGGCCCGGCAGCATGGCCATGTCCTCGAACACCTCCCCGCCGGCGCCGGCGAGAGCGTTCGCACCCGGGTCCACGTCGGCGGCGAACGCCAAGGCGCGCATCTCGGCCGCCCGCGCGGCCAGCACCCCCGGCACGCTGTCCTCGACGACCGCCGTGCTCGCGACGGCAAACCCCATCGCGCGGGCGGCGTGCAGGAACAGGTCGGGCGCCGGCTTGCCGCGCGCCACCTCGGTCGCACTGAAGATCCGCCCCTCGAAGCGCTCCCACAGCCCGGTCGCCCGCAGCGTCACCGCCATCTTGCGGTGCGGTCCGGAGGAGGCCACGCACATCGGCAGGTCGATCGCGTCGAGCGCCGCGACGACGCCCGCGATCGGCTCGAGCTCGGTGGCGAAGCGCGCCTCGACCTCGTCGTAGTAGCGCTCGGGGATGTCCGCCGGCAGCGGGGCGCCGTGGCGCCGCCCGGCCATCTCCATCACCGACGTCAGCGAGCGGCCGCGGTAGTCGCGCAGGCACAGCTCGAGCGTCGTCGCCAGCCCGGCATCGGTCAGCAGCGCCGCGAGCACGGTGTTGGAGATGAGCTCGGTGTCGACGAGCACGCCGTCGCAGTCGAAGATCACGGCCCGGGTCACGGCCCGCAGGCTACAAAGCGGACGCCCTCCGGTCAGGCGTCGGGCGAAGCCAGCGGCAGGTTGCCGGCGTCCGCCAGCAGGCCCTCGATCGTCGCGAGGTGGCCGCGCACGTTCGTCGCCATCGCGTCGACGATCCGGCGCGCCTCCTCGATGCCCGTCGTCGCGTTCGTGAGCTGCGACTTGATCCGGCGCACGTCCTCCATCGCGAGCTGCGCGCGCTCGACCTCGGCGTGCACCCCGGCGGTATCCAGCCCGCTGCCCGCGGCGCGCGCCATCAGCACGCGGGCGCGGGCGAGGCCGTAGGCGACCTCGAGCGCGAGCGTCGAGCCCTCGTCGGGATCGAACGTCACGAAGAGCTTGTCGCCGTTGAACTCGCGCAGCGGATGCGTGCGCGCGGGCAGCTTGCCCTCCGAGGAGACGACGAGCACGGCGTAGTCGGCGGCGCGCGTCTCCATCGCCCCGTCGAGCTCGGCCAGCGCCTCGTTCCTGGACAGCTTGGAGTTCTTGGCCTCGAAGACGACCTTGCCGCGCGCCGGCCCGCTGCAGGCGTCGATCGCGACGACGACGTCGCCCTTCCTGCCGCCCTCGCCGCGCACGTCGCCGACCGCGTCGCAGTCGTCGCCGCGGGCGGTGGCGATCGCCTGCAGCGCCTCGGCGACCGAGTCCTCGTAGGTGCGCCCCTTGGCCGTGCCCTTGTCCTGCGCCGCGGCGACCTCGGTCAGCTTCTCCTTCTCGGCCCGCAGCCGCGCGATCTCGAGGTTCATCGTCTCGAGCTTCTCGTTCATCGCGCGCATCTGCTCGGACTGCTGGCCGGCGATCTGGTGCGCCTGCGCGAGGTGCACCCGCTGGAAGACGGCGAGCGGGTTGGAGTCGTTGTCGGCGGAGAACTGCTTGCGCAGGTCCTCGCGCATCTGGGCGGTCAGCTCGCCGACCACGGCGTGCACGCGATGCTGGACGGCGACCGACGACTCGTCGCCGAAGTGCTTGGCCAGGACCTTGGTGACGTGCCCGTGCTCGGGGCCGAAGACGTCGTCGATGCGCGCGTCGAGCCGGTCGGCGACCTTGCGCGCGCGCTCGACGAACTCCTTGTCGAGCTCGCGCGCGGTCTTCTCGAACTCCGCGCGGACGAACTCCGCGTTGGCGCCGGTCTGCTCGCGGTCCAGCACGCGGGCGCCGATCTCGATCGCCTCGACGACGAAGCGAACCGGGTCGTCGCGCTCGGACGCCAGCCGCACGGCGGTCTCGTCGTCGACCGTGAGGAAGTCGATCGCCAGGCGGCGGTTGGAGACCTGGACGCGGGCGAGCGGGAGGGGGAGGGCGGAGACGGGCTTCATGGCGTGATCACCCACGCTACGGACCGGACCCGACGGACTGCAGGATGTCCGTCGGCCGCCGCGCGGGCGGCCACTGAGAATCTCAGGCGGTGCGGACGCCACCGCACGCGCCCTCTAGTCGGCGCGCGCCTTCCACCAGCGCACGAGGTCCTGGCGCTGATGCTCGAGCGGGTTGGCGCGGGGGTTGCGCTCGCTGACGCGCCGCAGCGCCTCGGCGGGCGCGACGCCCTCCTCGAGGGCGATGATCGCCGCCGCCACCGTGGCCGAGCGCTGCATTCCCGCGCGGCAGTGCACGTAGACGCGCTCGCCGTCGGCCAGCCACGGCCGCACGACCTGGACGGCGCGCTCGATGTGGCCGGGCAGCAGGTTGCCGTAGTCGACGAGCTCGACGCGCTCCTCGGCGATGCCCGCGTTGGCCAGCGCCGTCGTGCACGCCTCGCGGCCGTCGCCCTCGTACTCGACGTCCTGCACGAGGTTGAACACGCGCGTCACGCCGGCCTCAACGAGCGCCGCGACGTCGTCGAAATCCTGCGGGTAGGCGCCGATCAGCAGCTCGTCGCCGACCCACCCGAAGCCGAAGTGCTCAAACCAACCTGACACGACGGCGCAGCGTAGTGCCTGGCCCGAGCCGGCTGTCGCAGCCGGCCGGCGGCGGCGGGTCCTTAGGCTCGTTGCTGATGAGCCCGTTCGCGACAGCGCTGCACGACGCCGGGGGAACGGCGGCTCCACGCGAGCGCGCGGCGCAGCTGCGCGCCCTGCTGCACGACGAGCTCGCGCGCTCCGAGCGCGAGCTCGGCCAGGCGCGCTCGGGCCGCGAGGAGCCGGTCACGATCGCGCTCGCCGCCGGTCCGGACGTGCTGCTGGCGGTGGTCCCGGTGCCCGTCACGGTGCGGGCCGACCCGGGCGCGGTCTCCGAGCGCGGCTGGCTGGCGGTCGCGGCGGCGATCGGGGCGCTCGCGGAGATCGCCGGCCTCGGCGCGCCGCACGCCCCCGGCGACCTGCGCCTGGAGGCCGGCGCGCTCGGCGGGCACCTCGCGCTGCGCCTGCCGGCGCCGGGCATCGGCGACGACGACGCCGAGCTCGCCGTCGTCGCCTTCGAGGAGCACGCCGCCACGATCGCGCGGCTGCGCAGCCGGGCGCTGGCGCTGCCGGCGCACGTTCTCAGCGAGGCCGCGGACTGGCGCGCGCCGATCGCCGAGGCGCTGCGCTGCGCCGAGGCCGTCGCGCGGCTCGGTGGCCGGCCCGCCGACGGCGACTCCGTCGCCGAGCACGAGGACGCGGTCCTGGCGCTCGTGCACCCGGAAGCGGCCGGTGGCGCGGGCCCGGCCGGTCGCCCGCATGACGATCCGGACCCCGCGCGGCGGATCGCGCGACGCATCCTGCAGCGCCTCAACGGCATGGGGAAGTGGGGCGGCTACCACACCGATTTTCGCCATCTCGCGCGCGGCTTCGCCGGCAACGAGCGCGCGCTGGCCGACGCGGTCGGCGAGGCGCTGATCGCCGCCGGCCTGCTCGACGAGAAGCCGAGCGTCGGCCAGCGCCACGTCTTCCTCAACTCGCGCCGGGCCGCCGACATCCACGCGCTGATCGACCGCGGAACGCTGCCGCCGGATCTGCGCCTCCCGTAGGTTTACGCGCCTTCCCGTGCTGCGCGACACCCTGTCCACGAAGGCTTTCACGGCGCGCCGGCTCGTCGAGAGCGGGATGTTCGCGCCGACGCGCCCCGATCGCCTCGCACATGTCGTCAAAGCGCTGAAGGAGTGGGGGCCGACGGTCGCGGGCGGCTACGCCGTGGCGGCGATCCGCTACCCGGACGCCACGGCGATCATCGACGACCACGGTGAGCTGACCTTCGCCGAGCTGCAGCGTCGCACGAACGCGCTCGCCCACGCCTGGAGCGCCGACGGGATCGCCGCCGGCGACACCGTCGCGATCCTCTGTCGCAACCACCGCGGCTTCGTCGAGGCGCTCACCGCGGCCTCGAAGCTCGGCGCCCACGCGCTGCTGCTGCACACCGCCTTCTCCGCGCCGCAGCTCGCCGCGGTCTGTGCGGCCGAGGACCCGCGCGCGATCGTCCACGACGCCGAGTTCGCCCAGGTCCTGGCCGCGGCCGCCGGCGGCCGGCGGCGGTACGTCGCCTGGACGCAGACCACCCGGTCCGGCGCGCCCACGCTCGACGAGCTCATCGAGCGCGGCGACCAGGGCGAGGTCGACCCCCCGCCGACCCGCGGTGCCATCGTCGTCCTGACGAGCGGCACGACCGGCACGCCGCGGGGCGCCCAGCGCAAGGAGCCCAAGACGCTGGACCCGGCCGCGGCGCTGCTGTCGAAGATCCCGCTGCGCGCCCGCGGGCGGACGCTGATCGCCGCCCCGCTGTTTCACTCCTGGGGCCTGGCCCACCTCGTGCTCGGCCTGGGGCTGTCCTCGACGCTCGTCCTGCACCGCCGCTTCGATGCCGAGGAGACGCTGCGGTCGATCGACGAGCACGGCGTCACCGCGCTGGTCGTGGTCCCGGTCATGCTCCAGCGGATCCTCGAGCGCGGCCCGAAGGTCGTGCGCAAGTACGACTCGGGCTCGCTGCGGGTGATCGCGGCCAGCGGCTCGGTGCTGCCGGGCGCGCTGGCGACGCGGGTCATGGACACCTTCGGAGACGTCCTCTACAACCTCTACGGCTCGACCGAGGTGGCCTGGGCGACGATCGCCACGCCGCAGGACCTGCGCGCCGCGCCGGGCACCGCGGGCCGTCCGCCGCGCGGGACCGTGGTGCGCCTCTACGACGACGCCGGCGAGGAGGTCGCCGCCGGCGCGACGGGCCGCATCTTCGTCGGCAACGACCTCGTGTTCGACGGCTACACCGGCGGCGGCACCAAGGCGGTCATCGACGGCCTCGTCTCCTCCGGCGACGTCGGCCACTTCGACGAGGACGGGTGCCTGTTCGTCGACGGCCGCGCGGACGAGATGATCGTCTCGGGCGGCGAGAACGTCTTCCCGCGCGAGGTGGAGGACACGATCGCCTCGCTCGACGGCGTCGAGGAGGTCGCGGCGATCGGCGTCGACGACGCCGGCTTCGGGCGGCGCCTGCGGGCGTTCGTCGTGCGCAGCGAGGGCTCGTCGCTCACCGAGCGCGAGGTCAAGGAGCACGTGAAGGCGACCCTCGCCCGCTTCAAGGTCCCGCGCGACGTCGTCTTCCTCGACGAGCTGCCGCGCACCGCCACGGGCAAGGTGCTCAAGCGCGAGCTCGCCGAGCTGCGTGAACCCGAGCGCGCCTGAGGCTGGCCCGTGCCCACTTGCCACGCTCTAAGTGTCGCGCCATACTTTCGACACAGGTATGGCAAAGATCTATGACAAGGGACAGGTCACGATTCCGAAGGACGTCCGGGACGCGAGCGGCCTGACCGTCGGGGACTACGTGCTCGTCGAGGCGAGGGACGGTGAGGTCGTGATCCGCAAGTCCGTCGGCGTGCTGGAGTTCGTCGCCCCGAAGGTCGACCGCGCCGCCTCGCAGCGGCCAGATGCCCGGCGCGCGGCCCGCTCCGAGCGCGCTGCGCGACACGCGCGACGCGATTGACGCTGATCGCCGACATCAACGTCCTGTTGCGCAGCCTGGACGGTGAGCAGACCGCCCACAGCCGTGCGGCGCGGGCGCGGGTGCAGCGCGCACGCCTCAGGCCCCCGATTGCGGTGCTCGCCGCGACGGTACTCGAGGTCGCCTACGTGCTCGAGAGCTCGGCCGCCGGCTACGGCTGGCCGCGCGACATCGTCGCGTCCGCCGTCGAGGCGATCGTGAACGATCCGGGGTTCGAGGTGGAGCACGGTCAAGCTCTCCACGCCGCTGCCAGCAAGTACCGAGACCACGCATTCGACCTGCACGACTGCTTTCTGGACGCCATCGCTCGTCAGCGCGCTGCGCGAGTGCTGTCGTTCGACGCGGACCTGGCACGGCTCGGGAGCGGCGAGACGCCGTAGCGAGCGCTGGGGCGCGAGGCGTGAGCAATGTCGAGCGCGGTCCGTGGCCGACTGGTAGATACCGTAAGGTCGATCCCTCGGGCAACGTAGGACGTCAGCCCGCCGAGATGGACGTCTCCTTCGATCACGTCTTTCGGGACGCCACAGGCTACGAGCCGTACGACTACCAGCGCGCGCTGGGCGCCCGTGCAGGGCCACCGTCGGTCATCGAGGTGCCGACCGGATCGGGCAAGACAATGGCCGCCTTGATCCCGTGGCTCTGCGATCAGACGGCGCCACGGCGTCTCGCGTATGCGATGCCGATGCGTTCGCTCGTCGAGCAGACTGCTCTTGATCGCTGTCTCCGGGGTGAACCAGCCCCGGTCCCTGGTGGGGTGATGCAAGCCATGGCTCCCGTCAACTGCAGGGCCCGCGTCGCGTTGTCGGGCACGTTGCAGACGATCAGATGCGTGACGGCGCAGCCAACCGCTGGAGCACCGCCCGCTAGCCTGGACAGGCCATGCCGGCACGCACCGACAGCTTCGATCTCGGCCGCCTGCGGCTGACCTCCGGCGAGGGCCGCCGGCTCGTCCTCGAGGTCGGCCTGGACCCGCTGCAGTTCGGCGGCGAGACGTACGTCATCACCCCCGCGGTCGTCGAGGCGATCCTCGACATCTCGCGCACGACGCACAACGGCCACGCCCTGCGGCTGCGCTTCGACGCGTCGCTGCGCGGCCCCTGCATGCGCTGCCTGGAGCCCGCCGAGCCGGGGGTCCGCGTCGACAGCCGCGAGGTCGACCAGCCCGGCGACGTCGAGGAGCTGCGCAGCCCCTACGTCGAGGCCGACGTGCTCGACCTGCGCGGCTGGGCGCGCGACGCGCTGGCCCTCGCGCTGCCCGTGCAGCTGCTGTGCCGAGCCGACTGCGCCGGCCTGTGCCCGGTCTGCGGCACCGACCTCAACACGGCCGGGCCCGAGCACGCCCACGAGCGCGAGCCCGACCCGCGCTGGGCCAAGCTCGGCGAGCTGAAGTTCGACTAGCTCGGGAAGTTCGAGTGCGTCGCGCGGCTGGCGCGGATGTCGTCGGCCGGCGAGTAGACCAGGTCGTCGGGCTCGGGCGGCAGGGCCGCGGGCGGCTGGGCGAACGGCACCGCCGGCGCGCTGCTGCGCCCGATGCGCTCGAGGTCGCCCTGGTCGGCGACGAGCGGGTTGACGGCGGGCGCCAGCTCGATGTGCTTGGCCTCGTCGAAGAGGTCGCGGTAGCCCTTCGTGCCCAGCGGCTCGAAGTTCAGGTCGACGTCGACGTAGCGCGTCATGAACGAGCAGGGCGCCAGCTCACGCAGGTCGCAGCGGCGGTAGTCGACCTGCGTCGCGGCGGGCGTCCCGGCGATGCCGAGCTCGCCGTCCATGGCCTGCAGCGCGGCGTTGAGCCGCTCGACGTTGCGCCCGTAGGCGCCGGGCACGATCGCGACGCCTGAGACGAAGCCGCCGTTGTTGTGAATCGCCTCGGCCACGTCGCCGACGAGCACGAACTCGACGTCGTGCTGCTGGAGCGTGCGCAGCGTCTCGAGGAGGGAGGGATCAAGTTCGAGCTCACTCATGCAGATACCGTTCGCGCGCAAGCGCGTCAGTCCTTCCCGTCATTCGACAGCCGACGGGCACGGGCCGCGCCGAGCCGATCGGCGCGCTGCGCTACCCTTCCGCGACCTATGGCCGTCCCCAAGCAGAAGCAATCCCACGCCCGCACCGCGCAGCGGCGCGCCCAGCACAAGATGGCTGCCCCGGTCTACAACTCGTGCCCGCAGTGCCACAGCGCCCGGCGGCCGCATCGCGTCTGTCCGGCCTGCGGGTACTACGGCGGCCGCGAGGTCGTTGCGCCGACCACGGCGCACGACCACCACGACCACTGAGGATGGCCGGCGGATGCCGGCCCGACGCATCCGGGGGCTGATCGACCGCTCGAACGGCGCGGTCCGGGCCGACCCGATGCTCCACGTCCCCGTCATCGCCGTGGACGCCAACGGCGCCGACCTCGGTCCTGCCGAGGTGGCCGCCGGCGCGAACATCGCCGCCGCCCAGGGCGTCCGCGTGCTGCTGTTCGGTCCGGCCGCCGAGCTGGGCGCCGCCGGCCCGGGGATCGAGGTCATCGACGCGCCGCTGTCGATCGCCAAGGAGCCCAACCCGGCCGCCGCCGCGCGCGCGAACCCCGACTCCTCGATCGTGCGCGCCGCGCAGGCGGTCGCGGCGGGCGACGCCGACGCGCTCGTCTCGGCCGGCGCCACGGGCGCCGCGCTCGCCGCCGCGCTGTTCAACATCAAGCGCGACCGCGGCATCCTGCGCCCCGCGCTGGCCGCCCAGGTGCCGGTGCCGGGCATGCCCGTGACGCTCGTCGATGTCGGGGCCAACACCGAGGTGCGCCCCGAGCACCTCGTCCAGTTTGCGTTCATGGGGTCGGCGCTCGCGCAGGTCGTGCACGGCGTCGAGGACCCGCGCGTGGCGCTGCTCTCCGTGGGTGAGGAGGAGACGCGCGGCTCGCCGCTGACGATCGACGTCCACGCGCGCCTGCTGGCGGCGCAGGGCCTGAACTTCGTCGGCAACATCGAGGGACATGCGCTCGTCGAGGGCCGCGCCGACGTCGTCGTCACCGACGGCTTCACCGGCAACGTCGCCCTCAAGGTCATGGAGGGCGTGTCGGACAAGATGATCGCCCTGCTCAAGCAGACCGCCGTGTCGACCCGCCGCGCGAAGGCCGGCGGCGTGCTCATGCGCCCCGCGCTGCAGCAGTTTCGCGACGAGATCTCGCCGGAGACCGCCGGCGGCGCCTACCTGCTCGGGCTGCGCAAGATCGGCGTCGTCGGGCACGGGCGCTTCACGAGCCGCGGCTTCGCGCACGCGATCCTGCTCGCAGCGCGCGGCGTCACCGGCGACATCACCGGGCGCACGCACGACGCGCTCGAGCAGGCGGGCGCGCTGCGCAAGCTCGGCGGCGCCGTGTCCGAGCCCGACACTACGGTTTCCGCACAATGACCCGAGACGAAGTCTTCGCGATGGTCCAGGCGCACCTCGTCGACGAGCTCGAGATCGATCCCGCGCGGATCGACGACAGCACGAACTTCCGCGTCGACCTCGAGGCCGACTCGCTGGACCTCTACACGCTCGTGCAGGAGCTCGAGGACTCCTTCGGCGTGAAGATGACCGACGAGCAGGCTGCGAAGATCGTCACCGTCGGCCAAGCGGTCGACTTCGTCTTGGCGCACGCCGTCGTCCCCGAGCCGTCCGAGTCCTGAAACTCCTCACCGAACTCCTGCAGGAGCTGCCCGAGCATCTGCAACGGCAGGTCTTCACGCACGCCTCCTGGACCGAGCGCCGCAGCGACTCCTACTCGCGCCTGGCGTTCCTCGGCGACTCCGTGCTGAGCCTGGCGGTGACGTCGCATCTGTACCCGCGCCTGGAAGCCGAGCGCTTCGGCGCCGGGCGCCTGACGAAGATCCGCGCGCAGAGCGTCTCCGGCGTGTCCTGCCGCGCCGTCGCCGAGCGCCTCGGCGTGCCCGACAGGCTGCGCGCGTCGGCGCCCGCCGGAATCGGCCAGAGCGCCGACTCGCTCGTCGAGACCGAGCGCGTCCTCGCCTCGGTCATCGAGGCCGTGATCGGCGCGTGCTACCTGCACGACGGCTACGAGCGCACCGCCGCCGCGGTCGTCGAGGCCTTCCAGCCGGAGATCACGAACGCGCTGTCGCACCCGGTCGACTTCAAGTCCGCGCTGCAGGAGCGCCTGGCGCGCCGCGCGGCCACCGTCGAGTACGCCGTCGACCGCGAGGACGGGCCGCCGCACGACCGCACGTTCGAGGTCGTCGCGTCGGTCGCCGGTGACGAGGTCGGGCGCGGGACCGGTCGCTCCAAGAAGCACGCCGAGCAGGAGGCCGCGCGGATCGCGCTGGAGGCACTGCACCCCGACGACGCCACGGTGCTCGTCGAGGAGCTCGACGGGACGCACGCCTGATGCACCTGCGCTCGATCACCCTGAAGGGCTTCAAGTCCTTTCCCGACCGCACGAAGCTCGACTTCGCGCCGGGCGTCTCGGTCGTCGTCGGGCCCAACGGCTCGGGCAAGTCGAACATCACCGACGCGGTGCTGTGGGCGATGGGCGAGCAGTCGCCGCTCGCCGTCCGCGGCCAGTCGATGCGCGACGTCATCTTCGGTGGCGGCCGCGGCGTCAAGGCGCGCAGCTCCGCCGAGGTCGAGATCGTCATCGACAACGGCGATGGCGCGGTCGACCTGCCGCTCGGCGAGATCTCGATCCTGCGCCGCCTGGATCGCTCCGGCGAGGGCGAGTACCGCCTCAACGGCGCGCGGTGCCGCCTCGTCGACGTGCTCGAGGTGCTGTCGGACACGGGCCTGGGCAAGGAGATGCACTCGGTCGTCTCGCAGGGCCGCGTCGAGTCGATCGTCACGTCCAAGCCGCGCGACCGGCGCCTGCTCATCGAGGAGGCGGCGGGCCTCGGCAAGCACCGCAAGCGCCGCCGCCGCGCCCAGCTCAAGCTCGAGCGCACCCAGGACAACCTCGATCGAGCGCTCGACGTCGAGCGCGAGGCGCGCTCGCGGCTGCGGCCGCTCAAGCGCCAGGCCGAGGCGGCCGAGCTGCACGCGCGCCTGGAGCGCCAGACGCTCGAGGCGCGCTGGGAGCTCGTGCGCGACCTCGCGCGCGCCCGCAGCACCGAGCTGCGCGCCGCCGAAGCGGTGGCGAGCAGCGCGCGCGCCGCCCGCGAGGAGGCACAGACCGCGCTGGCCGCCGTCGCCGGACGGCGGCGCGCGGCCGAGCAGGCGATGGCCCGGCGCAGCGAGCAGCGCGAGGCGTTCGCGCAGCGCGTCTACCGCGCGCGCTCGGCCGGCGAGCGCGTCGAGCTGCGCCTGGAGCGCGTACGGGCGACCGCCGAGGATCTCACCGACCGCGCCGAGGGCCGCTCGCACGAGCTGACCGCGCTGGCGGCGCTGGCCGAGTCCGAGGGCGAGGCCGCCGACGCGCAGGCCGGTGCGCAGCGCGTCGAGGCGCTCGAGGCCGAGCTCGAGCAGCTCGCCGCCGATCACGCCACCCAGCTCGAGATCGAGGTCGCGGCGCTCGAGCAATCGCGGCGGCAGGCGGTCGCCGCCGCGGCCGAGGGCCAGGAGGCCGTCGCCGCCGCCCGTGCGCTCCTGGCATCGGCCACCGCCGCTGCCGAGACCGCGCGCGCCCGCCGCCGCGAGCGCGACCGCGCCCTGGAGGCGGCGCGCCGCGAGTCCGCCCGCGTCGGCGCCGAGCTGGCCGCCTGCAACCAGTTCCTGCGCACCCGCTCTGCCGCGGCGGCGCGCGGCGGTAGCGGTGCGCGCACGCTGGCCGACGAGCTCGAGGTCACCCCCGGCTACGAGCGTGCCGTCGCCGCCGCGTTCGGCGGGCTGCTGCGCTCCTCGCTGGCCGAGCGCGTACGCGACGGCAGCGAGCTGCTCGACGCGGCCGGCGCCGACGGCGGCCGCGTGCTGATCATCGACTCCGTGGCGCCCGGGCCGGCGCCCGCCCTGAACCCGCCCGCCGCGGGCGCGCGCCACCTCGCCCAGTTCGTCTCCGGCGAGGCTCGCGTCCTGGCCGTCGCCCAGCGGCTGCTGTCGAACACGTGGGTCGTCGAGGAGATCGAGCAGCTGCCGCCGGGCTTCGCGGGCGTCGCGGTCACGCGCGCGGGCCGCGTCTGGCACGGCCGCCATCGCGAGATGCGCCGGGCGCCGGAGGGCGGCGAGGAGCGCGTGCTCGCCGAGCGCAACCGCCGCGAGGAGCTGATCGCCGCCAGCGAGGCGGCTGTGCGGGCCGAGCACGCGGCCAAGCTCGCCGGCGAGCCCGCGGAGGCGGCGGTCGCGGCGGCCGACGCCACGCGCGAGCAGGCCGACCGTGCGCTGCGCGAGGCCTCACAGGCGCTCGCCGCCGCCACCGAGGACGCGCGCCGGACCGCCTGGCTGATCGAGCAGCGCCGCGCCGCGCCGCAGGAGGGCGCGTCGGCGATGCGCCGCGCGCAGATCGAGGGCGAGCTCGCCGCCGAGCGCCGGGCCACCCAGCGCGCCGAGCGCGAGCGCTCCGAGCGCGCCCAGCGGATCGAGCGACTGCGCGTCCGGATCGCCGCCGATCGCGCGCTCGCACCGCAGGCGCAGCGCCTCGCCGCAGTGCTCGAGCAGGTCGCGGAGGCGATCGTCGCGCGCGTGCGCGCGCTGGAGACCGAGCTGGCCGCCGGCCGTGCCGAGGGCGACGAGCTCGCTGCCCAGCTGCGCAGCTGCGCCTCCGAGGAGGCGCAGATCCAGGCGACCCTGCGCGACCGCGGCGACGCCGTCACGCACGCCGAGGTGCGCGCCCAGCAGGCGCGTGACCACAGCGCCGACGCCGACCACGAGCTCGTGCTGCTCGCCGAGCGGCTTGGGCTGCCGGCCGAGGCGGCGAGCGAGCCGCTGGCCGCGGAGGATGCGCAGGCCCTGCGCGACCGCATCGAGCGCCTCGGGCGCCGCCGCGAGCAGCTCGGGCCGGTCAACCCGCTCGCCAAGGCCGAGTACGACGCGGCGCTGGCCCACGTCACCGAGCTCGAGCGCCAGCGCGGCGACCTCGAGACCGCGCTGCGCGAGCTGCGCCTGCTCATCCGCGACACCGACCGCCAGATCCACGAGACGTTCGAGGAGACCTTCGAGGCGGCCGCGCGCAACTTCGAGGAGCTCGCCCAGTATCTCTTCCCGGGCGGGCGCGGGCGGCTGCGGCTCGTCAAGGCGGACCAGGGCATCACGGGCTTTGCCGGCCAGCCGCTCGCCGGCGCCGAGGGCGACGGCGACGCCCTCGATCCCGACGACGCCGCCGAGCTGGAGGACGCGAGCGACGTCGAGGAGGAGCGGCTCGGCGTCGAGATCGAGATCACGCCGGCGGGCAAGTCGATGAAGCGCCTGACGCTGCTGTCGGGCGGCGAGAAGTCGATGACGGCGATCGGCTTCCTGTTCGCCGTGTTCCTCGCCAAGCCGTGCCCGTTCTACATCCTCGACGAGGTCGAGGCCGCGCTGGACGACCCGAACATCACGCGCTTCCTGGACCTGCTGCGCCGCTATGCCGACCGCGCGCAGTTCATCGTCGTCACACACCAGAAGCGCACGATGGAGGCCGCCGACACGCTGTACGGCGTCTCGATGGGCGACGACGGCGTCTCGAAGGTCATCTCGCGCCGGCTGCCGCGCGAGGAGGCCGCCGAGGCCGGCGCGCAGGGCGTGGCGGCGCCGGCCCCCGCCCCCGCCGCCGGCGCCGGCGCCGCGTAGGAGGCGGCCGTGCGGGTCCGCCCCGTCACCCGCGCCGAGCTGCCGGGCCTGCTGGCGCTGATCGCCGACTACCAGCGCTACTACGGCAACGCCGCGCCGCGACGACGAGCACAACGCCGCGTTCTTCGGCGAGTTCGTCGCGCCCAGCGAGCGCGGGATGCTGGTCGCCGCCCACGACGAGGACGGGGCGCCGGCGGGCTACACCTGCCTGTACTGGACCTACTCGTCGGTCTCCGCCAGCGAGGTCGTCCTGCTCAACGACCTCTTCGTGCTGCCCTCGCGGCGCGGCGCCGGCGTGGGGGAGGCGCTGATCGCGGCCGCCCGCGATATCGGGCGTGAGAGGCCTCCCGGATGGAGCTTCGGCACCTCAGAACGGTCGTCGCGATCGCCCGCCACGGCTCCTTCACGAAGGCCGGCGAGGAGCTGCACCTCGCCCAGTCGGCGGTCTCCCAGCAGCTCAGCCGGCTGGAGGCAGAGCTCGGCATCACGCTGTTCACGCGCTCGAGCCGCAGCGTCGAGATCACCGCCGAGGGCGAGCTCGTCCTCGACTACGCGCAGCGGGTGATCTCCGAGGTCGACGGCCTGCGCGACGAGCTCGACGAGATCGCCGGCCTGCACGCTGCCCGTCGGCCACCCGCTCGCCGCCCAGGAACACGTGACCTTCGCGCAGCTCGCCGGCCTGGACCTCGTCACCTACCGCGAGAACTCGGCGCTGCGCCGCCGCTTCGAGCAGACGCTCGGCGATCACGGCCTGACGCCGCGCAACGCCTTCATCTGCACCGAGATGGCGGCCGTCCGCACGCTCGTCTCCAAGGGCACCGGCGTCGCGGTGATCCCGCGCTCGGCCGCCGAGGAGCCCGGTCCGCCGATCGAGCTGCGGCCGATCGGGCCCGAGCCGTTCACGTGGCCGGTCGCGCTGGTCTGGCGTGCGCGCCGCCGTCAGCCGCCCGCCGCGAAGGCGTTTCTCGCGCTGGCGATCGCGCGCGCCGACGAGGCGACGCCGCCCGTCCGCCTCGTGGCCTGACGCGCGGCGCCCGTCGGTCGGCTCGGCGACGTGCCGCTATCGTCGCCGTTCGCCATGGCACGCGACTGGTCAGATCTCTTCATCACCGATGGCGCCCGGCCGGCCGTGGCCGCGGCCGCGGCGGCTGCTGCGGCCGCCGATGAGCCCGCTCGCAAGCGCGGGTTCTTCAAGAAGCTGCGCACGAACCTGTCCAAGACGCGTGAGGCGCTCGGCGCCGAGATCCAGGCCACGCTGCTGGAGGGCGACGTCGACGAGGAGACCTGGGAGCGCCTCGAGGAGGCGCTGATCATGGCCGACGTCGGCGCCACGACGACCGCGCGCGTCGTCGGCGAGCTCGAGTCCGAGGCGTCGGGCGGCGAGATCACCGGCGGCGAGGCGCTCGGCCGTCGCCTGGCCGAGATGCTCGCCGCGATCGCGCGCACCGGCGAGGACCGCATCGACCTGCGCGCGTCGCCGACGGTGATCATGGCCGTCGGCGTCAACGGCACCGGCAAGACGACGACGATCGGCAAGCTCGCCTGGCATCTGCAGCGCGAGCTCGGCCTGAAGGTCGTCCTCGGCGCCGCCGACACGTTCCGCGCCGCCGCGGTGCAGCAGCTCGAGGGCTGGGCGCAGCGCGCAGGCTGCGAGATCGTCGCGGGACCGGAGGGCTCCGATCCCGGGTCGGTGGCGTATGACGCGATCAAGCAGGGCCGCGAGCGCGGGGCCGACGTCGTGATCATCGACACCGCCGGGCGCCTGCACACGCAGGACAACCTCATGGCCGAGCTGACGAAGGTCCGCCGCGTCATCGCCAAGCAGATCGATGACGCGCCGCACGAGACGCTGCTCACCGTCGACGCGACGACCGGCCAGAACGGGCTGCGCCAGGCCAAGCTCTTCTCCGAGGCGGTGCCGGTGGACGGCATCGTGCTGACCAAGCTCGACGGCACCGCCAAGGGCGGCATCGCGCTCGCGATCGCCGGCGAGCTGGGCATCCCCGTAAAGCTCATCGGCATCGGCGAGGCGCTCGAGGATCTGCGCCCGTTCGACGCCGACGACTACGCGCGCGCGCTGCTGACCTGAAGAACCTCACAACCCGGCCCGTCCGGCGCATATATTGCACAGGACGATGGAAGCGTGGATGCTCTGGGTGCTGCTCGCGGTGATCCTCGCCGTCGGCGAGGTCATGTCCCTGAGCCTGTTCCTCGCGCCGTTCGCGATCGGCGCGCTGGCCGGGGCGGCCGTCGAGCTGGCCGGGGCCGGCAGCGCGGTGGCGATCATCGTCTTTCTCGTCAGCTCGGGGCTGCTGTTCGGCTTCGTGCGGCCGATCGCCCGCCGCCACATGCGCACCCCGGCGCAGCTGCGGACCGGCACCGCCGCGCTCGTCGGCCAGACCGCGCTCGTCACCGAGACGGTCACCGCCGACCATGGTGCGGTGAAGCTCGCGGGCGAGGTCTGGAGCGCGCGCCCGTACGTCCCCGACGACGTCATCGCGAGCGGCAGCCGCGTTCACGTCGTCGAGATCCAGGGCGCGACGGCGCTCGTCAGCGAAGCGTAAGTCCCTCTAGGAGGTCGCAGCCATGGAAGCCGGACTGATCCTGCTGGTCATCATCGCGGTGTTCGCGCTGCTGCTCGCCGCGAAGACGGTGCGCATCATCCCGCAGGCCCGGGCCGGCGTCGTCGAGCGGCTGGGCCGTTACCAGCGCACCCTGTCGCCGGGGCTGGCCATCGTCGTGCCGTTCGTCGACCGCGTCGGCAACATGATCGACCTGCGCGAGCAGGTCGTGACCTTCAAGCCGGCCGGCGTGATCACCGGCGACAACGTCGGCATCCAGATCGACAGCGTCCTGTACTTCACGATCACCGACGCGAAGTCCGTCTCCTACGAGGTCGCCAACCCGCTGCAGGCGATCGAGCAGCTGACGGTGACCACGCTGCGCAACGTCATCGGCGGGATGACGCTCGAGGAGGCGCTGACGAGCCGCGACACGATCAACTCCCAGCTGCGCACCGTGCTCGACGAGGCGACCGGCCGGTGGGGGATCCGCGTCAACCGCGTCGAGGTCAAGGCGATCGACCCGCCGGCGTCGATCCAGGAGGCGATGGAGAAGCAGATGCGCGCCGAGCGCGACCGCCGCGCGGCGATCCTCACGGCGGAGGGCTCCAAGCAGTCGCAGATCCTCAACGCCGAGGGCGAGAAGCAGGCCTCGGTGCTGCGCGCGGAGGGCCAGAAGACCGCGGCGATCCTGCGCTCGGAGGGCGAGGCGAAGGCGATCGACACGGTCTTCCAGGCGATCCACGACGGCCATCCCGACGAGGGGCTGCTCTCCTACCAGTACCTGCAGATGCTGCCCAAGCTCGCGCAGGGCGACGCGAACAAGATCTTCGTCATCCCCAGCGAGTTCTCGCAGGCGCTGGGCAACATCGGCGGGGCGATCGCCGGGGCGGTCAAGCCGCCGCCCCCGCCGCCGCGGCCGCCGATCGTGTGAGCGCGCTGATCGTCCCCGAGGCGGTCGAGGCCTACGCGGCCGCCCACACGACGCCGCCCGCGCCGTTCCTGCAGGCGCTGGCCGAGGAGACGCGCGCCGAGCTCGACTCGCCGCAGATGCTCACCGGCGAGGTCGAGGGCCGCTTCCTCGAGTTCCTCGTCTACTCCGGCCGGCCGCAGCTCGTGCTCGAAATCGGCACGTACTCGGGCTACAGCGCGCTCTCGATGGCGCAGGCGCTGCCCGCCGGCGGGCGGATCGTCACGTGTGAGCTCGACCCCGGGCGCGTCGCGTTCGCCACGCGCCACATCGCGGCAGCGGGCTTCAGCGACCGCATCGAGGTCCGGGAGGGCCCGGCGCTGGAGACGATCGGCCGCCTCGACGGCCCCTTCGACCTCGTCTTCATCGACGCCGACAAGGAGGGCTACCACGACTACTACGAGGCGGTCCTGCCCAAGCTCTCCGCGCGGGGCCTGATCGTCGTCGACAACGTGCTGTGGAGCGGGCGGGTGGCGGAGCCCGCAAACGACGACGACACGGACTCGACGCGCGCGCTGCGGGCCTTCAACGACCACGTCGCCGCCGACGAGCGCGTCGTGTGCGTGATGCTCAGCGTGCGCGACGGCGTGACGCTCGTGCGGCGCGCGTAGCCGTCGGACGACGCCCGGCGGGCGCGCTGCAGGAGGATGCGTTCGACGCGTCGTCGATCGATTCCCCTGGCGCTTCTCGTAGGTCCTGCGGCAAGGCGTCGCGGGCGTGGCCGCGCTTCTTGCCGGCTTCGGATTCGTCGTGCCGACGGCGCGGCCCCCAGCAGCGCTCTTCATCGTGCTTGCCGTGGTGACGATCGCGATCGGGCACTGGGGAACGGATGCGGCGCGGGTCGCATTAGCGATCTCGCTGGCCTTGGTCGCAGGCGGACTCGTCTGGCTGTACCGGCTGCTCAAGCGCCATCGGCCGCCTCCCGCGGTCGTGCTCGCGCTGATCGCGGTGGCGCTGACGCTGATCACGAGCCTGACGATGGCGATGATGTTCGGGCTGCTCGTGCTGGTCGTGTTCGCGGCCATTCGTGGTACCTGCGGCGCGGCGTCGCTCGCCGGCTGGATCGTTGCGCGACCTGCCCCGACGGCGCTGGAGCGGACGATCGCCGCGCTCGCCGTCGGGCTCGTCATCGCCGGCTACGCCGTGTACACGGTGTTCGCGCCGCCGACGGTGTTCACGCTGGCCACCGTCGAACTCTCGGATGCACGGCAGCTCGCCGGCGCGTTCGTGGGACGAAGCCCGGACGAGGTGTGGCTGGCACGGTGCGATGCCGATCCGCGGACCGTCGAAGACTTCGACATGCGCGGGCTCGATCGGTCTGCCCGCGCTCGCGTTCGGCGCGCCCGGGCCTTCAGCCGCAACGCTCGATCTCTCAGGCTGCCAGCGGCGCGCGCCCGCTCGGTGCGCATCACGAACCGAAGCTACGTCTTCAAGCCCGGACGGAGCCGAACCGTGCTCGGGGCGATCGTCGCCTCGTAGCCGATCAGGGTCCCGAGCTGGGGTACGGTGCGCCACTCACGGTGAGCGTGAACTCGTATTCGATCGATCCGTGTGCGGCGGGTGGCGCGCGCCGTCCGGTCCACGTCATCCTTCGGGGCGGGTCGAGCGCGCCTGGCACCTAGACTGATCGGCCCGTGTTCGACACGCTCTCAGAGAAGCTCCAGGCGACGCTCGCCGACGTTCGTGCCCGCGGCACGCTGACCGAGGCCGACGTCAACGCCGCCATGCGCGAGATCCGCCTCGCGCTGCTCGAGGCCGACGTGAACTTCAAGGTCGTCAAGACGTTCACGACGACGGTCAAGGAGCGCTGCCTGGGCGCCGACGTGCTCGGCAGGCTCAACCCCGGCCAGCAGGTCGTCAAGATCGTCAACGAGGAGCTCACCGCGCTGATGGGCGGGGCCTCGGCGTCGGTCGCCTTCGCGCCGCGCCCGCCGACGGTGATCCTCATGGCCGGTCTGCAGGGCTCGGGCAAGACGACCGCGACGGCGAAGCTCGCGCGCTATCTGATGAAGGAGCACGACTCCTCGGTCGCGCTCGCCGCCTGCGACGTCTACCGTCCGGCCGCGGTCGACCAGCTCGTGAAGGTCGGCGGCCAGGTCGGCGCCACCGTCTACGAGCAGGGCACCGACAAGGACCCCGTCGATATCGCCCGGTGGGCGCTCGACCAGGCCAAGCGCGACGGCAAGGACGTCCTGATCGTCGACACGGCGGGCCGCCTGCACGTCGACGAGAAGCTCATGGAAGAGCTCGTGAAGATCCGCAAGGCGGTCAAGCCGACCACCGTCCTGCTCGTCGTCGACGCGATGACCGGACAGGACGCGGTCAACGTCGCCGAGCAGTTCGCGGGGGCGGTCGCCTTCGACGGCGTGCTGATGTCCAAGCTCGACGGCGACGCGCGCGGCGGCGCTGCGCTGTCGGTCAAGGCCGTCACCGGCAAGCCCATCCTCTTCGCCTCGACGGGCGAGCACCTCGACCAGTTCGAGCGCTTCCATCCCGACCGGATGGCTCAACGGATCCTCGGCATGGGCGACGTTCTGTCGTTCATCGAGAAGGCCGAGGCGCAGATCGACGAGGATGAGGCCAAGGAGCTCGAGCGCAAGCTGCGCCGCAACGAGTTCACGTTCGAGGACTTCCTCTCGCAGCTGAAGATGATGCGCAAGATGGGGCCGCTGCAGTCCCTGCTGGGGATGATCCCGGGCTTCCAGGGCGCCGCGCTGAAGAACATCAAGGTCGACGAGCGCGAGCTCGATCGCATCGAGGCGATCATCCTCTCGATGACCCCGCTGGAGCGCCGCCGGCCCGATCTCATCAAGGGATCGCGGCGCCTGCGGATCGCGCGCGGATCGGGCACGACGGTGCAGCACGTCAACCAGCTCGTCAAGCAGTTCGGCCAGATGCAGAAGCTCATGAAGCAGCTGGGCAAGGGCAAGATGCCCGATCTGCAGGCCATGATGCGCCAGGGTCGCTAGCCTGTCTCGCCTAATGGCTGTCCGAATGAGACTTACCCGCGTCGGTGGACGCAAGGACCCGATCTGGCGGATCGTCGTCGCAGATTCGCGCTCGCCGCGCGACGGCCGCGTCATCGAGACGATTGGCCATTACAACGCGCAGACCGAGCCGTCGACGATTCGCGTCGACGAGGACCGCGCACGCCACTGGCTCGATCGCGGCGCGCAGCCGTCTGACCAGGTGCGCAACCTCCTGCGCATCCAGGGCCTCAAGTAGCCCCAACCTCTCGGCTTCAAGTAGCCCCACCACCCCGCCCGCCCACACCCCCCGGCCGGCCCGCGCGTCCTGTGCAAGAGCTTCTGGAATACCTCGCGAAGGCACTCGTCGATGATCCCGGCGCCGTGCGCGTGGAGGCCTTCGACGAGGACGACGGCAGCATCGTGCTCGAGCTGTCGGTCGGCGACGAGGACTACGGCCAGGTCATCGGCCGCGGCGGGCGCACCGCGAACGCGCTGCGGACCGTGCTGAAGGCGGCGGCCGTGAAGGAAGGCCGCCGCGTGTTCGTCGACATCGTCGACTAGTAGGCGCCCGTCGCCGCGATGTCCCTGCTGAACGCCGGCCGCGTCGGTCGCCCGCACGGGCTCGACGGCTCGTTTCACGTCACGCGCCCGCGCGGTGTGCTGCTCAAGCTCGGCGTCCACGTGCGGATCGGCGACGACGTCCACGAGATCGTCCGCCGCGCCGGCACCGAGGACCGCCCGATCCTGCGCCTGCGCGGGATCGACGACCGGGTCGGCATCGAGGCCCGGCGCGAGGGCGACCTGCTCGTCGAGCGCGCCGATGCGCCGTCGCTGCCCGCCGGCGAGTACTGGCCCGAGGATCTCGAGGGCTGCAAGGTGCTCACCCCCGCTGGCCGCGAGCTCGGCATCGTCGCGGCGATGCGCGCACTGCCGTCATGCGAGGTGCTCGAGGTCGGCGACCTGCTCGTGCCGATGGTCGGCGACGCCGTCGTCAGCGTCGACCTCGACGAGCGCCGCATCGTGGTCGATGCCGAGTTCCTCGGGGTCGAGCAGAGCTGATTCGGGCGCGGCGGAGGCGGTCCGAGCCCAGTGCGTCTCGATGTCGTCACCCTCTTCCCGGACTGGTTTGACTGGTTTGCCTCGCAGCGCCACGTCGCCAACTCGCTCGCGGCCGGTCACGAGCTGCGCACGCTCGATCTGCGCGAGCACACGCCGCTGAGCGGCGGCCAGGTCGACGACACCCCGTTCGGAGGCGGCGCCGGGATGGTGCTGCGCGTCGACGTCATGGATGCCGCGCTGCGCGCGCACTACGGCGTCGATCCGGTCGACCTGCGCAAGGAGCGGCGCGTCATCGCGCTGATGCCCGGCGGGCGGCTGCTCGACGACCCGCTTGTCGACGAGCTCGCCCAAGAGCCCGACGTCACGCTGCTGTGCGGGCGCTACGAGGGCTTCGACGAGCGCATCGTCGAGCACTTCGCCAGCGACGTGGTCTCGATCGGCGAGTACGTCTTGGCGGGGGGCGAGCTCGCGGCGATGGTCGTCTGCGACGCGGTGATGCGCAAGCTGCCGGGCGCTCTGGGCCACAGCGACTCGGTGCGCGAGGAGTCCTTCTCGGCGGCGCTCGAGGGGCGGCCGGAGTACCCGCACTACACGCGCCCGGCCGACTACCGCGGCTGGCGCGTACCCGACGTGCTGCTCTCCGGACACCACGAGCAGATCCGGGCGTGGCGGCTGCAGCGCTCCCGCGAGCGCGGCGCGACCGGCGACGACTGAGCGTCGCTATCATCCTGCCCTCCGCGCGGCCAACCTCCGTCTGCGCCCCGTTCCTCGCTTCTTCCTCGCGCACCCTCTCTCTAGCTATGTCCACAGTCATCGAACGTCTTGAGCGCGCCCAGTTGCGCCGTGTTCCCAGCTTCCAGGCGGGCGACCGCCTGCGCGTCCACTTCCAGGTGATCGAGGGCACGCGCAAGCGCACCCAGGTCTTCGAGGGCGTCGTCATCAAGCGCCAGGGCCATGGCGCGCGCGAGACGTTCACCGTCCGCAAGCAGTCCTTCGGCGTCGGCGTGGAGCGCACGTTCCCCGTCCACTCGCCGAAGATCGAGCGCATCGAGGTCGCCGCCCGCGGTGACGTGCGCCGGGCCAAGCTCTACTACCTGCGCGATCGCGTCGGCAAGCGGGCCCGCGTCCGCGAGCGCCGGTACGCCGGTCCGGAGGAGCGCGTCGAGGCCGGGCTGCTGCACGACCCCGCCGCCGAGCTCGAGGCACAGGCCGCCGCCGAGCCGGAGGCCGTCGACGCCGAGGGCGTCGCGGCCGACGAGGCGGTCGCGGAGGCCGTCGCCGCCGAGGCGTCGACCGCCGACGGGGACGCTGCCGCGAGCGGGGCCGAGGAGGCCTCCTCCGGCAAGAAGACGTGACGAAGGAAGAATCGTCCCGCGGTCGAGGCAACTCGTTCGTCGAGACCATTCTGATTGTCGCGGTGGCGCTGGGTCTGGCGCTCGGAATCCAGGCCTTCCTCGTCAAGCCCTACCGGATCCCGTCGGAGTCGATGGTCCCGACGCTGCAGATCGGCCAGCGCGTCCTCGTCAACCGGATCGGCAACAACTTCGGTGACCCGGCGATCGGCGACGTCACCGTCTTCCATCCGCCCGCCGGCGCGGAGAACGGCAAGGAGTGCGGTGCCGAGCGCCGGCAGGAGCAGCCCTGTCCGCGGCCGACGCGCGACAAGGCCGACGTGAACTTCATCAAGCGCATCGTCGCCGGCCCGGGCGACAAGCTGAGGATCGAGGACGGCCACGTCGTCCGCAACGGCAAGCGCCAATCCGAGCCCTTCGCGGAGCCGTGCGGAGGCGGCGAGGGATGCGACATGCCGGTGCAGATCACGATCCCCAAGGACCACTACTTCATGATGGGCGATAACCGCGGCGCGTCGGACGACAGCCGCTTCTGGGGCCCGGTGCCACGCAACTGGATCATCGGCAACGCCTTTGCGACCTACTGGCCGCCCAAGCGGATCGGGCTGCTGTAGCACGAGCAACCCGGGCCGGCCCGCGCCGCCTGCCGCGTGCGCGGCGGGCCTGCGGCGGCGACCCCCGCACGGCCCGGGACGGTTCCGCCCGATGACTGCTTCATGATGGGCGCCAGCGTGGAGGCCCTGACGACAGCCGCTTGCGAGACGCCCATCGCAGCGGCCGACCCGACCGCCGCGCCGCTGTCCAGTTCGTCCACTTCGTCGGTTCCGTCGGTTCCGTCCGCTCCGTCCGCCGCGGCCACCGTCCGGCGCCGCAAGGCCGCCGCGCGCAAGCGCTCCAGCGGACGGCGCCTGTTCGCGCACGACCGCCGCCTCGGCGTGCGCTGGGTGGCCGGCGCGGACGAGGCCGGCCGCGGCTGTCTGGCCGGACCGCTCGTCGCCGCGGGCGTGCTGTTCGACATGGAGGCGCTGACGAAGCGCGAGCTGCGTGCGCTCAGCCGCCTCAACGACTCCAAGCAGCACACGCACGAGGTCCGCGAGGAGCTCTTCCCGATCGTGATGCGCACCGCGGTGAAGGTGTGTGTCGTGTCGCGCTGCGCGCGCACGATCGACGTTCGCGGGCTGCACAAGACGAACCTGGCCGCGCTCCGCGACGCGCTCCTCGGCGTGGCGCGCCCCGGCTGCATCTGCCTGTCGGACGGATTCGCGGTCGGCAAGCTGCCATACGAGCAGCGCGCGATCGTCGAGGGCGACGCGACCTCCGCCGCGATCGCCGCCGCGTCGATCGTCGCCAAGGTCACACGCGATCGCTACATGCGCCGCGCCGACGCCCTGCATCCGGGCTGGGAGTTCGCCGCGCACGTGGGCTACTCGACCCCGGAGCACCGCGACGCCATTCAGCGCCTTGGCGTCTCGCCGCTGCACCGCCTCAGCTTCGCCTCGACGGCGTACCAGCAGCTCGCGTTGTAGCGGCCCGCGTCGCACGGCGTCAGAACGCCCCCTCGAGGTGGTCGAGCCGCACGAGCCGGCCGCTGTGGTCGACCGTCACGGCGACCACGTCGAAGCGCAGCTCGCGCGAGCGCGGCCGGTCGACCGCCTCGACGAGCCACGCCGCCGCCATGGCCCGAACGCGCTTCTGCTTCGTGGGCGGGACCGCCTGCAGCGCCGATTGCATGGCGCCGGCGCGGCGCGTCTTGACCTCCACGAAGACGAGCGAGGCGTCGTCGCAGACGATGAGGTCCAGCTCGCCGAAGCGCGTGCGGTAGTTGGTCGCCACGACGCGGTAGCCGAGGCGCTCGAGGTGCTCGTGGGCGAGACGCTCGCCCACCCGGCCCAGATGCTGGCGCAGATCGATGACCATGGCCGCGACGCTAGGCGCCATCGCGTGCCGTGTCAGCAGGCAATCGCAACGATTCTGCGCAGACTTCGTGCCGTCTTTGCGGATCCGCGAAGTCGCCGCAGTTTCCGCGCAGAATTGTTGCGAAGCGCGTGCTGCGCCGTCACACGAGCGCGCCTACGGTCCAGCCGATGCTCGCCCATGCGACGACGTTCACCATCGACGGCCTCTCCTCGCGCAGGATCACCGTGGAGGTCGATCTGCGGCGCGGCCTGCCCGCGTTCACGATCGTCGGGCGCGGCGACGCCGCGGTGCGCGAGTCACGCGAGCGCGTGCAGACGGCGCTTGTCAACGCGGGGTTCGAGTTCCCGCAGAAGCGGATCACGGTCAACCTCGCGCCCGCGCACCTGCGCAAGATCGGGCCCGGCTTCGACCTGGCGACGGCCTGCGGCGTGCTCGTCGCCTCAGAGCAGCTGCCGGCCACCGATCTCGTGCGCTGGGCGGTGTTCGGTGAGCTCGGGCTCGGCGGCGAGGTGCGCCACTGCCGCGGCGTGCTGAGCGTCGCGGAGGGAGCGCGCGATGCGGGCATCGCCGGCCTCATCGTGCCGCGCGAGTGCGCGCGCGAGGCGGCGCTCGTCGACGGCCTGGAGGTGGCAGGCGTCACGCACCTGCACCAGGTCGCGGCGATCCTGCGCGGGGCGCCGGCGCCCGAGCTTCCGCCGCTGAGCGGCGGGGTGCCGGAGGGCGCCGACGGCCCCGACCTGGCGGACGTTCGCGGCCATTCGGGGGCGGTCCGAGCGCTGACCATCGCTGCGGCGGGCGCGCACAACATCCTGCTTTCGGGCCCGCCCGGAACGGGCAAGACCATGCTTGCGCGGCGGCTGACTTCGATCCTGCCGCCGCTGAGCCGCGACGAGGCGATCACCGTGACGCGCATCCACAGCGTCGCGGGCCGCCACGTCGGCGACGAGCTCGTGCGCCAGCGCCCGTTCCGCGCGCCGCACCACACCATCTCGCCGGCCGGTCTCGTCGGCGGCGGCTCTGTGCCGCTCCCCGGTGAGATCACGCTGGCCCACCACGGGATCCTGTTTCTCGACGAGCTGTCGGAGTTCAGCCGGCCGGCGCTCGAGTCGCTGCGCCAGCCGCTCGAGGACGGCGCCGTGGCGATCGTGCGCGGGCAGCGCACCGTCACGTTTCCCACCCGCTTTCAGCTGGTCGGCTCCACCAATCCGTGCCCCTGCGGGTTTGCCGGTGACAGGCGCTGCCGCTGCTCGGAATCGGACATCGCGCGACACCGGCGCAAGCTCAGCGGCCCGCTCCTGGACAGGATGGACCTGCTCGTCGACATGCCACGCCCGAAGGCCGAGGAGTTCGAGCGCGATGCCGGGGCCCGATCGGACGAGGTTCGCTTGGCCGTCCTGGATGCGCGCGAGCGTCAGGCGCACCGGCTTGCCGGCACCGGGCTGACGACGAACGCCGAACTCGATCCACGACTCGTGCGCGAGCTCGTGTGCGCCGACACCGCTGCCATGACGACGCTGCGGCTCGCCTATGCACGGGGCACGCTCAGCGCCCGTGGCCACGGCCGCGTCCTGCGCGTGGCACGCACGATCGCCGACCTCGAGGGCTGCACGCGGGTTCGCGACGATCACGTCGGCGAAGCGCTGGCGCTCCGTGAGGAGTGGATGCTCGAGCGGGCCATTGCCGCATGACCGCCTGCGACGCCTGCCTGCGCCGCACCGCGCTCGTCGCGCGCCTCGCCCCGCACGTCGAACGCGCGCGCCGCGAACGCCGCAAGCTGCGCGAGCTGCTCTCGCTGGCCGACGACGAGCTCATCGCCGCGCTCGCGGGCGAACGGCGCAGCACGATCGAACGCGCGCACGAGACCTTCGAGCCCGCCCACGCTCGCCGCCGCCTCGCCGAAGTGGCGATGGCGGCCGTCTGTCGCCATGACGAGGGCTACCCGGGGCGCCTGCTCGAGGCCGGCGACGCGCCCGCCGTCCTGCACGTGGCGGGGGACCCCGGGCGACTGGAGACGCTCGCCGCGCCCGACGCGCCTGCCGTCGCGATCGTCGGCGCCCGGCGCGCGGGCACCGACGGCCTGCTGGTCGCCCACGCGCTCGGCCGCGGGCTGGCGGCGGCCGGGGTGACGGTGGTGAGCGGCATGGCGCTCGGCATCGACTCGGCCGCGCACGTCGGCGCGCTCGAAGTCGGCGGGCCGACGATCACGGTCCTCGCCGGCGGCGCCGACGTCGCGTACCCGGCGAGCAAGCGCAACCTGCATCGCGAGCTCGTGCGGACGCAGGCGGCGATCTCCGAGATGCCACCCGGCTTCAAGCCCTTCCGCTGGGGCTTTCCGGCGCGCAACCGCACGATCGCGGGCCTGGCCTCGCTGACGATCGTCGTCGAGGCCACCGAGCGCTCCGGCTCGCTCATCACCGCCGACCTCGCACAGGAGCTCGGGCGCGCCGTGGGTGCGGTGCCGGGCCCGGTGACGGCGCCGCGCTGCGCGGGATCCAACGCGTTGCTGCGCGATGGCGCGCTCGTGATCCGCAACGCGCAGGACGCGCTGGACGAGGCGCTGGGCATCGGTGTCGCGACGGCGCTGACCGGCCGGCGCGCCCAAGACCTCGAGCCCGGGCTGCGCGGGCTGCTGCGCAAGGTGGAGGATGGCCGCGACACCGTCTCCGCGCTCGCGGCCACGCCCGCTGATGCGCGGTTCGCGCTGGCGGGACTCAGCGAGCTCGAGCTGCTGGGCTTCCTGCGGCGGGCACCGGGAGGGCGCTATGTCCGGCGGCTGTAGCCCGACCGGCCGCGGCACATATCCTCGGGCCCATGTCCGACCCGTCCGTCCGGCGTGTGCCCGTCGCGCTCTCCATCGCCGGCTCGGACTCCGGCGGCGGAGCGGGAATCCAGGCCGATCTGAAGGCGTTCGCGCGCGCCGGGGTACACGGGACGACGGCGATCACCGCGATCACGGTGCAGAACACCGTCGCGGTCTCGGCGGTGGCGCCGATCGCTCCGGCCATCATCCTCGGCCAGATCCGGGCTGTCGCCGAGGATCTCGGGGTCGATGCCGTGAAGATCGGGATGCTGGGCGACGTTGCGACGATCGAGACCGTCGCCCGGGCGCTCGACGACCTGCCGCCGGGCACCCCAGTGGTGCACGACCCGGTCATGGTCGCCGAGTCGGGCTCGCGGCTGCTGGCGCTCGAAGCCGTCGACGCGTTGCGCCGGCTGATCGTCGCCCGTGCCACCGTCATCACGCCGAACCTCGCCGAGGCGCGGGTGCTCGCCGATGACGGCGAGCTCGACGGCATCGAGCTCGTCCGGGCGCTGCACGCGCTCGGTCCACGCACGGTGGTCGTCACCGGCGGGCACCGCGAGACGGGCACGGATCTGTTCTTCGACGGCACGACGCTCACCGAGCTGCCGGGCGAGCGCCACCCCGACGGCGCCGCCCACGGCTCGGGCTGCACGCACTCCGCGACGCTCGCCGCGCGCCTCGCCCTCGGCGACGATCCGCTGGCCGCGGCGCGCCACGCGCGCGCCGTGGCCGCGGCGGCGGTGCGCGACGGGCTGCGCCAGCTCGGCGCGGGCGCGGGCCCGGTGGATGTCTTCGGCCTCGCGCGCCAGGATCGATCGTCGCCGAACGAACGGCTATGAGCGGCCCCCGTGCTTTGCCATAATCGCGCCCTGTGAGGTTCCTGCGGATGAAGCCTGGGCATGGAGAGGTCCTCATCGCGGAGGGGGACGTCGACGTCCCCGAGGAGCACGACGAGCTCGTCGCGGCCTTCCGCGAGCAGCTCGATGCGGGGATGTGGGCGGCCGTTCCGCGCGCGACACCCGCCGGTCGCCGCGAAGCGCAGATGGTGACGAGCTTCGACGACGTCCCGCAGGACGCCGATCGCGTGATCTTCTTCCCGCGCGCTGCGGGCGGCCGGTAGGCGGCGGTCCGCACAGCCATGCTGCTCGCGATCAGCGCCAGCCTCATCGTCGTGCTCGTGCTCCTGTGGGATGTCGGCTGGCCGGTCCTCGCCGAGCGGATCGCGCGCTGGCGGGCGGGGCGGGAGATCGTCGAGATCGAGGGCTACGACCCCGGCCGCGAGCGTCGCGCCGAGCAGCGCGCGCGCATGCTGCTGCGCTCCTGCGTCAACGAGGAGGAGTGGGCGATGTACCGCGACCTGGGCTTTCTCCGGGTCTGGGGCGGGCTGTCGGAGGGTCCGCTGGGCGAGCGCGACTCGACCGGCGCGACCTACGCCTACCTCATCTATCCGCACAAGCCGATCGTCGCCTACCTGCCGCAGACGCGGCGGCTGCTGAGCGAGTACTGCGTCACGTTCCCCGACGACACGCGCCCCTACGGCTCGGCGCGACTGCCGGACTCCGATGATGTCCTCGCCAAGTGGATGGCGCTCACCGGCGACGAGCGACGGATCATCGCGACGGCGAACATGCACCTGCCCGGCCGGCAGGTCGATCCCAAGCAGATCAAGCGCGACCTCTGGCGCCTGGGGCAGTGGGAGCAGGCGCGGCTTCGCGAGCAGCGCCGCGGCGCGGGTAGTGTTCCCGCCCCGTGAGCGCGACCACCAAGCTCGACCTCAAGCACAACTCCCGAGCCCTCACCGAGGGCGCGGCCCGCGCGCCTGCCCGCGCCTACCTCAACGGCATCGGCTTCGACAAGGAGGCGATGGACCGGCCGATCATCGGCGTCGCCTCGACCTGGATCGAGACGATGCCCTGCAACTTCCACCTGCGCGCCCTGGCCGCGAAGGTCAAGGAGGGCATTCGCCTCGCCGGCGGGACGCCGATGGAGCTCAACACGATCGCGATCTCCGACGGCATCACGATGGGCACGAGCGGGATGAAGACGAGCCTCGTCTCACGCGAGGTGATCGCCGACTCGATCGAGCTCGTCGCCCGCGGCCACCTCTTCGACGGGGTCATCGCGCTGAGCGCCTGCGACAAGACGATCCCCGGCACCGTCATGGCGCTCGCCCGCCTCAACCTGCCCGGCGTCATGCTCTACGGCGGCTCGATCGCGCCCGGCCGCTTCCGCGGCAACGACGTCACGATCCAGGACGTCTTCGAGGCGGTCGGCGCACACGCCGCGGGCACGATGAGCGACGAGGACCTCGCCGAGCTCGAGCTCGTGGCGAGCCCGGGCGCGGGCGCCTGTGGCGGCCAGTTCACGGCCAACACGATGGCGATGGCCTTCGAGATCCTCGGCATCAGCCCGATGGGGTCGGCGATGGTCCCGGCCGAGCACGCGAGCAAGCCCGACGTCGCGATCGCCGCCGGCCAGCTCATGATGGACGTGCTCGATCGCGGCCTGCGCCCGCGCGACATCATCACGAAGGACTCGCTGGAGAACGCGATCTCGGCGATCGCCACGTCGGGCGGCTCGACGAACGGCGTGCTGCATCTGCTCGCCGTCGCCCGCGAGGCCGCTGTCGAGCTCGACATCGACGACTTCGATCGCATCTCCGAGCGCACGCCGCTGCTGTGCGACCTCAAGCCGGGGGGCAAGTACGTCGCCACCGACCTCTTCGCCGCAGGTGGCAACCAGCTCGTCGCCAAGCGCCTGCTCGACGCGGGCCTGCTGCACGAGGACGCGATCACCGTCACAGGCAAGACGATCGGCGAGCATGCCCTCGAGGCCAACGAGACCGAAGGTCAGCGCGTCGTGCGCCCGCTCGACGACCCGATCAAGACGTCCGGCGGCCTGGCGATCCTGCGCGGCAACCTCGCGCCGGACGGCTGCGTCGTCAAGCTGTCCGGCCACGAGCGCCGGCTGCACAAAGGCCCCGCGCGCGTCTTCGAGGGCGAGGAGGCCGCGATGGCCGCCGTCGTCGGCCGCTCGATCGAGCAGGGCGACGTCATCGTCATCCGCGACGAGGGCCCCGCCGGCGGGCCCGGCATGCGCGAGATGCTCGGCGTGACGGCGGCGCTCAACGGCCTGGGCATGGGCGAGCACGTCGCGCTGCTCACGGACGGGCGCTTCAGCGGCGCCACCCACGGCTTCATGGCCGGCCACGTCGCGCCGGAGTCGGTGCGCGGCGGGCCGATCGCGGCAGTCCACGACGGCGACGAGATCACGATCGACGTCGACGCTCGCCGCCTCGACGTGGCGCTCGACCACGCCACGATCGCCGAGCGCGTGGCGGCCTACGGCGGCAACGACAACGCCGACCTCGGCGGGGTGCTGGGCAAGTACGCCAAGCTCGTCTCCAGCGCGTCGATCGGCGCCGTCACCTAGGCCCACTACAGGTCGAGCATCCGCCGCGGCGCCAGCGCGTTACGGGGTGCGAACTGCTCCCAGTCGTTGTTGAAGTACCCGTAGACGTCGACCGACTGTGCCCACCCGCCGATCCGCTGCGCCCACTCGGCGAGCTCGGTCTGCGGGTAAATGCCGCGCCGGCCGCGGTGGCCGTGATGAAAGCGCACGTAGGTGAAGTCCGCCGTCAGCTCGTGGGTCTGAAACGACAGCTGCGGGCGATCGGCGATCGTCAGCGCCACCCCGTGCCAGCGCAGCAGCCCATACACCTCGGGGCAAAACCACGACGCGTGGCGAAACTCGAAGGTGTGCCGGCCGTC
Organism: uncultured Actinomycetes bacterium; assembly: GCA_963825485.1. Lineage (GTDB taxonomy): Bacteria > Actinomycetota > Thermoleophilia > Solirubrobacterales > Solirubrobacteraceae > CADCVQ01. The sequence continues at coordinate 88,800 of CAWGTK010000025.1, forward strand.
GGGCAGGTGGTCCAGCGCGAAGGCCAGCCGCTCGTCGTCGCGGTGAAAGTTCGCCGGCAGCTGCCAGAGCATGCTCCAGCCAGCGGGGGCGCCGATCCCCTTCGGATAGAAGCTCGCGCGCCAGGAGGCGTGGTTCCAGCCGCTGCAACCGATCCGGATAACGTCGCGGCCGTCTTCGCGCTCCGCATCGCGCCGCATCGCGCCGCCACGCGCCGCATCGCGCCGCCACGCGCCGCACGCGCCGCCACGCGCCGCGCCGCCACGCGCCGCCACGCGCCGCGCCGCCACGCGCCGCGCCGCTCCCGCACCGCCCGACAAAGCCGCCAGATCCAGCAGCTTCCCAGCGTGAAGGCTGCATGCCCCGGCCAATGCGCCGGCCGTCCCGCGCCACAGGCGTACGCTTGACGCAGCCGAGCCCGCCGAGACCCATGCGCATCGCCATCGACATCGACTCCACGCTGCACCACTACTGGGATCGCCTGTCCGCCGCCGCGCTGCGCCGCTTTGGCGTCGAGCTGCCTTACGAGGAGCAGCTGGACTGGGGCATCACGCGCCTGCGCCACGACCAGCTGCACCTCTGCATCCAGGAGACGCACGCCGAGGAGGCGATCCTCGCCGGCCAGCCCTATCCGGACGCCGTCGAGACGGTCCGGCGCTGGCACGACGACGGTCACTTCATTCACATCACCAGCCACCGCGACCCCGCCGCGCGCGATCCCACCGCGCGCTGGCTGCAGCAGATCGGCGTGCCCTACCACGACCTGCACTGCTCGCACGACAAGGTCGGGCGCTGCCTGGAGCTGGGCATCGAATTGCTCATCGACGACAGCCCGGAGAACCTCGCGAAGGCGATCGACCATGGTCTCCTCGTGGCGACGATCGCCCATCCCTGGAACCGCGAGCTGTGTGACGAGGAGGACGTCGTCTGCGCGCAGGACTGGCGCGGCCTGGCGGCCAAGCTCGACCTCGTGTTGTCCCGGCGCGCCAGGGTTCGCCTCTGAGCGGCAAGGTCGGCTGCAACCGTCACCACCACGCCGGGGCGTCGCGTACAGTGACTTGAGCCCAACGTGCTTGGGAAAGACCGAGGACGGCCATGCCCCCCAAGCTCCCGACGCTCATCGCCATCGCCGCCGTCGTGCTCGTGGGCGTCGCCGTCGCGATGTTCGCCTGGGATGCAAGCCGCGACGACGTCATCGCCAACGACGTCCGCATCGGCCCGGTCGACGTGAGCGGGATGACGCGCGCCGAGGCACGCACGGCGATCACGCAGCGTCTCGTCACGCCGCTCAACGAGCCGCTCGTCATCCAGGCCGCGGGCCGGCCCTTCCCGCTCAGCGCTCGCGAGGCGCGCATCGCCGCCGACGTCGAGGCGATGGTCAGCGCGGCGATCGAGCGCAGCCGCGAGGGCGGCGTGCTGTCGCGCACCTGGCGCGCGGTCAGCGGCAGCGGCGTGGGGGCACGCGTGCCGCCCGCCATCTCCTACTCAAGCCGGGCGGTGCAGCGCGTCGTAGATCGCGTGCGCGTGGCGGTCAGCCGACCCGCCAAGGACGCGAAGGTGAACTTCACGCCGGCCAACCTCACGATCCGCCCGGCGCAGATCGGTCGCACGATCGACACGGCGAAGCTGCGCGCCGATGTCCGCCGTGCGCTCGTCTCCGAAACCGACCGGCGCATCGTCACCGCGCCGATCAAGCGCATCAAGCCCGCGGTGACCGGCAAGCAGCTCGCCACCGAGTATCCGGTCGTGGTGACCGTCGACCGCGGCGGCTACCGCCTGAGCCTCTTCAAGGAACTCAAGCGCGTGCGGGTCTACCCGATCGCCGTCGGCCAGGCCGGCCTCGAGACCCCCGCCGGCCTCTACAAGATCCAGAACAAGGCGATCGATCCTCCCTGGCACGTCCCGAACTCTGCCTGGGCCGGCGCCCTGGCCGGAACGGTGATTCCCGGCGGCATTCCGAGCAACCCGATCAAGGCCCGCTGGCTGGGCGTCTACGACGGCGTCGGCGTGCACGGCACAGACGCCCGCGGCTCGATCGGGACCAATGCCTCGCACGGCTGCATCCGGATGCTCGTCGAGGATGTCGTCAAGCTCTACGACGAGGTGCCGGTCGGCACCCCGATCTTCATCCACTGAACCCGATGACCGGGCGCCGTCAACCGACGCCTATCTGCAAAACCGGGATCTCCTCCCAGCCGGACTCGAGCAGCAGGGCATGGTGCGGCGAGTGTCGAATGACCAGCGTGCCGATGAAGACCCCCCGCTCACGCTTGCGCATGACCGCGTACCACAGCGTCGTGGCATCGCCCGTGCCCTGGATGCGCAGCCACGGCCGCGGCGGGCCGTCCTGCGGCGTGCCGATCCCCGCGTCCTGGAGCTGGCGCGCGGTCGCCACGGTGCCCTGAGCCGTGTCGATGAAGAAGACGCCCATCGACCCCGAGGCTAGCGCGCTGTGGCGGACCGCCCTGGTGCGCTTCGACGAGGATCTGCGCCGCCGCGGCGCGGCCGAGAAGACGCGCAGCGCGTACGGCGCGGACCTGCGCCAGTTCGCCGCCTGGGCGAGCTGGCAGCACGTCGAGCCGGCCGCCGTCAGCCATCGGCTGCTGCGCCGCTACGCCGCCGCGCTGTCCGAGCGCCGCTCCGCCCCCGCCACGGTGGCGCGCAAGGTGGCGGCCCTGCGCGCGTTCTTCGAGACGCTGCGCGAGCACGGCGAGATGGACGCCAACCCGGCCGACCTGCTGGCCGCGCCCAAGCGCGCCAAGAGCCTGCCCGACGTCCTCTCGCCGGAGGCGATCAGCCGCCTGCTCGATCGCATTCCCGCCTCCACGCCGCTGGAGCTGCGCGACCGCGCGCTGTTCGAGATCGCCTACTCCAGCGGCCTGCGCGCCGAGGAGCTCGTCAACCTCGACCTGGCGTCGGTCGACTTCGACGCCGAGGAGTTGCGCGTCGAGGGCAAGGGATCCAAGACGCGCTTCGTGCCCGCCGGCGAGCCCGCGCTGCAGTCGGTCGCGCGCTACCTCGAGCGTGCTCGCGGCGCCCTCGCACAGCAGCCCGACGAGCCCGCGCTCTTTCTCTCGAAGTCCGGCCGGCGGCTGTCGACATCGGACATCCGGCGGCGTCTGCGCATGTGGGCGCGCAACGCCGCGGTCCACGGCGGCGTGCACCCGCACGCCCTGCGTCATTCGTTCGCCACACACCTCCTGGAGGGCGGCGCGGATCTGCGATCGATTCAGGAGCTGCTCGGTCACGCCTCTGTGTCGACAACTCAGATCTACACTCGGGTAGAGTCGGGCCGACTCAAGGGTGCGTATGCGCGGGCGCACCCCAGGGCCTAGAGGTATATGGAAACCAACGTCAAATCCGTCGAACTCAAGGATCTGTGGCGCCAGTACAAGCGCGACGGGGACGCCCGCGCCCGCGAGCGGCTCGTCGTCGCCTACTCGCCGCTGGTCAAGTACGTCTCCGGCCGGATGGCGTCGGGCCTGCCCGCTCACGTCGAGGAGGCCGACCTCATCTCCTACGGCCTCGGCGGTCTGATCTCGGCGATCGAGCGCTTCGAGCTCGAGCGCGAGATCAAGTTCGAGACCTACGCGATCACCCGCATCAAGGGCGCGATCATCGACGAGCTGCGCTCGCTGGACTGGGTGCCGCGCTCCGTCCGCGCCCGCGCCCGCGCCATCGAGCAGGCCAACACGCGCCTGGAGCACAAGCTGCAGCGCGCCCCCACCGACGAGGAGATGGCCGACGAGCTCGAGATGTCCGTCTCGGACTTCCAGGACGCGCTGCTGCAGATCTCCAACTCGACCGTCGCCGCGCTCGACGAGCTGTGGACGGTGTCCGACGCCTCCGGCGATCAGGTCTCCCTGCTCGACACGCTGCGCGACCCGGCCGCGCCCGATCCGGCCCAGGTCATGGACGCGACCGACCTCAAGGACCGCATCGCCGACGCGATCGCGCGCCTGCCCGAGCGCGAGAAGCTCGTCGTCGCCCTGTACTACTACGAGAACCTGACCCTGCGCGAGATCGGCGAGGTCCTCGGCGTCACGGAGTCGCGCGTCTCGCAGCTGCACACGAAGGCCGTGCTGCGCCTGCGCGGCCGCATGTCCGACGAGAACATCGCCGACTAGACCGGCCGTTCCGGGTCGCCGCGGCTGGCAGGTCGACACCCGACCCCAGCGGTACTAGCATCGCGCGATCCCCGAGGAGAGGAGCCGCGCATGCACAAGCCTGCAGACCGCATCCGCAACGTAGCGCTGATCGGCCATCGCGGCAGCGGTAAGACGTCGCTGCACGAGGCACTCCTGTTCGAGGCCGGCGCGACCAACCGCCTCGGCTCCGTGCTCGACGGCACCACCGTGTCGGACTCCGAGCCCGACGAGCAGGCGCGCAAGATGTCGATCTCCCTTGCCCTGAGCTCGTTCGAGTGGGAGGGGCGCAAGATCAACCTCCTCGACACGCCCGGTGAGCCGAGCTTCATAGCCGACGCCCTGGGCGCGATGCGCGTCGCCGAGTCGGCGGTCTTCGTCGTCAACGGCGTCATGGGCGTCGAGGTCAGCACGCGCCGGCTGTGGGCGCGCGCCGAGGAGCTCGACCTCGCGCGGATGATCTTCGTGAACATGCTCGACCGCGAGCGGGCCGACTTCTTTCGGGCGCTGGAGTCCTGCAAGGACGCCTTCGGCCCCCACGTCGTGGCGACGGAGATCCCGATCGGCTCCGAGCACGACGTCTCCGGCGTCATCGATCTCGTCGACATGAAGGCCTACCGCTACAGCGGGGACGGCCGCGACAACTGCACCGAGATCGAGATTCCCGCCGACATGCAGGAGCTCGCCGAGGAGTACCGCGAGATGATGATGGACGAGATCTGCGAGGTCTCCGACGCGCTCATGGAGCGCTACCTCGAAGGCGAGGAGATCGACCACGACGAGATCGTCACGACGCTCAAGGACGGCACGAACCACGGCTCGCTGTTTCCGGTCACCTGCGGCGTCGCCACGCGCAACCTCGCCACGAACCGGCTGCTCGACGCGATCGTCGAGGATCTGCCCTCGCCGGTGAAGCACGGCTCGCTCGAGCTGCCGGAGATCGCGCTCGAGGCCGACGAGAACAAGCCGCTGTACGCCTACGTCTTCAAGACCCGCGCCGATCCGTTCGCCGGGCGCATCAACCTCTTCCGCGTCTACCAGGGCGTCATGGGCCACGACAGCCACGTGATGAACACGACGAGCCACAACAAGGAGCGCGTCGGGCAGCTGCTCGTCTTCAGCGGCAAGGACTCCGGCCACGCCGACGAGTTCGGCCCCGGCGACATCGGCGCCGTCGCCAAGCTCAAGGAGACCCGCGCGGGCGACTGGCTGGCCGAGCGCGACGAGCCGATCTCGATGCCGAAGCTCGAGCTGCCGGCGCCGGTCATGGCCTTCGCGATGGAGGCCCACGGCGACGAGGACAAGGTCTACACGTCGCTGCGCCGCCTGCAGGAGGAGGACCCGACGATCGACCTGCACCGCGATCCGGAGACCGGCGACCAGATCATCGCCGGCCTGTCGCAGATGCACGTCGAGGTGATCATCGACCGCCTCAGGGAGCGCTTCGGCGCGGAGGTCGTCCTCAAGCCGCCGCGGGTGCCCTACCAGGAGACGATCCGCAAGCCGGCCAAGGCGCACGGGCGCCACAAGAAGCAGTCCGGCGGGCGCGGCCAGTTCGGCGACTGCCACATCTCGATCGAGCCACGTGAGCCTGGCGCGGGGTTTGAGTTCATCAACCACATCAAGGGCGGCGTCATCCCCACCTCGTTCATCCCGGCGGTCGAGAAGGGCGTTGTCGACGCGATGAAGGCCGGGCCGATCGCGGGGTGTCCCGTCAAGGACGTCGCGGTCACGGTCTTCGACGGCAGCTACCACACCGTCGACTCCTCGGAGATGGCGTTCAAGCTCGCCGGCTCGATCGCGATGAAGGAGGCGATGAGCAACGCGTCGCCGGCGCTGCTGGAGCCGATCATGCTCGTCACGCTGTCGATCCCGGAGGAGTCCGTCGGCGACGTCATCGGCGACCTCAACTCGCGCCGCGGCCGCCCGCAGGGGATGGACTCGATCGGCGCCGGGCTGACCGAGGTCAAGGCCGAGGTGCCGATGGCCGAGATGCTCACGTACGCGCCCGACCTGCGCTCGCTCACCGGCGGCCAGGGCGACTACACGATGGAGTTCGAGCGCTACGACGAGGTGCCGGCGCACCTGCAGCAGAAGATCGTCGAGCAGGCGACCGCCGAGGAGGCCGTCAGCGCGTAAGCGTCGGCGCGACCTTCGCGGGCAACAAGCGTTGACGGACCATGGCCGCACGTCCCCGCCGCCACGCCCTTCGCTTCGCCGCTGCGGCGATCCTCGCCGCGCTGGCGCTCGCCGGCTGTGGCGACGGCGAGCGCGACGGTGCGGGCGCAGGCGCTTGCGCCACCGGCACGACCTCCACCGCCCCCGCGCCGCTGTCGGGGCTCGATCAGGCACTGTGGCCGGCTCCCGCCGACGCCCGGCGCGCGACGACCCCGCGGGCCGTCGCCCGCTCGTTCGTCGAGGACTTCATCGGCGTCGCGAACCCGGCGATCGGCGATCTTCAGGCGGGCGAGCCGCGCGCCGGCGAGGTACCCGTCTACCGCCGCGGCGAGGACGGCAACGCGACCCAGCGGGTCGTCGCGACCGTCGTCGTCCGCCAGCTCGGCGGCGAGTGCTGGTTCGTGACCGCCGCGGTGAGCGAGGAGATCGACGTGACGACGCCCGCGGTGCTGAGCGCGATCGCCTCGCCGGTGACGATCGCCGGAACCGGGGTCGGCCACGAGGGCAACATCGTCCTGCGCCTCCACGCCGCGTTCGATCCCGACCCGCTCGTGCGCGATCCCGTCACCGCCGGCGCGATGCGCAAGGAGCCGTTCTCGGCGCAGCTTGGCTTCGAGCGCCCCGCCGCCGCGGACGCCGGCGCCGTCGTCGCCCGCGCCGGCCAGCCGCTCCCCGGCTCGGATGCCTTCGTCGCGTTCCCCGTGCGCTTCGCCGCCGGCTCCTGACCGACGCCAGGGGGGCGAACTTCGGGTCGCCGCGGCCTCTGAGGAGGTGTGAGCGACCCGAAGGAGGGCAGGTACGATGACCGCGATGCCGTTGACGGAGCGCATGACCGCCGAGGAGTATCCGGCGCGACCGGAGGATCCTCGGAAGCGAGGGTGGGAGCTGATCAGCGGCGCGCTGATCGACATGGCTGACCCGTCGCTGCCGCACGAGCTCGCGCGGACGGAGATCTTCCACGCGCTCGCCGCATGGTCGCGCGCCGCCGCCGGGCGCGGGCTCGCGATCGGCTCGATCGACGTGTTGGTCGGCCCGCGCGACGTCTACGGCCCCGACATCCTCCGGTACCGCGCCGAGCGCGTCCCGCCGCGCGATCCGCAGCGCCCCCACGCCGTTGCCGACCTCGCCGTGGAGGTTCGCTCGCCGAGCACGTGGCGCTACGACATCGGCGCCAAGAAGTCCGGGTACGAGCGCGCGGGCCTGCCCGAGCTGTGGCTCGTCGACATCGCCGGCGACGTGGTGCTCGTCTTTCGGCGCTCGCGACCTGGGGGGCCGGAGTTCGACATCGCGCTCGAGCTGACGCGAGGCGACACGATGACCTCGCCGTTGCTGCCTGGCTTCAGCCTGCAGCTCGGCCCCGTCTTCGGCACCTAGCGCCATGTGGCCACCGGAGGCACTCGAGTTCCTGCGCGACCTCGAGGACAACAACGACCGCGACTGGTTCAAGGCCAACCGCGCCCGCTACGACGACCACCTGCGCGCGCCCGGGCAGGCGCTCGCCGCGAGCCTCGCCGACTTCGGTGAGGCGCGGTTCTTCCGTCCCTACAACGACGCGCGCTTCCACCACCGACCGCCGATCAAGGAGCAGCTCGGCATCGCGATCGGCTACGGCGGCGCCGGCGGCTTCTACGTCGAGCTCTCGCTCGACGGGCTGCTCGTCGGCGCCGGGCGCCACCACCCCTCGCGCGACCAGCTCGAGCGCTTCCGCGCGGCGATCGACGACGGCCGCCGCGCCCGCGGCTTCGAGCAGGCGGTGGCGAAGGCGAGCGCCGCGGGCATGCAGCTCGTCGAGCCCGAGCTCAAGCGCGCGCCGCGCGGCTATCCCGTGGATCATCCCCGCGTCGCGCGGCTGCGGCTGAAGAACATCACGGTCTTCGCTCGTCACGAGCTCGAGCCGTGGCTGCACGAGGAGCGCTGCCACGAGGTCGTGCGCGCCGAGCTGGAGGGGTCGCGCCCGCTCGTGGCGTGGCTGGCCAAGCACGTCGGGCCGCCCGTCGCAGGCTGACGTGCGGCGCTCGCCGGGGCGCGCCCGGCCGGTACCCTGACCGGAGCATGGAGCGCAAGTCGATCACGACCTCCCGTGCCGCCGTCGCCTGCGACGTCTGCGGCCGGACCCTGCTGCGCGGCGAGCACGCCGATGCGTTCATCGCCAACGGGTCGCGGCGGATGGTCTGCGAGCTGTGCACCGCCCGGGCCGCCAACGAGGGCTGGATCCGCGAGGGCGCCGACAACGCGCTGGGCGTGCGCCGCAACGGCCCGCGCAACGGCCGCTCGCTGCTGGGCCGGCTCAAGCCGCCGCGCCGCGCCGCGCCGCCGCCGGTCGAGCTGCCCTACCGCCGCATCTCGGCCAACGTCGATCGCATCGTGCCCGGCACCCGCGAGACGGCGCCGGTCGAGCACGACGAGCAGCCGATCTCCGAGGGCGGCCCGCCGGGCGAGACGCAGGACGCCGAGCCCGCGGCGCTGGAGTCGCGCGAGCCGCGCCTCGTCCATGCCGTGCCCACGAACGCCGACCTGAAGATGGCCCGCGCGCTGGACGTCTTCAACCTCTCGGCCCACCCGCGCCGGATCGCCGGCGTGACACGCTCGCTCGGCACGCCGATGGTCAGCGTCCTGCCCTCCGACGTCGAGGGCGCGATCGTCTCGATCGTCGTCGGCTGGGAGCTGTGCTGGTATCGCTACGAGGTCGATCTCGCCGACGAGGCCGCCGGCGTGCGCGTGCTCGGCCAGGGCGCCGAGCTCTCCGAGCTGAGCGAGCCCGAACAGCTGGCCAACGCCGTCGCCGACGAACGCGGACGTCTTGTCCTTGCCGGTTGAGCCCGCCGTTCTCTAGGGTGCAGCCATGATCTACTGCGTCGTGCCGGAGGCACTGGAAGCCGAGCTGTTCGACAAGCTCACCGCGTACTACGCCGACGACGAGAACGTCACCGTCATCGTCGACCGCCGCAAGTCCGAGCGCCGCGGCCCCAACGACGATCCGGCCGCCACCGAGCAGCGCGAGACGCGCGACCGCCGGCGCCAGCGCGTGCCCGGCGAGTTCCCGCGCATCGAACCGGGCTGAGGCCCGCAGGCGTGAAGGTCGTCGTGCACGTCGACGGCGGCGCGCGGGGCAACCCCGGACCGGCCGCCGCCGGCGCGGTGATCTCGACGCCCGACGGCGAGGTGCTCGACGAGGCGGCCACGGCGATCGGCGTCGCGACCAACAACGTCGCCGAGTACCGCGGGCTGCTGCTCGGCCTGGAGCGCGCGCGCGCCCTGGGCGCCAGCGAGGTCGAGGTCATCAACGACTCCGAGCTCGTCGCCAAGCAGGTCAACGGGACCTACAAGGTCAAGCACGCCGACATGAAGCCGCTGCACGCCGCCGCGCTGAAGGCGCTCGAGGGCTTCGAGCGCTGGTCGATCCGCTCGGTCCCGCGCGCGCAGAACGCCGACGCCGACGCGCTCGTCAACCAAGCCCTCGATGGCTGAGCTCTCGACGAGCGCCGCCCATTCGTAACGCGCTGACCGAGCGGCCCGCGCTCGCCGCCCTCGCCGGCGCGATCGCGATCGCCTTCTCGGCGATCTTCGTCGAGCTCGCGAGCGTCAGCCCGTCGACGGCGGCCGTCTTTCGCTGCGCCTATGCGCTGCCGGTGCTCGGCCTGCTCGCGCTGCGCGAACGCCGCCGGCTCGGGCCGCCGCCGCCGCGCCACCGGCGCCACGCCGCGATCGCCGGGACGTTCTTCGCCGTCGACCTCATCCTCTGGCACCACGCGATCGACGACGTCGGCGCCGGTCTGGCGACGGTGCTCGGCAACCTCCAGGTCGTGTTCGTCGCGCTGGCCGCCTGGGCGCTGCTCGGCGAGCGGCCGTCGCGCAACGTCGCGCTGGCCGTGCCGCTCGTGTTCAGCGGCGTGGTGCTCATCTCCGGCGTCGTCGGTGAGGGCGCCTACGGCGACGATCCCGCGCTCGGCGCGCTCTACGGCGTGCTCACCGCGGTCGCCTACACGGGCTTCATCCTCGCCCTGCGCCACGCCGGCCGCGACCTGCGCCGCCCCGCCGGGCCGCTGTTCGAGGCGACGCTCGTCGCGACGGTCGTGGCCATCGCCGCCGGCGCGCTGCTCGGCGAGGTCGACCTCGCTGCGAGCTGGCCGGCGCACGGCTGGCTGCTGACCCTCGCCCTGACCTCACAGGTGCTCGGCTGGCTGCTGATCGCCGTCGCGCTGCCGCGTCTGCCCGCGTCGCTGACGTCGGTCGTCCTGACCGTCCAGCCGGTCGGCTCGGTCCTGCTCGGCATCATCCTGCTCGGCGAGGATCCGGCGCCGCTGCAGCTCGCCGGGGTCGTGGTCATCGTGGCCGGCATCGTGATTGCCACGCGCCGACCGGCGACGCCGGAGCATGGCGAACCCGTGCCCGGGTAGGTACCGCGTGGCGTGTGCATCCGATCTTCATCCGGGCGCGTTTAATCACGTACGACGCAGCATGAACCGCGACCGCGCCGCCCGCGATGTGGGCGGGCGTCGCGCGAGAACTCTTGAAGGGCATTTCCAAAGAAGGAGGGTGAGCATGGGAGCGACGGTGCCCCTGCAGGTGACCGTCAACGGGGAAGCGCACGCGTCCGAGGTTCCGGCGCGCATGCTGCTCGTGCACTACCTGCGCGACGAGCTCGGTCTGACCGGGACCCACGTCGGCTGCGACACGTCCAACTGCGGGGCCTGCACGTGCCTCGTCAACGGCGAATCCGCCAAGACCTGCACGGTGCTCGCCGTGCAGTGCGATGGCGCGGAGATCACGACGATCGAGGGCATGGCGGGCGCCGACGGCTCGCTGCACGCACTCCAGGAGGGCTTCTGGGCCGAGCACGGCCTGCAGTGCGGCTACTGCACGCCGGGCATGATCATGGCCGCCGCCGACCTGCTCGAGCGCCGCACCGGCGACGGGCCGATCAGCGAGGAGGAGGTCCGCAACGGCCTGGAGGGCAACCTCTGCCGTTGCACCGGCTACCACAACATCGTCAAGGCGGTCCAGGCCGCGGCCGAGGCCTCCCGGAGGATCACGGCATGACGACGATCGACGTTCCGCCCACCAAGCACGTCGGCCAGTCGCTGCGCCGCAAGGAGGATCCGCGCCTCATCACGGGCCGCGCGACCTACGTCGACGACCTCGCGCTGCCGGGCATGCTGCACGCCGCGGTCGTGCGCTCGCCCGAGGCGCACGCCAAGGTGCTGTCGATCGACGCCTCGCAGGCGCTCGCCCGGCCCGGCGTCAAGGCCGTCTTCACCGGCGAGGACATGAGCGACCTGCTCGCGCCGCTGCCGATGGCCTGGGGCCCGCCCGGCGTGGAGATCAAGACGCCCGAGCGCTGGCCGCTCGTGCGCGGCCACGTCCGCCACGTCGGCGACGCCGTCGCGCTCGTCATCGCCGAGAACAAGTACGTGGCGGCGGACGCCGCCGACGAGGTGCGCGTCGAGTACGAGGCGCTGCCGGTCGTCATCGACGTCGAGGAGGCACTGAAGGACGAGGTGCTCGTCCACGAATCGCTCGGCACGAACAAGGCCCACGAGTGGTCGATGGGCGGCGGCGGTGACATCGAGGAGGCGCTCGCGGCCTCCGAGATCGTCGTCGAGCGGCGCATCGTCAACCACCGCACCGCGGGCGCGGCGATGGAGACCCGCGGCTGCATCGCGGAGTTCCGCGGCGGCAACCTGACCGTCTGGTCGTCCACGCAGGTGCCCCACCTGCTGCGGCTCTTCTACGCCGTGCAGATGGGCATCAGCGAGGACAAGGTGCGCGTCATCGCCCCGGAGGTCGGCGGCGGCTTCGGCTCCAAGCTGCAGATCTGCGCCGAGGAGACGATGTGTGCCTGGGCCGCGCGCAAGCTCGGCCGGCCGGTGAAGTGGATCGAGACGCGCTCGGAGAACATGGCGGTCTCCCACCACGGCCGCGACCAGGTCGACTACGTACGGATGGGCGCCACGAAGGACGGCAGGATCACCGCCTTCCACGCGAACATCATCCAGGATCTCGGCGCCTACTTCGGGCTGCTGACGCCGATGATCCCGGAGCTCGGCGCGTTCGTGATGACCGGCTGCTACGCGATTGACGTCGTGCAGACCGACATCACCGGCGTGCTGACGAACAAGTTCTTCACCGATGCGATCCGCGGAGCGGGCCGCCCGGAGATGACGCACATGCTCGAGGTCACGATCGACCAGCTCGCCGCCGAGCTGGGGATGGACCCCGTCGAGGTGCGCCGCAAGAACTTCATCAAGGCCGACCAGTTCCCCTACGAGACGCCCTACGGCATCACGTATGACTCGGGCAACTACGAGGCGGCGCTGGACCGCGCCCTCGAGATCGTCGACATGGACGCGTTCCGGGCCGAGCAGGCCACCCTGCGAGACGATCCCACCCGCCCCATCCTGCGCGGGATCGGGTTCTCCACCTATACGGAGATCTGCGGCCTCGCGCCGTCGCGCGCGGTCGGGCCGAGCGGCTTCGGCCTGGGCATCGGCCTCTACGAGTCGGCGATCGTCCGCGTGCACCCGACGGGATCGGTGACGGTCTTCACCGGCTCGTCGCCCCACGGCCAGGGCCACGAGACGGGCTTTGCCCAGATCGTCGCCGATCGCCTCGCCGTCGATCCGAGCGTCGTCGAGGTCGTCCACGGCGACACGGCGACGGGCCCGATGGGCCTGGGCACGTACGGCTCGCGCTCGCTGTCGATCGGCGGCGTCGCCGTCGCGCACGCGGCCGAGAAGATCTCGGAGAAGGCCCGCGCGATCGTCGCCCACAACCTCGAGGCCGACGTCGCCGACATCGAGGTGCGCGAGGGCAAGTTCTCCCTGCGCGGCGATCCCGAGTCGGGCATGACGCTCGCCGAGGTCGCCGGCTGTGCCTACATCGACGCCACGAAGATGCCCGAGGGCATGGAGCTCGGCCTCGAGCAGTCGCTGATCTACGACCCGACGAACTTCGTGTTCCCGTTCGGCACGCACGTGTGCGTGGTGGACATCGACCCGGAGACCGGCAAGGTCGACGTCGTGCGCTGGGTGGCGGTCGACGACTGCGGCCCGGCGGTCAACCCGATGCTGATCGACGGCCAGGTGCACGGCGGCGTCGCGCACGGCATCGGCCAGGCGATCTTCGAGCAGGTCGTCTACGACGAGCGCGGTCAGCTCGTCACGGGCACGTTCGTGGACTACGCGCTGCCGACGGCGGCCGACCTGCCGAGCTTCGAGACCGATCGCACGGAGACGAAGTCGCCGTCGAACTCGCTCGGCGTCAAGGGCATCGGCGAGGCGGGCACGATCGCCGCCACGCCGGCGATCGTCAACGCGGTCATCGACGCCCTGCGCCACGAGGGCATCTCGTACATCGACATGCCGCTCACGCCGTTGCGCGTGTGGCAGGCGCTGGAGGAGGCGCGTGGCCAGGGCGATGGCCCGCGTGACTCCGAGCAGGGCCAGCCGCTGCCCGAGCAGGCCGAGGGCTCAGCCGGCTCCGGACCCACGATCCCCGAAGGGGGTGCCGCATGATCGCCGCCGAGTTCGACTACGTGGTCGCGTCGTCCGTCGACGACGCGATCGCGAAGCTGGCCGAGGGCGGGGCGGACGCCAAGCTCCTGGCCGGCGGGCACTCGCTGCTGCCGTTCATGAAGCTGCGGTTCGCCGCGCCGAGCCTGCTCGTCGACATGCGCAAGCTCGACGAGCTGCGCGGGATCGAGACGGGCGACGACTCGTTCCGGATCGGAGCGCTGACCCGGCACTGCGAGCTGCAGGCCCGCGAGGACATGGGGCTCGTCAGCGCCGTCGCCACGAAGATCGCCGATCAGCAGGTGCGAAACCGCGGCACGATCGGCGGCTCGCTCGCACACGGCGACTCCGCGGCCGACCTGCCGGCGACGCTGCTCGCCTACGACGGCTCGGTGACGTTGCGTGGACCCGACGGCGAGCGCGAGGTCGCGGCCGCCGACATGTTCGAGGGCTACCTCACGACCGCGGTGCAGCACGGCGAGGTGCTCACCGAGGTGCGGCTGCCGTCGCTGGCCGGCTACGGCTACGGCTACGAGAAGTTCAACCGCCGCGCCGAGGACTGGGCGATGGTCGGCGTCTGCGCCCTGGTGAAGGTGACCGACGGCGTCTGCGAGGACGTCCGCATCGGCCTGACGCACATGGCCTCGACGCCGCTGCGAGCCAGCGCGGCGGAGGACGCGCTGCGCGGGCAGCCGTGCGACGCCGAGCACATCGAGGCGGCGGCGCAGCTCGCCGCCGAGGGCACGAGCCCGCTCGGCGACCTCAACGCCACGCCGGACTACAAGCGCCACCTCGCGCGGGTGCTGACCCGGCGCGCGCTGACCACGGCGAGCGCCGCGTGATCGCAGGCGTCGTTCTGGCGGCGGGATCCGGGTCGCGCTTCGGCGCCGGCGCCAAGCAGCTGGCCGAGCTCGACGGGATCCCGCTGCTGGAGCACGCCCTGCGCGCGGTCCAGGACGTCCCCGCGATCGAGCGCGTCGTCGTCGTGCTCGGCGCGCGGGCGGACGAGATCCTCGCCGGCGTCGACTTCGGCGCCGCCGAGCCCGTCGTGTGCGCCGACTGGGCCGACGGACAGGCGGCGTCGCTGCGCTGCGGCATCGAGGCGGTGGCCGACGCCGATGCCGCGGTGCTGACGCTCGGCGACATGCCGCGCATCACGCCGGCGGTGATCGCCCAGTTCGCCGAGCTGGCGGAGCGTTACGGCACGCAAGCCCGGGCGCGGGCGATCTACGACGGTCTGCCCGGCCACCCGGTCGTGCTCGGGCGCGAGTACTTCGACCGGATCGCCGGGCTGCACGGCGACGTCGGCGCGCGCGAGGTCTTGCAGGCGATCGGCGCCTACCCGATCGAGTGCAGCCACCTCTGCTCGCCGGCCGACGTAGACACGCCGGCCGCGCTCGAGGAACTGCGCGGCTGATGGGGGACCCGGCGCGCGGCACCGGTGCGGATGCGCCGGACGGCGCGCCGGCCGTAGACGGCGCGGCACCCGTGGCGACCGCGCCCGCGGAGGCCAAGCCGCTCAACGCCATCGCGCTCGCCAAGGAGGTCGTCCTCGAGCGCCTGCAGACCACTCTCGAGTGGCTGCTGCGCCGCCTGAAGCGCTACCGCGAGAAGCGCGGCGACTGGTGGGAGAAATAGCGACTCACGCCCGGTGGGTCGCGACGCCAGCGTCGCGCAGATAGAGGATTTCGCGATGACCCCCGCTGATCGCCGGCGCTAAAACAGCATCTCTGAAGGCGAGTCGGCCGCCAGCGGGTGCGGACCGCCGCGCCTTTCGCAGGCCGGGTCGAGCCATGCCCGCCTCAGGTGCATAACCCGACCCGACCCGCGTTCGCGCCCCTCGCGAGTCGAAGCGTGGCGGGATCCTGTTCGCTACGAACACCTACGCGCCACGCTCCCCTCGCGAGCCGAAGCGTGGCGGGATTCTGTTCGCTACGAACACCTACGCGCCACGCTCCCCCCGCACGCCGGCCCCGGAACAAACGCTCACACCCCCACGAGCTGACTCCCTCAAAGAAGCCGTTTGCCGGACGCCGGACACCCCACACCGCCAGCGCACCAACACGCTCACCCCGAAGTCGCGAGCACGCCGCCCGCCCGCGCCCACGTCTGCACACCACCGCCGACCACGTGCACCACCCGCCGCGCGCCATACCGCGCCAGGAGGCTCGCCCCACAGCCGCCGTCACCCCGGCGCCGACATCGCCGGCGACGTACGACGCGCAGCCGAGGTCGCCATCGGTCGCCTGGCGAAACAGCACTCGAGTGCGAAGATACAAGGACGGGCGCTGTCGGGTATAGAACAAATCCATAGGAAAGTGCCGAACATTTCGCTTGAATCCAATGTCAGCGAAGGCCAGGATGTAGCCATGTCCCTCGTCGAGGAACCGATCAGCCCTGCTCACGCCGCGGAATTGCCGGCGAGCCTGGAGCAGCTGGCGCTCCGCGCCGTCCGCGCCGCCGCGCTGGCCGCGTACAAGCACGCAGGCTCCGGTGACGGCAAGGCTGCCGACGGCGCCGCCACCGAGGCGATGCGCCAGGTGCTCGGCGAGACCAAGGGACTCGGCACAGTCATCATCGGCGAAGGCGAGAAGGACAACGCCCCGATGCTCTTCAACGGCGAGCAGCTCGGCGATGGCGACGGCCCGCGCTTCGACATCGCCGTCGACCCCGTCGAGTGCACCGACCTGTGCGCCAACGGCCTGCCCGGCTCGCTGACGACGATCGCCTTCGCCGGCGACGGCTGCCTGTGGTCGCCGGGCCCCGGCCACTACCAGGACAAGCTCGTCGTCGGCCGCGGCGCGCGCGACGCGATCGATCTGCGCGAGAGCTCGGAGTGGAACGTCAAGAGCGTCGCCGCCGCCCTCGGCAAGCCCGTCGAGGACATGCGCGTGATGCTGCTCGACAAGCCGCGCCACGTCGAGCTCGCCAAGGAGCTGCGCGCGCTGGGCGTCACCGTGATCATGCCCAGCGCCGGTGACGTCGCGGGCGCGATGTTCGCGCTGCTGCCGGGCACCGGCGTCGACATGCTGCTCGGTGTCGGCGGCACGCCTGAGGGCATCATGGCCGCCTGCGCCGTCAAGGTGCTCGGCGGCGGCATGCAGACCCGGCTCGCGCCGCAGCGTGACGACGAACGCGAGGCGATCATCGCCGCGGGCATCTCGCTCGAGGAGATCCTCGGCGTCGACGATCTCATCCGCGGTCCCGCCATCTTCGCGGCCTGCGGCATCACCGGCGGCACGATGCTCGACGCGCCGCGACGCACCGACGCCGGCTGGATCTCCACCCAGTCGCTGATCGTCCGGCCCGGCTCCTACCGCCGGATCGTCGAGAGCACCCCCTCACCAGACACCCACTCCGGAGGATGACCATATGCCGCTCGTGACCATGCGACAGCTGCTCGACGAGGCCGCCGCCGGCGGCTACGGCGTCGCGGCCTTCAACGTGAACAACCTGGAGCAGATCCAGGGGATCATGGAGGCCGCTCAGGAGACCCAGTCGCCGGTGATCGTGCAGGCGTCGCGTGGCGCGCGCTCCTACGCGGGCGACCGCTTCCTCTACCACATGATGCTGGCGGCGGCGGAGACCTACCCCGACATCCCCGTCGCCCTGCACCAGGACCACGGCAACTCGCCGGAGACCTGCGTCAGCGCGATCGAGTTGGGCTTCACGAGCGTGATGATGGACGGCTCGCTCGCCGAGGACGCCAAGACGCCGCTGGACTTCGAGGACAACGTCGCGGTCACCAAGCAGGTCGTCGACTACGCGCACGAGCGCGGCGTCACGGTCGAGGGCGAGCTCGGCACGCTCGGCGGCATGGAGGACGGCGTCGGCTCCGGCCAGATCTGCCTGACCGATCCCGCCCAGGCCGAGGAGTTCGTCGAGCGCACCGGCGTCGACGCGCTCGCCGTCGCGATCGGCACGAGCCACGGCGCCTACAAGTTCTCGCGCGAGCCGGACGGCGACATCCTGGCGATGGAGATCATCGAGGACATCCACCGCCGCCTGCCCGACACGCACATCGTCATGCACGGCTCCTCGAGCGTCCCGAAGGACATCGTCGAGCGCCTGAAGGCCGCGGGCGGCGAGGTCGACGCCGGCTTCGGCGTACCGATCCACGCGATCCAGCGCGGCATCGAGCACGGCGTGCGCAAGGTCAACATCGACACCGATGGCCGCCTCGCCATCACCGCGTTCATGCGCGAGCACTACCAGGACAACCCGGGCGACTGGGATCCGCGTGGTGCCGGCAAGGCCGCCCGCGCCGGCCAGAAGCTCATCTGCATGCAGCGCATGCAGGAGCTCGGCATGGCCGGCCACGCCGGCGACTACACGCCGATGCCGCTCGAGGAAATGGCCGAGCGGTACGCCGCGGGAGTGCGTTCCACTGTCTAGGCTCCGACGGCAGGCGCCGCGCGGCCGAACTCAGCGCTCATGATCGACGTCGCCTTCCTTGGCACCACCGTCCGCCCCGCTGCAACGGCGGTCGTCATCGACGTCCTGCGCGCGACCTCCACGATCACGCTCGCGCTGGCCTCCGGCTATGCGCGCGTGCTCGTCGCCGGCAGCATCGACGAGGCGACCGCGCTGCGTACGCCCGATCGCACGCTGGCCGGCGAGGTGGGCTGCGCTCGCGCGCCGGGCTTCGACCTGGGCAACTCGCCCGAGGAGACGCTCCAGCCGCGCGGTGCCGAGCTCGTGCTCGCCACGACGAACGGGGCGCCGGCGATCGTCGCGGCCGCCGCGTCCGCCGACGAGGTGCTCGTCGCGTCGCTGCTGAACATGGGCGCGGTCCTCGCCCTGCTGGCCGGCCGCGAGGACGTCCTGCTCGTCTGTGCGGGTACCGATGGACGCGTGAGCATGGAGGACGTCTACCTCGCGGGGCGCCTGAGCGCCAAGCTCGACGGGGAGCGCACCGACGCCGCGCGGATCGCCGAAGCCCTCGCCGCGGCGTACCCCAATGCCATCGAGGCGCTTGAGGCCAGCGGCGGTGCGGTCGGCTTGCGGCGCGAGGGCCTGGAGTCCGATATCGCCTTCTGCGCGCAGGAGTCGATCGTCGATGTCGTCGGCCGGCTGAGCGAGACGGTCGGCGGCGCCGCGCTGCTGACCGCCGCCCCGAGCGCCGCCGTGCCAGAACCCGTGCAGCTTCACACATGACCTGAAAGCTATGCAAAACGGTCATTCTTTTGCTTTATATCTTTGGGTCGACCGGGTAGTGTCGCAAGGAGCGCACACCGAGAGAGGATGGAATGAGCACCACTGAGAAGGACGGAAAGAAGAAGACCAAGAGCCGCTGGGACTCCGGCGTCACGCCGTATGCCGAGATGGGCTATTGGGATCCGGAGTACGAGCCCAAGGACACCGACGTCCTTTGCGCCTTCCGGATCACCCCGCAGGAGGGCGTCGACGCGATCGAGGCAGCCGCGGCTGTCGCGGGTGAGTCGTCGACCGCGACCTGGACCGTCGTCTGGACCGACCGGCTCACGTCCTACGAGCATTACCAGGCCAAGGCCTACAGCGTCGAGGAGGTCCCGGGCACCCCGGGCCAGTACATCGCGCTCATCGCCTATGACATCGACCTCTTCGAAGAGGGCTCGATCGCCAACCTCACGTCTTCGATCATCGGCAACGTGTTCGGCTTCAAGCCGCTCAAGGCGCTGCGCCTCGAGGACATGCGCGTCCCCGTCGCCTATGTGAAGACCTTCCCGGGCCCCCCGCACGGGATCACGATGGAGCGCGAGTACCTCGACAAGTTCGGTCGCCCGCTCATCGGCGCGACGACGAAGCCGAAGCTCGGCCTCTCGGCGAAGAACTACGGCCGCGTCGTCTACGAGGCGCTGCGCGGCGGTCTGGACTTCACGAAGGACGACGAGAACATCAACTCGCAGCCCTTCATGCGCTGGCGTGACCGCTACATCCACGTCATGGAGGCCGTGCAGCGCGCGCAGGCCGCCACGGGTGAGGTCAAGGGCCATTACCTCAACGTCACCGCAGCGACGATGGAGGACATGTACGAGCGCGCCGAGTTCGCCAAGGAAGTCGGCTCGGTCATCATCATGCAGGATCTCACCGTCGGCTACACGGCGATGAGCTCGATGTCGAACTGGTGCCGCGCCAACGGCATGATCCTGCACCTGCACCGCGCCGGCCACGGTACGTACACGCGCCAGAAGACGCACGGCGTGTCGTTCCGCGTCATCGCGAAGTGGTGTCGCCTGCTCGGCGTCGACCACGTCCACGCGGGCACCGTCGTCGGCAAGCTCGAGGGCGACCCGGCGATGATCATGGGGTACTACAAGACCCTGCGCGACGGCTACACCGAGAAGGATCTCCAGCAGGGGCTCTACTTCGACCAGGACTGGGCCTCGCTGCCGGGCGTCTTCCCGGTCGCCTCGGGCGGCATCCACGCCGGCCAGATGCACCAGCTGCTGCACTACCTGGGCGAGGACTCGATCCTGCAGTTCGGCGGCGGCACGATCGGCCACCCGATGGGCATCGCGGCGGGTGCCAGCGCCAACCGCACCGCTGTCGAGGCGATCATCCAGGCCCGCAACGAGGGTCGCGACTACTACGAGGAGGGTCCGGACATCCTCGTCGAGGCCGCCAAGGGCTGCCCCGAGCTCAACGCTGCGCTCGAGGTCTGGAAGGACATCACGTTCGATTACACCTCGACCGACACGGCTGACGTCGAAGTCACGCCGACGTCGGCGTAGGGGAGAGACAAGACATGAGACTCACACAAGGACAGTTCTCGTTCCTGCCGGACCTGACCGACGAGCAGATCGAGGCGCAGATCAAGTACGCGCTCTCCAACAACTGGTCGATCATGGTCGAGTACACCGACGACCCGCACCCGCGCAACGGGCTGTGGGACATGTGGTCGCCGCCGATGTTCGACCTCGACGAGGACGACTCCGACGTGGCGATGCGCGACGTGCGTGCGTGCCGCGAGGCGCACTCGCACCTCTACGTCAAGGTCGTCGCGTACGACCGCTCGCTCGGGCGCCAGACGTCGGCGATGTCGTTCATCGTCAACCGCCCGGAGCACGAGCCCGGCTTCCGCCTGGAGCGTCAGGAGTCCCACGACCGCATGATCCGCTACACGATCCACTCGTACGCCGGCCTTAACACGCCTGCCGGCGAGCGCTATGGCGGCGAGGGCGGCGAGCTCGCGCCGATCATCAGCGCGTCCAAGGGCAAGTCGAACGGTAAGTCGGCAGACTGATGGCGCAGACGCTCGAGACCCTGCCCGAGAAGCTCGACGACATCCCCGACGGCGCAGACGCCGTCGAGGCGGTGCTCGCGGAGATGGACAAGGATTTCGTCGGTCTCGGTCCTGTCAAGGAGCGCATCCGCGAGATGGCGGCGCTGCTGGTCATCGACAAGCTTCGCCGCGAGGCAGGGCTCGAGTCGTCACGTCCATCGCTGCACATGACGTTCACCGGCAACCCCGGGACCGGCAAGACCACCGTCGCGCTGAAGATGGCGGAGATCCTCCATCGGCTTGGCTACATCGACAAGCCGAAGGTGGTTTCCGTCACGCGCGACGACCTCGTCGGGCAGTACGTCGGCCACACGGCGCCCAAGACGCGCGACGTGCTCAAGCGCGCCAAGGGCGGGGTGCTGTTCATCGACGAGGCCTACTACCTCTATCGCCCCGAGAACGAGCGCGACTACGGCCAGGAGTCGATCGAGATCCTGCTGCAGGTCATGGAGACCGAGCGCGAGGACCTCGTCGTCATCCTCGCGGGCTACAAGGACCGGATGGAGACGTTCTTTCGCTCCAACCCCGGCATGGGCTCGCGCGTCGCCCACCACCTGCACTTCCCCGACTTCACGCCGGACGAGCTCGTGCAGATCGCCGATCTCATGATGGAGCAGCAGGAGTACAAGTTCGAGCCCGAGGCGCGCGAGGCGTTCGAGGAGTACATCAACCGTCGTCTGGAGCGGCCGCGCTTCGCCTACGGGCGCAGCATCCGCAACGCGATCGATCGCGCGCGCATGCGTCAGGCCGGGCGCCTGTACGACGACCGCGACGACCTGAGCAAGGAGGACCTCATGACGATCAAGGCTGAGGACATCCTTGCGAGCTCGCTGTTCGGAGACGAAGAGGGCGAGTCGCCCGAGGACGAGAAGGCGGATTCCAACGGCGGCAAGAAGAACGCCCCCGGGAACCAGAGCTAGTTCGAGGAGACTCCGTGCCCCGTCCGATCATCCTCGGCATCGTCGGCGATTCAGCGACCGGCAAGACGACGCTGTCGCGCGGCCTGGTCCGCATGCTCGGCGAGAACAACGTCACGCACGTGGCGGCCGACGACTACCACCGCTACGACCGCCGTCAGCGCGCCGAGCACAACATCACGCCGCTGCACCCGGACTGCAACTACGTCGACATCATGGAGCGCCACTTCGCCGAGCTGCGGGCCGGCAACGCGATCCTCAAGCCCGTCTACCAGCACAAGGACGGCACGTTCGGGCCGCCGGTCTACACGCAGCCCAAGCAGTTCACGCTGATCGAGGGGCTGCTGGGCTACCACACCGAGGAGCTGCGCACGTGCTACGACGTGCGCGTCTTCCTCGCGCCGCCCGAGGAGCTGCGCCGCGCCTGGAAGGTCCAGCGCGACTGCTCGCGACGCGGGTACACGACCGATCAGGTGCTCGAGGAGCTCGACCGTCGCGAGGCGGACTCCGAGCTGTACATCCGCCCGCAGCAGCGCTGGTCGGACATCGTGGTCTCCTTCAAGCCCGGCAAGCGCGGCGACCAGGAGCACCTCGACGCCGAGATCGTGCTGCGCAAGGGCATCGAGCATCCCGACCTGTCGGAGTTCTCCGAGGAGGACGGCACGAGCATCCGCGTCGAGGAGAGCGAGACCGAGCAGACGCTGTACGTGCCCGGCGACATCGATCCGGCGCGCGGCTCGGAGCTCGAGGAGTCCGTCTGGGCGCGGATGCACTTCGCCAGCCACCTGCGCTCCGAGCGCCTCGGCGAGTTCACCGTCGGCACGGAGCTGCATCGCTCCGAGTCGCTGGCGATCGTCCAGGTCATCGTGCTCTACCACCTCGTCACGGCACGCGCCACCGTGGCGCTCGGTGGCGACGGCACGCGCGCCGACCAGGCTGAGGCCAAGCCGCCGGCGACCGCGGCGACGCAGCACTAGGCCGCTCTGCTGCGCTGGCGGCTGCACGCGCTCAGCCTCTGAGCGCGCGGGTGGGCGGGCGCGGCGAGTCGCGGTGAGGGGAGGCGCTACTTCGAGCGGGCTCCGGAGGCATCGGCCAGCGCCTCGCGCGCCGTGGCCGACGCGGCGAACGTCATGAAGCGCTCGACGGCGGCCCGGCGCGGGCCGACGGTCGAGCACATCGCATACCAGCGCCGCGACGCCGGGCGGTGGCGCACCGGCAGCGCGGCGAGCAGGCCGTTGTCGAGCTCGAGCGCGACGGCCGCGCGCGAGATGAACGCGATCCCCAGGCCGGCGCGCGCCGCCTGCTTGATCGCCCCGTTGGAGCCGAGCGTCAGCGTCTGCGGCTCGAGCGCCGACGCGGCGAGGAACTCCTCGTTGACGACGCGCGTGCCCGAGCCCGACTCGCGCATGAGCCATACGCGGCGCTCGAGCTCGGCGCCGTCGACCGCGCCGCCGCTGGCGTGCGGATCGTCGGGCGCGGTGATGAGCACGAAGTCGTTGGGCAGGATCGGCGACGCCTGGACGCGCGGGTCGCGTGGCGGGCGCCCGCCGATCGCCACGTCGGCGCGGTGATCGAGCACCATGTCGAGGACCTGCTCGCGGTTGCCGACGGCGAGCGTCATGCCGATCGAGTCGTTGCTCTGGGAGAAGGCGCGCATGAGCGGCGGCACGAAGGACTCCGCCGCGGTCGTCACGGCGGCCAGGCGCAGGCGGCGGTCGGCGAGGTGGGCCGCCTCGCGCGCGGCGCGCCGGCCCTCCTCGAGCAGGCCGATGACGTCGGCGGCGAACGGCGCGAACGCGGTGCCGGCGGCGGTCGGGCGGATTCCCCGGCCCTCGCGCTCGGTGACGGGGGTGCCAAGCTCGCGCGACAGCGCCGCCACGGCGGCCGACACGGACGGCTGCGTGACGACGAGCTCGTCGGCGGCGGCGGTGACCGAGCCGCCGCGCATGACGGCGAGGAAGCTGCGCAACTGCGTCAGAGTTATAGACACCACTCGTACCTTACTGGTGCATTCGGCGATTCCTGCAATGCCGACATCTGCTGGAGCTGCCTGCCGTCTGGACCGTCGACGAGCGGCGCGATCCATCGGGCGGGATCGATGCCGGCCGGACGAGCGGGCCGACGCTGCCGGCCGGGGAGCGTCGGCCTGGTCGAGTTCTGCACGTGGGCGTGCATAGCTCGACCCGGCCGGCTTCACCGGTGCCGGCTCGCGGGGCGTGGGCGGTTCTGCACATGGTGCAGGCGCGGCTCACTCAAATCGGCGCCGCGCCTTGCAAGACGGAGGAGAACGTCGTAGGTTCGCGCGTGATGTACTCAGCGGCCGGGGTGGGGCGGGCGGGTCGTGACGATGCTCCGGCCGTCGCGGATCGCAGGCATGCGCGTGCGTGGTGTCATTAGCCTCAGGCCGCGCTCTCCGTCGCCTACGCAGCGCGACGTGAGCGCGAGGCGGGCGTGCTGACGAGGTCGGTCGAGACGAGGCTTCCCACCGAGTTCGGCGAGTTCCTGCTGCGCGCGTACACGGAGAGCGGGTCGGCTCACCCGCATCTGGCGTTGATCATGGGCGCGTCCGCCGACGCGCAGAGCACTGCGAACGGGGCGAGCGCAACGCCGATCGTGCGCATCCACTCCGAATGCATGACGGGAGACGTCTTCTCCTCGCAGCGCTGCGATTGCGGGGTGCAACTCGAGGTGGCGCTGCAGATGATCGGCCAGGAGGGGTTCGGCGTGCTGATCTACCTGCGCCAGGAGGGTCGTGGGATCGGCCTGCTCAACAAGCTTCGTGCGTACAACCTGCAGGACGGCGGCCTGGACACGGTCGACGCCAACCTGCACCTGGGCTTCGCTGCCGACGAGCGCGAGTACGGCGGCGCCGTCGCGATCCTGCAGGACCTCGGGATCACGAGCGTCCGCCTGCTCACGAACAACCCCACGAAGATCGCGGCGCTGGATGCGTCGCCGATCCACGTGGTCGAGCGCATACCGCTGGTCGTGCCGACGACCGACCACAACCGCAGCTACCTCTTCGCCAAGCGCTCGCGCATGGGTCACCTTCCGGTACAGACGGCGCCATGACCACGACCGTAGGCGCGCAGCCCGATGCTGCGACGACGATGGGCTGGCGGGCGCTGACGCTGCTCACCGAGCGCATCCGGGCCCACCGCGGTCCCCTGAGGAGCTGCTCGCTGGTGATCGGCGAGCGTCCGCGGGTCTCGCTGGACCCCGCCTCGCCGGCAACCGGCGACGGCTGGCCCGTCACGGTCATCCTCGAGCCCGACGGATGCGACGACCTCCCCCTGCCCGCGCCGGGCGAGACCCGCTACCGCCTGGAGGACGTGATCGTGCTGCGCCGGCTCGTCGGCGGCGACGCGCCGGCCGGCGTGGCGGCGCTGCTCGAGCTCTACCTCCCCTACTGCCTCGCGCCGCTACGGGCGCGTGCGCTCGGCCGGTCGTTCGCGGTCAGCCACTTCGCTCAATCGCTCGACGGGCGGATCGCCACGCAGTGCGGCGACGCTCGCTGGATCGGATGCGACGAGAACCGCGTACACGCCCATCGCATGCGCGCCCTCTGCGACGGGATCCTCATCGGCGCGCGCACCCTGCACACCGATCGGCCTGCGCTGACGGTGCGCCACGCGGACGGGGCCGACCCGGTCCGCATCGTCCTCGGCGCGGCCGGCGACATCACCTGCCTCGAGCACGCCGGGCCGGGGGCGATCGTCCTGATCGACGACGACGTCGGTCCGAGCGCGGCGCAGGCCGAGCACGTCGTCCTGCCGAGGGTGGACGGCCGCATCTCGACGACCGCGATCCTCGCCGCGCTGTATGACCTCGGCATCCTGACGGTGTACATCGAGGGCGGCGCGACGACGACGTCGTCGTTCCTCGCCGAGGGCAACATCGACGTGCTGCAGTTGCACCTCTCGCCGATGATCATCGGTCCCGGCGTGAACTCGTTCTCGGGTCCGTCGATCCTGTCCGTCGACGAGTCGGTGCGCTTCGGCTCGCATCTGTACCACTCGATCGGCGACGGCATGATGTTCGTCGGCAGACTCGCTTCGTGAGCAGCCGGGCGCTGCTGGTCTCCACTGCGAATCCCTATCCGGTGGTTCGCGACGGGTGCGAGCGGCTCGTGCGCGACTACGTCGACGGCGTCTTCGGGGATCTCGAGACCTGCTTTCTGCACGCCGCGCGCGGGGACTGGAGGCCCACCGCGCTGTATCGCGCCGGGCACGTCGCGGCCACGGGCGACGAGCTCGACCGCCTCCTCGACGACGACGACTTCGCGTTCAGCCTGTTCATCGGCTTCAAGGACACCCCCTCCACCCGCCGGCTGACGGCGCGCTGGCCGTGCTTCTGCCTGACCAATGCCTACCCGCATCCCGACGTGCCGCGCCACCCGTTCCGGGGCATCCTCTCGCACCGGTGTGCCGAGGAGGATGCCGATGTCCTGCTCGTCGGCGGCTCCTACGACGACACCGTGTTTCGCCGCGAGCGCACCGGCGAGGAGATCGTGCTCGCCGTCGGCCGGATCGATCCGACGAAGGGGCAGCTCGAGCTCGTGTCGCGCTACCGGGAGACGATCTTCGAGCGTTACGGCGTGCCCCTCCACCTCGCCGGCGGCGCGGGCGACGTGGAGTACTGCCGCCAGGTCCTGCGGCACGTCGACGGGACGGCGGTGATGTCGAGCATCGTCGACCGAGACGATCCCGGCGCGTGCAGCAGTTGGACGCCGGCCGAGGAGCTCGCCGCGCTCGCCAACCGCGCGCGGCTGTACGTCTGCGCCTCACCGGCGGAGGAGTTCGGCCTCGCGCTCGTCGAGTCGATGGCGTGCGGCACGACCTGCGTCGTCAACGGCGACTATCGCGGCTTCGAGCCGTCCGAGCTGCGACCGCACGTGCACGGCAACATCGCCGGGCGGCGCGGCGGCGTCCTCGACCTCGTGGCGCAGGCGCTGCGCGACGACGTGCACATCGACGGCTCGCGGTGGGTGCGCCGGTACGCGCTGCGCGAGCTGCGCGGCCCGATACGGCGGTTCGTCGATGCGCGGATCTGAGGCCCGCCGGTCGCTGTTCTTCGTCGCGCCCCGCGAGGTGGCCGTGCGCGAGGAGGCGATGCCCGCTCCCGCCGAGCACGAGCTGCTCGTGCAGACGCTCGTGTCGGCGATCAGCGCGGGCACCGAGCTGCTCGTCTACCGCGGCGAGGTTCCGGCCGAGATGGCGCTGGACGCGCGCATTCCCGCGCTGGCCCAGCGGTTCGCATATCCGGTCAAGTACGGCTACTGCAGCGTGGGCCGGGTCGTCGGGGCCGGCACCGGCGCGGACCCCCGGTGGCTGGAGCGGATCGTCTTCAGCCTGCACCCGCACGAGAGCCACTTCGTGGCGACCGCGGCCGCGCTCGAGCCGGTGCCGGACGGGCTGTCGCCCGAGCACGCCGCACTGTTCGCCGGCATGGAGACCGCCGTGACCCTGCTGATGGACGGCCGCCCGCTCGTCGGGGAGCACGTCGCGGTGTTCGGCCAGGGCGTCGTCGGCCTGCTCACGACCGCGCTGCTGGCGCGCTTTCCGCTCTGCGACCTCGTCACGGTCGATCCCCATCCGCTGCGCCGAGAGCTGTCGGGCGCCGTCGGAGCGCGGCGCGCCGTCGCTTCCGCGGCGCAGCTCGAGCCGGCCGGCTTCGACCTGACCTACGAGCTGTCCGGAGATCCGGCCGCGCTCGACGCGGCGATCGCCGTCACCGGCTTCGACGGCCGCGTCGTGATCGGCTCGTGGTATGGCGAGCGACGCGCCGCGCTTGATCTCGGCGGCGCGTTTCACCGCAGCCGCATCCGGCTTTCGAGCAGCCAGGTGAGCACGATCGACCCGCGCCGGACCGGGCGCTGGAGCTTCGCACGACGTCGCCGGCTGGCGTGGGCGATGCTGGCCGAGGTCGAGCCCAGCCGCCTGATCAGCCACCGCTTCGCGCTGTCGGATGCCGCCGCCGCCTACGACCTGCTCGACCGCCGCCCGCACGAGGCGGTCCAGGTCCTGTTCACCCACTCCGGCTGATGCGCATCGGCATGGTGATCTACGGCAGCCTCGACACCGTCACCGGCGGCTACCTCTACGACAGCCGGCTCGCCGATCACCTCAGGGCGCATGGCGATGACGTCGAGGTCATCTCGCTCGCATGGCGCAACTACGCTCGTCACCTCGCCGACAACCTGTCGCCGGACCTCGCGCGGCGGCTCGCGCGCGGACGCTACGACCTATTGCTCCAGGACGAGCTCAACCACCCGTCGCTGCTGCGCGCCAACCGGCGCCTGCGCGCCGGGGGAGGGTGTCCGATCGTCGCGATAGTCCACCTCCTGCGCTCCAGCGAGCACGCCGACGCACGACTGCGCTCGCTCTACGCCGCCGCCGAGCGCCGCTACCTGCGCGGCATCGACGGCGCCGTGTTCTGCTCGGAGGCGACCCGGGCCGCCGCCGACCAGCTCGCGGGGCCGGGGCTCGCGGGGGTGGTCGCGCATCCCGCCGCCGACCACCTCGGGCCGTGCGCGGCGGAGTCCGAGGTGGTCAGACGGGCGCGGCGGGGTGGCCCGCTGCGCGTGGTCAGCGTCGCGAACGTCGTGCGGGGCAAACGCCTGCACGTGCTCGTCGAGGCGCTGGCCCGGCTGCCGCTGGATGGCTGGCGGCTCACCGCCGTCGGCAGCCTGACGACCGACCCGGCCTACGTCAGGCGCGTGCGCCGGCTCATCGCGCGCGCCGGCGTTGCCGGCAACGTGCGTCTCGCCGGCGAGGCGCCGAACGCAGACGTCGCCGGCTTCCTGGCGCAATCGCACGTGCTCGCCGTGCCCTCGTCCTACGAGGCGCTCGGCATCGCCTACCTCGAGGCGATGCGGATGGGGGTGCCGGTGATCGCGACCGCGGCAGGCGGCGCGCGGGAGGTCGTCGAGGACGGACGCGAGGGTCTGCTCGTCGAGCCCGGCGACGCCGCTGGCCTGGCCCGCCGGATCGAGCTGCTCATGCGCGACCGCGACCGGCTGCTGCGCATGGCGCTGGCGGCCCGCGACCGTGCGGCGCTTCACCCGAGCTGGGATCGGTCGCTCGGCGACGCGCGCGCGTTTCTGCGTTCGGTCGTCACCGAGCCCCGCGGCGCGATGCAGCAGGCGGCCGCGTGATCACCCACGAGCGCATCCCGGAGTTCTACGACTGGCTCTCACGCTACGTCCAGGTCTCCAACTGGCTCGCCTACCGCGACCGCTTCGCGGGCTTCACGATGCACAAGTGGCTCGCCGTGCCGGGCCACGGCGACGGCGACGGTGGACGCGCCGCGGGCCTGCAGTACGTCAACCAGCGCCTGCTGGAGGCCGCGAACGAGGCCGGCCTCGCGCCGCAGCCGCGCGTGCTCGACGCCGGCTGCGGATTCGGCGGGACGATCTTCCACTGGCAGGGCCGGGTCGGCGGCTCCTACGAAGGGGTGACGCTCAGCAAGGTCCAGGTCGAGGTCGCCGAGCGCGAGGCGCGGCGGCGAGCGGTCGCGGGCACGTGCGCGTTCCGGCGGCGCAGCTACGACGCGCCGCTGCAGCGCGACTACGACGCCGTCGTCGCGATCGAGTCGCTGATCCACTCCCCCGACCTGCCGCGCTCGCTCGCCAACCTGGCAAGCGCGCTACGCCGGGGCGGGCTGCTGCTCGTGCTCGACGACATGGCGACCGGCGAGCTCGACGAGGGCCGGCCCGCCGAGGCGGCGCTGCTGCGCGAGCACTGGGGCTGCGCGCGCTACCACACGCGCGACGACTTCCGCGCGGCGATCGACGGCTCGGGCCTGACCGTCATCGCCGAACACAACCTGAGCGCGCTCATGAACATCCGCCCGTCGACCGACCTCGACCGCCTGGAGCGGACGTACGCGCGGCTGCACCGAGCGCTGCCCGTGGCGGCAGCGCGCACGATCGTCTCGGCGTTCCTCGGCGGGATCGCGCTCGAGCGCCTGCACGGGGCCGGCGACGTCGAGTACCGCCTGATCGTGGCGCGCAGCGAGGCGTGACGCGATGTCCGACACCGCGATGCGCTGGCAGGCGCCGTGAGGCACAACCCCGCGCTGCGGGCGCTCGGGCTGACGGCGCGCGATCGCGCGGTCGTCGTGCACGCCGATGACGTCGGCATGTGCGGCGCGACGGTCGACGCCTTCTTCGAGCTGGCCGAGATGGGCGTGACGTCGTCGGGCGCCACGATGGTGCCGTGCCCCTGGTTTCCCGAGGTCGCGGCGCGAGGCGGCGTGCTCCGCGACGTCGACTTGGGGGTGCACCTGACCCTCACCAGCGAGTGGGACCGCTACCGCTGGGGGCCGATCTCCACGCGCGACGCCGGGTGTGGCCTGCTCGACGAGGAGGGGTACTTCCATCGCAACCAGGATCGCTGGGGGACGATCGAGCCGGCGGTGCTGCGACGCGAGATCGACGCGCAGGTGGACCGCGCGATCGCCGCCGGCATCGACGTCACGCACGTCGACTGTCACATGTTCGCGCTGCTGCATCCCGCACTGTCCGCCGAGTACGTCGATCTCGGGTTCGCTCGCCGCACGCCCGTCCTGATGACGCGCGAGCGGGGGTGGGTGCAGGCGCTCGGGGAGCCGTCGATCGCAGCGTGGGAGCAGCAGGGGCTGCCGGTCTTCGACCATCAGCTGCAGATGCCGCACAGCGGCCCTACCGCGGATTGGATGGCGCTCGCGAAGATGGTGTTCGAAACCCTGCCCACGGGCCTGACGTACCTCATGATCCATCCCGCTCAGGACACGCCCGAGCTGCGCGCGATCGTTCCCGGCTGGCGCCAGCGCGTGGCCGACTACGAGACGTTTCGCAGCGACGAGCTCGCGCGCCACGTGCGCGGGCTCGGCATCGAGGTGCTCGGGTGGCGGCGGTTGCGGGAGCTCATGCGAACCACGATCGGAGGACAGCCATGACGACCGGGCAGCCGACGTACAGCGTCATCGTCAAGCGCGCGGTGATCGCCCAGCACTTCCTCGTCGGCGGGGACTGGGGGCGCGAGAACGAGCTCAACTCGCATCGCTACGAGATCGTGGCGCGCTACCAGGGCCCCACCCTCGACAGCCACGGCTACCTCATCGACATCGACCATGTCAACGCGCTGCTGGACGGGATCGTCGAGCGCTACCGCGACCGCACCCTCAACGACCTGCCCGAGTTCGAAGGCCTGAACCCCAGCGTGGAGCACTTCGCGAGGATCCTCAGCGCGCAGCTCTCGATCGATGTGCCGAACGTCGACGATCTCGAGGTCACCGTCTGGGAGGACGACGTCGCCGCGGCGGCCTACCGGCGGCCGCTGCGCGACACGCCCTGACGCGCGCGCGAGGGCCGGCGCGCGCAGGGCGCTCATACCATGAGGAGATGGCCCGCTTCGACGCCATCCTGCTCGACTACGCGAACACGGTCGTCCAGTTCGACCGCCCGCAGATCGAGCGGATCCACGTCGGTCTTGCCGAGTTCCTGACGTCGACGCTCGGGCCGATCGACGCGCGCGAGCTCGGCGCGGTGATGGACCGGGTCTGCGTCGCCGCTCCGCTGACGCCGGACAGGCGCGAGCTGACGCCCTGCGAGCAGATGCGCCGCGTACTGCAGGAGTGCTACGGCCGCCCGTTCTGCGCCGCCGATCGCGCCGTCGTGGACGCCGATCGTGCGTACCAGGAGCTGTTCTTGGCATCGCTCGCGATCGACGAGCACGCCACCGACGCCGTGCGCCGGATCGGCAGGCGCATGCCGGTCGGCCTGGTGTCGAACTACCCGTGTGCGACGACGCTGCGCCGGTCGCTGACCGCGCTCGGGATCGCCGACCTGTTCGATCCCATCGTGATCTCCGGAGAGGTCGGGTACGTCAAGCCGCACCCAAAGCTCTTCCGCATCGCGATCGAGCGCCTCGGAGCGCCCGCGGATCGCGTCCTGTTCGTCGGCGACAGCTGGGCGTGCGACATGATCGGAGGCCGCGACGCCGGCATGTCGACCTGTCACCACGTCGGGCTGAGCTCCCAGGGTGACCATGAGCGGCGCTATCGCTCCTATCGTCCGGATTTCTCCATCCGACATCTGGCCGAGCTCGAGCGAATTATCGACACACCGGCGTGATGCTGGACGCGCACTGCGGCGCGTGGTAGCTTCGCGCCCGAGGACCGTAACTCGTGGAGTGAGGTGGGGAAGAGTGACGAAGGCACTGCTGACCGTCGCAGCGACCACGACGCTTGTGCTCGTGGGATGGGCCGGATCGAGCATGTTGAGCGCGTCCGAGCCGTCGCCGTCACCCGCACCACCGAAGGCGTGGAAACCGGTGCCGGGCCAGGCGCTCAAGCAGCCCCTCCAGCTGCGGCCGAACGCCGCCGGCGTCGTCGACGTCAAGCTGACGGCCACGACCAAGACGATCTTCGTCTCCGGCAGGCCGCTGCAGGCGACGCCGTTCAACGGCCGGCTGCAGGGCCCGACGATCCACGTGGCGCCCGGTGGGACGATCAAGGTCAGCTTCGACAACCAGCTGAAGTCCGTCAAGCCTCCTCCCGGGTTCAAGGACGACCTGCGGGCGAACATCCACTACCACGGCCTGCACGTGAGTCCGCTCGGCATCAGCGACAACGTCTTTCGCACGTTCGAGCCGAACTCCATCAATCGCTCCAGGGTCAAAGTGCCTCGCAACCAGACCCCTGGGACATTCTGGTACCACGTGCATTTCCACGGCAACAGCGACCAGCAGGTGATGGGCGGGCTGGCGGGGATGCTCATCATCGACGGCCTCGAACGGCGCCTGCCCAAGCGCCTGCGCGGCATCCCGCAGCGCCAGCTCGCCCTGCAGAGCGTGCAGGTCACCGGCAACCAGATCAACGGACAGAACAACATCAACCCGGGGGAGCCGACCGCGACGCGACTGGTCAGCACCCAGTACAAGCCGAGGTTCTCGATGAAGTCCCGGCGCTACGAGCTCTGGCGGCTGGCCAACATCGGCTCCGACGACTTCTTCGAGGTCGGCTTCCAGGGGCACCACTTCGTCGTCATCGCCGAGGACGGAACGCCGGTCTGGAACGTGACCCGGCGCTCGAGGCTGGTCATGCCGCCGGGCAAGCGCTTCGACGTGCTCGTCCTCGGCGGCCGGCCGGGGACCTACTTCCTGCAAAGTCGGCCGTACGCCCAGAGCGCGGAGACGGACAAGCGGGGCCGCATCGCCCCGACGTACGTGCCGGCGAAGCCCATGAACATCGCACAGGTGAGGGTGACCGCCGCCGCACCGGTTCAGCCCGTCGCCCGGCCGCCCAGGCACATGGCGCCCAGGCACGACCTGCGGCGCTACAAGGTCGACCGCAAGTACACGTTCCGCTTCTCCTACCTGCCCGGACAGGGCTTCAAGCCGGCGATCAACGGCAGGCTCTTTCATCCGGACGAGTTGCCGGCCGCCGCTCCGGTGCTCGGAGAGGTCGAGGAGTGGACGCTCATCAACAAGACGACCGACGATCACCCCTTCCACATCCACGTCAACGACTTCCAGGTCATGCGCGTCAACAGCCAGCCGTACCCTGCGAACGGCACGCAGGATGTCGTCATCATCCCCAAGCAGCGCACGATCAAAGGCAAGACGGTCGACGGCACGGTCGTCATTCGCAACCGGTACACCGACTTCGACGGCTGGTTCGTCTTTCACTGCCACATCCTCGATCACGAGGACTTCGGGATGATGGCGACCGTCCAGGTGCGCAAGAACGCGAGCGTTCCCATCACCCCGCCGCCGGGCACGCTCCCGCCGACACAGCCGGCGAAGCCGTCGCCGCATGAGGAGCCGCACCACTGAGCACCGTGCGCCGGCCGGCCCTCGTCACGGCGTCGATCGCCGGTCCGGATGAGCTGACACGCCACTTCGACGGGCAGGCCGCGGCCTACGCCCACGCTCACGGTCACGCGCAGCGGCTGCTGGGCTACCGGCTGTCGATCGTCGAGCACCTGCTCGGCGGCGCGCGCCGCGGCACGTTGCTCGAGATCGGCTGCGGCACCGCGATGCACCTGATCGCGCTCGCGCCGACGTTCGAGCGAGCACTCGGAACCGATATCTCGCCCGAGATGGTCCGCGTCGCGCGTCGCGCTGCCGATGCGTCGGCGGTGGGCGGGCGGATCGAGCTGCGCGTGGATCCGGCCGAGGAGCTCGCGACGGTCACCGATCGCTGCGTCGACGTCGTCCTGTGCGTCGGCTCGCTGGAGCACATGCTCGACAAGGCGCGCGTGCTGGCGCAGGTCCGGCGGGTCCTGCGGTGCGACGGGACCTTCGTCTGCCTCACGCCCAACGGCGGCTACTGCTGGTATCGCACGATCGCCCCGCAGCTGGGCCTCGACACCCGCCACCTGTCGACCGATCGCTTCGTCGATGCCGACGAGCTCGACGGGCTGCTGCGCGCGGCGGGCTTGGCGCGGCGGCACAGTGCGCGGTGGCGGTTCGTCCCGAAGGGGGACATGCCGCCGGCGTGGGGCCACGTGCTGCACGGGCTCGACGTGCTCGGACGCCTGACCTCCGCCGCAGCCCTGCGCGGCGGGATCGCGGTGGCGGCCCAGCCGGTACCGGCGCCTGTCGTGACGGGGGACGTTCGCTGATCTCAGCGCGGCGCGGCGGGGGCGGCGCCGACCAGCGGCGCCGCGCCGCTGCGACCGCCGTCGTTTGCGTGCGTGACGTGCCGCGTTGTGCAGTGACGCTCACAGCTCGGCGTGCGTGAAGGCGCGCGCCGGTGTCCCGCCTTCCGCGTGGCGCCTTGGAGGTCGAACACAGCGCTCTTGACGGACGAGCCACCGATGTCAAGCGCAAGGACGTGCACGGTTCACATTGCCAGCGGACTATCTGGTGACGTCCGTACTCATGGGGCTGTATGAACCTTCTGGGATGGGGCCTTCGCCCGCATCTACAGCGCGCTACAGCTCGGGCTGGAGGGCCCCATCTCGGGCCTTTTCCCAAGCCCGATCGGTACTCGGATTGCTACACGAAGACGAGCGCGGGAGCATGAAACGCCCGGATTTACAGGACTTTCCTTGACAAGCGGATGAAGGGACTCGAACCCTCGACCTTCTGCATGGCAAGCAGACGCTCTAGCCAACTGAGCTACATCCGCGAGGTGGCGGATTATAGCCGCGCGGCGTTCGGGCCAGGGCCGCCGCGAGGATCGGCGCCCGCGGAACGCTGGGCGTAGGCTCCAGCGACCGATGGACACGCGCGAATTCGATGTGATCGTGATCGGCGCCGGGCCGGCCGGCGAGGTGCTCGCGGGCCGCACGGCCGATCGCGGCCATGCCACGGCGATCGTCGAGGCGCACCTCGTCGGCGGGGAGTGCTCCTTCTATGCGTGCATGCCGTCCAAGGCGCTGCTCCGCCCGGCCGAGCTGCTCGCCGAGGCACGGCGCGTGCCGGGCGTGCGCGAGGCCGTCGGCGACGGGCTCGACGCCGAAGCCGTCCTGCGCCGCCGCGACGAGGTCGTCCACGATCTCGACGACTCGGCGCAGCTGCCGTGGCTCGAGCAGCACGCCATCACGCTCGTGCGCGGCCACGGCCGGCTGGCCGGCGAGCGGGTCGTGCGGGTCGGGAAACGAGGAGCTGCACGCCCGCCGCGCCGTCGTCATCGCGACGGGCAGCGACGCTGTGATGCCGCCGATCCCCGGGCTCGCCGACGCGCAACCGTGGACGAACCGCGCGGCGACGACGAGCCGGACCGTGCCTGCGCGCCTGCTCGTGCTCGGCGGCGGCGTGGTGGGCGTCGAGATGGCGCAGGCCTACGCATCGCTGGGCGCGGCGGTGACGCTCGTCGAGGGCGGGCCGCGCGTGCTCGCCCGCGAGGAGCCGTTCGCGGGCGAGGCGATCTGCGCAGCGCTGGCCGAGCACGGCGTGACGATCCGCAGCGGCGTGAGGGTCGCCGCGGTGGCGCGGCCGCAAGCCGGCGGCGCGGTGACGCTCACGCTCGACGACGGCCGCGAGCTGACCGGCGACGAGCTGCTGGTCGCCGTCGGCCGGCGCCCGGCGACCGGCGACGTCGGGCTGGAGACGGTCGGCCTCGAGCCCGGCGAGTACGTGCCGGTCGACGACCGGATGCGCGTACGCGGCCACGATTGGCTCTACGCGATCGGCGACGTCAACGGCTGCGCGCTGCTGACGCACATGGGCAAGTACGAGGCCCGCATCGCGAGCCTCGTCATCGACGGTGACGAGTCCGCGCGCATGGCGCAGAGCGGGCCGCGCTCGCCGCGCGTGATCTTCACCGACCCCCAGGTCGCCGCCATCGGCCTGACCGAGGGGCACGCGCGCGACGCGGGCCTGGCGGTGCGCACGGTGTCTGTCCCCAGCGACGCGACCGCCGGCGCGAGCTTCGTGGGTCGCTCGACGGGCGGCACGTCACAGCTCGTGGTCGACACCGAGCGCGGCGTGATCGTCGGCGCGACGTTCGTCGGCTACGAGGTCGGCGAGTGGCTGCACGCGGCCACGATCGCCGTCGTCAACGAGATCCCGGTCGACCGGCTGTGGGACTGCGTGCCGGCGTTTCCGACCCGCAGCGAGGTGTGGCTGAAGCTGCTGGAGGCCTACGAGGCGGGCTGACGCGCAGCGTGACGCGGCCCTGCCGGCGTCGCCGCGCTCAGGTCGGTGAGCAGGCCGTGGCGATCGCGAGCGCGGCGCAGACCTCGGCCATCCGCTGCGGCGTGAGCCGCGTGATCAGCTCGGTGCACAACGCCACGCGGATCGGCGAGACGTTGTCGAGCGTGAGGCAGCACGCGGACGGCAACCCGTCCGCGCGGTTGAGCTCGACCTCGGTCGGGATGCCGCGCACGGTCCTCGTCGCCGGGACGGCGAGAACCTGATGCAGCACGGGCAGCGCCTCGTCGCGCGTCAGGATCAAGAACGGACGGCGGCCCGCTCGCGGGTGCTCGTACCACCAGACCTCGCCGCGTCTCACCAGGCGGGCTGTCCGGTCGCCTGCTCCTCGGCGTCCAGCCGAGTGAGCAGCTCCTCGGTCGCCGCGTCGCCTGCCGCCGAGACATCGCCCCAGTCATCGGGCACGATCTGCGGCAGCCGGCGATAGCCGTCGGCGATCCGCTGTCCGATGTCGTCGACGCTGGCGCGGCGCAACCCTTCGGTGACGAGGTCGCGGATCAGCTTGGAGCGCGAGACGCCGCGCGCGCCGGCCATGTCGTCGAGCGCACGGAGAAGCTCCTCGTTGAGCTGCACCATCGTCTGCGTTCGGGCCATAGCCCTACGCTAGCACTATGGTCGACCCGGGCCGCGGCCCTCGCTCGCGACCTGACCGGACGCTAGGACGCGGGCTGAGCCGCCCCCGCCTCGTCGAGCAGGCCCAGGACAGCGTCCGTGTGCTCGCCCAGATGCGGCGACGGCCGGGCGGGCAGGCGACCGCTCTTGGAGAACTTCAGCGGCGAGGCGGGCGTGAGGTACGTGCCGACCGGATGCTCGACCATCGTGAACATCGGGTTGGCCTCCGAGCAGCGCGGATCCTCCTCGACGAGCTGCTTGAAGGTCTGGTACGGACCCCACGACACGCCGGTCCCCGCGAACGTCTCGCGGATCTGCTCGAGCGTGCGCTCGGCGAACCACGGCGTGAGCAGCTCGCGGATGAGATCGCGCGCCTTGTAGCGCCCGGCCTCGCCGCGGAAGTCGTGGCCGGTCGCCTCGGCAACCGTGTCGAAGAGCTCCTCGGTGCCGGTCGCCTCCTTGAGCGCCTTCCACTGCCGGCCGGTCAGCCCGACGACCATGACGCGGCGGCCGTCGGCGGTCGGGAAGTCGCCGCCGAACGCGCCGTAGAGGTAGTTGCCGTCGCGCGGCTGCTCGCGGCCCTCGAGCTGGACCTCGGCGATGCGGCCGAGGTTGCCGACCGTCGCCATCGCCACGTCGCTCAGCGCGATCTCGACGAGCTGGCCCTCGCCGGTCAGGTCGCGGTGGCGCAGCGCGGCGAGCAGTCCGACGACGGCGAGGCCGCCCATCGCGGTGTCCCACGCGGGCATCAGGCTGTTCGTCGGCACCGCGGAGTCGCGCGGGCCCATCGCGTCGGGGAAGCCGACCGACGGGTTGACCGTGTAGTCGACCTCCGACGAGCCGTCGTGGTTGCCGGTCATGACGACCATGATCAGATCCTCGCGGCGCTCGGAGAGCTTCTCGTAGCTCATCCAGCCGCGCGAGGGGAAGTTCGTCATGAAGATGCCGTTGCCCGGGCCCGGCATCGTGATCAGCTGCGAGAGCTGCTCGCGGCCGTCCTCGGAGCGCAGGTCGACCTCGATCGAGCGCTTGCCCTTCTGCAGACCCGACCAGAAGAGGCTGTCGCCGCCGGAGGTCAGCGGCCAGCGCTTGCCGTCCAGGCCGCCGCCCGGCGCGTCGAAGCGGATGACGTCGGCGCCGAGCTGGGCGAGCGTCATGCCCGCCGTCGGCGCGGCGACGAACGCCGAGCCCTCGATCACGCGGATTCCGCTGAGAATGCCTTCGCTCATGCCATCGCTCCCACAAGTCGCCAGTCCAGGACGTTGTCCAGCGCGCCGTCGGCGCGCTGTGCCGCGACCTCGATGCGCAGCGTCACGAGGCCGCCGCCGTCGGGCAGCGCCTCGGTTGCCTCCAGGTGCACGGTGCTGCGCAGCACGTCGCCCTCGAAGACGGGGGCGAGGTGGTTGCAGTGATGCCAGCCGATGATCGTCACGAGGTTGGGCAGCACCTTCGTCAGGTGCGAGGCGGCGACGCCGATCGTGTGCCCACCGTAGACGAGGCGCCTGCCGGAGGAGTGCGAGCCGGGATCCGAATGCGCCTTGGCGATGTTCAGCGACAGGCGCACGAGCTCGGGCGCAGCGGTGACGCTGTCGCCGCCGTCGAGCACCCACGTCGTCGGCGCTGTGAGGTCGGCGAAGTGCGTGCCGGGCACGTTGTCGCGGTAGACGTCGAGGTCGATGCCGTCGAGCGTCGCGGCGAGCGCGTCGGGCGGCAGGTCGGCGGGAAACTGGTCGAGGTCGTCGGCGTGCGGCTGCGAGGCGTCGATGTCGCGGATCGGCAGCATCGCGCAGCGCCAGTAGTCGAGGACCGCGCGGTCCTCCTGGTCCTTGGTGACGATGTGCAGGACCGCCAGGCCGGTCGGCTTGCGGCCCTCCTTGATCGTGTTGCGCTTCAGCGCGACGATCTCGGTGGTCGAGCGCAGCGTGTCGCCGATCGCGGGGAGCCGGCGCAGCATGAGCCGGCGGTAGAAGAGGTTGCCGATGACGCGCTGCGTCGGCAGCGTCGACTGGCCGATCGAGACGTCGCAGACGAGCATCGGATGGGCGATGCGGCGGCCGGCGACCTGCTCGGAGAGGTGCGCGTCCAGCGCGAGGCGCAGGCGGTCGCCGACGATCGACTGGTGCAGCGCCGCGTGGCCCTCGTTGAGCGTCATCGCGGGGAACTCGACGTAGAGATCGCCGACCGACAGCTCCTCCCAGTACGGCCCGCCGACGTGGACGGGTTCGCTGGCGATCGTCGGCTGTGCACTCATTACGGCGAACCTCGTTTCGACGGCGCCGCAGGCACTCGCGAGACGCGTGCCGGCGCGCGGTGACCGGTGGAGAAGGTGACGCCCGGCCGCCGTCTGGACGGCGGCGCGCGGCCCTGGCTGAGGGCCGCAAACTACCACGCGCAGCGCGCTCGCCGGGCTGCGATCGCGTGCGGCGGCGGGCTGGCTACTCGCCGGCGGCGCCGATCCAGAGGACGAAGTTCGAAACCTTGCCGCCCTGCGTGTTCGCCCGCACGATCGCTCGGCGGTCGCCCGCCTCCCCGAACGGGTTCGGCGCGCTGGCCAGCCAC
Organism: uncultured Actinomycetes bacterium; assembly: GCA_963825485.1. Taxonomy (GTDB): domain Bacteria; phylum Actinomycetota; class Thermoleophilia; order Solirubrobacterales; family Solirubrobacteraceae; genus CADCVQ01. The sequence continues at coordinate 128,629 of CAWGTK010000025.1, forward strand.
CAGCTGCGCTCGCGCAGCCGCGCGCCGGGGTGCAGCTCGCGCAGCCGCGCCGTGCTGTCGCCGACCTTCAGGCCGCGCTGGGTCTGAAACGACGTGCCGCGGATCGTCATGGTCTGCAGCTTGCCGACGCCGGCCGTGCAGGTCGTCCGGCCCGGCGGCGTGCGCCCGAGGTTGACGAAGTTCGCGCGCACGCCGATCGCGTTCCAGTCGACGATGCAGACCACGCGGCCGCTGAGGCGCTTGCGCGACGGCGTGCCGAACGCACGGACCGCGCGTGTCAGCGTGGGGGAGCCGTTGGTCTTCAGCGCGCCGATGCTCGTAACCGCGCCGTCGGCCCAGCGGATCGTCCGCGGCGAGGCGGCGGCGAGGGCCGCGCCGGCTGCGACGAGCAGGAGCGCTGAGGTGGCGGCGATGACGGGGGTCAATCGGCGCATTGGCGCGACGTTACACGCTCGCCTGACGTTCGTCACCGGCGGGCGCGCCGGCCGGCCGCACGACGTCGCCGGCCGCGAGCGGCTCCTGCGAATCGGTGGCGGGGCGGCCGTTGATGTCCGCTCCCGCGCCCGCCCCGGCGCGGGCGAGCGTCGCGGCGCGGACCGTGCCGCGGCCCTCGACGGTGACCGCCGGCTCCGGGCGGGCAAGCGCGGCCTCGTACTCGGCGGGCTCGTTGAGGTTGTCGAGCGAGCGCAGGTCCGGATCGAGCTGCGCGACGTCCGGATCGGCCAGCAGCGCCGCCTCGTCGAGACGGTGCACGCGCGCGCGGTCCATGAGCGGCCGCGTCCCCAGCGAGTCCTCGGCGAGCAGCGCGTCGATCAGCGGCCCGATCGTGGCGGCGCGGTAGGCGGCGGCGAGCGGGTGGGGGAAGCCGTGGGCCTCGGGCAGCGCGACGTCGTCGCCGGCGCGCAGCGAGGCGATGACGTGGCGGATGAGCGCGGGGTGCAGGAACGGCGCGTCCACGCCGGTGACGAACACGACGTCCGCGCGATCGTTCAGCGCTGCCAGGCCCGCGGCGATCCCCTGCAGCGGGCCGCGGGCCTGGAGGGCATCGTCGGCCAGCTCGGTTCCCGCCGGCAGCGCGGGCAGCGCCTGGCCGGCGGCGCGCACGACGACGACCGGTCCGTCGACCTCGCGCGCGACGAGGCCGACCGCGTGGCGCAGGAGCGTCGAGCCATGCCAGTCCAGCCGGGCCTTGGGTCGTCCCATCCGCGTGGACCGGCCGCCGGCGAGCACGATCGCGGCGGTGATGGGGGTGCTCACGCGTCGAGCGCGTCGGTGAACGCCCGCAGCGCGTCGTCGCCGAAGAGCCAGAACCGCGCCTCCTGCACCTCCGGGTGCGCCTCGAGGGCGGCACGCGTGGCGGCGATCGCCGTCGCGGCGGCCTCGTCGAGTGGGTAGCGGTACACGCCGGTCGAGATGGCGGGGAACGCGACGCGGGCGCAGCCGTGCCCGGCGGCGAGCTCGATCGAGCGCCGATAGCAGGAGGCGAGCAGCTCGCGCTCGCCCCGGTCGCCGCCGTGCCAGACCGGGCCGACGGCGTGGATGACGTGATCGACCGGCAGTCGGCCCGCGCCGGTGATCTTCGCGTCGCCGGTGTCGCAGCCGCCGAGCGGCCGGCACTCCTCGAGCAGCTGCGGGCCGGCCGCGCGGTGGATCGCGCCGTCGACCCCGCCGCCGCCGAGCAGGCTCTCGTTGGCGGCGTTGACGATCGCGTCGGCCTCGCCATCGGTCGTGATGTCGCCGCGGTGAAGGGTGATGACGCCCACGGTGCACAGTGTGCCGCGCGCGAGCGAGGGAGGCTCGGCAACGAGATGGCGGGCCGGCCGGCCTATCGGCCGACCCACCAGGTGCAGTTGTCCCACCCCGCGCGGCCGGGCGAATCCGAAGTCGACGAGTGTCGTAGCGCGCGTTAGCGGCAGCGGCGCACGAGCGGCGGGTCGAACGCGAAGAGCCTGTCCGCGCGACGCGCCTTCTCCCCGGGTTCGATACGCCAGCCCACAAGACCGACGCGCAGGTCGCGGATCCCGCCCGTCGGGACCACCACCCGCGCGGAGAAGCGGCCGCGCCCCAGCTCGCGTGCGTTGACCCGGCGCGCGCCGCCGGCGCAGCGCGTGACCCGCAGGTAGATCCCGGAAGCTGCGAAGGGGCGCCCGCCGGCGTCGACCAGGCGCCAGGCGATCCGGATGCTCTGGCCGGCCGCGGCATCGACGCGCGCGGTTGCCTCGAGCTTCGCGCGGACGCCCTGCTTGGCGTACGCGGGCCAGCTGAGCAGGACGACCGCGGCGATCGCGAGCGTAATGAGACGAGCCGTGCGCATCGTCAGTTCCACACTGCTGGCCGGGTCACGGTTCCGCTAGGTGTCTTCGAAGGCTGCGTGTCCGGCTGCTGTCAGAGGCGCCGTCCGGATTCGAACCGGAGTAAACGGCTTTGCAGGCCGCTGCGTAGCCACTCCGCCACGGCGCCGAGGGCGGGCCTAGGGTAGCGCTCGGTCATCGGACCGTCTGCTCGCGACAAGATCATCACGATGCCCCGTTCGCGCCGACTGGATGCCGATCGCCTCGCCGCCGCATACGAGCGCGATGACGCCGTTGGCGCCGCTCGGCGTCCTCGCCCTGGTGGCCGGCGCCGCCGGCGCCCAGGCCGCGGGCGGTGGCTCGTCCCCCCGAAGCCGGCCGCGCCCCCGCGCGGTGAGCACCGCGGCGCCGGTCGCGCTGCGCCGTCGAACTGCCGCGCGGCCGGGAAGAGGCCGGGCTCCGCGCCGCCGAGCGATGCGCTGAAGCGCGCGTTCGGCATCCTGCGGCGCGAGCGCACGGGCGACGAGGCGCCGCCGGCGCCGGCGTTGAAGGCGATCGAGCGGCGCGGCTGGGAGGTCGTCGATCCGAGCGCGACACGGCTGCTGCGCGCCGATCGCCGGGCGCGTGCCTGGGTCGTGCCGGCGCCGGACGTCGCGCCAATGCCGTCGATCGTGGGTCGTGGTGCGGCCGCTTCCGTCCGTGATCAGGCTCGTACCCGCGCTCGCGCTCGTGCTCGTGCTCGTGGTCGCGCTCGGGGTCGCGCCGGCGGTCCCCGGCGGTCGTGGCGGCGGCCAAGCCGCGCGAGGGGTCTCGTCGTCGCGTCCGTCGGTCGCGCGCCGGGCGGGGGCGGAGGCGCGCTGCGGATCTACAGCCCGGGCTCGCGCCGCCGTCCGTCGACCCGTGCGCCGGCGCGAACCGCGACATGGCCGGCGTCTCCGGGATGGCTCCCGACGGCGTCGAGGCCGTGTTCGTCATCGCGGCCGACGGCAGTGCGACGGGGGCCGAGTGCACGACAACGGCTACGCCTTCGTGCTCCCGCTCGCCCCGCGCCGACTCGCGCTATCTCGTCTGAACGGCCGCCGGCGGCGCGCCGCACGTGCAGCCGCTGCCCGCGCTGGCCATGCTCGCCCACATCGGCCGATGCCGCGCCAACGGCGCTCGGGACCCCGTGACGGTGACGCCGCACCCGTGGTCCGCGTCGCGCGGGGCCGGCGCCCACGTCGATCGTGTTCTCGACGCGCCCGCAGCGGGCGGCGATGCCGGTGCGGCCGGGCCGTGTCGCCACGAGCGCTGCGGCAGGTTCCCGCGCCCTCGGCCGCTGCGGTCCCGCGGGCCTCGCGGGCTCCCCGGGCGGCTCCGGCACCGGCCGCCGCCGTCGCGCCAAGCCGGTCGCCCCGCGCGCGCCGTAGCGCGGGGCGCGGGCCATCGCTCAGGCGTCGCCGCCCTCCTCGGCCAGCCGGTTGGCCTCACGCGCGAGCAGGCCGAGGCGGGCCTCGCGGACGAGCGGCACCTCGCGGCGGCGCTTGCGCACGTTGGCCAGGTTGATGTCGGTCGACACGATGGCCTCGTCGTTCTCGGGCAGCTCGCAGACGATCTTGCCCCAGGGGTCGACGATGTGCGAGCCGCCCCAGAAGCGCAGGTTCTCGCTCTCGGTGCCGACCCGGTTGCAGAAGACGACGTAGCACTGGTACATCCGGGCGTAGAAGACCGTGATGTCGCGCCAGTAGGTCATCGAGTCGTAGCGCTCCGGGAAGCGGCTCTGCGACGAGTTCGTCGGCACGAGCAGCACGCGCGCTCCGTCCTGCACCGCGAGGAAGGCGAGGTGCGGCTGCCAGGCGTCGTTGCAGATCAGCGTCGCCATGCGGCCGTGACGGGTGTCGAACGCGCGCATCGACTGGCCCGGCGAGAAGTGCTTGCGTTCCTCGAACACGTCGTAGGTCGGCAGGTAGAGCTTGCGGTGCGTGTGGACGACCCCGCTCGCATCGAGATAGACCGCGGAGTTGTAGTTGTGCACGCCGTGGCCGTCCTCGTAGAGGCCGACGAGCGCGTCGGTGTGCGGCACGAGCGCGCTGAGCGCCGCGAGGCGCGGGTCGTCGGCCGGCATCGAGACGTCCTCGTCGACCTGGCTCAGCGCGTACCCGCTGAGAAACAGCTCAGGGAAGACCACGAGGTCGCTGCTGTCCTGGCCGGCCTCGCCGACGATCTCCGCCGCGCGCGCGAGATTCGCGTCGACGTCGCCGAGCACGCTGGGGACCTGGGCGAGCGTGATACGCATGGCGGCGCGAGAGTATCCGGCCGCGGCTGACGGCGCTGTGGCATTGATATCCTCGCCGCTCCCAGGGCGATTAGCTCAGCTGGGAGAGCGCCGTCTCGACAAGGCGGAGGTCACTGGTTCGAGCCCAGTATCGCCCATGACGAAGAGCCCGCTTAGGCGGGCTTTTCGCGTTCGAGGTCCCAACGAACGTCCCAATTTGTTCCTAACGACCGCATTGCCGCGTTGATCGATGGCTTTGAAACGCCTTACGGACTCGAGCTGTTGGCCACAACGCATTGGGTTGCGACGAGGGAAACGGCAGACTCTCCTGAGCGTGCCGCGGAGCTCGTTTGCGAGTGGAGCCCTCGGAAAGGCCGGCTCTTCATCGATGACCACGTTGCGATCGCTTGGTCCCGGCTGGAAGACGAAGGATGGCTTCCGCCCACCAAGTCCGCAGCGGGCGACTGAGCCTGACATGCGCCTTCGCCCTTGGCGACCGCGGCGTCGATCGAGTTGCTGCGTTTCGAGCTGATCTGGACATCTCGGCGATGCTCGATCTCGACCGCACGCTCCTGGCGAACGTGACCGATCCGGCGCGGCCGGCACGACGACGACGCGATGCAGCTCGCGAGCGCTCTACGGGCAGCCGACGTGACGGGCGCGCCGGGGTTCGTCTGTCTGGACCACGAGCTCAAAGCCGCCGCGGCGGCCGAGGGCTTGACGCGCTTGGCGACGGCCCCGTAGGCGCTCAGCCGGGCGGCGCGACGACCGCGATGTCGTCGTTCCTGACGATGCCGAGCGAGACGTAGTCGCCGGCCACGGCGCCGGGCTCGTTGAGCATCTCGAGGTCGTGATGGCCGAGGCGCAGCTCGAAGCCGTCGGCGTCGCTGGGCACGACGAAGAAGTGGGCTCCGTTGTCGCGCAGCCTGGCCACGTCGGGCTGGTCGGCGTGCTGGGCGACGGTGAGCGCCAGCGCCTCGCGCAGGCGCTCGAGGTCGACCTGGCTCTGGCCCATGTTCTTGCCGAAGTTCGTCTGGACGTCGCTTGCGATGAAGCCGTGCTCGCTGTCGTTCATGGGCATGACGGTAGCGGCAGGCGGCCGCGCCGCCCCGGCGATGAGGGGGGTGTGGCGAATGAGTCGCGCATACCGCGACGCAGTCGACACACCCCGCCCGTCGCAAGCTCCCGTAACCGCCCCACATTCGAACGCCGGTACCGTCGTCCCCACGCGATGGCCGTTTTGCGCTTCCACGTCCCGCCCGAGCACGCGCTCCTGACGCTCGCCGACGCCAGCGGCGGCCTCAGCGCGCTGTTTGACTTCGACAAGCACACCGAGCACCACGTCGCCTGGCTGACCGAGGCGGCCGAGGCGTTCGGCGAGGCGATCTCGACCGACGACGACGAGATCAAGGACGCCCGCGCCGTCGCCAACTCGCAAACCGAGACGGTGCGCGCGCTGCGCACGGAGATCGCCGAGCTCGCCGCTGACGCCGCGTCGCAGCTGCCCGACGACCTGCGCTACGACGTCCCGATCGTGACCGCGCAGCCGCTGCCGACGCTGCCCGACACCCTCGGTCCGCGCGAGCTGTCGCACGTCGAGAAGAGCTTCAAGCGCGGGATGGCGACGCACCTGCTCGCCGCCACGGAATCGCTGGGCCCGCTCGCCGAGCGCCTGGCCACCTTCGAGGACGAGGAATGCCGCCAGCTCGCCGAGCGCATCGCGGCGTTTGTCGTCGCGGTCCGTGGCGGCGGCTGAGGCTGAAGCACTACACGAGGTCGGGCTCGATCTTCGGCGGCCACGTCACGACGAGCCGCGTCCCGCCCGCCAGGCGGAACGTCAGGCCGTCCTTGCGCTCGCTGACCATCTCGACCGGCGCATCGCTGAGATCGAAGCGCGCATCGGCGATCGAGTAGTGCCCGCGCAGGTCGAAGTGCGGCGCGGCGGCGGCCGGCTCGATGACCCCCGAGGAGCTGCGCTCGTGGCTCCAGTTCTCCAACAGGCCGGACGCGATGAGCAGCGGCGTCTCGTGGGCCACCTCCACCCACGCCGTCACCTCCTGGCCGAGCCGGTCGTTGAGCGTCAGGAGGGCTTCGTCGAGCGTCATCGCCATCGACAGGGAACGTACCGGGAAATCGCAGTAGCCCGCACGCCGAATGGGTAGCCTCCGAGCAATGCGCGCCGCCGTCATCGCCGCGGTCGTGGTCGCCGCCCTGCTGGCCGGCTGCGGGGGCGACTCGGGCCCGAGCCCGGAGGAGGTCGTCTCGTCGGCGATCAGCGGCCTCTCCGAGGGTGACGAGAAGCAGGTCTGCGGCCAGGTGTCACCCGACGGCGAGCGCAAGCTGCTTGCCGTGTTGAAGGACAACCCGCTGAACATCACCGTCGTCGCGAAGACCTGCGAGGAGGCGATCACGAAGCTCCACGCCAAGCTCTCCGAGGCGACCCGCGCCGCCCTGCGCGACGGCGAGGTCGACGATGCGAAGGTCACCGGCGACGAGGCCGTCGTCCACGTGCCCGGCTTCGGGATGGATGTCGAGCTGGGCAAGGTCGCCGACAAGTGGCAGATCACCGGCGGGCTGCTCACCAGCTAGGCGCACGCGCGGCCGGGTAGCCTGCGGTTCCGATGGCCACCCTGCCGCCCGTCACCTTCCAGGTGACCTTCACCGTCCCCGCCGAGATGCGCTGGGCCATGCGCGCCAAGGGCGAGATCGAGGCCTGGCTCATGTCCGACGCGGCCGCCGAGCGCCCGATCGACCAGCTCCCGGCCGCCGACCTGCAGATGCAGCTCGATCACAGCGAGCTCACGCTGAGCTGGCTGGAGTTGCAGGCGACCAACGCGTGGCAGGCGACGACCCGTGCGTCGGAGGTCGTCGAGGCGATGCTCCCCGAGCTGCTGCGCACGCGGTCGCTGCGCATCGAGGCCCGCCTGCAGAGCCCCGATCCCGAGCAGCGCCGCCCGCGCGGCGACTAGCCGGACCGCACCCGCACCCGCCCCCGCACGCCGCCGCTTCAGTCGCGCAGCTCGTCGACGAGCCGCAGCAGGTCCAGCGGGCTGAACGGCTTGGTCAGGAAGCGATCGGCGCCGGCCGCCTCCGAACGAGAGCGCGCCGTGTCGTCGGCGGAGGCGGTCAGCATCACGATCTTCGAGCCCGCCATCGACGCCTCGCTGCGCATCCGGCGGCACGCCTCGATGCCGTCCATCCGCGGCATGTCGATGTCCAGGAACACGAGCCGCGGGCCGTCGCGCCGCGCGACCGCCACCGCCTCCTCGCCGTCGCAGGCCTCGCGCAGGTCGAAGGCCGACACGCCCTCCAGCGTCGTGAGGATGAGCTTGCGGATGAACGGGTCGTCGTCGACGATCAGCACGACGTGGCCGCCCGTCATCCGATCTCCAGCCGGATGCGGTCGAGCAGCTCGTCGGGGAGGGTCTCGAAGACCTCGATGACGGCCGGGTCGAAGTGCGTGCCGGTGCCCTGGCGGATGATCACGCGCGCCTGCGCGGTCGTCGACGCCTGCCGGTACGGACGGTTCGTCGTCAGCGCGTCGAGGGTGTCGGCCACGGCGAAGATCCGCGCCGACAGCGGGATCGCCTCGCCGCTCAGCTTGTCCGGGTAGCCCGAGCCGTCCCAGCGCTCGTGGTGGTGGCGGATGACGTCGCGGGCCGCGCCGAGAAACTCGATGTCGCGGACGATCTCCCAGCCGGTGACGGGGTGCTGCTGCATGATCAGCCGCTCGGCGCTCGTCAGCGGCCCGGGCTTGAAGAGGATCGCGTCGGGCACCGCGACCTTGCCCGCGTCGTGCAGCAGGAAGCCGAACTCGATCTCCGGGTGGTCGCCGAGCTGCATCCCGTACGCCGCGGCGAGGCGCAGCCCGTACGCGGCGACGCGCTCGGCGTGGCGGCCGGTGTAGGCGTCGCGCGCCTCGACGGCGCTGGCCAGCGCGCGCACCGTGAGCATGTACGAGCGCCGCAGCTCCTGGGCGCGGGAGCGCTCCTCCTTGAAGGTCTCGCGCAGGTCCGCGGCGTAGCGCTCGAGCTGGCGCTCGTTCTCAGCCGCCTCACGTCTGCGCTCGGTGAGCTCGGCCTCGAGCTCCCGCACGCGCTCCTGCAGCTGGCCGTCCGTGTTCACCGCCATCATCTTCCCCCATCCGCGGTGCGCTCGCCGAGCGCGGCCCGCAGCGCGCCCACCGCCTGCTTGAGCCCGAAGACCGGCATGCCGACGCCGCTCGCTGCCGCCTGCGCGTCACCCTCGGTCGAGAACACGATGACCGAACGCCCGAAGCGGCGCCCGCGTAAGGCGGTTCCGTCGATGACCGCCGGCGTGCCCATGCTCTCGTGCACGAGCGCGACCTCGAAGAACTCCTGCTGCCCGGCGCGCATCGCGGCGCCGGCTGAGGACTCCCAGCGATGCTCGACCGTCAGCGCCCGCAGCGCCGGCTCGAGCGCGGCGCGCAGCGCGTCCGGCGCGACGACGAGCACGCGCGAGCGCCTGGCCTGGATCGCCGCGCCGATGACCTCGGTCAGGCGCGCGCGGTCGATCGGCTTGGGCACCGCCCACTCGCCCGCCAGCTCGGGCGCGCGCGACGCGACGGAGACGAAGATCACCGGGATCTCGCGCAGCTGCGGATCGTTGCGCATCGCGCGCAACACGTCGAAGCCGTTCATCCCCGGCATGAAGACGTCGAGCGTGATCGCGTCGAAGTGCTCGTGGCGCAGCCGGGCGAGCGCGTCGACGCCGGAGTTGACCTGCACCGTCTGCAGGCCCAGCGGCTGCAGCTGCTGGGCGATGAGCGCCGCCAGGGCCGGCTCGTCGTCGACGATCAGCACGCGCCGGGCGGCGAGCCCGGCGGAAGCGACGTCGGGCGTCGGCCGGCGCGGCGGCATCATGCCGCCGGGCGCCGCCGGCAGCCGGACGGTGAACGTCGTGCCGCGCCCGACGGTGCTCTGCACGTCGATCGTCCCGCCGTGCAGGTCGACGAGCGACTTGACGATCGACAGCCCGAGGCCCGTGCCCGCGCTCTTGCGTCCGTCGGTCGCGCCGCGGTAGAAGCGGTCGAAGAGCCGGCGCACCTCCTCGGGCGCGATCCCGGGGCCGGTGTCGGTCACGGTGATCGTCGTCGCCTGCCCGTCGCCCTCCAGGCGCAGCGTCACCGCGCCTTCCTCCGGCGTGTAGAGGTGGGCGTTCGTCACGAGGTTCGTGACGATCTGGCGCACGCGGGCCGGATCGGCGAGCGCCGGCGGGCGCGGATCGAGGATCTGCACATCGAGGCGCTGGCGCTTGTCGCGCACGCGCGGCGCGATCAGCGCGGCCACCTCCTCGATCGTGTCGCGCAGGTCGATGTTGCGCGGGTGGATCTCGAACTGGCCGGCCTCGATGCGGGCGACGTCGAGCAGGTCGTTGACGAGCTCGACGAGCCGGTCGGTCGACTGCAGCGCGATGCGGATGAACTCCCGCTGGCGCTCGGTGAGGTTCTCGTCGTCGGTCGATCCGAGCAGCTCGATGAAGCCCTTGATCGACGTCAGCGGGCTGCGCAGCTCGTGTGACGCCGTCGCCACGAAGTCGCTCTTGGCCTGCTCCAGGCGCGCGCGCTCGGTGATGTCGCGCAGCGTCCAGACGACGCCTCCTTCGGGCCCGGCCAGATGCGCAGCGGTGACGGCGAGCGTGAAGTCGCCCTCTCGGCGCACCGTCACCTCGCGCGACAGCGCGTCGGCGAGCGGCGGCAGCGGGCTGTCGTGGGCGTGGGCCAGCGTGCCGACGCGCAGCGCGGGGACGAGCTCGCTCGCGCGCGGGTTCAGCGAGGTGACGCGGCCGGCGTGGTCGCACATGATCAGGCCGTCGCCGAGGCTCTTGATCGTCGTTGCCAGGCGCTGGCGCTGGGCCTCGACACGCTCGCTGGCGGTGGCCAGGTCGGCGCCCATCGCGTTGAAGGCGAGGCCGACGGCCTCGAGCTCCTTCGGGCCGCCGGCCTCCACGCGCGCGCTGAGGTCGCCGGAGGACATCCGCCGGGCCGCTGCGACGAGGTCGTCCAGCGGCCGGCGCATCGCGCGGATCAGCAGGGTGAGAAACGCCAGCACGCCGACGAGCGCGAGGCCGGCGCCGAACACGATCGCCAGCAGCGCCGAACGGGAGCGGCCGGCCGCGCGGTCGCGGGCCTCGTCGCGGCGCAGCCCCTGACGCGCCGCGAGGCGCTGGACGGCGGTGCGCACGCCCCGCAGGTCGCGCGTGGCGCGCGTGCGCGTGGCGTCGATCGTCGGATGCACGGCGAGCGCCGCCGCATCGCGCCGCGCCCGCGCGATCGGCGCGGCCAGCGCGCGACTGGCGTCGTCGTCGGAGGAGAGCGCGACGGTGCGGGCCGCCACGTCGTCGAAGCTGCGCGCTGCGGCGGCGACGAACCGCGCGGCGCGGCGCGAGCGCGGCCGCGCGAGGTTGGCCTCCAGCGCGACCGTCGAGGCCAGCAGGTTGGCGGCCGAGACCTCCAGCGCGGACGCCGCGGCGACCTCGTCCTCGTAGTCCTGGCGGGCTTCGTAGAGGGCGGCGATGCCGACGGCGCCGATGATCGCCAGCAGGATCGTCAGGCCCAGCAGCGCGAGCTGCAGCGTGCCCGCGATCGAGCGTTTCCCGGAGGCGTCGCGCGCGCCTATCATCGAACCATGGACCTCGTGGGCGCATGGCTGCGCCAGCTCCTGCAGGCCGGGACGGCCGCGGCGCTCGTGCCCGCCGCGATGGTCGCTGCGCTCGCCGTGGTGCTCGTGGGCGCGGGCGGCTTCGGCGGGCTCGGCGCGCTCGGCCAGATCGTCGCGGGGCCGCAGATCTCACCCGCCGAGCAGCGCGCCCAGGCGGGTGCCGGCACGAGCTCGCGTCCGCCGGACGTGGCGCCGGTCGCGCCCCCGCTGGCCAGCGAGTCGCCGGCCGTGCGCCGGGCGCCGGTCGTTCCGCGCACGCCGCCACCGCCGCCGGTCGTCCCGCGCACCCCGCCACCACCACCGCCGCCGCCGCGGCCGGACACGCCGCCGCCGCGCGCTGCGCCACCCCCGCCGCCGGTCGTCGCGCCGCCACCGCCCCCACCGCCACCCGCCGCGCCCGCGCGCCGACCGACCGCCGCGGAGCGGCGCGAGAACGCGAGGGAGGCGCTGAAGGAGACGGTGGGCGAGCTGGGCACGGCGCTGGGGCAGATCGTGGACGGCTTGGGGAACACGCTGGGGCGGATACTCGGGCCGCCGCCACCGCCGCCGGCTCCCTGAGCGGGCGGCTGCTGCGACGCTACTGATTGTCGGCGCCGGTGCGGTCGGTGCAACCGGTTCTGTTCATCGACATCCCGAACGCGACGGTGATGCTCGTCGAGGGCGCCGAGCGCTATGGCATCAGCCAGTTGCACCAGTTGCGCGGTCGGGTGGGGCGCGGCGCGCACGCGGCGACCTGCTTGCTGTTCGGGCCCAAGCGTGCGGCGCGGCTGCGTGCGCTGGAGCGCCTCAGCGACGGCTTCGAGCTTGCTCAGATCGACCTTGAGCTGCGTGGCGAGGGCGAGATCGCCGGCACGCGCCAGTCGGGGTTGGCGCAGTTCAGGGTGGCTCGGCTGCCGGAGGACGAGGGGCTGGCGGAGGCGGCGAGGGTGTATGCCGAGGCGTTGCTGGCGGCCGATCCGCAGTTGGTCGAGCCTGAGCATGCGCTGTTGGGGGATGCGTTGGCGCGGGCGTATGGGGCGGGCGAGCTTGCGCCGTTGGCGGCGTGAGTGGTGTGTGCGCTGCGCGGTGGTCGTGCGCGGCGATCGCGTGGTTCGACGGCGTCTGTGTGGGTGTGAGCTCGTGTGGTTGGGGGCGGTCGGGCCTGGGCCGGCGTCGGGCGAGATCGGGGGGAGCGTGGCGCGTAGGTGTTCGTAGCGAACACAATCCCGCCACGCTGCGGCGCGCGAGGCGCGCGATGCCGTTCGCCGGCGACCATGCGAACGCGGTCACGAAGTTCGTGTGGCCGCTGCGGACCCCGTCAGAGCCACCGTTCGCCGCCGCCGCCACCAACACACCGCCACGGCGTGCACAGCGACGGTGGTCGCTAGCCTGCGCCGGCCATGTCCTCGATCTGCGTCATCGGCGCGGGCGGTAGCGGCCTCGTCGCCGCCAAGGTGCTGCTCGCCGACGGCCACGATGTCGTCGTCGTCGAGCGCGAGGGTCAGCTCGGCGGCGTCTGGGCGCCGTGGCGGGCGTTTCCCGGGCTTACGACGCAGACGCCCGGCGCGCAATTCGAGTTCTCGGACTTCGCCTTTCCCGACGGCCTGCCGGCCTGGCCGCCGGCGGCCGACGTCTACGCGTACCTGCGCGCCTACGCCGGCCGCTTCGGCGTCAGCGAGCGCATCCGCTTCGGCAGCGAGGTCGTCGGCCTCGAGTCGGCCGCGGACGGTGGCGGCTGGGCCGTCGCCGTGCGCCGCGGCGGGCAGACGACGCGCGAGCGCTTCGACCGCGTCGTGTGCAGCAGCGGGATCTTCGACCGTCCGGTGCTGCCGGCGGTCGCCGGGCGTGCGGCGTTCGAGCAGGCCGGTGGCCGGGTCCTGCACAGCGCGCACTGCACCGATCCGGCGCTGCTCGAGGGTCGCCGCGTGGTCATCGTCGGCATCCAGAAGACGGCGACCGACCTCGCCGTCTACGCGGCCGGGCACGGCTGCACGGTCGACATGGTCTACCGCCGGCCGCGCTGGAAGCTGCCGCGCCGCTTCCTCGGCGTGCTCGGCATCGCCGACGCGCTGTTCACCCGCCGGTTCGAGGCGATGAGCCGCCTCGCCACCTCGGTGGCGCAGCCGACGCGTCGCCAGTCGATCGTGCACCGCGTGGCCGGGCGGCCGGCGCAACTGCAATTTCGCGTAATCGAGCGCATCCTGCGCGCGCAGTTTCGGCTGCGGCGCGTCGGCATGGTGCCCGCCGATGCCGTCGACGACGAGGCGCACTGCGCCATCACGATCGAGACGCCGGGCTTCTATCGCGCGCTGCGCCGCGGCGCGATCGCGACGCACCGGACCGTCGTCGAGCACGTCGAGCCAGGTGTCGTCGTGCTGGCAGGCGGCGAGCGGATCAGCGCCGACACCGTCGTGTACGCCACCGGCTACCGCCTCGAGCTGCCGTTCCTGCCCGCCGACGTCGCGGCACGGGTCTTCGATGCCGACGGCCTGCTTCGCCTGTACCGCAACGTCCTGCCGCCGGAAATCCCGACGCTGGCCTTCGTCGGCTTCAACTCGGCGATTGCCTCGCCGCTGGCGGCCGAGGTCGCCGCGCACTGGCTGGCGGCGCACTGGTGTGGGCGCATGCGGCTGCCGGATCCGGTCGCGATGCACGCGCACGTCGCGGCCGAGCTGCGCTGGCGGATGGAGCGCTGGCCGCAGTCCACGCGCGGGCTGCGCAACGCCTGCGTCGGCCTGCAGTTCGGCTACATGGACGCGCTCATGCGCGAGATGGGGCGCCCGCCCAAGCTGTCTGGGCTGCGCGCGGCGGTGCGCGCGATGCGTCCCGCCGACTACGCGGCGCTGCTGGACGGCGACGCCGGCTCGGCGTGAGCCCGGGCGATCCGCAGGGCGAGCCGCCCGTGCAGCGCGGCGGTGTCCTCGGCGCTGCGCGGACCGGCGGGATCGAACCACTCCGCGACGAGCACGACCATGTTGAGGATCGCCATGCTCGCCGCCTGCACGGCGTCCTCGCTGCCCAGCTCGCCGAAGGAGAAGCTGCCGTCGCGCTCGCCGGCGCGCAGGACGTCGGCGAACAGCGCGCGCACGCGGCGGCGGCGGCGCACGATGCTGTCGCGCTCGCCGCCCGGGAGGTAGATGTAGTCGCGGTTGGCGACGCGCGTCTCGCGCGGGCGCGCGATGTGAAAGGCCGTGAAGGCGGCGGCGAGCGCGTCGAGCTGGTCGGTCGGCTCGCGGCCGGCGGCGCGCAGCGTCTCGCCGAGGACGGCGTCGGCCTCGTCGTGGACGCGGTCGACGATCGCGAACAGCAGCGCCTCCTTGGAGGCGTAGTGGTTGTAGATCGCGCCGGGTGTCAGGCCGCAGGCGTCGGCCAGCTCGCGCACGGTCGTGCCGGTGTAGCCGCGCTCGTTGAAGAGCGTCAGGCCGGCGTCGTGGATGCGCTCGCGCGTCGGGTTGGGTGAGCGGGCGTTCATTGCCACGCGGAGCACTCTACGCCACGTGGCACGCACAAGGGGCCCGGAACTGAACGAACGTTCATGCCGCTCGCGGCGAGTCAAATCGTCGCCCCCGAGATGCGCGGCGGACCGCAGCGGTGATCGGCTGACCGGTATCGGACTCGTAGTAGGCGTAGCCGGGGCTCGGGTTGACCTCGAAGCAGACGGCGTGGCCGTCGGGGGGGTGCGCAGATCGATGCCGGCCAAGCCGAGGCCGAGACCGCGCGCAAGCGCCAGGCGGTCGGCGAGCTCGCCCTCGCGCCGCCAGCACCCGCCGCCCAGCGGCGGCCGGTGTCGCGCGGCGCAGGCGGGTTGATCACCGTCGCCGACAGCGCCCGCAGCCAGCTCGAGGGCGGACGCCGCCAGCTCGGTGGCGACGTAGTCGCGGTCCTCGTCCTCGGCGAGCTCGACCGCCTGCAGCGGAGCGGTCAGGACCCGGTTGAGCACGGCTCCCACGCGGCGGCCGTCGAGGCGCGCGCCGTCCCCGCCGGTGAGGACGAGGCACCCGCCGTCGTCCTGCAAGCGGTGATCCCAGCGGAGGTCGCCGCCGGCGAACGAGCCGACGAGCAGCAGCGCGACGGTTGCGCGCCTGCGTACGCGCAACCGCTCGTCGACCCAGGGGGCGGAGGGCCTCGGCGGTCGAGCAGAGGACGAGCCATCCGCCTGGCGCCATCGCCGGCAGGCTGGACGTCGCCGGCGCTCGGCTCAGCGCCCTGCCGTCCGCGGGTCCGCGGGGTCGTCGCGCTGCGCGGCCCCCACTCCTCGATGTCCTCGGGCTTGGGCATGGGGGCGAGTCCGTCCATCCCGTATCCGGGCGGATCGGGCTCGTTGCGCAGCGCGCCGCTCCCGGCGTCGGGCCGCAGGCGGCGCCCGATGAAATGCCGCCGTCCGTGCCTGGGCGGCTGGAGGCGCTCATCGCCAGATCCTCGCTTCGTTGACGTTCGCCGCGACCGTGCCAGGCCGGGCAACGGACGCGCTCTCGGGCGGAATCGAGTCCAGCCCGATGGATGAGCGAACGTTCATTGGGATGAGCGGGAATATCGGGTCGCTTTATCCTGCCGATCTTGCGTGCAAATGAACGGTTGTTCATACTGGTGTGGCGGATGAACTTCGAGCTGTCAGACGATCACGCGCTGCTGCGCCGGACCGTGCGGGAGTTCGCGGCGGCGGAGGTGGCGCCGGTCGCCGGCGAGCTCGATCGCACGAAGGCCTTTCCCTACGAGATCATCGCCAAGCTCGCGGCGCTGAACCTCATGGGGATCCCGTTCCCCGAGGAGTACGGCGGCGCCGGCGGCGACACGCTCGCCTACGCGCTGTGCGTGGAGGAGCTCACGCGGGTCGACTCGTCGGTGGCGATCACCCTCTGCGCGCACACGTCGCTGGGCACCCAGCCGATCTACCTGTTCGGGACCGAGGCGCAGCGGCGCGAGTGGATGCCGCGGCTGTGCAGCGGGGAATTCCTCGGCGCGTTCGGCCTCACCGAGCCGGAGGCCGGCTCGGACGCCGCGAACACCAAGACGCGCGCGCGGCCCGACGCTGACGGCTGGGTGATCGACGGAGCCAAGCAGTTCATCACGAACGCCGGCACGGACATCTCGGGCGTCGTGACGATCACCGCGCTGACCGCTGAGAAGGAGATCTCGAACTTCCTCGTGCCCAACGGCACGCCCGGCTATGAGCAGGGCGAGCCGTACCGCAAGATGGGCTGGCACGCCTCGGACACACGGCCACTGACGTTCGACGACTGCCGCGTCGGCGGCGACGCGCTCCTCGGCCCGGTCGGCAACGGGTTGAAGCAGTTTCTCCACGTGCTGGCGATCGGGCGCGTCGGCGTCGCGGCGATGGGCCTCGGCCTTGCACAGGGCGCCTTCGACGAGGCACTGGCCTACGCGAAGCAGCGGCGCGCGTTCGGCCGCGCGATCGCCTCCTTTCAGGCGATCCAGGGCAAGCTCGCCGACATGGCGACCGAAATCGAGGCCGCCCGGCTGCTCGTCTACCGCGCGGCGCTGCTGAAGGACGCCGGGCGTGACTTCTCGCTGGCCGCCGCGCAGGCCAAGCTGAAGACCGGGCGCCTGGCGGTGCGCTGCGCCGAGGAGGCCGTGCAGATCCACGGCGGCTACGGCTACATCGAGGAGTACCCGGTGTGCCGCATGTACCGCGACGCCAAGATCCTCACGATCGGCGAGGGGACCGACGAGATCCAGCAGATGGTGATCGCCCGCGCGCTCGGGGCGTAGCGGGTGACGCCGTCCGCAGGTCAGCGCAACCCGTGAACGCTCGACGAGACGCAGTCACCGAATGGCTCCGATGACCGTAGGGCGAAGCCCATCGTCCGTGGCGATCCGCGAGGTCGGCCCGCGCGACGGCTTTCAGAACGAGCCGGAGATCATCGCGACCGCCGACAAGATCGCGCTCGTCGACCGGCTCGCTCGCACCGGCGTCAAGCGCATCGAGGTGACGAGCTTCGTCCGCCCGGACGTCATCCCGCAGCTCGCCGACGCGCGCGAGGTGCTGGCGGGCATCGACGTCCCGCCCGACGTCGCGCGCAGCGTGCTGATCCCCAACGAGCGCGGCCTGGACCGCGCGCTCGAACAGCGCGACCGCTTCGAGGAGGTCGGCGTGTTCCTGTCGGCCAGCGAGACGCACAACCGCCACAACGTCAACCGCTCCATCGGGGACTCGCTGACCGGCCTCGACGGGGTCATCGGCCGGGCGCGCGAGGCGGGGCTGCGGGTCGAGGCCGTCATCTCGACGAGCTTCGGCTGCCCCTACGAGGGCGTCGTGCCGCGCGCGCGCGTGCTCGACATCGCCCGCCATCTGGCCGACGCCGGCGCGGCGGAGATCGCGTTCGGCGACACGACCGGCATGGCCAACCCCGCCCAGGTGGCCGAGCACTTCGCCGAGGCCGCCACCGCGCTGGGCGACGACGTCCAGCTCACCGGCCACTTCCACAACACGCGCGGCCAGGGGCTGGCCAACGTGCTCGCCGCGCTGCAGGCGGGGTGCCGCTCGTTCGAGTCGAGCTTCGGCGAGCTCGGCGGCTGCCCCGTGCCGCCGGGCGCGACCGGCAACATCGCCAGCGAGGACCTCGTCTCGATGCTGCACGAGATGGGCATCGAGACCGGAGTCGACCTCGACGCGCTGCTCGACGCCGCGCGCGCGGTGCGCGAGGTGCTCGGGCGGCCGCTGGGCTCGCACACGCTCGTCGCCGGTCCGGTGCGCTGGGAGCCGGCGGGATGAGCGTCGTGCTGACGAGCTCGGTGAAGCCGGCGTCGCCGGCGTTCGCGGCCAACGAGTCCGCGCACCGCGCGCTCGTCGCCGATCTGGAGGTGCAGCTCGAGCGCGTCCGCGGCGGTGGCGGCGAGCGTGCCCGCGAGCGCCACCTGAAACGCGGCAAGCTGCTGCCGCGCGATCGGATCGCCGCCCTGCTCGACCGCGACGCGCCGCCGCTGCTCGAGCTTGCGCCGATGGCGGCGCACGGCATGTACGAGGGCGCCGCGCCGGGCGCCGGGATCGTCTGCGCCATCGGACAGGTCGCCGGCCGCGAGTGCGTGATCGCCGCCAACGACGCGACGGTCAAGGGCGGCGCGTACTTCCCGCTGACCGTCACGAAGCACCTGCGCGCGCAGCAGGTCGCGCTCGACAACCGGCTGCCGTGCATCTACCTCGTCGATTCCGGCGGTGCCTACCTGCCGCTGCAGGACGAGATCTTTCCCGACCGCCAGCACTTCGGCCGGATCTTCTTCAACCAGGCGACGCTGTCGGCGGCGGGCATCGCCCAGATCGCCGCGGTGATGGGGTCGTGCACGGCGGGCGGAGCCTACGTCCCGGCGATGAGCGACGAGACGGTCGTCGTGCGCAACCAGGCGACGATCTTCCTCGCCGGACCGCCGCTCGTGAAGGCCGCCACGGGCGAGGAGGTGACGGCCGAGGAGCTTGGCGGGGGAGACCTGCACGCCAGGCGATCGGGCGTCGTCGACCATCTCGCCGACGACGACGCGCACGCGCTGCAGATCGTGCGCTCGATCGTCGGCACGCTCGGGCCGCGCGCCGCACCGCCGTGGGAGCGGATCGACACCGAGGCGCCCGCGGTCGACCCGGCGCAGCTCTACGGCGCCGTGCCGGTCGATCCGCGCAAGGGCTACAACCCGCGCGAGATCATCGCCCGCCTCGTCGACGGCTCGCGCTGGCACGAGTTCAAGGCGCTCTACGCCAAGACGATCGTCTGCGGCTTCGCCCACGTCCACGGCCACCCGGTCGGGATCCTCGCCAACCAGGGCGTGCTGTTTGCCGAGAGCGCGCGCAAGGCCGCGCACTTCGTGGCACTCTGCGACCAGCGCGGCGTGCCCCTGCTTTTCTTGCAGAACGTCATGGGCTTCATGGTCGGCCGCGAGGCGGAGGCGGGCGGCATCGCGCGCGACGGCGCGAAGATGGTGGCCGCGGTCTCCTGCGCGCGGGTGCCGAAGCTCACGGTCATCGTCGGCGGCTCCTACGGCGCCGGCAACTACGGCATGTGCGGCCGCGCCTACGACCCAAGGTTTCTGTGGATGTGGCCCAACGCGCGGATCTCGGTGATGGGCGGCGAGCAGGCCGCGACGGTCCTGACCGCCGTCGCCTCCGACCGCGATCCCAAGCAGATCGAGGCTTTACGGGCGCGCATCCGCGCGCAGTACGAGGTCCAGGGACATCCGTACCATGCGACCGCGCGCCTCTGGGACGACGGTGTCATCGACCCGTTGGCCACCCGCGACGTCGTCGGGCGCGCGCTGACGGCCTGCGCCAACGCGCCGCTGGGGGAGATCACCCGGCCGGTGTTCCGGATGTAGCCGGCGGTGCACGCATGTGGCGCCCCAGCGGCATTCGAGCTGAAACCGCGCTGCCGAGGCGCGCGACGGCAGTCGTTCGTCGGTGTGTGTCGAATGGGGGTCGCTGCGCGTGCACGATTCGACACACCGGTGCCGAGCCGGGGCGATGTGTGGGATGGGGCGGTGCCGAGCCGGGGGGTCGCGGGCGGTGATGACGCGCCGGGTGCGCATATCGCACCGTGCGCGTCACAAGCGGCGTGCCTTGAGCCGCCGTGACGCGCCGGGTGCGGATAGCGCACCGGGTGCGCCAAGAGCCCGCGCGCCGTAGCCGCTGCCGCTTCCGACGCCTGGGTGTGGCGAATCGCTCGCGCTGGACGCGAACCATTCGCCACACCGACACACCGTTTCGCCCGGCGAGGCAGTCAGACGATGCCCGCGCGGCTACCGGCGGTCCAGGACGTAGGCGTGCGCGTCCTCGACGACGCCGGCCACCTCGTCCCAGTCCACCTCCGGGAGGTCCAGCCGCAGCCCGACCCAGCCGCGGTGCCCGACGTAGGGCGGCACGAAGAAGCGCTCCGGCGCCCCGCCGACCAGCGCCTCCTGGAGCTCGGTGGGGCCGGCGGCCCAGAGGCACAGCCGTCCCTCGTGCCACTCGCGCTCGTCGTGCACGGACGCGAACGTGCGCCCCTTGCGGCCCTCCGCGGTGAAGAACGTCGGCGAGCCGTGCGACGAGCGCTCGACCACGCCGGGCAGGGCGAGGGCGATCGGGCGGATGCGCTCCATCGCGGCCTCCAGCCGGGGCGTGCTCACGATCGGATGGGCCATGACGCCCAGCCTGCCATGCCGCCGGCGCGTCGACAAGATGAGCGCGCCGAGTGGGCGCGGCCAAACGCGCTTGCGTAGATTTCTCCCCGCGATGCTCGCGCGAACGACGATCGACCAGCTGCTCGCGCAGGCGCGAGCGGGGCTCGTCCGCGTCGATCCGCACGCAGCGCGGGATGCGATCGGCGGCGGCCGCGCGCTCATGATCGACATCCGCTCGGAGACGCAGCGGGCCGCCGACGGGATCGTGCCGGACGCGATCTGGTTTGCCCGCAACGTGCTCGAGTGGCGCTGTGATCCCAGCAGCGAGGCGCACGACGACCGCGTCGGCGACCTCGAGCGCCACGTGATCGTGATGTGCGACGAGGGGTACCAGTCGAGCCTCGCTGCAGCCACGCTGCAGCAACTCGGGTTTGTCAGCGCGACGGATCTCGTCGGCGGCTTTCAAGCCTGGCGCGCCGCCGGCCTGCCGGTCGAGCCGGCGTAGCGCCGGCGGCCAGAACCGCCTGGCGCTGAGGGCACGGGGCGTGCGGGGCCCGGCCTCAGCTGCTGAGGTTCGCTGCCGAGCAGCCCACGTCGGCCGGGAGCGGCAGCGCGGTCAGCCGCCGGAGGACCGACTCGTCGTCGCCGATCAACAGCGCCGACAAGAGCGATGGTCCCACGCCGTTGGCGGTGAAGGCCGGGTCGTAGCTGGCGATCGGGAGCAGCGCGCCATCCGGATAGGCGGCGTCCAGGCGCCTTACCAGGTCGGCCAGCGAACCGCTGTGGCGATAGGTCTGCCAGCGCGCTCGGCCCTCCCACGTTGGGCCGCGGCTCGCCGTGATCGCATTGAGGACCAACAGGGGTGGGGTGCTCGCATTGATCCGGAAGTTGAGATCGAACACCCGCAGCTCGCCGGCGGACGTCAGTCCCGTGTCGATGCCGCAATAGCCGATGAACCCCAACTTCCGCGCGCGCTCGGCGACGGCTTGGCACAGCTGCGCCGCGGCGGGCGGCAGGACAGTCCCGCCGACCCGGCTGCCGGCGTAGGCGCCGGTGTCGGAGATCAGCTGCTCGGTCGCCCCGAGCAGTCGCGGCCCGCCGATCGCCTCGACGCAGAAGTGGACGCACCAGTTCTCGACGAGGTCGAGGTACTCCTCGACGATCAGCTCGGCGCCCGGCTGCACGAAGATCGGCTGCGCGATCGCGCTGCCGGCCTGGTGGACGTACACCCCGTAGCCACCGCCGGAGGAGTCGTCGGAGCAGATCTTGAGGACCCACGATTCGTCGACGCCGAGCGCTGCGACATCCTCGGGGCTGATCGATGAGCGCCGCGGCGCGCCGTCGGAACCGACGATCACCGGGAGATTGGCCTTGTTGTTCAGGTACCGCAGCAGATCCGGGGCGACCATGCAGGCCTCGGCCGGCACGTCGTCCTCGTCGTGGACGTGCTGACACAGCAGCCGCTCGCCGTTGCCGATCACGTCGCCGACCAGGCTCCGGAACTGCTCTGCCGTGCGGTAGGTGCGGATCTCGCGACTCACGGGCACGCCGGCGGCCGCGAGCAGGTCCAACCCGCAGGGGCTGGCCACGCCCGCGCTGCAGATCACCGGCGTCTGATCGGCGATCGCCATGATCGGGCCCGTGTAGGCGTCGCAGAGGTGCGGATCGCCCGTGTTCGCACCGGTGTCCGAGAGCGGTAGCCTCGCAGTGAGGACAGCGCCAGGGCCGAACACGGACGTGCGCTCGCGGGCCGGAATGGAGCTTGGCGCCGCGTGGACGCGGGCGGGCGCCGCTCGCGTCATGAGTTCGGCGTCGCGGTCTTCGGCGTCGATGTCGAGGTTCTCGACCGGCGCGGGTCCCAGGGCTGAGCGATCATGCCCGCCAGCGTCGCGGCCCAAGGCGCGACGGACAAGGGACCGGCCGGGGAAAAGTCGCGCGCCAAATTGGCCGCGCTGGCACTATGCGCGCTCGGCCGGGTCGGCTACTCGCCGTCGGTCACGGACCCGTCTGACCGGGCGATCGCGTGCGGCATCGCCGACGCCGACCTCGCGATGCCGACGCCGCCGTCCTTGTCGAGCAGGATCAGGCCGCCGTAGCCGCCGTAGCGCTTCAACACGCGCGTCACGGAACGCTCGGCCGCCGTCTGCGGGCCCTCGGCGACGTGCTCGACCGTCCAGAACGCCGCGCACGCTCGCGCGAACGCCTCTCCGTCGCCCGTGCACGAGCAGGCAGCGTGCTCGTCGGCGTACGTCCCGCCGCCCACGAGCGGCACGTCGCCGACGCGCCCCGGTATGGTCCCGGTCATCCCGCCCGTGCTCGTCGCCGCGGCGAGGTTGCCGTTTACGTCTCGCGCCACCGCGCCGACGGTGTTGCCACGCTCGAAGCTTCCGCGCCCCTCGAACTCGGCGCGCCGGTCGGGGGTGATCATCACCTCCGGATCGACCGGCGCAAAGCCGCGTGAGCGGGCGAACGCCGCCGCTCCGTCGCCGGCGAGCAGGTGATAGCGACCGTCCTCGAGCACGGCGCGGGCGATGTCGATCGGATGCAGGAAGGGCGGCAGCACCGCCACGGCACCCGACGCGAGCGAGGCGCCGTCCATCACGCAGGCGTCGAGCTCGAGGGTGCCACGGCTCGTGAGCACGGCACCGGTACCGGCGTTGCACGCCGGGTCGTCCTCGACGACACGCACCGCGGCGATGACCGCGTCCAGCGCGCCGCCCCCGGTGGCCAGGGCCTCTATGCCGGCCTGCGCCGCTCGCCGGCAGGCATCGCGACCCGGGGCGGTGCCGGCGTACCACTCCGCGGCGCCGCCGTGCACGACGACGATGGGTTCCACGTGTTCGCTCACGGGCGCCATCACATCAGGTTCGGCGTATGGAGCTCCGACAGGTAGGTCGCCGTCGCCGCGTCGAAGCCCGCGGCCTGCAGTCGCTTGATCCGGTTGTCCTCCATCGTCTGCATGAGATCGCGCACTGCGCGGGCGCCCGTCGCCAGCTCGGCAGGCTGCATGGATCCGGCCGCCATGATGGTCAGGCCCTCGCCGAGCAGCGGGCTCAAGCCGGACATCTCGACGAGCTTCTCGGCGCGGCGCTCGGCCGCGGCGACGAGGCTCGCCCGCTGGTCAGGATCGCTGGCCATCCGCCGCCGCACGTGGGAGATGCCGAAGTGCACGTGGCGGACCTCGTCGCGGTGCGCGAGATGAGCGGCGGCGCGCGTCGCCGCGTCGGGCGCGTGGCGCTCGACGAACGCCAGGAGGTCGAGGAACGTGCCCTCGCCCAACACGTTGAGCAGCAGCGCGGCGCCGCTGAAGTCTCGTTCCTCGAGCAGGCTCTTCAGCGACAGCTCCGTCGCGGCGAGCGCCTGGCCGGCGTAGCCGCCGATGAGCGCGCGCTTGGTGAACACCTCGATGTGGCGGGCCTCGTCGTGGATGTGGCCGGCCAGCCACATGACGACCTCCGCATAGGCCGGGTTGACGTGGGGGAGGAACGCGGCCGGCACATAGAGCGCGGCGTACTCGTTCTGCGCGATGAACGTCATGACCTGGGCGACCGCGCGCTCCATGTGGTCGGGCAGGTCGCGCGCCGCCGCCCACGGGACGTCGCGCGAAGCGTCCCACTGCGCACGCGTCCCCTGCTCGGCGAGATCTGCGACATCGTCGGCCCAGAGGCCGTCGCGGTCGTTGAGCGCCCATCCGAATGCGGGCGCGCCGATCTCGGGGACCGCGCCCACGGGCGTGAAGCCGTGCTGCGCCGCGGCGGCGCCCGCCGGCGGCTCGCCGCCGCGCAGATCGCCGCTGTGGAACTCGCCGCCGGGACGCAGCGGCGGCGGCGCCCGGCGCGGCCCGATGGGATCGGCGAGCACGCGGGCGAACGGCCCGCGCTGCACGATGACCCCGTAGGGGCCCCCGTCCGGCATCTGCTCGCCAACGGTGGCGTGCCCCGCCCGGCGCGCCCACCCGTGCAGCTCCAGGGCGGTTGCGCGCGACGGGCTGACCACCTCCAGACGTGCGCCGGGCGCGAGTCCTTCGAGCGCGGCGGCGAGCAATATCTCGAGCCCGCCACCGAGCTGCAGTCCCTCGGCGTCAAGACGCCGCGTGGTCACGTTTCGGGCGCGCCCGCCGCCATCGCCTCGGCCAGTGCCGAGTAGCCGTCGCGGTCGCCCGGCAGCCAGCGCTTGACGCCTTCCAGGTCCATCGCCTGCCGCTGAGCGGGGTCGTCATAGGACATCGCCAGCAGCACGTCGAACCACCGCTGCGCCACGCCGTCGTCGAGCGACGGCAGCGCGGTGAAGTTGCAGTGGTAGTACGTCGGGCTGCGCCACGACACCTTCAGGTCGGCCACCGCGGGCACCCGCTCGGCACGGAACGCGGCCAGCGTGGGCTCACCGATGGCGCCGGCGTCGGCCTCTCCGTCCGCGACCGCTCGCACGACGCGCAGCTCGGAGTCGCCGGTGTCGCCGTGCTTGCCGAGGTCGGTGTCGAAACGCACGAGCTCACACGCCGACTCGGCGTCCAGCCCCTGTTCGCGCAGGTAGTGCAGCGGCAGGATGGCCGCGTGGCCGGAGTCCCGGCTGCCGAGCGCGAGTCGATGTCCGGCGAGTTCGCCCGCGTCCTCGAAGGTGTCTCCGCGGCGCGTCACGATTACGGTCGCAAACTCGGCGTCGATGTCGCGCATCCCGAGGATCCGCGCCTCGCCGCCGAGCTGCTGCTCGGCGGCGACGAAGGCCGTGTTCGTGTTCCAGGCGATGTCGATCTGACCGTCGAGCAGCGCACTGACCTGCCGCTCGTAGTTGGAGTACAGGATGTAGTCGGTCGGGACGCCCTGGGCCTCGAAGTGGTCCAGGAACGACTCCCAGATCGTCACGATCCGCGGGTGGTAGGCGACGCAGCCGACCCGCACCTCGGCGCTGGCGCGGCTCATGGCACCGGAAGCCCGGCGAGGGCCTTGCCGATCCACGTCTTCAGGACGCCGTTGGTCGGCGCCATCACGGCGCCGGCGCGCGCGTCGCGCAGGTGGCGCTCGAGCGGGAGGCTGCGCGTGTAGCCCTGGCCGCCGCAGACCTCGAGCGCGCCCTGCGTGACCTGCTGAGCGGACTCGGTCGCGACGACCTTGGCCTCCATGAGGGCGACGAGCGCCGCCGCGTCGCCGGCGTCGGCGAGCGCGGCCGCGTCGCGCACGACCAGCCGAGCGGCGCGCGTCGCCATGTCCAGCGCGGCGAGCGCGTGCTGCACCGACTGGATCTCGGCCAGCGTGTCGCCCCCCGGGTACGTGCGCCCGGCGGCGTGCTCGATCGCGGCCTGCTGCGCCGCCGCGGCGATGCCGACGTTGACGGCGGCCAGACCGGCCAGGAACACCGGCGCGACGGCACCGAACACGAGACCGGCACCGCCGCCGGAGTCCCCGATGCGGGCGGCGTCGCCGACCTGCGCGTCGAACTCGGCGGCCACGCTCGAGTTGCCCGCCATGCCCAGGCCGTCCCACGTGCCGTCGAACGTGATCCCGTCGGCCGGCGTGACGGCGTAGCAGTCCAGGCCCTCGCCGTCGCCGCTCTGGACGAGCACGAGGTAGAGCTGCGCCTCACCGCCGGAGGTCACGAAGCTCTTGCGTCCGGCGATCCGGACGCCGCCGTTCTCGCGCTCGGCGGCGAGCTCGGGCGCGTAGAAGTGCGCCCCGGTGCCGCGCTCGCTGAAGGCCAGGGAGCCGAGCACCTCGCCGGCGGCCATCTGCTCGAGGTAGCCATTGGCACGCTCGCCACCGCCCGCGGCGACGGTGGCCGCGGTCACGGAGTGCATCAGGAACACCATCCCGGAGGAGGCGCAGGCCTCGCCGACCGCTTCGCACGCCGCGACGAGCTCGGTGAGCCCGCCGCCGGCACCGCCGGCCGCCGCCGGCACCATCAGCCCGAGCGCTCCCTGCTCGGCCAGCGCGTCGATCGCCGCGCGCGGAAAGGCGCGGTCGGCATCGACCGCCACAGCGCCCGGGGCGATCCGCTCACGCGCGACGTCCCGGACGAGATCGACCAACGACAGCGTCGTCGATGCCATGTACAAGCTCCCCTCTGTGAAGTGACATATGGCGCGTCCTGACCGACCGGCCCGGCAGCGCGGAGAAATGCGTGAAGCGACACGCGGTACTTCCGCCATATTGACGGATCGTGGGGTGTTTGTCCCGCCGGCTCAGCGCTGACGGCGCAGCACACGCCGGTCGTCGGGCAGGCGCTTCGTGAAGCGCGCCTGGTCGAGATGCTCGAGCAGCGCCTGCGCGTACTTGCGCGACGTCCCGAGCTCGTCGCGCAGGCGCGCGAGCGTTATCGCGTCCTCGATTTCGATGATCGCACCGACGCGATCGGCCACGGCTGCGATGGCGTCGCGATGTGCGTAGAGGTCGCGACCGATCCGGACGGCGATGCCCGCTTGGATGAGCCTCGGCAGATGCGCGGACTCATCGCCCAGTTCCGAGCGCGAGGGCGGCTCGTGTCCGGCCTCGAGCAGCGCTGCCGCGAGCTCGATCTCGTCAGGTTCGAACAGCGGTGCCGACGGCGCCCCAGCGGACGCCGGATCGGACGCTGCAGCGGTTGCCGGGTCGGGCGCTTGGGCTGAGGGAGGCTCAGGCTCCCCGCGCCGCAGCCGCTCGAGGCGCGCCAGCAGCTCGGGGCTGCGGCCATGTCGGCGGGCCCGCGGATCGAGCACCGTGCCGCCGCCGAGCGTGTCGGGCGGGGAGACCGAGCGCACGACGAGCCGGTCGCTTGCGGCGGCGAGCAACGGTGCTTCGAGGCGCACCTGCCACAGCCCGTCGCCGAGCGCCGCGAGCCGCGCCGGCACCGCCCGCGTGCCGTGGTGGACCATGACGCGCCGACTGCGCAGTTCCTCGCGGAGGTCCAGCACCGCGTCGACGATCTGCGTCGGCACGACCTCCGCGGCCGGATCGGCCAGCGCATCGCCGCGGGCGACGTCGGTGCGGGCGACCCCGGCGAGATTCACCGCCACACGCTGGCCTGCGTATGCCCGCTCGACCGGCTGGTCGTGCACCTGCAGCGACCGCACCCGAACGGGCTCTTGCGCGGGAAGCAGGGCCAGCGTGTCGCCCACCGCCAGGGTGCCCGACCACAGCGTTCCCGTGACGACCGTGCCGGCCCCATGGATCGTGAACGCGCGGTCTATGTGCAGCACGGGAGCGCCGCTGCGGTGGCCATCGCCGCGCGGCGTCATGCGCTGCGCGACACGCTCCAGCGCCGTCGCGACGTCCGCCACGCCCGCGCCGGTGCGCGCCGAGCATGCCACGACCTCGGCGCGGGGGAACAGCTCGGCGGCTTGCGCTGCGGCTCGATCCGGGGACGCGCGGTCGGCCTTCGTGATCGCGACGACGCCCCGCTCGATCCCCAGTGCCGCGAGCACCTCCGCATGCTCGAGGGTCTGCGGCATCACGCCGTCGTCGGCGGCGATGACCATGAGATACAGGTCGATCCCAGTCGCTCCGGCGACCATCGTCTTGACGAAACGCTCGTGGCCCGGCACGTCGACGACCGAGACATGCCGCCCGCCGGGCAGCACCAGGGGCGCGAACCCGAGCTCGATCGACATCCCGCGGGCGTGCTCCTCGGGCAGGCGGTCGGTGTCGACGCCGGTCAGCGCCTGTACGAGCGCCGTCTTGCCGTGGTCGATGTGGCCGGCGGTCCCGAGCGTCAGGGCCACGTGCTCAGCCGCCAGGGGACACCCCGGTCAGCATGCGTTCTCGTCGGTCGGCGCGGGCTGGCCCGGGGCGACGACGGCGAGGCCGGCCGCTTGGGCCGCGTCGGCGAGCCGGTGGTCGTAGGCGACGAACGCCGTGAGCGCGTCGCCGAGCAGCAGCGCTGACGCCAGGTGCAGCGCGTCCAGGGTGCTCAGCATCGGATCCCCGATGTCGCACGCGACGTCTTGGACCGCGCGGTCGAGCGGAATCAGATCAAGGTCGCCGACAACCGCGCGAGCTTCCGTCAGAACCGGAGCTCCGGCGCTCCGTGCAGCTCGCAGGATCTCGACCCGTCCCAGCTCGCTGCTGACCGCAGGTTGCTCGAGGCGCTGTTGCAGCCACTCGTGCAGCGGCTCCGTCTCGGCTTCGCGCCGGACGAGCTTCATCAGCGCCGAGGAGTCCAGGTAGATCACATCCGTTCCTCGCGCTCGGCATCGAGCAGCTGCTGATTGGTCGGCTCGCCTGCGGCGACCGGAACCGGGTGAGGTGAACGCAGACGTCCGCTTGGGCTGGTCGCCGGAACGAGCCGTCCTGAAGCCACGAGTTGCTCCCTGGTGTTGCGGGCGCGTCCCGGCGGCGCCAGCAGCGCGACGAGCTCTCCGCGCTCGGTCACCTCGACGGTTTCACCCGCCTTCACCAGCGCGAGATACCGCGACGCGTTCTGTCGGAGTTCGCGGACACCGATGCGTTCCATGGCCGCAGCGTAGCACCTGAAGTGCTACACGGACCGCCGCGGCGATACGACGGCGCTCACGGCGCGTGCCACCTCGCGCGCCTCGTCGTCGGTCAGCGTGCGTGGGTCGAGTATGAGCCGACCGTCGTGGATCCGGCCGGCGACCGCGGGATCACCGGTCCGCAGAGCGGCGGCAAGGGCGTCCGCACCGGCCGGGCCCGGCTCGATCGCGACCGCCGGGCCCGGCAGCTCGAGCAGCGGCAGCGCGCCGCCGCCGACGCGCGCGGTCGACTCGACGACTTCGCCGCCGGTCGCGGCCGCCAGAGCTTGCGCGCGCCTTCGCAGGGTCGCGTCGTCGGCGTCGAGCATCGCGAGCACCGGCAGCGCGCGGCGCGCGGCGTCCGGGTCGCGATGCAGGGCGAGCGTCGCCTCGAGCGCGGCGAGCGACAGCTTGTCGATCCGGACGGCGCGCGCGAGCGGATGGCGGCGGCATTGGTCGACAGCGGCGCGCGTGCCGACGAGCAGCCCCGCCTGCGGGCCGCCGAGCAGCTTGTCGCCGGAGAACGCCGTCAGCGCGGCGCCGGCGCGGACCGACCGGCGCACCGGCGGCTCGCCGGCTAGCAGTTCGAAGTCGTCGGTGAGGACGCCGGAGCCGACGTCGTCGACGACCGGCACGCCGAGGCCGCAGAGCGCCTCGATCTCGACGTCCTCCACGAATCCGACCGTGCGGAAGTTCGAGGGATGCGCGCGCAGGATCGCGCCGACCTGCTCGCCGCCGGCCGCCAGCGCCGCCTCGTAGTCAGCGCGGCGGGTGCGGTTGGTCGTGCCGACCTCGACGAGCCGCGTGCCGGCGGCGGCGAGCACCTCGGGGATCCGGAAGCCGCCGCCGATCTCGATCAGCTGCCCGCGTGAGACGATCGTGTCCCGCCCGCCGGCCAGCGCGGCCGCGGCGAGCAGCACGGCGGCCGCGCAGTTGTTGACCGCAATGGCCGCCTGCGCGCCGGTCAGCTCGCGCAGCAGCTCTTCGACGTGCGCGTGGCGCGAGCCGCGCTCGCCGGTGGCGAGGTCGAGTTCGAGGTTGCTGTAGCCGTTCGCGGCGGCGGCCACGGCAGCCTGCGCCTCGACGGCGAGCGGGGCGCGGCCGAGGTTCGTGTGGACGACGACGCCGGTCGCGTTGAGCACGCGGCGCAGGTGCGGGCGCAGGCGCGCCCGTGCGCGCGCGACGAGGTCGACCGTGGTGTCTTCGGCTGCACCGCCGTCGAGCAGCTCCTCGCGGCGGGCCTGCAGCTCGGCGCGCGCGACCGCGGTCGCGAGCCGGTCGACGGACGGGAGGTCACGCAGCTTGTCGCGCTCGCTCATACGGAACGTCGAAGGAGTCGATCTGCGCGCAGCTCGTTCACGTCTTTGCGGCCGGAGGCGGATCAGGCCGGTGATTGCTCAGCATCGCGAAGCAGCTCCGCGACGACGTCCGCTGCCTTCTTGCCACGAGCCTCGGAGATCCGCTCGAGTCGCTTCGCGTCCTCGCCCTCTACGCCGACAAGCACGATGACCTTCACATCGGGATTGCCTTCGTGACGCTCGATGTACCGGGGATCGAGTGTCGCCAGTTCGGCATCGAAATCGCCGGGCTGAGGATCAGAGTCTGTCCAGGGGTTCGTGCTCATCGGTTCGCCTCCAAGAGCTTACGCTCGGCCACGGTCGAGCTCCAGCCGGTCACGATGAGCCAGGTCGTCGGGTCTGCGGTGCGTTCGATCACGAGCGTGAGCCCTTGTCGAGAGCAATATCGGTCGCGAGAAGTTGGTGGATCGCGACGCGCGCCACGCACGTGGTCTACCGGCCGTTGCAGACGGACCAAGCGACGGATCGCAACGACCGGCACTGACGTCGTGCAGGCGCGCCGCGCGACAGCCGTAGGGCCGGGCAGCTCTTGCGACGGTCGCGGTCCGCGGACACGGAACGGCGAAGGAGTCGAACCTTCCAGCGCGATGAGTCGCGCCCCGCCGGTTTTGAAGACCGGATGGGCCACCGGGCCCGGGCCGCTCCAGGCTGGTGAAGCCCGTGCCGCGCGATCATCGCACCGCGATGGCGCCAGGCTCGCCGGCGACGATCTCGCCGACGATCGGGCCCGGCAGCGACGGCGCGGCCTCGGGCGCGACCGCGACGAGCAGCCCGCCCGACGTGGTCGCGTCGCACACGAGGCGCCGGCGCGATTCGGGAACGTCGTCGGCGAACGTCGTGAAGGTCTCGGCGTAGTCGCGGTTGCGGCGGCTGCCGCCGGAGACGGCGTCGTCGCCCTCCAGCAGCTCCAGCACGCCGTCGATCGCGGGCACGGCCGACGCGTCGATCGCCGCCGCGACGCCGCTCGCGCGTCCCAGCGAGTGCAGATGGCCGAGCAGCCCGAAGCCGGTGACATCGGTCATCGCGTGCGCTTTCGCTGCGCGCGCCGCGGCGGACGCTTCGTCGTTGAGGGCGGTCATCGTGCCCACCGCCCGCGCGAGCAGGTCGTCGTCGCGGCGCCCGCGCTTGCGCGCCGTGGAGATCGCGCCGACGCCGAGCGGCTTGGTCAGAACGAGTACGTCACCGGGTTGTGCGCCCGCGTTGGAGATCAGCTTGTCGGGATGCACGGTCCCGGTGACCGACATCCCGTACTTCGGCTCGGGGTCGTCGATCGAGTGCCCGCCGACGACCGCGATGCCGGCCGCCGCGGCGACGTCCGCGCCGCCACGCAGGATCTCGCGCAGCACGTCGCCGCCGAGCTGCTCGAGCGGGAATGCCACGACGTTCATCGCCGCCAGCGGCACGCCGCCCATCGCGTAGACGTCCGAGAGCGCGTTGGCGGCGGCGATGCGGCCGAAGTCGTAGGGGTCGTCGACGATCGGCGTGAAGAAGTCGATCGTCATCACGAGCGCGATCTCGTCGGTCAGCTTGAAGACCGCGGCGTCGTCGGCGGTGTTGGAGCCGACGAGCAGTCGCGGCTCGTCGACGGCGGGCAGGCCCCGGACGATCGGCAGCAGCGCCGCCGCCGGCAGCTTGCAGCCGCAGCCCGCGCCGTGCGCGAGCGACGTCAGCGCGACGGGCAGCGCTGCGCGCGGACCGTTCACGGGCCTACGGCCGGGCCGGGCATCGGGTGGGCGTTGGAGCACACGGTTGCGGTGATCGCTACTCGCTACGAACCGGCGCCACCCTAGCGCGTCCCGCGTCAGGCCGGTGCGGCAGCGCACGGCGCGGCGCGCCACCCTCCCGGATTCGGTCATCCAGCGCTCTTCGACGACGGGCTCGATTGCCCGATGCTCGGCGCCGCTCTGCTGAGAGTGATGCAATCACGCGGAAGCGAAACTCTTCGCGCGGCGCCGGGCCGCTTGGAGGCATGGAAGGCGGTCGTCGCCGCGCCGAGCGTCCGTCCCTAGTCAGTGGGACGTCGTTGGCGATCGCTTCGCAGAACACCCGTGTCGGAGCTCGCCGGGGAGACCGGCTTGTGCGACCGGACGCCGCCGCCCTGTGGTACGTCACCTTCTCGACTGCCGTCATGGCTGAGAGGATGTGGGTCATGGACGTCGGCGCGCGCCTGAAAACAGCCGCGGAGCGAATTGCGGCGCGTCTCGCCGAGCGCGACGACATCGATGCCGTGCTCCTGTACGGCTCGGTCGCTCGCGGCGACGCCGGGCCCGACAGCGATATCGATCTACTGGTCATCGGAGAGGACGCCGGCCAAACAATCGCCGGGCTTCGGCGCTGGGTCTCGGACGTCGACGGGGAGCGGCGAGCTGGCCTCGCTTTCCACACGCGCGAGAGCTTCGCTGCCATCGTGGACGAGCGCTCGCGCTTCCTGGTGCACCTGCGCAGGGAGGGCGAGGTGCTGCTGGACCGGACCGGCCTGCTGCACGCCTTCCTCGCGTCGCCTTGGCGGCCGGTCTCCATTGACAACGAGATCGCCGTGGAACTCGATCGTCTCACGAGCTACGACCGGCCGGAGCTTTTCGGCGGTCGATTCCTTTTCCCGCTCGCCCACGTCTTCACCATTGGAAAGGCGATCGTGATGGCGAGACTCGTGGACGAGGGTGTGCTCGAGTTCAATCGCCGCCGCGCATTCGCCGAGTACGCGCGCCGTCATCCGGCTTTAGCGTCCGAAGTCGAGTTGATCGCAAGTCTGGAACCCTTCCTCGCACGGACGCGGCGACAGGCAAGCAGCCTGCCCTTCCCTCCTGCCGGACAGGCGGCAGCGAAGGAACTGGAGGCTGGTGTTGCGGCGGTGCGCCGCGTCGCAGCGATCCGTGCGTGAGCTCGAATCCTGTCGAGCCGCAGCTTTTCGACCTTCTCGACGAGTACGTCGAGAGTATTCGCAGCGGCGGCGTCGGAGCCACCCAGTCTGTGCGCCGCTCGAGCCGCGTCATCGTGTTTCTTCAGAGCTTCTACGAGCAGCTGTTCGCCTACTGCTTCGACCTTCAGCTCGAAGCGTTCGACGACGAAAGCAAGCGGCTCGTTGTGGAGATGCGCCACGACCGAGAGGTGCCTAACGGCCTGATCCCGATCGTTTCCGACTTCGAGTTGCTCTGCGACCTCTACCCCGACATCATCGGCGCCAGCTATGGCGGCGGGTCAACGGCCACGTTCCAGCGTTTCCATCGACGGTTCTTGCCTCATCTGTTGCGTTCGGTTGCCGCGTGGGCCCGCGCAGCAGAAGACGATGAGCTTTCCCGTCGAGCCGAACTGTCGGAGCTTGCACTGCGCGATGCTCTGAAGGCGAAGACATCATGAACGATCGTGCTCAGAAGATGCTCGACCTCGTCGAGCTCGACTACAACCAGACGTCCGAGTTTGTTCGCGGCGTGCTCGGAACGGCGACCACCGTCCGAGGCTGGGCGATCACGATTTGGCTTGGGCTGGCAGGCTTCAGCGTCCAGCAGGACCAGTGGGTCCTGAGCGCGCTCGGCGTGGTCGTCGCCGCAGGGTTCTACGCGATTGACGCGTACCACCTCAGTCTCTATCGAAACGGCCTAGGACACCTGCAGGCACTCGAACGCCTCTTCGCCGGGTACTACGGCGCGTTGGCGCGTTCCGAGTTCGATCCCGACGCGCTCAAGGATTTCCTCATCGACCTGGAGACGCACCGATTCGGGTTCTATCGCCGGCTCGGGCGGTTCCGGCTACTGCAAAGCATCACGCGCGGCCCGCGCTTGTTCGTCGCTCTCTATGGGGTCCTTGTCGCGGTGAGCATCGCGCTCGGAGTGCTCGAGGCGACAACGAACCTGGGCACCTAACCTGGCACCGCGTTTTGCGCCGGACGCTCAAGCCTATTGCGGAGGCGAGTCTTCGTGTTCCGTTCAAGAGCCGATCTCAGCTCCGCTTTCGGACCCAAGTTGGTGGGTACGCAACGGGAGCGCTCCCTTGCGCGAGGGGGAGCGCTCTCGGAGCCGGGGTTGAGAGCGCTCGTGGCACGCGAATGCGAACCTTCGCCGCGTGCCTGCCGGACTCATCGGTCGAATGGAAGGGGTAGCGACACATCGCGGTACACCGTCGTGTCTCTAGGCTTCGAGCAGACCCTTCAGACGTCGCAGATCGGCTGCGTTGGCGCGTCGCATGGCGCGCATCATCACCGGCGCCGACAGCGCAGCGAACCCGGCCGGCTGGCCGCGGTTGCGCAGCGTCATCTTCGTGATGCCGTCGCCGGCGTCCTCCCAGAGGTAGATCGTTTCCATCGGGAAAGGGCCCTGGGCGGTGCTCATCACAAGACGGCTACCGGGCTCCAGCTCACGGATCTCGTAGGTGTACTGCAGTGTCCGGCCGAGGAACTGAGCGACAAAGCGAACCCTCGAGCCGACGGCCGCCGGGGGTGGCGTCTCCCAAGCGACGGACCTGATGTTCTTGTACCACGCGGTCGCGTTATCGGGATTTGCGGAGAACGCGGCGACCTCAATGCGCGGCCGGCCGATCTCGATCTCGGTCACGACGTCCACCATTTCGCCCGAGACTACCGCGACGGACGACGCGGGGCAGCCCACGGGCGTTTCGGCGAGAGCGCCCGTGTGCGCGAGAAGCGGAAGCGCTGATGACCGGCGTTGGCCTCGGGTCGCCGGAGCGTGGCAAGCACCGCGCACAGGCGTCGACGTGACGCGCCGAGTGCGATATCCGCACCTACGGCGTCACGAGCGCGTGGCCCTCGCGGTTCGTGACGCGCCGAGTGCGCTATCCGCACCTACGGCGTCACGGGACGCGCCCACGCGAGAGGCAGCGGCCGTGGAGTGCTGGATCTCAACGGTTCCGGCACTCTCCAGCCCGGGCACAGCAGCACCGACGGCCCCGGCGGACCCGTCAAATTTCCTGATGCCCTCGATCTGAGCCCATCGACCCACGGTGATGTCCGAGTCCTACCACCTGCGCAAGCACTCTCCGGGTTGGGAAGCGACGTGTCCGTGAACGGGCGGTTCCCGGGTGCTCTCGCGGCCGCGCTTCCCTCCCGATTTCAGTTCCGTAACCGGCGCCCCCCGCGTGCGCTGCCTGGCCCCGCCCGCCGCGCCGGCATTCCCAGCCTCGCCATCATCTGGGAGGATCTGGATGATGAACGCGGAGGCAGGGCTGACGCGGATGGTCCACGAGGTGCTCGAGCTCCGGCTCGGCGAGAGCACGGGCTACGCGGACGGGCGCCTCACGGTCGGCGAGGACGCCGTACGCGACCTCCTCGACGACCCCGCGTTGGCCGAGATCCGGCTGGGCGTTGCCTCGCCCGGCGACTCCGTGCGGATCGTCGGCGTGCTGGACGCCATCCAGCCCTGCTCGAAGGGCCCGGGCGGGGGCGGCGTGTTCCCCGGGTTGCTCGGTCCCGCGCTGCCCGTGGGACGCGGCACCACCCACGTGCTGCGCGGCGCCGCGGTGCTGGCCGCCGGCTACCTGCCCCGCGCCCAGGAGGCGGTCATCGACATGTCGGGGCCGGCGGCGCCGCTGTCGCCGCTCGCGGCGACCCACAACCTCGTCATCGAGTGGTCGCCCGCCGAGGACGCGGACTGGGGGGATATCGACCAAGCACTGCGAAAAGGGCTCGTCAAGGTTGCCGCGCATCTCGCGGAGGCCGCGCTCGACGCCGAGCCCGACGCCGTCGAACAACTCGCCGAGCCCGGTGCACGACCCGAGAACGGCAAGCCGCGCGTCGGCGTCATCCTCAACCTGCAGACCCAGGGCAAGTTCAAGGACGTCTTCGTCTACGGGCGCAGCCTGTCGGGCGGCCTGCCGACCGTCATCTTGCCGACAGAGCTCGACGACGGCGCCGTCGTCAGCGGCCAGTTCGGCCACCCCGCGCTGAAGAACCCGACGATCCTGCATCAGACGCATCCGGTGGTCGCCGCCCTGCGCGCCCGCTCGGACGAGCTGGAGCTGGCGGCGCTCATCCTCTGCCCCGAGCCCGTCGACATGGCCAACAAGGAGCTTGTCTCGATGCACGCCGCGCGGCTGTGCAAGCAACTCAACCTCGACGCGGTGATCGCGACGAAGGAGGGCGGCGGCAACGCCGACGCCGACGTCTCGCTCAAGCTCGATCGCCTCGAGGAGGAGGGGATCACGGCGGTCGGCATCCTGGCCGAGATGGCGGGCCGCGACGGGACGGGGCCGCCGCTGGTGGTTCCCCCGACCAAGGCCACCGCCCTCGTCAGCACCGGAAACTACGATGAGCGGATGACGCTGCCCGCCGTCGACCGCGCGCTCGGCCGTGACGAGATCGCCCTGCTCGACCAAGCGTCCACCGACGAGGTCGAGCTGCCGGTGGCCGTCATCTACTGTGCGCAGAGCACGCTGGGCTGGGGTCGGCTCACGTGCGCGGAGGCGGAGATCGCCGGATGAAGATCGTCCACTACGTCAACCAGTTCTTCGCCGGCATGGGCGGCGAGGATTCGGCGGGCACCGGTCCAGAGCTGAGGGACGGCGCGACAGGCCCCGGGCGCAAGCTGGCGAGCCTCATAGGCGACGAGCACGAGATCATCGCCACCGCGATCTGCGGCGACGACTACGCCGCCTCCCACCCCGAGTTCGCCGCCGACCTCGTCGCACAAGCCAAGGAGCGCGGCGCCGAGATGATCATCGCCGGGCCGTCCTTCACCAGCGGGCGCTACGGCATGGCGTGCGCGCGGATCGCGGCGGCGGCCAGCGAGGCGGGGCTGCCCGCGCTGGCCGCCATGCATCCCGAGAACCCCGGCCTCGGCGAGGCAGCCGGCACAGCGGTGGTCCAAAGCGGCCAGACCGCGCGCCACATGAAGGACTCGCTGGAACGCTTCGCCGCAGCGGCGCTGAAGATCGCGAACGGCGAGGAGCTCACCGCGCAGGACGGGCGCATCGGCCCGGTCGCGCGCACCAACCGCATGGCCGAGAAAAATGCGGCCGAGCGGGCCGTCGCCCTCCTGCTCACCCGCCTCGGTGGCGACAAGGACGCTACCGAGATACCGCTCCCGGACTTCGACAGCGTGACGCCCGCTGCGCCCGTCGCCGACGTCACCGACGCGCTCATCGCGTTGGTGACCGAGGGCGGCTTCGTGCCCGCCGGCAACCCCGATCGCCTCGAGTCCGCACGCGCGACCAAATGGGTGCGCCACTCGCTCGACGGCCTCGATTCCGCCGAACACGGCGAGTTCGAGTCGGTGCACGGCGGCTTCTCCACCCAGTGGGCCAACGCCGATCCCAACCGCATCCTCCCACTCGACGTCGCTCGCGAGATGGAGCGCGACGGCGCCATCGGACGCCTGCACGGCGAGTACCTGGGGACGACCGGCAACGGCACCACGGTCGCCGACGCGCGCCGCTTCGGCATGGAGTGGGCCGCCGAGCTGCGCCAGGCGAACATCCAGGCGGTCATCCTCACCGCCACCTGAGGCACCGGCACGCGTTGCGGGTCAACGCTCACGAAGGAACTGGAGCGCGCCGGGATCCCCACCGCGCTGCTGTGCAACCTCGTTTCGATCGCCAAGCGCGTCGGCGCGCCGCGCATCGTGCCGACGCGCGGCATCCCGTTCCCGGCGGGCGACCCGGAGCTCGGGCCCGCGCAGGAGCACGCCTGGCGCCGGCAGCTGCTCGAACGGGCGCTCGTCGCCGTCGCCACGCAGGTCAGCGAGCCGACCGTCTTCGACGGCGATCCGGTTCAATAGGCACATGCCAGTACCGGTCATCAGCGCCACAAGCGCGGCGCTCGTCCACGTCCCCGGCCTCTGTCGCCACGGCTCCAAACCCTCCCGCGAGCTTCCGAAGAACCCGGAGGTCGAGGCGGCGTTCCTCGGCTCTCTGCGCACCTTCGAGCAGGCGGTCGCCTACGCGCCCCACCAGGCCTATCTCGGCGCCATCCACCCGCGCGACCTGCCAGAGCGACCGTGGGTCGGCGCGGCGCCCAACGGCGAGGGCCGCTTCGCGGGCGTCGGCGAGCTCATGCCCGAGGACGAGTTTCTCGGCTTGCTGGCCGCGGTCGACGACTTCGGCCTCGTCCGGCTGGGCACGGCGGAAGCGCAAGCGATCGCCGAAAAGCTCAAGCGCCATCCGCTCGCCGAGCACTTCGACCTCGAGAAGGTGGCGGCAGCGGCCGGCGACGCCGAAGCGGTGGCCGCGGAGCCGGGGGCGATGAAGCTGCACCTGGGCGCCGACCACCTGGCGGCAGCCGTCAGACGCGCCCACGAGAGCGACGCCGCCCTCACCGCCGACGTGTTCTTCGAGAACCTCGCGGGCAAGGCCAGTGCCACCCTCGCGCTCCTGCGCGTCCTGCACGACAACGGCATCGACCCCGCCTCGATCGACTACGTCATCGGCTCCGGCGAGGAGGCGATCGGGGACCGCTACCAGCGCGGCGGCGGCAACCTCGGCAAGTCGGTGGCCGCCGCGGCGGGCGCCGTCAACGCCTCGGGCTGCGACGTCAAGAACTTCTGCGCCGCCCCGGTCCCCGCGCTGGTCATCGCGAGCAGCCTCGTCGCCGCCGGCGTCTTCCAGCGCGTCGCCGTGATCGCGGGCGGTTCGCTGCCGAAGGTGGGGATGAAGTTCCAGGGCCACCTCAAGCACGGCCTGCCGGTGCTCGAGGACGTGCTCGGCGCCAGCGCCGTGCTCGTCGAGGCCGACGACGGCCGCTCGCCGCGCGTGCGGCTGGACTCCGTGGGCCGGCACACCGTGGCCGCCGGGTCCTCGAACCCCAAGATCATGGAGGCGCTCGCGTTCGCGCCCCTGGAGCGTCTCGGCCTGGGGTCGCTCGACGTCGACGATTACGCCACCGAGTTGCACAACCCCGAGATCACCGAGCCCCAGGGCTCGGGCAACGTCCCCGAGCGCAACTACAAGACGATCGCCGCCCTGGCGCTACGCCGGGGCGAGATCGGCCGAGAGGATATGGCCGATTTCGTCGCGCAGCGGGGCATGCCCGGCTATGCCCCGACCCAAGGTCACATCGCCTCAGCTCTTTGTTACGTCCCGCATGCACGCGCGAGATTGATGAATGGAGGCGCGCAGCGGGTACAGTTGATCGCGAAGGGCAGCCTGTTTTTGGGACGCATGTCTGAGCAGTCCGACGGCATGAGCGTGCTGCTCGAGTCCAACGACGACGCAGGAGGATGAGCGGATGGCAGCGGTGAGCGAGGCGACGCGCGAGAACTTCGACGAACTCGTCGCGAGCGGCACTACGCTCGTCGATGTGTGGGGCCCGGACTGCCGGCCGTGCCTGGCGCTGAAGCCCCACGTCGAGAAGCTGGCCGAGGGCCGCGACGACATCAGCGTCGTCATGCTCGAAGCGCCCAAGGCCCGCCGGGTCTGCATCCGCCTGAAGGTTCACGGGCTGCCGACGTTCCTGCTCATGCACGACGGCGAAGAGGTGTCGCGCCTGTCGGCGTCGACGATCAGCCCGCCCCAGCTTCACGACTGGCTCGAGAAGAGCCTCGACGAGTTCAAAGAGGAGGTGAGGTAGCACCCCATGTTCGACAACAAGAAGGTGATCGTGCTCGGCGAGCGCGACGGCATCGCAGGTCCCGCGATCGCGGCCTGCGTCAAGAACGCCGGCGGACACGTCGAGTACACGTCGACGGAGTGTTTTGTCTGAACGGCCTCGGGGGCCATGGACCTCAATAGCCAGGAAGTGATCAAGCGCCTTGCCGACGAGCACGGGGCCGAGCATCTGCTCGTCATCCTCGGAGCTCCGGACGACGAGAGCGCAGAGATCGCCGCCGAGACCGTTGTGCTCGGCGATCCGACCTATGCAGGTGCATTGGCCGAGACCCAGTTGGGTCTCTCCGTGTATCACGTACTCGAGGAGGAGTTCCGCAGCCAGATCGACGACGACGTCTGGGAAGAGCAGATCGGCGTCATGGCCGACGTGCTCGACGCCGAGGTCATCTCCGCCGCGGTGAAGGGCATGCGCGAGCAGAAGCCGTAGGGGCCCGCCGGGCTCAGCCTCCGCCGGGGGCTGAGCCGACGGCGCGCTCAGCCGACGCGGGCGAGCGCCACCAGCAGCCATGGCGCGACCGCCTCGGCCACTCCGGCGAGGTCGGACTTCAGCCCGTGGTCGCCGCGCACGATCGCCACGCAGCGCGAACGCCCGGGGTCGGGCTCCGGGATGCCGAAGCGGTCGCTGGCGCCCTGCACGACGAGGACGGACACCTGCACGTCGTCGAGCTCGTCCTGCCGGCTGACCCCCGACGGCGCGACGAGCGGGAACGCGAGGCACAGCACGCCGACCGCGCCGGTTGCCGCCGCCGTGCGGCAGGCGACGCGCGCGCCCGCCGAGCGCCCGCCCGTGATGCACGCCAGCCCGGCGAGCGGGCCGCCGGCGAGCTGCTCGGCGATCGCGATCCAGGCGGCGTCGAGGACCGGCGCGCGCGGCGACGAACGCCGCCCGGCGACGCGGTAGGGCTGCTCGACGAGCGCCACGCTGACGTCGCACTCGAGCGCGACGCGGGTCACCGTGACGAGATCCG
Source organism: uncultured Actinomycetes bacterium (assembly GCA_963825485.1). Classification (GTDB taxonomy): domain Bacteria; phylum Actinomycetota; class Thermoleophilia; order Solirubrobacterales; family Solirubrobacteraceae; genus CADCVQ01. The sequence continues at coordinate 169,250 of CAWGTK010000025.1, forward strand.
GCGCGGCGATCCCGCCGCCCGCGCCGTGGCCGAGGACGAGCGCCGCGCGCGGGTTGCCGGCGGCGTGCACGTGCACGCGCGCGGGCCCGTGCGGCGTGTCGAGCGTGATGAGCGTCGCGGTGCTCAACCCCAGTCGCCCGCGCACTGGCCCATGTCGACCCCCGACTGCGGGCACTCCTCGCAGCGGATCTCCAGCCAGCGGACGTTCTTGACGACCTCCTCCGGGTCGAGATCCGGCCCTTGCAACGCGACCTCGAGGTAGCGGTCGGCGACCGTCACCGACGGCCGGCCGAGGCGCGCCGACAGCTCGCCGGGTTCGCGCTCGACGACGAGCTCGGCGTCCAGGCCGGCGAGCTCGTCGCGGCGAGCCTCGAACGGCGCCGGGTCGTCGAGGCAGACGACGACCGCCGGGTGACGCCCGCGCAGCGGTCGCAGTGCGGCGATGCCGCGCAGGTGGGTGATCTGCGTAGTCATGCCGGTGATCTTCCCGCACCGCCGACCCCGGACACGGCGAACTACATTTGCGAGCGATGTCCAGCGACCGCCGCATCCTCTTCTTCGGCGACTCGTTCGTCGCGGGCGTCGGCGACCCGACCGGCCTGGGCTGGGTCGGGCGCGTCGTGGCCGCCTGCCACGACGCCGGCTGGCCGATCACCGCCTACAACCTCGGCATCCGGGGCGACACGTCGGCCGACGTGGCGGCGCGCTGGGAGACCGAGACCGCCGCGCGGACGCAGAACGCCGCCGCGAGCTACGGCGTCGTCCTCGGCTTCGGCGCCAACGACATGACGGTGGCGGACAACCGCCTGCGCGTCGCGCCCGGACGGGCCATCCAGACGCTCAACGGGCTCGTCGACCGCACGCGGGCCGGCGGCCACGGTGTGTTCGTCGTCGGACCGCCGCCCGTCGGCGAGCCCGAGCAGGACGAGCGCATCCGCGAGCTGTCAAACCAGTTCGCGCACGTCGCCTCGCATCGTGGCCTGCCGTACGCGGAGACCGCGCGCGGGCTGTCGGCGCACGACGCCTGGCGCAGCGAGGCGGCCGCCAACGACGGCAGCCACCCCGGCGCGGGCGGCTACGCGGCGCTCGCCGAGATCGTGCTGGCGGCGGGCTGGACGGACTGGATCGCCGGGCTGCGCTGAACCACGGCTAGCTCGCCCGGCGTCAGCGCGCGCAGCCACACGAGGTCGCCGTCGGCGAGCGTGAGCTCCACGCGCACCTCGAAGGCGAGATGGGATCACCCGGACGACCATGGCCTCCAAGCCTTCGTCGGCGGGGCCGAGGCTGATCGCGTTGTCGTGCGGGCGCACGAGCCGCTCGCCGAGCTGGCTGACCGGCCCGAGGGACGAGGCCACGAACGGGGTCGCCGTCCGGTCGCAGAGCTCGAGTGGGCGGCCGGCCTGCTCGGTCCGCGTGTCGAACTCGCCGAGCGCGCGGCGACGGTCAGCACGACGCCGTTAGCGGCTAACCGGCGCGGCCCGGGCTCGGGCCCGGCGCCTGCCAGATGACCGGCGGCCCGTGATAGCCGGCGTGCGCGAGCAGGCGCGCCACGCCGCTGCCGTTGTCCTCCGGCCGCTCCCGGCAGCGCAGCTCGAAGCCGCGGCCGGTCGACTCGCCCGCCGCCGCCGGCTCGAGCGTCAGCCAGGCGAGCGCGCCGCCGGATGCGCTGGCGAAGGCGCTGCGGATCGCGTCGCGCTCGCCCTCGTCGAGGTACTGGTTGACGACCGACTGCCAGACGACGGTCAGCATCGCCGGCCGCGGATCGCCGAGGCGCTCGAGCAGCCACGCCGCGGCGCTGCGGCGCTCCACCGTCACCGGGTGACGCATGGCCACCGCGGCGGCCTGGCCGACGCGCGCGAGGCGCTCGGGCTCGTCGGGCCACACGTAGGACCGCAGCGCGAGGCGGCCCTCGTGCGTCGTGGCGTCGATCGGCGCCCGGTCGCAGCCCGCCCGCTCGGCGATCTGCAGCCGGGCGGCGACCGCGGCGGGGTCGGCGACCGGACGGCCCTCCCAGGGCTCGGCGAACGCCAGCGGGCTGGCGGGATCGCCCAGCGTCGCGCCGTCCACGACGTAGCGCAAGCGCTCGACGTTGAGGTTCAGCCCCGCGCTCGCGCCGATCTCCAGCAGGCGGATCGGCAGCCGGTGGCGCTCGACGAGCCACAGCAGGCCGCCGTACAGCGCCACGCAGCGACCCGGCTCGTTGGTCTGCACGGTGCGCCGCGCCAGCTCGCGGATGACGTCGACGCGCTCGGCGATCGTGCGCCGTGCGACCGGCCACGCGCCGGCCGGCGGCGCGTTGCCGCCGGCGCTGGGGAAGTAGCGGGCGAGCCGCGGTGCGTCGCCGCTGAGGACGATGTGGTGAAGGGCGGCGAGCAGCCGCAGCTCGGGTACCGAGCCCGGCGTGGCCGGGTCGCCGGCGAAGACGGTCGCGACGATGCCGCCCGCATCGGCGTCGTCGCCGGCGCCGCGCATGAGCTCGACGTACAGCCGCGAGCGGCCGTCGCGCTCGAGCGCGGCGGCCCGGGCGCGAAACAGCTCGCCGATCAAGGCAGCGCCGAGAGCAGCCGATCGATGTCCGACTCGTCGTTCCAGGCGCCGACGGAGGCCCGCAGCAGCCCGGTCCCCGGCAGGTCGCGGATGATCACGCCGGCCTCGGCAAGCCGCGCGCGCGTCGCCTCCGGAGCGTCGTCACGCCAGGACACGAGCGTCGTGCGGTCGCGCGCGGCGACCTCGCGCCCGCTCTCGGCGAGCGCGTCGGCGAGGTGCGCGGCGAGCGCCGCGGCGCGCTCGTGGACGGCGTCCCAACCGGCGCCGGCGAGCACGTCGAGCGCGGCAAGCGCCGCGGCACAGGTCTCCGCGCTCTGCGCGGACGCGTCGTGGCGCGCGGCCGTGGCGCGTTGCACCGCGTCCAGGCCGGCGCCCGGTGTGTCGAGGTTCATGTACGTCGGGCCGGGCGCCGGCACGCGCTCGCTCCAGCGCGGGTCGATCCAGAGCATCCCGCTGCCGACCGGGCCGCAGAGCCACTTCTGGCCCGAGCCCGCGTAGAACGCGCAGCCCAGCGCCGCGATGTCGATCGGCACGGCGCCGACGCCCTGCGCGCCGTCGAGCAGCACCGGCACGTCGCCGAGGTCGTCCAGGCCGGCGACGACGCGGCCGTTGACCCAGCTCACGTGCGAGCAGGCGACGAGCTTCGTGCGCGCGCCGACCGCCTCGGCGATCTCGGCGAACGGCGCGACGCGCAGGACGATCCCGCGCTGGTCGCGCGCGGCGGCGAGCGGGCCCTGCAGGCCGGGATGCTCCTCGTCGGAGGTCAGCACCTCGTCGCCGGGCTGGAGGTCCAGGGCGCCGAGGATGCGGACGATGCCCTCGCTCGTGCAGGTCGTCAGCGCCACGTCCTCGCCGGCGGCGCCCAGCAGCGCCGCGTAGGCTTCGCGCAGGCGCCCGCGGCGATCGAGCATCGCCTCGAAGTAGGCGTGGCTGCGGCCCTGCTCGGTGCCGAGCGCGAGCATCTCCCCGATCGCCAGGTTGGCCGAGCGCGGCCACGGTCCGCAGGTGCCGGCGTTCAGGTAGGCGTACCTCTGGAAGACGGCAAACTCGGCGCGCAGGGTGGCGGGATTCATGCTCACGAGGCTAGTGGGCCCCTCGCAACAGCAGACGGGATGCCTGGTCCCGACATGCCGCGGGCCCGGCGCACCAGCGCCGGACCCGCGAACGAAACGCCGGTGTCGAGGTGCCGGCGCTCAGCGGCCGCAGACCGGCCAGTGGCCCGGTCCGCCGCTGCGATACAGCATCGCCGCGCGGCGGTCCTGCTCGGTCTCCGAGGCAGCGGCGGGATCGCCCTTGCCGCCGACCGTCGCCCAGGTCGAGAACGAGAACTGGTACTTGCCGCGGTACGTGCCGCCCGGCGAGATCGCGCGCGGGTTGCCGTGCGACTCGCACTGGGCGATCGACGCGAGCACGCCCGGGATGGGCACGTTCGGCGCGCCGCCATAGCGGCGTTCGCGGACGTCCGCGCGGGCACCCTTCAGGTCGCGCGCCGCGCGGCGGTTGGACGCCCGCAGGCGGGTCAGCGTGAAGCTGTGCAGCGCGATGCGCTTGCGCCTGCGCTCGGTCCGCGAAAGGCGGTCACCGCGCAGGGCCGCGGCCTTGCGAGCCATGAACATGTGGCGCTCGATGAGTTGCCGCTTGGCGGCAGTCGTCATGTCACCGGGAGTCTTGACGGGCGGCGTCGCCGCCGGCGTCGTCTCCGGGGACGGGGACTGCGCGGCTGCGGTGGAGGTGGACGCCGCGACAGCGCACGAGGCGCATACGGCGCCCAGGGTTCTGAGACGCATTCGGTTGTCGGTCCTTCCACGGCCCGGTGGCGTCACGCGACGAGCGCGCGGCGCAGGTGGCCGGTCGGTTACGGCGGGCGGTGGCGCTGAACGCGCCGTCGCATCACCCGCTTGAGGCGCAGACCCTAGCAGCCGAAACGAACTGGCGTTCGGTTCGGCGGCGAACCAGCGAAATCCGGGGTGTTGCGGCCGCGCGTCCGGCGGCCGCCCCGGTCGGCGCTCGAGCACGACCTTCATGCCGCTCGCCCTGCTTGTGCTTCTTGAACGTGTCCTTATACACGGCGTCGACGGTGCGTCTGTATCGGGGTAGCCTGCGCGGCCCCTCGCAACGAGTTTCTTTGCGCCGCGACCGGGCCGGCGAGCGGCTGGACGGCCGCGAACACGGTCGTCGGCCGGGGCGGTGCACAATGAGTCCGTGAACGTCACCCTTCCCGATGGCACCGAGCTTGCCCTCGCCGACGGCGCGACCGGCGCCGACGCCGCCGCCGCGATCGGCCCCGGCCTCGCCCGCGCCGCGCTCGCCGTGCGCCAGAACGGCGAGGTGCGCGACCTCGCGCGGCCGCTCGTGCCCGACGCGCCGCTGGAGATCATCACCGCCAAGACGCCCGGCGCGCTGGACGTCATCCGCCACGACGCCGCCCACGTGCTGGCGGCCGCGGTCATGGAGCTCTATCCCGGCGTGAAGATCTCGATCGGGCCGCCGATCGAGAACGGCTTCTACTACGACTTCGAGTTTGCGGACGGCGTGACGGTCTCCGACGCCGACTTCGACCGCATCGAGCAGCGGATGCGCCAGCACATCAACGCCGACGAGCAGTTCGTGCGCGAGGACGTCGGCGTCGAGGCGGCACTCGAGCGCTTCCGCGGCGAGGAGCAGGACTACAAGGTCGAGCTGATCGAGGACCTCGTCGCCAACGCCGACCCAGACGCGCCGCTGACGACCGTCAGCCTCTACACCAACGGCCCCTTCACCGACCTCTGCCGCGGCCCGCACGGCCCGGGCACGAAGCGCATCAAGGCCGTCAAGCTGCAGTCCGTCGCGGGCGCCTACTGGCGCGGCGACGCCAGCCGCCAGCAGCTCACGCGGATCTACGGCACGGCGTTCTTCTCCAAGGAGCAGCTCGCCGAGCACCTCGAGCGCCTCGAGCAGGCCCGCGCGCGCGACCACCGCAAGCTCGGCAAGGAGCTCGAGCTGTTCATGTTCTCAGAGCTGTCGCCCGGCTCGCCGTTCTGGCAGCCGGCCGGCATGGCGATCTGGAACGAGCTGTCGAAGCTGTGGCGCGAGGAGAACCGCCGCCGCGGCTACCAGGAGGTCAAGACGCCGATCCTCTACGACGTCGATCTCTTCAAGCAGTCCGGTCACTGGGACACGTACCGCGAGAACATGTACTTCACCGACGTCGAGGACCGCCCGATGGGCCTCAAGCCGATGAACTGCCCGGCTCACATCCAGCTGTTCGAGGACGACCGGCGCTCCTACCGCGACCTGCCCGTCCGCTACTCCGAGCAGGGGCTCGTGCACCGCCACGAGCCGAGCGGCACGCTGCACGGCCTCATGCGCGTGCGCCACATCACGCAGGACGACGCCCACATCTTCTGCAGCGAGGAGCAGATCCGCGCGGAGGTCGTCGGCTGCCTGGACTTCGGCTTCTTCCTCTACGACCTCTTCGGCTTCGAGCCGCGGCTGGAGCTCTCGACGCGTCCCGCCAAGCGGATCGGCTCCGACCAGATGTGGGACCGTGCCGAGGCGGCGCTGCGGGACGCGCTGGACGCGCGCGGCCTGACGTACGAGGTCAACGCCGGCGACGGCGCCTTCTACGGCCCGAAGATCGACCTGCACATGACCGACTCGATCGGCCGCTCGTGGCAGCTGGGCACCGTCCAGCTGGACTACTCGATGCCCGAGCGCTTCGATCTGCACTACACCGGTGCCGACGACGCCGACCACCGCCCGGTGATGATCCACCGTGCGCTGCTGGGCTCCTTCGAACGCTTCATCGGCATCCTCATCGAGCACTACGCGGGCGAGTTCCCGCTCTGGCTGTCGCCGGTGCAGGCGATCGTGCTGCCGATCGCCGACCGGCACGCCGGGGCGGCGGCGGACGTGCTGGCGGCGCTGGCGCAGGCCGGGTTGCGCGCCGAGTGCGACGACCGCACGGAGTCGGTGGGGCGCAAGATCCGCGACGCCGAGCTGCGCAAGGTTCCCTACATGCTCGTCGTCGGTGACCGCGAGGCGGCGTCGGACACCGTCGCCGTGCGCGAGCACCGCGTCGGCGACACCGGCTCGCTGCCGGTCGCCGAGGCCGTCGCGCAGCTCGCCGGCCGGGCCGCTCGCCGTGACGGCTGAACGGCGCAATCCGGCGCTATCGCCCCGAAAATCCTTGCTCGTCGGCCGATCCGGGCTATACTGCGCGGCGTTGACTACGACTCAAAATTCACTGCTGCGCTCGCTGACAGCTTGACGCGCGGCCCTCTTTCATAGTGCCGGTCCCTCGCAGATTTGACCGGCGCCCGCCCGAGCGGGACTCGACCCGGATCAACGATCGCATTCGCGTACCCGAGGTACGGCTGATCGACGAGACGGGCAATCAGATCGGCGTCATGCGGACGACCGATGCCCTGCGCTATGCGCAGGAGCGCGACCTGGACCTGGTCGAGGTCGCGCCCGAGGCGCGCCCGCCCGTCTGCCGCGTGCTGGACTACTCGAAGTACAAGTACGAGCAGGCCCAGAAGCTCAAGCAGGCGCGCAAGCACCAGCAGCAGATCACGATCCGCGAGATCAAGTTTCGCCCGAAGATCGCGGAGAACGACTACAAGACCAAGAAGGGCCACGTCGAGCGCTTTCTGCGCCACAAGGACAAGGTCAAGGTGACGATCATGTTCCGCGGCCGCGAGGTCACCCACCCCGAGCGCGGCGTGATGATCCTCGACCGTTTGGCCGAGGAGCTGGCCGAGGTCGGCGTCGTCGAGCAGCGCCCGATTCAGGACGGGCGCAACATGACGATGATGCTCGGCCCGTCCAAGGCCGTGCTCAGCGGCGAGGCGGCGATCGCCGAGCAGGGGCACGACCACGCCACGCCGGAGGGCGTCGAGGTGCCCGGCCCGGCCGAGCCGGAGGCGGCGGCAGCGCCCGCCCCGAAGGCCGCGGCGCCCGCCAAGGCGGCACGCGCGAAGAACGCCGCGTCCGCCGCGGCCAAGGCGGCACCGGCCGCCGTCGAGACCGCGCCCGCGCCCGCCGAGGGCGCAGCGTCGGAGAACGGCGCAGCGGTCGAAGGCGAGACGGCGAAGCCCTAGCGCTCCGTCTCGCGATGGCGCACCCGTGACGCCGGGCGTGGCGGGCGCGCCGCCACGAGACGATGCACGGTCGCCGTTCCGGGTCGCCTATACTGGCCCGCTCGCATGCCGAAAATGAAGACCCACTCCGGCGCCAAGAAGCGCTTTACGAAGACTGCCTCCGGCAAGGTCCGCGGTCGCCACGCCTTCACGAGCCACATCCTCGAGAAGAAGTCCGCCAACCACAAGCGCCACCTCGGCAAGCCCGTGATCATGTCGGCTGACGACACGCCCCGGATCAACAAGCTGCTGCGGACGGGGAAGAGCAGATGACCCGCGTCAAGCGCTCCGTTCACGCCAAGAAGAAGCGCCGCTCGACGCTCGAGCGCACGAAGGGCTATCGCGGCGAGGCGAACTCGAACTACAAGCGCGCCAAGGAAGCCTTGATGAAGGCCGAGGCGTACCAGTACCGCGACCGGCGCAACCGCAAGCGCGACTTCCGCCGTCTCTGGGTGACCCGCATCAACGCGGCCGCTCGCCAGGAGGGCATGACGTACTCGACCTTCATCCACGGCCTCTCGGTCGCCGGCATCGAGCTGGACCGCAAGGTGCTGGCCGACATCGCCGTGCGCGATCCCGAGACCTTCCGCCGATTTGTCGACGCCGCCCGCGAGGCGTCGGCTGCCTGACCAGCAGAAGCCGACACACCGAACCTCCCGGGCGCCGCTCCTCTGACAGGACGGCGCCCTTTTTTTCGCTCATGCCCATCACCAGCTCCCACAACGACAAGCTCAAGGAGATCCGCCGGCTGGCCCGGCGGCGCTCGCGCGACGACGCGTCGCGGTTCGTCGCCGAGGGCGAGGATCTCGTCGCCGCCGGGGCGCAGGCGGGCTGGGAGCCGGCCATCCTGCTGACGGCGGCCGGCAGCGGCCTGGCCGGCGACGAGGTCGAGCCGGCGCTGCTGGAGGCGGTCTCCGGGCTGGGTTCGGGCAGCCGCCAGATCGGCGTCTACGAGCAGCGCTGGTCGGCGCCGGCCGGCCCGCTCTGCGTCGCGCTGTGGGGGGTGGGCGACCCCGGCAACGTCGGGACGATCCTGCGTTCGGCGCGCGCCTTCGGGGCGACGTCCGTCGCGCTCGGCCCGGGTTGCGCGGACCCGTTCGGCCCCAGAGCCGTGCGCGCCTCGATGGGCGCGATCTTCGAGTTGCCGGTCGCGCGGGTCTCCGCGGTCGATCAGCTGCCGGGGGAGCGGATCGCGCTCGCCGGCCACACCGGCGCGGCGCTGGCGGGGCCCGCCGCCGGCGAGCTCAGCCTGCTCGTCGGCGCGGAGCGGACGGGACTGCCCGCGCAGGTCACCGCGGCGTGTGACCGCGTCGCGCACATCCCGATCGCCACCGAGTCGCTCAATGCGGCGATGGCGGTGTCGATCGCGCTCTACGAGCTGACGCGCGGGAGCCTCGGATGATCGAGCGGATCGCCGAGCTGCGCGACGAGGCCGAGGCGGCGATCGGTGCCGCGAGCACGAGCGCCGAGCTCGAGGAGCTGCGCGTACGCTACCTCGGGCGCAAGGCCGAGCTGCCCAACGTCCTGCGCGGCATCGCGACGCTGGCGCCGGAGCAGCGCGGACCGACCGGCAAAGCCGCCAACCAGGCCCGCCAGGCGCTCGAGGCCCTGATCGGCCAGCGCACCGAGCAGCTCGCCGGCGGTGAGCTGGAAGCGCGGCTGCGCTCCGACGTCGTCGACGTCACGCTGCCGGGCACCCCGACGCAGCCCGTCGGCCACCTGCACCTGCTGACCGCGACGCGGCGCGAGATCGAGGACGTCTTCCTCGGCCTCGGCTTCAAGATCACGGAGGGTCCCGAGGTCGAGACCGCCTACTACAACTTCGATGCGCTGAACTTCGACGTCACGCACCCGACCCGCGGCAGGGCCGACACGTTCTACGTCAACGACGAGGTTCTGCTGCGCACCCACACCTCGCCGATGCAGCCGCGCGCGATGGAACTCGAGCCGCCGCCGCTGTACATCATCGTCCCCGGCCGCGTGTACCGGCGCGACTCCGATGCCACGCACACGCCGCAGTTTCATCAGATCGAGGGGCTGGCGGTCGACGAGGACATCACGCTCGCCGACCTCAAGGGCACGCTGCTGGCGTTCGCCCGCGCGATCTTCGGGCCTGACCGCGAGGTCCGTCTGCGCCCGCACTTCTTCCCGTTCACCGAGCCTTCCGTCGAGGCCGACGTCTCGTGCTTCATGGCTCACAGCGCCGGTGGCGAGCGCTGCAAGGTGTGCAAGGACACGGGCTGGGTCGAGATCCTCGGCTCGGGGATGGTCGACCCCAACGTCTTCGGCTACGTCGCCGAGTACGGCTACGACCCCGAGCGCGTACAGGGCTTCGCCTTCGGGATGGGCATCGAGCGGATCGCGATGCTCAAGCACGGCGTGCCCGACCTGCGGCTGCTCTACGACAACGACGTGCGCTTCCTGGAGCAGTTCGGATGAGGGTCCCCGTCGAATGGCTCGACGAGTACTGCTCGCCGGACATGACCGTCGAGGAGCTCGCCACGCGGCTGGCGATGACCGGCACCGAGGTCGACCGCGTCGAGCACCACGGCGTCCGGGCGCTCGACCACTTCGTCGTCGGCCGCGTGCTGTCGGCCGATCAGCACCCCGACGCCGACCGGCTGAAGGTCTGCGTCGTGGACATCGGCGGCGGCGAGAAGTCGCAGATCGTCTGCGGCGCGCCGAACGTCGCGGCCGGCCAGACCGTCGCCGTGGCCCGGCCCGGCTCGGTCATGCCCGACGGGACGAAGCTCAGGCAGGCCAAGCTGCGCGGCCAGGTGTCCAACGGGATGATCCTCGCCGAGGACGAGCTCGGCATCGGCATGGAGCACGCCGGCACGATGGTGCTCGCCGACGGCCTCGAGCCCGGCGCTGCGCTGGAGGGCGTCCTGCCGCTGTCGACCGACGTGCTCGAGCTCGAGATCACGCCCAACCGGCCGGACTGCCTGGCGGTCTACGGCGTGGCGCGCGAGGCGCACGCCGCGACCGGCGCGCAGCTCGCGGCGCCGCCGTGGGCCGACGACCCGGGGACGTTCGATACGGCAGGCGTCGGCGTCGAGATCGCCGTCGAGGCGCCCGACCTGTGCCCGCGCTTCACCGCCCGCGCCTTCGAGGACGTGACGATCGGCCCGTCGCCGCCGTGGCTGAAGGCGCGCCTGATGGCCTGCGGCCAGCGCCCGATCAACAACGTCGTCGACATCACCAACTACGTCATGCTGCTGACCGGCCAGCCGCTGCACGCCTTCGACGCCGACCGCATCGAGGGCGGCCGGCTCCTCGTGCGCCGCGCCAGCGAGGGCGAGCAGGTCGTCACGCTCGACGACCAGACGCGCACAGTCGACGCCGACGTCTGCCTCATCGCCGACGCGGCCGGACCGACGTCGATCGCCGGCGTGATGGGCGGCAACCGGTCCGAGGTGCAGCCGGACACAACGCGCGTCCTCATGGAGGCCGCCAACTGGAACGCCGCGAACATCCACGCGACGTCGCTGAAGCTCGGGCTGCGCAGCGAGGCCAGCGCGCGCTTCGAGAAGGGCCTCGCGCCCGAGCAGGCGCTCGACGGGCAGGCCGTCGCGACGAAGCTCATGCTCGAGCTGACGGGCGCGCGGCTCGTGCCAGGCACGGTCGACGTCGGTGGACCCCTATCCACGCAGCGTCACGACCTCGTGCTTCGCCTGCGCGACAAGAAGGTCGTCTCGCTGCTCGGCGTCGCGATCACCCGCTCGGAGAGCGCGCTGCACCTGCAGCGCCTGGGCTTCGCGACGGCCGAGCGGTCCGACGGCCTCGATGTCACCGTGCCGTACTTGCGCCGCAACGACGTCACCCGCGAGGCCGACCTCGTCGAGGAGGTCGCGCGGCTGCACGGCGTCAACGACCAGCTCCCGGCGACGCTGCCCAGCCGGCGTGGCGCGGTCGGCGTGCTGACCGTCGCCCAGCGCCTGCGCCGCCGCGCGGAGGACGTGCTCGCCGGCCGCGGCCTGCTGGAGGTCGTCGGCTGGAGCTTCGAGCCGGTCGCGCGCGACGACCAGCTGCGCCTGCCCGCCGACGACCCGCGCCGCGCCCACGTCGTCATCGAGAACCCGATGAGCGAGGACGAGTCGGTCATGCGCACGACGCTGCTCGGCTCGCTGCTGCACGTCGCCCGCCACAACGCCGCGCGCGGCCAGGGCGTGCCGGGCATCTTCGAGTCCGGCCGCGTGTACCTGGCGACGGACGCGATCCTGCCCGCCGAGCATCATGCGCTCGGCGCGGTCGTGCCCGGTGACGTCTTCGCCGCCAAGGCCCACCTCGAGGCGCTGCTGGCCACGCTGCGGGTCCCGGCCGCGTTCGCCGCCGACCCGCAGCCGTTCCTGCATCCCGGCCGCAGCGCCGCCGTGCTGGCCGACGGCGTGCCCGTCGGCTGGGTGGGCGACGTGCACCCGCTCGTCGCCGCCGAGTGGGACCTCGACCACGTCGCCGCCTTCGAGATCGATCTCGATTCGGTCATCGCGCACGCCGCGCCGGTCACGCAGTACGAGGACCTGACGTCGTTCCCCGAGCTGCGCGAGGACATCGCGATCGTCGTCGGCGCCGACGTTCCCGCGGCCACGGTGCTGCAGACCGTCCGCAACGCCGGCGGCAAGCTGCTCGCGCGCGCCGAGGTCTTCGACGTCTACCGCGGCGAGCAGGTCCCGGCCGGGCGCACGTCGCTGGCGATCGCGCTGACGTTCCGGGCCCGCGACCGGACCCTGACCGATGCCGGCGTGGCGCCGGTGCGCGAGAAGATCGTCGCGCGGCTGGCGAGCGAGCTGGGCGGTGAGCTGCGTGCCTGAGGCGGCCTCCCCGTCGGTCCTCGTCGCCGGTGCATCGGGCTACACCGGCGCGCTCGCGGCGCGGCTGATCGACCGCCACCCGCGCTTCGCGCTCGCCGCGATGACGAGTCGCAGCGACGTCGGCAAGCGCTTGAGCGAGCTCTACCCGCACCATCGCGTCGAGGCCAGGCTGGCGGAGCTCGACATCGAGCGCCACGCCGACGTCGACGCGGCGATCGTCGCCTACCCGCACGGCGCCTCGGCGCCGGTCGTCGCCGCGCTGCGCGAACGCGGGGTGCGCGTCGTCGACCTCTCCGCCGACTTTCGCCTCAACGACCGCGACACGTACGCGCGCTGGTACGGCGAGCACGGCGCGCCGGATCTCTTCGGCTGCGCCGTCTACGGCCTGTCGGAGATCTACGCCGACCGTATGGCGGACGCGGACCTCGTCGCCAACCCCGGCTGCTTTCCGATCGCGACGCTGTTGGCGCTCGCGCCGCTGGCGCGCGCCGGCACCATCGCCGACGTCGTCGTCGACGTGAAGTCCGGCGTCTCGGGCGCGGGGCGCGCGGCGACGCAGCGCACGCACTTCGTGACCGTCGACGAGAACGTCGTCGCCTACGGGGTGGCCGGCCATCGCCACGCGCCCGAGGTCGACCAGGAGCTCGCGCTGCTCGGCGCGCCCGTGACCGCCACCGTGCAGCCGCACCTGCTGCCGATCGACCAGGGCGAGCTCGTCTCCTGCTACGTCACGACGACGCGCCCCTGGGACCAGGACGAGCTCGACGCCGCCTACGCGGCCTGGGCCGGCGCGCACCCGTTCATCGAGCTGCGCGCCACGCCCCCCGGCGTGCGCGACGTGCGCGACACGAACATGTGCGCGCTGCACGTCCGGGCCGATCCGCGCACCGGCAAGGTGCTCGTCTTCTCGGCGATCGACAACCTCTGGAAGGGCTCGGCGTCGCAGGCGATCCAGAACCTCAACCTCATGTACGGCTTCGACGAGACGCTGGGGATCGAGCCGTGAGCGGCGCGCTGGCCCAGGAGTTCTTCGCCTCGCGCTGGGTGCAGTGTCCAGCGCACGTCACACCGGACGACGGCGGGCTGCCGGCCGGGTTTCGTGCCGCCAGCGCGGCGGCCGGCATCAAGCCGGGCGGGGAGGTCGACCTCGGCCTGCTCGTCTGCGACGCGCCCGACCCCGTCAGCGCCGTGCGCTTCACCCGCTCGGGTGTCCTGGCGCCACCGGTGCTCGTGACCCGCGACGAGACCGCCGCCAACGGGCTGCGGGCGGTGGTCGCCAACTCGGGCAACGCCAACGCCGCGACCGGGCCCGCAGGCATGGACGCCGCGCGCCTCATGCAGCGCATGGCGGCCGAGGCGCTCGGGATCGAGCCGGCGACCGTCGCGCTCGCCTCGACCGGGGTGATCGGCGTTGCGCTGCCGACCGCCGGACTCGGGGCGGGCGTCGTCGCCGCGACCGCCGCGCTGCACGGCGGCGGCGGCGACGCGTTCAGCGACGCGATCATGACCACCGACGCCTTCCGCAAGCGCGCGACGCTGACGGTGACGCTGCCGTCGGGCCGGGTGCGGCTGACCGCGCAGGCCAAGGGCGCGGGCATGATCGAGCCGGCCTTCGCGACGATGCTCTGCTTCGTGCAGACCGACGCCGCGCTGGCCCCCGAGACCGCCGAGCTGCTGCTCGGCGTCTGCATCAAGCGCTCGTTCGACCGCATCTCCGTCGACGGCCAGCTGTCGACGAACGACACCGTGATCCTCATGTGCTCCGGTGCCAGCGGCGTCACCGTGCAACCCGAGAGCGAGGACGAGCTGCGCTTCGGCGAGGCGCTCGACGCGCTGCTGCGGATGCTCGCGATCATGATCGTGCGCGACGGCGAGGGCGCCAAGCGGATCGGCCGCGTCGTGGTGCGCGGCCCGGAACCGGAGGTTGTCGAGCGCTGCGCCCGGGCGGTCGCCAACTCGCCGCTGGTCAAGAGCGCCCTGCACGGCGCCGACCCCAACTGGGGCCGGATCGCGCAGGCCGTCGGCGCGGCGCTGCAAGGGACGGCGCCGCTGGCGCTCGACATCGCGATCGAGGGCATCCCGGTGTGCGCCGGCGGCGCCGCCGTGCCCTACGACAGCGAGGCCCTGAACGCTGCCGCGACCGGCGTGGAGATCGAGTACGAGGTCGGCCTGCCGGGCTTCGATCCCGCCTGTCCGGTCCAGACCGAGGTGCTGTTCTCCGACCTCAGCCACGAATACGTGACCATCAACGCGGAGTACACGACATGAGGGACATCGGAACCCTTCTCGAGGCGCTGCCCTACATCCGGGAGTTCCACGGTCGCACCGTCGTCATCAAGTACGGCGGCGCCGCGATGAGCGACCCGGAGCTGCGCGAGCAGTTCGCGCGCGACGTCGTCCTCCTGAAGTACGTGGGCATGAACCCGATCGTCGTGCACGGCGGCGGGCCGGACATCACCTCCTACATGGAGCGCCTGAAGATGCCCGTCGAGTTCGTCTCGGGGCTGCGCGTCAGCGACGAGGCGACCGTCGAGATCGTGAAGATGGTCCTCGTCGGGAAGGTCAACAAGGACATCGTGCTGCGCCTCGGCCGCCACGGCCAGCCCGCGGTCGGGCTCTGCGGCGACGACGGGCGGCTGCTGCGCGTCGAGCGCCAGAGCGCGCCGTCGGGCGAGGACATCGGCTTCGTCGGGCGGATCACGCGCGTCAACGCCGACGTCATCGACCACATCGCCCAGGACTACATCCCGGTCATCGCGTCGGTCGGCGCCGACTCCGACGGAGAGTCCTACAACATCAACGCCGACGAGGCCGCGGGCGCGATCGCGCGCGAGGTCAACGCCTACAAGATCATCTTCCTGACCGATGTGGCGGGCTGGCTGCGCAACCCCGCCGACCCGGACTCGCGCATCACGCAGGCCGACGCCGACGAGGTCGAGGCCGCGCTGCCCGACGTGGGTGGCGGCATGCGCCCGAAGCTGCAGGCCTGCATCGACGCGATCCACGGCGGCGTCCGGGCCGCGCACATCGTCGACGGGCGCGTCGCGCACTCGCTGCTGCTCGAGCTGTTCACCGACGCCGGCAGCGGGACGAAGATCCACCCGGCGGCATGACCGCGACCCTGGCCGAGCTGCAGGCGCTCGAGCGCGACCATCTCGTGCCCGCCTACGCGCGCCAGCCCGTGCACTTCGTGCGCGGCGAGGGCGCGCGGCTGTGGGACGCCGACGGGACCGAGTACCTCGACTTCCAGACCGGCCTCGCGGTCACCTCGCTGGGGCACTCCCACCCGGCCGTCGTGGCCGCGATCGCCGAGCAGGCCGCGCGGCTGGCGCACGTCGGAAACCTCTTCTACAGCGAGCCGGGCATGCGACTCGCCGCGCGCCTGGCGGGCTCCGCGCTCGGCGGCGGCGGCAAGGTGCACTTCGCCAACTCCGGGACGGAGGCCAACGAGGCGGCGCTCAAGCTCGCCCGCAAGGCCAAGCCGCAGGGCGCGATCGTCTCGGTCCACCGCGGCTTTCACGGGCGCACGTACGGCTCGCTGTCCGCCACGCCGCAGGAGTCCAAGCAGGCGCCGTTCGCGCCGCTCGTGCCGGGCTTCGTCGCCGTGGCGCCGACCGCGGGGGCCGTCGCCGGCGCCGTCGACGCGCACACCGCCGCCGTCATCCTCGAGCCGGTGCAGGGCGAAGGCGGCGTATGGGTGCTCGACGACGAGCTGCTGCAGGCGGCGCGCGCCGCCTGCGACGAGCACGGCGCGGCACTCATCTTCGACGAGGTCCAGTGCGGCCTCGGGCGCACCGGCACGCTGTGGGCCCACGAGGACTCCGGCGTCGTGCCCGACCTCATGACGTCGGCCAAGGCGCTTGCCAACGGGCTGCCGATCGGCGCGCTCATCTGCGCGCCGGGCTACGCAGACGTCTTCGCGCCCGGCGACCACGGCTCGACGTTCGCCGGCGGTCCGGTCACCTGCGCTGCGGCGCTGGCGGTGCTCGACGTCGTCGAGGATCGGGCGCTGCTCGCGCGAGTGCGCGCGCTCGGCGCTCGGCTCGCCGAGGGGCTGGGCACGCTGCCCGGCGTCGTCGCCGTGCGCGGCCGCGGCCTCATGCTCGCCTGCGACTTCGCCGACGGCGGCGCGCCCGAGCTCGTGCGCCGCGCGCTGCTCGAGCAGCACCTCGTGCTCAACGCCACCGGCCCCGCGACGCTGCGCCTCCTGCCGCCGCTGACGATCGGCGACGATCACGTCGACGAGGTCCTGCGACGACTGCGGGCCCTTCTGTAGAACGACGCGGGCCCTCCGAGTGGAGGGCCCGCGGGCATCGCTTGCTGGGCGGCGCAGCGCTAGCGGCCGCGCACCACCGTGACCGTCTTGCGCACGTTCTGGCGGTTGTTGTCGGCGTCGATGACCGACACGATCACCTGCGACCGCACCGACGGCGAGCGCCTCAGCACGCCCAGCCGCTGCTCGTTGAAGTTCAAGATCGCAAAGCCGATCTTGCGGACGTCGAGCTGGACGGCGTCGGTCGACCACGTCACGCGCCGCTTGGGCTTGGACGGCAGACCGAAGCTCGCCGGGTTGATCGGGTTCGACGAACGGACCTTCATGTTGCCCGAGCACGTCCGTACGGCGACGCTGCGGCAGTAGATCCGCACCCGTACGCGGCCGCGGTTACGACCGCGGGTGGGCACGACGAGGCGCGTCGCGTCGATGCGGATCATCGCCAGCCTGGAGGACGAGTCGATGTCCACCACCGGACCGCCCGACCCGCCGGTGCCGGCCGGGCCGGGAGGACCGACCGCGCCCACCGGTCCGGGCAGGCCGTTGATACCGGCCGGACCCTGCGCGCCGGTGTCGCCCTGCGGACCCGTATCGCCCTGCGGACCCGTATCGCCCTGCGGGCCCTGCGGGCCCTGCGCACCGTCGCCGTTGGTGGTGAACACCTTCGGGGCTCCCTCGGTCTTGCCGCCGGCGTTCTCGGCCACGACGCGGACCTGGTACTCCGTGCTCTTGACGAGCCCGTCGGTCGGGTAGGCGTTGGGCGAGACGAACTTCGAGCCGGCGCCGATCTCGAGCTCCTGACCGCTGGCCGGGATGCGCGAGCCGAACGCCCCGCTCGCCGTCGTCCCGTACTCGTACCAGACCTTCGTGTCGAGGCTGTTGGGATTCACGCGGCTGTGGAAGGTCGCCGAGGTCGTGCCGTACACGACCGCGAGCGTCTCCACGTCGGGCTTGCATGCCGTCTTGAAGGACAGCGTCGAGCCGAAGTCCGAGCCCTGCGCGTTGGTCGCCTCGATACGGAAGTAGTACGTCGTGCAGGCGGTCAGGCCGCTGATGCCCCGAGCGCGCGCCTGGAACGTGGACCCCGTACCGGCGTTGAACGGGCCGATCACCGTTGAGTCCGCTGTGGTGTTCGTCACGGAGGCCTCGGTTGGCCCGTAGCGGAAGGTGTACTCCGACGCCGTGCCGTTGGCGTTCGTGCGGCCGTTGAGCGTCGCGGTGGTGAGGCCGATGTTCGTCGCGTCATCGGTCACGGCGGTCGGTGCGCCGAACAGCGACGTCCCGTCATCCACGCGCAGCCGAATGTTGTCGAAGTTCGCGATCGTCCTCTGCAGTGCGACGGTGAGGATCGCGGTGTCGAAGACCGTGCTCAGCTCGAGGTGGTACGTGGCCCCTGGGGTCACGTCGGGCATCTGGTCGTTGAGCTGGCCCTGGAAGGTGTTGTCGGAGTCGTTGAGGACCTCCTTGAACAGCTCGGAGCGCACGCCCGTACTCTCGTTGACGAGCGTCCACGTGTATGTCGCGCGGCTGTCGCCGTCGAGGATCGCCTGCACGTCAGCACGGCGATCGAACTGGAACGTCGTGTCGCCGCTGGCGCCGGGCTGGTTCGGGCCGATCGTGAACGGCGACGACACCGCCAGCGTGGTCGCGTTGAACAGCAGCGGCGACAGGCCGTCCGCGGGCGGCGAATACGCCTGCTGCAGCGAACCCGGGGGAGTGCCGATGCCGGCCGCGTGCGTCGTGTCAGAGTTGCACGTGACGGGCTCCTCGGTGGGGATGAGGCCCAGCAGCAGCGTGCATTTGTTGCTGACCGCCGTCCAGCCTGAACCCGCCGGATGCGACAGGCCGGTCGAGAAGTGCGAACCCGTGATCACGTTGTCCGGGTAGATCGTGTCCGCGTGCGCCATCGGCACCGCCGCGAGCATGAGAAGCGCCAGCGTGAGGAGGCTAGCGCCGACGCCGCGCGAGATGCGCCGTGCCTTGATGGTCATCTGGGTGTTCCCCCTGCTGTTGGTTGGATCCGTCCTCACGCGAGCCCGACGCGCGATCAGGCATTGCAAAGTAACTGATTTTGCGCGTCACGTCACCCATCGGTCGAGGATTTGGGGCCCAGGCTGTAGCCGGCGCGCGTTCGCGAACTCGTAGGCTTGACGCCCTATGGCGCAAACCACGAACCAGACGCCGCACACCCGCACGGCCTCCTACCTCGCCGATCCGAGCGAGGTCGGACGCGTCCTGCTGCTCTATTCCGGCGGCCTGGACACGAGCGTCATGCTCAAGTGGATCGCCGACGAGTACGCGGCCGAGGTCATCACGCTGACCGTCAACCTCGGCCAGCCGGGCGAGGATTACGAGGTCATCGAGGGCAAGGCGCGGCGGATCGGCGCCGTCGACTGCTACACCGTCGACGCCCGCGAGGAGTTCGCCCGCGACTTCGTCCTGCCCGCGATCAAGGCCAACGCGCTCTACGGCGGCGGCTACCCGCTGTTCACCGCGCTCGGGCGCCCGCTCATCGCCAAGCTCGCCGTCGAGTACGCGCGCAAGACCGGCTGCGACACGATCGCCCACGGCTGCACCGGCAAGGGCAACGACCAGGTCCGCATCGAGGCGACGATCGCGACGCTGGCTCCCGAGCTGAAGGTCATCGCGCCCGTGCGCGGCTGGCAGATGGGCCGCGACGAGGAGATCGCCTACGCGCGCAAGCACGGGATCCCCGTCAAGGGCGGCACCGAGATCACGCCATACTCGATCGACGACAACCTGTGGGGGCGCTCCTCGGAGGGACGCTGGATCGAGGACCTCTCGCACGCTCCCGACGACGACGTCTTCCAGCTCGTCACCCCGCCCGAGCAGGCGCCCGACGCGCCGCAGACCGTGGACATCACCTTCGAGCGGGGCGTCCCGGTCGCCGTCGACGGCGAGCGGATGGACCTCGTCGCGCTGCTCGAGCGCGTCGCGGAGCTCGGCTGCCGCCACGGCGTCGGCATCGTCGACCACATCGAAGACCGCATCGTCGGCCTGAAGGTGCGCGACATCTACGAGGTGCCGGCGGCGGCGATCATCCTGCTGGCCCACGGCGAGCTCGACAAGCTCGTCGGCACGATCCACCAGAACCAGTTCAAGCCTTCGCTCGAGCGCCAGTGGGCGTACCTCGTCTACGCCGGGCTGTGGTGGGAGCCGCTGCGCAGCGACATCGACGCCTTCATGAACTGCGTCAACGAGCAGGTCAGCGGGACGATCGGGGTCAAGCTCTACAAGGGCTCGGCGCGCGTCGTCACCCGCGAGTCGCCCAACGCGGTCTACGACCAGGCGCTCGCGTCCTTCGGCGAGTCGGGCGGGCTGTTCTCCCAGCAGGCCTCGCCGGGCTTCATCGAGCTGTGGTCGCTGCAGTCGCGGATGGCCTACCGGCTGCGCGAAGACCTCAACCCGACCGGCGCCGGCCCCGCGCAGGACGACGAGTCCTAGCGCAAATCACGGGTAACCTGGCTCCCATGGGATACAAGATGCTCGGATTCGTCGTTTGGCAGGGTGCGCGCTGGTACGCACGGCGTCGCGTGGCGCAGATGCTCCCGTCGCGCCGTGTGGCGACGGCGGCGTTCGTCGTGAGCGCGGTCGCCACCGTGGCGGTGGTCACCGCGTCCAAGCAGCGCGGCTCCACCGACTGCAAGAGCGGCTGACGCCGCACCGAAGGCCATTCGCGCAAGGAGCGGGAACGCCCTCGCGCGATCGCGGGTTCCGCCGACGCGGGGCCTATTCTCAGCCGCTCGTGACGCCGCCCGCCTGCGCCCATCTGCACGTCCACTCCGAGTACTCGCTGCTGGACGGAGCATGCCGGATCGACGCCCTCGCCAAGCGGGCCGCGGAGTTCGGCCAGCCGGCGCTGGGGCTCACCGACCACGGCGTCATGAACGGCGCGATCGAGCACTTCCAGGCCGCCCGCAAGCACGGCGTCAAGCCGATCCTCGGCTGTGAGGTCTACCTCGTCGACGACCAGGCCGCGCGCGGGCGCCACGAGCACAACCACCTCACGCTGCTCGCCGCCACCGACGAGGGCTACCGCAACCTCGTCAAGCTCTCGAGCGCCGGCTTCCTGCGACGGGCTGAACCGCGGCAAGCCGACGATCGACCTCGACGTCATCGCGCGCCACGCGGACGGGATCATCGCGCTGACCGGCTGCCTGGCCTCGCGCTTCTGCCAGCGGCTGATCTCCAACCAGGCGGACGAGGCGCGCGCCCACGCCGACGACCTGCTCGAGGTCTTCGGGCCCGACGACGTCTACTTCGAGGTCCAGCGCAACGGCCTCGCCGAGCAGGACAAGGCCAACGAGGGGATCGTGAAGATCGCCCGCGAGCTCGGCCGGCCGCTCGTCGGCACCGCCGACGTGCACTACCTGCGCAAGGAGGACTACCACCACCACACGGCGCTGCTGTGCGTGCAGACGAAGTCCACGCTGCGCCAGCCGAAGATGACGTTCGACACGAACGAGTTCTTCTTGAAGTCCAACCAGGAGATGGCCGAGTCGTTCTCGTTGTGGCCCGAGGCGATCGCCTCGACGCTGGAGATCGCCGAGCGCTGCAACGTCGAGATCGAGCTCGACAAGCAGCTCATCCCCGCCTACCCGACGCCGGATGGCGAGGCCGAGCACGACTACCTGCGCGCCCGCGTCGAGGAGGGCCTGCGCGTCCGCTACGGCGACCCGGCGCCGGCCGAGGCCCGCGAGCGCATGGAGATGGAGCTCGAGGTCATCCACCGGATGGGCTTCGACGCCTACTTCCTCATCGTCTGGGACTTCATCGCCTACGCCAAGAGCAACGGCATCGCGGTCGGTCCGGGGCGTGGCTCGGCGGCGGGCTCGATCGTCGCCTACTGCCTGCAGATCACCGATGTCGACCCGCTGCGCTACGGGCTGCTCTTCGAGCGCTTCCTCAACCCCGAGCGCGTGTCGATGCCGGACATCGACATCGACTTCTCGGTGCGCGGGCGCGCGCAGGTCATGCGTTACGTGGTCGGCAAGTACGGCCGCGAGTCGGTCGCCCAGATCGTCACGTTCGGCAAGATGTTCCCGCGCGCGGCGACGCGCGACGCCGCCCGCGTGCTCGAGCACGACTACGGCGTCGGCGACAAGCTGGCCAAGCTCATCCCGGACCCGATCATGGGCCGCTCGCCCTCCTTCGAGGACTGCCTGGCGCCGGGCCAGGAGCTGCGCAAGGCCTACGACTCCGACCCGATCGCCAAGCAGATCATCGACGTCGCCCGCGGCCTGGAGGGGATCGTGCGCAACTCCTCGATCCACGCCGCGGCGGTGGTCATCGCCGAGGGGCCGCTGACCGACATCGTGCCGCTGCAGCTCGCCGACTCCAACCAGGTCGACGCCGACGGCAACAAGATCTTCAACATCGTCACGCAGTTCTCGATGAAGCCCGTCGAGCGGCTCGGCCTGCTGAAGATGGACTTCCTCGGCCTGCGCAACCTCGACGTCATCGAGGACGCGCTGGACATCATCGAGCGCTCGACCGGCGCGCGGCCGGACATGGCCAACCTGCCGCTCGACGACCCCCCGACGTACGACATGCTCGCCGCCGGCGACTCGATCGGCGTGTTCCAGTTCGAGTCCGAGGGCATGCAGAAGGCGCTGCGCAACGTGCGCCCGACGGAGTTCGACGACCTCGTCGCGCTCGTCGCGCTGTATCGCCCCGGGGCGATGGACCAGATCCCCGCCTACGCGCGCGGCAAGCGCAACCCCGAGACGATCGAGTTTCCCGACGAGCGCCTGCGCGCGATCACCGAGACGACGAAGGGCGTGATCCTCTACCAGGAGCAGTCGATGCAGATCGCCAAGACGCTCGCCGGCTTCTCGGGCGCCAAGGCCGACGATCTGCGCAAGGCGATCGGCAAGAAGAACCGGGAGGCGATGGCGAAGCTCGAGCCCGAGTTCCGGGATGGCTGCCGCGCCTCGGGCACCCGCGACCAGGTGATCGAGCAGCTGTGGGCGACGAACGTCAAGGCGGCCGACTATTCCTTCAACCGCTCGCACGCCGCCTGTTACGCGCTGATCGCCTACCGCACCGCCTGGCTGAAGGCCAACCACCCGGCCGAGTACATGGCGGCGCTGATCAGCTCGGTCATGTCGACGAAGGACAAGGTCCCGTTCTTCGCGACGCAGGCCGAGCAGATGGGGATCGAGATCCTGCCGCCGGACGTCAACGTCTCCGACCACGACTTCGTCGTCAGCGACGGCAACATCCGCTTCGGACTGGATGCGGTCAAGGGCGTCGGCTACGCGGCGGTCGAGGCGATCAAGGCGGCGCGCGAGGAGGGTGGCTCGTTCACGTCGCTGTGGGACTTCTGCGCCCGCGTCGACTGCCGCACGGTCAACAAGAAGGCGATCGAGGCGCTCATCAAGTGCGGGGCCTTCGGCTCCACCAGGGCGACGCGCAAGGGCATGCTCAGCGTGCTCGAGCAGGCGCAGGGCGCCGGCCAGAAGGTCCAGCAGGACCTGGAGGTCGGCCAGGGCTCGATCTTCGACGGCTTTGACTGGGGTGGCGGCGGCGCCGGCGACTCCAGCGGCGCGGCCGCCGCCTTCGCCGCGCCGCAGCACCCGCCGATCCCGGCCGACGAGTTCGACCAGCCCGAGCTGCTCGCGATCGAGAAGGAGTCGATCGGCCTGTTCATCTCCCGCACCCGCTCAAGCAGGTGCGCGAGGCGATGCGACAGCGCGTCGACTGCCCCCTGGCCACCTCGCCGAGCGCAAGGACAAGGACTGGGTGAACGCGGGCGGGATCATCACCGCCA
>CAWGTK010000026.1:0-119802 GCA_963825485.1 uncultured Actinomycetes bacterium
GCGCGATGACGTGCTCGTCATCGCCTCGTTCGGTTCGAACCTCGAGATAGCCAAACCGATTCGTGCCGTCAATCACGTTGCTCATCACGAACTCCTTGGAGTAGGACAAACACAGCGAACACACTTTGGCGATGCGCCCTGGACGCCTGTACGACGCCTTGGGCACTCATCGGGGATCAGCTTCAGGCGCCGGCTGAACGACGCCTGCGGCGTCTTCCTTCCCGGCAGCGCCAATCCTAAATCGGACCTGGCGCAATCGTCAATATGGGCGCCCCCGGATCCGCCCAAGGAGACCACATGGTCCCCGGTTCGAACCGGGGACCGGCCACTTTTGACGTCGCGGCCGAGCCCTACGCCCACTCGCCGGCCGCGTGGCGCGGCGCTTCGCACGTCAGCACCTTCACGAACGGCACGGCGTCCGGGGCGGACACCGTGAGCGTGAGCTCGCCGGGCACGGCGGCGCCGAGGTCGAACGTCACGATGCCGTCGCGGTCGGGCCGTGCCACGAGCTCGAGGTCGCCCTGGGCGAGATGGACGACGATGTCATCGACGGGCTCGGGCGGCTTGGGGATCTTGACCCTCAGCGGCTCGTGGATGACGGGGAGCGCCCAGTCGATCTGAGGGAGGATCCGCCGCCGGCCGCTGCGCCAGACGGGCATCTCCGGGTCGCCGAGCAGGTTGAGCGCGAATATCGCCCAGCGCGCGTAGGCGTGCCAGTAGGCGATGTCGACCGCGGACGTGCGGGCGTCGTTGAGCAGGCCCAGATGCCGCGTCGACGCGAGCCGGTGAAAGAACGCGCGCTGGTGGTCGTCGCCGAGCCCGATCCAGCTGAAGCGCGTGTTGCCCCCGTAGGCGACCGCGCCGCCGTTGGGGTTCGTGATCAGGGTCTCGCTGAAGCGCGTCCCGAAATCGCTCGATTAGCTGGGCTTTCTGAGCACCCCGGGCTGGACTCGAACCAGCGACCTGCGGATTAGAAGTCCGCTGCTCTATCCAGCTGAGCTACCGGGGCACGCGCCGGACGCTGCCGGCGATCGGGATGGCCGGATTCGAACCGACGACCCCCGCGTCCCAAACGCGGTGCTCTACCAGGCTGAGCTACATCCCGTTGCGCGCTGAACGGTAGGGCCTGCGGCGACCCGGCGCACGATTGGCTGCGCCAAGCGCAACGAGAAAGCGTCCAGGGCGTCTGGACGGAGGGCTCGGCCGTCCGTCCAGACGGCGCCCGCCGCGCGCATCCACCGGCGCCGCGCGGCCGATGCCCGGTTCGTGGCTCACGTCTCCCGTTTTCTTCTCTGCGCTGCGCTGGCAACGCTTGCGCTGGCCTGCGCCGGCACCTCGTCGACAGCCGCCGCGGCCACCGCGGGGCCCTGCGCCGACACGAAGCTCGTCCCCCGCGCGAACAACGTCGGCCGACTGCGCGCCGCGACGCTGTGCCTGCTCAACGCCGAGCGCGCCAAGCACGGCCTCGCGCCGCTGCAGCACAACGACCGCCTCGGCCGCGCCGCCCGGGCCTACAGCGCCAAGATGGTTCGCCAGCGCTTCTTCGGCCACGTCTGCCCGCAGGGCACGACCCTCAAGAGCCGCCTGCGCTCCGCGAAGTACGTCAACAAGTCCGTCCGCGACTACGCGCTGGCCGAGAACCTCGGCTGGGGATCGGGCACGCTGGGCACGCCCCGCGCGATCGTCCGCGCGTGGATGCGCTCGCACGCCCACCGCGCCGCCATCCTCAACGGCCGCTTCCGCGACGTCGGCATCGGGATCGCGTCCGGAGCGCCGGCCCGGGTCCGGGGCCGCGCGGCGACCTACACGACGGAGTTCGGCTACCGCGTCACGACCTAGTGTGCCCCGCGCAGACGTTGCACGCAAAACGTCGGGCGCCGATCACCGCGTTTCACGCACAACGTTCACGCGAGACTCACCAGGGGCGCACGGAGAACGACTAGTCTCAGCGCAGATGGCCCGTATCGAGCCGCTGCGCGCACTGCACTACGACCCCGCCGTGGCGGGTCCGATGCAGGATCTCGCGGCGCCGCCCTACGACGTCATCGACGCCGCGCAGCGCGCGGAGCTCGCCGCTCGCTCGCCGCACAACGTCGTCGCGATCGACCTGCCCGAGGATCCCGACGGCGGCGACCGCTACGCCCACGCCGCCGCGCTGCTGAAGCGCTGGCGTGCCGAGGGCGCCGTCGTGCAGGACGACGAGCCGGCACTGTGGGCGATCGTGCAGGACTACACCGGCCCCGACGGGCGCACGCTGACGCGCAACGGGTTCTTCGCGCGCGTGCGCGTCGAGGACTACGGCGCCGGCACGATCCGCCCGCACGAGCGCACGCACCCCGGCCCGAAGGAGGACCGGCTGCGCCTCACGCGCGCCACGCAGGCCAACCTGTCACCGATCTTCTCGCTGTACTCCGACCCCGACCTGGCGGCCTGGCGCGCGCTCGAGCCGGCCACGCAGGCCGACGAGCCCTTCGCCGAGGTCACGGAGGCCGACGGCACGCACAACCGCGTCTGGCGGATCGCCGACCCCGACGCGATCGCCACCGTCCAGACGGCGGTCGCCGACGCCGAGCTGCTCATCGCCGATGGCCACCACCGCTACGAGACCGCCCGCGTCTACGCCGACGAGATCGGCGGCGAGGGCGCGCACCGCTACGTGCTCATGTGCCTCGTCGCGCTGCAGGACGAAGGCCTGACCGTCTTTCCCACGCACCGGCTCGTGACCGACCTGAAGGGCAACGACGCGAAGATCGAGGCGCTGACCGCCGCGCTCAAGGCGGCCTTCGACATCGAGCTGCTCGAGTCCCCCGACGACCTCGTCCCGCCCGGCGAAGGCGACGGCACGATCCAGATCGGCTACATGGACAGCCACTTCAAGCGCCCGTTTCGCCTCACGCTGAAGGACCAGGCGATCGCCGACGACGCGCTGGCCGACATGCCCGAGCCCTACCGGCGGCTGGACACGGCGGTGCTCGAGGCGCTCGTCCTCACCGGCCCGCTGGACCTCAGCGAGGACGACATCTCCCACCTCAACGGCCTGGGCTACGCGCGCTCCTTCGCGGAGGCGCGCGAGCTCGTCGACGCCGGCACGTTCGACGCCGGCTTCTACCTGCGGGCCATCCCCGTGGCACAGATCCAGGCGATCGCCGCGGCCGGCGTCAACATGCCCCCGAAGTCGACGTACTTCTTCCCGAAGGTCCCGACCGGCCTGCTCTTCAACCCGCTGACCGACCGGGAGTAGCATCTTGTCCATGAACGCGTCCGCCCAGCGGATCAGCGGTTTTCGCCACGTCGTCAAGGTGCGCCAGCACCGCCTGAACTGCGACGAGCCGGTCGACCAGGGCGGCGACGACGCCGCCCCCTCGCCGCAGGAGCTGCTCGCCGCGAGCCTCGCCTCCTGCACCGCCGTGACGATGGAGATGTACGCCGACCGCAAGGGCTGGGATCTCGGCGCCGTCGAGGTCGCATGCGAGTACACCCCCGCCGAGCGCGGCTGCCCGACGAAGTTCTCGATCACGCTGCGGGTGCCGTCGACCCTCTCCGACGAGCAGGTCCAGCGCCTGAAGGTGATCGCCACGAAGTGCCCGGTGCACCGCACGCTCGACGGCGAGGTCATGTTCGACGAGCGTGTCGAGCGCATCCAGCTCGCTGCCTGACGCGCTGCGCGCGGTCCTGCTGGACCCCGCCGACGCGACCTCCGTGGAGGTCCACGGACGCACGAAGGCGGCAGTGCTTGTCGCGCTCTACGCACACGACGGCGAGTTGCACGCCGTCTTCACCCGCCGCCACGACGACCTGCGCAGCCACGCCGGCGAGATCTCCTTTCCCGGCGGGCGCCGCGACGAGGAGGACGCCGACCTGTTGTCGACGGCGCTGCGCGAGGCCGAGGAGGAGATCGGCCTGCCGCGCGACGCGGTGCACGTGCTCGGCGCGCTGCGGCCGATCCCGACGGTCGCCACGAACTTCGGGGTGTATCCGTTCGTCGGGTTGATCGAGGCCGGCCGCGAGTGGACGCTGTCGGCACGCGAGGTCGACGAGGTGCTCGAGCTGCGTCTCAGCGAGCTGCGCGCGGCGAGCAACCGCCGGCGGCTGCTGCACCGCGGGATCCCCTTTCGCAGCGTCGTCTACGACATCAGCGAGGAGACGGTCATCTGGGGCGCCACGGCGCGGATCGTCGGCGACCTGCTCGCGCGCATCGACCCCCTCCTCGACGCAGACCGGAAAGTCCGGTAGACACGACGCGATGAGCCGCGAGGACCTGCTGCGCAGCCTGCGCTCGAGCATCGCGGACGAGCGCGTGCGGGCCGCGGTCGCCGAGGTTCCGCGCGAGCTGTTCGTGGCCCCGTCGCTCGAGCAGTTCGCCTACGTCGACCGGCCGCTGCCGATCGGCGGCGGCCAGACGATCTCCCAGCCGACGCTCGTCGCGCGCATGTGCGAGCTGCTCGAGCTGACCGGCGAGGACGTGGTGCTCGACGTCGGCAGCGGCTCGGGCTATCACGCGGCGATGCTGTCGCGGCTGTGTCGCCACGTCCACGGCGTCGAGCTCGACGCCGAGCTCGCCGCGCAGGCCGCGCGCTCGCTCGCGCTGGCCGGCATCGAGAACGTCACGATCGTGACCGGCGACGGCGCCGCCGGGCTGCCCGAGCACGCGCCGTATGACGCGATCAACGTCGCGGCGACCGCGGCCGGCGAGGTGCCGCCGGCGCTGGAGGCCCAGCTCGCACAGGGCGGGCGGCTGATCGCGCCGGTGGCAGGCGACGGCGGCGAGCACCTCATCTTCGTGCGGCGCGACGCCGACGGCCTGGAGCGCACGCCGCTCAACGCGGTGCGCTTCGTCCCGCTGCGCTAGAGCGCACGGGTGTGTCGAATGAGCCTCGCGGGCCGAGGATCACTCGACAGACCACCCCTACCGGACGCCGAGCAGGCGGTCGATCGCGCCGCGCGCGGCGCTCGCCCAGGCGTCCTCGTCGGCGGGATCCGCGGTGAGGATCTCGTGCGGGATCTCGTTGAGCTCGCACGCCCGCTGCAACTCGGCGACGCCGGCGGCGAGGATCTCGGCCGGCACCGTCCCGGCCGCCTCGTAGACGATCCCGCGCACGGTCGTGTCGATCGACTTGGACAGCATCATCTCCAGCCGGGAGCCGTGCAGCGCGGCCACAGCGCCGGGCGGGCCGGTCGCGGTGCCGAGCGCCCAGACGAGGATCGTCACGCTCTCCAGGGCGTAGCGCAGCGTCCCCACCACGTCCGGATCGCCGATCCAGCACTCGGCACCGGCCCCCTCGACCGCGGCCCGACGCGACTCCGCGCGCGTCACCGCGCGCACCGCGTGGCCGTCGGCGACGAGCGCCTCCGTCAGTGCCAGGCCGCGGCATCCGCCGCCGATCAGGAGGACCCGCATCGCCCGCCCTACGCTAGCGTCGACCGATGGACTTCGACCTCTCCGACGAGCAGGAGCTCATCCGGGCGACGGCGCGCGAGTTCGCCGATCGCGAGATCTTCCCGCGCGCGAAGGAGAACGCGCGCAACGCGCACTTCGACCTCGAGCTCGTCGCGATGCTCGCACAGCAGGGCTACCTCGGCGCGATCGTCCCGCGCGAGTACGGCGGCGCCGGCCTGGACCACGTCACGTACGGACTCGTCGTCGAGGAGATCGGCCGCGGCGACAGCGCGATGCGCACGGTGGTCTCCGTCCAGACGTCGCTCGTGGCCGCGACGATCCTGCACTGGGGCAGCGCGGAGCAGAAGACCGCCTACCTCCCCCGCCTCTGCTCCGGCGAGTGGCTGGGCTGCTTCGGGCTGACCGAGCCCGAAGCCGGCTCGGATGCCGCCGGCCAGCGCACGCGCGCCACGAAGGTCGACGGCGGCTGGGAGCTGAGCGGGTCGAAGCTGTGGATCTCGCTGGCCAACCACGCCAAGCTCGCGCTGATCTTCGCCCAGACCGATCCCGCGCTGCGCCACCGCGGCCTGGCCTGCTTTCTCGTGCACACCGGCCAGCCCGGCTTCAGCGCCCAGCCGATCCATCACAAGATGGGCCTGCATGGCTCCGACACCGGCTCGATCGCGCTCGACGGCGTCTTCGTGCCCGACGAGGGCCTGCTCGGCGCCGTCGGCGACGGCTTCAAGATCGCGATGAGCGCGCTGGACAGCGGCCGCTACTCCGTCGCGGCGGGCTGCGTCGGGATCTGCCAGGGCTGCCTGGAGGAGTCGGTCGCCTACGCCAAGCAGCGCGAGCAGTTCGGCCGCCCGATCGCCAGCTTCCAGCTCGTCCAGGCGATGCTCGCCGAGATGCGCGTGCGCACCGACGCCGCGCGCCTGCTCGTCTGGCGCGCGGGCGCGCTGCGCGACGCCGGGCGGCCGTGCACGACCGAGACCTCGATCGCCAAGCTCTACGCCACCGAGGCCGCGCAGTGGTGCGCCAACGAGGCGATCCAGGTGCACGGCGGCGCGGGCTACGTCGACGATCATCCCGTCGAGCGCTGGTTTCGCGACGTGCGCGTGACGACGCTCTACGAGGGCACGTCGCAGATCCAGCAGCTCATCATCGGCCGCGCGCTGACCGGCATCAACGCGCTCGTGCCGGACTGAGCTGGCCTGACCTCACGGACCGGCCGCCGCGAGCGTTCCATCCCCATGACGAAGACCGCCGCGCGCCTGCCGCCCTTCCAGCGCTTCCTCGACGCCCACCGCGACGACGTCCTGCGCTTCCTCGTCGCCTCCGTCGGCCGCCACGACGCCGATGACGCCTTCCAGGAGACGTTCCTGTCGGCATTGCGGGCCTATCCGCGGCTGCCGGCCGACTCCAACCTGCGCGGCTGGGTGCTGACGATCGCCCATCGCAAGGCGATCGACGTGCACCGCGCGCGCCGGCGCCACCCGCTGCCGGTCGCCGAGATTCACGACGGTGCGCAGCCGCCGACGCAGCCGCCGCGGCCAGCGACCGACGACGGACCGGAAGACCACTGGGGGCGCGTGCGCGCGCTGCCCCCGCGCCAGCGCGCGGTACTCACCCTGCGCTACGCCGCCGACCTGACCCACGCCGAGATCGCGACGGCGCTGCACTGCACCGAGGAGGCCGCCCGCCGCGCGGCCGCCGACGGCCTGAAGAACCTACGCGAGGAGCTCGCCGATGTCGCTGCCACCGCCTGACCTGCGCCCCGGCGAGTCCGCCGCGCTCGCCGCCCGCACCGCCGCCCGCGCCGCCGAGGAGGGCATCGCGGAGATCGCCTACGCCACCGTCGACAGCCCGGTCGGCCGGCTCGTCGCCGTCCAGACACCGCGCGGCCTCGCCCGGCTGGCCTACGAGCTGGAGAACGGCGGCCTCGACGAGATCCTCGACGACGTCGCGCTGCGCCTGTCGCCCGCCATCGTCGAGGCGCCCGGCCGGCTCGATCTCGTGCGCCGCGAGCTCGGCGAGTACTTCGCGGGGCGCCGCCGGGACTTCGACCTCGCGCTGGACTGGTCGCTGTCGCGCGAGGGCTTTCGCCGCCGCGTGCTGCAGGAGTGCGCGCGAATCCCGTTCGGCGCGACCCGTACCTACAAGGACATGGCGATCGCGGCGGGCTCGCCGGCGGCCTTCCGCGCCGCCGGCGGCGCGCTGGGCTCCAACCCGATCCCGATCGTCGTCCCGTGCCACCGCGTGCTGGCCAGCTCCGGCGGGCTGGGCGGCTACACCGGCGGGCTGGAGCGCAAGCGGCTGCTGCTGTCGATCGAGGGCGGGGTCCTGCCCGTCTAACCTCCGAGGTATGACCGTCGACCCGAACCAGCACGACATCTTCGTCCTGCGCCAGAAGATCAAGCTCGTGATCAACCACTACGAGTTCTTCCTCGCCGACGCCGACGGCACCCCCGGCGAGCCGATCGCCTTCGTCGAGCAGAAGCGCTTCAAGTTCAAGGAGGACATCCGCTTCTACACGGACGCGAGCAAGACGCAGGAGCTGCTGCGGATCAAGGCCCGCCAGCGCTTCGACCCGCGCGCGACCTACGACATCACCGACGAGACCGACGCGAAGATCGGCGAGATCACAAAGGTCTTCGGCGCCAGCCTGCTGCGCTCGACGTTCCGGGTCAACGATGCCAACGGCCAGGAGCTCTTCATCTCGACCGAGAAGAGCATGCCGATCGCGATCACCCGCCGGGCGGTCGGCTTCATCCCGTACGTCGAGAACGTCGCCAACTGGCTGCCGATCCCCTATCACTTCGTGCTCAAGCGCGGCGAGGAGATCATCGGCGAGAACCGCCGCCAGATCGGCAAGTTCCGCGACATCTACACGATCGACATGAGCGCGGACAACCCGCGCACGATCGACCGCCGCCTCGTGCTCGCACTGGCGGTCGGCCAGGATGCCCTGCAGGCACGCTAGGTTTGAAGCATGGACAACGCTCGTTCCCAAGCCTACGGCCGCGTCGTGAAGACCCTCGAGCAGCTCGGCAACATCAAGCTGACGGTCGACGAGGCGCAGATCATCCGCACCGCCGCCGACGCGCTGTTCTTCGACGGCGACGGCTACGACGAGCTGGCCGCCGTCGAGGATCTCGTGCAGCAGCTCGTCGACGCCGACCGCTGGACCGCCGAGAGCGGCCACCGACTCGTCGACGACGTCGCGGCCTGCGGGCCGGCCGCCGGCGTTCGCTGAACGCCACCCACGGCCGGGCACCGGCCGGCGCGGCTATTCGCCCAGCGCGGCGGGCAGCTCGTGGCGGGAGCGCACGTCGAGCTTGCGGTAGGCATTGCCGAGATGCCACTCGACGGCCTTGCGCGTCACGAACAGCGACTCGGCGATCTGGCGGTTCGACAGTCCCTCGATCGCGAGCGCGACGACGCGGCGCTCGCTCGGGCTCAGCGCGTCGGCGCCGCGACGCGCGGCGCGCTGCATCCGCGTCCCCGCGACCTCGAGCTCCTCGAGCACCCGCTCCTCGATCAGCCGCGCGCCGCAGGCACGGGCCAGCTCGAGCGCATCGCCCAGCGCGCGGCCGGCGTCGGTGCGCCGTCGTGCGCGCCGCAGCACGGTGCCGAGCTCGAGCTGCGCGCGACAGAGCTCCAGCCGCCCCTCCGATCCGGCCGCGAGACCGACCGCCTCCTCGAGCAGCGCGATCTGCGGCTCGATCGGTCCGTGCGCCTCGGCATGGGCCAGCGCCCGCAGCGCGACGCTGATCGCGCGCGGCGCGCCAAAGGCACGCGCGAGCGTGAGCTCCTCGGCAGCGAGCGCGCGCGCGTCGTCGATGCGCCCCAGGCCCGCGAGCGCGTGCGCCGACGCCGAGCGCCAGGCGGCGCCGCAGGCGGGGTTGGCGACATCGGCGACGACATCGCGCCAGGCCTCGAAGTGCCCCAGCGCGTCGGCCTCGCGACGCTCGGCGAGGGCGATGTGCCCGAGCGCCTCGTGCCACGGAGCGAGCAGCGCCGAGCCCGCGTACACCGAGCGTTCGGACGCGGCGAATCGCTCCGCGACCGCGCTCGCGGCGGCGAGCTCGCCGCGGTCGACGAGCAGTCCGGCGACCGTCCCGTACGCGCACGGCAGCAGGTGCCGCCAGCCGTGGCGCTCGGCGTCGAGCGCCTGCTCGGCATCGGCCAGCGCCTCGCCGAGCCGGCCCTGCGCCCAGCGCGCGCCGGCGCGCCCCAGGCTGGCGGTCGCCAGCGCCACGGTCGAGCCCGCCGCCCGGGCGCGATCGAGCGCCGCGGTCATCGCCCGCTCGGCGGCGAGCAGGTCGTCGCAGGCCTGCAGCGCGGCGCTCGTGGCGACCAGCACGCTCGCGCCGGCCCCCGGCTGCTCGAACCCGTCGGCGCCGTCCAGCGCCGCGCGGGCCAGCGCGACGACCTCCTCGCGCGGCGCGCCCGCCGACGCGCTCTGCACGCAGCGCAGCCCGGTCAGCGCGGGGTGTGCGGCGGCGCCGTCGGCGAAGCCGCCGCCCCCGCCCACGCAACGTGCCAGCCGCGCCGCCCGCCGGAGCGGATCGAGGAGCCCGAGCGTGCCGGCCTCGGCCTGCGCCTGCGCGCGCACGTCCGGCGCGGCCTGCGCGTGGGCGGCCACGGCGTCGAAGCGCTCGATCGCGTCGGCGTGGCGCCCGGCCGCCGCGAGCGCGCATCCGAGCGCGAGCAGCGCCCGCGCGCGATCGTCGTCGCCCGACCCTGACGTGACCGCGTCCTCGAGGTGGCCGATCGAGCTCGGCAGGCCGGTGGCGGCCTCGGCGCCGCCGAGCTCACGCAGCACCACGGCGCGGCGGCCGGTCGCGGGCGGCTCCTGCAGGGCGCGGCGCAGGTAGCTCGCGGCGGACTCGGGCGCGCCAGCGCCCCGGGCGCGCCGGGCCACCTCGCAGAGCACGTCGACCACCCAGGCCTCCCCGCTGCCGGGGCTCGGCAGCAGATGGGCGGCGACGCGCTCCGGCGCGATCTGCTCGGCGTGCAGGATCTCGGCGCAGCGGCGGTGCAGCGTCGCGCGCTCGGCGGTGGCGATGTCGGCGTAGACCGCCGAGGCCAGCAGCGGGTGGGCGAAGCGCAGCGCGCCCGTGCCGACCGGGCGCAGGATGTCCGACGCCGCCAGCGCGTCGGCGGCGGCCGCGACGCGCGCGGGCGGGTGCCCGCTCAGCGCGACGACATGGCGCAGCTCGGCGTCGTCGCCGAGCACCGCGACGGCACGCGCCACGCCGGCGGCGTCATCGGACAGGCGCATGAGCCGCACCGCGACCGCGCGCAGCACGGCCTCGGGCGCAAGCGTGCCGATCCGCGGCGCGTTGTGCGCCGTCGGCAGCCAACCCTCCGCGTGGACCGCCGCGACGAGCTCCTCGAGCAGGAAGACGTTGCCCTCGGTCATCCGCCAGCACGCGTCGGCGAACGCCTCGTCGGCGCCCTCCAGCGCGGCGCCGACCATGCGGCGCGCGCCGCGGCGCGACAGCGCGGCCGGGCGTACGGAGCGGCTCGCGACGTGCGTCGAGATCTGCGCGAGCAGGTCGTCGGGGGCGCCGGGCTCGCCGAGCCGCCGGGCGGCGATGATCGCGACGGCCATCTCGTCGAGGCGCTGCAGGAGGTAGAGGACGAGCCGCAGCGACGCGCGATCGGCCCAGTGGACATCGTCGATGACCAGCAGGGCCGGCCCCGTCTCGACGAGGTTCGCCAGCAGCCAGAACAGGCCGTGCATGACCTGGTAGGCGCCCCCGTCGGCCTCGTCGCCGGACCAGCTCGTGGGACGCTCCAGCAGCGGGGCGGCGAGGGCCGCCGACCCGGCCAGCAGCCGGTCGCGGACCTCGTCGTCGGCGCTCGTCAGCAGCGGCTCGAAGAGCTGCAGGGCGATGCCGAGCTGAAACGCGCTCTCGAGCTCCGAGGCGCGGGCGCGCAGGACCGTCATGCCGCCGGCGCGGGCGCGCGCGACCGCCGCGTCGAGCAAGGCCGTCTTGCCGACCCCGGCGTGTCCCTCGACGAGCAGCAGCCCGCCGGCGGCGGCCTGGCCAGCCGCGAGCAGCGTGTCGATGGCGAGCAAGGCCGCTTCTCGCTCGAGAAGGTCTCCCGAACCGGTGTCTCGTCCGACCACTGGAGCGCGCTTCGTCAAAAGACTGGGGAGCCGCCCTAGTGTGCTCGGCCGGGCGAGGCTCTAGAAAGAGCGTAGCGGCTGACAGGGAGAGTCGGCCGAAGCGCCCGGCATGGACGTCGGCTGATGCGCACCAAGATGTACGCGGAGCCGCATGGAGGCTGACCGACCCGGGACCGGAGGTCCCGGGTCCGCGTATTTAACGGCCCGCCTCAGTCCTTGGACTGCGCCCACTGCGCCTCTGCGAGGTCGCCGTCGGGCATGTCATCCGGCGTCGGGATGCCCGGCGTGTCGCGCAGGTACCACTCGGCGTCGAGCGCCGCCTGCGTGCCCGAGCCCGCGGCGGTAACCGCCTGGCGGTACGTGTGGTCGACGAGGTCGCCGGCGGCGAAGACGCCCGGCCGGCCCGTGCGCGTCGAGCGCCCCTCGGTGATGACGTAGCCCTCGTCGTCGGTCTTGACCTGACCTTCGACGAGATGTGACTGCGGCTCGTGGCCGACCGCGATGAAGGCGCCGGCGATCTCGACGTCGCGCTCCTCGCCGTCCTCGGCGTCGACCAGGCGCGCGACCTCCAGGCCGCCCTTCTCGCCGGCCTGGAACTCCTGCACCGTGTAGGGCGTCAGCCACTCGATGTTCTCGATCGAGCGCGCCCGCTCGAGCATGATCTTCGAGGCGCGGAACTCGTCGCGACGGTGGACCACGACGACCTTCGAGGCGAACTTCGACAGGAAGATCGCCTCCTCCATCGCGCTGTCGCCGCCGCCGACGATCATCGTCGGCTTCTGCTTGAAGAACGCCGCGTCGCAGGTCGCGCAGTACGACACCCCGCGGCCGCTGAGCTCCTCCTCGCCGCGCACCTCGAGCTTCTTGTGCTCGGCGCCCATCGCGAGGATGACCGTGCGGGCGCGGTACTCGTCCTTGCCGACCCACACCGTGTGGACGCCGCCCGGCTCGTCTGAGAGCTCGACCTTCGTCGCCTCGTCGGTGATGAAGCGCGTGCCGAAGCGCTCGGCCTGGTCGCGGAACTTCTGCATGAGGTCGGGACCCTCGATGCCGTCCGGGAAGCCGGGGTAGTTCTCGACGTCGGTCGTCTGCTGCAGCAGCCCGCCCCACATGAAGCCCTCGATGACGAGCGGTGACAGGTTCGCGCGCGACGTGTACAACGCGGCGGTGTAGCCGGCCGGTCCGGAGCCGACGATGATGACGTTCTCGATCTTGTCTGGGCTGGGGCTGGTCACTTCACAAAGTGTAGTGCCCGTTTTGGCGATACGTCGGTCAGGCGCCCGCGGCAGCCGGCAGCTCGCGGGCTCGGCGCTCCTCGCGCCAGCGCGCCACGGTGCGGCGCAACTGGAAGTACGCGATCGCGCCCGGGATCGTGGGCAGCCAGAACGTGAAGATGCGGTAGGCCAGCACCGCGGGGACGACGAGCGACAGCGGGACGCCGAACGCCGCGAAGGCGCCGATCATGCCGCCGTCGACGCCGCCGATCCCGCCGGGCAGCGGCAGCAGGTTGCCGAGGAAGCCGACGAAGTAGCCCATGACGATCACGGCCAGCGGCGGCGGGTTGCCGAACGCGTGGAAGCACGCCCAGAGCACCGCGACGTTGAAGCCCCAGTAGGCGATCGCGCCCAGCAGGGCGGGGTCGCGCTCGCGCACGTGGCAGAGCGACTCGCGCATCCCGGCCGAGAAGGCGGCCGGAGCACTGGCCAGCCGCTGGGCGATGCGCGCCAGGCGCCCGCCGCGCCGCGCGAAGCCCTCCAGGCGGCGCTGCAGGTCCGGCGGCACGCGCGACAGGCCGAGCGCGACCGCGATCACGATGAGCGCGAAGATCGCCGGCACGACGGTGATCGCGAACGGGCCGGGTCCGGGCAGCAGGCCGTAGCGCAGCCCGAAGCCGCACACGACGAGCGCCGCCATGTAGACCGCGTAGGTGAGGATCAAGAACGCGAGCGTCTTGTCGGCGACCATGCGTCGCGGCATGCCCGACCGCCGCAGCGCCCAGGCGGTCAGCGCGATCCCGCCCGCGCCGCCGGCGGCGAACAGCCGCGTGGCCGCCAGCCCGGCCATCGTGATCTGGTAGCTCGCGCGCCAGTCGACCCGCGATCCGGCGCGCACGAAGATGCCCTGGAACATCATCACGTAGCCGCCGAACGAGGCCAGCGTGAAGACGAACGCCGCCGCCAGCCACCAGCGGTTGCCCTCGCCGACGCGCTTGCCGCTGTCCTTCAGGTCGGCCAGCTGGGGCAGGACGAAGTACAGGAACGCCAGCGCCGAGACGATGAAGAACCCGCCCACGACGAGACTGCGGCGCGTGACCTCAACACGCGGCATCGCCTCGTCGGGATCATGCTCGTCGTCGGGGTGGTGTGGGTCGACCTCGGGGGGCTGGACCTTCGTATCCATGTGGGGCGCGTCCGCGGGCGGTCACGGGCGAGTATAGGTCCGCCTGCGGACCTCGTAAACGCCTCCGTTCGCCCGGTTTTCAGCGAACGCGCAGCGCCGCGTGCTCGACGAGCGCGGCGATCAGCCGGCTCGTCTCGTCCGCCTCGGGATGCCACTGCACGCCGAGGGCGAACCCGTTGCCGAGCAGTTCGATCGCCTCGGGCAGCTCGTCGACGGTCGCCCAGCCCGTCACCTCGAGCCCCTCGCCCACGCGATCGATGCCCTGATGGTGGTGGGACTTCGTCGCGTGCAGCTCCTCGCCGGCCGCCCGCGCGGCGAGCGAGTCCGGCGCCAGGCGCACGTCGTGATCGGCACCGTCGAAGCTGCCGAGCACGCGGCGGTGCTCCTCGTGGCCGAACAGCTCGGGCAGGTCCTGGTGCAGCGTGCCGCCGCAGGCCACGTTCATGACCTGCATGCCGCGGCAGATGCCGAGCACCGGCAGGTCGCGTTCCAGCGCCCGGCGCACGAGCGCGACCTCGAAGGCGTCGCGCTCGGGCACGCACCCGGTCGTCAGCGGATGCCGCGCGGCGCCGTAGGTGGCCGGATCGACATCGGCGCCGCCGGCGAGCATGAGGCCGTCGATGCGGTCGAGCACCTCGTCGGGGTGCTCGACGAGCGCCGGGTCGGGCGCCAGCAGCAGGGCCATCGCCCCCGCGCGGTGCACGGCGTCGACGTAGTTGCGCGGCAGCAGGAACGCGGGCAGGTCCCACGCTCCCCAGCATGCGCGCTCCAGCGGCGTGCAGATCCCGATCACCGGCCGTGCCATTTGCCGGCCTCACGGTAGCTTCTCGGCCATGTACGAGACGCTCGAGCTCGAACGCAGCGGCGCCGCCGCGATCATCCGCCTCGACCGGCCCGCGGCGCTGAACGCCTGGAACGACCGGCTCGGGCTCGAGCTGCTCGACGCGGTTCGCAGCGTCGCCGCCGACGACGCGGTGCGCGCCGTGGGCGTGACGGGCAGCGGGCGCGCGTTCTCCTCCGGCGCCGACCTGCGCGACCTGGCCGGCCGCCCGCTGACCGCCGACGGCCACATCGACGTCCACACGACGCTGACGACCGTCTATCACCCGATCCTCACGACGCTGCGGCGCATGCCCAAGCCCGTCGTGGCGGCGCTCAACGGACCCGCCGTCGGCATCGGCTGCTCGCTCGCGCTCGCCTGCGACATGATCGTCTGCGCCGAGTCGGCGTACATGCTGCTGGCCTTCGTCAACATCGGGCTCGTGCCGGACGGAGGCGCGCTGGCGCTTATATCCACGCGCGCGGGCGCGGGGCGCGCGGCCGCGATGGCGCTGCTCGGCGAGCGCATCCCCGCACCCGAGCTGCTGCGCACCGGGCTCGCCGACGAGGTGGTCGCCGACGGCGCGCTCGACGCCCGTTTCCGTGCCCGTCTCGATGCGTTCGCGACCGGACCGACGCGCTCCTACGCGGGCTCCAAGCGCCAGATCAACGCCTGGCTGTACGCCGGCCTGGACGAGCAGCTCGAACTCGAGGCGCGCATCCAGCAGGAGATGGCGG
Organism: uncultured Actinomycetes bacterium; assembly: GCA_963825485.1. Classification (GTDB taxonomy): domain Bacteria; phylum Actinomycetota; class Thermoleophilia; order Solirubrobacterales; family Solirubrobacteraceae; genus CADCVQ01. Next base: position 15,477 of record CAWGTK010000026.1, read on the forward strand.
GCAGCGCCGACTTTCGCGAGGGCGTCACCGCCTTCCTCGAGAAGCGCCCGCCGAAGTTCGCCGGTGGATGATCCGGGAGCGCCCCGGGTCTTCGGGGCCTCCGATCCGGCCGGGGGAGGGAGCGCAGCCGATCGCCGCCGCATGAATACAATGCCCGCCGCCTTGGCTCCCGCGCCCGTCCGCACCCGTCGCCGCGTCTTCACGCTCTCGCTGTTCGCGGCGGTCGTGGCCCTCCTCGCCCTCGCGGGAGTCGCCTCCGCGGACTTCTGGACACCCGAATCCGGCGGCTCGGCGAACGCCGACAGCATCGACACGCTCTACAAGATCATCCTCGCCGTCGCCGCCGTGGTCTTCGTCGGCGTCGAGGGCGTGCTGCTGTACTCGATGATCAAGTTTCGCACGCGGCCGGACGCCGTCCCGGCCCAGATCCGCGGCAACACGCGCCTGGAGATCGGCTGGACGCTCGGCGCTTCCGTCATCCTCGTCGTCCTCGCGGTCGTCACGTTCGCGATGCTCGACGACATCCGCAACCCGCCCAACTCCGACGCCGACGGCTTCCCGACGCAGCGCATCGACAACGTCCAGAACGCGTCCGCCTACCAGCCGCGGCCGCCCAACGGCCGCGCGCTGAACATCGAGGTCAACGGCCAGCGCTACGCCTGGCGCTACACGTATCCCGACGGCGACACGAACACGCTCAACAACGTCTTCGATTACGAGACGCTCTACGTTCCGACGAAGACGATCGTCACGCTGACGATCAAGGCCCAGGACGTCGCGCACTCCTGGTGGATCCCGGCGCTCGGCGGCAAGGCCGACGCCCTGCCCGGCCACCTGAACTTCACGTGGTTCAAGGTTCCGCAGCCGGGCACGTTCAAGGGCCAGTGCGCCGAGCTGTGCGGTCGCAACCACGCGGACATGATCGCGAAGGTCGTCGCGCTCGAGCCCGACGACTTCAAGGCCTGGATGGACCGCAAGAAGCGCGAGATCAAGGAGTCCGACGAGGCCGCCGCCGATCGCCGCGCCGAGGAGGCCAAGGACCTCCAAGAGGGTCAGTCACCGGTCACCGAGGATCTTCCGGCGCAAGGCGAAGGCGAGTAGCAGCGATGGCAGCCAGCGACACCGCCGTCCTCGTGCCCGAGATCACCGCGCACGACGTCAAGCCCGAGCCGAGGGGCTGGGTCTCGTGGGTGACGACGACCGATCACAAGCGGATCGGGATCCTCTACCTCGTCACGACGTTCGTCTTCTTTTTGATGGGCGGCGTCGAGGCGCTGCTCATGCGCGTGCAGCTCGGCGCGCCGGACAACACGTTCCTCGAGCCGTCGACGTACAACGCGCTCTTCACCCTGCACGGCACGACGATGATCTTCCTGTTCGTCGTGCCGATCATGGCCGGCTTCGGCAACTACTTCCTGCCGCTGATGATCGGCGCGCGCGACATGGCGTTCCCGAAGCTCAACGCGCTGTCGTACTGGCTGCTGCTCTTCGGCGGCATCGTCTTCTACGCCTCGCTGTTCTTCGCGCCGCCGGAGGCCGGCTGGACCTCCTACGCGCCGCTGAGCAACCGCGCGTACTCCGAGACGAGCGGCATCGACGCCTGGATCTTCCTCATCCACCTCACCGGCATCTCCTCGCTGCTGGGCGCGATCAACTTCTACGCGACGATCGCCAACATGCGCGCCCCCGGCATGGGCTGGGGCCGCCTGCCGCTGTTCGTCTGGTCGCTGCTCGTCTACGCGATCCTGCTGATCCTCGCGCTGCCGGTGATCGCCGGCGCCGTGACGCTGCTGCTGACCGACCGCCACTTCGGGACCGGCTTCTTCGACCAGGGCCAGGGCGGTGACCCGCTGCTGTGGCAGCACCTGTTCTGGTTCTTCGGCCACCCCGAGGTCTACATCATGATCCTGCCGGGCTTCGGGATGATCTCCGAGATCCTGCCGGTGTTCTCGCGCAAGCCGATCTTCGGCTACAAGGCGATCGCGGCGGCCACCGTGGTCATCGCCTTCCTCGCGCTGCTCGTGTGGGCGCACCACATGTTCACGACCCCGAGCGCGACGATCGTGCTCGTCTTCTTCATGATCAGCTCCTTCTTGATCGCGATCCCGACGGGCGTGAAGATCTTCAACTGGGTCGCGACGCTGTGGCGCGGAACGGTCGAGTTCAAGACGCCGCTGATCTTCGCGGTCGGCTTCATCTCGGTCTTCCTCATCGGCGGCATCACGGGCGTCTTCCTCGCGGTCTTCCCGGTCGACTGGCAGCTGCACGACACCTACTTCGTCGTCGCCCACCTGCACTACGTGCTCGTCGGCGGCTCGGTCTTCGCGATCTTCGCCGGCATCTACTACTGGTATCCGAAGATCACGGGCCGGATGCTCAGCGAGTCCATGGGCAAGTGGTCCTTCGGCCTCATGTACGTCGGGATCAACGTGACGTTCCTCATCCAGCACTCGATCGGCCTTGACGGGATGCCGCGACGCATCTACGAGTATCCCGACGTCGGTCACCTAGCGACGTACAACCTCATCTCCACGGTGGGCTCGTTCATGCTCGGCGCCGGCGTCGTCCTGACGGCGTGGAACTGCGTGCGCTCGCTGAAGAAGGGCATCAAGGCCGGTCCCGACCCGTGGAAGGCCAACACGCTGGAGTGGTTCACGGACTCGCCCCCGCCGGTCAACAACTTCGACGTGATCCCGCGCGTCCGCTCGGTCGAGCCGATGAAGGACATCCGCCGCCAGGTGGCGCGCCAGACGGAAGGCTCGCTGGCGGCGGAGCCCGCGGAGTCCAAGCGCTAGTGCTTGCCCCGCTGGGTCCCAACGGTACTCGGACTGGCCGGGGAGACCACTCGGTGCTGATCGCCGGGAGGACGTAGATGGAGGCCTCGCAGGCAACGCTCGCCGCACCCGAGGCGGCCGGCGGCTGGCGGACGGTGGTCGCAGACTACGTGGCGCTGACCAAGCCGAAGGTCCAGTCGCTGCTGCTGCTGACCACCGTCTGCACGATGGAGGTCGCGGGCGACCCGTCGCTCGGGTTGATCGCGCTGACGGTCGCCGGCGGCTATCTGTCGGCGGGCGGCGCGGGCGCCGTCAACCACTGGTACGACCGCGACATCGACGCGCTGATGGAGCGCACGGCCAGCCGGCCGGTGCCCGCCGGGCGCGTCTCCCCCCGGGCGGCGCTCGTCTACGGCTGCGTGCTGGCGCTGCTGTCCTTCGTCCTGCTCACGGCGACCGTCAACCTGCTGGCCGCCGCGCTGGCCTTCTCGGGCTTTCTGGGCTACACCTTCGTCTACACGGTCTGGCTCAAGCGCCGCACGCCGCAGAACATCGTCATCGGCGGCGCGGCGGGCGCGATCCCGCCGCTCGTCGGCTGGGCGGCGGTCACGGGCGAACTGGCGGGAATGCCGATCTACCTCTTCGCGATCGTGTTCTTCTGGACGCCGCCGCACTTCTGGGCGCTCTCGCTGCTCATGAAGAAGGAGTACGAGAAGGTCGGGGTGCCGATGCTCCCCGTCGTCCGCGGCGAGGCGGAGACGCGCAAGCAGATCCTCCTGTACTCGTTCCTGCTCTACGCCGTGACGCAGCTGCCGTTCTGCGCCGGCGGCCTGGGGACGATCTACCTCGTCTCGTCGCTGGTACTGGGCGCGCTGTTCATCGGCAGCGCCTACACGCTGCTGCGCCGTGCCGACCGCCGCAGCGCCCTGCGGCTGTACCTGTTCTCGCTGCTGTACCTCGCGCTGCTGTTCGTGGCGATGGTCGCCGACGTCAAGTTGTAGGGTTCGCACCGTCATGGATCAGAAGCTCGCCCGCAAGAACCTCCGCTCCGGCCTGCTGGCCGCCGTCATCTGCTTTTTCATGTTCGGCATGACGTTCGTCGCGTCGTCGATCTACGTCTCGTAGCGATGGCGCTCGAGCCCGATCCGCCGCCGGCAGGCGAGCACATCCACCTTCCCGGCCCGAGCCTGCAGCCGGTCCTGCTCGCGTTCGCGATCACCCTCACGCTCGTGGGCGTCACGCTCGGCCTGTTCTTCGTCATCAGCGGCCTGGTCATGACCGTGTGGATCATCATCCGCTGGATCTTGGACTGCCGGCGCGAGATGGCCGCGCTGCCCGAAGATCTCAGCGCCCACTGAGCACGATCCCCGCGGAGGTGCCCCGCGGCTCGATCTCGCGACCGACGTCCGGCACGGTTCTCGTCCATGGCGCGAGAAACGTGCGCCACCCCCGCGGGAGTCTGCGAGCATGTGCAAACCCGGCGCGCCGGCCGTGCTACAACAGAGCGCCGACGCGCCAAGTTGTCGAGCAGACGGTCATTGTGCTCATCCCTTCATGGGTACGGCGCCGTAACACTGACCATGGAACTACCGATTCAACGTCCCGCCACGGTTCGTCATCGCACGAGCCTGTTCTGCGATGCCGTCGCGATCGTGGAATCCGAATACGGCTCCGATCTGTCGCTTGACGAGATCGCCCGGCGCGTCGCATCGTCGCGCCGCCAGCTGCAGCGCTCATACGCCGAGATCGGCAAGACGACCTTCCGTGAGCACCTCACGGCCGTGCGCATGGAGCGCGCCGCCGAGCTGCTGACGACGCGCGGGCTGACCGTGCGCGAGGTCGCCCACCGCGTCGGCTACCGCCAGCCGGCCCAGTTCGCGAAGGCATTTCGCCGCCATCACGGGCTCGCGCCCTCGGCGTTCCGCGACACTCGGCGCTTCCGCGCCGCCGCCGTTCTCGCCGCCTAGCACCCTCCGGTCACCCGCTCTGTCGACGGGGTTCAGCCGTCGCGGAGCGTTGCCGCGCCGGGCGCCGCGGTTCCGGATCGCGTCCGTCGCGCGCACCACATAGGATGCCGGGCCGCATGAACGAGGACTCCCGGCGCGAAGACAAAATCCCTGTGGTCCAGATGCTCGTCGTGGGCTTTGTCGCCTCCGCGATCGGCATCGCGGCGGGCCTGGCGATCGAATGGTTCCCCGAGCAGGCCTCCACGCAGGCCGGCCCGATCGACCACTTCTACGACGTCCTCATCTGGAGCTCGGTGCCGGTCTTCGTGCTCGTCACGACGATCGTCCTCTTCAGCGTCATGAAGTTCCGGATGCGTCCCGGCGAGGAGAACCTCGACGGGCCGCCGATCCACGGCAACACGCGCCTGGAGGTCGTCTGGACCGCCATCCCCGCGATCATCCTCGTCGTCCTGTGCTCCTACGCCTGGATCGTCCTCAACGACATCGAGGAGGCGCAGGCCAACGAGATGCGCGTCAACGTCACCGGCCAGCAGTTCGCCTGGAGCTACGAGTACCCGCAGGCCGGCGGCGAGCCGATCAAGTCCAATGAGCTGTACCTGCCCAAGGACCGTCCGGTGCGCTTCTTCGTCAAGGCGCTGGACGTCATCCACGACTTCTGGGTGCCGGCGTTCCGCATGAAGGTCGACGCGGTCCCGGGCATCGAGACGAAGTACCGCATCACGCCCAGCCGGCTGGGCACCTACCCGGTCGTCTGCGCCGAGCTCTGCGGCCTCGGGCACTCCGTGATGCGCTCCCGGGCGCGGGTCGTGACCCCCGCCGAATTCGACAGGTGGATGGCCGAGCAGAAGGCGCCTGCCGAGGCGGCCGGCGGCGGTGAGGGCGCCGGGGCAGGGTCCGAGGTCGACGGCAAGACGATCTTCACGGACGGCAACGGCACCGCCACCGCGTGCGGCGCCTGCCACAAGCTGGCCGACGCCGGCACGGCCGGCGCTGCCGGCCCCGACCTCGACGAGGTCCTGGCCGGCAAGGACGCCGCGTTCGTCGAGGAGGGCATCGTCGAGCCCGACAAGGAGATCGCGGACGGCTTCCAGGCGGGGATCATGCCGAAGAACTACGGCGATACCCTCTCTGCCGAGGAGCTCGATGCCCTCGTGAAGTACCTCGGCGAGGTGGCCGGGAAGTGAGCACCACGATGAGGAGGTCGAAGCGCTAGATGGTCGCCAAGTTCCGCGGACCCGGCATGTACAGGGCGGCTTGGGGCACCGTCCTCGGCGTCGCCGTCTCGTACGCGATCATCGCGATCTTCCGCACGTGGTACGACCTCGATCCGGTCATCGACGGCTACGCCGTCCTCGAGCTCGCGCTGTTCCTCTCCCCGATCGGCTTCCTCGTCGGCCTCGGCGCCTTCGACTACTGGTTCCGCTGGGCCTCCGGCCGCCCGACCGTGCCCGACGACCACTCCGGTCACGGCGCGTACTCCTGGCGCGACTACTTCAAGGTCAACACCGACCACAAGGTCATCGGCATCCAGTACGTCGTGACCTCGTTCTTCTTCTTCTTCGTCGGCGGCCTGTTCGCGATGCTCATGCGCGCCGAGCTCGCCCAGCCCGGCCGCCAGTTCGTCGACGCGAACACGTTCAACGGCCTGTTCAGCGTCCATGCGTCGCTGCTGATCTTCCTGTTCATCATCCCCGTCTTCGCGGGCCTGGCGAACTTCGTGCTGCCGCTCATGATCGGCGCGCCGGACATGGCGTTCCCGCGCCTGAACGCCCTGTCGTTCTGGATGCTGCCGCTCGCCGGGATCATGATGCTGATGTCCTTCCTGGCGCCCGGCGGCTCGTTCGCCAGCGGCTGGACGGCGTATGCCCCGCTGTCGGTCACGGCACCGGAGGGACAGGTGTTCTTCACGATCGGGGTGCAGTTCGCGGGCGCGTCCTCGATCGCGACCGCCCTGAACTTCCTCGTGACGATCATCACGATGCGTGCGCCCGGGATGAGCTTCTTCCGGATGCCGCTGCTCGTGTGGGCGAACTTCTCGACGTCGCTGCTCGTCGTCATCGCCACGCCGTTCATCGCCGTCTCGCAGTTCATGGTCTTCTTCGACCGGTCGCTCGGCTTCAACTTCTTCGAACCCGTCGGCGGCGGCGACGTGCTGATGTACCAGCACATCTTCTGGTTCTACTCGCACCCGGCGGTCTACATCATGATGTTGCCCGGGTTCGGGATCATCTCGGAGATCCTCGCCGTCAAATCGCGAAAGCCGATCTTCGGCTACCGCATGATGGCCTTCTCGCTGCTGGCGATCGTCGTGCTCGGCTTCACGGTCTGGGCGCACCACATGTTCGTCTCGGGCATGCAGGACTGGATCCGCATCCCGATGATGATCACCACCGCGATCATCGCCGTGCCGACGGGCATCAAGATCTTCTCCTGGCTGGCGACGCTGTGGCGCGGCGTGCTGCACCTCGACACGCCGATGCTCTTCGCGCTCGGCTTTTTGACGATGTTCACGCTGGGCGGGATCTCCGGCGTGCTGCTGGCGATCATCCCCGTGACGATCCACGTCTCGGACACGTACTTCATCGTCGCCCACATCCACTACGTGCTCTTCGGCGGATCGCTGCTGACGATCTTCGCGGGCGTCTACTACTGGTTTCCGAAGATGACCGGCCGGATGTACGACGAGCGCCTGGGCAAGCTGCACTTCTGGACGACGTTCATCTTCTTCAACGCCACCTTCGCGCCGATGCACGTCATCGGCATCCAGGGCATGCCGCGCCGCGTCGCCGACTACGCCGAGCAGTGGGCCGGCTGGAACCTGGCGATCTCGATCATGAGCTTCTTCCTCGGCCTCAGCGCGCTGCTGTTCGCCTACAACATCATCGCCTCCTGGCGCGGCGGCCCGCGGGCCGAGTCCAACCCCTGGCGCGCGCTCACGCTCGAGTGGCAGGTCAGCTCGCCGCCGCCGATCTTCAACTTCGATGCGATCCCCACCGTCGTGGGCGGCCCGTACGAGTACGGCGTCCCCGGCGCGGTGCACGGCGTGCTCAAGGGCGCCGAGGTTCCCCAGCCGGCGGGAGCGACCGCCTCCGGAGCCGGCCACGGGGCCTCGTCCTCCACGAAGGACGAGGGGTAGGCAGCGCGCGATGTCCAAGCACATCCTCGTCGTGGCCAACCAGACGATCGGCGGCGCGACGCTGCTCGACCTCGTCCGCGAGCGCGCCGAGGAGCCCGACACGAGCTTCACGCTCGTCGTGCCGATGACGCGCCCGCGCTCGGGCTACGTCATCTACGACGACGCGGTGCGCGAGTCCGCGCAGGTGCGCCTGGACCTGACGCTCTCCTACCTGCGCGGCGAGGACGTGGTGGCCAGCGGCGAGCTCGGCGACGAGGATCCCTACACCGCGACGCTGGACGCGATCGACGAGTACAAGCCCGACGAGGTCATCATCTCGACCCTGCCCTCGTCGTCGTCGGGCTGGCTGCGCCGCGACCTCATCGAGCGCATCCAGGACGCCACCGGCGTGCCCGTCACGCACGTCATCTCCGACATCAACTCCGAGGGGCTGCCCTTCAAGGTCACGCTCGTCGTCGCCAACGTGACCGCCGGCCGCGGCGACCTGCGCGCGCGGATGAAGGAGGTCGCGGCCGAGGCCGAGGACATGCTCTTCATCGTCGTCGTCCCGCTGCAGGCCCACGGCGACGGCCGCGCCGCCGCAGTGGCCCGCGCGCGCCTGGGCAACACGCTGGACAAGATGCGCCGCGAGGGGCTGCTCGTCGCCGGGATGGTCGGCGACCCCGACCCCTACACCGCAACGATGAACGCGCTGCAGTTCTACAAGGTGTCGCGGATCATCGTCTCGACGCTGCCCGTCACGCGCTCGGGCTGGCTGCGCGCCGATCTCATCACGCGCGTGCGCAAGGCCTCCAACATCGAGGTCGAGCACATCGTCGCCGAGCAGGCGGGCGATCAGCCGGGCGAGAAGCCCGCCAAGGTGTCGAGCTAGTGGCTCGTCTCATGAGCATCGATGCCCGCGGGCGTGGGAGGGGCTGCTGATGGAGGCCGCGGGGATCAGCGCGGGCATCGCGCTCGACCACCACGACGACGACCACGGCCACCACGGCCCCCCGCCGGCCAACCGCAGCTCGCGCGTCTCGCACGAGGTGCTCGGGATGCTGCTTTTCATCATCTCGGAGATCATGGTCTTCGGGGCCTTCTTCACGGCCTACTTCTTCATCCGGCTCGTCGCCGAGGGCCATCGCTGGTTCCCCTTCGAGGGCTACGAGCTGCCGGTCGCGATCGCCGGCATGAACACGGCGATCCTGCTCAGCTCGTCGCTGACGATGCACTGGGCGCAGATCTCGATCAAGAACGACAACCGCTTCGGGCTGAAGGCCGGCATGCTGCTGACCTCGCTGCTGGGCGCGACGTTCCTCAGCATCCAGATCAACGAGTACGTCCACATCGGCTTCTCGCCCCAGGATCACGCCCAGGGCACGATCTTCTACGGCCTGACCGGCCTGCACGGCGCCCACGTCGCGATCGGGCTCACGCTGCTCATCTTCGTCACCGTCCGGGCGTTCCGGGGCCACTTCTCCCCCGAGCACCACCACGGCGTCGAGATCCCGGGCATCTACTGGCATTTCGTCGACGTCATGTGGATCGTCGTGTACACGACGATCTACATCCTCTAGACCGGACCCGCCGTGCGCCCGCCCTGGGAGTCCGAGGACGCAGCCTTCTCGCTGCTGCTGCGGGTCCTCGCGGGAGCGATCGTCGTCGTGCTCGTCTCGCTGGTCCTCAAGGCGATCTTCTAGCGGCGGGACCGGCGGGCCCGGCTGGTGTGTCGTGGGCGTCCTGGACACTGCAGGGAGCGGCACGGGCTGTCGCATCGCGCTGGCCTTCGGTCCGGCTCTCTTGAAACGGCATCGATGAGGGTGTGTCAGTTGGCCGGGTGTCGGCGGGCGGTCCGGGTTCGGCGTCTGTGGCGGGCCGGGTCGAGTTATGCATGCCCCACATGCACAAACCGACCAGGCCCCGCGAGCCGGCGCGGGCCGGCCAGGCCGGGTCGAGTTGTGCACCCACCCAGGTGCAATAGTCGACCCACCCACGCAAGCCCTGGCGCGAAGCGGCGCCGCCGCCCGCCCTACTTGACGGTGAGCGTGCCTTCCATCCCGCCCTCGCGGTGCCCCGCGACCGTGCAGTAGAACTGGTACTTGCCGGCCTTGGCCGAGAAGCTGACCTTCGAGACGCCGCCGCCCTGGACGGTCTCGCCCTTCTCGTTGACGCCGTTGCCCTCGACCGCGATGTCGTGCGGGATCGACGCGTCGTTCTTGGAGTCGATCTCCAGGGAGCCCGCCTCGGCGGTCGCCTCCTTGGTGATGTACGCGAGCTGGCCGTTGGGATCGGCGGGGATGGAGAGCTTGCCGTTCTTGGCGGCCACGGGCTTGCCGGCGCCGGCCGCGGGAACCGCGGAGGCGAGCTTGCCCTCGTCCTTGCCGGGCCTGGAGACCACCGAGGCGACGTACGAGGCGACGTCCTTGGCGAGCTTGCCGGTCACGAGGCCGGCCGGCATGTAGGCCGGGCTGTCCTTCGGAACGCGCGCCGGGTACAGGATCTGGTCCTCGACGACACCATGGATGGTGTCGCGCCCGAAGCCGTCTCGCAACGACTGGCGAAACGCCTCGTCGAGGTTGGGACCCTGGGTCCCCTTCGCGTTGGCGCGCGCGAGCACGTGGCAGGCCGAGCACTTCTGCGCGAAGGCCTTCTTGCCGGCGATGAGATCGGCGTTCGCGGCGACGTTGTCGTTCTCGCAGGCGGTCAGACCGGCGGCGAGCACGACGCACGCGGCAAGGCCCAGAAGTCGTGTCCAGAAGGGAGGTGGGGTCATGCGAGCGCGGGAGTCTAATCAAGCGGCCCGGGCGGTGGCGCACTGCCTCGCCCCCGCCTCGCGCAATGCCCACCCGCGCACATGCAGCGTCTTTGCACGCCGCCCGGCTTGCTAGGGTTCGCGCCGTGTCAGCCGCTCAGCGCTACCGGATGCGCGCGACAGAATCCGGTCGCGAGGTCATCCGCGCGGCCGAGCCGGGCCGCGTCTACGTCGATCGGCAAACGGGCGAGCCGCTCGAGATCGTCGGCAAGGTCCTGCCGCTCGCGCCCTCCAAGTCCCGGCTCCCGTGGGCCGTCGAGAACCTGCGGTTCTGCCCGTGGTGCGACCAGCTCGCCCAGCGCGACCTCAACGACTGCCCGCACTGCGACCGGCGCATGGATCCGGTCACCTGAAGCGCTCGGCGATGCGCCGTCAGCGTCTCCTCGCCCTGCTCGCCGCCGTCGCACTGAGCGCCGCAGTGAGCGCGTGCGGATCGGACGAGGAGCTCTCGACGCAGATCCCCCAGACGTCGCCGGACCTGACGATCCCGACGGGCACGACCCCCGTCCGTCAGGACGCCACCGCGACGACGGCGACGACGACGACCACGACGACCGACACGACGACCGCCCCCGCCGACGCTGTCGTCACGCCGCCCGCCCCAGTGACCCCGCCGGCGGGCGCGGCCTCACCGCAAACCGGTGGGGAGACCCCGCAGACCGGCGGCGCGACGACGACCGGGGGCACGCAGGCCGGCGGCACGGAGTTCGAGAGCTTCTGCGCCGAGAACCCCGGCGCCTGTTGAGGCGCGCCGACCGGCGACCTCTGGCCCCGCCGCCCTTACGACGACGACCGGCGCCGCTGCGGCAAGACTTCCGCGAATGCGTAATGGCGTGCGTTTCACGTAATGCACAGGTTTGCGGTCGTCGTCCACGTCGTTACCACGCGCGTTAACCGATTGATCGCAATGAACTTGACGGATAGCATCGTGCATCGAGTAACACCGAGCGACTGGAGAGTCCATGCCCGATGCCTTGTCAGAAATTCGACGTCCACTGCGCGCCGTGGTGCTGCTCGCCGCTGCACTGGCGGCTGCGCTTGCGCTCTCGCTGGCGCTCCAGGCCCCAACCGCACTGGCCGCCACCAAGTACGTGTGCGCCGATACGCTGACACTCCGCCACGACCCCAACGGTGCCTATAAGGCAACCTTGTACCGCAACGCGGTGTTCGACACGATCACCACCCAGGGGGCCTGGACGCGGGGCAACACGTGCTGGCCCACGTCCCAAGGCGGAACCGCCTGCGGAAGCGGATGGGTGCTGAACCAGTACCTCAGCAGCTCGCCGTGCTGAACTGACGCTCGGAGCGTTTCGCCGGGCACGTCCGCGCGCCCGGCGAACCCGTCGACCCGGCGAGCCGGCGGTGACTACCTGGCGGCGGTGGGCGTCGAGATGAACGTCGCGCTGTACGTCAGGCGCGTCGTCTTATACAGGCACCCGAACTCCGACGAGGTCCGCGCGCCGATCAGCGAGGTCTGGATCGAGACGATGCTGCGGTCGCCGCACTGCCGGGCGAGCCGGCTGGCACGCCATGAGCTGTCAGAGCCGAGGCCGACCTGCAGCGCGGGGGCCCATGTCGGGACCGTCAGCCCGATGTACTGGCCCTTCTTGACCGGCAACGTCTGCTTGAGCGGGAACTGCACGGTCGCCCCGAGATACCTGCTCAGGCGTTGCAGCGGTGCCTTTGCCACGACGCGTCGCACGAGCTTCTTCTGCGTCGCGAGCACAATGATCGCCGCTTGGGGCTCGCCGCCGAGGCGCTCGGTGAAGTACGCGTTCTGCTTGGGTCCCGGCTTTCCCAGCGCGATCGTCCACGCCACGATGCGGCCGTCCGCCGGTGCCTGGTAGAGCGTGCGGTCCGGACCGACCTTTGCCTGGTAGCCGGTCGTTCGGCTGATCGCGTTGCAGTCGCGCGGGCAGGACCCGCGCAAACCTTCGGCCATCACGCCCAGTTCGGTGATCGCGGCGGGCGCCGCCGTGGGAAGCGCGAGCGCAGCGAAGGCTGCGAGCAGGGCTGTGCATGGAAGGACGCGTAGGCGGGTCATGCCCCCATTGAACACCAGCTTCCGGGTGTTTGTTGCGTCCTCGCGGCGACAAAGATCGCACGCCTGCGCGCGACCGGGCGCCTATCGCAGGCGGAAGGTCCGCGTCGCGCCGCGGGCGGCGGTCGCGGTGTCGATGCACGCCGCGCGCTCGCAGCCCGGGCGCGTGGACTCGACGGCGAAGCGAAAGCGCGCGGGACGTCCGATCGAGCTCTGCGTGAAGCGCAGCACGATGCTCGTCCCGCTCGCCGTGCCCTTGACCGACGCGCCGGCGATGCGCTTGGGCAGCGCGGCGCCCGTGACCTCGTGGACCCCGGCGCGGTACTCGTCGTCGGAGCGCGCGGTCACGCAGGCGAGGCGATCGGGCCGCATCGACGCGGGGTCGGCCTCCGGCGAGGTCCAGATCCTGACGCACGCCGACCCGGGCGGGCCCGAGCTCGCCAGCAGCGCCTTGGGCGACACCTTCGCGGCGAACGACAGCGCGACGCGCAGCCGCCCGTCGGACGCGCGCTGCAGCGACACGCGCGTGAGGTCCAGCGCCCCGCTGACGTCGCGGCGCTCGTCGGTGAGGACGATCGTCTTGGAGGTGGCCGCCAGGGCCGCCGACACGACGATCGCCGCCAGAGCGGCCGCGCCGGCGCCCGCCAGCAGCGGCCACCGGCCGCCCATCGCTCGCCGCAGATCAGCCCTCATGACAGCCAATATGACGCACGCGGCGGCCTGAGACCAACGCGCAACCGACCGTGCGCTCAGCCCTTCAGCTGCTCGCCGGCGGCGGCGATGTCTGCCGTGTCGCCTGACGCGGGCACCCACGGCAGCCGCAGCGGGTCGCCCTCGTAGCGCGGGATGACGTGCATGTGGAAGTGAAAGACCGTCTGCCAGGCGGCCGCTCCGCTGGAGTTCAGGAGGTTCACGCCCGCCGCGCCGAGCCGGTCGATCGCCCGTGCGGCCACCGTCTGGGCCATCGCCACGACGGCCTCGAGAGCCTCGGCGTCGATGTCGTGCACGTCACGCGCGTGGGCGCGCGGGATGACGAGCGCATGGCCGCGCGTCGCGGGGTTGATGTCCATGAAGGCGACCGCGCGCTCGTTCTCGGCGATGATCGTGGCGGGGATCTCGCCGGCGACGATCTTGCAGAACAGGCAGTCGGAATCGCGTGCTGAGGCCATCGTCGCGGCGAAGCCTAATACCCCGTGCCGGGAGCTCGCTCGAGCAGCCGGGACGCGAGCGCCAGCGCATCGTCGCGCGTGGCGATCTCCCCCGCGAAGCGGGCCTCGTCGATCTCGGCCAGCACGCGGCCGAGCTCGCGCCCGTCGGTGAGCCCCAGCTCGGCGGCCAGCACGTCGCCGCGGATGAGCGGCACGCGGCGGCCCTGCGCCCGCCACGCCAGCGCCGCGGGCAGGACCTCCTGCGCAAGGTCGAGATGCTTGGCGATCGACTCCCGCGCCTTGCGCCCGCGCGTCGCCAGGCGATCGGCGACCGACAGCAGCGTGACGTCGACCTCGACGGGCTCGGTGGTGCGCAGGTAGCGATACAGCGCGCGCCGCGCCAGCGGCCGCTCGTGGACGAGGAAGCCGAGGCGCAGGTGGTGGCGGGCCAGCGCGGCGACGTGCGCCTTGATCTTCTCGCCCGCGCGCAGCCGCGTGAGGATCTGACGCGACAGCTCGGCGCCGGCGTCGTCGTGGCCGACGAACGTCGGCGATCCGTCGTCGCGGCGCCCGAGCGTGGCCGGCTTGGCGACGTCGTGCAGCAACGCGCCGAGGCGCAGCCCGAGCGCGCGGTCGACGTCCTCGGCGAGCGGCTCGGCCAGGACCGCGCGGACGCCGTGCGCATGTTCGGCGCCGAACGTGGCGCCGGGGTCGGCCTGCAGGCCGACCGCCTGCTCGAGCACCTCGATCGTGTGCGCGTAGACGTCGGCGTGGTGGTAGCGGTTCTGCTCGATGCCGTGCAGCGCGTGCAGCTCGGGCAGGATCGCGGCGGTCAGGCCGAGGTCGTCCATGAGCGCCAGCGAGGCGACCACGCCGTCGCCCGCCACGATCCGCTTGAGCTCGGCGAACACGCGCTCCTGCGCGACCTCGGCGGCGCCCGGCGCGCTGGCGCGCGCCAGCGCGCCGGTGGCCGGCTCGACCGCCAGCGCCAGCTCCGCCGCCAGGCGCACGAGGCGCACGGCGCGCAGCGGGTCGTCGGCGAACGCACCCCGGCCGACGGCGCGCAGCCGCCGCTCCTGCAGGTCCCGTGCGCCGCCGTGCGGATCGACGCGCGCGCCCCCGTCCAGCGGCTCGGCGATCGCGTTGACCGTGAAGTCGCGCAGCGCCAGGTCGGCCTCCAGCGAGCCGCCGCGCAGCGGGCTGAGGTCGACCTGCCACGTCCGGTCGGGCGCCATCACGCGCCAGGACCCGAACTCGTCGGAGAGCTCGAACGACGGCCCGCGGGCGGCCCTCGCCAGCGCGCGTGCCGCCGCCGCGACGTCGCCCTCGACGGCGACGTCGAGATCGGCCGTCGGGCGGCCGAGGATGGCGTCGCGCACCGCCCCGCCGACGAGCCAGGCGGGCCGGCCGCGCAGCGCCTCGGCGGCCAGCGCGCGCGGGTCGCTCATCGCGGCCGACCGCCCGCGTCACCGCCGCGGCGCGCCGTCGCCCTCACGCCAGCTCGCCGTCGCGGTGATGGATCCGCGGCACGCGCGGCAGCAGCCCGCAGGTGATCTCGTAGTTGATCGTGTCCAGCCGCCGCGCGAGCTCCTCGACGGCGATCCGCACGTCGCCTTGGACGCCGATCAGCACGGCCGGGTCGCCGACCGCCGCCGCCGGCGGGCTGCCGACGTCGAGCGTGATGTTGTCCATGCTGACCGTGCCGACCAGCGGCCGGCGGACGCCGCGCACGAGCACGTCGAGGTTGTTGGTCAGCCCACGCCGCACCCCGTCGCCATACCCGATCGGCAGGGTCGCGGTGTGGGTCGGCGCGGTCGCCACGAAGCGCCGCCCGTAGCCCGCGCTCTCGCCCGGCGCGACCGGCTTGACGGCAGAGACGTAGGACTGCAGCTCGAGCGCCGGCTCGAGCTCGCGCGCGGCGGCGTCCTGCCCGAAGGGATCGAGGCCGTAGAGCGCGACGCCGGCGCGGACCATGTCGAAGTGGGCGGCGTGATCGCGCAGCGTGCCTGCGCTGTTGGCGGCGTGCAGGACGATCGACGGATGCTCCGCCTGCAGCGGCAGCGCCCAGGCGGCGAACCGGTCGAGCTGCTCGGCGAAGAACGCGTCGCCGCGCGCGTCGGCGGTGGCGAAGTGCGTCATCGCTCCGGCGAGGCGGACGCCGTCGGTCGCCGCCGCCAGCTCGGCGACGGCGGTCGCCGCCGCCGCGTCGCGCGTCCCGAGGCGACCCATGCCGGTGTCGAGCTTGACGTGCACCGCGCCGCCGCCACGGGCCGCGACGGCCGCCACGAAGGCCTCGTCCCAGGCGACGACGTCGGCGCCGGCCGCCAGCGCCACGTCGAGCTCGGATAACGACAGCACACCCATGACGAGGATCGGCGCGCGGATGCCCGCGTCGCGCAGCTCGGCCGCCTCCCCGGCGGCCGCGACCGCCAGCCACGTCGCGCCACCCGCGAGCGCGGCGCGCGCGCACGGGAGGGCGCCGTGGCCGTAGCCATCGGCCTTGACGACGGCGCACAGCGCCGCGCCCGTGCCGAGCTCGCGCCGCATGCGCTCAGCGTTGCGCCGCACCGCCGCGAGGTTCACGCGGGCGACCGCGCGAAGCGCCACGTGCTGCTGGACCGTCATCGCGCCGGAGGCTACTCGCCGGCCGCGCCGGGCTCGCCCTGCATGGCACGCGGCAGCGCCTCGATCACGTCGCGCGCGATCACCCCGCCGGCGCCGTGCCCGGCGGCCGCGACGCGCCCGGCCGCCGCGTGGCGACGCACGCCCGCGCAGGCCGCCGCGAACGGATCCATGCCCTTGGCGAGGTGCGCGCCGATGATGCCGCTCAGCACGTCCCCGGTCCCCGCCGTGGCGAGCGCGGGGGCGCTGAGGTCGTTGACGGCGGCAAAGCCGTCGGGCCGCGCGACGATCGTGTCGTCGCCCTTGAGCACGACGATCGCCTGCGCGCGCCGCGCCGCCTCGCGCGCGTTGTGCAGGCGCCGGCGGTCGACCTCCGTGCTCGACGTTCCCAGCAGCCGCGCGAGCTCGCCCGCGTGCGGCGTGAGCACGGTGGGCGCCGTGCGGGCGGCGAGCGACTCGAGCAAACCGGCGTGTGCGTTGAGGCCGTCGGCGTCGAGCAGCAGCGCGACCTCGGCGCGGGCGGCGAGCGCGCGCACGAACGCGAACGCTCCGTCGCTGCGACCCGCGCCCGGCCCGAGCACGAGCGCGCCCGCGCGGTCGGTCGCCGCGAGCGCGTCGTCGACCGCGGCCGGCGTCAGCGCGCCGGCGTCGTCGTCGTCCGCCAGGCCCCGCGTCATGACCTCCAGCAGCCGCAGCTCGAAGATCATCTCCAGCGACGCCGGGACGAGCGCCGTGACGTAGCCCGCCCCGGCGCGCATCGCCGCCTCGGCGGCGAGGCAGGGCGCGCCGGTCAGCCCGCGCGACCCGCCGGCCACGACGACATGGCCGGAGCTGAACTTCGTCCCCGGGGCCTCGCGTCCGGGCACGAGCGTCTGGACGCGATCGGTCAGCCGGCCGGCGGCAGGCGCGACCGGAGCGCCGGGGGGGATCCCGATGTCGACGACGATGCGCTCGCCGCACGCCCCCTTCCCCGGCGCGATCCAGTGGCCGGGCTTGGCGGCGGCGAAGGTCACCGTCGCCGTGGCGTCGACCCAGGCGCCGGCGGTCTCGCCCGTCGAGGCGTCGACGCCGCTGGCGATGTCCGCGGCGACCACCGGGCCGTCGAAGCTCGCGAGCGCCTCGATCGCCTCCGCCGCCGCCCCGCGCGGCGCGCCCTGAAAGCCGGTCCCGAGGATCGCGTCGATAACGACGGTGGCGTCGCCCAGCGCGCGCGGATGAAACGGCTCGTACGCGCCGTCGAGACGGCGCAGGTTCTCCGCCGCGTCGCCGGCGTACGCGTCGGGCTCGGCGAGCAGCAGGACGCGCACGGTGCGGCCGAAGCCGCGCAGCATCCGGCCGGCGGCGAGGCCGTCGCCGCCGTTGTTGCCCTTGCCGCACACGATCGCGATCGGCCCGCGCGGCACGAGCCGGTCGGTGTGCACGGTCAGGCCGGCCCCGGCGCGCTCCATGAGGTCAAGCGACGGGATGCCTCGCTCCTCGATCGCCCAGCGGTCCATCGCCCGCATCTGCTCGGCGCCGTAGAGCGGCTCGAGCCAGTCCGGCAGCGGCCGCTCGCCCCCCACGGTCACCCGGGGCGCACCATCGCGACGGCGCCGGCGGTCGCTCGGGAGTGCGTCATCGAGATCTCGACCTCCACGCCGAGCTCGCCGAGCACGCCGTGCAGCGCGACGCCCGTCTGCGCCCCCTCCCCCACGACCTCGATGTCGCGCGGGTTCCAGCTCTCCAGGCGCAGCGCCTTGGCGACGGCCTCCTTGGCGCAGAAGCGCGCGGCGAGGTGCTGGCCGGGCCGCGCGCGACGCGCCGCGTAGGCGCGCTCGCCGTCGGTGAACAGCCGGTCGGCCAGCCCCGGCCGGCGCTCGAGCGCCTGCTCCATGCGCTCGATCTCCAGCAGGTCGATCCCGAGTGACACCGGCCCGCCCGCCCCGCCCCCTACTCGACCGTGACGGTCTTGGCCAGGTTGCGCGGCTGGTCGACGTTCAGACCGCGCTTGCGGGCCACGTAGTAGGCGAACAGCTGCAGCGGGATGACGGCGAGCAGGGCCTGCAGCATCCAGTCGGTGCGCGGGATGTAGATGATCTCCTCGGCGACGGGCTCCAACCGGTCGTCGCCCTCGGTGGCGATCGCGATGACGTGCGCGCCGCGGGCGCGGACCTCCTGGATGTTGGAGATCATCTTGTCGAGGATCGGCATGTCGGTGGCCACGCAGACGACCGGCGTGGACTCGTCGAGCAGGGCGATCGGGCCGTGCTTCATCTCGCCGCCGGCGTAGGCGTCGGTCGCGATGTAGGAGACCTCCTTGAGCTTCAGCGCGCCCTCCAGGGCGACGGCACGGCCGACGTGGCGCCCGAGGTACAGGTAGAAGTTCGAGCCCGCATGGCGCTCGGCGGCGGCCTTCACCGGCGCGTCGAGGCGCTCGACGAGCGCCGTGATGCAGTGCGGCAGCCGCTTGATCTCGGCCACGAGCTCGGCGATCCGCTGCGGCGCCATCGTGCCGCGCAGCTCGGCCAGGCGCAGCGCCAGCAGGTACATCGCCGCCACCTGGCAGACGAACGTCTTCGTCGCGGCGACCGAGATCTCCAGACCGGCGCGCGTGTAGAGGACGCCATCGGCGTCGCGCGTGGCCTGCGAGCCGACGACGTTCGTGCAGGCCAGCACCTTCGCGCCGCGCTCCTGCGCCAGCCGCATCGCGGCCAGCGTGTCGGCGGTTTCGCCGGACTGCGTGATCCCGATGACGAGCTCGCGTGCGGAGACGATCGGGTTGCGGTAGCGCCACTCCGACGCGATGTCCATCTCGACCGGGATGCGCGCCCACTCCTCGATCGCGTAGCGCCCGATCAGGCCGGCGTGAAACGACGTGCCGGCGGCGAGGATCAGGATCCGGTCGATGTTCTGCAGCAGCGACTCGTCGAGCTGGGCCTCGGCGAGGTCGACCCCGTCGCCGCGCACCGTGCGGTCGGCGATCGTCTCGGCGACGGCGTCCGCCTGCTCGTTGATCTCCTTGAGCATGAACGTCTCGTAGCCGCCCTTCTCGGCGGTCGCCTCGTCCCAGTCGACGTGCGTGATCTCCCGCTCCAGCGGCGCGCCGTCGGGCGTGAGGAACTGCACGCCGCCGGCCCGCAGCACGACGATCTCGCCGTTCTCGATGTACTGCACGTCGCGCGTGTGGGCGAGGAAGGCCGGCACGGCGGAGCCGAGGAACTGCTCGCCGTCGCCGCGGCCGACGATCAGCGGGCACTCCTTGCGCGCACCCACGAGCGTGCCGGGCTCGTCGGCGCTCATCGCGACGAACGCGTAATGGCCCTCGAGCTCGTTGTAGGCCGCGCAGACGGCGTCGACGAGGTTGGCACCGGTGGCCATGTGGTGCGAGACGAGGTGGGCGATGACCTCGGCGTCGGTCTCGGACGTGTAGGCGGCGCCCTCGTCGGTCATGCGGCGCTTGAGGACGAGGTAGTTCTCGACGATCCCGTTGACGACGACGTGGACGCGGTCGTTCGTGTCGAAGTGCGGGTGGGCGTTGGACTCCGTCACCCGGCCGTGCGTGGCCCAGCGGGTGTGGCCGATGCCGCTCGTGACGTCCGCCTCGGCGACCGCGACCGCGATCGGCGGGCCGCTGTCGTGCGGGTCTGCGCCACCGCTGCCGTGCGCGACCGCCGCGCGCAGCTTGCTGAGGTTGCCGACCGCGCGCACGGAGGCGATCTCGTCGCCGGTGAGGACCGACACCCCCGCGGAGTCATAGCCGCGGTATTCGAGCTTCTCCAGGCCGGCCAGGAGGATCTCCTGGGCCGGGCGCTGGCCGACGTATCCCACGATTCCGCACATGCAAGGAGATTAGGCGAGCCGGGCCGGTTCCCTGCCGCCGGAGCCCGGCGCGAACAGGCTCAGCTGCCGGGAAACCAGGACGCGTTGAGCAACGCGAGGGCGTCGTAGCCGACGAACGCGGCGCCCAGCGGCTCGCCGGCGGTCAGCAGGCGAATCCAGAAGTCGTCGGCGGCATCGGGGCGCAGGAGCACGAGGTAGCGGCGCTGGCTCTCGCGCAGGATCGCCACGATGCTCCGATCCCCGGCGGCGCTGCCGAGCGCGCCGATGGCCAGCGTGCCGGGCAGGCCGGCGGCGGCGAGCAGCCGCGTGGCGCGCGGGCCGACGATGCCGACGATCGCCAGCGAGGCGCGGATGTAGGGCAAGCTCGTGTCGCGTCCGTATCTGGTCGCAGCCTCGGACGTCAGCGCGGCGTGCGGGCCGACGAGCAGGGTGTGGTGCGCATCCATGCGCAGGTACCACACGCTGCGCAGGCGCCGGCCGCTGCCGGTGGCCAGCGGCGGGTCGCCGAACCGCGCGACGAGGGCGCGGTCGAGCATCTCGCGTTCGCCGCGCAGCTCGAGCACGCCGTAGTCGGAGTGGTCGGCCAGCCCGACGCTCTTCATGCAGACGGCGATCTCCGCGGAAACCGATCCGTAATGGGCGACGACCGTGTGCCCGTCGCGGTCGTGCAAGCCGGCGGAGGCGGCGAGGCAGGCCTGCGGCACGGACGCGATGACGGACTGGCGCAAGGAGTTCTCCATTGCTCTAGAGAGGTTAGATCGTCCGTCCATGACGAGATATAGGCAGCGGCCCGCCGAAGCGGGCCGCTGATGGATCTGTTGATCGCCGAGGACGGTGACCGAGCGTCGGACTCAGCCGACGCCGAGCTTCTCCGCGGCGCGGCGGGTGCCCTCGACACGGTTGGCGATCTTCTGAAAGGCCACCTCGCGGGCATAGTCCGGCGAGCCGTGGTTGGGCTTCTCATCGATCGAGAACGGCGAGAACCCGCAATCATCGGTCGACCCCAAGCGCTCCTTGGGAATGAAGTCCGCCGCCCGCACAAGCCGGTCGCAGACCTCCGCGGCGCTCTCGACCCGCGGATTGCCCGGGTTCGTCACGCCGACATAGCACATCTGATCCTCGCGACTGTGCTGCCCGATGGACTCATAGACCGGGTCCTTCTCACGCTCGGACGCCAGCTGAATGAGGAAATAGCCGGCGTTGATCTTGAACATCTCCGGCAACAGGTTGTTGTAGGGCACATCGGCCGAATGCACCGAATCGCGGTCGCCACCCGGACAGGTATGGATCCCGATCTTCGTGCGCTCCTCGTCAGAGAAGTTGGCCAGCACACGGTTGTTGAGCTCGATGAAATGCGGCAACAACCCCGCCCCCGTCCACGGATTGCGCGGATCCTCACGCGTCGCCAGCCGACCCTCCGTGAAATCGATCGACACGCGCGCCGCCCCCGCCTCAAACGCCTTGCGGATATCGGTCGTGCACTCCTGCACGATGTCCTCCTCGAACTCCTCGCGCGAGTAGCCCTCGACCGGATCCTTCAACGGATACAACAACGCCAGCATCGACGGCGCGATCACCGCCTGCTTCATCGGCTTAGATGCGTAGGGCAGCGACTTCTTCAACGTGTCCGCCGCATAGAAGTTGTACCGCAGCGGACCGCTCACCAGCTTAGGCAGCTGACGGCCGTGACCATCGGCGAAGATCGCGAAGAACTGCCCGCCCGGCGCCAGACCCTCCGCCAAGCCCGTGCCGGTCAGCGTATCGGTGATCGGATACGTCGCAAACGACGACCAGCGCTGCTCACCATCAGAGATGATCGGCGCGCCCGTCGCCTCCCCCTGCTCAATCGAGTCCTTACACGCCGCGTCCTGCAACACCTCCAGGTCATCCTTGGAGATCTTGCCCTCGTCGTACTCCGCATAGGCCGCCTGCAACTTCGCCGGCCGCGGAAGCGAACCCACCGGCTCGGTCGGAATCCCCGTATCGGTCCGCGGATCGTAATCGGTCATGTAGCTCTCCTCCTGTTGGGTCTCTCCTGCCACAGCCCCCGCCGACGATGCTCCCCACCCGAGCACCGTGACACCTCGACCATTGTCACGTGCGACGGGTTTTCGTGCGTTCTGGCGCAACGAAGTCGTCCCGCGAGGGGCTTGCCGTCGTCGCGTCGTGCGATCTCCGCGTGCACGCCGACCGGCTTCTCGCGCTGCTCGACATCGCCGCGATCGTGACGATCGCGTGGCTCGGCACGACCGGGATCGGGCTCGAGCGCGGCCTCGGCGTGGCGGTCCGGCGCGTCGGCCTGCCGGTGTTCCTCGGGCTCGCGGGCTGCACACCGATCTGCGCGAGCTGCCAAGCGCGCCGGCGTGCGCAGCGGCGCTGTGGCCCTGCTCGCGGCCGTGATCGCGCTCCAGGTCGCTGCCGGCTACGCGGCCGCCGCCGGTCCGCGCGGCCAGCGCGATGCGCGACGATGGCGAGATCGCCTTCGAGTTTGCACCCAGCCGTTGCGACCGGTCTCCGGGCCGCGAGCTGCTGGCCGAGCTGATCGACCACCTCAACGAGATCTACCCCGGGCGCGCCGCGCGACCGGGCTCGGTCACGACGCCCGACGAGATGGTCGCGCCGCACGGCGCGTTCCTCGTCGGCTACGAGCACGGCGAGCCGATCGCGATCGGCGGCCTGCGGCCGCTCGACGAGGACGGGGTCTGCGAGATCAAGCGGATGTACGTCGTGCCGGCCGCGCGCTCCCGCGGGGCCGGACGGACGCTGCTGGCCGCGCTCGAGGATGCCGCGCGCGCCATCGGCTTTGAGCGCGTCCGGCTCGACGCGGGGCCCGAGCAGCGCCACAGCCGCGCGCTCTTCGCGAGCGCAGGCTACGTCGAGATCGAGCGCTACAACGAGAACCACATCGCGGACTACTTCGCGGAGAAGCGGCTCTAGCGATCGTGCGGCGAGCGGTCGCGCCGGCGGGCGGCGGTCGCCGCCGGCGCGTCAGCCTCCGGCTTGCACGATCTCCACCAGCCGGGCGCACACCGCCGCGGTCTCATCCTCGGTCGGCGCCTCGACCATGACGCGGACGAGGTGCTCGGTGCCCGACGGGCGCACGAGCACGCGGCCGCGGCCCTCCAGCGCGGCCGACTCGCGCTGCGTCGCCTCGCGCAGCGCGTCGCTCTGCATGGCCGCGTCGCGGTCGGCTACGCGCACGTTGACGAGCTTCTGGGGCAGCTTGTCCATCGCGTCGCGCTCGGCGAGGTCGCGGCCCGCCAGCGCCTCGAGCGTCAGGAGCGCCGAGGCGATGCCGTCGCCGGAGGGCACGAAGCCCATGTCGATGATGTGGCCGGACTGCTCGCCGCCCAGGCCCCATGCGCGGGCGCGCAACTCCTCGAGCACGTAGCGGTCGCCGACGGCGGTCGCCGCGACCTCCACGCCGGCGGCCTGCATCGCCGTGTGGAAGCCGAAGTTCGTCATCACGGTCACGACGACGCCGCCGCCCGGCAGCCGGTCCTGGGCGCGCAGGTGCAGGGTGGCCAGCGCGATGAGCTCGTCGCCGTCGACGGCCACGCCATGGCGATCGATCGCCAGCACGCGGTCGCCGTCGCCGTCGAACGCGAAGCCGACGTCGTGGCCCCCGCTGCGCATCTCGGCGACGAGCGCGTCCGGCTGCGTCGATCCGCAGCCGTCGTTGATGTTGCGCCCGTCGGGCGCGGCCGCGAGCACGGTCACCGTGGCGCCCAGGCGGCGGAAGATCTCCGGCGCGCAGCGGTAGGTCGATCCGTTGGCGCAGTCCAGCGCGACGTCGGTCCCGTCCAGCGTGAGCTCGGCGAAGCGCTCTTGCAGCGCGCGCAGATAATCCTCGTCGGTGCCGCGCAGCAAGCTGATGTCGCCGATCCGCGACGACGCGGCGCGGCCCGCGACGCCGACGCCGCCCGTGTCGGCCTGCAGGCGCTGCTCGATCGCGAGCTCCGTCGCGTCCGACAGCTTGAAGCGGTCGGCCCCGAAGAACTTGATCCCGTTGTCCTCGAACGGGTTGTGCGACGCCGAGATGACCGCGGCGAGGTCGAACCCGTAGCGCCCGAGCAGCAGCGGCGCCGCGGGCGTCGGCAGCACGCCGCCGAGCAGCACGTCGCCGCCCGCCGAGGCGATGCCCGCGGCGAGCGCGGACTCGAGCATCGCGCCCGACTCGCGCGGATCGCGGATGACGAGCACGCGCGGGCGCTCGCCGCCGATCTCGCGGGTCACGGCCGCGCCGAGCCCGAGCGCCAGCTCGGCCGTCAGCACCTCACCGGCAAGGCCCCGGACACCATCGGTGCCAAAGAGCTTGCGCATGCCCGAACCGGTCGTCGACTGGACTCGTACGCGCGAAGCGCGCTAGCGCTTGCTGAACTGCGGCCGCTTACGGGCCTTCTTCAGCCCGGCCTTCTTGCGCTCCTTGACACGCGGGTCACGCGTGAGGAAGCCGCGGCGCTTGAGCTCGCCGCGCAGGTTCGGGTCGGCCTCGAGCAGCGCGCGCGAGATGCCATGGCGCAGCGCGCCGGCCTGGGCGCTGACCCCGCCGCCGTGCACGCGCACGACGACGTCCATGCGGTCCTCGTAGCCGACGCACTCCAGCGGCGCGCGGATGTTGCGGCCGAGCGCAGGGCGCGGGAAGTAGTTGTCCAGGGTCTTGCCGTTGACCGTGTAGGCCCCGGTGCCCGGGCGCAGGATGACGCGGGCGACGGCGGTCTTGCGCTTGCCCGTCGCGCGGTAGCGCGCGCCGGCGGCCAGGTCGATGACGGCGGAGACGGGCTGCTCGTCGGCGCGGTCCTCCTCGGCGGCGGCCGCGGCCGCCTCGAGCTCCTCCTGCTCCTCACGAGCGAGCGGATCGGCGCCCTCGAGCACGATGTCGACCTCGAGGTCGGCACCGGGGATGGCCGGCTTGACGCGGGGAGCAGCGGGCTCGTCGTCGTCGATGTCCTCTTCGAGCGCGGGCGCGGCGGGTGCGGCAGCGGGCTCTTGCGCGGGGACGGGAGTGGAGGCCTCGGCCTCCGGCGTGGGCGCCGCGGCCTCTTCGGGCTCGGGCGGCTCGACGCTCTCGTCGATCACGAATGCAGCTCCATCGGTTGCGGTTTCTGGGCCTGGTGAGGATGCTCGGGCCCGGCGTAGATCTTGAGCTTCGTGAGCTGCTTGCGGGCGAGGCGGTTGCGGGGCAGCATGCCCTTGACCGCGAGGCGCAGGACCTCCTCGGGACGACGCTCGAGCATGTCGTTGAGCGTGCGTGTCTTCAGCCCGCCGGGATAGCCCGAGTGGCGGTAGTACGTCTTGGCGGCGCGCTTGTTGCCGGTGACCGCGATCTTCTCGGCGTTGACGACGACGACGAAGTCGCCGGTATCGACGTGCGGCGTGTAGGTCGGCTTGCGCTTGCCGCGCAGGGTGTCTGCGATCTGGGTCGCCAAGCGGCCGAGCGTTTGCCCGGTGGCGTCGACGACGAGCCAGTTGCGCTCGCGATCGTTGGCGTTGGCGACGTAGGTCTTCATGGCTACAAAAAGGCCACGCGAGCTTCCGCGCGGCGAGCCAGCAGTGTAGAGAATCCAAATCGTCATCGGGTTTGCCGGGCTATCGACCGGCGCCGCGAAGCCTTGATCCTGTACGGTCCCGCGCAGCAGATCGCCGGATCGCCCTCAGCGGGCGTTCTCGGGGGGACGATCGACAGCGGGGGATGGTCGAGCTGAAGCGCAGCGTCGTGCTGATGGCATGCGGAGCCGGTCTCGTCGCGCCCGCCGGCGCGTCCGCGGCCACGTCGGGCGGCGCCTACGGGTCGGCACCCGCCACCATCAAGTCGGTGTCGTGCGTGACGGCCTGCGCCGGCGTTGCGGCAGCCAAGCCGGGCAGCCTCCTGCGCGTGCGCGGCACCCGGATGAGCGACGTCGAGAAGATCGTGTTCCTCGGCGGCGGCGGTCACGCCGACAACGCCACCGTGCGCGTGAGCAAGGCTCGGCGCGAGAGCGTCGACGTCACCGTCCCCGCGCAGGCGACGAGCGGGCGCCTGCGCGCCGTCAACGGCGACGGGGCGCGGTCGGCGGCGAGCCGGGCGGTCGTCTCCGTCTCGCGCGCCGCGGCCAGCTCATCGGCGCTCGAGGTCCGCGTCGTCGGCCGGCGCGTCTACTACGACGCGGCGCGCCCCGCCCGCGTCGACCTGTCCGCGCGCGCGGACATGGCCGTGACGGTCGTGCTCTTGCGCGTCGCCGACGGCGCCGGCGTCATGGCCTGGCCCGTGGCGCTGGCCGCCGAGCAGGTCAGCTCGGTCACCTGGGACGGGCGGGTCGCCGGTGCCGCGCAGCCCGCCGGTCGCTACGAGTTTCGGGTCTTCGCGGGCGCCGCCGACGCGAGCGTCGTGGCGGCCTCGGCACCGCAGGCTCTGGCGACCGGTTCCTTCGACCTCGTCGATCACATCTTCCCCGTGCGCGGGCGGCACACGTTCGGCTCCGGCCAGGCCGCGTTCGGCGCGCAGCGCAACGGCCACACGCACCAGGGCCACGACGTCTTCGCGCGCTGCGGGACGAAGATGGTGGCCGCGCGCGGCGGCGTCGTGAAGCTCAACCGCACCGAGCGCTCGGCGGGCCACTACCTGGTCATCGACGGCGAGGGGACCGACATCGACTACGTCTACATGCATCTGCAGGCGCCCTCGCCGGTGCCCAAGGGCGCGCGCGTGCTCACGGGCCAGCTGATCGGCAACGTCGGCGACACCGGCGACGCGCACGGCTGCCACCTGCACTTCGAGCTATGGGGCGCGCCGGGCTGGTACACCGGCGGCGCGCCGGTCGATCCGGCGCCGGCCCTGAAGGCCTGGGACGCCTACAGCTGACAGGCTGAGCCGCGCACGCCGCCGAAGCCGGCAGCGAGCGCGCGCGTGTTGAAGCGCAGCGAGCCGGCGTACGTCGCGCCCGCGCTGCCGGCCGGCCCGAGGGTGTCGGCGTACAGCGCCGGCCCGATCCTGGCGCCGGCCTCGCGGGCCACGGCGCGGACGAGCTTGGCGTTGCCCGACCCCTGCGGGAAGATCGTCCGCACGCCCGTCGCGCGGATCCTGCGCGCGAGGCGCACGACCTCGCCGGCGGACGCCTGCGCCTGCGGCGAGCGGCCCGGGATCACCGTGCCGACGATCTCGATCGAGTAGCGGGCGGCGTAGTAGCCGAGCGCGTCGTGGTCGGTGACGAGCCGGCGCCGGTCGGCGACAAACGCGCCCATGCACCGCGCGATCGCGGCGTCGAGCGCGCGCAGCCGCGCGGCGTACGCGGCGGCGTTGGCGGTGTACTCGGCACGGCCGCCCGGATCGGCGGCGATCATCGCGTCGCGGATGCGGCCCACCGCCGCGATCGCGTTGCGTGGGTCCTGCCACCAGTGCGGGTCGATCTCACCGTCGACGCGGCGCGTGCGCCCCGCATCGATCAGCGTCGTGGTCACGGCGTCCGACCCGGCGTTGTCGAGCACCCCGCCCAGCCAGTCGTCGAGGTCGCCGCCGGAGCGCAACACGACCGCCGCGCCCGCGACGGCCTTGACGTCGCTCGGCCGTGGCTCGTAGCCGTGCGGATCGGAGTTGGCCCGCAGGATCGGGCGGACGACGGCGCGTTCCCCGGCGACCGCGCGGGCGAGATCGGCGACCTGCGTCGTGGTGGCGACCGCCGTGCGCGAGCTCCCCGCGCGCCCCGCGGAGTCAGACCCGCACGCCCCCACCGAGAGGGCGATCAGGCCGGTGAAGGCAACGGCGAGCAGCCGGCGGGTGAGCACCCGCCAGACGCTACCAGAGAATCATTCTCGTTTAGGCGCCTCGGCGGATCACGCCGTGGAGGGCACGCCGGACGAGGTCGAGTCGCGTCCGTTGGCGGGCTCGTCGTCGCCGCCGATGGCGGCCGTGGCCTTCGCGGTCACGAGGTGGTACAGGATGAGGACCTGGGTGATCGCCAGCGACTCGGAGCGGTGCGCCTCGTCGGTGCCGACCGCGAACATGCCGAGCTGCTCCGTGCGCAGGTGGCGCGCGAAGTGCATCTGCTCCCAGATCGCCTCTTCGATCGCGGCGCCGCGATCGCGGTCGATGTCGCCGGGGATGTGGATCCTGCGCTCCGACGTGCCCTGCTCGATCGCAATCGGGTCGTTGCCCTCCTCGTCCCACAGCGACGAGAGGTCGGGGTGCGGCAGGCCGTCGCGCAGCGTGAGCACCGCGTCGAGGTGGTCGGGATCGTCGTGCGCGCCGGCCTGGAAGGCGACGACGATGTCCGCGCGCGAGCGCTGGCGACGGATGAAGGACTCCGAGTCGGGCTCGCGGGTGTCCAGCTCGGCGAGCACCTGCTCCTCGGTGTAGCCGCGCTTGCTCGTGTCGCGCTTGACCTTCCACTCACGGCGCAGCTCCTCGGGCGGCGCGAGGTAGACGCGCACGTCGAACAGCGAGGCCAGCTCGGTCGTGTGGTAGCCCAGCAGCCCCTCGATGAGCACGAAGCGCTGTGGCTTGACGTGCTCGGGCCGGCCGAACGTGCCGTCGCCGTGCTGGTAGACGGGCTTGAGGATCGGCTCGCCCTTGCGCAGGTGCGCGAGGTGCTGCTCGATGATGTCCATGTAGTTGCACTCGGGATCCAGCGGCGTGATCGCGTGCTCTTTGCGCTCTTCGCGGTCATAGCAGTGGTAGTCGTCCAGCCCGATATGGGTGACGTTCTCCCTGCCCAGGATCTCGACGAGGCCCTTGGTCAGGGTCGTCTTCCCCGTCGCTGAATCTCCGACGACGCCGAGGATGATCGGGCGTGCCATGTTGCTTCTCCCCTGTCCGTGTCGGCCGAGCGCGGAACCTTAGCGGCTAATCGGGTTTCGCCAGGTCTCCGTAACAAAATCACGTGTGACGCAGCTGCCGGACCAAAGCGATCCCCAGCCGCACCAGCACCGCAAGCCCCAGCAGCGTGACGACCAGCGCCGGCAGCGCCGCGCCGCCGCCGATCTCGCGCACGAGGTTGGCCTGCCACGGCGAGAGGTAGCGGCGGTAGTCGCCGTCGCGGGCGGAGCGGTCGCCGGCGGCGTCGATCGAGTTCTCGGTCAGCCGCGGCAGCTCCTCGTACTGGCGCACGATCTGCGGGCCGACGGTGCCCGGCTCGCGGTCGACGAGCTGCATCCCCGGCGGCGCCAGGACCGCCGAGAACGACACGGCGAAGCCGAGCGCGAACAGCGCGGCCGCGAGCGCCATCCGCCGGCGGCTCGAGCCGATCCAGGGACCGAGCGCGGCGAGCAGGAGCGCGACGCCGGGGATGACGAGCCGTGGCCCCCAGCTCCAGCCGCCCTGCCAGGAGTGCCAGGTCGCCGCGAGGACGAACGTCACCGCGAACAGCGCGAGCAGCAGCGCAGCGACGCGCCGGGTGCGGCGCCACAGCGCCACCAGCGCGAACGGCACGAGCACGAGCGCGGGCGCGAACAGCACGAGCGACTTCTCGGACCCGAACAGCAGCCCGCTCGCCCCCTCCAGCAGCGGGGTCGTGAAGCCGGGGTCGACCGGCGGCGTGTAGCCGAACTCGAGCGGATCGTGGAAGCGGTGCAGGTTGTAGGCGACGGTGACGAGCGCGGCGGCGGCGAGCGGCGCGATCGTCCGCGCGACGGCCCGCAGCCCGTTGCCGCGCCACGCCACGAAGGCCAGCAGCAGCGGCGCGAAGGCGGCCGACTGGGGCCGCGCGAGGACTGCCGCGGCGAGCGCCAGGGCGGCCTGCTGCTCGCGGCCGGCGACCGCGCGCTCGACCATGACGACGAGCCCGAGCGCGACGAGCGGCTCGGTGAAGAAGTCGCGGCCGTAGGGCAGCAGGTAGGTCCCCAGCACGGTGCCCGCCGCGACGAGCGCCGCGGCCGGTCGCGGCGCGCCCAGCCGGCGCCCGAGCAAAAAGAGCGCGGCCGCCAGCGCGCCGGCGACGAGCGGCATGATCGACGCCGCCGCGGCGGCTTCGACGAGGTCGACGCGGCCCGTCAGCGCGCCGATCGGCTGTGCGACGAGCACGGGCCCGATCGACAGCAGCGACAGCAGCAGCCCGTACTTGGAGTAGTGCGTCTCGCCGTCGTGCCCGGGCACGCCCAGCTCGGCGGGCACCGACAGCGACGCGTCGTGGACGATCGACTGCGCGACGGCGAGCATCGAGTTGCCGTCGAGGACGGTCACCTGGGCCTGCCCGACGAGCAAGAACCAGAGGGCGACGGCGCCGCCGAGGCGGAGTGCGACGCCGCGGTTGTCGCGCGCCGCAACCATTGCCGGCGAATCTACCCAAGCGGTGCCGGGGCCGTCCGGTTCGGTTCAATGGCCGCATCGGCGTCTCGTTTCTGATCCCGGCGTACAACGAGGCGACGACCATCGGCGAGGTGCTCGCGCGGATCGACGCGCTCGGGCTGGATGCACAGATCGTCGTCGTCGACGACGGCTCGACGGACAGGACGGCGGCGGTCGTCGAGGCCTACGCGGCCGGCCGGCCGCACGTCGAGCTGCTGCGCCAGCCCAACCGCGGGAAGGGCTCGGCGGTGCGGCTGGCCGCGACCCGGGTGGCCAGGGACATCGCGGTCATCCAGGACGCCGACATGGAGTACGACCCGGCGGATGTGATCGCGCTGATCGCGCCGATCCAGCAGGGCGTCGCCGACGTCGTGTACGGGTCGCGGCTGAGCGGCGGGGCGCCGCAGCGCGCGTACATGTTCTGGCATCTCATGGGCAACCGCTTCCTGTCGCTGCTGACGGGGGTGCTGTTCAACACGACGCTCAGCGACATGGAGACCGGCTACAAGGCGTTTCGCTCCGAGGTGCTGGCGTCGCTGCGCCTCACCCGCGATGACTTCGGCATCGAGCCGGAGATCACCGGGGAGATCTGCCGGCGCAAGCTGCGTATCTACGAAATGCCGATCTCCTACTACGGCCGCACGTACGCCGAGGGCAAGAACATCACCTGGCGCGACGGGCTGACCGCGGTGTGGGTGCTGTTCGCCGTGCGGTGCCGGCGCCGCGACCGCCGGTGAGCTCGCGCCGCGGCCTGCGGCCGCTGCTGGCGGTCATCGGCCTGGCCGTGACCGCCGGCTGCATGTACTTCGCGGTGCGCGGCGTCGACGGCGACGACGCCAGGCGCGCGCTGCGCGACGCCGAGCTGGTCTGGCTGCTGC
The DNA here is from genome assembly GCA_963825485.1 of uncultured Actinomycetes bacterium. Taxonomy (GTDB): domain Bacteria; phylum Actinomycetota; class Thermoleophilia; order Solirubrobacterales; family Solirubrobacteraceae; genus CADCVQ01. The sequence continues at coordinate 46,914 of CAWGTK010000026.1, forward strand.
CCGCGCTGCCGGTCTTCGCGGTCGGGATCGTCCTGCGCGGCGTGCGCTGGTGGGCGCTCTACGACCCCGAGCAGCGCCCGCCGCTGAGCGCGGTCATGTACGGCCTGTTCATCGGCTACTTCTTCAACAACATCCTGCCCGCGCGGGCGGGCGAGGCCGCCCGGATCATCGCGCTGCACAGCCGCAGCCGCGGGCGCACGTCGCGGGCGGAGATCATCGCGACCGCCGTCGTCGAGCGCGGCTTCGACATGCTCGGGCTGCTGCTCATCCTGCTGTGCGCCTACCCCTGGCTGCCGGAGATCTCCTGGCTGCGCAACGCCGCCATCCTCGGCGCGATCGTCACCGCCGTCGTCGCCGTGCTGATCGTGCTCGTCGTGCGCTACGACGCGCGGGCCGTGCACTGGCTGCTCAGCCCGCTGCGCCGCATCCGGCGCCCCGGCTTTGCCGAGCGCGTCGAGACCGCGGCGATCAACGCGACGCGCGGGCTCGTGGCGCTGCGCAAGCCGGTCATCGCCGTGCGCGGGTTCGCGCTGACCGTCGCCTCCTGGGTCGTGCTGGGAATCTCCTTCTGGATCCTCATGCGGGCCTTCGCCCTCGATCTGCCGCTCGCCGCCGCGATCCTCGTCACCGTCGCGATCAACCTCTCGCTCGTCCTGCCGTCGAGCCCCGCCGCGCTCGGCGTCTTCGAAGCCGCGACGATCATCGCGCTCGACGCCTTCGACGTTCCGCACGCCGAGGCGCTGTCCTACGCGCTCGTCCTGCACCTGCTCAACCTCGTCCCCTTCCTGCTCATCGGCGCCGTGCTGCTGGGCCCCGCCGCGCTGCGCCGCAACCGCTGACCGGCGGCGGCGCGGGTGCGGTGCGACATCATCACGGGATGAGCGACGAGCACGAGGAGCGCGAGGCCGCTGCACCGATGGACATCCGCGAGGCGGTCGGCGGACCGCTGGGGATGGCCGAGACGGCGCTCCCCGGGGTCGCCTTCGTCGTCGCCTACACGGCCTCGGGCTCGGATACGAACACCGCCGCGATCGTCGCCGTCGGGCTGGCGCTCGTGCTCACGGTCGCCCGCCTGGCCAAGCGCGAGACGCCGCTGCACGCGCTGTCGGGCCTCATCGGGGTCGGCATCGCGGCGTTCATCGCGACCCGCAGCGGGCGCGCGGAGAACTTCTTCTTGCCCGGCCTGCTGATGAACGCCGCCTATGCCGCGGCGTTTCTCGTCTCGATCGCGGTCAAGCATCCGCTCGTCGGCCTGATCGTCGCCAACCTCGACGGTGAGGGCAGCGCATGGCGCCGCGATCCGCAGCGCGCCCACGCCTTCGTGCTCGCGTCGTGGTTGTGGGCGGGGCTGTTCGCGCTGCGCCTGCTCGTCCAGCTGCCCCTGTACCTCACCCACAGCGTCGTCGCGCTCGGCGTGGTGAAGACCGCGATGGGCCTGCCGCTCTTCGTGATCGGGATCTGGCTGACCTGGCTGATCGTGCGCCGCCATCGCAGGCCGGCGGCGGTCGTCGAGGCCTGACGGCGCGGCGGTAGCCTGCGCAGCTCAGCGAGACGACGATCCGAGGAGGCAGGATGGCGGCGCAGAGCAGCGCGACGACGGTCTGGGAGGGTGGCTTGGCGAACGGGTCGGGGGCGACGACGCCGCAGAGCGGGGCGTTTGCGGCCACGGACGTGTCCTGGGCGTCGCGGACGAAGCGCGCGGCCGGCAAGACGAGCCCCGAGGAGCTGCTCGCCGCGGCACACTCGGCGTGTTACTGCATGGGGCTCTCGCATGAGCTCGGCGAGGCCGGGACGCCGCCCGACTCGCTCGAGGCGACGGCGACCGTGGACTTCGTCCCCGGCGAGGGCGTGAAGACCTCGCACATCGTGGTCAGCGGGCGCGTGCCGGGCATCGACCAGGAGACGTTCGCCGCCGCCGCCGCCGCGGCCGGCGAGGGCTGCCCGATCTCCGGCGCGCTGCAGGGCAACGTCGAGATCACCGTGGAGGCGACGCTCGCCTCCTAACCGGTGGTGGTGGTGACCCGCTCGAGGTGGCGCAGGACGAGCTGCGCCACGGCGCCGGGCTGCTCAAGCGCGAGCAGGTGCCCGGCGCCGGCGACCTCGTGCAGCGTGGCGTCGGGCAGCTCGGCGTGCAGGCGGCGGGCGACCTGCTGGAAGTCCTCGACGTCGCGGTCGCCATACGCGACGGTCGCGGGAACGGCGATCTCGGCCAAGTGCGCCGAGACCGGCGGATCGGGCTCGTCGGACTCGGCGCCCTCGCGCAGCTGGAGCTCGAACGCGTCGCGCTGCATGTCGGCGACGAGCGCCTGCACGTCCGGCGTGCTCTCGCTCGCCCACATCTTCACGTTGACCTCGACGGCCTCCTCGATCCTGCCGACCGCGATCGCCGCCTCCTCGGCTTCGGCAAAGGCCAGCAGCGCGGGCGACGGCTCGATGTCGGGCAGGGCGGCCGCCAGCAGGACGAGCGACGCCGCGCGATCGGGATGCGCCACGGCGAACTCGAGCGACACGAGCCCGCCGAACGAGGCGCCGACGACGTGCGCGCGCTCGATGGCGAGGTCGTCGAGCAGGGCGGCGAGGTCGTTCGCCGGCGAGAACCCGCCCTTCCCCGAGCGCGAGCGGCCGAAGCCGCGCTGGTCGAAGCGCACGACGCGGTGCTGTGCCGCGAGCGCGGGCACGATCGGCTCCCACATGCGGGCGTCGGCGACGCCCGCGTGCACGAGGACGAGTGGGTCGCCGCCGTCGGCGTTCGCGCCGTCGGACCACCACGCCAGCCGGGCGTTGCGGACCTGGGTGTAGCCGCTGTCGCCCACGCGGCGCCACGCTACCGGCTGCGCAACGTCGCTGCCGGCGTGGGGCCGCGGCGGCGCGCGGTCGTGTTGGCCAGGGCGGCGGGAGGCGCCGTTCAGCCCGGTCGCGCGGCGAAGGTCAGCGTCACGCGGATCGACGCGGTCTTCGGAACCGGGCAGCCGTGACGGAAGCTCGACTTCCGTGTCGTCGTCCCGTCGGCGCGACGCACGACGCGCCGACCGACGTAGAGGCGCCCGCACCAGACGCCGGGCCCGAAACGCCCGGAGTCCTGATCCCAGTAGCCGAGCGGCGAGCTGTCGCGCCGGATGGCGACGATGTCGCCGGCGCTCAGCCCGGCCGCGGCAGCCAGTGCCGATGCCTCGCTGCGTGCCCCGGCGACCGCGCGCGGCAGCGCGCGCGCCCGAGCGGCACGGACGGCCGCCTCGATCGTGGCGTTCGAGCGCCGGGCGGGCGCACGGACGGCGGATTGCGCCGTGGCGGTGGAGACCACCGTGTCGACGTCGGGGTCGGCCGGCTGGACCGGCGGCGGGCCGCCGCTGGCGAGCGCGATGCCGGCGGCGGCGATGAGGGCGGCGGCGGTCGCGGTGAGCGTGACGTGGATGCGGTTCATGCAGCCCATACGGGCGACGGGCGCCGCGGGGTCCCGGCGCGTTCGCCGGATGCCGGCAGCGCGGTGCGTGCACTGCTGCCGCATCGACGCGACCACGTCACACCTCCGGCAGCAGCGGACAGACCCCCCCCCGGGTCTGCCGGATCGGTTGGGGGCGAGCGTCGATCCGGCAGCTGTGCACACCCCGGTCCCCGCCGCTACTGGGCGGAGCTCCTTGCGGCTGATCGGTTCGCCCGTCTGCGCGAGGTGCTCGCGGACGCGGGCGGCGAGCTCGCGCATCTGCCCGTCGTCGGTGCCGCCGCGCATGCTGCGCAGCCACAGCGCGCGCCGCGCGGCCCGCGGGGCGAGCGCGAACGGCCAGAAGTCGCGCTTGGCGACGAGGTGGATCGTGCTGCGCATCAGCGTGGCCTGGATGACCGTGCGCCACTCCAGGGCCCGCGTCGGCGCGTCGCGCTCGACGGCGCCGCCCAGCCGCGACCACGGCCCGACGTACGTCGACGGCGCGCACTGCGCCTGGATGGCGCCGATCGCGGTCAGCGTCTTGCGGATCGTGGCGTCGAACGGGTCGAGCAGCCCCTGGCGGGCGAGCACCGCGCGGTTGAGCTCGCGCTCGCTCAGGACGCGCCGCTCATGGCATAGCGCGCCCGTCCCGGGCGGGGCGGCTCATCCACGTGGTGGGTGCAGAGCTCGACCCGGCCTCTACCCGGAGGTCACTCCCACTCGATCGTGCCCGGCGGCTTGGACGTGATGTCCAGGACGACCCGGTTGACGTCGCGCAGCTCGTTGATCATGCGCGAGGCGATCTGCTCGAGCAGGTCGTAGGGCAGGCGCGCCCAGTCGGCGGTCATCGCGTCGTCGGAGGTGACCGCGCGCAGTACGACGACGCTGCCGTACGTGCGCTCGTCGCCCTGCACGCCGACCGTGCGGATGTCGGGCAGCACGCAGAAGGACTGCCACAGGTCTCGGTACAGACCGGCCTTGCGGATCTCGTCCTGCAGGATGTAGTCGCACTCGCGCAGGAGATCGAGGCGCTCGCGCGTGGCCTCGCCGCCGACGATGCGGATCGCCAGGCCCGGCCCGGGGAAGGGCTGGCGCCACACGAGCCGCTCGGGCAGGCCGAGCTCGGCGCCGACGGCGCGCACCTCGTCCTTGAACAGCGCGCGCAGCGGCTCGACGAGGTCGAACCGCAGGTCGTCGGGCAGGCCGCCGACGTTGTGGTGGGACTTGATCGTCGCCGCGCCGGTGCCGCCGCCGGACTCGATGACGTCGGAGTACAGCGTTCCCTGGACGAGGAAGTTCGCGTCGCCGATCTTCTCCGCCTCCTCCTCGAAGACGCGGATGAACTCGGCGCCGATCGCCTTGCGCTTCGTCTCCGGATCGCTGACGCCCTTCAGCCGCGAGAGGAAGCGCGTCTCGGCGTCGACGGCGACGAGCGGGACCTTGAAGTGGTCGCGGAAGGCGGCGACGACCTGCTCGCCCTCGTTCTTGCGCATGAGGCCGTGGTCGACGAAGACGCACGTCAGCTGGTCGCCGATCGCGCGGTGCACGAGCAGCGCGGCCACGCTGGAGTCGACCCCGCCGCTCAACCCGCAGATGACCTTGCCGCCGCCGACCTGGGCGCGGATGCGGACGATCTGCTCGGAGACGATGCTCTCCGGCGACCACGTGCGGTCGGCCTCGCAGATCTCGCCGAGGAAGCGCTCGAGGATCGTCTGGCCGTAGGGCGTGTGGACGACCTCGGGGTGAAACTGGATGCCGTAGACGCCGCGCTCGACATGCTCCAGGGCCGCCACCGGGGAGCCCGTCGAGGAGGCCAGGGCCGTGAAGCCGGGCGGCGGCGCGAAGACCGTGTCGCGATGCGACATCCAGCACGTCTGCTCGGCGGGCAGGCCGGCGAAGAGGCGGCCGGGCTCGCGCACCGTCAGCTCCGAGCGGCCGAACTCGCCGATCTCGGCGCCCTCGACCCTGCCGCCCTGGTCGAGCGCGATGAGCTGCATGCCGTAACAGATGCCGAGCACCGGGATGCCGAGCTCGAGCAGCTCGCGATCGAGGCGTGGCGCGCCGTCCGCGTACACAGAGGCCGGGCCGCCCGAGAGGATCAGGCCCTTGGGCTTGCGCTTGCGGACCTCGGCCGCACCGACGTGGTGGGGCAGCAGCTCGCTGAAGACGCCCAGTTCACGCACGCGGCGCGCGATGAGCTGCGAGTACTGCCCGCCGTAGTCGAGCACGACGACCTCGTCGACGGCCCGCGGGGCAGCGATGTCGCGAACGTCCTCGTCGACGAGCTCGGTCGCGGCCGTCGCCGCGGTGACGAGGCCGTCGGTCATACGTCGGCGAGTGCCGGCTCCTGGTGCATCCCGTTGGTCTGGCCGGTCTCCGACGGCGCGGCGGCGGCCGAGCCGCGGGCACCCATCCCGATGCCCTGCGCGGTCTGCAGCTGCTTGCCCTCCGTCTGCAGGGACGGAGCGATCATCAGCTCGGCGCGGTTGAACTCCGCGATGTCCTTGTAGCCGCAGGTCGCCATCGACGTGCGCAGGCCGCCCATGAGGTTGAACGTGCCGTCGTTCTCGTGGGCGGGGCCGGTGAGGATCTCCTCCACCGAGCCGTTCTGCACGGTCTTGACGCGCGCGCCGCGCGGGAGCGTGGGGTGAAACGTCGCCATGCCCCAGTGAAAGCCGCGGCCGGGCGCCTCGTAGGCGCGGGCCAGCGGTGAGCCGATCATGACCGCGTCGGCGCCGCAGGCGATCGCCTTGGAGACGTCGCCGCCGTTGCGCATCCCGCCGTCGGCGATGACCTGGCAGTACTCGCCGGTTTCGAGCATGTGCTGCGAGCGGGCGCCCGCGACGTCGGCGATCGCCGTCGCCTGGGGAACGCCGATGCCGAGCACGCCGCGCGTGGTGCAGGCCGCGCCGGGGCCGACGCCGACGAGCACGCCGGCCGCGCCGGTGCGCATCAGGTGCAGGGCCGTGTGGTAGCTCGCACAGCCGCCGACGACGACGGGCAGCGGCACCTCGCGGATGAACTCCTTGAGGTTCAGCGGCGGCCGCGACTCGTCGCTGGAGACGTGCTCGGCCGAGACGACCGTCCCCTGGATGACGAGGATGTCGAGGCCCGCCTCGACGGCGGCCTCGTAGTGCGCGCGCACCCGCTGCGGGGTCAGCGCGGCGGCGACGACGACGCCCTGCTGCTTGATCTCCACGATCCGCTGCGTGATGAGCTCGGGGATGATCGGCGCTTTGTAGATCTTCTGCATCTCGCGCGTGGCCGCCCCGGTGGGCAGCAGCGCGATGCGCTCGAGCATCGCCTCGGCGTCCTCGTAACGCGTGAAGATGCCCTCGAGGTTGAGGACGGCGAGGCCGCCGAGCTTGCCGATGATGCCCGCGGTGCGAGGCGAGACGACGCCGTCCATCGCCGAGGCCAGCAGCGGCAGCTCGAAGCGGTAATCGCCGAGCTTCCACGAGATGTCCACGTCGTCGGGATCGCGTGTGCGCCGGGACGGCACGATCGCGATGTCGTCGAAGCCGTATGCGCGGCGGGCTTTCTTCCCGCGACCGATCTCAATCTCCATTTGCGAATCCTAGGCGTGGTGGCGGACAAAACGACCCCGTCGAGACGGGGCCGGGGACGACGAATTCCGCACTTTGCGGGCGGCGGCAGCTCGCTCTGCGAGCTTAGCAACGGCCCGTGGCCGAGATTCGGCGCGCCGGCGGGGCGGGCGGTCGCGCTGCGTCGCCGCGGTGCCGGACCCGGTCGACGCCCGCGTTGCGGGCCGGCTGCGCGGCCCGCCCCCGGTCGCCCGGAGCGGGCCGCGCGTGCCAGCTCAGCCGCAGTTGCCGAACGGGCTGGTGTACGACGTGCCACCGTGGAAGCCGAAGTAGCGCACGCACTTGCCCGCCGCGGCAGCCTTGACGGGACCCGCGTAGTAGGCGTAGTTGCCGGTGTCGTAGGACCACGTCGAGCCCTGGACCTGCAGCCCGGCGGTGGTCCGCGTCGGCGTCCCGACCGACGAGGTCTTGACGGTCACGGCGCAGTTGCTGGAGCCGTTGTAGAGCTGATAGGCGACGGCTCCGGGCAGAGCGTGCTGGCGCTGGATGTAGTAGCCGCTGCCGCAGATGCTCTGCGGCGACTGTGCGGCGGCGGCCTTCGCCGTGGTGCCGACATCTGCGGCGTGGGCCGATCCGACGCTTGCGAGCGCCGCGGCGGCCAGGACACTTCCGAGTACAGCGAGACGGGATGCACGCATGACTCCCTCTTTCTGTTGACGGCGGAACCGTCCCATCGCAAGAAAGACGCGCGTTCCGGTACACCGGAACCTGACACGTCTCTGATTGCTGGGAACCTGGTTGCCCCGCTTTACCGGGACATAGACCGTCCCGGTCTGCCGGGACGTGAACCACCTGGTACAGATACACCAGAGAGGTTAGCTGGTCGTGGTGAGAGCAAGCGCCGGTTGCTTGGACTCAGGTTCTTACCGAAAACCGGTTTGTCAGTGTGTTACAAGCCAAGCGCCCGCGACGTGTGTCAGCTGACGAACTCGATCTCGACCGGCTCGCCCGCCTCGATCCCGTCGCGGTCCTCGGGGACCAGGGCGAGGGCGTCGACGTTGAGCATCGACGTGAGGATGTGCGACTCCTGGGACTTAGTCGGACGCACGTGCCAGCCGTCGTCCTGCAGGGTCGTGCGGCAGCGGATGACCGTGGTGCGGCCGACCGCGCCCTCCAGAGGCTCGTCGGCGGTCGCCTTGAGCGGGTGGTGCTCGCCGCTGCGGCCGAGCATCGCGTCCATCGCCGGGACGACGAAGAGGCGGAAGGCCATCAGCGCGGAGACCGGGTTGCCGGGCAGTGCGAAGACCAGGGTGCCGTCCTCGCCGACGGCGAACGTCGTCGGCCGGCCGGGCTTGAGCTTGACGCCCGCGAACACCTCCCGGTAGCCGAGGCGCTGGAGCGCCGGGCGGACGTGGTCGTGCGGGCCGACGGAGACGCCGCCGGTCGTGATGAGGATGTCGACGTCGCGCAGCGCGGCGCCCAGCACCGAGACGGTCGCCTCGAGGTCGTCGCCCACGCGCACGCGGGTGACCAGCTCGCCGCCGGCGCGGTGCACGGCGCCGCCGAGCGCGGGGCCGTTGGAGTCGCGGATCGCGCCGGGCTTGAGCGGCTTGCCGGGATCGGTCAGCTCGTCGCCGGTGCCGGCGATCGCGACGCGCGGGCGGCGCACGACGCTCGGCCGCGGGATGTTCATCGAGGCCAGCACGCCGAGCTCGGCCGGGCCGAGCAGCGCGCCGGCGGGCACGACGAGCTCGCCGGCGCAGATGTCCTCGCCGGGCGGGCGGACGTGGTAGCCGAGCCGCACCTGGCCCTCGATCCGGACGCGCGCGCCGTCGCTCGTCGTCATCTCCTGCGGCACGATCGCGTCGGCGCCGTCCGGAACGGGCGCGCCGGTGGAGATCCGCACGGCGGTCCCGCGGCGCACGCTGACGCCGGCCTCCGTGCCGGCCTTCGCCTCGCCGATGAGCTCGAGATCGGCGTGGCCGTCGAGCGTGTCGGCGGCCCGGATCGCAAAGCCGTCCATCGCCGAGGCGGCGAACGGCGGCACGTCGTTGGGCGCGCTGGCGTCGACCGCGAGCGCGCGACCGAGCGCGTCGTCGAGGAACACGTCCTCGGCATCGAGCACGCGGGCGTGCTCGAGCACGGCGGCGCGGGCCTGGTGAATGGAGACGGCCATGACTTCGAGCCTACGCGGCGTCGGCCGGCGGCGCGATGCGGCGCGCGGCGGCGAGTGGGCTCGTCAGCGCAGAGGGAAGCGGTCGTGGCGCGCCGAGTGCGGATATCGCACCGGGCGCGTCCCGACCCCCGCTCCAGAGTCGGTCGTGACGCGCCGAGTGCGGATATCGCACCGGGCGCGTCCCGACCCGCGCGTGCACTCCGTGCCACCACCCGCTGGGTCAGGCCGGGGCGCCGACGGCGATCGGCGCAGCTGCGTGGCGTATCACCCACCGCCGACCGACACCGCTGGACACACGAGAGTGCGCTCTACCCGGCGAGCAGCGCCTCCAGCGTCGCCGCCGCACGGCCGTCGTCGACCGCCGCCGAGACCAGCGCCGCGCCGGCCCCCACGCTGTCGCAGCGCCCCGCGGCATAGAGCCGCAGGCCCGCGCTGAGGATCGCCGTCCGGCCCGCGACACCGTGCTCATCGCCCGCCACGATCGCCCGCGTCAGGTCTGCGGAGACCTGCGGGTCGGCGTCGCCGCGCAGGACGCTGCCCGGCGACTCGGCGATCTCCAGCGGTCCGTTCGCGTCGGCGGCGGACGGCCGCCCGGCGCGCAGGATGTCCGTCCCCTCCACGCCGCGCAGGGCGATCGCGCGCTGGGCTCCGAGCAGCTTGAGCGCGCCGATGATCCGCTCGCGATAGGAGCTGTGGGTGTGGCCGACGACGAAGCACGTCGCGCCGAGGTGGTCGACGAGCTTCTCCGCCGTGTGCAGCGGTCCGCGCAGCCCGATCTCGTCGCGCACGCGGGCGAGCGCCTCCCAGCCCGGGATCGCCGCACCGGCGTGGACGAGCGCGACGTCGGCACGCTCGAGCATCGCCAGCGACTCGGCCGGCTGCGGGCGCAGCGGTCCGCCGAGCGCGACGAGCACGTCGCCGGGGGTCGTGCCGCGCTTGGGCCCGATCGTGCTGCCGCAGTGCACGACGACGCGCGCACCGGCGGCCGCGGCCAGCACCGCCGCGGCGAGCGAGAGGTGCGGCGCCTCGCTGATGCCGTCGTACGCGCCGGCGCACGCGACGATCGCCCGCCCGCCGGGTGCCTGCCCGGGCGCGATCGTGGCGGCGGCGTCGCGCAGCGCCTGGGCGATTCCGGCCAGCTCGGCCGGCGTCTCTCCCTTGATCCGCATCGCGACGAGAAACGCGCCCGCCTGCACGGGGCTGACCTCGCCGCCGAGCAAGCCGGCGGTGGCGCCGCGCGCCTCCTCGAACGTCAGCGCGCGGCTGCCGCGCGGACCCGTCCCCACCGCCTTGATGACGGCCCGAAACCCGGCATAGTCGCTGCGTCCCAGGCGCTCGGCCAGCCCGCCGCTGCCCTGCACGCTCATGTGCCCTCCCAGCGGTAGCCGACGCTGCGAACCGTCTTGATCCGCGCGGCGTGCTCGCTGCCGAGCTTCGCGCGGACACGGCGCACGTGCACGTCGACCGTCCGCGCGCCGCCGTAGTAGTCATAGCCCCAGACGCGGTTGAGCAGCGCCTCGCGCGAGAACACACGCCGGGGATGGGTGACGAGGAACTTCAGCAGCTCGTACTCCATGTAGGTGAAGTCCACGGGCCGCCCGTCGATCGCCACCTGGTAGGTGGCGAGGTTCATCTCCAGGCCGCCGACGCGCACGATGTCGTCGTGGTCGATGCCGTTCACCGCGCGCCGCGCGCGGGCGATCCGCGCCTGCAGCTCCTCGGCGGTGAACGGCTCGATGAGCAGCTCGTGGCCCTCGACGACGCCGACGCCGGCGCCGAGCACGTCGGCCGGCAGCGAGACGATCACGGGCACCTCGGCGAGCTCCTCGTCGGCGGCCAGGCGCGCGCAGATCTCCGCGCACGAGGGCTGCTCGCTGCCGTCGGTGAGCACGAGCGCGAGCGCCGGCGCACGCGAGGCGCCGTCGGGCGGTCGCAGCGTCCCGTTGGCGGCGACGCGGTGCGGGCTGAAGCCCAGCTCGGCCAGCAGCCGCGAGGTCGCCTCCGAGCCGTGCTCGCCGTAGATCCAGGCGTCGCTCACAGCAGCCTCAGGTAGCGGGCGCGGTCGAACTCGGTGACCGTACGGCGCTCGTCGTCGAGCTCGCGGCGCTTGTTGGCGACGAACACGTCGACGAGCCGGTCGCCGAGCGTCTCGCGGGCCAGCTCGGAGGCGTCGAATAGGTCGGTCGCCTCGCGCAGGTCCAGCGGCAGGCGCGGCGCGCCGCCGGGATCGTCGTCGATCGACTCGGCCTGCAGCTCGTAGCCGCGCTCGATCCCGCGCAGGCCGGCGGCCAGCACGAGCGCGAGGACCATGTACGGATTGCAGGCCGGATCGGGCGAGCGCAGCTCGAAGCGCGTGCTCTCGGCGCGGCCGGGGCGGCGCGACGGCACGCGCACGAGCGCGGCGGCGCCGCGGCGCGTCCAGCTGACGTAGTCGGGCGCCTCGAAGCCGGTCGCCAGGCGCCGGTAGGAGTTGATCCACTGGTTCGTGACGGCGGTCAGCTCGCCCGCGTGGGCGAGGACGCCGGCCAGAAACGCGCGTCCGGTGGGCGACAGCGGCGTGTCGGGATCGGCCTCGTGGAAGGCGTTGCGCTCGCCCTGAAACAGCGAGATGTGCAGGTGCATCCCGCTGCCCGGATGCTCGGCGAGCGGCTTGGGCATGAACGTCGCGTAGGCGCCCAGCTCGTGCGCGGCCTCCTTGACGGCGAGGCGAAACGTCGTGACCGCATCGGCCATCGACAGCGCGTCGGTGTGGGCGAGCTGGATCTCGTGCTGCGACGGCGCCACCTCGTGGTGCGACGCCTTGACGGGAATCCCCATCTGCTCGAGGTAGTCGATCGTGCGCCGGCGAAAGTCGCTGCCGACATCCAGCGGGGTGAGGTCGAAGTACGCGCCGTCGTCGAGCGTCGTCGGCTTGGCGCCGTTGGCGCCGAGCGGTCCGAAGATGAAGAACTCGACCTCGCAGCCGACCTGCATCGTGTATCCGAGCCCCGCGGCATGCTCGAGGGCGCGGCGCAGCGTGGCGCGCGAGTCGCCGCCGAACGGCCCGTCGTCGGGCTGGCGCACGTCGCAGAACATCCGCGCGACGATCGAGTCCGGCCGCCACGGCAGCACCTGGAACGTGCGCGGATCGGGGTGAGCGATGACGTCGTGCTCGCGCAGCCGCGAGGCGCCCTCCAGCGACGAGCCGTCCAGTCCGACGCCCTCCTGCAGCGCCGACTCGAGCTCTGAGACGGGAATCGAGATGCTCTTCAGCAGGCCGAGCACGTCGATGAACCAGAGGCGGATGAACCTCACGCCCCGCTCCTCGACCGTGCGCAGCACGAATTCTTCCCTTGCAGAGGTCACGGACTGGACCGTATGGCCAGGCCGCGGGTCTGTCTTTAGCCCTCAGTCCAAGTTCGCTCGCCACATTGGCGGGTTGTTAACGCGCCGTTCACACAACGGACCGACCGGCGGCGATCTTCTCGCATCCCCGCAGCTCAGCCGCGGGCGAACTCCGTCGCGGGCCCGGGAATCGCCTGGAGGTCGGCTCTGCCGGCGCCGCGACGCAGTGCGAAAGGCAGAAGCGGCATCGTCATCGCAGTCGTCAGGATGGCCACGAGGACCAGGGCGGCAAAGAGCCTGTCGTCGATGACCCCGGCGCTGCGACCGATGTCGAGCACGATCAGCTCCGTCAGCCCGCGCGTGTTCAGCAGCAGGCCGAGCGCCGCCGACCGGCCGCGCTGCAGGCCGGCGCGCGCCGCCGCCCACGTCACGCCGATCACCTTCGCCGCGGTGGCCACGGCGAGCAGGCCGGCGACCTCGAGGGCACCGCTCAGGCCGAGGCTCGTGATGTCGACCTTGAGGCCGGTGACGATGAAGTAGACGGGGACGAGCACGAGCCCGGCGGCCGTGAGCGTCCCGGTTGCTGACGTGATGTGCTGGGACGCGGTCTGCGCTGTCGCGTACGAACCGGCGTCGGCCGCCGGCGCCGGAGCGCGGCGTCGGGGACAGGCGACGCCGAGGGCGAAGGCTCCGAAGGCGGGATGCAGTCCCAGGCTCGTGGTCGCCGCCGCGCACAGGGCGAGCGCCGCGAGCAGCAGCAGGCTCGCCCCCGCCGGCCCGTGCTGTCGGCACCAGGACGCCTCCAGGCCCCAGCGCAGCAACGGTCGCACGACGAGCAACAGCCCCGCCGCGAATCCGGCGATGCCGGCGACCATCGCACCGGGCGCCAGGCCGCCGTGTGACGCCCCGAGCGTGGCGGTCAATGCCGCCAGGGAGACCCAGGCGACGAGGTCCGTCATCGCGGCGACGAGCAGTGCCAGCGAGCCGAGGGGGGTCTCCGACAGGCCCGTCTCCGCCAGCAGCCGTGCGAGCACGGGGAAGGCTGTGACGCTGAGGGCGATGGCGACGAAGGCCCCGAACTGCAGCTGCGTCACGCCATCCCCCACCGGGGGATGCGCAGCCCACAGCAGTGGCGAGATCGCCGCCGCGGCGATCAGCGGACCGACCACGGACGCCGTCGTGATGCGCAGTGCCGTCGCGCCCGAGCGCCGGATGCGCTGCACGTCGATCTCCAAGCCGATCCCGAACATGAACAGGACGAGGGCGATGCTCGCGAGCGCCTGCAGATATGGGCGGACCTCGGTGGGAAAGAGGAGCATGTCGAGGTCGCCGGGCAGCAGGCCCAGCAGACTTGGGCCGAGCAAGAGACCCGCCAGGATCTCTCCGACCACGACCGCCTGCCCGATTCGCCGCGCGAGCGCCCCCACGATCAGGGCGCAGGCCGCGATGATCGCGATGTCGAGCAGCAAGATCGCCAGCTGTGCGTCCTGCATCACAGGCTCACCGCCTGCGCCGTGGGTCCGGCCGCTCGTGCATGACCGGCAGGATTCCAGGCAGCTGACGGGCGTTGTGTGACATATCGCGCAGAGGCGATCGCGACCTTCCTGTGACGACGTTCACACAATTGCGTCCATCGCGCGCCCATCATTGCCGCACTTCGCACCCAAGGCAAATCCACGACGCCTCATGACCCAGCGCCCGGCGTCGCGGCGAAAGGAAACCCCGGCATGTCCATCGAAGTCGCCCCGCGCAGCCGCTCGCTGCAAGACAGGCTGAACACCCATTTCGACCGCACGTTCGGCGACAAGCGGGAGGTCCAGCGCCTGTCTCAGCATTTCCGCCGCGAGGGGTACGTGAAGATCCCGAACCTCGTCCCGGAGGATCTCAAGAGCGAGGTGACCGAGGAAGTCCACCGCCTGCTGGACCTGCACGCGCGCCGGATCGATATCCAACTCAAGGAGACCAGCAACTCGCCGCGCAAGATGAGCACGGTGTCGCAGCAGAGCATCGCAACCGATGGCGATCTGATCTGCCGGATCTACGAGTGCGAGCCGATGATGGGCTTCCTCTCGCGCCTGGCCCGCGAGCCCGTCGTCCAGTGCCCGTGGGAGGAGGAGAAGTACGTCATCATCCGTCAGGAGCAGGCCGGCGACACGCACGGCTGGCACTGGGGCGACTTCAGCTTCACCGTCATCTGGATCATCGAGGCCCCCAGCATCGAGTGCGGCGGCATGCTGCAGTGCATCCCGCACACCGACTGGGACAAGTCCGATCCCCGCGTGCACGAGCACCTGGTGGAGCACCCGATCCGGACGTATCCCCACGTCACGGGTGACATCTACTTCCTGCGGTCCGACACGACGCTGCACCGCACCGTGCCGCTCAATACGGACCGCACGCGCATCATCCTCAACACCTGCTGGGGCAGCGAATCCGACACCTCCAAGCAGCAGACCCACGAGACGATGGAGGCGATGTTCAGCTAGGCGCGCTGCGCCTGGGTCCGATGACGTCCGTGGTGGGACGAGGAGGTCCCACCACGCCGTCCCCTGCGCGCTTTGAGCCACTGTCATGAACTCGAAAGCCCACACCATGTCATTGCAGCAGACCGCTATCGCTCGCCGTCGGAGAGCCCACCAGGTGACACCATGAAGGTGCTCGTCACCGGCGGCGCCGGCTTCATCGGCTCCTATGTCGTCGACCGCCTGCTCCAGCAGGGATTCGAGGTCCGGGTGCTCGACGCGCTCGACCCGCAGGTGCACGCCGGCGTGCCGGACTACCTCGACGCTGCGGCAGAGCTCGTCCAGGGAGACGTGCGCGACCGCGCTCTCGTGCGTCGTTGCCTGCAGGGCGTCGAGCGCGTGTACCACCTCGCGGCCGCCGTCGGCGTCGGCCAGTCGATGTACGAGATCGAGCGCTACACCTCGGTCAACGCGGTCGGCGCCGCGGTCGTCCTCGAGGAGATGATCCCGCTCGCCGACCGGCTCGAGAAGGTCGTCGTCGCCTCGTCCATGTCGATCTACGGAGAGGGTCTGTATCGCTGCCCGCTCGAGGATCGTCAGGTCGCGCCGCCACCGCGCCCGGACGACCAGCTCGCGGCCCGTCGCTGGGAGCTGCTGTGCGACCACTGTGGTGCCGAGCTCGAGCCGCTCCCGACCCCCGAGTCCAAGCCCGCTGCGCCGACCTCCATCTATGCCATCGGCAAGCGCGATCACGAGGAGATGTTCCTCGTGTGGGGACGCGCCTTCCGCGTCCCGGTGACGGCGATGCGGTTCTTCAATGTCTACGGTCCGCGACAGGCGCTCTCGAACCCGTACACCGGTGTCGTCGCGATCTTCGCGTCGCGACTGCTCAACCGCCGCCGGCCCGTGATCTTCGAGGACGGCCATCAGAGCCGCGACTTCGTGCATGCGCGCGATATCGCCCGCGCGGTCGTGCGCGGTTCGCAGCGCGGTGTCGCCGACGGCGTCGCCGTCAACCTCGGCGGGGGCCGGCCCGTGACCGTGCTGGAGGTGGCGCAGACGCTGGCGGCGCAGCTCGGGCTCGACATCGAGCCCGAGATCCGCGGCGACGTGCGCGCCGGCGACATCCGCCACTGCTTTGCGGACAACTCGCGGGCCCGCGAGCTGCTCGGCCTCACCCCCGGGGTGGAGTTCGCGGACGGCATGAGCGAGATCGTCGGCTGGCTCGAAAGCCGCACTGCGACCGACGATGTGGAGCTGGCCACGGCCACGCTCGCGCGACACGGCCTGCTGCGCTAGCACGATGCTGCGACAAGCCCTGACAGAGGCGCCGCCCGCGAGCGCCGGGCCCCCCGGGGCGCGGGGTATCGCGGTGCTGGCCCCCCCGCTGCGCTCGCATGCTGCACCGCGCCAGCGCCAGCGCCCGCGCCCGCCCTCGCGCTCGCGCTCGCCGCGGAAGCTCTACGCCGGCCTCTTCGAGCAGGACCGCTCGCTCGCGCACTGGGCACTGCATTACGCGCAGCGCGTCGCGGCGGCCGTCCCGGAGGACGAGACCATCGTGATCCAGACGAGCATGTCACCCAGCGGTCGTTTCCACATCGGCAACTTCCGCGACACCGTCTGCGCTCATCTCGTCCAGCAGGCTCTCACCCGGCTCGGGCGCCGGTCGTCGATCCTGCTGAGCTTCGACGACTACGATCCCGTACGCGTCTCCGTGGCGCGCTTGCGCGACGATCTGGCCGGCTGCGAGGGCCTTCCGCTCGCGGACGGAGCTCACACGCGCGCGATCTGCCGCAGGTACATCGCCGAGCTCAAGGCCATGGACATCTGCCCCCGCGCGGCGGACGACGACGGCCGCGGTGCTTCGGGGTGGGACACCCACTATCAGGCAGAGCGCTATCGGGCCGGACGCTACGTCGAGCTGCAGCGCGATGCGATTCGCAATGCCAGGCGGATCGCGCGCCTGCTCGGCGTCGCGGGCCCCACGTCGCTGTTCGGCGCCTACTGCGAGCAGTGCGGCCGCGACCGAACCGAGCTCCTCGAGCTACGCGCCTTTCGCGTGCGCTACCTGTGCCGCACGTGCGATGCCGTCGTCACCACGTCCGACGTGCGGCGGGTCAAGCCGCGCTGGACGCTGGACTGGACCCTACGCGTCGTCCACGAGCGGCTCTCCTGCGAGCCGGCGGGCCAGGACCACTGCAGCTCGGGCAGCACGATGGATCGGACGCCGCCGCTCTTCGAGCAGCTCTACGGCCGGACGCAGCCCGTGATCGTGCCCTATGGCCTCGTGCGGCAGTTCGATACGACAGCGAAGATCTCCGGCTCGCGTGGCGGCGGCCTGACCCTCACGGACCTGCTGCGCCTCATGCCGCCGCCGCTGATCCGCTGGCTCTTCGCTCGCACCAACTGCAAGAGCGACATGCGGATCAGCCTCGACCGGGCGGCCATCTACGCCTACTACGACGCGTTCGACCGCTTCGTCGCCACGGCGGCGACGTCTGAACGAGCGCGCGTCCTGCTCGAGCTGGTCGGCGCCGGCCGCAGCGGCGCCCCACCGCCGTTCCGGACGCTCGTGACCCTGCTGCAGCGGCACTGGTACGAGCCGGCCGGCGTCGAGCGCGCGCTCGGCGACATCGGCCCCGACGGGCGCGCCCGGCTGGCCCACGCCCACGCATGGCTCGCGACGTACGGCCGCCCGAACGCCTGGATCGTGGCCGGCCAGGTTCCCGAGAGCGCGTCCGCGGTTGCGCCGGACGGGCGCCGCATGCTCGAGCCCGGGTACTTGACGGGGCCGAGGACGCGCGCAGAGTACCGGGAGCTCTACCGCGCGCTCTTCGGCACGCACTGCGGACCGCCGCTGCGCAGGATCCTGGCGACCTTCGGCGAGGCGCGCGTCAGCGCCGCGATCGAGGACGTTGCGCACAACGGCCGCCGGCCGCTGCGAGCGCAGCTGCTCGAGAACCTCGCGAGCGGTGCGACATGACCCCGACGGTCGAGATCGTCGATCCGCTGACGGACCCGATGCCGGAGCAGTGGAGCCGCTTCGTGCACGAGCACGGGTTGATCGCGGCCTGGGATTGCGCCGCGCTGAAGGCCGTGGCGCGGGCCTCGACGCAACACCTCGAACTCGCGCTCGTGCGCGACGGCCGCGACGTGACCGCGCTGCTCTGCCTGCGCTACGTCGGCGTCCGCCGGCGCCGCGGCGCCTATGCGAGCACCGCACCGCGCATCGGTGTCGTGGACTGCAGTCTCCCGCTGACCTTCAGCCCCGGAGTCGCGTTCGCGCGCGGGGCGGGCACCGCCGATCGCCGTGTCGCGGTCGACGCGTTTCTGCGCGCCATCGGGCGCGAGCGCGGTGCGTTCGCAGTCGTCTTTCGCCAGATCGGATCCGACCAGCTCGCGGACATCGGCTCGCGTCGCCGCGTGCTTCGCCAGACGGCGCCGGTGTCGGTGCTCGAGAACCGCTGGTCGAGCATCGAGCGCTACTTCCAGTCGCTGCCGCGCGACCGCCGCCGGAGATTTCGCAGGCTCCTCGACGAGGTGACGGCGGACGCCACGCTCGACACGCTCCAAGCCGCCGACGCGATCGACGCAACGCACGCCAGCCGCCTGGATCAGCTCACGCGCCTGAAGCACGCGCGCCGTCGCGCGGTGGTGGCTCCGATCCCGATCGGCTATTTCGACGCGCTCTCGGCGGCCCCGGGCGCGCTGTACTTCGGCCACCGCGACGCAGGCAGCGGTGCACTGCTGTCGTTCGACCTCGTGTTCGACGACGGCGCCGCGCTCGTCGCCACGGTGACCGGCGCGGCCACGCCACAGGGCTCGGGCGCGAAGCGCTCGCTGTACTTCGACCAGTACCTGCGCGAGATCGCCTATGCGATCGAGGGCGGCCTCGAGCGGCTTGAGTGGGGCAAGGGCATGCTCGAGCTCAAGGCGCGCTTCGGCAGCATGAGCGTGCCTCAGTACGCCGTCGGATTCCCTGGATGGGCGGCCGGACGATGAGCATCCCACCGCAGGCGCACCGGGAGCTCCTCGCGACAGCGCCCGCGCCCGTGCGCACCGCTGTCGCCCGCTCGATCTCGGTCACCGCAATCGTGCCCTGCTTCAACGAGGAGGACGCGATCGAGCGGGCGTACCGCGAGATCAAGCTGCAGCTGGAGCGCTACGAGGACGCCGAGCTGCTGTTCATCGACGACGGCAGCACCGACCGCACGCTCGAGAAGATCCGTCGTCTCGCGGCGAGCGACCCGAGCGTCAGATACCTCTCGTTCGCTCGGAACTTCGGCCTCGAAGCGGCATTCTCGGCCGGGTTCAAGTACGCCCGCAACGACTGGACCGTCCAACTCGACGCCGATCTGCAATCGCCGCCGGAGGAGATGCACCTCCTGCTCGCCAAGGCGGTCGAGGGCTACGACGTCGTGTTCGGCGTGCGCGAGGATCGCCAGGATCCGTGGTTGCGGCGCGCCGGCTCGAGCGCGCAGCATTGGTTCGCGCGTCGCTTCCTCGGCATCGAGTTGCTTCCCGGGGCGTCCGTCTGGCGAGTCGTGCGCACCTCGGTGGCCAAGAAGGTGGTCGCGCTGCAGCTCGCCACGCCCTACTTCATCGCCACGGTGCCGCTCGTCGGCGCTCGCTACACGGGTGTGCCGACGAGCCACAACCCGCGCCTCGCGGGACGGCCGAAGTGGACGTTCCGGCGGCTGTTCGCACACAGCCTCGATCTCTTCTTCGGGTTCTCCTACAACCTCGCCGGCCTCGCGTTCGCGTTTCTCGCCGTCAGCATCTTCGCCGGGGTCGCCACCCTCCTGCTCGCGCTCACCGGCGTGCTCGGCGCCGCCGGCGTCGCCGCCGCGCTGAACGTCAACGTCACGCTCGGGATCGCGACGAGCGGCCTCGGACTCGGATATGCGGTCCGTGCCGCCAAGGGGCAGCGGCGACCAGCCCAGTTCTACGTCTGCGAGGCCAACGTGGTGCTCGATCCCGCAGACGATCTCTACGAATTCGAATCCGCGCCGCAAGGCGCTCGGCGACGGGAGCCCATCACATGAAACATCTACTCATCCTCGGAGCCGGAGAGGACCAGCTCCCGGCGTACAGCGAGGCCGGCCGACTCGGCCTGCGGACGATCGGCGTCGATCAGCGACCCGACGCCCCCGCAGTCGCTGCGGCGGACCGCTTTCACGCGGTGTCGACGCGCGACGTCGCCGCGATCATCGCGGCGGTCGGCGACGCGGACGTGGCCGCCGTCGTGGCTCCGGCCAGCGACGCGGCGCAGCTGACGCTTCGTGCGCTCGAGGAGCACTACGACACGCCGTTTCGGACGTCGGAGGCGGCGGCACGCGCGTCGATCGACAAGGGCTACTTCCGCGCCGTGCTCGACGAGCTCGGTCTGCCGACATACCGCTGGGCGCAGAGCCACGACGACCGCGCGCTGCTGCTGCGCGCTCGCGACCTGCGCTTTCCGCTCATGGTCAAGCCGTCGGACGGGTCCGGGAGCAAGGGCGTCGGCATGGCGCTGACACGAGCCGAGCTCCCGAAGGCGCTCATGGTCGCACGCTCCTTCTCAGCCTCCGGCGAAGTCATCATCGAGGAGTTCGTGGCCGGCCGTCACGTGTCGGTCGAGGCCTTCCTCGACGGGGGGCGGCTCGCGTTCGTCGCTGCGACGCGCCGGCAGGTCACGGGCCCACCGCACTTCATCACGGTCGCCCACCTCATTCCCGCCGACCTCGACGACCGCCTCATGACGCGCCTGCGGCGCGCGATCGAGGAGATCTGCGTCGCCGTCGCCATCGAGACGGGGCCGGTCAACCTCGATGTCGTCATCGACGAACACGGAGAGCCCTACGTGATCGAGCTCGGCGCCCGGGTCGGGGGCAACGGCATGCCGGCGCTTGTCTACGCGGCCTTCGGCGTCAACACCGTGCGTGCCGCGCTGCGCTGCGCGCTCGGCAGGCCGTTCCGGCTCGAGCCCGCCCGCCGGCGCAACGCCCTGCTGCACATCCTGCACAGCGACCGCGACGGCGTGCTCGAGGCCATCAACGGCGAGGCGCTGGTGCGCCGGCGCCATCCGCACGCACGCCTGGACATCTGCGCCACCCCCGGCGCTCCCGTCCGGGCCTACACATCCGCACGTCACAAGCTCGGCTACCTGACGGTTACCGGCGCCACACGGGCCGAGATCGATCGCGAGCGCGCCGAGATCCTGCAGACGCTCCGCTTCGATGTGCGGACCGATGTGAGGGAGGCGGCATGACCAGGCTCCGCCCACACGGCGCGGTCGCTCCCGCGCTGGCCTATGCCCGCGGAAACCTGGTCTTCCTGGCCTGCGCGACGGGCGCCCTGGCGTCCGCGGCCGCGGTCTGGTTCGCGTTGCCGCACGAGCGCGAGGTCAGCTCGCTCTGGCTGCTGCTCGTCAAGCTCATCCCGGTCCTGCTGGCGACCGAGGCGATCGCGCGCCTGGACCCCGCGCTGCTGCGACGCGCCTGGCTGCACAAGGTCGTCATCCCGGCCGTGTTCCTCGTCTTCTTCTGCTGGTTCGTGCCGAAGATCTTCTTCTACTCCGACCAGTTCGACCGGCTCTACTACCTGATGCTGACGCTCACGCCGGTGGTGATCCTCGGGCTCGTACTCGCCTACCGCCTCGGCGGCGGCGCCGCGTCGCAGGTGCGGCGGCTCGCGGTGGGGATGCTGCTGCTGATGCTCTCGGGGCTGGAGGATCTGGCCTTCCTCGTGGTCAACCACGGCAACTTCCCGGAATCGAGCCGCTACGCGACCATCCCGGACGTGTGGGATTGGGCGTCGCACATGACGGTCTTCCTCGGCCATCCGGCGACGAAGAACGAGGCGTTCGCGTTCATCGCGGTGCATGTCGCCGCCGCGCTGCTCGTGTTCTTCTTGCCGAAGCGCTACGTCACCGGCGCGCTGGGCTGGGTGCGCCGTCTTCTCCGGCCGGCCGCATACGGCGATGCTCGCTCGTGAGGTGGCCTTTGTCGCGCGGTCGTACGCGCGACAGTACGGCGATGCGCAGCGGCTCGCACGGGCGCGGCTGCGACGGCTCGACGACATGCTCTCGTACTGTCGCGCGCACGTCCCGTTCTACGGCGACGAGCGCTACGACATCGGGCCGCTGGCCGCGCTGAGCGACCTCTCGAAGCTGCCCCTGATCACCAAGCAGGATCTGCGCAGCCGCCCCCCCGAGGACTTCCTCGCGCGTGGCGTCGACACCGATCGCTGCTGGACGCACGGCACGAGCGGGACGACCGGGCAGCGCATCATGGCCATCCACGATCTCAGGTCGTTCGACTACCACACCGCGACGGGCGTGCGCCGGTTCCTGGCGACGGGGCACTACAGGCCGACCGATCGCCTCTCGCACCTGCGCCCCTTCGTCCCACCGCGACGCACCTTCGAACGCTTCGGGCTGTTTCGACGCGACGTGATCCTGTCGCACCTCGACATGAGCGAGGTCAAGCGGCAGCTGCTCGCGAACCGGCCGCAGGTCATCGTCGGGTACCCCACGCACCTGCGCGACGTCCTGCGGGCGCTCTCCGAGGATGAGCTGCGAGCCTTGCGCGGACCGCTGCGAGCGATCTACACGGAGTCCGAGCTGCTGATAGCGGAGCACCGCCGCCTGCTCAGCGACGGCTTCGGCGTCCCGGTGTTCGACGAGTACTCGGCGTTCGAGGTGCTCAGCATCGCCTACGAGTGCCGGCATCACGGCTTCCACATAGCAGAGGACCGGATTCAGATCGAGATCGTCGACGAGGCCGGCCGGGCGCTGCCCGACGGCGCCGAGGGGGCGGTCGTCGTGACCTCCTTCATGGAGCGCGCCATGCCGCTCATGCGCTACGCGCTCGGCGATGTGGGCACGATCGAGAGCTCGCGCTGCCCGTGTGGCCGCAGGTTTCGCACGATGCGGCTGACCAAGGGGCGATCCGAGGGCGTCGTCGTCCTGCCCAGTGGGCGCCGGCTCTACCCCTCGACCTTCCTGCATCTCGCCGCCACGGAGCCCGGCGTCGACGAGTGCTACGTGCGCCAGGCCGCGGACGGTTCGCTGACGTTGCACGTCGTTGCCAACGAGGCCGACCGACCCCTGCCTGCGACGGCCGCAGCCATCGAAGCGACGCTGCGGCGGCTCGCGGGCGAGCCGCTGTCGGTCACGGTCGTCGCCGCCGACCGGGTCGCGCTCACCGCCGGTGGCAAGGGTGCGTTCGTCGCGTCGGACTTCCGGGGCACGCCGGTGACGATGTGATTGCTCTCGCGCGCCGGCGTCCCGCGGTCGACGTCGACACGCGCATGCTGGCCGCGCTCGTCGCCGGCCGCGGGCTCTATCGCGTGTCGGTGCTGGCGGCGGCGATGCTGTTGATCGGGGCCTGGGGCTCGCAGGCGTTCTCACCGTACGCGGCGGCGATGGGAACCTACGCGTTCGTGCTGCCCGTGATCGCCTCGGGGATCGAGAAGTCGGCGCTGACGCTGCTGCCCAGAGCGTCGGCGGGACAGCCCGCACTGATCGGCTCCTTTCTCGCGGTCGCGGCCGGCCTCTGTGCGCTATTCAGCGCCGCGCTGCTCGGCGCCGGCGCGGCCGGCGCCAGCATAGGCTCGATCGGGTTCGCGGTCGGTGGGCTTGCCGTGTTGCTGGCGGTCAACCAGATGCTCGTCGGACTGCACCGCGCGCTCGGCCGGCCGCTGCGCGACCTCGCCAACTTCGTCGCCCTCTCGGTGGCGACCGTCGCTGCGACGCTGCCCGCGCTGATTGCCGGCTCCGGTGTGCTCGACTACGTCGTGACCCTCGCGGCGTGCGTAACCGCCCTGAACGTGGCGCTGCTGGCTGCGCTGGGTCGATGGTCGCGCCCCTGCCGAGCCGACCTGGTTCGGACGGCCCGCACCGTCACGTTGATGGGCGTCGCGGACATCGCCGGCGGGGTGACGACGGCGGCGCTCTTCGTCATCCTCGCGGCGTCCGCGGTCGCGGAGCAGACGACATCCTTCTACGTGACGATGACGGTCGCGGCGCTCGTCTTCGGCATCGTCGAGTACGTCCTGCGCGTGGTGCAGCCGCAGGTGTCGCTGGCCCTCGCGCGTGACGCGGCGAACGCGCGTCGCCGGGTGCGCCGGCTGGGCACGGCGATCGTTGCCGGAGGCCTGAGCTACGTCGCGCTCGTCGTCGGTAGCGCGATCGCGGTCGCCGACGTGACCCCGCCGCCCTCCGGCTCGTGGCCGTGGGCTCCGGCCGTGACGCTGCTCGTGCTGTGCCTGCCCGTGTTCTTCGCAACGGCGATCCTGAACTACGTACTGGAGAACCTCGATGCCCGTTCGCTACGGCTCACTGCGACGGGATCGGCGGCCGGCGTGGTGGGAGCCGTCGGCGCGGGCCTTCTCACGATCCCACGGTGGGGGGCGTTCGGCGCGGTCGCCGCTCTGACGATGGGTGAGATCGTGCATGCGGCAGCGGTGCAGGGACGATCGAGCGCGACGGGCCGGCGGCTCACCTCGCGCCGCGGCAGGGTGCGGGGCAGGCGGTCGCTGGAGTTCCCCGGCGGCGGCTGAGGCGATCATCGCGGCCGGTCGCGTGCTCTGACCAGCACCGGTGAGCCGTGCCGCGCGCATGGCGCGACGGCGACGAACCCCGTCTGCTCGGGTACGAGGTCCACGAGCGTCGGCCGCCGCTGCAAGAGCTTCGTGAACGCCAGCCCCTCGGGTGTCGCGCGGCAGTCGACGCGACGCCAGTTGACGTGCCACTCGCCGCACGAGGTCGCGCGCGCGCCGATGTAGCCGAGGTGCGAGTCGAACAGCACCGCCGCGTGCGCAGGGGTGACGCTGTCGTCGACGCCCTCGTCGAGCCGGACGCGCACGAACTGGCGCGCCGAATGCACGAGGGCCGGCAGGGTCGCCGTGAGCTCTGCCGGACTTCCCAGCAGCTCCAGCGGCTGCGCGGACACGAGGTCGGGCCGAACGCGAGCCGCGGTCGGCGCCGCGATCGCCGCCGGCGAGAGCACGACGCCGTAGCGCCCGATGCCGCATGGACCGAGGCTGCGCCAGTCCAGCAGCGCCGGGCGGATCTCGAGCAGCGTGGCGCTCGGATCGTGCTCCTCGGTCAGCAGCAGCGCCTCGAACAGCTCCCGCGGCCCGCCGAGCCACGGTGGCAGCTCGCCGCTGGACCGCAGCGGCTCGGCGAGCGGAAACAGCCGCGCGACGTGGTCCTCCAGGTTCGCTGCCGGCGTGGATGGGCGCGTGCCTTGCGCCTGTCCGCTAGGCCAGCGCTCGCGGTAGTAGGGCACCGTGCCGTACGCGCGGGCGACGGTCCGCGCGTAGCGCCGTTCCTGCGCGGGTCGCGAATAGAGCCGGTGCGCACCACGCACGACGAGACGCGCGACGGTGTGGCGCGGGCCTCGCGGCGGGCTCGGCAGCGAGCGACCGTTCTCGGCACCTTCGAGCGCGCGCATCATTGCCCAAATCGATGTGACAGAGAGGATCATCGCGGATCGATGCGGCGCAGACCGCGCCGACAGCAACATCGGCCGACGCTACCGCAGCGTACGACTGCCGGCACGGGCCGCTCGGGCTTGCCTGCCGCGCGCGACCGGCGCCCGGAGGCGTCCGATCGGGCCTGCGCCATAGCATCCCGGCGCATGCCCGCACACGTTCTCCACGCCGGCGACGCCTACTGGCGCCCGTCCAACCAGATGGGCGTGCTCAACTGCGACCTCGCCAAGCAGCTCGAGGCCTCCTCGCTCGCCGCGCGGTTCTGGCGCCTGACCCCCGGCCAGGCGTCGACGAAGCATCGCCACACGACGCAGACCGAGCTCTACGTCGTGCTCGAGGGCACCGGCCGGATGCGGATCGGAGACGACGACGCGGACGAGCCGTTGACGCTCGCGCCGCTGTCGACCGTGCTCGTCGATCCCGCCACGGTCCGCCAGGTGTTCAACGACACCGCCGTCGACGCGCTGTGGCTCGTCGTGGGGACGCCGCCGGAGCTCGCCAACACGCTGGAGATGACCGCCGCACAGCTCGCGCAGCTGTACCCGGACGGCCCGCAGGCGCTGCCGCCCGAGCTTGCCGGCGGCTGAGCCTACGCGCGCGCGTCCGCGGGTTTCGGATTCAGACCGCCGAGCCGAAGCCGACCGATACGACCATCACGACGACGACGACGGCCACCAGCGCGAGCAGTGCGAATCCGATGTTCGAGACTTCCATACGAACCCCCTGTTGTTGTCTGCCTTTCGTCAGGCCGCTACGGCGCTTGGAGCGGCGCAGATCACGAAGCTGGCACGCGGCCGCTGGTGGGCTGCCGGCACGCCGGCCCGAGTTCACAGAGCGTTCATCGAAACGACGTGCTCGGGAAACCGCCCCCCGGGACCCTGCGAAGCGGTGCAGACCACCCCGACCCAGTGCCCGTACTGTGGCGTCGGCTGCGGCCTGCTGGCCGACGTCGACGACGACGGCCGCCTGACCTCGGTCCGTGGCGACCCCAAGCACCCGGCCAACCGCGGGCGCACATGCCGCAAGCCGCTCGGCCTGCCGTTCGCCGTCGCCGCGCCCGATCGCGCGACCGTGCCGCTGTACCGCGACGATCGCGACGCCCGCTTCGAGCCGCGCGGCTGGGACGACGTGCTCGGCACGCTGGCCGGCAAGCTGCGCGCGATCATCGACGAGCACGGCCCCGACGCCGTCGCGTTCTACATCTCCGGCCAGCTGCTGACCGAGGACTACTACGCGATCAACAAGCTGGCCAAGGGCTATCTCGGCACGAACAACGTCGACTCCAACTCGCGGCTGTGCATGTCCTCGGCGGTCGCCGGCTACAGCGGCGCGTTCGGCTTCGACGGCCCGCCGCCCGCCTACGCCGACCTCGCGCTGGCCGACTGCTTCTTGCTGCTGGGCACGAACACCGCCGCCTGCCACCCGATCCTCTGGGGGCGCATCCGCGACCGCCAGGCCGAGGGCGCGTTCGTCATCTGCGCCGACCCGCGCCGCACGCCGACCGCCAAGGGCGCCGACCTGCACCTGCCGGTCAAGCCGGGCACCGACCTCGCGCTGCTGAGCGCGCTGCTGCACGTCGTCGACCGCGACGGGCTCGTCGACGAGGCGTTCATCGCCCGCCACACGAGCGGCTGGGAGGAGGCCCGCGCGAGCGCGCGCGAGTGGTCGCCCGCGCGCGCCGCCGAGGTCTGCGGCGTCGGCGCCGAGCTCATCGAGCAGGCCGCGCATCGCTTCGCCAGCGCCGGCGCCGCGATGGCGCTGTGGTCGATGGGCGCCAACCAGTCGACGGTCGGCACGCTGAAGAACCGTGCGCTGATCAACCTCTGCCTGGCCAGCGGGCAGATCGGCCGCCCCGGCAGCGGGCCGCTGTCGCTGACCGGCCAGCCCAACGCGATGGGCGGGCGCGAGACGGGCGGCCTGTCGCAGCTGCTGCCGGGCTACCGCAAGGTCGAGAACGCCGCCGACCGCGCCGCGATGGAGCAGCACTGGGACGTGCCCGCCGGGCGGATCTCGCCGACGCCGGGGCTGCCCGCGGTCGCGCTGTTCGAGGCGCTCGAGAGCGGCAGCGTCAAGGCCGTCTGGGTGATGGCGACCAACCCGCTCGTCTCGCTGCCCGACGGCCAGCGCGCGCGGGCCGCGCTGGAGAACGCCGAGCTCGTCGTCGTCCAGGACCCGCACCACCCGACCGAGACGTCCGACCTCGCGCACGCCGTGCTGCCCGCCGCCGCCTGGCCGGAGAAGCAGGGCGCCATGACGAGCTCCGAGCGGCGGATCGGCCTCGTGCGGCGGGCCGTCGCGCCGCCCGGCGAGGCCAAGCCCGACTGGGAGATCGTCGCCGCGCTGGCACGTCACATGGGCTACGGCGACGCGTTCGCCTGGGCCGACAGCGCCGCCGTGTTCGACGAGTTCGCCGCCTGCACCGCCGGGCGGCCCTGCGACATGACCGGCGTCTCGCACGCGCGCCTGCGCCAGGCGGGCGGGCTCCAGTGGCCGTGCCCGGCGCAGGTCGTCGGCGAGCACGAGGGCACGGTGCGCCTGTACGAGAGCCGCCGCTTCCCGACCCCCGACGGCCGCGCGCGCTTCACCCCCACGCCGCACGCCCAGCCCGCCGAGACGACCGATCCGGACTTCCCGCTGCTGCTGACGACCGGCCGCGTCGCCGACCAGTGGCACACGATGACGCGTACCGGCCACTCCCCCACGCTGCTGGCCGCCGCCGGACAGGCGACGCTGTCCTGCCACCCGATCGACGCCGCAGCCGCGGGGCTCGGCGACGGCGACCTCGTGTGCGTCGTCTCGCGCCGCGGCGAGCTGCGCCTGCCGGTGTCGCTCGACGACACGCTGCCGCCGGGCGTCGCGTTCGCGCCGTTTCACTGGGGTGCGAAGCATGCGGTGGCCGGCGCCGGCGTGCTCAACGCGCTGACGATCGGCGCCGTCGACCCGACCTCCAAGCAGCCCGAGCTCAAGGCGCTGGCGGTGCGGCTGGAGCCGGTCAAGCGCCGCGTCGACCCCGTCCGGCGGCGCGCGCCCGCGCGCCCGCAGCGGCTCGTCGTCGTCGGCACGGGCATGGCCGGGCTGGCCGTCGTCGAGGAGGCGCTGCGCCGTCGCCCCGCCAAGGACTGGAAGATCGTGATGCTCGGCGAGGAGCCCGGCCCCGCCTACAACCGCGTCCTGCTGTCCAAGCTGCTGGCCCGCGACTGCGGGCCGGGCGAGCTCGAGCTGCGCCCGCTGTCGTGGTACGCCGCCCACCAGGTCGATCTGCGCGGCGGCAGCCGCGCCGAGTCGATCGACGTCGGGCGCAAGGCGGTGATCGACGAGTCCGGCATCGCGCATCCCTACGACGCGCTCGTCGTCGCCACCGGCTCGCGGGCGTTCGTCCCGCCGATCGCCGGCGCCGGCCTGCCGCACGTCGACGTCTTTCGCACCTGGCGCGACGCCGACGCGCTCGCCGCCACGCCGCCGGGCACGCTGGCGGTCGTCGTCGGCGGCGGGCTGCTCGGCCTCGAGGCGGCGGCCGGCCTGCGTTCACGCGGCGTGCGGGTCACGGTCGTCGAGCTCGCCGGCCAGCTCATGGGCCAGCAGCTCGACCCGGGCGCGGCGGCGATGCTCCAGCGCACGCTGGAGGCGCAGGGGATCGTGTGCCGCCTGGGGCGCAGCGCGGCGCGCATCGGGGCCGACCGCGTCGTGCTCGACGACGGCGAGGAGCTGCCCGCCACGCGGGTCGTCGTCGCCGCCGGCGTTCGCGCCGAGACGTCGCTCGCGCGCTCCGCCGGCCTGGCCGTCGAGCGCGGCATCGTCGTCGACGACGCGCTGCGCGCGAGCGCCCCGGCGGTCTGGTCGGTCGGCGAGTGCGCCCAGCACCGCGGCGTCGTCTACGGGCTGTGGGCGCCGCTGGCCGAGCAGGCGCGCGTGGCCGGCGCGGGCGTGGCCGGCGACCCGGCCGCCTTCCACGGCGCCGTACAGGCGACGACGCTCAAGGTGTCGGGCGTGGATGTGTACGCGGGCGGAGTGTCCTCCGCAGCCACTCCGGCGGGCCACGACGAGATCCTGCTGAGCGACACGCGGCGCGGGATCTTCCGCCGGCTCGTCCTGGACGGCGAGCGGCTCACGAGCGCCGCGCTCGTCGGCGACGTCTCCTGCGCACGGCGCCTGACCGACCTGCTGCGTACCGGCGACCCCGTTCCCTCCGACCTGCTCGAATCCCGCGCCGGCCCGAGCGCCGAAGCGCTCGCCGCCGACCCGTCGGCCAACGTCTGCTCCTGCAACGCGGTCAGCGTCGGCGACGTGCAGGCGGCGATCCGCCGCGACGGCCTGACCACCGTCGGCCAGGTCGGCATGCGCACGCGCGCGACGACCGGCTGCGGCGGCTGCACGGCCGACATCGAGGCGCTGCTCAAGCACGAGGCGGCCGCGGCCCGGGCGTAGCGGGAACCGATACCCGCTGCTCCGATCGGCCTGCCAGCCGGAACCAAACTCCAAGCTGCTCCAAGAACAGCCAAGTACTTGGACCGCTAAGCCAAGCAGTTGGACATGCTTGGAACAAAGTTGGAATCCCGTTGCGCGTTGCCGCCCCTCCGGATACAGACAGCGGTACACGTTCCAGTCGCATGCAGCCAGCCACGGCGTGACCCACGAAACCGCCCGCAACGACCTCTTGCCGCTCGTCGAGAAGCGTTTGCTCAACCGGGCGCGTGTGGGCCGTCGCTACGTCTTCTCGGCGGCGCCTGACCTAGCCGACCAGCTGGTGCGCGACCACTGACCAAACTGGCCGTGTAGCCGGCCCGAGCGCGACGCGCTGCGGCCGACCCGGCGGCGAACGTCTGTCTCTGCGACGGGGCGAGGCGTGGTCGCGGCACCGGCGCCCGCGCTCAGCGGCGGAACGCGATCGTCGGCCCGGCGGTGCGCTTGGACGTCGGCAGGCGCACGAGGCCAACCCTCAGACGCGGGCCGACTAGCTTGCGCAGCCCGATCCCGCGCCGGCGGGGGGTCACCCGCACCTGCATCCCGGCCGCGGTCGTGCGGCAGGTCACGCGCAGGATGGGCGGCGGCGCACCCGCGCGCTTGGCGTCGATGTGCAGCAGGCTCGTGGCCTGGCTGGCCGACAGCCGGACCGGCACGCGGCTCACCGGGCATGCGGCGGCCGCAGCGCGCGTGCGCAGCCCACCCGTTGACCGCACCGCCAGCGCCACGGGTCGAGCGGTGCCGACGAGCTGATCGTCGACGAAGGCCAGGCAGGCTGTGAGGTACCTGCCGACGGCGCTCAGCGCCAGGAAGTTGCCGGCGTCGATCAGACCCTTCGCGTTGGGGGCGAGAATGCCGGAGTTGAGGAGATCCCGCCGCGCGAGCCGGCCCGCCACGAGCAGGCAGGCGGTGCGGCTGAAGCGCCGGTAGCGCGCGTCCTCCTCCGACAGCGTCACGACGACGTCGCCGGCGGTCGTGCCGAGCGTCACGGTCGCCGAGCGCTGCGACGGCGACAGCTCGGGCGAGGCCACCGTCACCTCACCGCCGGGCGCAAGCACCGCGATCCGCCCCGGGCGGTTCCAGCCGCGGGCGCGCAGGCGCCGCGGGCAGATGTCGGCACCGACGGCGCGTTGCGGCAGCTGCACGAACCCGACGCCGGCCGGCGCACCGATCGGACTGGCCAGGCTGGCGCCGCAGTTGCCGCCGTTGAGCAGGTCGTGGAGGTCCGGCGACGGGCCCGCGCCCGACGGCCCGGTCGAGCCGTCGCCGGGGACCGGCGTCCCCCACAGCTCCACGCCAAGCGTGCCCGCGTACGTGCTGTTCGCATCGCGCGCGACCGCCATCAGCAGGCGGCCGCCGCGGCCCGCGGTGAAGCTCAGCTGGTAGCGGTGGCTGGCCGCGAAGGGCGGCGGCGTGTCCGCGCCGGGCAGCTTCCTGTAGAACGGGCCGAGCGGCTCGGCCGAGCCGTCGCCGGGCGAGCCGAGCCGCAGGACGAGGCCGGTGCGCTCGAAGATCTGCGGCCGTGCGCGGCAGCCGAACTGCGGACGCTCGGGGTTCTCGTCGAAGCAGTAGACGCCGTCGTTGAAGTACTGAAACGTCCCGCCGTCGGTCGTGGGGAACGACTCGGTGTACGTGCCGTCGACGACGATCAGGTACTGCCGGCCGGCCTGCAGCGTCGTCGCCGAAACGGCGGGCGCGGCGGCCGAGGTGGTCGCCGAGTCGACGCTGATCGTCGGCTCGAGCTGCTGCTCCTGCGCGATGGCCTCCGTCGCAGCCAGCAGCCAACCCACCAGCACGACGAGCATCACGACGATCGGCATGCGGCGTAGCATCTTCCGTTCGCGCCGGAACTGCAATGCGCCGCTGCTGCGGCCCTACTGCAAGAACAGCGGCGTGCCGACCTTCACCGCGCGAAAGAGCTGCTTGACCGCCGGCACCGACATGCGAATGCAGCCGTGCGAGGCGGCCGTGCCCAGCGAGGCGAGATCCGCCGTGCCGTGGATGCCCTGGCCGTCGTGGAAGCCCATGTAGCGCGCCTCGAGCGGGTTCTGCGGGTCGCCGTAGGGGATCGTCCGGCCGGCCAGTTCGCCCGCCCAGTCGCTCAGCGGCACGTGCCAGTCGGGGTTGACGATCTTCTGCTGGATCTTGTAGCGCCCGGCGGCGGTCTCCAGCCCGGCCTTGCCGACGGCGATCTTGTAGCGCTTGTCGAGCTGGAGGTGCTTGTAGAGGCGCAGGCGCTTGGCGTCGCGGTCCACGGCAATGACCGTCGGGTAGCGCTTGGCGAGGTCCTCGAACGTGCGGTCGGGACGCTCGGTCACCCGCACGGGCACGTCGACGCGGCGCTCGGACCCGGTCTCGCCCAGAACCTTCGCGAGCCGGTCCACGAGCACCGCCTGGTTGACCGCCAGGCCGGCGCGCGCACGGGTGCGGTCGAGCTTGCCGTCGCGCCAGGCGATGTCGGCCTCCCGCGCCGGGCGATCGACGCGCTTGGCCAGCCGAGCGGCGAACGACTCGATCCCGGCGCGGGCGAAGCTCGTGCGCGGCGTGACGGTCTCGCCCGCATCGGCGCCGAGCGCAGCGTCGAGCGTCGCATCCACATCCACGCGCGACCTGGCGACCTCGGGCCGCAGGACGAAATGCGTGTCGCCGAACATGACGGCGACCTTCTCGCCGGTCGTGCCGGCCAGCCGGCGGCGGATCAACGCGCCGGCCTCGTCACGCTCCAGCCCGCCCACATCGAGCGTCGCGACCCGGACGTTCTCTGCCACGGTGCCCCTGCCGGCGACATCGAACCCGAACACCGCCACGACGGCCACGAGCACCAGCGCCAGGAGCACTCCGGCAACGACTGTGACCGCGCGAAACATCGCTGCGGATCTGCTACCCGCAAAGCGTCCAAGCCGGTCATCGCCAACTTGCCGACGTCGTTCATGCGGTGGAAACACTCACGGCACGTTGGGGAAACCCGCGTCCCCCACCATGCCTGAGATGGATCCTGGAGTCGTCATCGTCGGTGGAGGGATCGCCGGCCAAGCCGTGTGCGAGGCGCTGCGCGAGCGCGACGCCGAGGTTCCCATCACCCTCATCTGCGGCGAGGCCAGCGCGCCCTACGACCGCGTCCGGCTCTCGGAGATCCTGGTCAGCGGCGAGGATCCCGACACGCTCCAGCTGCGGCCGAGCGAGTGGTACGCCGACCACGACGTCGAGCTGCTCGTCGGCCGCTGGGTCACGTGGGTCGACACGCAGCGCGGCATGCTCGGCATCGACGACGTCGACGAGCTGGCGTTCGACAAGCTCGTCATCGCCACCGGCTCGCAGCCGCTCATGCCGCCGATCCCCGGCATCAACCTCGACGGCGTGCACCCGTTCCGCGACCCCGCCGACTGCGACGCGATCCGCCTCGCCGCCGCGGAGGGCGGCGTCGAGCGCGCCGCGGTCATCGGCGGCGGTCTGCTCGGCCTGGAGGCGGCGCGCGGGATCGCCGCGCAGGGCTGCGCGGTGACCGTCGTGCACCTGCTCGACCGCCTCATGGAGCGCCAGCTCGACGCCGGCGCCAGCGCGCTGCTGACCCCGGCGCTGCACGGCCTCGACGTCGACATCGAGTTCGAGCGCAACACGCAGCAGATCATCGGTCCCCAGCGCGCCCACGGCCTGCGCTTCACCGACGGCTCGGAGCTCATGGCCGACCTCGTCGTCGTCTCGATCGGGATCCGCTCGGAGACCGAGCTCGCGCGCTCGATGGGCATCGTCTGCGACCGCGGCATCATCGTCGACGACGCGATGAACACGAGCCTGCCCGGCGTGCTCGCCGTCGGCGAGTGCGCCCAGCACCGCGGCATCGTCTACGGGCTCGTCGCGCCGATCTACGACCAGGCGCGCGCCGCCGCCGCCACCCTGACCTCGACCGCCGACGCCGACGCCGGGGCCGGGGGCCTGTACCTCGGCTCGATCCCGAGCGCGAAGCTCAAGGTCGCCGGCATCGACCTCGTCTGCGCCGGCGACGCCGTCGGCGACGTCGAGGCGGTCATCACCGACGCGGCGACCGGCGTCTACCGCAAGCTCACCGTCCGCGACGGCCGCGTCGTCGGCACCGTCCTGCTCGGCGACACGCGCGGCTCGGAGGCGCTCGTCGCCGCCGTCCGCGCGGGCGACCTCGTCGACAACCCGCTGCAGGCGCTCGCCGACGCGTCGCTCGCCGGCCCCGCCGACCTGCCCGACACGGCCCAGATCTGCGACTGCAACGGCGTCTGCAAGGGCGATCTCGTCGCCGCCGTCGCGGTCGGCGGCTGCGCCACGCCGCGCGAGGTCATGGCGGTCACGCGCGCGGGCACCGGCTGCGGCTCCTGCCGCCCGGCCGTCAAGGAGATCGTGGCGTTCGCGACCGGCGGCCTGAGCGACGAGCCGACGTACCTGTGCCCGTGTCGCAAGCAGACGCGCGAGCAGCTCGCGGGGGAGATCCGCGACGCCGGCTACGCGTCGGTCAGCGACGTCGCCAACGCCTGCGGCACCGGCCGCGAGTGCGGCACCTGCAAGCCCGCGCTGGCCTACCTCGTCTCGGAGGTCAACGCCAACCAGCACCGCGAGGAGCGCGACGCGCGCTTCATCAACGACCGCGTCCACGCGAACATCCAGCGCGACGGCACGTTCTCGGTCGTCCCGCGGATGTACGGCGGCGTCTGCACCCCCGACGAGCTGCGCCGGATCGCCGACGTCGCCGACAAGTTCGAGGTTCCGCTCGTGAAGGTCACCGGCGGCCAGCGCCTGGACCTGCTGGGGGTCCGCAAGCAGGATCTGCCGGCGATCTGGGCGGACCTCGGCATGCGGTCCGGTCACGCGTACGCGAAGGCCGTGCGCACGGTGAAGACCTGCGTCGGGACGGACTTCTGCCGCTTCGGCCTCGGCGACGCGATCGGCCTGGGGATCGAGATGGAGAAGCTGTGGGAAGGGCTGCACACCCCGCACAAGGTGAAGTCGGGCGTCTCGGGCTGCCCGCGCAACTGCGCCGAGGCGACCGTGAAGGACATCGGCTGCGTCGCGGTCGAGGGGGGCTGGCAGGTCCGGGCCGGCGGCGCGGCGGGCGGCAACGTGCGCGAGGCCGACATCCTCGCCACCGTCGACTCGCGCGCCGAGGCGCTGCGGATCGCCACGACGTTCCTGCAGTACTACCGCGAGAACGCCGACTACAAGGAGCGCACGTACGACTTCATCCCGCGCATCGGTCTGGAGAAGGTGCGCGAGATCGTCCTCGGCGAGGAGTCCGGCGCGGCGCTGCGCGAGCGGCTGCGGATCGCCAAGGCGGCGACCGCCGACCCCTGGCTGGAGCGCGACGACCCGTACCACCCGCGCCAGTTCGACGACCTCCAGACGCCGC
This sequence comes from uncultured Actinomycetes bacterium, assembly GCA_963825485.1. Classification (GTDB taxonomy): domain Bacteria; phylum Actinomycetota; class Thermoleophilia; order Solirubrobacterales; family Solirubrobacteraceae; genus CADCVQ01. Next base: position 82,153 of record CAWGTK010000026.1, read on the forward strand.
AGGAGCCGGTCCTCGCCGGCCCGCCCGCGGGCGCCGAGCGATGAGCGTCGCGACGAGCATGTACGCCTGCCGCGCCGACGACGTGCCGATGGGCGAGGGCCGCTCGATCACGCTCGACGGCCGGCGCATCGCGATCTTCCGCTCCGCCGGAGGCTGGTTTGCGCTCGACGCGGCCTGCCCGCACCGCGGCGGGCCGCTCGCCGACGGCATCGTCTGCGACAACGCGGTCATCTGCCCGCTGCACGACCGCCGCTACGACCTCGCCAGCGGCGCGGCGCTCAACGCCGACGACGCGGTCGTCGCGCACAGCGTGCAGCTGCAGGGCGAGCGCGTCTTCGTGACGCTCGCCGAAGGTCAGCGCGTCGCGGCCTGAACGCCACCGTGCGGTGGAGTCGCTGCGCTCGCCCGCGCGACGGCGGACTTCGCGATCGGGCACCGCGCCGGTACTCTGGCGCGCAACAAGGGATCGTTGCCCGTCCGGGGCGAGGAGGAGCGAAATCAGCATGGCACGACCGATCATGCTCGGGATCGTGGGTGATTCGGCGTCGGGCAAGACGACGCTCAGCAAAGGGCTCGTGCGCCTGCTCGGCGAGGACTCCGTCACGCACATCTGCACCGACGACTACCACAAGTACGACCGCCGCCAGCGCGCCGAGCGCGGCATCACGCCGCTGAACCCGGAGTGCAACTACCTGGACATCATGGCCCAGCACCTGCAGTGCCTGCGCCTCGGTGAGCCGATCCTCAAGCCCGTCTACCAGCACCACGACGGGACGTTCGGCCCGCTCGTCTACCTCGCGCCGGAGAGCTTCACGGTCATCGAGGGTCTGCTCGGCTACCACACCGCCGACATGCGCTCGGCGTATGACGTGCGCGTGTATCTCGACCCGCCCGAGTCCCTGCGGCGCCAGTGGAAGGTCGACCGCGACTGCTCCAAGCGCGGTTACACGACCGACGAGGTGCTCGCCGACCTCGACCGCCGCGAGCCCGACTCGGAGGCGTTCATCCGCCCGCAGCGCCGCAACGCCGACATGGTCGTCTGCCGCCTGCCGAGCCCCGACGACCCGTTCGTGCTCGACGCCGAGCTGACGCTGCGCGACAGCCTGCCGCATCCCGACCTCAGCCCCTTCGTGGAGGAGAGCGACGGCCTCATCACGATGGAGGAGCGCGACACGGAGTGCCAGCTCTTCATCCCGGGCGCCCTGCCGCGCGAGCGCGCCGCGGCGATCGAGGAGTCGATCTGGGACCGGATGCACTTCGCCCGCCACCTGCGCTCCGAGACGCTGGGCGAGTTCACGGTCGGAAACGACGTCCATCGCTCGGAGTCGCTGGCGCTCGTCCAGCTGCTGATCCTCTATCACCTGACGACCGCGCGGGCGCGCGTGTCGCTGGGCGAGCCGGAGCCCGCCGACGAGGCGGCCCGGGTGGCATAGCGCGATCGCTGGCGGGCTGGCGGTCGCTGCTAGGCGACCAGCACGGGCGTGCCGGTGTTCACGCGCTGGAAGAGGTCGATCACGTCGGCGGGCGCCATGCGAATGCAGCCGTGCGAGGCGGCCGTGCCCAGCGAGCCGGAGCTCGCCGTGCCGTGGAAGCCGACCGAGCCGTTGAAGCCGATCCAGCGCGCGACGAGCGGATTGCGCGGGTCGCCGCCGGGGATCGTCTCGCCGGCGAGGTCGCCGGCCCACTCGGACTGCGGCACGTTCCAAGCCGGGTTCTTCTGCATCGACTGCACGACGAACTGGCCGGTGGGGGTCGGGAACTCCGCCGAGCCGACCGCCACGGTGTAGGTCTTGACGAGATCGCCGCGCCGGAACACGCGCGCCTGCTTGCCGTCGCGGGCCACGGTGACGGCGACCGGCTGAGCGGCCCACACGGAGTTGGCGTTGATCTTCGCCGGGACCTTGACGGTCCTGGCGCGCAGCGTGCGCTCGTCGGTACTGCTCGTCAGCCGGCGCATCAGGCGCGCGACGAGCGCATCGCGGGCGGCCAGGCGGCGGCCCGGCTTGCTGCGCGAGACGGAGACGCTCGTGAGCGTGATGTTCAGCGCCGCGTCGACGGCCTTGCGCGACTGCTCCTTGGCGATGCCCTCGACGAAGCGGCGCACCTTCAGCCGGTCGGCGACGGCGTCGACAGGGACGTTCTGGGCGAGCTTCGCGCCGGTGATCTTGCGCCAGCCGCGGCTGATGAACGAGCCTTCGCGGCCCTCGACGTAGGCGCGCTCGACCGCGGTCCCCACGTCGATGCGCACGCCGGCCTCGGCGGGCGTCAGCGTGTAGCGCTTCTCGCCGAGCTGGACGAAGGTGGGCCGCGCGATCGCCGACTGCACGCGGGTCTGGGCGTGCGCGATGGCCTCCTCGCGGGTCATCCCGCCCACGTCGACGCCGCCGACGCGCGTGCCGGCGGGCAGCTGCTCGGCGGCGCTGCCGTCGGCCCAGGCGAGCGCGCCGACGCTGCCGGCGGCGAGGACCACGAGCAGGGCGGCGGTGATGAGGGCGATGCGGGTCATGGATCCTGGCGATGTGCGTCGAGTGCCGGGATCGTTGCGCTGCACCGGCTGCAGTGCAGGTTAGACGTACCGAGCACGTCCTTTGCCGGTTGGTGGCGCGGTTGCACGAAATCTGGCGCGCAGAGCTGCGGTCGCTGCCGCGACCGCACCCGGCGACGATGGTGAGATCGCACCTACAACGCCTTCAGAAACGCGATCGAGGGCATGAAGAAGTACTCCCCTCCGCGCATCGTCACCGCCTGCGGGGCGGCGTTGACGGTCTTGGTGGCCGCGCCGTTCCAGGCGATCGGGCACTTCGTCTGCGGGCGCGGGCCGTGGCCCATGACCTGATCGACGCCCGGATCGCTGCCGGCGCCGAAGGGGAAGCCCGGGTTGTTCGCCCAGGCGCTCTGTGTGAAGTCGAACTGGTTGCTCAGCTCGGAGTTGAACGCCATGAACAGCAGGCCGACGCCCCCGGTGGGCCGCGTCGAGGGCGGCAGGTCGGCGTTGATGTCGTCGCTGCGCGTCCCGAAGGCCTGGCCGCGACGGGCCATCAGGTGCCGGCGCTCGGCGGGGTGGTCCTCGCCGCCGCCGGATCCGCGCGGGTTGGTCTTGCGGATGTGACCGTGCAGCGGGCACTTGCGCCCCTGCGCGTCGTCGTCGTAGTCGAAGTCGTTGGGCACGGGATGCACGCCGCCGGTGGCCTGCGAGGTCAGCGGCGTGCCGTCGCGGAAGCGCCCGACGATCGTCGCGCCCGCTCGCGCGCGATCGGCGCCGGTCAGCCCGAGCTCGTCGGCGAGCGCCTTCTCGGCCAGATGGAAGCGCCGGACGTTCTGCTCGAGCTTGCGAAAGATGAAGAAGCTGCCGAAGTGCTGCGCCGGGTTGGGTGCGGCGCTGTCTCTCACCAGGACGCGCCCGAGGGTGAACCGCGGGTTCCAGCCGGCCGGGGTGTGTGGCTCGGCGGCGATGTCCTCGTCGAGGAAGAGCGGCTGGCTGCGGCCGTCGACGTAGCCGAAGTGCTCGATCCCGTCGCCGTGGGTGTTCGTCTGGCCGCGACCGGTCTCGACCCCCAGCAGCTTGACCTTGGAGGTGAAGAGCGCGTTGATCTCGGTGCGTTTGGCGGTGACGTTCGCCTTCGTGGCGTCGCCGATCAGCACCACGGCGTGGATCGTGTGGCGGAAGGTCTGCTCCCACTGCGCCACCGCCGGATCGCCGAGGATCGCGACGGAGTTCGCGTGGCGCATCCCGCGCCGGAACGGGACCGCGCTGGGCTTCGCGCTGCCCGGGACCTTGGCGGCCGGGATGCCGATCTTGCTGTAGCCCGCGCGCGTGAGGCCGACGCCGAGGTACGGCGTGCCGGGGGTGCCGTCGGTCCTGAAGCGCTCCGCCTCGAGCAGGTGCTTGTTGGCGGACTTCATCTTGCGCGCGACCTTGCCGAGGAAGGCGCGCGCCTCGGCCTTGTCGGAGAACTGGATGAAGAGGATCTGCATGTGCTCGCGCACGTGACCCTTGAGGATGTTGGGCTGCAGCTGCTTGAGCATGGCCAGGGAGTCACCCGTGGCGGTCTTCCAGGCCAGCGAGTCGTTCAGATCGACCGGCATGACAACCTCTATTCGGCGTGTGTTGGCTCCCCGGTTTGCCAGTCCAACGATGACCGGCCGCAGGAGTTGCGCGTGTGACATCGGACTCACATCGCACGCAGGTGGCCCGCGGTGCCAACCCCCGCAGGTAGCCTGCCGATCCTGTGGCCAAGAACCTGACAGTGATGAGCTACAACATCCGCCAGGGCCGCGATGTCGCGGGTCTGTTCGACCTGGATCGGACCGCCGCCGTCATCCGCGCGCAGCGTCCCGATCTGGTCGCGCTCCAGGAGGTGGGCCGGCACTGGTCTGCCGAGACCGACTTCCGCGATCAGGTCGCCGACCTCGAACACCGACTCGACATGGCCGCGGTCTTCGGCCCGAACCTCGACCGCGATCCGCTCGACGCCGGCGCGCCCCGCCGCCAGTACGGCACGGCCATCATCAGCCCCTTGCGGCTGCTCGCGAGCGAGAACGTCAAGCTGCCGCGCGCAGGCGCCGAGCACGAACAGCGCGGCCTGCTGGTGGTCGACCTCGATGTGGATGGAAGTTCGCTTCGGGTGTTCAACGCTCACCTCGGCGTGAGCGCCCCCGAGCGCGCGCTTCAGGTCCAGGCCATCCTCGACGAGGCGAACCGGGCATCGAGTCCCCTCGCGCTGCTCGGCGACCTCAACGCGCCACCGACGGCTCCCGAGCTGGCTGCGCTGTTCGAGCGCTTCCACGATGCGTGGGCGCTGGCCGGCGAGGGCGACGGCTACACCTTTGCGGTCCCGGAGCCGAAGGTGCGAATCGACTACGTGCTCGTCTCACCGCAGCTCTCGGTTCGCCGGGTTGAGGTGCCGGCGCTGCCGGGTTCTGACCACTTCCCGGTTGTAGCTGACCTGCAGCTGACGTGACAACGCGGGGCGCCGGCGCCGGCTACCCGACCTCGGCCGGCGCCACAAGCCTGCGCACGTCGACCTCGCCGACGATCCGCTCGACCTTGTGCGGGTCGATCAGGCCGGCGCCGAGGCGCTGCACGGAGTCCGCGCCGCAGGCGACGCCGAAGCGCAGGCACTCCGACGGCGGCTTGCCGCCGTAGCGCGCCGCGACGTAGCCGGCGAGGAACGCGTCGCCGCCGCCGACGGTGGCGACCGCCTCGCGGGGCTCGATGTAGACGCGGTACAGGCACGGCTCGCCCTCGTCGATGACCTGGGCGAAGCAGCCGTCGGGAACGGTCATGATCGCCTCCTGGGCGCCGAGGATGGCGATCTCGCGCACCGCGATGATGCGGTCCTCGTCGTCGTTGAACTCGTGGCCCACGAGCTCCTCGGCCTCGAGCACGTTGGGCGAGACGACGTGCGGCTCGGCGCGGACGGCGTGGCGCAGCGGGTCGCCGTCGGTGTCGATCACCACGACGAGGCCGAGCTTGCGCAGGTCCTTGATCATGCCCGCGTAGACGTCGGCGTCGACGTTGCGCGGCAGCGAGCCGGCGAAGACGACGATCGCCGCGCCGCGGGCGAGGTACATGAGCTTGTCGCGGAAGAGCTCGAGCTCGCGGGCGCTGACCGCGGGGCCGCGCTCGTTGATCTCGGTCTGCTCGCCGTTGGTCGGATCGAGCACCGCGGTGTTCGTGCGCGACTCCTCGCGGATGCGCACGAAGTCGTTGAGGATCGACTCGTCGGTCAGCGCCTCGACGATCCGCGTGCCGGTCGCGCCGCCCGCGAAGCCGGTCGCGATGACCGGCTGGCCGAGCGTCTTGAGCGTGCGCGCCACGTTGACGCCCTTGCCGCCCGGCAGCGTCGTCTGCTCGACCGTGCGGTGGCGGCGTCCGAGCCGGAAGTTCGGCACCGACAGCGATTTGTCGATCGCCGCGTTGAGGGTGACGGTGATGATCATGGAACCGTTGATTCCTCTCGCCGCCGCGCCCGCCGGTGCTCTGCATCGAGTGCGCGCCTGCGGGTCAGGGCCCGGCGGCGCAGCAGCAGGAGAGGGAGGCTACAGACCAGCAGCAAGACCAGGGCGACGATCGTCTGCGAACGGCGCAGCATGTCCTCCAGGCGCGTGCCGAGACCGGCCTCGGCAACCGGCCGCACCGTCACGACCGGCACGCGCGCGAGCACCGCCTCCCCGCTGCGCACGGTCGCCGTCCCGACCCGCGTGCCGCGCGGCAGCGGGCCGTCGACCTGCGTCGGCAGGCCGGTCACGGTGGTTCTCGTGCGCGTCCCGGCGCGCAGCACGCGCTTGACCGTCCCGCCCGCGATCACGTCGACGGACTCGCCGCTGCGGTACTGCAGGTCGATCCGGCCGAGCACACGTCCCTGCGGCAGGACGGTGCGGGCGTTGTAGCTGTCCAGGCCGTAGCGCAGCAGCGCCAGCGAGTCGGCGTTGCGGGCACGCTCGGTGGGCGCGCCGAGCACGACGCTGATGACCGTCACGCCGTCGCGGCTCGCCGACCCGACCAGGACGTTGCCGGCGCGCCGCGTGAAGCCGGTCTTCACGCCGTCGACCGAGCGGACATTGCGCACGAGGTCGTTGCGGTTGACGATCGGCCGATCGATCGAGCCGCTGCGCAGCGTCGCGTTCCTCAGGTCGACGGTGCGCCGGAAGAACTCGTAGCGGCGCAGCCGGACGGTGAGGCGCGCGAGGTCGTGCGCCGTCGAGTAGTTGTCGGGGTCGTCGAGCCCGATCGGGTTGGCGAAGCTCGTGTCGTCGAGCCCGAGCGCGCTGGCGCGGCGGTTCATCTCCGAGACGAAGGCGGGCGTCGAGCCCATCGTGCCGACGGCGAGCGTCGCGGCGGCGTCGTTGGCGCTGGGCAGCAGCGTGGCGCGCAGCAGATCGCGCACGCTCATGCGCTCGCCGGGGCGCAGGCCGATCTGCGACTCGGCCGGCGCGGGGTCGTAGTCGGCGGCGCTGAAGATGTCGTCGAGATCGTCGCGCTCGAGCGCGACGAGGACCGTCATGAGCTTCGTCGTCGAGGCGATCTGGCGGCGCTGGTCGGCGTTGCGCGCGAACAGGACGTCGCCGGTCGTGGCCTCCATGACGATCGCCGCCTTGGTGCCCTGCAGCCGCGGCGCGCCGGCCGGCGCCTGGGCGAGCACGCCCGGCGACGTCACGAGCAGTGCGAGCACCGCTCCGAGCAGCGCGAGGCGCGCCGTCAAGGTACGAGCTTGAGGTTCTGGCCGGGCTTCAGTGAGTCCGGATCGATGCTCGGGTTCAGCTCGAGCAGCCGGTCGACGTCGATGCCCGAGCGATCCGCGATCGAGGTCGGCGTGTCGCCCGCCTGGACCTTCACGAAGCGCCCGGAGGACGCCGACACCGGCGTCGGGGCGCCGGTCGTGGCGGTCCGGGACGTCGTCGTGGCGGTGTTCGTCCGCGCGGGCCGGTCGACCGCCCCGACCGGGTCCTCGCCACCGCCGTTGGTCACGATGATGAAGAACGCTCCGAGCATCAGGATCGCCAGCAGCCCGGGCAGGACGTAACGCTGAACGTCGATCTCCTGCATCCCGCTCAGAGCATACGGAGTTGGCGTCTTCGCGCTCGTTCATCCCAGTGCCCACGCGGCCTCCCGGAGGCGCTCGGCTTCGGCTCGTGCCGCGTCGGCGGGGGCGCCGGCGCCGGATTCGTGGGCGGAGGCGATCGAGCGCGAGGCGCTGACCAGGCCGCCGGCGCGACCCGGCGCGAACGCGGGCGCCAGATCCTCGACGCGGCCGCCCTGCGCGCCGATGCCGGGCAGCAGAAACGGCGCGTGCGGCATCAGCTCGCGCATGCGCGCGACATGCCCCGGGGCCGTCGCGCCGACGACGGCGCCGATGTTCGAGAGCCCGCTCGAGGACGAGGGCGGCGCGCCGATCTGCGCGACGATCGCGGCCAGCCGCTCCCAGACCGTCTCCCCGCCGCCGCCCGCGAGGACCAGGTCCTCGATGTCCGCCGCGCCCGGGTTGGAGGTCCGCACGAGCACGAAGACGCCCGCGCCGGCCGCCCGCGCGCCGTCGACGATCGGCGCTAGCGCGTCGACGCCGAGCAGCGGGTTGGCCGTGAAGGCGTCGACGCCGAGGCCGGCGACCTCGCCGAACGGCGTCGGGGTGCGGCCGACGAGCGCCTGCGCGTAGGCGGCCGCGGAGACGGAGATGTCGCCGCGCTTGCCGTCGGCGATCACCAGCAGGCCCTGGGCGCGGGCGTACGCGACGGTCTCGTGCAGGGCCGCCCAGCCGTCGGCGCCGAGGCGCTCGAAGCAGGCGAGCTGCGGCTTGGCGGCGACGCAGGCCGGGCCGGCGGCGTCGATCAGCGCGACGCAGTGCGCGCGTACCGCGCCGGCCGCGCGGCGCGCGGGCGAGCCGTCGGCCGGCGCTTGGGCGACGGCCTCGGGCCACAGCCGCAGCGGATCGGGGTCGAGGCCGAGGACGATCTGCGACCGGCGCGCCTCGACGAGGCCGGCGAGCCGATCGGCGAAGGGCGCCGTCACGCCTGCGGGTGCTGCGAGAACCGCCGCACCTACCGGCTGCGAACGGCCTGCTTGAGGTTCGAGCCGGCGGTGAACTTCGGCACGCGCGACGCGGGGATGTCCATCGCCTCCCCGGTACGCGGGTGCTGACCCTGGCGGGCGGCGCGCTCGGCGACGCTGAACTTGCCAAAGCCGGCCAGCGCGACCTCGCCGCCACGGCCGAGCACATCCTCCATCGTCTCGAGGACGGCGTCGACGGCGTCGGCAGCCTGCCGGCGGGTCAGATCGGTGCGTGCGGCAACAGCTTCGATGAGCTGGGACTTCGTCACGAGAGGTGCTCCCTTGTGCTGCAGGCGGATCAAACGGACGTTCTGAAGCTAGCAGCGTGTCCGGACTCGACGTGATCGGGCAGGATGCAGGCGTGTCCTTCAACCGCATCGCCTGGCTTGTCACCATCGCAGCGGCGCTCATCACCGCGCTGCTGCTGTTCGTCTCCGGCTACAACGGATACGGGGCGGTCGCGATCGCCGTGGGGTTGTCGGCGGCGATCAACCTGCTGCCCGAGCAGACCCGGCCGCCGGGCCCGCCGCCGACCTGATCGACCGGACCGCGTCCGCCGCCGCCGGCCGGCGTGTCGCCGACGAACTGCGCTCGCTCGCGGCGACCATCCTGCGCAAAGGCTGGCCGCGCCCGGTCCGATCGCGCGCACGCGGCTACGGTCGACCCACGGGGAAGACCGCGCGACCAGGCGAGAGGAGACCTCCATGTTCGAGCACCTTGCGACACGGCCAGACGGGGTGAGCCCGAAGTCCGACGGCGTCGACTGCACCGGCGACGCGATCGCGTCGCTCACCACGATGTTCGTCGACATGGTCATGGGCCGCCGGATCGGCGGCGGTCAGGCTCCGGCGCTGCGCCCGGTGTTCCTCAAGCCGCACGGGATCGCGGGCGCGACGTTCACGGTCCGGCCCGACCTCCCCGAAAAGCTGCGGGTGGGCGTGTTCGCCGGCACCGAGTACCCCGCCTGGGTGCGCTTCTCGTCGGACACCGTGCCGACCGCGGCCGACCTGAACACGACCTGCGGCGTCGCCATCAAGCTCTTCGGCGTTCCCGGTCCCAAGCTGCTCGCCCCCGACGAGGACGCGCCGACGCACGACTTCCTGCTGCAAAACCACGACGTGTTCTTCGTGGACACCGCGCGCGACATGTGCGAGTTCACCAGGGCGGGCGTCGTGCAGGGCGACTACGGCCCGTACCTCGCGGCGCACCCGAAGACCGCGCGGATCATCGACGAGATGGCCAAGCTCGTGCCGAGCGTGCTCGAGACGGACTACTGGAGCGGCCTGCCGTACGCGTTCGGCGCCGATCGCCACGTCAAGTACAAGCTCGTCCCCGCCGGTGGCGGCGGCGATCCGGTGCCCGGCCTGTCGACCGACGATCCCAACTACCTGCATCTCGACCTGCGCGGGCGGCTGCTCGAGCGCGAGGCGCACTTTCACTTCTGCGTGCAGCTGCAGACCGACCCCGAGCGCATGCCGCTCGACGCGGCGACGATCCGCTGGCACGAGAACGCCAGCCCGCCGATCCACGTGGCGACGCTGACGCTGCCGCGCCAGGACGTCGATGCCGACGGGCAGGCCGACTACGGCGAGAACCTCGCCTTCAACCCGTGGCATGCGCTGGCCGAGCACGCGCCCGAGGGCAGCGTCGCGGCGGCGCGCAAGGCCGTCTACCAGGCGGCCGCGACCCGCCGCCGCGAGCACAACGAGGTGGCGCTCGAGGAGCCGACCGAGCCGCGCCCGGTCGAGGTCGACCCCGCCGGCCGCGACGTGCGCGTCGTGCGCGCCGCGATTCACCCGGCGATCGGGATCGCCCGTGTGGGCAACAGCCAGGACGGCTTCTACATCGGTCCCGAGACCGACCGGCCGGCACCGATCCGCCCGGGCGACCTGAAGGACCGCACGGGCGCCCTGAAGCGCGAGGCCGCGCGCTTTCGCGTGTACGGCTACAACGCGGCCGGCGAGGCCGTCGCGGAGCTGACCGCGCGGACGGCGCAGATCGAGTGGACGGTCCACGTCGCCAACCAGAAGTCCGCGTGGTACGAGTTTCAGATCGCGCTCGACATCCCCGAGGCGAGCGTCCCCGACGACGCGCCGCCGTCCAAGCAGCGCAACGCCAAGGTGACGGGCGCCGACCGCGGCCAGCTGGTCATCGACCCCGGAGCGCGGACGATCGCGGGCGCGAACGCCTCGGGGCCGCAGTACCGCTTCGCTTCGGGCACGTTCTTCGGCAAGCCGGTGTACCTCGGGGAGCTGCGGACCGACGACGCCGGCCGGCTGATCTTCCTCGGCGGGCGCGGCGTGTCGGCCTCCCGCGACGGCGCGCCCGCGACGACGTTCGCCAACAACGAGGGCTGGCACGACGACGTCTCCGACGGCCCGGTCACGGCGCAGGTCACGATCGATGGCCGGCCGGTGCCGGTCGACCCGGCCTGGGTCGTCGTCGCGCCGCCGAACTACGCGCCGGAGCTCGTCGGCGTGCGGACGATGTACGACCTGCAGCTCGACGCCTACGTGCAGTCGGGCTGGCTGGCGTTTGCCGACCGCGTCTCGTTCATGGACGACGTGTTCCCGATCCTCGAGCGCCTCACGGGGATGGGCTGGGTGAACCACGGCTTCGCGACGAAGTTCGGCCCGGGCGGGCGCGAGCACTTCCTCGACCCGGCGTACCTGCAGCGGCTGGCCAGCGACCTGCCCGAGCACCAGGAGCTGCGCAACGGGATCTACACGACGTTTCGCGATTGGGCGCGCGACGGCGAGTCGCCCGTGCCGTGGCCGTGGATCTACGGCGACTCGATGAGCCTGCCGCCGGTGTCGCCGCGCCAGCACAGCACGCTGTCGGGCACGCAGATGCGCATGCTCGAGCTGTGGGCGGCGGGCGACTTCGACTCCGACCTGGACCTGGGCCGGCTGACGCCGTTTGCGCTCGACCACCTGCCGCTGTCGCGCCGGCCGGCGATGCTCGACCGCGCGGCGATGACCTTCTGCCTCGCCGATGCCTTCCATCCCGGCTGCGAGATGACCTGGCCGATGCGCCACACGACGATGTATTCCGCGCCCTTCCGGCTGCGCCACCGGCCGATCGGCGACCCCGAGCCGAACCTCGGCACGCAGCTCACGCCCGCCGCGGTGCAGGCCGTCGACGGTCCGCTGTACGGGCAGGGTCCCGGCACCGTGTCGCGCTGGATGGCCGTGCCGTGGCAGACGGACACCGCGAGCTGCCTGTCGGGCTACTCGCTGGGCTACGGCCCCCGCTACGACCCGTACGTGCCGACGTTCTGGGCCGTGCGCGTGCCCAACCAGGTGCTGACGCAGCGCGACTACGAGATCGTCATGGACGTGTCGCGCCCGCTGGCCGAGCGCGAGGCGGCCTTCGAGCGTCGGGCGGTCTGGCTGCGCTGGCTGACCGGCTCCTACCTTCAGCAGGTCAACGAGATGGTCACGGCGTTCGGCAAGCTGGGCATCGTCCAGACGCATCCCGGGCCGGCCGATGGCGCGTTCGGCGCGCAGCTGCTCGTCGAGACCGATGTCGGCTTCGAGGGCGAGGTGCACCCGCACCGCAACCTCCTGACGCTGCACGTGCCCGAGGCGCGCGATCCGCAGCGTGCCGAGCAGGCGATCGCCACGGCGGTGGATGCCAGCGGCGAGGATCCCGAGCAGGTCGTGGCCGGGTACATCGAGAAGATCGACCGCTTCGGCTACGGGCGGCGGCGTTGAGCGCCTGACGGCTAGCGCGAGCGGGGCGGGCGAGCCGGGGCGAAGCGGCGGGGCGCTCGATCGTGGAGACCTACGACGCGGTCGTCGCGGGCGGCGGGCCGGCCGGCAGCGCCGCCGCGATCGCGCTCGCGCGGGCCGGGCGGCGGGTGCTGCTCGCCGACCGGCCGCGGGCGGCGGGCGCGCGGACGCAGGCGCGGGCGCAGACGCAGGCGCTGAAGATCGGCGAGACGCTGCCCGGCGCCGCGACGACGATCCTGCGCGAGCTGGGCCTGCTCGCCGCGTTCGAGCGTGCCGGCGTGGCGATCGCGAGCACCGGGACCTGCACCGCTTGGGGCGGTGGCCCGGCGCTGAGCGCGGACGCGATCCTCGACCCGCTCGGGCCCGGCTGGCACCTCGATCGGGTCGGCTTCGATACGTGGTTGCGCGAGCAGGCGCGGGTCGCCGGGAGCGAGGTGTGCCGCGCCTGCGTGCGGGCGCAGCCCGTCGACGGCGGCAGCGATCCGGCGTGCGCGGACGACACGCCGCGCTGGCGGGTGGCCCTCGGCGACCCGGCCGGCCGCGAGGTCGCCTGTCGCCGGCTCGTCGACGCGACGGGGCGCGGCGCCTCGATCGCGCGACAGCGCGGCGCCGCGCGCGAGCGCAGCGACCGGCTCGTCGCAGTCTACGCCCGCGTGCGCACCGCCGCCGACGACGTCGACGCCCGCACGCGGGTGGCCTCGCATCCGGGCGGCTGGTGCTACAGCGCGCCGGTCGGCGCAGGGCGGCGCGTCGTCGCCCTGCTCACCGATGCCGACCTGCTCGACCCGGCGCTGCGCACGGCGAGCGGCTTCGCCGCGGCCCTGGCGACGGCCGGCGCGCACGTCGTCGCCGGCGCGGCGATCACGCCGGACGCGGTCGAGACCGGCGTCCACGCGACCGCCGCCCACAGCGCGCGCCTGAGCCCGCCCTGCGGCGAGGACTGGCTGGCGATCGGCGATGCCGCGATCGCGTTCGACCCCCTCTCCTCGCAGGGCATCCTCAACGCCCTCGTGAGCGGGCGGCTCGGGGCCGGCGCGGTGGATGCGAGCTTGAGCGGAGCGTCGGAGGCGCTGGTCGAGTACGGGGATCGGCTGGCGGACGTGTGGGCGTCCTATGCGTCGCGCCTGCGCGAGGCCTACGCGCTCGAGGCTCGCTGGCCGCAGGCGCCGTTCTGGGCGCGGCGGGTGGCGGCGCCGGCGCCGGCTGCGACGCGGGCGATGCCGTCCACAGCGCGGTAGCCGCGGCTCGCCCCGGCGGTTCAGCCCGGGTGGATCTCGGTCCCCGGGTGCACGCTGCCCTCGGGCTCGAGATGGATGAGCACGTCGGCGCCGCGCAACCGCTGCTTGATCGCGTCCTGCAGCTCGTGCGCCGTCGCGTGGGCGTCCTCCAGCGTCGTGCCGCCGACGAACTGCACGTGCATGTCGACGTAGCGCCGCGATCCGGCGCGGCGGGCGCGCAGCTTGTGAAAGCCGCAGACGCCGCGCGGGCCGAACTCGGTGATCGTGTCGCGCAGGGCGCCGAGCTCCTCCGGCGGGAGGGCCTCGTCGACGAGCACGCGCGAGGCGCGCGCGAGCAGCCGGACGCCGGCGTAGACGATCGCGCCCGCGACGGCCAGCGCGATGACGGGATCCAGCCAGACAGCGCCCGTCAGCTGGACGACGACGAGCCCGAGCAGGACGGCGGCCGACGTCGCCGCGTCGGTTCGCAGGTGCGCCGCGTCACCCTCGAGCGCCGGCGATTCGGTCGCGCGGGCGCGGCGGGCGATGTTCGCCGACACGACGACGTTGACGACGATCGAGAACGCGATCACGCCGATGCCGATGCCGAGCGAGTGCACCTCGGGACCGTTGGCCAGGCTGCGGGCCGCGGCGTAGATGATCACCCCCGAGCCGACGAGGATCAGCATCGCCTCGATCGCCGCCGCGAGGTTCTCGATCTTCGCGTGGCCGTAGGGATGCTCGGCGTCCGCCGGCTTGTCGGCCTCGCGGACCGAGAAGTACGCGACGAAGGAGGCGATCAGATCGATCGACGAATGCATCGCCTCGGTCAGGATCGCCACCGAGCCGGTGATCGCGCCGGCGGCCAGCTTCAGGGCGATGAGCAGCGCGTTGGAGGCGATCGACAGCGCGGCGGCGCGCGTCTTGACGGTCCCGCCGCGTGCGTCCCGGGCTGCGGCGGCGATCAGCGGGCCGGCCATCGGCGGTTCAGTCCTGCAGGCGCGCGAGCAGGGCGCGGGCGGCGCGGCCGCGGTGGCTGATCGCGTCCTTCTCGGCGGGCTCGAGCTCGGCCATCGTGCGCGCGCCGTCCATCTCGTCGGGGAGAAACGCGGGGTCGTAGCCGAAGCCGCCGTCGCCGCGGGGATCGTGCGCGAGCGTTCCGCTGCAGCGGCCCTCGACGACCTGCTCGGCGCCGTCCTCGCCGACGTAGGCCAGCGCGCAGACGTAGGCGAGCGGCGAGCCGGCGGGCGCCTCGCGCAGGAGCTTGGCGAGGTTCTCCTCGTCGGTGGCGTGCTCGCCGGCGTAGCGCGCCGAGCGCACGCCGGGCGCGCCGCGGAGCGCCGCGGCCTCGATGCCGGAGTCGTCGGCGATCGCCGGCAGGCCGGTCGCGGCGGCGGCCGCGCGGGCCTTGCCCAGGGCGTTGCCGGCGAACGTGTCGGCGGTCTCGGGCGGAAGCTCGACGTCATCGGGCAAGGCGATCACGTCGTGCCCCGTCAGCAGCGTCTCGAACTCGCGCAGCTTGTGCGCGTTGCGGGTCGCGAGGACGAGCCTCACACGACGGCCTGTGCCTGCACGTCGCGCAGGTGCTCGATGCCGCCGGCGGCGAGCGCCAGCAGGTCGTCGAGGTGCGCGCGCGACAGCGGCGTGCGCTCGGCCGTCGCCTGGACTTCGATGAGCCCGCCCTCGCCGGTCATGACGACGTTGGCGTCGACCTCGGCCGTCGAGTCCTCGGAGTAGTCGAGGTCCAGCAGCGCCACCCCGGCGACGATCCCGCACGAGACCGCGGCCACGCTGCCGGTCAGCGGCGAGCGCGCGAGCTTGCCCTCCTGCAGCAGTCGGCGGATCGCCAGGTCCAGCGCGACGAACGCGCCGGTGATCGACGCGCAGCGCGTGCCGCCGTCGGCGGTGAGCACGTCGCAGTCGAGGTAGATCGTGCGCTCGCCGAGCGCGGCGAAGTCGATCACGCCGCGGATCGAACGGCCGATGAGGCGCTGGATCTCGACGCTGCGCCCGTCGAGCCTGCCCTTGGAGATGTCGCGCTGCTTGCGGTCGCCGGTCGACGCGGGGAGCATCCCGTACTCGGCGGTCACCCAGCCGGTGCCCCTGCCGGCCATCCAGCGCGGCACGCTCTCCTGCACCGACGCCGTGCAGATGACCCGCGTCTCGCCCTGCGTGATCAGCGCCGAGCCGGCGGCCGGCTTGACGAAATGGGGCTCGATCGTGGTCGGGCGCAGGCCGTCCGGCGCGCGGTCGTAGGAGCGAGCGGGGGCGGCGGTGGTCGTCATGCGGGTACCTCGATCTCGGTCTCGGTCTCGGTCTCGGTGGGAAGCTCGATGTGGTCGACGGTGCCCATCGGCAGCTGCAGGAAGCGCGAGCCGACGGTCGCGAACGCGGCCGCGTCGCCGGTGCAGAGGAAGCTGTAGGTGCCCTCGCCGGTGTGCGGCGTGGCGAGGTCGCGCGCATCGAGGGCGTGCTGGACGCGCCGCGCGATCGCCGTTCCCGAGGTGATCAGCGTGACCTGCGGGCCGAGCACCCGCTGCAGCAGCGAGCGGACGAACGGATAGTGCGTGCAGCCGAGGATCGCCGTGTCGACCTGCGCCGCGCGCAGCGGGGCGCAGTACTCACGGGCGAGCGCAACGTCGTGCTCGGTGATCGGCGCGCCGTCCTGCGAGATCCGCGCGAGCTGCGGGCAGGCGACGCTCGTGAGGCGCACGAGCGGGTCGACGGCGAGCACCGCCCGCTCGTAGGCGCCGCTGGCCACCGTGCTCGACGTCGCGAGCACGCCGATGCGCCCGTTGCGCGTCTGCGCGACGGCGAGGTTGGACTCCGGCCCCACGACGCCGATGACGTCGACCGCCCAGCCGCTCTGCGCGACATGCTCGGTCAGGTCGGCCAGTGCACTCGACGTCGCCGAGTTGCAGGCGACGACGACGAGCTTCGCGCCGCGCTCGAGCAGCGCGTCGGCGATCTGCCGGCTGAAGGCGCGCAGCTCGCCCGGCGTGCGGTCGCCGTAGGGAAAGCGCGCCGAGTCGCCGAGGTACAGGAAGTCCTCCTGGGGCAACTCGACGAGCAGCTCGTGCAGGACCGTGAGCCCGCCCACGCCGGAGTCGAAGACGCCGATCGGAGCGGTGCGCTGAGGGGGCGACGGCACGGGCGCCATGTTAGGCGCCCGCTGCTCGCGTCCGGTCCTACTTCTTGACGCCGATCGACTCGATCGTGTCCTTGAGCTTGTTGGAGATCTCGGTCGCCAGCCCGCCACCGTCCTTCATCCCCTTGGCGGCGAGGACGACGCCGGTCAGCAGCCCGGCGAGCAGGAGGATGAGCCCGACGTACTCGACGGTGCCCTGCCCTGACTGCTCACGTGCGATGCGAGCGATGTTCGCGTGGATCCAGCCCATCGTGCGGTACGGCATGTGCGGCCTCCAAGGGATGTGGTGTGCCGCACGGATGCTGCGTCCGATCGCGTGACCGATCTACGCGCGTCCGTGACAAGTCTGCGCAGATGCTGTTCTATACTCGCCCGCCGAGGCGCTGGCCCTGCGTCACGCGGCGCCCCTGACATGACCGGACGAATGCAGCGCATCCTCCGCCGCCGCGCCTCCGGCTCATCCGGCCGCAGCCGCCCCGGCCTTTTCAGCCGACTTCCGTCCGGCCTCCTTCGCAGGCGCCCGGGCGCCAACCGCCTGCCCTGGGGCAAGAAGGCCGCGCTGCCCGGTGGGGCCGCTGGCGCCCCGGCCGGCGCGCCCGCGCCGGTCGCGGGTTCGCCGGACTCGCAGACGCAGGTCATCGTCCAGGAGCAGCCCGCCGTCGCCGGCGCGCAGACCGCGAGCTTCCGCGACCGCGGCAAGCTGCGCCGCCGCCTGCGCTTCCTGCGCCGCACGCGCGAGCTGGCCTTCCGCGACATCGGCGGGCTGCTGTTCGACATGCGCCGCTTCGGCCGCGACCGGCCCGATCTCGTCGAGGCGAAGATCGGCGCGCTGGCCGCCGTCGACCAGGAGCTGCGCGCGCTCGAGCGGCTCCTCGACGACCGGCGGCCGATCCACGAGCTGCGCGAGCCGGGCATCACCTCCTGCGCGCGGTGCGGCGCCCTGCACGCCAGCGACTCGAACTTCTGCCCCAACTGCGGTCTGCAGATCGGCGGGCCGCGTGCCATGGGCGAGGTCGGCGGCGCGATCGCCATGCCGCCGCAGCCGCCGCAGCCGCCGCTGCAGGCGGTGCCCGCGCCCGCCCCGCCTCCCGCTCCGCCCCCGCCGCCACAGTCCCCGCCGCCACAGCCGACGCCGCAGCCGACCGAGGCGATGCGGCCCCCGCACGCTGACGACGACGGCTCGTGAGCACCCCACCACCGCCTGAGGATCCTCCGGCTCTGCAGCTTCCCGAGCCGGGCTCGATGCGCTGCCCGCGCTGCTCGGCGCCGATCGGCCCCGAGCAGGACTGGTGCCTGGAGTGCGGCGCGCCCGCCCGCACCCGGCTGGCCCCCACGCCGAACTGGCAGATGCCGACGGTCGCGATCGGCGCGATCGTCCTGCTCGCCGGGGCGTTGCTGGCCTTCGCCTTCGTCAAGCTCACCAGCGACGACGACGTGCCCGCCGCCGGCACGACCCCGACGGCGATCGAGACCACCGCGCCCCCGGCCACCGCGCCTCCGGCGGTGAGCACCCTGCCCACGGTGCCCACCACGCCGGCGCCGGCGACGACCACCGCCCCGACGCCCCCCGCGACCACGCCGCCGGGGGCCACGACCACGCCGGGCGCGACCACGACACCGGGCGACTCGACCACGCCGGGCGCCTCGAGCACACCGGGCGCGACCACCACACCGGGCACGACGACGAGTCCGGGGCCGGCGACCGCGCCGTAGCGCCGGGCGCCCGCGTCGCTACGCCAGCGCCGGCCAGTGCGTCGCCAGCCGCTCCTGCGCCCGCAGCGCCAGGGGATCGAGCGCCACGTCCGGCACCGCCGGCGGCTCGGCGGAGCCGAACGCCGCGAGCGTCGCCACCACCGACCGCGCCAGCGCGCCGAGCTCGTAGCCGCCCTCGAGCACCATGCCCAGCGGGACGTCGAGCTCGTCGGCCGTCGCCCGCATCAGCGCGGCCATGCCCGCAAAGCCGGCGTCGGTGACCCGGCAGCCCGCCAGCGGGTCGTCGGCGTGGGCGTCGTAGCCGGCCGAGACGAGCACCAGGTCGGGCGCGAAGCGTCGCGCCAGCGGGCGCACGACGTGCTCGAGATGCGACAGGAAGACGTCGTCGCCGGACCCGCCCGGCACCGGCAGGTTCACCGTGTAGCCCTCGCCTTCGCCGCGCCCCACGTCCGACGCGGGGCCCGTGCCCGGATACAGCGGCGACTGGTGGATCGAGCAGAACAGCACGTCGTCGCGGGCATGGAAGATCGCGTTCGTCCCGTTGCCGTGGTGGACGTCCCAGTCGAAGATCAGCACGCGCTGCGCACCGCGCGCCTCGATGGCATGCGCCGCGGCGATCGCGACGTTGCCGAACAGGCAGAAGCCCATCGCCTGCGCCGGCTCGGCGTGATGGCCCGGCGGGCGGTGCAGCGACGCCGCCGCCCGCACCCCGTCCTCGCCGAACAGCGCATCGACCATCGCCACCGCCCCGCCCGCCGCATGCAGCGCCGCGTCGAACGACCCGGGGCTGACCAGCGTGTCGAGGTCGATCATCCCGCCGCCGCGGCGGCACAACCGCTCGATGCGGTCGATGTGCCGCGCCGGGTGGACGAGCCCGATCTGCTCGCGCGTCGCGGCCGGCGAGAGGCGCACGTCCCAGCCCAGCCAGTCGCGTTCGGTCAGGGCGCGCTCGATCGCGACGATCCGCCGGGCGTTCTCCGGATGCGCGCCCGTGTCGTGCTCCAGCGACGACGGATGGCGAAACAGGACCGGGACGGCCATCCGGATACGGTACCCGGCGGGTGCCCGAGGAACCGGTGATCAGCAGCGACCTCGCGGTCGTCGGCGCCGGCGGGGCCGGGCTGTACGCAGCGCTGCGCGCGGCCGCGGCCGGCGCCCGGGTGGTGCTCGTCTCGGCGACCCCGCTCGCGCAGACCGCCAGCTACTGGGCGCAGGGCGGGATCGCAGCGGCGCTCGCGATCGAGGACTCCTTCGCCCGGCACCTGGCCGACACCGAGGCGGCGGGGCGCGACCTCGTGCGCCGCTCGGCCGCGCAGGTGCTCGTGCACGAGGCGCCCGCGCGCGTGCGCGACCTCGAGGAGCTCGGCGTGCGCTTCGACGCCGACCGCCGCGGCGTCCTGGCGCTCGGCCTCGAGGGCGGGCACTCCGTGCGCCGCGTCGTGCACGCCGGCGGCAGCGCGACCGGCCGGCGCGTCGTGCGCCAGCTCTCGGCGCTCGTCGTCGACGAACCGCGCGTCGAGGTGCTCGAGGGCGCGCGCGCCGCCAGTGCCTGGGTGCACGAGGGGCGCTGCGCCGGCGTCGTGCTCGAGGACGGCCGCGCGATCCACGCCCGCGCGACGATCCTCGCCACCGGCGGCGCCGCCGCGCTGTGGTCGCGCACGACCAACCCGCCGGGCTCGCTGGGCATCGGGATGTCGATCGCCCATGCCGCCGGCGCCGAGCTCGCCGATCTCGAGTTCCTGCAGTTCCACCCGACCGCGGTCATCGGCATTCCCGGCCGCGAGGGCTTCCTCGTAACGGAGGCCATCCGCGGCGAGGGCGCCACCCTGCACGGCCCCGGCGGCGAGCGCTTCGTCGAGGAGCTGGCGCCGCGGGACGAGGTCGCGCGCGCCATCTTCGCCCTGCAGCTCGCCACCGGCGCGACGTCGGTCGGCCTCGACATGCGCGCCGTCGACCCGGCGCTGTTTCCCAACGTCGTCTCGGCGCTGCAGGAGGCCGGGCTGGACCCGATCCGCGAGCGGATCCCGGTCTCCCCCGCCTCGCACTACATGATGGGCGGGGTCGTCACCGACCTGCACGGCCGCAGCACCGTGCCCGGCCTGTACGCCGTCGGCGAGACCGCCTGCACCGGCCTGCACGGCGCCAACCGCCTGGCCTCCAACTCGCTCAGCGAGTGCTTCGTGTTCGGCGCCCGCGCCGCCGCCGCCGGGCTCGACGAGCCCGCCGCAGCAGGCGAAACCCCAGCGCCGGCCCGCGCCGCGCCGCTCGAGCGTCCGGCCCGCGCGACGCAGGCGGCGCTGTGGCGCGACGCCGGCATCGTGCGCACCCGCGCCGGCCTGGAGCGCCTGCTCGGCGACCCCCATCCACTCGCCCGGCTGATCGCCGCGTGCGCGCTGCGCCGCGAGGAGAGCCGCGGCGCGCATCAGCGCACGGACTGCCCGGACACCGACCCCGCGCTGCACCACCGCCACACGGTGATCGGCGCGGACGAGCGCCCGCATCCGTCACGCTGGAGCTGACAGGCCGTCAACTCTTAATACGAACTCAACATTGGGATCGTTCTTACCTTCACACGGGAGCGCCAGACTGCCGCGGCCTGGAGTAGCCCGAGGAAAGGAGATCCTGAGCCCATGTACCAGTTCAGTCGCGCGATCTACCGCGAGCTGTCGCCGCTCATCGATACGAAGCCGGGCGTGAGGGACGGCCAGGCGGAGGTGCTGCGCGCCTGCGAGACCACGATCGAGCGTCTCGCCACCGACCGCCATTACTTCGCCAAGCCCGCCCGCACGCTCTTCGCCGACATCCGCACGAACTTCCCGATCGGCGTGCAGCCGCGCGTCTGGAACGTCGTCGAGGCCTACGTCGGCGCCGCGCAGGAATGGCTCGCCAGCCAGCCCCAGCACGGCTACGACATCAACGGCAACCCGCTCGAGTGCCGCGCCACGACGCGCCGCGGGACCCCGTGCCAGCGCATGCCGCTCGCCCACAACGGCTACTGCCCGTCGCACCAGCACCTCGCCGAGACCGAGGAGCTCGTGCTCGAGCGCTCGATGGCCGCGTAGCGCGCCGCGCTCGCGCGCTCCCTACGGATTGAGCCCGACGCGGACCTGCACGAGGCAGGCCAGCGAGCCGTCCTTCGCCGAGGCCGCGACCGCCTCCAGCGTGCCCGTCTGCGCGGTGGTCACGCGATAGGCGACGCGCGCGCTCCACGCCCCGCGGGCCGTCATGATGCGCCGGCCGACGCTGCGCCCCGCCGCGTCGCGCACCCGCAGGATGAAGCTTGCCTCGAAGAGATCGCGCTCGACGCCGCGCACCCGCAGCCCGCGGCCGTCCGCCGTGAAGCTCGTCAGCCGCAGGCAGTTGTTGCGGCCGACCCGGATCTCGGCCGCCCGGCTCGGCGGCCTGGCGCTGTAGAGGTCGAGCACCAGCCGCTCGGGCCCGTGCAGGCCGCTCACCCGGATGTACTTCAACGCGCGCCGCGCGGCCTCCATGCGGATGATGATGCGGTTCGTCGCCTGGCTGATGCGCACCCGCACGCCGGCCGCGGAGCGGTCGATCGCCAGCGTGCTGATGCCGGCACGGCGCACGTCGACGCGCGCGGTTCCGTCGGCGGGCGCCGGATCGGTCGCGTCGGCCTCGTTGACCTGGAACGTGCCGCCGGTGAAGTCGACGACGACGCGGACGAAACCCGGGTGGGCCGCGATGCGCGCGTTCGTGGCCGTCAGCGCCGAGGCGGAGGCCGGCGCTGCGAGGAGCACGAGGACGACGAGAGCGAGGAGGCGACCGAGGGCGTGCATGTCCGGGCGCCAAGTCTCTCCGAACGCCCGGACGCTGTCCAGCCGAACATCGGCTTAGATGGGCTACATGCCCAGGCTCGCGCCCGACCCGCCGCTGCGCGACGACGTCATCGCACTGCGCGGGTTCGAATCCGGCGACGCGAGTGCGCCGGTCGAGATCTTCGCGCGCCGGCGCGGCGCGGCGGGCGGCTGACCGCCGGTGCTGCTCGGCGTCGACGTGGGTGGGACCTTCACCGACGCGGTGCTCGCGACCGGCGGGCGGCTCGTCACGGCGAAGGCGCCGACGACGCCCGACGACCAGTCCGAGGGCGTCATGGCCGCCGTCGCGGCGGCGCTGGAGCGGGCGGGCGCCGCGGCGGGCGACGTCGTCGCGTTCGCGCACGGCATGACCGTCGCCACGAACGCGCTGCTGGAGGGGCGCGGCGCACGCACGGTGCTCGTCGCCACGGAGGGCTTCACCGACGTCGTCGAGCTCGGCCGCCAGGCGCGCGCCGACCTCTACCGGCTGTGCGTGGCGCGCCCCGCGCCGCTCGTGGCGCCCGATCGCCGCGTCGCCGCGCCGGAGCGCTGCGGCCCCGACGGCGTGCTGCGCGCGCTCGACGACGCCGCCGCGCGCGACGTCGCGCAGGCGGTCGCCGGGCTGGAGCCCGAGGCGGTCGCGGTCGTCCTGCTGCACGCCTACGCGCACCCCGCCCACGAGCTGGCGATCGGCGCGGCGCTGGCCGAGACGCTGCCCGCCGTGCACGTCTCGCTCTCGCACGACGTCGTCGGCACCTTTCGCGAGTACGAGCGCGCTGCCACGACGGAGATCGACGCGGCGTTGTCGCCGCTGCTGGCGCGCTACCTGCGCCGGCTGCTCGAGCAGGCCGCGAAGGCCGGCCTGCCCGAGCCGCGGATCATGCAGTCCAGCGGCGGCCTGGCGGCGGCGCAGCTCGCCGCGCATCACGCGGCCTACACCGTGCTGTCCGGTCCCGCCGGCGGCGCGGCGGCCGCGGCGCTCGTCGCTCGCCGCAGCGACCGCCCCGACCTCGTCTGCTTCGACATGGGCGGGACTTCCTGCGACGTCTGCGTCGTCGAGGCCGGCGCCGTCCGCGAGACGGCGGGCCGCGAGGTCGGCGGCCGCCCGCTCGCGCTGCCGATGGTCGACATCCACACGGTCGGCGCCGGCGGCGGCTCGGTCGCCTGGCGCGACCCCGGCGGCGCGCTGCGCGCCGGCCCGCGCAGCGCGGGCGCCGTGCCCGGGCCCGCGTGCTACGGGCGCGGCGGCGAGGAGCCGACGGTCACCGACGCGAACCTGCTGCTCGGCCGGCTGGGCACCGACGCCCCGCTGGCGGGCGGCGTGGCGCTCGACCGTGGCGCGGCAGAGCGGGCCGTCGGCGCGCTCGCGTCCGAGCTCGGTCTCGATCTGCTGACGTGCGCCGAGGGAATCGTGCGCGTCGCCAACGCAGAGATGGTGCGCGCCCTGCGGGTGATGACGGTCGAGCAGGGGATCGACCCGCGCCGCTTCGCGCTGCTCGCCTTCGGCGGCGCCGGGCCGCTGCACGCCGCGGCGATCGCCGACGAGCTGGGGATGACGACGATCCTCTGCCCGCGGGCATCGGGCGTGCTCAGCGCGCTCGGCCTCGCCGCCGCCGACCGCCGCGCGAGCGAGCAGCGCACCGTGCTGCTCGGCGGCGACGGCCTGACCGATGCCGCGCTGGCCACGGCGCGCGAGGAGCTGGCCGGCGCCGCGCGGGCGACCCTCGGCGAGCAGGAATCCGGCGGCGTCGACGTCGAGGTCACCTACGAGGTGCGCTACCGCGGCCAGGCGCACGAGCTGACCGTGCGCGACCTGCCCGACGCCACGGTGGCCGGCGTGCGCGAGGCGTTCGAGGTCCAGCACGACGAGCGCTACGGCTATCGCGACGCGGACGCGGCGATCGAGGTCGTGACGATCCGCGCGACGGCGCGCGTGCCCGGCCCGGAGCTGGATCTCGCCGGCGGCGACGACCCGGATGGCGACGGAGGCGGCGGGTCCCGGCGCTCGCGCCGCACCGTCGTCTTCGCCGGCGAGGAGCACGACGCCGAGATCGTGCGCGGCGAGCCGGCGCCGGGCGAGCGGATCGACGGTCCCGCCGTCTGCGAGCTGCCCGAGGCGACGCTCGCCGTCCCGCCCGGCTGGCACGGCAGCGTCGACGAGGCCGGGACGATCGTGCTCCAGAGCAGCGAGGGTGGCAACGCATGAGCCTGGACGCGATCGATCTGCAGGTCGTCACCGGCGCCCTGCGCGCCGCCTGCGAGGAGATGGGCGCGGCGCTCGTGCGCAGCGCGCACTCGGCGAACATCAAGGAGCGCCGCGACTGCTCCAGCGGCCTGTTCGATCGCGCCGGCGAGATGGTCATGCAGGCCGAGCACATCCCGGTCCACCTCGGCGCGATGCCGGCCGCCGTCGCCGCCGTGCTCGACGAGGACCACTCGGCGCGACGCCCCTGGATCCTCAACGACCCGTTCCGCGGCGGCACGCACCTGCCCGACATCACGGTGATCACGCCGGTCTTCGGGCCGGGCGGGCCGGGTTCGGAGCTGCTCGGCTTCGCCGCCAACCGCGCCCACCACGCCGACGTCGGCGGCCGCGTGCCCGGCTCGATGCCGGCCGACTCGACGACGCTCGCCGAGGAGGGCGTCGTGATCGCCCCGCGCGTGCTCGACGAAGCCGCGATCGACGAGCTCGTCGCGCAGATGCGCCAGCCCGCCCAGCGCCGCGCCGACCTGCGCGCCCAGCTCGCCGCCAACCGGATCGGCGCGCAGCGCCTCGTCGAGCTGGCCGATCGGCTCGGGACGGCCGCCCTGCACGAGGCGACGGCGGCCGTGCTCGACTACGCCGAGCGGCGCACCCGCGCCTGCATCGCCGACCTGCCCGACGGTCCGCGCGAGGCGCGCGACGTGCTCGAGGCGATCGAGGGCGACCTCGAGCTGCGGCTCGTCGCCACCGTCGAGGGCGATCGCCTGATCCTCGACTTCGCCGGCAGCGCGCCGCAGCACGGCGGCAACCTCAATTGCCCGCTGGCGGTCACGCGCTCGGCCGCCTACTTCGCCGTCCGCGTCCTCACCGATCCCGACGTCCCGCCGAGCGCGGGCGCCTACCGCCCGATCGAGGTCCGCGCGCCCGCAGGCTCGCTGCTCGACGCGCGCGCCGGCGCCGGCGGAGACGACGGCGACGCGCCCGCCGTAGCCGGCGGCAACGTCGAGACCTCCAGCCGCGTCGCCGATCTCGTCCTCGCGGCGTTCGGCCGCGCCCTCGGCCAGGGCACGATGAACAACGTCACCCTCGGCAACGAGGACTTCACGTACTACGAGACGCTGGGCGGCGGCCAGGGCGCCTGCGCGGACGCCGACGGCCCGAGCGCCGTCCACGTCGCGATGTCCAACACGCTCAACACGCCCGTCGAGGCGCTCGAGCTGGAGTTCCCGCTGCGCGTCGTGCGCCACGCGATCCGCCGCGGGTCGGGCGGTGCCGGCCGCCACCGCGGCGGCGACGGGCTCGTGCGCGAGCTCGAGGCGCTCGCGCCGATGTCCTACGCGCTGATCACCGAGCGCCGCCGCCACGCGCCGCCGGGCGCCGGCGGGGGCGCCGACGGCGCGCGCGGGCGCAACCTGCTCAACGCAGCGGCGCTCGAGCCGAAGGCCGGCGGCGAGCTCGAGGCCGGCGACCGGCTGACGATCGAGACGCCCGGCGGCGGCGGCCACGGCGCCGCCCCGGCGTCCGGCCCCTGAGCGCGTCGCCCGCTACTGGTAGGTCAGCAGCCGGACGGTCTCGAACTGGAGCACGTCGTTGGGGCTGTCGCCCGGCACGAACGCCACGACGGTGACGGTCATCGTCTCGTCCTCCGGCGCGATGAGCCGCTTGTAGGCCTCGGTGACGACGACCGTCTTCGAGGCCGGCACGAGCTGGTGCGGCGGGCGCATGTCGAACGGGTCGCGCTCGGTCGGCACGTCGCAGTGGCCGATGTCGCCGAAGCAGCCGCCGTGGCCGAAGATGCAGAACGAGCCGGCGTAGTGCGGGTCGTCGCGCGGCGTCGACGCGTCGGCGTCGGGGGCGTTGATGAACACCCGCGCCTCGTACGACGCGCCGGAGTGGTCGACGTCGTAGAAGACGAGATCGGCGCGGTAGGGGTCCTCGCCGTCGTGGGCGGGCAGGTCGATCGGGGCGGAGACGAAGCGATCGACCATCAGCCGGTCCCTCCGGCGGCCGCGGTCGTCACCGCGTAGTCGTAGCCGAGCGCGTCCATGTCGAGCGTGTCGCGGACGGTCATAGCAAACGGCGCGAGGGCCCGGTTGAGCAGGGAGGCGGGCGGGCCGCTGCCCGGATGCCTGAGCTGCCACAGGCGCCAGATGCGGTCGATCATCGCGTGGTGCGCCCAGAAGACGGGGTCGTACGCCGAGGTGCCGACGCTGCCCATCGTGCCGCCGACCCAGACGTGGACGCCGTTGTGGATGTCCTCGACCTGCGTCTGGAAGTCCATGAAGTCCGTCAGGGCCAGGATCGCGTTGACCTGCGCCAGGGTCGGCAGCGGCGGCGCGCCCTCCTGGCCGGGCATGCGGTTGGTGCGCGACGGTCCGCCCGGCTCGCGACCGGAGGCCTGGATCGGCGAGCTGCGCAGCGGGTTGGGCGCGCCCTGCGGATCGCGCGTCGCGGTGTACGCCGACGGGATCCCCTCGTCATGGCGCATCGTCCAGTTCCACCACGGCAGCGTCACGCCGGGCACCCGGTCCTGCAGGGCCTTCTCGAAGAAGTACAGGTACGCGCGGTGCCAGGGCAGAAACAGCGGCGAGTTGTGCGTGCATGAGACCGGCAGCGGCAGCCCGTGGATTCCGGCCCACGCCTGATAGCCGCGGTCGTCCTTGAGCGCCTGCGCCGCCGTGATCGCGCGGCGGTAGTTCGCGAGCTGGCCGGCCGTCAGCGTGCGCGCGTTGCGGCGGTGGCGCAGCCGGGCGGCGACGGGGGTCGGGCTAGTCGGAACCGTGGGCATCGTCGCCGCCGAGTTCGCAGGTTGCTCGGTCTGTCACACGGCGCAGCCTAGCCCGGCGCGCACGGAACGGCAATCGCCCGCCGCACTGGTGGATCTCGCGTGAACGTCGTGCGTGAAACGCCGGGATGCCGGCGCCGTCAGGCAAGGACGCAGGACCGAAGGTGTGCCCCCGGCACAACGAGCGTCCGAGGACGCCGCCTGGCGGTGATCGGCGCCCGACGTTTCGCGGGCGACGCTTGCGCGGGGGCCACTAGCATGGCCGTGATGGCGCCTGAGCCCGTCTCTCCCCCCGGCCGAGTCGGCTTCGTCGGGCTCGGGATCATGGGCTCGCGGATGGCCGCGAACCTCGCCCGCGCCGGCTACGAGCTGAGGGTCTACAACCGCACCCGCGCGACCGCCGACGGCTGGGCCGCCGAGCACGGCGGCAGCGTCGTCGCCACACCGGCCGAGGTCGGCGCCGCCAGCGACGTCGTCATCAGCATGGTCGTCGACGGCGATCAGGTACGCGAGGTGCTGCTCGGCGACGACGGCGTCGCGCAGGGCGCGGCCGCGGGCACGCTGTGCGTCGACATGTCGACCATCGCGCCGGCGCAGACCCGTGCGATCGGGGCCGAGCTGCAGGCGCGGGGAATCGAGCTGATGGATGCCCCCGTGACGGGCTCCTCGCCGAAGGCCGAGGACGGCACGCTGACGATCATGGCCGGCGGTCGCGAAGAGGATTTTGCCCGCTCCAGGCCGCTTTTCGAGGTCATGGGCGAGCTCGTCGTCCACGTCGGACCGCTCGGCGACGGAGAGACGATCAAGCTAATCAACAACGCGGTCGCCGCTGCCAACGCGGCGACCGTCGGCGAGGCCCTGCTCGTCGGCCAGGCGACCGGGGTCGACCTCGACGCGCTCGTCACGGTGATGGGCAGGGGATCGGGGGGCTCGGCGATGCTCGACCTCAAGGCCGGGCCGATGCGCGCGCACGACTACGCGACGCTGTTCAAGCTCGAGCACATGCTCAAGGACGTGCGCCTCTGCCTCGAGGAGGCGCAGAACGCCAACGCACCGTTTCCCGCCGCCGCGCGGGCGCGCGATGTGCTCGTCGCCGCGATGGCCCGCGGACACGCCGACGACGACTTCGTCGCGCTCCTGGAAGCCCTCGAAGCATACGGCGGGACCCGTCTCAACGCCTGACCGTCACAAAGCGAACCCCCGGATTTGCAGGGTTATTTGGTCATTTGTGCGAATCTGTGCCACAATTGCCGCCTTCCCGTTGCTCGGATCCGGCTTGATTCGAGACAACGGGTTCATTTCGTTTCCGTTCCATGTTTTGTCCCCTCGTCGTCTGGTTCGTTCTATGCCAATTGCGTTCAAAGAGTGGGCGGTCACCGTCCGTGCGCTTGCCGAGGGCGAGCAGCTTCTCACCCTGCGTAAGGGTGGTCTGCGCGAGTCCGAGAAGCGCTTCCGCGTCGAGCACGATCGCTTCTTCCTGTACCCCACGTTCGATCATCAGCGCGGTGACTGCGTGCGCGAATCGCACGTACCGGAGCTGGCGCGAGCACTCGAAGAGGGCGTCTGGGCCGATGGCGAGCCGCCGACCGGTGCGCTCGCCGGCAGCGGCCTGAACCCCCTCCCGCAGCCCGATCGCGTGCGCATCCGCGCCTGGGCCGAGGTGGCCGATCACTTCACGATCACGGACCCGCGCTGCGTCGACGCGCTCTCGCCGTTCTACGTGTGGAGCACCGACTACGCCGAGAAGCGCCTCGAGTGGAAGCGCCGCCATCCACTGCACGTCCTGCTGCTGCGCACCTACCGCATCCCGCGGCCGGTGACGGTGCGCGTCAAGGACGAGTACGGCGGCTGTCGCTCCTGGCTCGAGCTGCAGCGCGACCTGCCCTTCGAAGGTACGCCGGTCCTCTCGGACGACGAGTTCGAGCGTGCTGCCGACGCGATCCGCGCGATCGCCAACGGCGGCATTCCGGCGCTTGTCTAGATAGTTGCTCGCGGCGATCGCCGCGGCGCAGCGGATTCTCGCCGTCGGGATCGGCGGCGGGGGTGATGTCGTCGGCGCTTTGGTGGTGGCCGAGCTGGCCGCGGCGGTCGGCACCCCGGCGGTGATCGGAGGGCTGACCTGGGAGCGCCGGCCGATCGATCCCCTGGCCGGCCCGCGCCGCATCGACGAGCTCGACGGCGCCGAGCGCTTGAATGAGCACGCCGCGCTGGCGGGGCCGGACACGACCGGCCCGGGCGGCTTTCGCTTCGCCGAGTCGCACATGGCGCGCCACCTCGGCGAACCGGTGCTGCTGCTGGACATCGGCGGCGGTGCGGCGGCGGTCGCGGATGCGCTGGCCGGCGCCTGCTCGGCGCTGGGTTGCGATCTCGTCGTGCTGACCGACGTCGGCGGCGACGTGCTGGCCCACGGCGACGAGGCCGGCCTGGGCAGCCCGCTCGCCGACGCCGTCTGCCTGGCGGCCGCGCCGCCGCTGCGCGAGCGCGGCGTCGGCGTGCTCGGCGCGATCTTCGGCGCCGGCTGCGACGGCGAGCTGACCCCCGACGAGGTGCTCGCGCGGCTGGCCGAGGTGGCGGAGGCCGGCGGTCACCTCGGCTCCTGGGGTCCCGGCTCCGCCGAGCTCGACCGGCTGGAGGCGGCGGTCGCGCAGATCCCCACCGAGGCGAGCACGATGGGCTTGCGCTGCGCGCGCGGCGGCCTGGGCAGCGTCCCGATCCGCGACGGGCGCCGCACGGTGCAGCTCACCTCGATCGGCGGCCTGGTCTTCTTCTTCGACCCGGTCGTGGCGCTGGGCAGCGCGGCACGCTGTGCTGCGCTCGTGGCGGACGCCGGCTCGCTTGACGAGGCCAACGCGATCCTGGCCGCGCGCGGCATCGCCACCGAGCTCGACTGGGAGGCGGCTCAGCCGCCCCCGCCCTGACGGCGCGCCCCCGGCTGCGTGGTGAGTTCACCCCGGCATACGGGGTCAAGTCACCACAGCGCAGCGTGGGGGCTGCCGGCACCCGCCGCCGGTACGACAAATGAACGGTAATGTTCGGCGCACGTGACGACGCTTGAGCGCGTGCTCATCGCCGGTCTCGCCGCTCTCGCGTTCGGCACGGGCGCGACCCCGGCTGCGGCGCAGGTCCAGCCCTACCGGGCGAATGACTTCGGCGGCTTCCGCGACGTCCTGCCGCCGGGCGCGAACGGGCGCTCGAACCTCGTCGAGCTGGCCGCGTTCCTGGCGACCGGCGCCCGCCCGGCCCACAACGACGACCAGCGCGCCATGTACGCGCGGCTGCTGTCGGCCACCCCCGGCGTGACGAACGAGAACCTCGGCTCGCTGTTCAAGGATGCGAGCTTCGGCATCGCGCCGGGTGATCAGGACCGCGCCTACTCGCCGATCGACGGGCTGACGATCACCCGCGACGGCTCCTACGGCGTCCCCCACGTCTACGGCACGACGCGGGCCGCCGCGATGTTCGGGCTGGGCTACGTCGCCGCCGAGGACCGCCTGTTCTTCATCGACGCGCTGCGCCACACCGGCCGCGGC
Organism: uncultured Actinomycetes bacterium; assembly: GCA_963825485.1. Taxonomy (GTDB): domain Bacteria; phylum Actinomycetota; class Thermoleophilia; order Solirubrobacterales; family Solirubrobacteraceae; genus CADCVQ01. The sequence continues at coordinate 112,846 of CAWGTK010000026.1, forward strand.
GAGCTGAGCTCGTTCGCCGGCGGCGCGGCGGGCAACCGCAGCCAGGACGCCGAGCAGTGGGCGCTTGCGCCCTACACGGAGGCCGACCTGCAGCGCCAGATCGACCAGCTCGACGACCTCTACGGGGCGGAGGGGCAGCAGATCCAGGTGGACGCGGCGAGCTATGTCGCCGGCGTCAACAAGTACATCGAGGAGGCGCGGCTGGACGTCACGAAGATGCCCGGCGAGTACGCGGCGATCGGCCAGCCGCTCGGGCCGGATCCGTGGAAGGTCACCGACATCATCGCGACGGCGTCGCTCGTGGGCGGGATCTTCGGCAAGGGCGGCGGCGACGAGCTGACGCAGATGGAGCTGCGCCGGTCCTTCCGCGCGCGCTACGGGGCGCGGCGCGGCGAGCGGCTGTGGCGCGAGTGGGCGGCCTACGAGGACGGCGACGCGCCGACCCATGTCAAGGCGTCGCGGCGCTTTCCCTACCAGACGGTTCCGAAGAAGCCGGCACGCGGCGGGATGGCGATCGCCGATGCGGGGTCGCTGCGCCGGCACTCTGTCGTGGCGGCGCGGACCGGCAGCGCAGGCGCAGGCGCGGGTGCGGGCGCCGAAGCCGGCGCCGGTGCCGGCGCCGCGCGGGCGAGGACGCGCGCCGTGGGCGGGTTCTTCCCGGGCGGACTGCGCGCGGTGGGCATGTCCAACGCTCTGGTCGTCTCCGCGGCGGAGTCTGCGAGCGGCAGGCCGCTGGCCGTCTTCGGCCCGCAGACGTCGTACTTCTCGCCACAGATCCTCATGGAGCAGGACGTCCACGCGCCGGGCATCGACGCGCGCGGGGCGGCCTTCCCGGGGGTCAACCTGTATGTCCAGCTCGGCCGCGGCCAGGACTACGCGTGGAGCGCGACGTCGGCCGGCCAGGACATCATCGACACGTTCGCGGTCGAGCTGTGCGAGCCGGGCGGCGGGAGGCCGACGACGCAGTCGATGCACTACGTCTTCCGCGGCGCGTGCGAGTCGATCGAGGTGCTCGAGAAGACGAACCGCTGGTCGCCGACGCTGGCGGACGCGACGCCGGCCGGCAGCGTGCGCCTGCGCGCCGAGCGCACGCAGCTGGGGCTGGTGAGCGGGCGGGCGACGATCCGCGGCAAGCCGGTGGCGTACACGCGGCTGCGCTCGACGTACATGCACGAGATCGACTCCGCGCGCGGCTTCTCGGCATTCAACAGCCCCGACGCGGTGCGCGACGCGCGATCGTTCCAGCGAGCGGCCTACAAGATCGGCTACACGTTCAACTGGCTCTACGTCGACGACCGCGACATCGCGTACTTCAACTCGGGCAGCAACCCGCAGCGGGCGAGGGGGGTGACGGGGCAGCTGCCGATGCCGGCGCGGCTGGAGTGGCGCGGCTTCGATGCTGAGCTGGGCACCGCGGCCTACACGTCGTTTGGCAAGCACCCGCAGGCGATCAACGGCCAGCCGTACATCACGTCGTGGAACAACAAGCAGGCGCGTGGGTACGCGGGGGCCGACACGAACCTCTTCTCGTCGGTGTTCCGCTCGCAGATGCTCGATCAGGAGATCGACGCGCGGATCGCGGGTTCGTCGAAGATCGACCTGCCGGGGCTGGTCGAGGCGATGGGCGAGGCGGCGACGACGGACCTGCGCGCGGAGAAGATCCTGCCGCTGGCGTTGCGCGTGATCGGCGTTCCGGCGGATCCCGCCATGGCCGAGGCGGTGGCGAAGCTGCGTGCCTGGGTGGCGGATGGCTCCCACCGCCGCGACCGCGACGGCAACGGGGTCTACGAGCACAGCGACGCGATCCGGATCCTCGACGCGTTCTGGCCGCGCTGGATGCGCGCGCAGTTCGGCCGCTCGTTGGGCGGCGAGCTCTTCGACGACCTCACGCGCGCGCACGGGTTGGACACCTCGCCGAACAACGGCGGGGCGCACCAGGGGTCGGCGTACCAGACCGGCTGGTACGGCTACGCGTTCAAGGACCTGCGGCGGGTGCTGGGGCTGCGGGTGCGCCAGCCGTATTCCAAGCGCTACTGCGGCGGGGGCATGCGGTCGCGTTGTCGCAGCGCACTGCGCGGTGCGCTGGCGGCCTCGCTGGATGCCGATCCGCGCGTGCTGTATCGCGACACGGCCTGCACCGAGGCGGGAAAGCCCGGCGACCAGGCCTGTTTCGATGCCATCGTCTTCCGCGCGACGGGCGGTATCACGCAGCCGATGATCGGCTGGCAGAACCGCCCGACCTACCAGCAGGTCGTCGAAGTGCAGGGCCACCGGCCCCGGTAGCGAAGGGCGGGCCGGCCATGTCCGCCTGGATCGAAAGCTCGTCGCAGAACTTCGTGGCCCGCCACGAGGAGCGCGACGAGGACGCCGTCGGAGAGGTGCTCGGTCTGCTCGAGGACACCCGCGAGCGCCTGGAGCCCTTGTTCGGAACGCTGCCGCCCGGCGAGGTGACGGTCGTGCTGCACACGAGCGCGGTGGAGCTCGATCTCGCCCAGCCGCTGTTGCCCGTGGTGCGTCGCCTGACCGCCCCCACCGCTCGTCGGTACCTGGCCGGCTGGACCGGCGGCAACGCCCTGCACGTGTTGGCGCCGCGCCTGCTCGCAGCGCGCGCGGCGAACGTCGGGGGTTCGCGCGAGATGCTTCTGCTCGCTCCCGCCGCGTTGTATGTACAGCTGGTGGTCGCGGAGTGCAATCGCGCGCTGCCTCCGCCGTGGTCACCGCGCTCGACCTGGCAAGCGGCGCACTGGGCCTGGCTGATCGCCGGGGCCGGCCAGTGGTTCTCCGGCCAGACCGCCCACGCGCGGCCCGCGATCGCGCGGCGGTTGCGCGAAGGCGGCCGGCCCGACTTCCCGCCTTCCTTGCGCGACGCCGTGCTGCTGGGCGGGACGGTGATCGACCTGGTCGCCCGCGAGGAGGGCGTCGAGCGCGCGGTGGATCTCGTCTGCTCGTTGCCGCGAGGCGGGGCGCGCGAGGCGCTGGTGGCGGTCTTCGGGGGCCGGGCGATGGTGCATTCAGAAGGCACGTGGCGGGCGCATCTGGCGCGGATCGCCGGGCGGTAGGCGCCGAACCGTCCGATGACGGGCGGGAGTCGGATGCCGGGCCACGAGAGTGCTCCGTTCGTCGAGAAGCGAAACTCCGGCGAGGGCGCCAGCATCGTGCTGCTCGGCGTGGAAACAATGCGTAAGCCCCTCCACATGCAGCCGAGGTCACCCCTCGTCCGAATGTCACGACAGAATGTCTGTCTTATGATGTCCTGCCCTTCACGCCGGGTAGTCAAGGTTCTGCTCGGCGTACGTGTGGATCTCGAGCAGCATGCGGCCGATTGCGGCGATCGAGTGCTTGCCATAGCGCTCAACCCCAAGGACCACGACGATCTATCGATCGCCGAGATATGGGGCCTGCCGGTACTTGCGTGGAACGAGGTTCAGGAGGGCCGTTACCGTCTCCTGTGCGAACGCAATGGCGTGCTGATTCCGCATGTCGACACGGTTCAAGAGCTCCTTGACCGCTGGGCTTTTGATCTGCAGCGTCCTGTTCGGGCTGAGGGCTAATGATCGCGGTCGGTCGCGCCGGGGGGATCACCAAGCTCGCTCGTGTCAAGGAGGAAGGACCCATAGAAGGCCATTAGCTTGACCCGGAGGTGCCAATAGGCCGCACCGCTGAGTTGCGCGACTCGCTCGTTCGCGATGACGTCGTGGTGGACTGTGATCGGGAGGTAGAGCAGCGCAGCGCCCTCCTGGCGATCATGCGTCGGCGGCAGGTAGAAGTAGTTCCGGAGGCGGTCGGCGCGAAGCAGACCGACATTCTGTTCGTGGACGACGCCCGCTTCGACCAATACGCCGACAGAGCGAATTGGGAGCATGATTCGTGCCGGATGCGCGTATAGCCCGGGTTGTACCGCGGGACCCTGCGCCGCGATTGCGCAGGAAGGGCTAATAAGCATCGCCGGCCCAGCTTCGAACGGTCCCGTGATGAACCGGCGTTCGCCCTCCGCGATCACGACAGCATCCGGTGGCGCCGCGATCCCAAGAGGGACGTTATTGAAGAGATCGCCCTGCAGAAACCCCGCCGACCAAGGTGCCACGTAGTAGGCGTCGTCCTCGGGTCGTCGGAAATGCCCACCGCTCATGGCCGGGGCACCTTACCCCGTCGATAGGCGGCATATCGGCTGTGCGAAACCTGACTAGCGGACTAGAGGACGTCGCCGTCGACGACATGTCCGCGGACGTTCGTGCGCGTCTCCTCTGGCAACTCCACCGCGGGTGCATAGCTCTCGAACATCTCCCGTCGCATCCGTTCGATCTCTTCCCTTGGGAAGCGACGAAACCCGGAGCCTGGGAGACGGATGCCGTGCAGGATGCCCTTCTCCTCCCAGTTGCGAATCGTGTTCTCGTGCACGCCAAGATGACTGGCGGCTTGACGCACGTTCATGAAGTCGGTTGTGCCCATCGCGCTTCCTCCGAGCGTCGTGAGGTATCCCACCGGGTTACCGCAGGCGGCCCAACAATAACGACTTTCCGCTCTTTGGAGACTTTGGTTGGCGAGCATGCCGGGCACTTTAGCGTCTTTGTGGACTTTGTGCTAGTCTAATCGGCGTGGAGAGCGCATCCCAGGCCGATGGACGGGTATCCGAGCGGGCGACGCCTGGCGGAGCCCCGCAGCGCCTATGGCGGGCGGCGAGAGGAGCAGGGGCCGGAAGCCGCGAGCGCGCAATGGACGATCAGCAGCGCTTCCAGGTTCTCTCGTTGGACGGCGGGGGCGTCCGCGGGATATTCGTGGCGGCACTCTTGGCAGCCCTCGAGGACGATCTTGGCGGCGCGGTGGCTGCGCATTTCGACCTTGTCGTTGGTACGTCGACAGGTGGCGTCATCGCCCTTGGTCTCGGCGCCGGGCTGACCCCACGCCAAATCCTCGAGTTCTATGTGGCCAGGAAGGCAGCCATTTTCCCGAATCGGCTCCGATGGAGGTCCGTGCGGGCGATGTGGTGGGCGAAATACGGCCCAGATCCACTCGAGGCTGCGCTGCGTGACGTCTTCGGTAATCGCCTCCTTGGCGAGAGCGTGGTTCCGCTCGTCATTCCGTCCTACGACATCGGTCAGAACACAGTGCACCTGTTCAAGACCTCCCACCACGAGCGGTTGCGACGGGATCACCGGATCCCAATGTGGCAGGTCGCTATGGCAACTACAGCAGCGCCAACCTACTTTCCGACGTTTCGTCTTCCGCAGCACCAGGTGCGACTCGTTGACGGTGGTGTATGGGCGAACAATCCGGTGTTGGTCGGGATTGCGGAGGCCGTAAGCATGTTCGAGCGCTCGCTCGACGCAATTAGGGTGTTCAGTGTCGGAACCACGAACGATCTCGAGACGCGTGGCAGGCGCCACGACAATGCCGGGCTCCTCCGGTGGGCTCGACGGCCGGGCGCGATCGACATCCTGATGCGCGGACAGACCATCGGAGCTGTCGCGCAGCATCTCGTCGGGCCCGAACACGTCCATCGCCTTGACCCGGTCGTGCCGAAGCAAGCCGCCCTAGACCACTGCGATGCAGACGAGCTCATAGGGCACGCGTCGCATTTCAGCCGCGTGTTCCCCCGACCTTCCAGTCCACCTTCTCCAAGCACTCCCCGCGTCCATACACGCCGTTCCACGGCATCCATTCCATCGGAGGCATCTGATGTTCATGAGTAACCGATTTCCCAGCCTCGACGATCTACTCGGGTTCGCGATCAGAGGACTCGACATCCCCGACGACGTGTACGCCCGAGCCGTCGCCCGCTATCGCGACGTCTCGCGCTTCGTCGCTTCATATCTGTCCTCCTATACCGGGGAGATATATACGCAGGGCTCCATTCGACTCGGCACGATGGTCGCTCCCGTGACCCAGCGCGCGAGCACGACATCGACCTCGTGTGCCAGCTGGCCTTGCTCCGGGACACTCTGACGAAGCACGAGCTCAAGGCCCTCGTCGGGCGAGCCCTTAGGGCTTACGTCGCCAGCGATCCCGATGGCAACCCCAGGCTTGAGTCGGGCAAGCGCTGCTGGACCTTGATCTATCCGGGAGAGCCGTTTCACATGGACGTGCTGCCGGCTATCCCGAACGATGAGACCCGCGGGACCGCGGTGTGGCTTACCGACGCGAAATGGGCGGTGGCAGCCGTCCGATCCCATCGGCTACGCCAACTGGTTTCGCAGTCGGATGCTGATGATACACGACGCTCGCGAGGTGCTCGCCGCTCGCGGAATCGACATCGAAGACGCACCGCCGTCGGAAGCGAAGACGAATCTCCAATTGACGACGCAGGCCCTCAAGCGTCACCGAGACCTGTACTTTCTCGGCAAGAACACTCCCGGGCCCGCCACGATCGTCATCACGACGCTCGCCGGCCGCGCCTACCAACCGGAAGAGACGCTCCTCGAGACCCTCGCGGCGGTCACGGCCGCGATGCCGGACTACATCGAGCAGCATGGGGTCCTGTGGGTCTCAAACCCTGCGATGGAAGACGAGAACTTCGCCCACCGTTGGGAGGATGACCCGGCCCGCGCTCATGAGTTTCGCGAGTGGCTTGCTGCCGCGCAGCTTGACTTCTCTAGGTTCGAGCGTGCGTCAGACTCCGGCGCGCTCTTGGAGTCCATCAGCCGGGCCCTCGGCGACCGCCCAGCGAAGTACGCCGGCGCCCGGCTCGGACACCGACTCAATAGGGCGCGCAGCGCTGGCATAGGCCTCACGGCCGCGGGGTCGTTGACGGCATCGCCTGTGCACGCCGCCCCGCGCCACACCTTCCACGGTGACACGCCTTAGACCCAGTGACCGCAGCGCCGCGCAGCAGGGATTTCTCCTCCGCGCTCGCTACCCGAACGCAAGCCTGATCATCTCTGGTGGACGTCTGAGGTGGGTTGGCGCGCTAAGCCGCTCCCGACGAGCCGGTCGTACATCGTCAGGGTCGATTACCGCGAA
>CAWGTK010000027.1:0-51899 GCA_963825485.1 uncultured Actinomycetes bacterium
CGTCGACCACGTCACGTTCTCGCGCCAATCCGCCAAGTCGCTGGGCGCCATCTGCCTGCCCGACCGGCTCGCCGCCGTCGCCGACGACACCGACTGGGAGCGCGAGGCGCAGCGGATCGTGGCCGATTACGGGCTGCCGACGCTGCGCGACGTCTACAAGACCGACTGGGTCGTCGACCAGGGCGACGAGCGCGCGGCGGTACGGCGCACGGTGCGCCACTTCGTCGCGCTCGAGCGGATCTTCGACGAGCTAGGGCCCGAGGTCGTGATCCCCGAGGTCGGCAGCGAGACGATGCGCACGGTTGCGCATCACATCGCGCTGCGCCGCGGCATCGCCGTGCTGTTCTTGTTCTACACGCTGTTTCCGCGCCCCCTGCGGCTGTACCGCGACACGATGCACGCCCCGATCGTCGACGCCGCCGAGGTGCGACCGATCAGCGCCGCCGAGCGTGCGCACGTCGAGGCGTTCATCGCCGAGTACGCGGCCCGCGACCGGCCGATCCGCGACTACCGCGAGGCGCGCGTCACCGCGGCGACGCTGCGCGACTTCGCCCGCCACGTCGTCGTCGCCGCCCGCGAGGACCGCGACAACGCCTACCTGCGCCCGCAGCGCTTCGTGACCAACTACGTCCGCGAGCGCCTGCGCGCAACCGCCGCCACCACGCTCTACGAGCCGCGCCGCGCGGAGCGCCCGTTCGTCTACTTCCCGCTGCACGTCGTCGACGACTACAAGATCCTGCGCGTCATCCCGCACGCCCACGACCAGGCGTCGCTCGTCGAGCAGATCGCCAACGCGCTGCCGCATGGCTACGACCTCGTCCTCAAGGAGCATCCGATGTCGATCGGGCGCAACCGGCTGGCGCTGCTGCGGCGCTTGGCGCGGATCCCCAACGTCCGCCTCGTCGCCCCGCGCAACTCCTCGCACGAGCTCGTCCGCGACGCCGCCGCCACCGTCGTCATCTCCTCGACCGTCGGCCTGGAGGCCCTCCTGCACGGCCGTCCGGTGCTCACGCTCGGCCAGCCGTTCTACGCCGGCTACGGCGTGACCCGCGACGTCGACTCGTTCGCCGAGATCCGCCGCGCCGTGCCCGAGGTGCTCGCGTTCCGCCCCGATCGCGAGCGAACGCTGCAGTTCCTCGCCGCCGCGATGCGCTCGTGCTGGCCGGGCAAGCCGGTGCTCGTCGACCGCTCGCCGGCCAACGCGCGCGAGCTGGCGGCCTCGCTGGACGCCGTCGCGCGCGGCGAGGCGCCGCCGCCGCTCGTCGCCGCCGAACCCGCGGCCGCGCCCGCGCCCGCGCTGTGACCCGCCCCCTGCGCGTCGGCCTGGAGCTCACGCTCCTCGAGCTCGATCGCGGCGGCATCGCCCGCAGCGCCCGCTCGCTGGCCGGGCAGCTGGCGACCCGCGACGACGTCGAAATCGTGGCGTTCGCCCAGGGCGGCGCCATCACCGGACGCATCGCGCGCGGCCTCGTGCGCGAGCTCGCCTGGCTGCCGCTGGAGCTGCCGCGCCGCGTGGCGCGGGCCGGCCTCGACGTGCTGCACTGCCCGTCGCCGCTCGTGCCCGGCGCACCCCTCGCGACGCCGCTCGTCATCACCGTCAACGACGTCCTGCCCTGGGTGCACCCCGAGTGGATGGGCCGCGCCAACGTGCTCCAGCACCGGCTCGTGCTCGAGCGCGTGCTGCCCCGCGCGGCGATCGTGCTGACCCCCTCGCAGTTCACGCGCGGCGAGCTGCTGGCGCGCTTCGCGCTCGACCCCGACCGCGTCGCCGTCGCCCCGCTCGGCGTCGACGCGGCGTTCACCCCCGGCGACGACCACGACGACGACGGCGTGACCGGCGTCGACGGACCGTACCTCGTCGCCGTCGGCACCCTGCAACCACGCAAGGACCTCGCGACGGCGCTGCGCGCGTTCGAGCGCTGCGCCGACGCCGGCCTGGAGCACGCGCTCGTCGTCGCCGGCGCCCGCGGCTGGCGCGACGAGGCGACCCTCGCGAGCCTGCGCTCCTCCCGCCACGCCGCCCGCATCCACATGCTCGGCGCGGTCGACGACGCGACGGTCGTGCGCGCGCTGCGCGGCGCCGACGCGCTGCTCTTCTGCTCGCGCTACGAGGGCTTCGGCCTGCCTCCGCTGGAGGCGATGGCCTGCGGCACCCCCGTCATCGCGGCCCGGGCCGGCGCCGTGCCCGAGGTCGTGGGCGACGCGGCGCTGCTCGTCGCGCCCGCCGACGTCGACGAGCTCGCCGCCGCCTTGCTGGCGTTCGCCGGCGATCCCGCCCAACAGGAGGCGCTGCGCGAGCGCGGCCTGCGCCGTGCCGCGCAGTTCGCCTGGGAACGCTGCGCGGACCTCACCGTCGCCGCCTACCGCCAGGCGATCAGCGCCCGATCGTCCGGGTGAGCGCCTTCGCGTTGCGCCGCACGCCGTCGACGAGCTCGCGCACGTTGGCCAGGCCGGCGCGCAGCTGCGGATCGCCGACCTCGATCGGCAGCATCGAGTCCTGCAGCGTGGCGAGCGTCACGTCGGCGTGGTGCACGGCGGCGACCGCGTCCTCGACGAACCCCTTGGCGCCCGTCGACGGCGCCCCCGGCTGCGGAATCTCGAACGTCCGCACCGGCAGGCCGTGGCGGGTCGCGAACTCGGCGTGCGTGCGCCGCGCGCGCCCGTAGGACGACTGCACCGGCGCGAAGAGCATCTCCTCGAGCTCGTCGGCGTGGTGCTCGTCGAGCTGCTCGTACGCGACGCCGAGCGCCGCGAGCGCCCGCCCGAGGTCGTCGATCGCGTCGCCGACGGCGTCGAGCAGGTCCTGGCGCGCCTGCTTGGTGTCGTAGCCCATGGTTGGTCACTCCCTCTCAGCCTGGTGGTCGCGCAGCCGCGCCAGCTCCGCGGCCAGCGCCTGCTGGCCGGCGGCCAGCCCTTGCACGCGCTCGTCGAGGGTCTGCAGCACGCGCAGGATCTCCTCGTCGACGAGCCGCTGGTGAACGGTGTAGGGGCGCATCGCCCGCAGCGTGGCCTCGCGGACCGCGCCGCGGGCGCCGCGATCGTTGCCGGGCGCGGCCTGCGGTCCGGTCGCCATCCGCGCGCGCACGGCGCCGACGTCGAGCGGCGGGCTGTGGCCGGCGCCGTCGAGCGGCAGCTGCATGACGTGCGCCAGGCGCGCGGCCATCGCGCGGCCGGCGACGGCCGGCGCGTGGTGGGCGAGGACCTCGGCGTAGGCGCGCTGCGCCCGGCCCTGCGCGCCGGCACGGTCGGCGAGCACGGCGCGCATGCAGGCGGCGGCGTGGTCGAGGTCGGGCTCGGCCCACTCGCCGTCGGCCGGATAGGGGTCGTGGCCCGGGCCGATCGGCACCATCCGCGCGTCGACCGGCAGCGAGTTGAACGCCGTCACGAAGTCGCGCGAGCCGCCGTAGTCGGTCGCGACGACCGGCGTCTCGAGCAGCATCGCCTCGGCGATCGTCAGGCCGAAGCCCTCCGAGCGGTGCAGGGACACGTAGCAGTCCAGCTCGCGGATGAGCGCGTTCTTGTCCTCGGTCGGCAGGTGCGCGTCGATCACCGTGATGCCGGGATGCGGGCCGGCCGCGGCCAAAACCTCGGCGTGATCCTCCGGCGCGCGCTCGGCGCCGAGCGTCTTGAGCACGAGGCCGACGCCGTCGTCGTCGCCGAAGGCACGCAGGTACGCGTCGATCAGGCCGAGCGGGTTCTTGCGCGCGGCGACGCTCGCGTAGTCGTAGACGAGACCGAACAGGAAGCGGTGCTCCGGCAGACCGAGCGACTCGCGCCCGGCCGCCGAGATGATCGGCTCGGGCACCGGCATCGGGACGTGGACGACCGGCACCGGCGCGACGGCGGCGAGGGCGTCGGCGACGAAGCGCGAGCCGGCCCAGACCTCGTCGACGAGGTCGAAGGCGCGCAGCCAGCGGGCCGGGACGGCGGCGACCTCCCACCACCACATGCCGATGACGTGGCGCCCCTCGAACGCGCCGTCGCCGAGCTCGTCGCGCGCGCCGGTCATCGCGTCGGGGTTGACGCAGACGAGCGTGATCGGATGCGTGGGCGGCTGCGTCGGCGCGCCGTCCTGCGAGCGCGGCGCGCCGCGGCTGGACAGCCCGACCCGCGCGACGACGACGCCCGCTCCCTCCAGGGCGGCCGCGACGTGCCGCGCCGCCTCCCCGACGCCGACCGTCGCGTCGAGGTAGCCGGCGAGGTTGACGCCGAGCGGCAGTCCCGGCGCGGGCGGGGATCGTGGCGGCACCACCCTGCGAGGCTACCTCTCCCGGTGCTGCGCCCGGAAGCGCGCGCTAGCGGGCCGGCTTCGCGAACAGAAAGCCGCGGTGTCCGACCGGCGCCTCGGGCGCGCCCGCGGCGGAGATCTGCGCCGAGACGAGGAACTCCCGCAGCAGCGTGGCGCCGGCACCGGCGGCGACCGCGAGCAGCTCGTCGCGGTTGAACACCCAGCCGAGGTACTCGGTGTCGTAGCCGTAGTCGTACGCGCGCTGCAGCACGACGAAGGACGGCGCCTGCAGGGCGACCGGCGCCCGCGTGACGTAGAGCAGACCCGCGGTCGCCCCGGCCAGGCCGGCCAGCGTCGCCTGCCAGTCCGGCGCGTACTGCAGCGAGGCGCTGGCGAACACGAGGTCGTACTCGCGCTCCAGGCACGAGTCGTCGTCGTAGAAGGTGGCGTGCGCGAACAGCTCGCGGCCGTGCTCGGCGAGCACCGTGACGTCCTTGCAGTGGTAGTCGATCGCGACGCCCGGCAGGACGGCACGGCTCAGCGGCAGGTAGTGGCCGATCCCGCCGCCCCAGTCGAGCACCGAGATCCGCTCGCGCCCGGCGGCGGCGAGCGCGAGCACGTAGGCGTAGGAGACGAGCGTGTTGTGTGCGTTGAGGTCCTCCCAGCCGATCGCGACGCCGCGCGGCATCTCGTGGTTGACGCCGAGCGGCTTGGTCCCCTCGATGGCGGCGAGGTAGGACGGCCACTTCTCGCGGTAGGCATCGGAGATCGCCTGCACGTCCCAGCCCTTCGCGGGGCGCGCGAAGCCCTCCGGCACGTACTCCCAGTGCGGCGGCGGCGCGGGCGCGGCTGCGGCCGGCGGCGCGGGCGGCGATTCGGGGGAGACAGGCGCGGGCACGGGCGCCGGCGCGGCGATCAGCCCAGACCTCCGCGCGACCCGGCGCACGAGCGGCAGCGCCACCGGCGGCGTGAGCGCCCAGATGGCCCGCTGCAGCTGCCAGCGCGCGCCGCGGGCGCTCAAGGCGACGGTGCCGCGGACTTGTTGATCGGGGCCGGGTGCGCGGGGTCCCACACCCGGGCGGGGTAGTAGTCCGACACGACCTCGTCGATCATCCCGACGAGCACGCCGGCGCGGATCATCCGCCGCGACAGGGCGACGTCGTTGGCGAGGCCGAAGAGCGGGTCGGTGAGGTGCATCTGCATGAACCGCAGCCCCGTGTGCAGGATCGCCGCCTGCAGCCCGAACGACGATCGCAGCTCCGTGAACTCGGTCGCCGGCGGGAACTCGCCGATGAAGTCCTCGCTGCCGTCCGGGTAGCGGCAGCGCAGCAGGCCGTAGACGAGCTCCAGCCGGCGTTCGCGCGCGGCGGCCAGCAGGTGCTCGATGTGCTCGGGCGTGAAGCTGTCGTCGTCGTCGAGGGGCGCCAGCCAGCGGCCCCGCGCCTCGGCCATCGCACGGTTGTACGGCGGCGTGCCCACCGCCATCCAGGCGTGCTCGGCCGTGTGGGCGTACGGCCCCCGCACGGTCGAGTTGACGAACCGGATCCGCGGGTCGCCGAACGAGGCGAGCGCCGCGCCGACCGCAGCGGGCGCGGCATCGCCGACGACGACGATCTCGAAGTTCTCGTGCGTCTGCGCGAGGACCGACGGGATCGACCGCTCGCGCAGCAGGTCGGCCCGGTCGTACGTGGTCATGATCACGCTGACGAGCGGATCGGGATCCTCGTAGGCCTGCGCGTACTCGCTGCTGCGCCGCAGCTCGTGCAGGCGCACGCGGTTGGCCGCCTCCTCGTCGTGCAGGGTGCGCAGGATCTCCATCCCGATCCGCAGCTGCTCGCCGTGCTGCGCGCTGGCGGCCGCGATGTCCTCCAGCCGCCGCGCGATGGCGTCGAGCTTGGCATCCGTCCGGGCCGGCGAGCCCCCGGGGAAGCGTGCCGCGACGCGCGCTGCCAGGTCCCTCGCCTTCCTGCGCACGGCCGTCATGGTATCCGGCCGCGCAGCCGGTCATCGGTCTGCGCCGGCTCGCTGCGCCACTGGCTCAGGTCGCCCGCGGGAGCCCCGACGGCGGCCGTGAAATCGCGGTAGTCGCGGTGGTAGTCGTGCTCGTCGTAGACCTTCGAGGCCAGCACGAGGCAGACTGCGCCCGAGGAGAAGTTCTCGATCTCGCGCCAGATGAGCGGCGGCAGGTAGAGGCCGTGGTAGGAGCGGTTGAGCGTCACCACCCGGCGCTCGTGGCCGTCGCCGATGACCACGTCGAAGCTGCCCGACATCGCGATGAGAACCTGCGTCGTCGTCTTCAGCGCGTGCCCGGCGCGGGTCGCCCCGCCCGGCACGTCGTAGAGGTAGAAGACGCGCTTGATGGCGAAGTCGACGTGATGTTCGCCCTCGACGAACGTGAGGTTGCCACGCGGATCGCCGATGACGGGAAAGTCGATCAGCCGTGTGTCGGAGATGCGGGCCACGGTCCTAGCGACGTCCTCTCGCGCTGGTTGCGGTGAGCGCCAAGCATGCTGCGATGACATGCTCGACCTCGTCGTCGGTCAGGTACGGGTGGATCGGCAGCGACAGCTCGCGCGCCGCCAGGCGGCGGGCGACCGGCAGCTCGCCGAGGCGGATTCCCGCGTCGGCGCAGGCCGGCTGGTCAGGGCAGGCGACCGGGTAGTGGCGCCCGACCGCCACCCCCGCGGCGGCCAGCGCCTGCGCCGGCGCAACCGCGTTGCCGTCGACCACCTCGACGGCGAACAGGTGGTGGGCGGAGCGCCCGCCAACGGCCGGCCGCACCGGCCGCAGCGCCGAGCCGTCCAGCCCCTCCGCGTAGCGCTCGGCGATCGCGGCGCGCCGCTGCAGCCAGCCGTCCAACCGCGGCAGGTGCGCCGAGCGCAGGATCGCCGCCTGCAGTTCGTCGAGACGGCTGTTGAGGCCCGGCTCGACGTGATGGTCGCGCCGGTCCTGGCCGTAGTTGCGCAGCGTCCGGGCCCGCGCGGCGATCGCTTCGTCATCGGTCAGCACGACGCCGCCGTCGCCCAGCGCGCCGAGGTTCTTCGTCGGATACAGGCTCGTCGCGCTGACGCGCCCCGCCGTCCCCGTCGGGCGACCGTCGCGCATCGCGCCCGCGCTCTGAGCGCAGTCCTCGACGACCACCACGCCGTGCTCGTCGGCGAGCGCGGCGAGCGCCGCCGGGGAGAGCGGATGGCCGTACAGGTGCACCGGCAGCACCGCGCGGATCGCGCCGTCGGACGCCAGCGCGGCGGCGGCCGCGGCAAGATCCAGTCCGCCGGTCTCGTCGACGTCGCACCACACCGGCGTCGCGCCGGCACGGAGGATCGCCAGCGTCGTCGCGAACGCCGTCAGCGGCGTCGTCAGCACGCGGTCGCCCGGCCCGACGCCCGCGCAGCGCAGCGCGATCTCCAGCGCGTCGAGGCCGCTGGCCACGCCGACCGCGTGCGCCACGCCCCACCAGTCGGCGAGCTGCGCCTCGAACGCGGCGACCTCGTCGCCGAGGATCAGCCGGCCGCTGCGCCCGACGCGGTCGACCGCCGCCAGCGCGTCGCTGGCGATCTCCTCCCACTGCCGCGCGAGGTCGTTGGCGGGCACGCGCCACGCGGTGTGATCTCCCACGACCTCAGGCTAACGGTGAAACTCGAGGCAGGCGATGGCGCGGGCCGCCACGGCGCGGTCGGCGGCCGGCTCGGGCGTCGCGAAGTGGTTGCGATAGACCGCCCCGGCCGCGTCGTCGGCGTCCGAGCGCGCCCAGCCGCCCTCGTGATAGCGGAAGTACTCCGTGCGCGCCGGCGGCGTGCCGAACGCCGCGGCGATCTCGGCAATGCCGGCGGCGTCGAAGATCCGCTGCCAGCCCAGGTCGGCCGGCTCTCCGTAGGGAACCGTCAAGAACAGCTTGCCGCCCGGCTTGAGCACGCGGCGCAGCTCGCCGATGGCCTCGGCCAGCGCGGCGGCCGCGTCCGCCGCGCGTGGGGCGTGGTCGCCGTACTGCTCGTTGTCCATGCCGACGTGCTCGAGCGTCGAGATCGAGACGACGCGGTCGTACGTGGCGTCCTGCACCGGCAGCCTGCGCAGGTCGGCGTACAGGTAGGAGACGTCGAGGAACGGATAGGCCTGCTGCTCGGGCGCCAGCGTCACGATGTGCAGCTCCTCGACCGCCGGGCGCACGCGGATCAGGATGTGCGGGTGGTTCAGCGTCGAGCCGGCGTCGAGCACGACGCCGGTCAGGTCGCGCGTCACCGTCCAGGGGAACTCGACGACGCGCTCGTCGAAGCCGACGCCGTACCGGCTGGGCAGCGGCCGCCCGGTCTTGATCGCCACGAGCAGCGACGGGTCGTCCAGCGCGCGCGTGACGAACTCGCGGTGGCGCTCGACGTACTCGGTCGACCATGGCTGGTCGGGCGCCTCGGGCCAGCCGGCGAGCTGCAGCCCCGCGGCGCGGCCGTCGGCGGCGGGCAGGCCGAAGGAGGAGATGAAGCGCATCGCCAGGCCCATGTCCCCGCGCAGCTCGTCGACCTGGTGGGCGAGGTCGTCGATGCGCAGGTGCGTGGCCTGGACGCCGCGGTCGACGGCCTCCACCCCGCGGATGAGCTCGCCGTCGACGCTGCGCTCGTAGGCCGTGTAGGGCTTCAGCGCGCGCAGCAGCGCCTTGCGCGCGGCCCGCTGCGGCGCGCCGAAGCGCGCGCCGCGCGGCGTCAGCGGCCCGTGCGCGACGCGCTCGCGCAGCGGCGCGGGATCGAACAGGCCCGGCATCCGGCCCGACCGCGGTCCGGGGACGAAGCCGCCCGCGACCCGCGCGAGCCGGTCGGTCATCACCTGGCCGGCGACCGCGAGCGAGTGCCGCGCGCGGATGTCCGCCCGCGCCCGCTCGCCGCGGGCGCGCGCCTCCTCGGGGTGCGCGACGACGTGGCGCATGAGCTGCGCGGCGTGCTCGACGCTCGGCTGCGCCCACTCGCCGTCGGGCGGGTAGGGGTCGGCGTCCGCGCCGATCGGCACGAGCTCGTAGTCGACGAAGTACGCGTTCTCCGGCGTCATGAAGTCCAGCGGGCCGGAGTACCCGGTGGCGATCGCCGGGCGCCCGAGCGCCATCGCCTCGGCGATCGTGAAGCCGAAGCCCTCCGAGCGATGCAGCGACACGTAGCAGTCGCAGGCGGCGGTGAGCTGGTCGAGCTCGACCCGCGCGACGTAGCGATCGACGAGGTGCACGTCGGGATGCTGGGCGGCGGCGGCCTGCAGGCGCTCGTGGTTGGCCTCGTCGTGCTCGTGGTTGATCGACTTGATGACCAGCGAGCATCCCGCGCCGGCCTCGAACGCGCGGCCGAACGCCTCGACGACCGCGAGCGGGTTCTTGCGCTCGAACACGCTCTCGTAGTCGAAGGAGAACAGGAACACGAAGCCCGCGGGCAGGCCCAGGGCCGCGCGATCGGCCGGCGGCGGGTCCTCGACGAGCACCGGCTGGGTGATGTGGATGACCGGGACCGGCGACACCCGCGCGAGCGCGTCGGCGACGTGTCGCGAGCCCGCCCAGACCTCGTCGACGTGGCCGAAGGACGACAGCCAGCGCTGCGGGAAGGCCGACACCTCCCACCACCACAGCCCGATCGAGTAGCGGCCGGCGAAGAAGCCCGGGCCGGCGTCGTCGGCGAACGCCGGCAGGGCGTCGGCGTTGACGCAGATGAGGTTCGTCGAGAAGCGCCCCGTGCCGCCGCCCGTGGCGGCGGCGCCGTTGGCGGCAAGGCTCGCGTCCTGCAGGCTGTGCGAAGCGACGAGGTTCTGCATCGACACACGCGTGCCGACCGCCTCGAGCGCCCGCGCGACCTGGCGCGCCGCCTCGCCGACGCCGAGCACCGAGCCGAAGTAGCCGGCGATGTTGACGCCCAGTGCTGCCGGATCGTCGGCGGCTGGCGCGTCGAGCACCTTCGCGCCCGGGACGAGCGCGCGCGGCACCTCGCCGCGGCCGATCGTCTTCGCCCACGCGACGAGCCGGGGGCCGTCCTCGCCGCTGATGTCGGGAAACGCCACGCGCAGGTCGGAGCGCGTCTCCTGCAGCGCGACGAGGTAGCGGTTGGGCGCCTTCGGCCCTCCGGGGGTGCTGGCCAGCCAGCGCAGCAGCTCCCGCGTGCCCGCCTGCGTGAACGGGCTGGCCGTCATGTCGCCGGCCTCGAGCGCGCGGCGGTAGCCGAGGCGGATCGCGGCGTCGATCCTCGTCCCGTCGGCAAGGCGGTCGTACCTGTAGGACCACGGCGGCCGGCCGGCGTCGGTGTGCTCGAGCAGGCGCTTGGCGTAGCGCTTGCAGATCTCGCGCAGCGCCGGGCGGTCACCGAGCTGGATGCGGTTCTGGTGCTTGCTGAGCAGGTGCGGCTGGGCGGGGTCGAAGCCGCTGAAGTGAAAGAAGCGCAGCGGCCGGCCGTTGACGGTCCAGCCGTCGTCTCGGCGCTTGACCTCGCGCGAGGGGAGGTTCCAGTAGGCGACGTTGTAGCCGGGGTCGCGCAGGACATGAAAGCTCGGCACGAGGCCCGGGGCGAAGTCCATCCAGCGCTGGTCGACGAAGAAGCCGCGCTCCGGCGCGACGATGCAGTCGGTGGCCAGCCGCTCGCCCCACCAGTCCAGCAGCTCGTCGGTGTCCGGGCCCGGCGCCAGGCCGATGAAGCCGAGGTTGTAGGAGCCCGCGATGAGGATGTCGGTCTCGCTGGGCTTCAGCCCGTCGCGCGGCATCGGCGCGGTGAGGTGCGGCGTGACGACGAGGCGATGCTCGTGCAGCAGCGACTCGAGCTCGCCGAGGCTGCCGTGGACCTCGATGTCGGGGTCGAGGTAGGCGAGCGTCGTCGCGCCGCGCACGTTGAGCAGGTGGCGCAGCAGCCAGGGCTTGACCGCCGTCGACAGCTCGAGCACGTTGTACAGCGCAGCCATGCGGTCGAAGTGCTCGATGTCCAGGTCGGCGGGCGTGAGGATCTCAAACGGCTCCGTCGCCGGGTCCAGGTGGCCGTCGTGGTCGTCGATGACGAGCACGAAGCAGCGCCAGTCGGGGTGGTGCTCGGCGAACGACTCGGCCAGCACGCGGGCGAACGGCGCGTAGTTGGCGGCGATGATCGTGCAGATGTCCATGGAGATGGCTAGAGCTCCTCGGCGATGCGCGGGGCCATGCGTGCGAAGCAGAGCAGGCCCGCGACGAACAGCGCGACGATGATGACGAGCGGGACGAGCAGGCGTCCGACCCCGCCGATCGCCGCCGCCGCGCTCGGCGCCGTCGGATCGATGACGGCGTAGCGCACCTGCTGGTTGATCGCGGCCAGCGGGTTGCACATCACGAACTTCACGAGCTCGGGGTAGCGCTTGATGATCGCCTCGACCGGATAGAGGATCGGCGTGAAGTAGAAGAGAGCCTGCAGGAAGACCCCCCAGATCGGCTTGATGTCGCGGAAGCGCACGTAGAGCACCGACAGCAGCAGCCCGACGCCGATCGCCACGATCATGAGCAGGCCGACGAGAAACGGCAGCTCCAGCCACGTCCAGCGGATGTCGACGCCGCGCAGCGCCATGAAGCCGAACACCACGATGAGGTTCATGAGCAGGTTGAAGCCCGCCGTCACCGTGACCGCGAGCGGGATGACCAGCCTCGGGAAGGCGACCCGGCGGATCAGGCTCTCGTGGTGGATCATCGACTCGACCGCGTCGCCGGTGGCCTCGGAGATGAACGTGTAGAGCACGATCCCCATCAGCAGCACGACCGGGTAGTGCTGGATGTCGTCGCCCAGCGGGATGATCTGGCTGAACACGACGTAGAGCACGGCGAAGAACAGCAGCGGGCGCATGAGCGACCACAGGTAGCCCAGCGCCGAGTCGAAGAAGCGGACCTTCAGCTCGGTCATCGCGAGCGTGAACGCGAGGTAGACCGTGCGCCGCCAGTCGCCGCTCAGCGCCGACGGCGAGACGGTGCGCAACTGCGCCGTGACGTCAACCGCCGCCATCGAGCTCCTCGCCGCCGACGCGGGCCGCAGCGGCGCCGACGCGCGCGAAGCTGATCTCGTGCTGCAGGTCGACGAGGCCGCCGCTGCGCCGCGTGCCGGTCACGACGACCGTGGCGAACTGCTCGCGCAGGTCCATCAGCTCGGAGTCCGACTCGCTGGCGACGAGCGGCGTCGCGAAGTAGCGCCCGGGCGCGAAGCGGTTCTCGAACCGCACGCTGACCTCGAGCTCCTCGCCGGCGCTCAGCGGTCCGCTCTGCTGCCCCATCCAGGTCGTGGAGGTCGTGAAGACGTTGCGGTTCTGGGCGTCGGTGATCGAGACGCCGAAGCTCGCCGCCGGCACGTCTCGGCGCACCGCGACGCGCATGTGAAACGAGCACGGCCGCAGCTGCTCGAGCATCTCGCCGGGGCGCCCGTCGGCGTCGGCGAACCATGCCTGCTCGACCTGGACGGCGCCGCTGCCGTAGCGCGGGCGCTGCACCTCGGCCAGCGCGCGCGCCCGGTCGAAGTTGATCTGCGTGTAGTTGTGCGAGATCCGCGCCGAGTCGCCGAGGGCGATCATCGCGCCCCCCTCGAACAGCGCGGCGCGGTCGCAGAACTGCTCGACGGCGTTCATGTCGTGCGTGACGAGCACGATCGTGCGGCCCTCGTCGTGCATGCGGTTCAGCGTGTCGATGCACTTCTGCTGGAAGGCGGCGTCGCCGACGGCGAGCACCTCGTCGATCAGCAGGATGTCGGCGTCGAGCTGCACGAGCACGGCGAAGGCCAAGCGCACCTGCATGCCGGAGGAGTAGTTCTTCAGCTTGAGGTCGACGAAGTCCTCGAGCTCGGCGAACTCGATCGCCGCGTCGAAGCGTCGCCGCGCCTGCGCCGGGCTGAGGCCGAGCATGACCGCGTTGATGATCACGTTCTCGCGCGCGGTGAGGTCCGGGTTGAAGCCGACGCCGAGCTCGATGAACGCCGCGACCCGTCCGCGCACGCGGATCGACCCGCTGTCGACGGCGTAGATGCCGGCGACGCACTTCATCAGCGTGCTCTTGCCGCTGCCGTTGCGCCCGGCGATGCCGAAGAACTCGCCCTCGCGGATCTCGAAGTCGATGTCCTGCAGCGCCTTCAGCGCGTCGTAGACCCGGTGGCGGACCGGGTGCAGGACGCGCTCCTTGATCGTGAAGGCCGGCTCGCGGGGGATGCGGAAGGTCTTGGAAACGCGGTCGACGATGATCGCCGGACGCGGCGGAGGGGCGGTCGTCACGGCGCCTAACGCTACCGGGCGAACGACGATCTCAAGCTGGGGGTCCCGGTATCGTCAGCGCCTCGTGAGCAACGCAACCGACACGGAGATACGCGCGCGGATCGACGCGGTCCCGCACTGGTATCACCAGATCGAGATCAGGCCGGGCATCGTCACGCCCGGTATCAACAAGACGGCGGCCACGTTGTCGCGCCTGGGCCTGCCCGATCGCTGCGACGGTCTGCGGGCGCTCGACATCGGCGTGCGCGACGGCTTCTTCTCCTTCGAGCTCGAGCGGCGCGGCGCCGAGGTCGTCGCGATCGACTACATGGAGCCGGGCGAGACCGGCTTTCCGGTCGCGCGCGAGCTGCTCGGGTCGAAGGTCGAGTACACCGTCGACAACGTCTACAACGTCACCCCTGCGCGCTACGGGACCTTCGACATCGTGCTGTTCCTCGGCGTCATGTACCACCTGCGCGACCCGCTGCTCGTCCTCGACCGCCTGTGGGACGTCTGCAACGAGGCCGCGGTGCTGGCGGTCGAGACGCAGATCCTCGACTCGTCGCTGCTGCAGCGCGACGGCAGCTTCACGACGCTCAAGCAGATGGACGGGCGCCTCGACGACCTGTGCCTCATGCAGTTTCACCCCGGCGACTCGCTGCACGGCGACCACACGAACTACTGGTCGCCGAACTCCGCCTGCGTCCGCGGGCTCATGGGGGCCGCCGGCTTCGACGTCACGCGCTCGATCGATCTCGGCACGCGCGGGATCTTCGTCGGGCGGCGGGTGTTCGAGTCCACGCAGGTCTACCACCGGCGCATCGAAAAGGCGACGATCGCGGAGGGCTCGGGCCCGTATACCGCCTCCGGCGCGGCGGAAGCGGCTGCGGCGGCGGCAGCAGTGACGGCGGACCCGACGCCCGGGCTCGCCGAGCACGCGCCACCGGCCGCCGCGCCGGCCGCACCTGCCGCGGGTGCGCTCGAGGAGGAGCTGGCGCAGGCGCGCAAGCTGCAGCTGCGCCTCGAATCGGAGCTCGCGCAGGCCCGCCGGGAGCTCGCCGTGCGGCGCGGGGGCGGCACGGACGGCGGTCCGGGCCAGCGTCTGCGGAGAGCGATCTCCGCGCTGAGGCAGCGCCGCGTGCGTTGATCCTTCGGGGTCGGCTGGCACGGCTGGCCCACCCGGCCGTGGTTCTGAGCGCGCTCGTGGTCCTCGCAGCGCTGCTGGCGTGGCGCCACACGCGCAACGTCAGCGAGTGGTACATCATGACCGACGAGCTGCAGTACCTGAAGCTCGGCCAGTCGCTCAGCGACGGCTCGTTTCCGCGGCCCACCCTGCGCGGCGAGCACGTCGAACTGCTGAGCCTGCTGTACCCCATCCTCATCGCCCCGGCCGTC
Source organism: uncultured Actinomycetes bacterium (assembly GCA_963825485.1). Lineage (GTDB taxonomy): Bacteria > Actinomycetota > Thermoleophilia > Solirubrobacterales > Solirubrobacteraceae > CADCVQ01. The sequence continues at coordinate 14,819 of CAWGTK010000027.1, forward strand.
GCGCTGCTCTCCGCGCCCGAGGGCTACCAGCTCCTGCACACCGTCAACGCCATGCTCTTCGCGAGCACCGCGATCCCGGTCTACCTGCTCGCGCGCGAGGTCGGCGTCGCGCGCCTGCCGGCCTACGTCGCGGCGGCGCTGGCGGTCGTCGTGCCATGGGCGGCGATCACCGGCGTCGTGATGACCGAGTCCGCGGCCTACCCGGCGTTCGTCTGGGCGCTGCTGGCGATCCAGCGCGCGCTCGTCGTGCCGTCGCTGCGCCGCGACGCCGTCGCGCTCGCCGCGATCGGCGTGGCCTTCTTCGCGCGCACGCAGTTCATCGGCCTGGCGATCACGTTCCCCGGGCTGATCGTACTCCACGAGCTCGTGTTCGCACGGCTGACGCGCGCCGCGGCGCACACCGATGCGGGCCGCGCAGACCGCGGCCAGCTGCCCGAGCGGCTGCGCCCGCACGCCCCGCTCGGGGCGCTCGTGACGCTCGGGCTCGTCCTCCTGCTCCTGCCGGGCGACCCGCTGAAGCGCCTCCTGGGGCCGTTTCAGAACACCGTCTTCGAGGGCAGCGCGCTGCCGGACGGCCTCGCCAACGCGATGTCGAGCAACCTGATCCTGGTTGCGGGCGGCCTCGGGATCGTCCCGCTGGCGCTCGCGCTCGGGTGGGCGCTGGCGAGCCTCGTGCGCCCGCTGGACCGGCGCAGCCACGCGTTCGCGCTGACCGCCCTCGTCGTCGGGGCGCTCCTCGCCTACGAGGTGGCGATCTTCGGGCTCGGCCACGCCGACGGTCCGCTGGACCGCTACCTCTTCTACGTCGCTCCGCTGATCATCGTGGCGACCGTGGCGTGCCTGACGCAGGGCCGGGGGCGCCCGATCGGCCTCGCCCTCGGCGCCGGCATCACGTTCTGGCTGCTGCAGACCGCCGGGGTGAGCTTCGCCGCCCAGACCGGCCTCTACGCCAACTCGCCGGCCTCGGAGTTTCATCGCGTCTTCGAGGGCCAGGCGCAGCGGATCGGATCGGCCTTCGGGATCGACGAGCTGTCGCCCGTGACGGTGTTCGCGTGGGGAACGCTCATCGCCGCCGTCGCGGTCTCGCTGCTCGTCCGGCGCGCGCGCCCGCAGGTCGCGCTGGCGCTCGCCACGCTGCCGCTGCTCGGCCTCGCGCTCGCCCAGGCCGACTACGTCGCGGAAGGGACGGCCGCCACGATCAACCGCTCGGGGGGCGCGGTCAACCGGGTCCCGCTCGTCGAGCGCGACTGGATCGACGAGGCGCTGCCTGCCGCCGGCGACGTGGCGCTCGCGCCGTCGCCGCTGGGCGATCCGTACACGAGCCAGCGCGTGTGGTGGAACGCGGAGTTCTGGAACAAGCGCGTCAACCGCGGCCTGGTCCTCGCCGGGTACTTCGGCGACAACACGCCGTTTCCCCAGCAGTCGATGTCGCTCGATGAGACCGGCGGCGCGATCCGCACCGTCGACGGGCACCAGCCGCGGTACATGGTGTTCGCCCGCAGCCAGCTCGTCTTTCGCCCGCGCGGCGACCTGCTCGCGGAGTACCGCACGGTGATCCCGCAGGACCCCGGCCTCGAGCTCTTCGACGTCCAACGGCCCTACCGCGCGGGCTGGATCGCCAGCGGCGCGGCGCCCGACGGCTGGATCGTGCGCGGCACGCCGGCCACGGTGCGAGTCTTCCCCCGCACCGACGGCCGCGCCCAGCAGGTCCGCGTCAACGTCGACCTGCCGGTCGGCGGCGTCAAGCCGAGCCCGTTCGCGATCAGCGAGGGCGGCCGCACGCTGCGCGCCCGCGCCTACCCCGGTTCGATCAGCGGCGACGCCGAGCTGACGCTGTGCGTGGCGCCGGAACGCGAGCGCACGGTGACGATCAGCACGAACGCGGTCCGCCCGCTGCCCGACGGGCGCACCGTCGGGGTGCACCTGTACAGCATCCGCGTGACGCCGGCCGACGGCGGCTGCCGGCGCGCTCAGCGCGAGTAGCGGTCGACGTAGCGGCCGCACGCCCGGCGCAGCGGCACGCTGCGCGGCGCCACGTCGGTGCGCACGGCGGCGATCTTGCCGATCTGCGCGTACTGGCTGTCGGCCGTGAGCAGCGACGCCGCGGGACGCTCGAGGTGCAGCGCGAGGCGCAGCGTCCGCGGACCGCTCGTCTCGAGGTCGCCGACGCGCCAGTACGGCCCGAGCCGGTCGAGGTTGGGCACCATCCGCCAGCCCGCGCCGGCGCCGTCGGAGATCGTCATGCGCTGGGGGCTGGCGTACTGCATCGAAAGCTCCCAGCGGCCCGCCGACGGCAGCCTGAGCTGCGCGGGAACCGTGAACCCCGCGCCCATGCCGGGCGGTCCCTGGACGAGCACCGGCTTCGCGCGCACGAGCGCATCGCCGCCGCGCGCCGCCAGCCGCCGATGGCGCGCGTTGCCCGCGCAGTCGAGCGTCGCCCCCGGACCCTCGTCCTCCTCGAGCAGCGCGTTGGGCGGCGTTCTGCCGCTGCGCCGGAAGACCTCGTAGGACGCCGTGCGGCGAACGAGGGCGAAGTTGGGCGGCGCCTGGCTGCCGAACGCCGTGCGAGTCGTGATGGCGAACTCGTAGCGATCCAGCGTCTCCCTCGTCACCGAGTCGAAGTCCAGCGCCGCGCCCGCGGCGAACGGCTTGCGCAGCTCGAAGGGCAGGGCCTCCTGGACCGGCGGGTCGGTCACCTCGGCGCCGAACAGGCGATAGCCGATGTAGTCGTCGAATCCGAGGAAGAGCACGCTGCGGTCGTGCAGCAGCGGACGCAGCGAGACGAGCTCGCGCTGGTGCGTGTCCGGGTTGACCTGCGCGTTGCGCAGCGCGAGGAAGCTCGACCAGCCGGCGGCGCCGAGGAACACGGCCGTCACCGCGACGTGCGCGAGGCGCAGCTCCGGGGCGCGAGGTCGTCGTGCTCGCGCCAGCAGCGCCCGCGTCACGAGCAGCACCGGAAACGGCGACAGGATGACGAGCGCCTTGGCCGCCAGGTAGGCCGACTCCACCTCGCGCACCGCGAAGTACAGCAGCGCCGACGCGCCCGCTGCCGCGAGCACGACGACCTCGCGCCGGCGCAGCCACCAGACCACCGCGAACAGCATCGCGACGAGCGCCACGCCCGCGAGCATGCCGCCGCGGAACTCGTGCGAGGGACCGAAGCGGAAGTCCTCGCGCAGCCAGACCCCGAGCACCTCGTAGGGCGATATCGGCCCGACGAGGTTGCCGATGTTCGTCTCCGGGATGATCCCGCTGCCCGCCGGCGACAGCGACAGCTGATCGAAGAAGTCGACGAGCCGGTTCACCTGCGAGGCGAGCGCGACGAGCAGCACCGCGGCGAGCACGCCGAGCGTCGGCAGCGCACGCCGCGCCGCGGGCAGCACGATGTCGGGTCGCAGCCGGCGGCGGTGCACGACGAGGAGCCCGGCCGCCGCCAACCCGACCGTGCCGACGATCCAGGCCAGCCCGGGATAGCTGTAGATCAGCACGGTGCCCGCGGCCAGCAGCGCCAGCAGCGGAGCGGCCCGCGGCGCGATCCGCTGCTGGGCGACGAGCTCGCGCAGCAGCACGGCGAGCGTGAGCACGAACAGCGCCAGCATCGTCTCCTTGAACGCCGCCTGCGCGTAGAAGGACGCCAGCAGGTACGCCATCGACGTCAGCAGCGCGGCGAGGGTCGCGGCGGGGCGCCACAGGTCGGTCAGCACGCCGCGGGCGGCGAACGCAGTCAGCCCCACGACGACCATCAGCAGCGCTGTGAACGTGAGCTCCACGCTGCTGCCCAAGCCGCTCGCGAGCGCGGCGGCGAGGCCGTGCGGCCCCAGCGGATAGCCGTGGCCGAGGACCCGCTCGGGCACGGTCTCGCCGGCCACCAGGTACTCGGCCGCCCACAGGTGGAAGTGCGAGTCGTTGTTGAACGAGGGTCCGGGTAGCCCGACGCGCTGGTTGGCGAAGAACGGGATGAGCGCCGCGGCGAGGACGAGCAGCGTGAGCGCCGCGGGGTCGATCGCGCGCCGCGCGAGCGTCATGAGGTCGTGGCGGTCGTTGTGGGCGATCCAGGCCGCCGCGGCCAGCGCCAGCGCAACGATCAGGACGAATGCGGTCTTGGCGTGGCCGGGCAGGCTCGGCGCCGCAGCGCCGACGACCAGCAGGATGCAGAGGCCGAACGTGCCCGACAGCCACGACCAGCGCGTCAGGCCGGCGAGGCGGGAGGCCGCCTCCCCGACGAGCAGGCAGGCAGCGAGCAGGAACGCCCAGAGGGCAAGGATCTCGAACATCGGCCGCGGTGAGGCGAGTGCCCCGCCGGTCCTCTAGGCCGAGCCGGAGGGAACGCTCGCGCGCGCCTCGAGCGCGGTGGGCTCGCCGTCGTCGTCCTCGCCGTCCGCCCGCCGCGCGGCCTGCGCCGGTCCGATGCGCTCCTCGAGCAGGGCGACGCGCTGCGCGAGGATCTTCGACTGATCGGTGAGCCGGGAGACCGCGACCGAGAAGTGCAGCAGCAGTACCAACACGAAGCCGAACGCGACGAAGAACAGCGCGTTCGGCGGCGAGGCGATGCCGACGAGCGTGGCGAGCTCCTCCAGCGCCCCGCGCCAGATCGCCAGGCCGAGCAGGACGGCCCCCGCCAGCAGCCACAGCAGCGCGTAGCGCTCCAGCAGCCGGCGGCGCCGCACGAGTTCGAGGATCGTCAGCAGCAGCAGCGCCGCACCGACGATGCCGACGATCTGGACGCGGACGTCCATCACGCGGCGGCCACGGGCGCGCGATCGCCGGGCTCGATGACGGGCCGCTTGCGCGCCAGCCCGATGAACAGCGCCAGCAGCACCTTGACCATGTAGTAGGCCGACTTGCCGGAGCTGATCGACGAGCTGCCGCCGCCGCGCTGGAACATCCGCACGGACACCTCGCACATGCGCAGCTGATGGTGGTGGAGCATGAGCACCGCCTCGACCTCGGGGTAGTCGTGCGGGTAGTCGTCGGCGAAGAGCTTGATCGCACGCCGGTTGTAGAGGCGAAAGCCGGACGTCGGATCGGTCACGGGCTGGCCGACGAAGCGCGACAGCAGCCAGGCGAAGAGGTGGATGCCCGCGCGCCGGCTGACCGGCGCAAGGTAGCCCCCCTTGGTGAGGAAGCGCGACCCGCAGACCATGTCGACGCCGGGCGCCATCGCCTCGAGCAGCTTGCCGAGCTCCTGCGCGTCGTGCTGGCCGTCGCCGTCGACTTGGACCATGAGGTCGTAGCCGGCCTCGTGTGCGAAGACGAAGCCCGTCTGCACCGCGCCGCCGATGCCGAGGTTGAACGGCGGGCGCACGACGCGCGCTCCCGCCGCGCGGGCGAGCTGCGAGGTGTCGTCGGTCGAGCCGTCGTCGACGACGAGGACGTCGAACTGGGGCGCGTGGCGGTGTAGCGCGGAGACGACGCCGGAGATCGTGTCGGCCTCGTTGTACGCCGGAACCACGGCAAGGGCTGTTCGCGCGGGAGGCAAGGGTCTGCGGGGTAGGACGCCGGCTGGCGGGCGAAGTTGCGCCGCGTTCGGCGAGGATACCGTCCAGCCGTGCGCGCATAGGGTGTGCGCGTGCACGTCGCGGTGAGCCTTCTGACGCTGTTTCCCGGGCGCGTGGGCGGCTCGGAGAGCAACGTCCGCGGCGTGCTCGGAGAGTTCGCCGCCGGCCGCGGCCCGGAGCGCGTGACGGTGCTCGCCAGCCGCCACGTGATGGGGCCGTACGCCGCCTACGCGCGGGGCCCCGTGTCGCTGCGCCACGTGCGCTCCTACCGCCCCGGCGATCGCCCGGCCACGCGCTTCGCAGCGATGAACGCCGGGCGTGCGCTGCCGGTGCTCTCCCGGCGCGACTACGATGTCGTTCACTACCCGGCGACGGTGCCGGTGCCGCGCGTGCGCGGCGTGCCGCGCGTGGTCTCGCTGCTCGACGTCCAGCACCACGAGCTGCCGCAGATGTTCACTGGGTTGGAGCACCGCCTGCGCGCCTGGGCCTACGACGGCGCAGCGCGCGATGCCGACCTCGTCCTGACGATCTCCGAGCACGCCCGGCAGGGCATCGTCGAGCACGTCGGCGTGCCCGCCGACCGCGTCCTCTCGATCCCGCTCGGCGTAGACCACGACCGCTTCACGCCGGACGGCCCGGGTCCGCCGGACCGCCTGCGGCTGCCCGAGCGCTACGTGCTCTATCCGGCCAACATGTGGCCGCACAAGAACCACGCGCGGCTGCTCGACGCGTTCGCCGCGCTCGACGACCCCGAGCTGTGGCTGATCCTCACCGGCCAGACCTACGGCAATGAGCGCCTCCTGGCCGGACACGAGCGGGTGCGCCACCTCGGCCACGTGCCGGCCGGCGATCTGCCCGGGCTGTACCGCGGCGCGTCGGCCGTCGTCTTCCCGAGCCTGTTCGAGGGCTTCGGGCTGCCGCCGCTGGAGGCGATGGCCTGCGCCGTGCCGGTGGCGGCGTCGGGGCGCGGCTCGCTGGCCGAGGTCTGCGGCGACACCGCGCTGCTGTTCGACCCCGAGGATCGCGACGCGATCGCCGCGGCGATCGGCCGCGTGACGCGCGACGAGGGGCTGCGCGCGCGGCTGCGCGCGGCCGGGCCGGCGCGGGCCGCGGGCTACACCTGGGCGGCCGCCGCGCGGCGCCACGTCGAGGCCTACCGGCTCGTCGCCTGACCGCGCTCGCCGGGTCCGGCCAGCACACCGAGGCCGAACGGCACCATGACCGCGGCCTGGAAGGCGCGGTCCAGCCGCGTCAGCGGCGGGCGCGGAATCGGCTCGAAGCGGCCGGCCGCGCGCGTCTCGCGGCCGGCGGTGTGCGCGCGGCGCCACATCCAGCGCCAGCTCGCGCGCTCGGCCGGGATGCGGTGCCGTACGACCGAGGCCGGCTCGTAGACGACGCGCCAGCCAGCCGTCCGCGCGGCCTCGCACAGCACGTTCTCCTCCATCGCCAGTGGCCAGCCGGGCCGGCGGCCGATCGACTCGTCGAACGGCGGACCGGGCACGCGCTCGCGATCGAGCGCATAGCTCGTGCCGATGATCCGCGGCACGTCGACGGCGGCGGAACCGAGGTCGAACAGCGACAACCAGTCTGACGCGGTCACCGATCGCATCAGCCGCGGCGGGCGCCGTTCGAAGGCCCCAAGGATCCGCGAACCGACGACCGCCACGCGCTCGTCGTCCAGCCGCGCGCGCTGCGCGCGGGCCCAGCCGGCCTCGGCGAAAGCATCGGAGTCCAGGAACGTGACGTACCGCGTGCCGGCCAGGGCGACACAACGGTTGCGCGAGTGCGAGACGCCCCCGGACTGCGGGAAGTGGTCGTGCCTGACGTGCTGAGAGCGGGTGGCGCACTGCCGCTGGACGCCGTCGCCCGTGGACATGTCGACGACGATGATCGGCGCTCCGTCGCCGTGGGCGATCGCGAGGTCGAGCACGTGGCCGAAGACGTCTGGGTCGTCGTTGAAGGCGGGGATCGCGATCGTCAGATCGGAGATCACGACGCCGGCACGGCGACGCGGCAGCGCCGCTTTGACGACTCCCGCGCCGCGTCAACGATCCGCAGCACGCGCAGCGCCTCGTTGCCCGTGACGAGGCCGGTCTCGTCGAGGTGCGGATGGTCGTTCTCGACCGCCGCAAGGAACGCCGCGAGCTGATCGCGGTAGCTCGGCCCGACATCCGACGGGGTCGGGCGCACCTCCTCCTCGCCGTCGGACCCGTAGACGACGATGTGCTCCTGATGCCAGCTCCACGCAACGCTGCCCTCGCTGCCCACGATCCGGCACCCGCGCCGATAGGAGCGATCGAGGTAGTCGAGGTCCACCGACGCGACCGCGCCGTCGGTGAAGTGCAGTTGCACCGTTGCCATGTCCTCGACGTCGACCTCAAGATCGGACACCTGCGCGACGTGGGCCGACACGCTGTCGACCGCGCCGAGAATCCAGACCGCGTAGTCGATCTCGTGGATGACGTCGAGGAGCACCCCGCCGCCGAGGTCCCGCCGTGCGCTGTAGCCATGGCGGTAGTCGTCCTGTGGGCGCCAGTGGGGCAGATAGGACCCGAACGTGAAGTGCGCCAGTAGCGGCCGCCCGATCGCGCCGGTACCAACGACCTCGTGGACCCCACGCGGCCCCGGGTGGAAGCGCAGGTTCATGGCCACGGCCAAGAGCCGTCCGCGCTCGCCCGCGAGGGCCTGCAGTCCCTCCACCCCGGCGGCGCGCGTCGCCAGCGGCTTCTCGACGAGGACGTGGCACCCGTGCTGGAGTGCGAGCGTCGCCTGTTCGAGATGGACGCTCGTCGGCGACGCGATGATCGCCGCGTGCGCCCCCTCCAGCGCCTCGTCCGCGCTCTGCACGAAGCGCACCCTAGTGGTTCCGCCATCGCGCACGGAAGGATCGAAGACACGTACGTCGTAGCCGTGCTCGAGAGCGATTGCAACGTGTCTTCTGCCGATCGATCCGAAACCTAGGACGGCTAGACTCGTCGGTGCTCCTGGGTCGGTCACCGCGCCATTCTAGTTCGCATGAGTAACGCGAGGCCCTGCCGGAAAGCGACAACAGGAATAGAACTTGCCTGCTCCTCCCACGCTTATCTCCGACTTCGACACGCGTTTCATCCGGACCTGCACCTTCCCGATGCCGCGGCGTCTGGGGTACGGCGTGCGCGTCACCATCAACAACGGACTGCCCTCGTCGAGCCTGCTCGCCACGCCGATGATGGTGTCGCTCAGCGCCTGGGACGAGTCCGGCGCGTACATTGGGACAACCGGCCAGATCGCGGAGCTGCAGCCGGGCGAGATCGCGAAGATCTCGGTCGACGAGGTGCTCGAGAACCTGTCGGGCGCGACCGGCGGCGACATCCTCGGCATGCTCCATCTCGTCCCCGAGCGCTTCGCCTCGACGGAGAAGACCGACGTCGCCACGAAGGAACTCATGGCACACATGTTCTCCTCCGACGACTTCGTCGAGTTCCACCAGAAGCCCAAGGGCGTCATCACGGGCGTCGCCTACCAGACAGGTCCGCTCAACGACGCGCGTTTTGGCTCGACGCGCAGCACCGTCGTGCAGGCCCCCAAGGTCATCGTCTCCGACACCGTCGACACCCTGTTCTGCCTCATGAACCTATCGACCGGGTTCGACTACGACAACACAGTCGAGATGGACTTCTGGATCCTCGGCCCGGACGGCCAGCGGATCGCTCGCGCATGGGCCGCGGTGCCGCCGTTCACCTATCGCCTCGTCAGCGTCACGGAGACGCTCGTGCGAGCCCGCGTGCTGGACGAGTTCCGTGAGTGCGGCGGGCGCGGCATGTTCCTCGGCTACTCCAAGAACGGGACCGTCGTGCCGCTGTCGCTGACGCGCAACCGGCGCTCCGGAGCGATCGCCTGCGATCACACCCTGCCGCCGATCTTCTACTTCACGACCTGGGGAGGCGAGACGCGGATGAAGGCCAACGCGCGCTTGGAGCAGGAGTTCTTCTCCGCGCCGCGCGACGCCGGCTCCGTCCCGCTCTACACCGCCGTGCCCGCGACCATATGAGCTCCGTCAAGGACCGCGTCATCGACTCGGCCAAGGATCGTGCCGTCAAGGAGGTGCGTCAGCGCGCAACGCGCGCCGGCAAGCCGCCACGCAAGGCCTACCAGCACTACTTCATCGAGGACGACGGACTGCACAGCCGCATCCACCTGCAGAACTTCTACTCCACGTTCTGGCCCGACATCGACGCGCCGGCGACCGCGCACCTGCAGGTGTTCGACGCCGCAGGCCATAAGCTGGGCGACGCCGAGCACACGATCGCGCGCTTCGGCTGTGCGTTCGTGGAACTGCGCGATCTGCTCGCCGAACTGGGCGCCGACGCCCGCGAGGGGACGGTCGCGATCGATCTCGAGCCATCCGAGGCCATCCGCGCCCACTTCAAAGGTCTGCCCAAGCCCGATGTCGTGGAGATCAACACGCCATTCTGGATGGCGTACTACGACGACGGCGAGAACTACATGTACGTACACTCGATCGAGAAGCTCGCGGGCGAGATCTTCGGCACGACCGCGTCCGTGGCATGGCAGATCAAGCGCGCCGCTGCCGGCGTGGAGCGCGGCGTGTGGCGGTCGTGGCGGCTGCTGGAGTCCACGGGTCTGACCGAGCTGCAGATCGTCGCGATCAACCACGCCGAGGAGCCCGGCAGCAGCACGGTCGGCGTGTACACCGCCGACGGCGTGCCCGTCCTCGAGCACAAGCTCGAGTTCGGCCCGCGTCAGCTGCATCGCGTGCGCTTCCCAGCCAAGGAGCTGCGCAAGGCGCTGCGAGACTTCCCGGAGGCCACGCTCCTGCGTATCGGGCTGGACCCGCTGCTCACCGGCAACGGCAAGCCGTATGTGCTGATGCGCTACGACCAGGGTCCTCTCAGCCTGCACCACGGCTAGGAGCACATGACCCTGGAGGGCTCGGCGGCGAGGCTCGTCCGCAACACGCTGGTCAACGGCGCGGGCCAGGTACTCGCGATCGTCATCTCGCTGGCGCTGACGCCCTTTCTCATCGTCGGACTGGGGGTTGCCGCCTACGGCGTGTTCGCGCTGGCGCTGTCGCTGACCTTTTTCGGTGGCTACGCGGCGCTGGCCGACCTCGGCGTGGAGAGCGCGGCGGTGCGCTACATCGCCGAGGCGCGCTCGGACGGTGACAACGACGCCGTCGACCGGACAATCTCCACCGCCGCAGCGTTCTTCGGGGTCATGGCGCTCCTGCTGACGTTGCCGCTGGTCGGGCTCTCACATGTGCTCGTGGACGTCTTCAGCATCGACGGCCCGCTGCGCGCCGAGGCGCAGGCCTGCTTCGCGCTCGTCGCCTGCCAGCTGCTCTTCGATCTGCCCTCGCGGGCGTTCTTCGCGGTCCTCGAAGGCGCTCAGCGCTTCGTGGCCTGGCAGGCGATCGAGCTCGGCCGAGCGCTGGTGCAAGGCGCGTTGTTCATCGCGGTACTGGCCCTTGACTTCGGCATCCGCGAGCTCGCCGCATCGATGGTCATCACGAGCGCCTGGGTGCTCGTGCTCGCGGTGGTGTTCGCGCGGCGCACGATGCCCGAGTTGCAGGTGCGACCCGGGCTGTGCTCGCGCAAAGTCCTGCGGCGCCTCATGACGTTCGGTGGCGGACTGCTGACGCTGCGGGTGATCGGAACGCTCTACCGCCAGATGGACAAGGTCATCATCGGCACGGTGCTCGGTGTACGCCTCGTCACCCCATACGACGTGGCGAACAAGATCCATGCCGGTGCGGCGACCGTGCAGTCGGTGGCGTCGTCCGCGCTGCTGCCGGCCACGGCGTTCGCCCGCCGCCAGACCGATGTCCTGCGCGACATGTACCTGCGCGGGTCGACGTACACGGTCGCCGTTACGTTGCCGGTCATCGTGGCCGGTTTCATCTTCGCGGCGACGCTCATCCGGACCTGGGTCGGCGAGGACATCGCCAACCAGGCGACCGGCGCGACGCGCTGGTTCTTCGCGTACCTGCTGGTCGTCCTGCCGCACGTCGTGGGGGTCTCCATGCTCGTTGGCCTGGGCAAGCTCCGGGCACTGCTGGTGGTCACGACGGGCGTGCTCGTCATCAACCTTGGGGTGTCGCTCGCACTCGTGCGGCCGCTTGGCATCGAGGGCGTCGTGATCGGGACTTTCGTGTCCAACGCCTTGGCGCTCCCGGTCTACCTCGTCCTGCTGATCCGCGAGTTCGACGTCGCCCTTGGGGAGTGGTTCGGACGCATCGTCCGACCCAACCTTCTGGGCGTTGCGGGCCAGGCGGCGACGGCCGTGCCGCTGTTGTGGGTCGCGGAGCGATGCGACAACGTGGCCGAGGCCGGCGGGGTGTTCCTGGTCAGCGTCACCGTGTCGCTGGCGTCGTTCTACGCGGTTGGCCTACCGCGGCCCGAGCGAGACGTCTTGGTCGCCACGGTGAGGGCGGCTCTGGGGCTGCAGACATCCGCCCAACGCCATCGTCGCTGAGCGGTTGCTTCCGCGGCCGCGCGCCATGCCTGCCGGCCGGGTCGCCCGGTTGCTAGCCTGCCGCGGTCGTGCGCCCTACCACCGTTACGATCGAAGGCAAACGCCTGACGCTTCCGAACAGCCTGCACCTGGCCCTCGGGCAGCCGCGGCGCACCCACGTCGTGGAGGCTGACGGTGCCAACCTCTTCCTGTACCCGTCGTCGGCCAGCATGCGGCTCAAGGTGCTGGCGAAGAACGCTGTCGGCAAGTGCAGGATCCGCACGGCCGCGCTTGAGGACGCGAGCGGAGACAGGGCGAGCTACCTGCTAACGAGCGGCGATTCCCTCGGTGAGGGCAGCTACAACGTCTCCAACCACCACCCCTTCTACTACCTAATGCCAGCCGACGAGCGCGAGGTGTCGGCCAGTCGCCAGGCCACGTGGGGCGGGCTCACCGGCTACCACGAGCACCTCGATCCCGCCGCGCAGGATGCGAGCGCCAATCGCATCAGCGCGTGGCTGGCCAAGGACGTGTTCGCGCCGCTGGGTGCGCAGTCGTTCCTTGAGATCGGCTGCGGGGCGGGGCGCAACCTACTGTGGTTGTCGCGCACGATCGAGGACGCACGGCTACACGGTCTGGACATCAACCCTCAGGCGATCGCCAAGGCGAAGGAGCTCGTCGCCGACGCCGACGTGGAGGTCCGCAGCGTCTACGAGTTGGGCGGTTTCAAAACCGGCTCGATCGAGGTCGTGTACTCGATAGGCGTGCTCGAGCACCTTCCCCACGAGATGGTCGCAGGCGTCGTGCAAGAAATGCACCGGATCGCGTCAAAGGCCGTGGTGCATTTCGAACTGCACGGCCCGAGCCACGACTTCGACTTCCATCGCTACCCGCGCGACTATGCCGGACTGTATCGCAATCTGGGTGTGGCAACCCCTCACGAGTACGTCGTCTATCCGGACGACGACTTCCGCTCGACCTCCACGAACTTCCATTACGCGCTGCTTACGGCGACGCTCTAGCCGGTCGTGCGGCTACTCGTCCTCGACCACTTCTTCGCCCAGGACATCGAGAGCATCCAGACAGCCCTCGCCCCCGCCGACGAGCTGCGAACGCTGCCCTACGACCTGCTGCGCTCCGAGGCGCTGCGCGTGTTCCCCGAGGAGGTCGCCGACGGCCTCGAGCCGTTCGCGCGACCCGAGCTCGAGCCGCTGCGCCAGGCGTGGGCACGGCAGCTGCGCTCGATCCTCGAAGAGCAGTTCATGCGCGCGCCGTTCGACGCGTTCGTCTGCCCGTCGGACATCTTCTTCTACGTGCGCGCCGCGCCGGAGATCTGCCACGACCTCGGCGTCCCGCTCGTCGTCGTGCAGAAGGAGACCACGATCTCCGGGCTGATCATGGACTTCGCCGACACGGTGCGCGCCTACGCGCCGCCGATCGCCGACCACATGACGGTCTGCGGCGAGCGTCTGAAGGAGTTCTGGATCCGCGCGGGCGCCGACGCCTCGAAGGTCAGCGTCATCGGGCAGCCCCGCTTTGACTACTACCGCCGCCCGGACCGCTGGCCCGAGGACCTCGGCTACGGCGAGTCGGGCCCCATCGCGCTGTTTCTCTCCTACCACGTCGACCACCACCACCCGAGCGAGGGGCAGGGCATCCCCGTGTGGGCGGCCCTGCACCAGGAGACCGAGGAGGAGCTGTGGAAGCTCGCGCGCAGCGGCTGGCGCGTGCTCGTCAAGCCGCATCCGCAGCAGCCCTGGCAGGCGGAGCGCCGCCGCATCCGCCGCGAGGTCGGCGACCTGCTCGGGCGCAGCGTCCACCTCGTCGACCCGATGGCCGACGCGCGCAAGCTCATCGCGGGTTGCGACGTCCTCGTCGGCTTTCAGTCGACCGCGATGATCGAGGCGATGCTGGCGCGCAAGCCGGTCGTCTACACCGGTTGGGACGAGGAGTCGCAGGGCATCTTCTCGCAGCTGATCCCGTTCGCCGAGTGGGACGACCTCGTGTACGTGGTGCGCGACCGAGCGCAGATGGTGCCCATGACCGAGGCGGCCCGCACACGCACCTACGACGACGCGGAGGCCGCGCGCGCCGACGAGATCGTCGAGCGCTACCTCGGGCGCATCGACGGTGATGCCTCCGAGCGCACGATCGCCGTGCTGCGCAAGCTCGTCACGACCTCGCAGGCGCAGCACACGCCAGAGATCGCGCGCCGGCGCGAGCAGCTCGCCGGGCGCCGCCCCGCACCCCATCCGATCCGCGGCGCGCGCACCGTCGTGCGCCGGCTGCGCCCGCGCGTCGGCGCGATTCTGGGTCGCTGACGGCGGCGCAACCCGCCCGGCCGGCAGGGGTTACGTTGGTACTCTGACGTCGTCCTGCGCGTGCGCTCACGCGGCTGCGCGCGCGCCCCCGATCCACGAGGTTTCATGAGCGCTGACTTCGACCGGGAGGAGGGCCTCAGCGCCTTCGACCCTCACCCTGCCTCGACCGAGGCCCCACCGGTGCGCTACTGCGTGAGGTGCGTGATGCCTGAGACGAAGCCCGATCTCGGCATCGACGCAGAGGGAGTCTGCGACGCCTGCCGCTCAGCGGAGGTCAAGAACGTCGTCGACTGGGAGCAGCGCCACGACGAGCTGATCGAGATCCTCGAGCGCTACAAGTCCAAGGACGGCTTGAACTACGACTGCCTCATCCCGGTCTCGGGCGGCAAGGACTCCTACTACCAGGTGCTGCGCATCCTCGAGCTCGGCTACCGCCCGCTGACCGTCACCTGGTCGGCGTGCTCCTACACCGAGATCGGTCGCAAGAACATCGAGTCGATGCAGCAGCTCGGCGTCGATCACATCCAGTTCACGCCCAACCCGAAGGTCTACCGCGCGATCTTCGCCGAGGCCTTCAAGCGGGTCGGCGACGGCTGCTGGCCCTGTCACGTCGGGATCTTCTCCTATCCCGTGCGCGTGGCCGTCAACTACAGGATCCCGCTCATCATCTACGGTGAGAACCCGCAGCTGGAGTACGGCGGGCCGGCGAGCGCCTCCGCGAACAACCACATCGACCGGCGCTGGCTCGAGGAGTTCGGCGGGCTGCTGGGCAACCGCATCGACGACATGCTCGGCGTCGAGGGCATCACCCCGTCGGACCTGCTGCCCTACCGCTACCCGTCCGACGATGAGCTCGCCGACGTCGGTGTGACCGGCATCTTCCTCGGCTACTACCAGAAGTGGGACGCGCGGACGCAACTGCGCACCGTGCTCGACAACGGCTTTCAGATCAACACCACCGTCGGTGACATCGGTGAGACGCCCCACCAAGAGGGGACGTACACGAACTACGAGAACCTCGACGGCAAGTTCGTCGGCGTCCACGACTACTTGAAGTTCCTGAAGTTCGGCTTCGGCCGCGCCACCGACCATGCGTCGATCGACATCCGCAACGAGCGGATCTCGCGCGACGAGGCGGTCGAGCTCGTGCGCGCGTACGAGGGCAAGGTGCCGCGGCGCTACCTCGAGGAATACCTGCAGTTCGTCGGCATGGCCGAGGACGAGTTCTACGAGACGCTCGACGTCTTCACGAACAAGGCGATCTTCGTCACCGACGCCGACGGGCGCATCGTCCGCGATGCCAACGGCGAGGTGCAGATCCAGATCTCGCCTGACGTCGGCGCGCCCAGCGCGGCCTAGGCCGGGCGGCGCATGGTCGCGATCGTCGACTACGGCATGGGCAACCTGCGCTCCGTGCAGCGCGCCCTGCGCAGCCTCAAGGCAGATTCGGCGATCACGAGCGACCACGACGCGCTGCGCGCGGCCGATCGCATCGTCCTGCCGGGCGTCGGGGCGTTCGGGATAGCGATGGCGCGCCTTCGTGGGCAGGGCCTGGACACGCTGCTCACGCAGCTCGTGCGCGACGAGGGCAAGCCGGTGCTGGGGATCTGCCTCGGCATGCAGCTCGTTTGCACCGACAGCGATGAGCACGGCCATCACGACGGCCTGGGCTGGATCGACGCCTCCGTGCGGCGCTTTTCGTTCCCGCCCGAGGCGACGCGCCTGCGCGTCCCGCACGTCGGCTGGAACAACGTCGAGGGCCGGCCGGGCTCGGTGCTCGTGCCCGAGGGTGGCGTCTTCTACTTCGTTCACTCCTTCCACGCCGTTGCCGGCAATCCGGCCGACGTCAGCGCGGAGGCCACGTACGGCGAGCGTTTTCCCGCCTGCCTGGAGCACGACAACATCTTCGCCGCGCAGTTTCACCCGGAGAAAAGCCAGGAGGAGGGGCTCGGCGTTCTGCGTCGCTTCCTGGACTGGCAGCCGGGCGTGGCCGCCGTCGCGGCCTAGTCTCAACGTGTGATCAAGACGCGCCTGATACCCACGCTGCAGGTCAAGAACTGGGGCCTCGTCAAGAGCAAGCGCTTCAGCGAGTGGCGTCCGATCGGGCCTGCGGTCGTCGCCGGCAAGGTGTACACCGCGCGCCGCGTCGACGAGCTGATCGCGCTCGACATCGACGCCCCGCGCCAGCGCCGCGGGCCGAACGTCGGGCTGCTGCGCGATCTCGCCGACGTCTGCCTGATGCCGTTCACGGCGGGCGGCGGCGTGCGCTCCAACGAGGACGTGCGCGCCCTGTTGGCCAACGGCGCCGACAAGATCGCCCTCAACAGTGCCATCGTGACCTCGCCCGAGATCGTCGAGGCGTGCTCGCGGGAATTCGGTGTGCAGTGCGTCGTCGCCTCGATCGACGCCCGGCGCGTTGACGGCGGCGGCCACGAGGTGCTGATCGAGGCGGGAACCCGGCGTGCGGCGACGGACGTCGTCGCGTACGCGCGCCGAGCCGAGGCGCTCGGCGCCGGAGAGATCTTGCTGACGTCGATCGACGAGGACGGGATGATGCAGGGCTACGACCTGCGGCTACTGTCCTCGGTCGCCGAGGCCGTCGACATCCCCGTCATCGCCTGCGGCGGGGCGGGCGTGCCGCAGCACTTCGTCGACGCGGTGCTACGCGGCGGGGCGGATGCCGTCTCAGCCGCGAGTATTTTCCACTTCACGCAGCACACGCCGAACGACGTCAAACAACACATGCGAGAGGCAGGTCTGGATGTCCGACTCTGACACGACCCCGCGGCTCGAAGCACTGTGGGCCGGGGAGTTCGGCGACGCCTATATCAAGCGCAACAAGGACGCAGAGTCCGGGCGCGGCGACTTCTGGGCAAGCCGGCTGGAGAGCCTGGGTGTCACGACGGCATTGGAGGTCGGCTGCAACATCGGCGGCAACCTGCGGTGGGTCGCCCAGTCGCTCGGACCGGAGAACGTCGCCGGCGTGGACGTCAACCCTACGGCGCTCGATCTGCTGCGCGAGCGCGTGCCGGGCGTGGACGCCCGGCACGCCAGCGGTGCCCAGCTGCCGTTCGACGACCGCACGTTCGACCTTGTCTTCACGATGGGCGTCCTCATCCACCAGGATCCCGCCACCCAGCTCGAGCCGATGATGCGCGAGGTCGTTCGGGTCGCCGACCGCTTCGTCATCGCTGGCGAGTACCACGCCGACGAGCCGACCGAGGTGCCCTACCGCGGCCAGAAGGGCGCGCTCTTCAAGCAGGACTTCGGCGCGCTGTACCAGCGCCTCTTCCCGTCGCTGGAGCTGCTCGACAGCGGCTTTCTGTCCGAGCGCGAGGGCCGCTGGGACGACCTGACGTATTGGATCCTGCGGAAGGCCTGAGCCCGTGAAGGTCGTCGCGGTCGTCCAGGCCCGAATGGCGTCTTCGCGCCTGCCGGGCAAGGTGCTCATGGACGTGGGCGGCATGCCGCTGGTCGCGCACACACTGCGTCGGCTCGCCGCCGCCGAGCGCATCGACGAGGTCGTGCTCGCGACGACCGACCGCCCCGCCGACGATCCGCTCGCGGCGCTTGCGCAGGAGCGTGGGGTCGCGCACCACCGGGGCAGCGAGACCGACGTGCTGCGCCGCATCCACGACGCCGCCGTCGCGCGACGAGCCGATGTCGTCGTGCGGATCACGGGCGACTGCCCGCTGCTGGACCCAGCCGTCGTCGACCGCGTGATCGCCGCGCTCCTCGAGGCCCCGGAGCCGTGCGACTACGCCTCCAACGTCATCACCCGCAGCTACCCCAAGGGGCTGGATGCGGAGGCGCTCTGGATGGACGTGCTGCACCGCATCGACCGCATCGCCACCTCTCAGTCGGCTCGCGAGCACGTGACGTGGTTCGCCTACGGTGAGCGGCCCGACCTGTTCGTGCTGCGCTCGGTCGAGGTGGAAGAGGACCACGCCGATCTCAACTGGAGCGTCGACACGCAGGAGGATCTCGACCGCGTGCGCGACCTCATGGCGCGTGCCGGGACCGATGCGCCGTGGCGCGACATCCTCGCGGCCGCCTCACGATGAGCCTGCGCGAGCGCGCGACGGAGCTCGGCGGACCGTTCCCCCGGCGCGTATCGGCGCTCGATCGCCTGGCGGGGCGCGTTCGCAGGCCGCTGGACCGGCGCGCGCTGCAGGCGCTGGCGCCGCTGGACCAGGTCCGCCGCCTCGGCGACGCAGTCGGCGAGGCGGCGGCGCCCGTTACCGGCCCGCGCGTGCTTGTCCTGGCGTTGCGCGGATGGCCGAACCACTGTGCGCTGGAGACGACCATTGCCCAGGCGCTGCGGCTACGCGGCGCCGACATCGCCCTGCTGACGTGCGGGGGCGGCCAGCCCGCCTGCGAGATGGGCTGGGGTCGCGAGGCGTACCCGCGGCCGTGCGATCGCTGTGCGTGGTACACCGACGAGGCCGTCGCGGCGAGCGGGCTGCGCGGCTTTCGGCTCGTCGACGGCTTCGACTGGGGGGCGGATGGGCGCCGCGCGCCGCAGCAGCCGCCGCCCTCGACGGTCGATCCGGCCTGGGCGGGCCAGGTCAGCGTCCCGTGGTTCCTGAAGGCGACGCACACCGAGAACGTCCCCGACGCGCCACAGGCCTGGCGAGACTACGCCGTCGCCGCTAGCGCGGTCGAGGCGTCGGCGACAGCCGTCCTCGACGCGTTCGCGCCCGATGTCGTGTTCGCCCTCAACGGCCTGTTCAGCTCCGAGCGCGTCGTCCGCGCCCTCGCGCTCGCCCGCGACATCCCCGTGACGACGTACGAGATGGGTCCGAGCCGCGACACCCTGTTCTTCTCCTCTGACGAGCCCGCCTGCGACTACGACACGACGAAGGTCTGGGCCCAGGTTCGCGACCGGCCGCTGACCGCGGCGCAGCGCGACGCGATCGCCGCGATGCTGACCGCACGGGCGGCTGGACACGGCGCCCACGAGTCGTACTTCGACAAGACCGTCGACGACGAGGCCGGGCTGCGCGCCGAGCTCGGCCTGGCGGAGGGGCGGCGCGTGCTGTCGCTGTTCACGAACATCTCGTGGGACTCTGCCGCGCTCGGGCACGACGTCGGCTTCGCCTCGATGATCGAGTGGATCGCACAGACCGCCCGCCATGCGGCGCAGCTCGACGACGCCGACCTCGTGGTCCGCATCCATCCCGGCGAGGCGCGCTGGGGAACGAACGAGGACGTCGCCGCCGCCGTCCGCGAACGCGTCGGTGAGGTGCCGACCAATGTGCGCATCGTCCCGGCGGCGCAGCCGCTCAACTCCTACGCGCTGCTGGGCATCACCGACCTAGCGCTCGTCTACACGACCACCGTCGGGCTGGAGGCGGCGAACCTCGGCATTCCGGTCGCGGTCGCCGGCGCCACGCATTACCGCGGGCGCGGCTTCACCCACGACGTGGCGAGCGCCGAAGACCAGCTCGCGCTCATGCGCACACCCGGCGTGAGCGTCTCCAAACCGCAGCGCGAGCTCGCGCTGCGGTACGCGTTCACGTTCTTCTTCCGAGCCCTGATCCCGTTCGGGATCGTCCCCCAGGGCGGCGGTGGAGTGCTCTCGCTGCCGGTCACCGCGGAAGCGATTGCTCCGGGCGCCGATCCGTACCTGGACCTCGTCTGCGACCGGATCCTGCACGGCGGGCTGTTCGCCGTTCCGGACGAGCTCATCGACCTGGCATGACGCACGCCCTCGCGATCGTGCAGGCGCGGATGTCGTCGTCCCGGCTGCCCGGCAAGACGCTCTCCGAGGTGGAGGGGGAACCGTTGCTCACGCTGCTGCTGCGCCGCCTCGCGCGGGCGCAGGAGATCGAACGCGTCATCGTCGCCACCTCCGCCGAGCCAGTCGACGACCCGATCGTGCCCGTGGCCGAACACGCCGGCGCTAGCGTCTTCCGCGGCTCGCGCGACGACGTCCTGGGACGCTTCGTGGGCGCGTTCGGCGGCTGGACGGGACCGGTCGCGCGCATCACCGCCGACTGCCCGCTCATCGATCCGCAGGTCGTCGACGCCGTCGTGGCGCTGTGGCGCCGGACGCCGGGCGCCGTCTATGCCAGCAACCTGCAGCCGCGCGTGCACCCCGATGGTCTCGACGTCGAGGTGGTCGACGCCGAGGCGCTGCGGACGGTCGCGGGCGAGACGGCCGACCCGCGGCGCGTGAGCACGTGACGGTGGCGGTGCGCGCCGAGCCGGCCCGCTTTACGGCGATCGGGCTGGCCGGCGACGAGCGGCTCGCGGGGCTGCGCTGGACGGTCGACCTGCCGGAGGACCTGGCGTTCCTGCGGGCGGTCGCACGCGTGCTCGGGCCGGCGCGCTGGACGGCCTCGTGCGGGGAGATCCTGGCCGCGTTGCGGGGCGATTGCGAGCTGGCTGCGCAACCTGGACGGGCCTGGCCGGTTGCTACCGTTCGATCGCAATGAGCGACGCCATCGACAGCTTGAACACCCTGCGGCGCTGCACCCAGTGCGCCCTGCCCGAGACGCACGAGTCGATCACATTCGACGCCGACGGCGTCTGCAACGTGTGCCGGCAGGTCGAATACAAGCAGCAGTCGATCGACTGGGCCGAGCGCCAGCGGGAGCTCGACGCGCTCGTCGAGACCTACCGGGGCAAGTACGCCTACGACTGCATCGTCCCGTTCTCGGGCGGCAAGGACTCGGCGTTCACCCTCTGGTACCTCGTCAAGGAGAAGGGCCTCAAGCCGCTCGTCGTGTCCTTCGACCACGGCTTCTATCGTCCCAACCACCTCGAGAACGTCGAGCGCACGATCAAGACGCTCGGCGTCGACTACCTCCGCTTCCGTCCCAACTGGGCCGTCATTCAGCGCCTGATGCTCGAGGCGCTCGAGCGCAAGGGCGACTTCTGCTGGCACTGCCACACGGGCATCTTCAGCTACCCGATGCAGATCGCCGTGAAGTTCGACGTGCCGCTGCTGTTCTGGGGCGAGCCGAGCGCCGAGTACACGAGCTACTACGGCTACGACAGCGGTGTCGAGGAGGTCGACGAGCGGCGCTTCAACCGCTTCGTCAATCTCGGTATCACCGCCGAGGACATGGTCGGCATGCTGGGCTCGGACATCGACATGCGCGACCTCGAGCCGTTCGCCTACCCGAAGCTCAAGGAGATGCGCCGCGTCGGCGTGCGCTCCGTCTGCCTGGGGTCGTTCATCCCGTGGGACGTCAAGCAGCACGTCGAGATCATCAAGCGCGACCTCGACTGGCGCGAGGACGTCGTCGAGGGCGTGCCCAGCCAGTATGGCTACGAGAAGATCGAGTGCTCGATGCAGGGCGTGCGCGACTACATCAAGTACCTCAAGCGCGGCTACGGGCGCACGGCGCACCTCATCTCCATTGACATCCGCAACGGGCGCATCTCGCGCGAGGACGGCGCGCGGCTCATCAGCGAGCACGACGGCAAGCGCCCCGCGTCGCTCGACGTCTTTCTGGAGTATGTCGGGATCGACGAGGTTCGCTTCATGGAGCTGGTCTCCAAGCACACGGTGTCGCCGTGGAGCCAGCCCGACCCCGCGCAACTGCGGCGTGGCGAGCCCCTGTGGGACATGGACCAGTGGGATCGCACGCCGGCGTGCGAGAGCTGCCAGCGTTGCGGGCCCGGCGAGGACGATCTGCTTGCTACCAGCGCCGAAACGCCGCCGGCGAGCTCGTTCGCGGCGGCGGCGCATACGGTCTTGAGCGGCGGCGAGCCCGCCGGCACCGTCACCGACCGCTAGCCACGCGCTCATGATCGCCGTCGTCGACTACGGCATGGGCAACCTTCGCTCGATGGGCAAGGCGCTCGAGGCCGTCGGCGGCGAGGTGCTCGTCACCGCCGACGCCCGCGACCTGCGCGACGCGGAGCGTATCGTCCTGCCGGGCGTCGGCGCCTTCGGGGAGGCGATCGCGAACCTGCGCGCCACCGGACTCGTTGAGGCCATGGAGGAGGAGGTGCTGCGCAAGGGCAAGCCGTTTCTCGGCGTCTGCGTAGGCATGCAATTACTGGCCCGCGAGAGCGTCGAGCACGGACGCCACACCGGTCTGGGCTGGATCGAGGCCGACGTGCTCCCGATCGAGCTCGGAGGCCCTGAGATCCGCGTGCCGCACACCGGTTGGAACGTGCTCGAGGTCGTCGGGGGCAGCGACGGGCCGCTCGGACGCGTACGTCCCGGCGAGGCGTTCTACTTCACCCACTCGTTCCACGTCGTGCCGGCGGACGGCGCGCTCGTCGCCGCGCGCTGCGAGCACGGCCGCTCGCTCGTCGCCGCCGTCGCCCGCGACAACATCCTCGCCGTGCAGTTTCATCCCGAGAAGTCCCAGCAGGCTGGCCTGGAGTTCCTCGCCGACTTCCTGTCCTGGGAGCCGAGCCTGGCCGCGGCGAGCTGATCAGGCGATCCGCACGTCGACGCCGTAGGTCTTCATGTGTGCACGCGCCTTGATGACCGACTGGTCGGTGAAGTGCAGGATCGAGGCGCACGAGACGGCGTCGGCGTGACCCTCCACGATCCCCTCGACGAGGTGCGTCAGGGTGCCGCAGCCGCCGTGGGCGATGACCGGCACGGTCACCGCGTCGGCCACCGAGCGCACCAGCTCGAGGTCGTAGCCCTCCATCGTCCCCTCCCGGTCGATCGACGTGAGGAAGATCTCGCCCGCCCCGAGGTCGACTGCCTCGCGCGCCCACTCGACCGGGTCGCGGCCCGTCGCGCGGGTGCCGGCGTAGGTGAAGACCTCATGGCTGCCGTCGTCGCGCAGGCGGCAGTCGATCGACACGACGACGCATTGGTTGCCGAAGCGCCGCGCCGCCTGCGCGATGAGCTCGGGGCGCTCCTCGACGGCCGTGTTCAGCGAGACCTTGTCGGCCCCGGCCTCGAGCATCTCGCGGATGTCCTCGACGGTGCGCAGCCCCCCGCCGACGCACAGCGGCATGAACACCTCCTCGGCGACGTGGTGGATGACGTCGACGGTCGTCGCGTGACCGCGCGAGGACGCCGTGATGTCGAGGAACACGAGCTCGTCGGCGCCCTGGGCGTCGTACACACGCGCGGCGGTCAGCGGGTTGCCGGTATCGCGGAAGTTGGCGAACTGACGGCCCTTCACGCAGCGGCCCTCGCGCAGCAGGAGGGCGGGGATCAGACGCTTCTTGAGCGCCATCAGGGCGCCAGGATGCCGAACATGACCTGGTCTTGCACCCGGCCGTCGGCCCCGACGAACTGCGCCGGCCGCACGCCCTCGTCCGCCCAGCCGGCGCGACGGAACGCCCTCGCAGAGCCGACGTTGTCGGAGTAGCAGCTGGCCGTCAGCTTGCGCGCCCCGAGGCGCGCGAAGCCTAGGCCGGTCGCGAGCTCGATCGCCTCGGTGGCGTACCCGCGCCCCCATACGGCGCGCTCGCCGATCAGGAGCCCGACATCGGCCGTTCCGTGGTGTCGCAACAGCGGCCCGATCTTGATGTTCCCTACGTGGGCGCCGCTGTCGGCCTCGACGATCGCGAGCATCAACACGGTGGGGTCGGCGAGCTGCTGCTCGACGAACGCCCGTACGGACTCCAGAGTCTGCGTCACAAAGCGGCTTTCGAGAAACTGCGCGATGACCGGATCGTTGAGCCAGCCGACGTACCGCTCGCCGACGTCCGCGGCGCAGATCCTGCGCAGCCCGACCCGGGGCCGCCGGCCAGCACCTACACCATCTCCCAGGTGACGATGTCGTCCGCCTCGATGTCGACGCGCGCGATGCGCCCGACGACGAGCTCGATGTGCTTCGGCGCGATGCCGAACCCGGGCCGCTTGATCGTGAGCATCTCGGCCGTGATCTCGGTGCCGGCCGGGATGTCGCAGGCGGCGATCAGCGACCGCCGCGCGAGGCGGAACATCTCGCCGCGCTCGGCCTCGGACGGGCCCTCGAGGCGCCCGGTGCCCAGCGCGGCCTCGACGTCGCGAACGGCGCTCACGAGCGCGCGCAGCTCGTCGGGCTCGATCGCGAAGGGATGGTCGGGGCCCTCCATGTCGCGCGAGAGCGTGAAGTGCTTCTCTAGGACGTCCATCCCGAGCGCCGCGGCGCCGGTCGGGACGGCGATGCCCAGCGTGTGGTCCGAGAGACCGACGGGCACGCCGAACGCAGCGCGCATCGTGGCCATCGAGCGCAGGTTCATGATGTCGGGCGGCGCCGGATAGACCGATGCGCAGCGCAACAGCGCGACCTCCTCGTTGCCGGCGTCGGCGACGGCGCCGAGCGCGTCCTCGATCTCGCCGTAGACCGCCATCCCGGTCGAGACGATGATCGGCACGCCCGCCGACGCCGCCTTGCGGATCAGCGGCAGGTCGACGATCTCGAACGAGGCGATCTTCATTGCCGGCACGCCGAGCGCGGCGAGCCCGTCGACGGCCTCGTGGTCGAACGGGCTCGAGAAGAAGTGGATGCCCCTGGTCGCGGGCGTGCTCGGCCAGCATCGGCTGCCACTCGCGCGGCAGCGAGATCGCCTCGAGCAGGTCCTGCGGCGAGCGCTCGTCCTCGAGGTACTCGAAGCGCGGCGTCTTGGAGGAGTAGAGGCCGTCGCCGGTGTAGGTCTGGAACTTCACCGCGTCGGCGCCGGCGTCGGCGGCGACGTCGATCAGCTCGCGCGCGATGCCGAGGTCGCGGTTGTGGTTCGCGCCGGCCTCGGCGATGACGTAGCACGGCGCCCCGCCGCCGACCGCGCGGCCGCCGATGTCGATCAGCGGCCGGAAGCTCACGTGATCACCCGGAACGCCGGCTGCACCGGCTCGGAGCTCAGCAGCGCGCCGATGTCGCCGCTCTCGATGCCCTCGGCGAGCAGCGCGAACGCGGCCGCGTAGGCGTCGACGGCCTGCTCGAGGTCCTCCTTCGAGTGCGCCGGGCAGATGAAGTTGTTGCCGTTGAACAGCACGCCGCGCTGCGCCATCTCCTGCTGGACGAGGGTGCGCGCCAGCAGCCCGCGCGGCGACGGCTCCGGCTCGCGGATGACGACGACCGTGCGCTGCGGAGCGCCGTCGATCGAGACCCACTCGCCGACGCCGGCGGCCTCGATCGCGGCCTCGACGCCTGCCGAAGCCGGAGGCCCTTGGACTCGAGGCCCGCGTACACCTCGCCGGTCATCTCGTCGAGCGTCGCCCGCGCGGCGGCCATCGACAGCGTCTCGCCGCCGTGCGTCCCCGAGAAGAAGATCTCCTCGAGGCGGTCCATGTACTCGGCCGGTCCCGCGATCGCGGAGATCGGCATGCCGTTGCCCAGCGCCTTGCCGAACGTCGCCAGGTCGGCGCGCACGCCGTAGCGCTCTTGGGCGCCGCCGGGCGCGAGCCGGAAGCCGGTGATGATCTCGTCGAACATGACGAGCGCGCCGGCGGCGCGAGCGCGGTCGCAGAGCGCCTGCAGGTGCGCCGGGGCGGGCTCGGTCAGCCCCGAGGGCTCGAGGATGACCGCGGCGGTCTCGCCGACGCCTGCCTGCGCGGCCAGCGCCGCGTCGAGCGACGCCAGGTCGTCCACGTCGAACGCGCTCGTCAGCGCCTTGACGGCCTCCGGGACGCCGAGGTCGCGCGTCGTCGTGCTGATGAACCAGTCATGCCAGCCGTGGTAGCCGCCGACGATCACGCCGTCGCGCCCGGTCACCGCGCGCGCGATGCGGATCGCGGCGGAGTTGGCGTCCGAGCCGGTCTTGCCGAAGCGGATGCGCTCGGCGCCGGGGATCTGTGCGACGACCCGCTCGGCCACCTCGAGCTCGATCGGGTGCGGCAGCGTGAACGTGATGCCGTCGGCGAGCTGGCGCTCGATCGCCTCGTTCACGGCCGGCCAGGCATGGCCGAGGATCATCGGCCCAAGCGCCATCGGGAAGTCGACGTAGCGGTTGCCGTCGACGTCCCACACGTGCGCGCCGCTGCCGCGTGCACGTACAGCGGGGCAGCGCCGCGCGCCCACTGCGTCTTGTTCTTCGACAGCGTCTGCGTCTGCGCCGGGATGATCGCCTGCGCTCGCGCGAGCAGCCGCTCGGACTCCGGCAGGTCGCGCTCGCGCGTCATGACAGCAGTCCTCGCAGCTCGATGACGACGCGCTCGACGTCGGCGTCGGTCAGCCCGGGGAACATCGGCAGCGAGATCGCGCCGTCGTAGTAGTCGTCGGCGTTCGGGCAGTCGTCCTGCGGGACGCCGAGCGTGTCGCGGTAGTACGGCATCCGGTGGGCGGGCATGTAGTGCACCTGCACGCCGATGCCGGCGGCGCGCAGCCCCTCGAAGACCTCCAGGCGCGCCTGCGCGCCGGCCCGCACGCAGATCACGAACAGGTGGTGGCCGTGCAGCGAGCCATCGGGCGCGGCGGGCGGCAGCATCAGGCGCTCCTCGTCGGCGAGCAGCTCGCGGTAACGCGCCGCGATCTCGTTGCGGCGGGCGACCCAGCCGTCGAGGCGTGCGAGCTGCGATAGGCCGAGCGCGCACTGGAAATCGGTGATGCGGTAGTTGAAGCCGAGCTCCTGCATCTCCATGTACCAGGCCCCGTCGGTCGGCGACGGCGAGGTGTGCTCGCGCTCCATGCCGTGCGTGCGAAAGCGGCGCATGCGAGCAGCGAGCTCGTCGTCCTGCGTCGTAGCGAGCCCGCCCTCGCCGGTCGTCATCGACTTGACCGGATGCAGCGAGAAGCACGTGATGTCGGCGCCGCCGGGACCGCCGACCTTGCGCCCGTCGCGGTGACCGCCGAGCGCGTGGCAGGCGTCCTCGATGACGCCACGTCGCCGAGCGCGCGTCAGCGGCGCGAGATCGACGGGCAGGCCGGTGAACGAAACCGGCACGATCGCCTTCGTCCGCGGCCCGACGGCGGCGGCCGCGGCGGCCGTGTCGAGGTTCAGCGTCGCGGGGTCGATGTCGACGAAGCGGACCGTGCCACGCTGGTAGAGGACGCAGTTCGCCGACGCCACGAACGTGATCGGCGGGACGATCGCCTCGTCGCCGGGGCCGATCCCGGCGGCGAACGCGGCGCCGTGCAGCGCCGCGGTCCCGCTCGAGTAGGCGACCACGTGCCTCGCCCCGAGGTACTCCGAGATCGCGGTCTCGAACGCCTCGATACGCGGGCCCTGGGTGATAATCGGATCGCGCAGCGCGGCTGCGACGGCCTCGACGTCCTCGTCGTTGATCTCCTGTCGGCCGTACGGGAGATACCTCTGCGTCACACGATGGCCTTGACGTCGGCGGTCATCTCTCGCAGCTCGTCGACGTCGAGCCACCAGTCGTTGTCGCCGGAGTGGTAGGCGAAGCCGCCCGGCAGCTGGCTGCGCGTTCTCCGGGTCGCGGAGCTCCCAGGACGGGTACTCGGGCATGACGACGAAGCCGTTGTCGACCTCGTAGGCGTGGCGCGACTCGTCCTCGGTGACGAGCAGCTCGTGCAGCTTCTCGCCGGGCCGGATGCCGATGATCTTGATCTCGGCGTCGGGCGCGAGCGCCGCCGCCATGTCGGTCACCCGCATCGACGGGATGCGCGGGATGAACGTCTCGCCGCCGCCCATCCGCGACGCCGCGTCGACGACGAACTGGACGGCCTGGTCGAGCGTGATCCAGAAGCGCGTCATGCGCTCGTCGGTGATCGTGATGACGCCGGTCTCGGCCTGGAGCTTGAACAGTGGCACGACCGAGCCGCGCGAACCGACGACGTTGCCGTAGCGCACCGAGGCGAAGCGCGACGGCGAGTCGGCCGCGTACGCGTTGGCCTGGTTGACGATCTTCTCGGCGGCGAGCTTCGTCGCGCCGTAGAGGTTGACCGGGTTGACGGCCTTGTCGGTCGACAGAGTTGATGGTCATCGGCACGTCGTTCTCGATCGCCGCGGGGACGACGTTCTCCGCGCCGTAGATGTTCGTCTGCACCGCCTCGAAGGGGTTGTACTCGCAGACCGGGACGTGCTTGAGCGCGGCCGCGTGGACGATGATGTCCACGCCGCGCGTCGCGCGGACCAGGCGGGCGTTGTCGCGGACGTCGCCGATGAGGTAGCGCATCCGCTCGTCGTCGTCGGCGAAGCGGCGCTGCAGGTCCCACTGCTTGAGCTCGTCGCGGCTGAAGATGCGGATGGTGCGCGGCTCGTGCTCCTCGCAGCAGGCGCTCGATGAAGCGCGTGCCGAACGAGCCGGTGCCGCCGGTGATGAGGATCGTCTTGTCCTTGAAGATCATGGAAGCTCCTGTTCGCGTGGCGCACTGTCGCGCGACGACCTCCCCCGCACGAAGGTCGTGCCGCGGCCACCGGGCGCACCTGCTGCAGCTGGCAGATAGCCCGCTCGCTCAAACGCCTTGAGGCTCGGTAGGTTATGCGCTTGCACCTCGGCGAGAACGTCGGCAAGCTGCGGGTGCGCGGCGAGCTCTAGTTCCGTCGCCTCGGCGATCATCTGCGCCCCGAGCCCGCGCCCGCGCGCCCGCGGCGCCACCGCGACGCTGATCTGCGCGCGCGCCGCGTCGCGGTCGAAGCGCAGCGTGCCGATCGGGGCGCCGGCGTGCTCGGCGACGAGCAGCGTGCGGTCGGGGTCGGTGAGCACGCCGGTCAGCCAGGCGCGGTGCGACTCGAACGTAATCGGATCCGAGCTGAAGGACATCTCGCGGACAGGCGGGTCGTTGCGCCAGCAGAGCAGTAGCTCGGCGTCCTCGAGCGTTGCCGGCCGGTAGCGCACGATCCGTGGCGCCGGCTGGGCCGCGAACGCTGCCCGCAGCGCATCCCGCGCCCGGAAGGCGCCGTAGCCGTCGACGTGGCGCGGTCCCGCTGCGGCGAGCGCGGCGCGCGCCTCTGGGTCGCCGAGGCCCGCCACGTCGGCAAGGGCGATGCCGCCCGCGACGAAGGCGCGCAGGATCGGCCGCTGGTTGTCGGCGAACGCCTGCAGCGCCGTCGGGACGCCGGCGCAGGCAAGGTCGTACGGGGTCGAGCCCGCGGCGCTCACCGCGACGTCCGCCCAGGCGATGCGCTCGGCGAGGCCGCCGCGCGCCATCGCCCACCTCACGCGCTCGTGCTCGTGCTCGACGAGCGGATCGCCGGGCGCTGCGACGAAGATCTCGAGCGCGGGGTCGAGGTCAAGAAGCGCCGCAGCCGCCGCGCGCGCGACCTCGCGGCCAGCGTTGCCGCCGCCGGCGGTCACGAGCGCGGTCGCCAGGCCGCGGGGCCGGCGGGCGCTCGTCAGCCCGGGGCCGACCGGCGCGTAGTCCACGCCGAGCATCGGGCGCGTGCCGTCGGGCACGGCGATCCGCCGCGCGGCGTCGAGGTGGTAGGAGAGCACGGCGGCCACCGCGGGCGCCGCCTCGCCGTCGAAGACCGTGGCGACGGGCAGCGTGCGCCCCGCCGCCTCGATCCGCGCCGGCTCGATCTCGTAGCTGTCGACGACGACCGCCTCGATGCCGGCGCCCACCCCGAGGACCGCGTCGTCACCGTCCGGCGCGGCCGTCGCCAGCCCGGCGGCGGCCAGCAGGTCGGCGGCGACGGCGCTGTAGCGGCCGACGAACACCACCGGTGTCCCAACCGCCTTGAAAGCCAGCGCGATCTGCAGGCAGCGCGCCACGTGGCCGGCGCCGACGCGCGCGTTGCCGTCGCAGCGAAACGCGATCACGGCGCGGCCTTGACGTACGTGACGCGCATCATGTCGCCGCCGGGGCCGTCGACCTCGTGCACGAGGAACGCAAACAACCAGCCCAGCGGCACGAGCAGCGGAAAGAACCGCTCGTAGGCATGGTTGACGGCCATCGGCGACAGCCGGGCCAGGCGCCGGCCGCGCTCCACGAGGACCGGCGCGACCGCGTCGCGCAGGGCGTCGACGTGGGCCGCGTCGTACCAGCGCCCGAAGAAGTGGCGCCCGTCCTCGCCGCCGTGATCGGCGTACAGCGGGTTGTCGCGCCAGTCCTCGCGGTAGACGTCGGCGTAGGGCAGCGTGACGACGATGCGCCCGCCGGGGCGGATGACGCGGGCGAGTTCGAGCAGCGCACCCGCGTCGCCGTTGCCGGGGATGTGCTCGATCACCGAGATCGAGTAGGCGTGGTCGAACGACGCGTCGTCGAACGGCAGCGCGCGGCCGTCGGCCACCTGCAGCGTCAGACCGGGCGTCCGGCCGGCCAGCTTGCACCACGTCTCGATCTCGGCTTCAAGCTCGTCGACGGAGACGACCTCGACGCCCTGGCGGGCCAGGCGCACGGCGACGAGCTTAGGGCTCGCGAGGTCGATGACGCGCTGGCCCGGCCGCGCGGCCAGCTCGCGCAGCGTCTCGGGGAACTCGAGGTAGCGGCTGGGATCCATCGGCACCACGATGCGCACGATCGCCTCGCGCAGGTAGGCGCGCCGGCGCACGAGGTAGCCGAGCCCGAGGCGGACGCTCAGCACGAACAGCCCGAGCCAGCCACGGGCGATCATGCCCGCTCGCGTCCTCGCACGCGCGCCATCGCCCGGTAGGTGAGCACGATCGCGCGGCTGGCCGCCCGGTTCAGGCCGACGGCGAGCGGGTGCCCGTCGCCGTGCTCGCGTGCGTTGGTCACGTGCTCGGCGAACTGGCGCTCGAAGCCCGTCAGCGACAGCGACGCGCCGGCCATGCGGAACGTGGCCAGCGGGGCGTCGAGCACGATCGGGTCGCCGCGGCGGCCGAGCTTCAGCCACACGTCGTAGTCGGCCGAGAGGCGGAAGCGCTCGTCGTAGCCGCCGACCGCCAGCAGCGCGCTGCGGCGCACGAACGTCGCCGGCGCGGAGACGTAGTTGTGGATCAAGTGCAGAGAGAACGAATGACGCCGCAGGAACGCCTCCTTGTAGCGCGTCACGGCGCGCCGGATCTCCTGACCGTCGTCGTCGACGATCGGGCAGCGGCCGGTGACCCACTCGATTTCCGGGTGCG
The DNA here is from genome assembly GCA_963825485.1 of uncultured Actinomycetes bacterium. GTDB lineage: Bacteria > Actinomycetota > Thermoleophilia > Solirubrobacterales > Solirubrobacteraceae > CADCVQ01. Next base: position 45,937 of record CAWGTK010000027.1, read on the forward strand.
CGGCGAACGTCGCGCCGACGCGCGCCAGCGCGCCGGGCAGATAGGCGTCGTCGGAGTTCAGCGAGCCGACGATCTCACCGCGCGCCATCGCGATGCCCTTGTTCAGCGCGTCGGTCAGCCCGCGGTCGGGCTCGGAAACGAACCGCAGCCCGTCCGCGCGGACGATCTCCAGCGTCCCGTCGGTCGACCCGCCGTCGACGACGACGTGCTCGATCTCGCCCGCGTACTCCTGCTCACGCACGCTGCGCAGCGTCGCGGCGATCGTGCGCTCGGAGTTCAGCGAGGCCGTGACGATCGTGAACGACGGCAGGCTCAACGGTCCGCAGGCACGTCAGGCGACGTGAGCGGTCTGATCGCGAAACGAGGCGATCGTCCGCGCCAGCCCGTCCTCGAGCGGGACCGTCGCCTCGAAGCCCATGAGCTCGCGGGCGCGCGAGACGTCGAGGTAGCGCGTCGGCTGGCCGTCGGGTCGCGACGTGTCCCAGACGAGCTCGCCCTCGAAGCCCGAGAGGCCGGCGATCAGCTCCGCGAGGTCGCGGATGCGCGTCTCGCGGCCGACGCCGAGGTTGACCGGATCGGAGACCTCCAGGCGCTCGGCGGCCAGCAGCAGCCCGCGCGCGGCGTCGTCGACGTAGAGGAACTCGCGCGACGGATTGCCGGTTCCCCACAGCGTCACGGTCGGCTCGCCGCGGTCGATCGCCTCGACGAACTTGCGGATCATCGCCGGGATGACGTGCGAGCTCTCGAGGTCGAAGTTGTCGTTGGGCCCGTAGAGGTTGGCGACGATCGGCGCGCAGGAGTCGAAGCCGTACTGGCGCCGGTAGGCATCCGACAGCACGAGCATCATCTTCTTCGCCAGACCGTACGGGGCGTTGGACTCCTCGGGGTAGCCGTTCCAGAGGTCGTCCTCGGAGAACGGCGCGTCGACGAACTTCGGGTAGGCGCAGACGGTGCAGGCGGAGACGAGCTTGGCCACCCCGGCGTCGCGGCACTGCTCGAAGATGTTCGCGGTCATCATCAGGTTGTCGTAGACCAGCGGCGCGGGGTGCTCGCGGTTGAAGCCGATCCCGCCGACGTTTGCGGCGAGGTGGATCACGGTGTCGGCGCCCTCCACGGCGGCACGCGTCGCGGCCGGGTCGCGCAGGTCGTAGTCGGCCGAGCGCACGACGCGCACGTCGGCGCCGAGCGCGCTGAGGTCGCGGACGACGGCGCTGCCGAGAAAGCCGGCGCCGCCGGTGACGGTGACCGCGCGGCCCTCGAAGTGCGCGGGCGTCGGCTCAGCCACGTTCGCCCGTTCGCACGCCCCGGCCGGCGAGCTGGTCCTCGATCGCCTTCACGTCGGCGTCGATCATGATCTGCACGAGCTCCTTGAAGGTCACCTGCGGCTCCCAGCCGAGCTTCTCGCGGGCCTTCGAGGGATCGCCGCACAGCGCGTCGACCTCGGCCGGGCGGTAGTACTTGGGATCGATCTCGACGTGGCGCTCCCACTCAAGGCCGATGTGCGCCGCGGCCTCGTCGAGGAAGTCGCGCACCGAGTGCGCCTCGCCGGTGGCGATGACGTAGTCGTCGGGCTCGTCCTGCTGCAGCATCCGCCACATCGCATCGGTGAAGTCCGGCGCGTAGCCCCAGTCGCGCTTGGCGTCGAGGTTGCCGAGATAGAGCTTGTCCTGCAGCCCGAGTGAGATCGCGGCGAGCGCGCGGGTGATCTTGCGGGTCACGAACGTCTCGCCGCGGCGCTCGCTCTCGTGGTTGAAGAGGATCCCGTTGGAGGCGTGCATGCCGTAGGACTCGCGGTAGTTGACCGTGATCCAGAACGCGGCCACCTTCGCGACGGCGTACGGGCTGCGGGGATGAAACGGCGTGTGCTCGTCCTGCGGCGGCGGTGAGGCGCCGAACATCTCGCTCGAGGAGGCCTGGTAGAAGCGCGGCTCCACGCGGGCGTCGCGAATGGCCTCCAGCAGGCGCACGGTGCCCATGCCGGTGACGTCGATCGTGTACTCGGGAACATCGAAGGAGACGCGCACGTGCGACTGCGCTCCGAGGTGGTAGACCTCGTCGGGCTGCAGCTCGTAGAGCACGCGCACGAGCCGCGACGAATCCGACAGGTCGGCGTGGTGCAGATACAGCTTGACCTGCTCCTCGTGCGGATCGCGATACAGATGATCGATCCGCTCGGTGTTGAACGACGACGAGCGGCGCACGAGGCCGTGGACCTCGTAGCCCTTCTCCAGCAGCTGCTCGGCGAGGAACGACCCGTCCTGGCCGGTGATTCCAGTGATGAGCGCGCGTGGCATCGCGTCAATGCTATCGGCGGGCTGCCTGCCGGCTGACCGCCGGGAGTCCCCGGTAGCCGCCGTCCGTCGCGGCGCGCGGCACGTGGGCCTCGATGCGCGCCCGCAGTCCGCCCACCAGGCGTTCCAGGCGCTGCGGCGCGAACAGCGCCAGCGCGATCCACCCCGTCAGCGGCAGCGACCAGGCGAGGTACGTCACGCAGTAGCGCAGCGACTCCGCGCTCATCGCGCTCATGCTGTCCAGGGTGGCGGGGAACGTCAGCGCCAGCGCCGCGCTGGCGAGCAGCGTCACCTTGGGCCAGCCGCCGCGCCGCAGCGCCTCCCACGCCAGCAGCGAGAGCAAGAACGGCGCGTGGTAGTAGTCGATGTTCCACGGGTCCAGGACGCAGCGCAGCAGCATGAGCAGCGCGAAGAGGCCCAGCGCGTCCGCGGGCTCCAAGCGCTTTCGCCGTCGCCAGTACACGAAGCCGATCGGGATGCCGAGCAGCACGATGCCGGGATGGGTGATGCGGCCCAGCCAGGTGGGGATCTCGGCGGCGAAACCGGGTGCCCCGGCCGCGCGCTCGGCCGCCGTGCGCGGAGTGGAGAACGGCCACCACACGTTGGCCGGCGCGACGACCGGCTGCGCGTTGGCGATCGCCGCGTGCGTGCCGATGACCGCCTCCGGCTTGAGGAGGATGCCCGGCAGGGCGATGACGACCGCGAGCGTCGCCGCGATCGCGCCCAGCCGGACGCGGTGCTCGGTGGCGGCCAGCAGCGTCGGGATGATCGCGATCACCGCCCACTGCTTGGTCCCCAGCGCGAGCCCCAGCAGGACACCCGCCAGCAGGTTGTGGCTGCGCGCCGCGGCGATGATGGCGCCGACGCAGAGGGCGCCCGCGAGGAACTCCTCGGGATGTCCCCAGTGCAGTGCGCGCAGCGTCCCCGGGTTGACGACCGCGAGCACGGCGACGAGCAGCGCGGCGGCCACCGGGAGGCCGAGCATCAGCATCCGGCGGCGCAGGTACGCGGCGAGGAGGAGCACGGCGGCGAGGCACGGCAGCGCCCCGACGAGGTAGACGATCGTGAGGTTCTGCTCGAAGACCAGCCAGACCAACGGCGCGCGCAAGAAGAGGGAGAAGTCGCCCATCATCGCCGGGTTCTGGGCGAAGCTCTGCCAGTCGCCGCGGGCGAGCGCGTCGATCGGGAACGCGGCGTCGGTGAAGTAGTCCAGGCCGTCGGCGATCCCCACCGAACCGCGCATCACGATCACCAGGGCGACGAAGATCGCGGCCGCGCCGAGCCCGCGCCTGGCATTGAGCGCCATCACGTACGCCTCATCGGCACGCGCCACAGGCCGCTTGAGCCTGCGCGCGGCGAGCGGCCCGACGGCGGCCGGCACGCTGGCGGGCGCCCACTAGGCTCCGCGATCGATGCCCGTTCCCCTCTTCGACACGAACACGCCGCTGAAGTCCCTGCACGGGCAGATCGGCGCCGCCATCGCCGACGTCGTCGCGTCGCGGCGCTTCATCCTCGGCCCGCAGGTCGCGGCGTTCGAGGCGGAGTTCGCCGACTACTGCGGGACGCGCCATGCCGTCGGCGTCGCCAACGGCACCGATGCGCTGACCATCGCCCTGCGCGCGATGGGCGTCGGCCCCGGCGACGACGTGATCGTGCCGTCGTTCACCTTCTTCGCCACCGCCGAGGCGGTCCCGCCGACGGGCGCGCGCGTGGTCTTCTGCGACGTCGACCCCGACACGTACTGCGTGAGCGCCGAGACGGTCGCCGCCGCGCTGACGCCGGCGACGAAGGCCGTCGTCGCCGTGCACCTGTTCGGCAACCTCGCGGCCGTCGCGCAGATCGAGGCGCTCGGCGTGCCGGTGCTCGAGGACGCGGCCCAGGCGGCGGGCACGCGCAGCGCCGCCGGCCGGCCGGGCGCGCTCGGCCGCGCCGCGACGTGGAGCTTCTTTCCCTCCAAGAACCTCGGCTGCTTCGGAGACGGCGGCGCGATCACCACCGACGACGACGCGCTTGCCGAGGCCGCGCGCATGCTGCGCTTCCACGGCTCGCACGACAAGGTCACCTACGAGCACGTCGGCTACAACTCGCGCCTCGACGAGCTGCAGGCGGCGATCCTGCGCGTGCAGCTGCCCCAGCTCGACGACTGGGCGGCCGGGCGCCGCGCCGCCGCGCGCCACTACGCGGAGGCGGGCCTCGGCGACCTCGTCTCGCTGCCCGCCGCCGCCGACGGCTGCGAGCCCGCCTGGCATCTGTACGTCGTGCGCACCGACCGCGCCGACGAGCTCGCGGTCGGCCTCGCCGAGCGCGGCATCGGCTGCAAGGCCTACTACCGCCTGCCCGTCCACCGCCAGCCGGCGATGCTCGCGATCGCCGGCGGCGTCGAGCTGCCCGTCACCGACGACCTCGCCCGCACCCACCTCGCGATCCCCATGAGCGCGGTGCTCAGCGCCGAGCAGGCGGGCGAGGTCACCGCGGCGGTGCGCGCCGTGCTGGACCGATAGCGGCGGCTCCGGAAGGATCTCGAAACCGGCGCCGACGAGATGCCGGTCGAGCGCGATGCGCGGCGACGGACGCAGCATGTAGTTCGGCGTCGACCCAGACGATGTCGATGAGCTCGACGACGTCCTCGAGCAGGCGCCGCGAGAACGGGCCACCGAGCCGTCGGTGGACGAGGCCTCGGTCCCGATGCGCCCGACCCCGCTGCGCGCGACGCTCGTTGCAGCGCCGCGTCGCCGTCCTCCCGCGCGAGCAGCACGTCGATGGCTTCGCGCACGAGGGCGGCCTCGACACCCCCGGCGGCGGGCGGCACGAGTGAGCGCCACCGCCTGTTCGTCGCGCAGTTGGATGATCGTGCGCACAGCCATCGGCAGGACGATCTTGCCGCAGGAAGGTGATGACGCGCCGGTGACGGGCGCCGGGTAGGCGGCGCAAGCCACGGCTTGTCTGGTGTGCGCGGCGCCGGCTGACCGGCTTGCCGCGCGTCAACCGCTGACTTGCAGAACGTCTACGCGGCTGTGCTTACGGGTGGCTCGGGCGAACCTGGCGTCGGCGGTGAGGAGCGGTACGCCGTTTTCGGTCAACAGCTCGGCGAGCGCCAGGTAGGTGGCGTCGTAGGCGGAGAAGTTGTCCCTCAGCCTCCAGGCTCTTTGCATCAGGAGATCATGTGGGTAGCGCTCGATGGGAAGGTCGGAAAGGTCGGTGAGGGCCTCGGCGGCGCGACCGGAGGACGCTTGACCCGACGCGACCAGTCGCCGCAGGGAGCTGAGAACCTCGACGTCAAGGAGGTGCGGGGCGTGCAGCATGTAGTCGTGCGAAACGACGTGCGCTCGTATCTCCGCGGCGACGGATCGCGAGAGGAGAAGTTCGACTACGGCGCTCGCGTCAACGACCAGCATCGCGCTGGTCGCGCTCACCAGCGATGAGCTCCGCCGAGGGCGGACCCCCCACCGTCGAACGCTGCCTGATGCGCGCCATCACCTGCTCGGGCGACGGGTTGTGCGCCAGCCGCGGCAACTCGCGCACGATGAGCGCGGACATCGTGGTTCCTTCACGCGCGGCACGCTCTTTCAGGGCGCGATGCAGGTCGTCCGGGACGTTTCGAATCTGGATCAGCTTCATGCTGTGAGCATGTTAGCATGCACACTGCATGCGTCGCTCAGCCTCCACGGCGGC
>CAWGTK010000028.1:0-17247 GCA_963825485.1 uncultured Actinomycetes bacterium
CGGCCAGGGACACATCGATCGGCGTACCCGCCCCTGCGAACGATCACACCGAACTGGGCGCCGGACCCGTCCCGCCGCCCGGCGGGGTACCGTTGGGGCATGGCACGAATCCCGGTCAGCATTGCCGACTATGTGGGCCGGACCCCGATGCTCGAGCTCACCCGGATGGCGCCGCCAAACGTGCGGCTGTTCGGAAAGCTCGAGTCCTTCAATCCCGGCGGCAGCGTCAAGGACCGCATCGGCGTCGCGATGATCGAGGCCGCGGAGGCCGACGGGCTGATCGAACCCGGCCGCACGACGATCGTCGAGGCCACCTCCGGCAACACCGGCATCGCGCTGGCGTTCGTCTGCGCCGCCAAGGGCTATGACCTCGTGCTCACCCTGCCGCAGGGCATGAGCCGCGAGCGCGAGGGGCTGTTGCGCCTCTACGGCGCGCGCGTGGAGATCACCGAGTCGCTCGGCGGGATGAACGAGGCCGTCGACGCGGCGCGCGCGATGGCAACGAACCCCGATGTCTTCCTGCCCGACCAGTTCTCCAATCCGGCCAATCCCGAGGCCCACCGCCGGACGACCGGCCCGGAGTTGTGGGACGCGCTGGACGGCGAGGTCGACGTGCTCGTCTGCGGCGTCGGCACCGGCGGCACGATCACCGGCGCGGGGGAGTACGTCAAGTCGCGCAACCCGAAGCTCACGGTCGTCGCCGTCGAGCCCGCGAGCTCGGCGGTGCTGTCCGGCCGCGCGCCCGGGCCGCACAAGATCCAGGGCATCGGCGCGGGCTTCCTGCCGCCCGTGCTCAACCGCGACATCATCGACGAGGTCGTCCCCGTCGACGACGAAACCGCAATCCAGACCGCACGCGACGTCGCCCGCCTCGAGGGCGTGCTGGTCGGCATCTCCTGCGGCGCCGCGCTCGCCGCCGCGATCGCGGTCGGCCGGCGCCCGGAGTCCGAGGGCAAGCGGATCGCCGTCGTGCTGCCGGACTCCGGCGAGCGGTACGTGTCGACGCCCTTCTTCGCTCCGTAGACGACGCCGGCCGGCCGTCGGCCGCCGGTACGCTGTCAGGAGATGTTCGGCATCGACACGCTCTCCAGCGTCATCGGCGAGGTTCGCCGCGACGTCGCGGCGGCCCACGCGCGCGATCCGGCGGCGCGCGGCGCGGGCAGCGGCGAGATCCTCACGAGCTGGCCGGGCGTGCAGGCCGTGCTGGCGCACCGTGTCGCCCACGGGCTGCACGCGATCGGCGTGCCGCTCGTGCCGCGCACGCTGTCGATGGTCTCGCGCACGTGGACCGGGATCGAGATCCATCCGGCGGCGCAGATCGGCCGGGGCTTCTTCATCGACCACGGCGCCGGCGTCGTCATCGGCGAGACCGCCGAGATCGGCGACGACGTGACGCTCTACCAGGGCGTCACGCTCGGCGGCACGGGCTTTCAGACCGGCAAGCGCCACCCGACGCTGCAGGACAACGTGACGGTCGGTGCCGGCGCCAAGCTGCTGGGCGCCATCACCGTCGGGCACGGCGCGAAGATCGGCGCCAACTCGGTCGTCATCCACGACGTGCCGCCGAACACGACCGTCGTCGGCAACCCCGGCCACCCGGTGCGCGTGGAGGGCAAGAAGGTCGAGGGGCCGGACTGCGACTGGATCCACCTGCCCGACCCGATCGCCGACGCGATCACGCGCCTCTCGGCCCGGATCGCCGAGCTCGAGGGCGAGGTCGCGCGGCTGTCGGGTTCCGAGCGCGAGCAGGTCGCCGAGGTGCGGCCGCTGCGGCCCGCCCAGGGCCCCAGCCCCGCCGGCGGGTAACGTCGTCCGTCGGTCGGCGGACCCGACGCCGCAGGCGGACGCGCCAAGCGGCCTGTTCGTCGGGGCCGACGACCGCAGGCCGAAACCTCAGTAGTAGACCGTCCGCGTTCTGTGACGCGGGACGGCTTTGTACTCCGGCGCCTGCCCGCGGCTCCACAGCCAGTTGTCGAGCTCGTGCTCGCTGGCGCCGACGCGCTGGGCGATGAGCGCGCAGGCGTGCACGGCACACGCCCGGATCTCGCGCTCCCGGCGGCCGGACGGCAGCAGGCGGCCGCCGTCGATGTGCTCCGCGAGCGACGGCTCGTAGCGCAGCACGCCGTCGCAGCGCAGCACGTGCGGCACGAGGTTGTCGGCGAAGATCGTCAGGCGGTGCAGGTCCTTGAAGCGTGCGACCCCGGCGAGGGCGAGGTTGGCCGGCACGATCTGCGCGCGCTTGTAGAAGCCGCGGTCGGCGAACAGCGCCATCGCGCCGGCCAGCTCCGCGGCGAGCGCCTGCGCCGAGCCACGGGCGCCCCGCGCCACGGCGAGCGCGTCGCGGTCGCCGAGGAAGCGCCCCAGCGCACGCAGCGCCTGTGCGTAGAGCGCCATGAGCTCGTGGTCGCGCGGCTGGCCGAGCGTGTCGGCGATCTCGTCGGTGCCGATCACGCGCAGCTGCGCCGGTGTCCATGGCCCGTGTGCGCGGAAGCGGTCGGCGAGCCCCCAGGCGACGGTGAAGTAGCCCGACGCGCCGGCGCGCTTTCGCAGCGTCGGAAACCAGCCCGAGCCGAAGTTCACCGTGTCGAGCGTGAGGAAGTAGGCGGCGACCGCGGCGGGCGAGCCGTCGAGGTAGTGGCGCAGCGGGTCGAGCGCCGGCGGCGGCCCGGGCTCGACGCGGGCGAGCGCGTCGAGGTCGATCGTCACCGACCGCGCACCGGCGGCGACCTGGGCGCACGCGGCGCGCACGCCGTCAGACAGGCGCGCGGCGATCGGCGCTCCCGCTCGTCGGCGCGTCAGCGACGCGCGAAGTCGAGCGTCAGCGTCGCGCCCGAGAAGCCCGGCTGCGGCTGCGGGCCGCCGGGGACGAGGCCGATGCCGACATCGCGCAGGCGGCGATTGAGCAGGATGCTCTGGTGCGTCGAGCTGCGCATGAGCGATGTGACGAGCGCCTTCGGAGTGGACAGCCGCGCCCAACCGCAGGCCAGCGTCTCCTCCACCGTGCCGACGCCGCTGCGGAAGTAGCCCGTGCGCAAGACGCGCTCTTGCGGGGTGTTGCCGTCGAGGCCGCGGTGGTCGAAGTACTGGCGGGAGACCATGTCGGCGCTGTGGCCGCGGGCGGCCTGCGACAGCTCCGCGGAGTAGCGCAGGGCGGAGATCCGGCGCCGGGCGCGCTCCACGTTGATCAGGCACAGCACCGCCGCGTCGGCGCGCTGCAGGGTCGTCGCCTTCGGAATCGCCAGCGCGCCCGCGCATGCGCGCTTCTTCGCCTTCTTTGCCGCTGACGCCGGACTTGCCCCCCCGGCCATGCATGTGAACAGCACTGCGAGTGCCGTCGCGAGCCCCAAGCGCCGCGCCATTACCCAACCTCCCCCGACTCGAAACATGAGTATAGGTATCCGCTCGGTCGACCGCCAGTCCCGAATTGCGCCGACCCCGGGCCTATGCTCAACGGGCATGGCCGACACCGCATCCCAAAGCCGCATCGAGGAGTTGCTGGCGGGCCTCAACGCGCCGCAGCGCGAGGCCGTCACGCACGGCGAGGGGCCGCTGCTGATCCTCGCGGGGGCGGGCACGGGCAAGACGCGCGTGCTCACGCATCGGATCGCGTTCTTGGAGGCAACGGGCATGGCGCGGGCCAACGAGATCCTCGCGATCACGTTCACGAACAAGGCGGCGCAGGAGATGCGCGAGCGCGTCGAGCTGCTGCTCGGCCGCCGCACGCGCGCGATGTGGGTCATGACCTTCCACGCTGCCTGCGCGCGGATGCTGCGCGCCCATGCCGACAAGCTCGGCTACACGCGCCAGTTCACGATCTACGACCAGGCTGATGCGCGCAGGCTCGTGAAGCGCTGCCTCGAAGCCAACGGCGTCGACACGAAGCGGTACACGCCGGGCGCAGTGCACAACCAGATCTCCGGCGCGAAGAACCAGCTGCGCGACGCCGAGGACTACAGGGTGATGACGAGCGAGACAACGGCGTTCATCACGCACGTCGTCGAGGCCTTCGACATGTACCAGCGAGAGCTGCTGCGCATGAACGCGATGGACTTCGACGACCTGCTCGTCAACGCGGTCAACGTGCTGCAGACCTTCCAGGAGGTTCGCGACCACTACGGCTCGACGTTCCGCCACGTGCTCGTCGACGAGTACCAGGACACGAACGCGGTCCAGTACCGCTGGCTGCAGTTGCTGGCGGGCGAGCACCGCAACCTCGCGGTGGTCGGCGACGACGCGCAATCGATCTACAGCTTCAGAGGGGCTGACATCTCGAACATCCTCGACTTCGAGGAAACGTTCCCGGACGCCCACGTCGTGAAGTTGGAGCAGAACTATCGGTCGAGCCAGAAGATCCTCGACGCCGCCAACGCCATCATCGCGCACAACCGCGAGCAGAAGCACAAGTCGCTATGGACGGACCTCGGCGCCGGTGAGCCGATCCGCATCCGGGAGCTCGAGGACGACTATGCCGAGGGCCGCTATGTCGTCGGCGAGATCGAACGGCTTGTCGAGGAGGGCGAGCGCCGTGCCGACATCGCGGTCTTCTACCGCACGAACGCGCAGGCGCGGGTCATCGAGGAAACGCTCGTGCGGCGCAAGATCTCCTACCAGGTCATCGGCGGACCGAAGTTCTACGAGCGCGCGGAGATCAAGGACGCGATCGCCTACCTGACGATGCTTGGCAACCCGCAGGACGTGGTCTCCTTCACGCGGATCGTCAACTCGCCCAAGCGCGGCATCGGTCAGACCTCGCTGGGTCACGTTCTCGGGTACGCCGATGCGATGGGCATCAGCGTTTGGGACGCTGCAGCGGACGCGGAGTCAGTGCCGGGGCTGCGGCCCGCCGCAAGACATGCGTTCGCCCGTTTCACGGAGTCGATGGAGCGGCTGCGCGCGCGTGCCGAGCAAGCCGCGCCGCTCGGTGAGCTCGTCGAGCTGCTCCTGCGCGAGACCGGCTATGTCGATGCGCTCGAAGCCGAGCGCACGATCGAGGCGCAGGGACGGATGGAGAACCTCGACGAGCTTGTGAAGGCGGCGAGCGACTTCGACGCCAACGCCGACGAGCCGACGCTCGCATCCTTCCTCCAAGACGTCGCGCTCGTCGCCGACGCCGACACGCGGACCGACGACGAGGGCCTCGTGACGCTCATGACGATCCACAACGCCAAGGGCCTGGAGTATCCGATCGTCTTCATCGCCGGCATGGAGGAGGGCGTCTTCCCGCACTCGCGCGCGCTCGACGAGGGCGGGCTGGAGGAGGAGCGCCGCCTCGCCTACGTCGGGGTGACGCGCGCGATGCGCTCCCTGTACATGACCAGCGCGCGGCGCCGCGCGGTGTTCGGCGCCACGCAGTACGGGCTGCGCTCGCGCTTCCTCGACGAGGTCCCGCGCGAGCTCACCGACCGGGCCGACGAAGGGGGGCGTGTTCATCCGGGCGTGGCCGCCCAGCGCCCGGGCTCCTGGGCCACCTCTCAGTCGTCCGCGCGATCCGAGCAGCCGCTGCCTGCGTATCGGATGGGTGACGACGTCTCGCACGCCGCGTTCGGCGCCGGCGTGGTCACCGGCGTGGAGCCCGGCGGGATCGTCGTCGTGCGCTTCGCCGGCGACGGCAGCGAGCGCAAGCTGATGGCCGAATACGCTCCGATCACCAAGCTCTGACGACAAGAGGAACCGCGCGCCCATGCCAGCCGAGCTCATCGACGGAAAGCAGATCGCCGGACGCGTGCGGATCGGTGTCGCGCGCGATGTCGAGGCGTTCACGCACGAGTTCGACGGCGCGCGACCCGGCCTGGCGACGATCCTCGTCGGCGACGACCCCGGCTCGGCGATCTACGTCGCCGGCAAGCAGAAGGCCTGCCAGGAGGTCGGCATGCAGGGCTTCAACTTCCCGCTGCCCGCCGACACCCCGCGGGCGGACGTGGTGATGCTGATCGAGCGCCTGAACGCCGACCCCGACGTCTCGGGCATCCTGCTGCAGCTGCCCGTGCCCGAGCCGCTCGACGGCGTCGAGCTGACCGGGATGATCGATCCGCTCAAGGACGTCGACGGGCTGACCCCGATCAGCGCCGGCCTGCTGTTTCAGGGGCGCGAGGGTCTGCGCCCGTGCACGCCGCAGGGCGTCATGACGCTGCTCGACGCCGCCGGCGCGCAGCTCGCGGGCGCCGAGGCCGTCGTCATCGGCCGCTCGAACCTCTTCGGAAAGCCGATGGGCCAGCTGCTGCTCGGCGCCAACGCGACCGTCACGATGTGCCACTCGCGCACCCGCGACCTCGCCGCCGTCTGCCGCCGCGCGGACGTGCTGATCGCCGCCGTCGGCCGCGCGCGGATGGTGCAGGCCGATTGGGTCAAGCCCGGCGCGGTCGTCGTCGACGTCGGCATGAACCGCACCGCGGACGGCCTCGCCGGCGACGTGGACTTCGAGGCCGTCAAGGCGGTCGCGGGCGCGATCACGCCGGTTCCCGGCGGCGTCGGGCCGATGACGATCGCGTTCTTGCTGCGCAACACGCTGCAGGCGGCGCGGATGCAGCGCAGCGGCGTGGCGGTCGGCTGATGGACATGCGACGCCTGCGCGCGGGCGAGCTCGTCACGGCGGTGGCCGCGGCGGGATTGGCCATCGTCGTGCTGTTCGCCGACTGGTTCGGCGGGCAGTCGGGCTGGTCGACGATGACCGTCGGGCGCTTCCTGCTCGTGCTGACGATCCTCCTTGCGCTGACCGTCGTCGTCGTCACCCTGCGCGCCGGCACGGTCTCGATGGCGCTGTCGACGGCGGTCGTGACGATCGGCATCGGCACGCTCGCGCTGCTGTACCTGCTCTACCGCGTCGGCCTCGACGAGCCCGGCCGCAACGCCCTCGTCAGCATCGACGGCGGTGCCTATCTCGGCCTGCTCTGCCTGGTGGGAATCCTCGCCGGCGTCTGGCGCACGATGGCCGACGAGCGCACCGGCAGCGCGATCTCGCTGCGCCAGACCGAGCGCGTGCTGGCCGTGCGCGGCCCGGCGCGCCAGGCGCCGCCGGTGCGCGATCCCGCGCGCGGCGAGCCGCGATCCTGACGGGACTCCAAGCGCGCCGCGCGACGCGTTGCTGCGATCGCGACCGCGGGCGTCCGCTGCCCGCCGCCTAGAATCGACGCCGATGATCGACCGTGAACAGGTGCTGCACGTCGCCCGCCTCGCCCGTCTCGAGCTGACCGACGAGGAGGTCGGCCGGATGAGCGAGGAGCTCTCCGCCGTGCTCGGGCACATCGAGAAGATCGGCGAGCTCGACCTCGCCGGCGTGCCGCCGACGACGCACGTCGTCGAGGTCTCCAACGCCCTGCGCCCCGACGTCGTCGAGCCGTCGCTGCCGCGCGAGATCGCGCTGGCCGGCGCGCCCGCCGTCGCCGGCGGCGGCTTCCTCGTGCCCAGCCCGCAGGCCGACGCGGTCGACGAATGAGCGCCACCGGCACCGACCTGACGACGCTCACCGCCTCCGCCGCCATCGACGCGATCCGGCGCGGCGACTGCAGCGCCGGGGAGGTCTTCGCGGCGTACCGCACCGCCGCGGCGGCCGACGAGCTGAACGCCTACCTCTGGGTCGCCGACGACGCTCCCGCGGCGCCGGCCCAGGACGCCCCGCTCGCCGGCGTGCCGCTCGCCGTCAAGGACCTCTTCTGCACCGAGGGCGTGCCGAGCCAGGCCGGCTCGAAGATCCTCGAGGGCTACCGCCCGCCATACACGGCGAGCGTCGTCGCGCGGCTCGCCGCGGCGGGCGCGCCGCTGCTGGGCAAGACCAACCAGGACGAGTTCGCGATGGGCTCCTCCAACGAGAACTCCGCCTTCGGGCCGGTGCTCAACCCCTGGGATCGCGCCCGCGTGCCGGGCGGCTCGAGCGGCGGCAGCGCCGCCGCCGTCGCGGCCGGCACGGCGCCGTGGGCGCTGGGCACCGACACCGGCGGATCGATCCGCCAGCCCGCCGCGCTGTGCGGGATCGTCGGCCTCAAGCCGACGTACGGCACGGTCAGCCGCTACGGGATGATCGCCTTCGCCTCGTCGCTGGACCAGGCCGGCCCGCTCACGCGCGACGTGACCGACGCCGCGCTGCTGCTGCGCCACATGGTCGGCCAGGACGCGCGCGACTCGACCTCGATCGGCTTCCCCGGTGAGATCGGGCGCCCGGCGGCGACCTCGCTGAAAGGCATACGCCTCGGCGTCCCGGAGGAGCTGACGGGGGAGGGCATCGGCCTCGATACCGGCGTGCTGGAGACCTTCGACGCGACGCTGAAGCTCGCCGAGCGGCTCGGCGCGACCGTCCGCACGTGCCGCCTGCCGCATGCGGGGCACGCGCTGAGCGCCTACTACGTGCTCGCGCCCGCCGAGGCGTCCTCGAACCTCGCGCGCTACGACGGCGTCCGCTACGGCGCGCGCGTGCAGAACGGCGGCCTCGCCGGGATGTACACGAAGACCCGCAGCCAGGGCTTCGGCCCCGAGGTCAAGCGCCGCATCATGCTCGGCACGTACTCGCTGTCCAGCGGCTACTACGACGCCTACTACGGCCGCGCGCAGCGCGTGCGCACGAAGATCGCCGAGGACTTCCGCACGGCCTTCGCGGACTTCGACTTCGTCGTCACGCCGACCTCGCCGACCGTCGCCTTCAAGCTCGGCGAGAAGACCGCCGACCCGCTGTCGATGTACGTCAACGACTACTGCACCGTGCCGATGTCGCTTGCCGGCATCCCGGCGATCTCGATCCCCAACGGGCTGAGCGAGGGGCTGCCGACGGGCTTTCAGCTCGCCGGCCCGGCGTTCAGCGAGAACGCCATCCTCGACGCGGCGTTCGCGCTCGAGTCGGCGATCGGGTTCGACGGCAGCGCCGCGCGGAGGGCGACCGCATGAGCGCCGCCAGCGAGTTCGAGCCGGTCATCGGCCTCGAGATCCACGTCCAGCTCGCGACGCAGACGAAGATGTTCTGCGGCTGCGCGCTCTCCTTCGGCGAGCCGCCCAACACGCGCACCTGCCCGGTCTGCCTCGGGCTGCCCGGCACGCTGCCGCGCGCCAACGCGCAGGCGATCGGCTTCGGGCTGATGATCGGCCTCGCGGTCGGATCCGAGCTCGCGCCGCGGTCGATCTTCCACCGCAAGAACTACTTCTATCCCGACCTGCCCAAGGGCTACCAGATCAGCCAGTACGACGAGCCGCTGTGCCGCGGCGGCCACCTCGGCGACGTGCGCATCCACCGCGTGCACCTCGAGGAGGACGCGGCGAAGCTCGTCCACGCCGGCGCGAGCGGGCGCATCCACGGCTCCGACGCCTCCGTCGTGGACTTCAACCGCGGCGGCACGCCGCTGGCCGAGATCGTCACCGAGCCTGACGTGCGCTCGGCCGCGCAGGCGCGCGAGTGGCTGACGCTCCTGCGCACGACGCTGCGCCAGCTCGGCGTCAGCGACGTCAACATGGAGGAGGGCTCGCTGCGCTGCGACGCGAACATCTCCATCCGCCCGGTCGGCACGACGGAGCTCGGCACGAAGACCGAGCTGAAGAACATGAACTCCTTTCGCTTCATCGAGCGCGGCATCAACGCCGAGATCGCGCGCCAGGAGGCGCTGCTGCGCGGCGGCGGGCAGGTCGTCCAGGAGACGCTGCACTTCGACCCGCGCACGGAGGCGATCACGTCGCTGCGCTCCAAGGAGGAGGCGCACGACTACCGCTACTTCCCCGAGCCCGACCTCGTCCCGGTCGCGACGTCCGAGGCGATGCTGGCCGCCGCGCGCGCGGCGATGCCCGAGCTGCCCGCCGCCCGTGAGGAGCGCCTGCAGACGCTGGGCGTGAGCGCCGCGTCCGCCCGCCAGCTGGCCTGGCGCACGGAGCTCGGCGACTACTTCGAGGCGGCACTTCGGAGCGACGGCGCCGAGGTCCAGCCGCTGGCCAACTGGGTCTGCAACGAGCTCGTCGCCCGCGTCGGCGAGGACGACCCCAACGCCTCGAAGGTGCGCCCCGACGCGCTCGCCAAGCTCGTCGCGCTCGTCAGCACGAAGGCCGTGACGGTCGGCAACGCCAAGCTCGTACTCGACCGGCTCGTCGCCGAGGGCGGCGACCCCGCGCAGATCGTCGAGGCCGAGGGGCTGGGCGCGATGGCGGGTGGCGACGACGCGCTGGAGCCGATCGTCGAGGCCGCGCTCGCCGTCAACGCCGACGCCGCCGAGAAGATCAAGGCCGGCAACATGAAGGCGATCGGGGCGATCATCGGCCACGTCATGCGCGAGACGAAGGGCCGCGCCGACGGCGCCGAGGTCACCCGCATCGTGCGCGAGAAGCTCGGGGTCTGAACGCCGGTTGTCGATCGGGCTCGCGACAGCGCCGATCGCGCGGCGATCGTGACGCGCCGAGTGCGGATATCGCACCGGGCGCGTCACAACCGGGCCGCGCGGGCGTCGCACCGAGTCGCAACTACGGTTGCCCGCCTTTGGGGCAGCCCGCCGGTAGCGGACGCCCTGCACTGCATGGGGCTGATGACCGAGTCGGTCGAGCGACCGCGCGCCAACCGTTCCGGCCCGCAGGTGCGCGGGCGTACGATTGGCCCGACGCGACCCGCCGGCGCCGAAGGAGGCACTCGATGTCGAAGCTCATCCGCATGGACCACACCGGCCACTCGACGCTCGCCGAATGGACGCCGGACGACCCGGCCGCCGTCGAGGCGGCGGTGCACGCGTTCCGCGCCCAGCTCGACCGCGGCTATCTCGGCATGGTCAGCACGGGGCCCGGACACGCCGAGCACGTGCGCGAGCTGCCGGTCGAGGCCGAGCTCGTGATCATGCGCCTGCCGATCTCCGGCGGCTGAGGCCGCACCCGCCGCCGCGCGGCCCAGCGATGGCGACCGCCGACGTGCTGCCCGAGACCGCCGCGGTCCACTGGCGCCGCCGCGTCGACGCCGCGCAGCTGCGCCTGCGCGGGCGGCTGTGGACGCTGACGATGGTCGCCCACGGGTGCCGTTCGCCGGCGCCGCCATGCTGCTGATGTGGCTGCAGCCGCTGGCGCTGCCGGTGGCGCTCGTCTGCCTCGCGCACGCCTGGATCATCCCCGAGCTCTACGCCCAGCGCGGGGCGAACGTGCTGCGCGCGCGGCGCCGGGTGGACGGGAACGGACCACGCGCCACCGAGCCCGAGCAGCGCTCGGTCGGGCTGCTCGGCGACCTCGTCGGCCACGACGCGCGCGCCCTGCACGCGCGCACGGGGCTCGTCGTCGAGCCGGGCCGGCTGGGCGCGTGGATCGTGGGGGAGTCGGGCGCCGTGCTGCTGCACGGTCGCCGCCGGCCGCGGGCCTACTGCTACTGCGTGAAGGTCGATCCGCGCCGGTCCGGCTCCAGCGAGCTGCCGTCGGGCGACCGCATCGCGCACCTGCTGCTCGCCCTGCGCAGCGACGAACAGGGCTTCGCGACGGTCGCCAACCTCGCCTTCGCCGGCGCGACGTGGCGGCTGCGCCGGCGCCTGGGCAAGGCGGCCCGGCCGGCACTGCGGGCGGCGCGGGCGCTGACGACAGCCGGTCGAGCCCCGCCGGCTGAATCCAGGACAGCGGGCCAATGCCCGCGCTCCCGAGCGGCCCCAAGATGATGGGCATGCCTGACGCCTTCACCCTCACTCGCCGGGCCCTCGTCGAAGTCGCCGCCTCGCAGGCGGCCTCCTCGAAGGACCCGATCGTTCGCCGGTACCGGCTGGCGCGGGTGCCGCTCTACACAGGGCCGCCACCCACGCTGGATCGCTTCGCGCATCTGCGCCGAAGCTACGACTGACCCGCCACCCCCGCAGCGTCTCCCCCGCGGGCCCGCGCCCGCGGGGAGGTACGCTTGCAGCATGTCCGATTCCACTTCTTCACGCGGCGCGTCGCTCGGCATGCGCGCGGTCGCGCTCATCGTCCTCCTCGTCGCCGCATGGATCATCTTCAAGGTCGTGATCGGCGTGGTCACGGCGCTCGCCATGGTGATCGTCGTCGTCCTCGCGATCGCCGCCCTGATCTGGGCGATCCGGGTCCTCTGAGGAAGCGCCCGCCGTGGCCGGGGGCGCCTACATCGTCATCGCCCTGAGCTTCGGCCTGGCCGGCGGGATCGTCGGCAAGATCAAGGGCAGCTCGTTCCTCATCTGGTTCATCATCGCCGCCGTCGTGCCGGTGGTCGGGCTGCTGACGGCGATCGTCTATCGCTCCGAGCGCGACGAGCTGCGCCGGCCGTGCCCGACGTGCGGGCGCATCTGCAAGCTGCATGACGCGCTCTGCGTGCGCTGCGGGACCGAGCTGGAGTTCCCCGATCGGGCACTCGCATCCGAGAACACCGCGCTCCCGGCGCGGTAACCTCACTCATCCCACGCCGGCCAACGGGGCAGGCTTGTTCACTTGCGGAGAGGAGGTCGTGACATGCGCGCGGTCGAAGCCATCATGGAGTGCCTGAAGGCAGAGGGTGTCGACGTCGTATTCGGCCTCCCCGGCGGAGCCAACCTGCCGACGTACGACGCCTTCGTGGACGCCGGCATCCGCCACGTCCTCGTGCGCCACGAGGCCGGCGGCGGCCACGCCGCCGAGGGCTACGCCAAGGCCACCGGCAAGGTCGGCGTCGCGTTCGCCACGTCGGGGCCGGGCGCGACGAACGTCGTGACCCCGATCGTCGACGCGATGATGGACTCCGTGCCGACGGTGTTCATCACCGGCCAGGTCCGCACCGACCTCATCGGCACCGACGGCTTCCAGGA
Source organism: uncultured Actinomycetes bacterium (assembly GCA_963825485.1). Lineage (GTDB taxonomy): Bacteria > Actinomycetota > Thermoleophilia > Solirubrobacterales > Solirubrobacteraceae > CADCVQ01. The sequence continues at coordinate 12,711 of CAWGTK010000028.1, forward strand.
GACCGACACGCTCGGCATCACGATGCCGGTCGTCAAGCACTCCTTCCAGATCCGCTCGCCGCTGGAGATCCCGCGCGCGATCCACGAGGCCTTCCACATCGCCCGCAGCGGGCGTCCCGGGCCGGTCGTCGTGGACATCCCGCAGGACCTCAGCCGCGCCGACATCGACTACCAGCCGGTCACCGACATCCACCTGCCCGGCTACCAGCCGACGATCGACGGCAACACGAAGCAGATCCGCCAGGCGGCGAAGGCGATGGCCTCCGCGCGCCGGCCGGTGATCTACGCGGGCGGCGGCGTCGTCAACGCCAACGCCAGCCAGGAGCTCTTCGAGTTCGCCACCGCCGACCGCTTCCCGGTGACGTGCACGCTCATGGGCCTCGGCGGCTTCCCCGCGCCGCACCCGCAGTGGCTGGGCATGCTCGGGATGCACGGCACCCGCACGGCGAACTACGCGATGGACGAGGCCGACCTCATCTGCTGCGTCGGGGCACGCTTCGACGATCGCATCACCGGCAAGCTGTCGGAGTTCGCGCCGCACGCGAAGTTCATCCACATCGACGTCGACCCGGCGGAGATCTCCAAGAACATCCCGGCGCACATCCCGATCGTCGGCGACGCCAGGAGCGTGCTGTCCAAGCTCGTCAAGGAGTACCGCGCGCTGGAGGTCGACCCGTCGCGCACCGACGAGTGGTGGCAGAAGATCGCGGCCTGGCAGGCGAAGCACCCGCTCGGCTACACCGACTCGACCGACGCGGAGATCAAGCCGCAGTTCATGGTCCAGGCGCTCTACGACGCGACCGGCGGCGACGCGATCGTCACCTCCGACGTCGGCCAGCACCAGATGTGGGCGGCGCAGTACTACCACTTCAACCGGCCCCGCCGCTGGATCAACTCCGGCGGCCTGGGAACGATGGGCTTCGGCCTGCCGGCGGCGCTCGGCGCGGCCGTCGGCTGCCCGGATCAGACGGTCGTCTGCATCGCCGGCGACGGCTCGATCCAGATGAACATCCAGGAGCTGGCGACGTGCTCGGAGGACAGGATCCCGGTGAAGGTGTTCATCATGAACAACGGCTACCTGGGCATGGTCCGCCAGTGGCAGGAGCTCTTCTGGGAGAAGCGCTACTCGCACGTCGACATGGGCTCCTTCCCGGACTTCGTCAAGCTCGCCGAGGCCTACGGCGCGACCGGTCTGCGCTTCACCGACAAGGCGACGCTCGTCGACGACATGAAGGCGGCGCTCGCGACGCCCGGCCCCGTCGTCTGCGACGTGCGCGTCACGCGCGAGGAGAACACGTATCCGATGATCGCGCCCGGCCAGGCCGCGCGCGAGATGGTGGGGTGACCCTCGTGGGAGAGCCCGGCACCAAGGAGCTGCTCAGCCTCGACGACCTCGAGGCGGCCGGCAACCTGCACAGCGGCCGCAAGCACATCCTGTCGATCCTCGTCGAGAACAAGGCCGGTGTCCTGACGCGGGTCGCCGGGCTGTTCGCGCGGCGTGGCTACAACATCGACACGCTGACCGTGGGGCCGACCGACGACGAGCAGTACTCGCGCATCACGCTGACGTTCGACGGCGCGATGCACTCCGTCGACCAGGTGACCAAGCAGCTGCACAAGCTCATCAACGTCCTGAAGATCCGCGATCTCGAGCCCGACGACACCGTTGCGCGCGAGCTGGCGCTCTTCAAGGTCGCTGTCGAGGGCGCGCAGCGCGCGGAGGTCATGCAGATCGCCGACATCTTCCGCGGCAAGGTCGTCGACGTGACGCGCCGTTCGCTCATCGTCGAGATCACCGGCACGACCGACAAGGTCGAGGCCTTCGAGCGCATGGTGCGGCCGTTCGGCCTCATCGAGATGATGCGGACTGGCGAGATCGCGATCAGCCGGGGTCGCGGAGAGACGTGAAGCGGGCCGGCGGCGAGTCCGGACAATCGTCGGGTTCGCCCGCGACGTCCTGTAGCCTTGCCGTCAGTCGTACGATAGTGAGGAGCAACGACATGCCATTCCCATTCGCAAATCCGGATCCTGCGATCGACCCGCATCTCGTCGTCGACTCCGGCGCGCCAAAGCTCGGTGGCTTCTCGCAGATCAATCCGGAGGGCGTCGATGGGCTCTTCAAGACGTACTTCGAAGGCTTGAGAGGCGAGGGCGCGGCCAATCTGCCAGGGGTCGCGCAACCTGCGCCGGCACCAGCAGCCTCCCGGCACTCGTCACAGCGGCCTCCTGCCCCCGCGCGGGCTCGCCACAGCTGAGGTCATCGCTGGCAGTCCGGATCCGGCGTCGCCACGGAGATCGTCCGCGGCGCGGCATCCTCTTTCGCGTCATCGCGAACCCGAACCACGTCTGATGGCCTGAGAAAGCACTGCGTCGGATAGGCGGCGTTGGAGACGCGCGTGTCCGAGTGCGCAAGCTCGATTGTGTCGATGACGGACTCGTGGTCGACGAGGACGACAAGCGACGCGTCGCTGCCCATGCTGCGAAGCTCGCGGTCACGCTGCTCGCCTTTGGAGACCTTCGCTTCGCCGACGACGTCGGCCATGTCGTCGCGCGGCGTCTTCGGTGGGAAGATGTACATCCTCGACCAGGGAACCCGCGCGAACGACCCCAGCGCCAGCCGCCCGTGACCGCTTGCTCCGGGCGCGGCCCCGGCCGCGCGAAGTGCCGCATCGAAGCGCCCGGCGACACCGAGGTTGCCGGGACCGACGGACAGCACGCCCCAGGCGAGCGCGATCGCGATCAGTGCTACGACCGCCACCGCCGTCCTTAGCGAATAGCGAGTTGGGCTGGACGCCTGCTGTGTCGCGGAAAAGGCGGGCTCGTCGCCGAGGCCGGCCTCGTCGCCCACCTGCGGACGCCTGCGCACGAGCGGCAGCACGCTGACTGTCACGGTGAGAGCAGCCATGATCGGGACGACCGGCAGGGCGTACCAGGCGACGTCGCGCAAGGCGGGGTCCAGCTCGACGCTGACCAGTCCCGCTGCCGCCAGCACGCAGACGGCCGCCGCGATTACCACGACGCGAACGCCGCTGAAGAATCGCGCGGCAACGGGGTGCTCCCCCGGTCTGATGAAGAAGATGCCCAGCAGGCTGGGGACGAAGAGCAGCAGGGGTGAGATGTCGCCGCCGTCGGCTCCGAGGTCGCCTCGCTTCATGCTCGCGAACGTCACCATGATCGCCCCGAGCACGCAGGAGAACCACGCGATCATGAGGAACCCGACGCGGTTGGGGAGGATCGCGAACGTCGCCGAGGCGTCGGGCCGGACCTCCCCGCCCGTTGGAAGGGAGCGCATCGTGAAGCGCAGTTGTGCTGGGCTGCGGTCGTCGCAATCGCGGTATACGCTCGTCCGCGACGAGGTGACGGGATCCACGGCCGCGACCGCAAGGCCGCCCCACTTGATCGCCAGATCATCGGTCGGCGGCGCCATCTCGATGATGTAGTTGCGCGTGCGTCCGACGTCGACGGGGATGCCGAGCTTGATGTCCGACCATGCCATGCGGAGCGTGAGCCAGTTCGAATACGACTGGTCGCGTTGGCGGAAGGTCTCCGTCCAGCCAAGTGTGAGGATCCGCCGGCCCGCCGCTTCGCTGCCGGAGACTGCCGCGGCGAGCGCGAAGCTGTGGGTGAGCTCTTGCAGGATCGAACGCAGGCTGATGTCCCTGCCGGCATCGTCGCTGCGCGTCATCAACAGCCAACGCTGGTAGTCCTCCTCGCCGGGCGGGGCGACGGTGGCCGTGGCCGCAGTCTCGAAGCGCTCCCAGGCGTCGGCGGACTCGCTCGTGTCGAGCACGATGTGGACCAAATCCTTGGACACCTCACCATCGAGCACCTTCGAATGTCCGGGGTACTTCGAGTCGCTCACGATCAGCATCACGTCGGCGTACGCGCGCAGCCCGCGGACTGCGAGCTCGCCGCATTCCTCGGGCGTCGCGAGCGGGACCCTGGTGCCCTGCTCGTCGCGAAGCTCGAGCGCTCGAAGCCTCTTGCCGCGTCGGATCGAGACCAGCGGGATGATCGGCGCGCTTGCGGTCGGGATGTCCGCCAAGACGGTCGGCGGGACCTCCATCTCGAGCTCCAGGCTGTAGCGAATCGTTTCCTCGTCGAGGAGATCGACCCTGTCCGTCCGCCGCCTGATCCAGGACTCGCGGCCCGGGCTGGGACCCGGCGCTTGCGTCTGCGCGATCATCAGGCCGAGCACGGCGAGTGCTTCGCGGTCCTTCGCGGTCAGGGGCATCGTGGTGGTCGTGGCCACGTCGGCGCGAGCCTAGTACGCGAGCCGGGAGCGATGCACGCGAAATGCGCCGGGCACAGGCCGCTGATTGACCCGATCTAGACTGCGGCGGGGATGACGCCGACGCTCACGAGGCCTGGCCCCCAGCCGATCGCGCTCAGCTCGGAGGCCCGCGCCCTTCTTCGCCAGCGCCTCCAGTGGGCCGTGCGGCGCGCACGGCGCAGGCGATCGGAGGGGGGCGTCCTCGCTGCGGTCACCGTGCCGCTCGCGCGCGATGTAGACCCCGCGGCTGTCGTGTTCGGAGCG
>CAWGTK010000029.1:0-16846 GCA_963825485.1 uncultured Actinomycetes bacterium
CCTGCCCTACCCGACCTCCGGCCGCCCGCGCCAGATCGATCCGTGCCCGCTGTCGGGTCGCGAGGTCGAGGTCCTCAAGCGCCTGGCCGAGGGCAAGGTCTACAAGCAGATCGCGGCCGAGCTGCAGCTGTCGACCTCGACGGTCCGCACCCATCTGCACAACATCTACGGCAAGCTCGGCGCGGTCGATCGCGCGCAGGCCGTGCTGATCGCCACCGAGCGCGGCTGGCTCTAGCCCGCGGGCGCTCGCAGCGGCCACGGCGGCCCCGGCCGCCCACGCTGGCGCGCGGTGATCGCCCACGCGAGCGCCGCCAAGCCGACCCCGACGGTGTCGATCATCACGTCGGCGGGCGTCCCGTGGCGCCCCTCGACGAAGGACTGGTGCAACTCGTCGCCCGCGGCGTAGAGGACGGCGATGCCGGCGGCCAGGATCGGGCGTCGCCAGTCGGTCGCGCGGGCGAGGGTCAGCCAGAGCAGCGCGAAGACCGTGACGTGGGCGATCTTGCGCAGGATCAGGTCCCAGGTTCCCAGGCCCGAGCTCAGATCCGGCGTCGCGGAGAGCGCGAAGATCACCGCCATCACGGCCAGCGGCGGTGCGTAACGGCTGACCGGTCCCATAGGCTGAGGCTAGTGAGCACGCTCGCGAGCCTCCGATGATCTCCATCACGACGAAGTCGCCCTACGCGCTGCAGGCGCTGGCCGAGCTCGGCCGCACCGGCGGAGACGGCCCGGTCCCGATCGGCGAGCTCGCGCGGCGGCGCAACATCCCGGTCCAGTTCCTCGAACAGCTCTTCGCGACGCTGCGCCGGGCCGGCGTGCTGAAGTCCCAGCGCGGCGTCAAGGGCGGCTACACCTTCGCGCGCCCCCCCAGCGAGATCACCGTGCTCGAGATCGTCGAGCTGCTCGAGGGCCCGCTCGGCCGCGCCGCGGAGGGCGTCTTCGCAGACGCGGCCACCGCCGCCCGCCAGGTCCTCGCCGCCAGCACGATCGCCGACATCGTCGAGCGCGAGGCACGCGCGGCGGGTGTCGCGATGTACCACATCTGAGACCCGCCTGCGGCGCCGGGGTCGCCGCGTTGCCTACGTTCTCGTCGGCGCGGTGCGCGGGCGACGCGCCCCGCCCGCAGCAGTCGACCGGCGATGTGCCGGGCCGTCGGACGGGGCGCTTCTGTGCGCGGACCATCGCAGTCCAGCGGTGACTGCGTCGAACACGAGCACGCCGGCCAGCGCCACGAACGCGGCCGCCATCAGCGCGTAGATCAGGATCGACAGCGTCATGAGCAACTCCTCTCGCAGACCGTCAATCCCTTGGGCCTACCCATGAACGTGAAAGCAGGATGAGAGGCTCGCTGGTCCCGACGAGGTCCGATCGGAGCCGCATGCAGGACGCTCGCGACCTCCCTGACCGCGCCCGCGAGGCGCCCGGTCTGAGCGGCACGCGGCCCCGCAGCCGCGCCGCCGGATCGTCGCGCGTGCTCCGTCCCATGCGTCATGACCACATCCCCGACCCCGGCCGCCCGGACAGACGACGAGACCACCAGCGACTCTACGCGGCGCGGGGCCGCATTCACAGGGGCGTCAGAGCCGGAAGTGCAGCACGACCTCGGTGCCGCCGTCCGGCGCCTTGCAGATCTCGAAGCGGTCGGTCTCGTGAGCCATGAGGCACAGGCCGAGCCCGAGGCCGGGGCTGTCGGGACGCGGCACCAAGCCGATCCCGTCGTCGTGGACGTGGACGACGAGGCCAACGCCGAAGCCGCCGCGCACGACGACGCGCACTTCGCCGGCCTCCTCGGCGGCTCGATCACGGTAGGCGTGGATGACCGCGTTCGTCGCAGCCTCGGTTACCGCGAGGTTGATCTGCAGCAGAGCGTTGTCGCCGGCGCCGAGTCCCCGCGCGATCTCGCCGACCGCATGGCGGATCGCCGGGACCTGCGATGGGAGGGCGGGATACCTGACGTCCAGCGCCGCTTCCTGCTCGGCCAGGGACACATCGATCGGCGTACCCGCCCCTGCGAACGATCACACCGAACTGGGCGCCGGACCCGTCCCGCCGCCCGGCGGGGTACCGTTGGGGCATGGCACGAATCCCGGTCAGCATTGCCGACTATGTGGGCCGGACCCCGATGCTCGAGCTCACCCGGATGGCGCCGCCAAACGTGCGGCTCTTCGGAAAGCTCGAGTCCTTCAATCCCGGCGGCAGCGTCAAGGACCGCATCGGCGTCGCGATGATCGAGGCCGCGGAGGCCGACGGGCTGATCGAACCCGGCCGCACGACGATCGTCGAGGCCACCTCCGGCAACACCGGCATCGCGCTGGCGTTCGTCTGCGCCGCCAAGGGCTATGACCTCGTGCTCACCCTGCCGCAGGGCATGAGCCGCGAGCGCGAGGGGCTGTTGCGCCTCTACGGCGCGCGCGTGGAGATCACCGAGTCGCTCGGCGGGATGAACGAGGCTGTCGACGCGGCGCGCGCGATGGCGACGAACCCCGACGTCTTCCTGCCCGACCAGTTCTCCAATCCGGCCAATCCCGAGGCCCACCGCCGGACGACCGGCCCGGAGTTGTGGGACGCGCTGGACGGCGAGGTCGACGTGCTCGTCTGCGGCGTCGGCACCGGCGGCACGATCACCGGCGCGGGCGAGTACCTCAAGTCGCGCAACCCGAAGCTCACGGTCGTCGCCGTCGAGCCCGCGAGCTCGGCGGTGCTGTCCGGCCGCGCGCCCGGGCCGCACAAGATCCAGGGCATCGGCGCGGGCTTCCTGCCGCCCGTGCTCAACCGCGACATCATCGACGAGGTCGTTCCCGTCGACGACGAAACCGCAATCCAGACCGCGCGCGACGTCGCCCGCCTCGAGGGCGTGCTGGTCGGCATCTCCTGCGGCGCCGCACTCGCCGCCGCGATCGCGGTCGGCCGGCGCCCGGAGTCCGAGGGCAAGCGGATCGCCGTCGTGCTGCCGGACTCCGGCGAACGGTACGTGTCGACGCCCTTCTTCGCTCCGTAGACGCCGCCGGCCGGCCGTCGGCCGCCGGTACGCTGTCAGGTGATGTTCGGCATCGACAAGCTCTCCAGCGTCATCGGCGAGGTTCGCCGCGACGTCGCAGCGGCCCACGCGCGCGATCCGGCGGCGCGCGGCGCGGGCAGCGGCGAGATCCTCACGAGCTGGCCGGGCGTGCAGGCCGTGCTGGCGCACCGTGTCGCCCACGGGCTGCACGCGATCGGCGTGCCGCTCGTGCCGCGCACGCTGTCGATGGTCTCGCGCACGTGGACGGGAATCGAGATCCATCCGGCGGCGCAGATCGGCCGGGGCTTCTTCATCGACCACGGCGCCGGCGTCGTCATCGGCGAGACCGCCGAGATCGGCGACGACGTGACGCTCTACCAGGGCGTCACGCTCGGCGGCACGGGCTTTCAGACCGGCAAGCGCCACCCGACGCTGCAGGACAACGTGACGGTCGGTGCCGGCGCCAAGCTGCTGGGCGCCATCACCGTCGGGCACGGCGCGAAGATCGGCGCCAACTCGGTCGTCATCCACGACGTGCCGCCGAACACGACCGTCGTCGGCAACCCCGGCCACCCGGTGCGCGTGGAGGGCAAGAAGGTCGAGGGGCCGGACTGCGACTGGATCCACCTGCCCGACCCGATCGCCGACGCGATCACGCGCCTCTCGGCCCGGATCGCCGAGCTCGAGGGCGAGGTCGCGCGGCTGTCGGGTTCCGAGCGCGAGCAGGTCGCCGAGGTGCGGCCGCTGCGGCCCGCCCAGGGCCCCAGCCCCGCCGGCGGGTAACGTCGTCCGTCGGTCGGCGGACCCGACGCCGCAGGGGACGCGTCAACCGGCCTGTTCGTCGGGGCCGACGACGCAGGCCGAAATTTCAGTAGTAGACCGTCCGCGTTCTGTGACGCGGGACGGCTTTGTACTCCGGTGCCTGCCCGCGGCTCCACAGCCAGTTGTCGAGCTCGTGCTCGCTGGCGCCGACGCGCTGGGCGATGAGCGCGCAGGCGTGCACGGCACACGCCCGGATCTCGCGCTCCCGGCGGCCGGACGGCAGCAGGCGGCCGCCGTCGATGTGCTCCGCGAGCGACGGCTCGTAGCGCAGCACGCCGTCGCAGCGCAGCACGTGCGGCACGAGGTTGTCGGCGAAGATCGTCAGGCGGTGCAGGTCCTTGAAGCGCGCGACCCCGGCGAGGGCGAGGTTGGCCGGCACGATCTGCGCGCGCTTGTAGAAGCCGCGGTCGGCGAACAGCGCCATCGCGCCGGCCAGCTCCGCGGCGAGCGCCTGCGCCGAGCCACGGGCGCCCCGCGCCACGGCGAGCGCGTCGCGGTCGCCGAGGAAGCGCCCCAGCGCACGCAGCGCCTGTGCGTAGAGCGCCATGAGCTCGTGGTCGCGCGGCTGGCCGAGCGTGTCGGCGATCTCGTCGGTGCCGATCGCGCGCAGCTGCGCCGGTGTCCATGGCCCGTGTGCGCGGAAGCGGTCGGCGAGCCCCCAGGCGACGGTGAAGTAGCCCGACGCGCCGGCGCGCTTTCGCAGCGTCGGAAACCAGCCCGAGCCGAAGTTCACCGTGTCGAGCGTGAGGAAGTAGGCGGCGACCGCGGCGGGCGAGCCGTCGAGGTAGTGGCGCAGCGGGTCGAGCGCCGGCGGCGGCCCGGGCTCGACGCGGGCGAGCGCGTCGAGGTCGATCGTCACCGACCGCGCACCGGCGGCGACCTGGGCGCACGCGGCGCGCACGCCGTCAGACAGGCGCGCGGCGATCGGCGCTCCCGCTCGTCGGCGCGTCAGCGACGCGCGAAGTCGAGCGTCAGCGTCGCGCCCGAGAAGCCCGGCTGCGGCTGCGGGCCGCCAGGGACGAGGCCGATGCCGACATCGCGCAGGCGGCGATTGAGCAGGATGCTCTGGTGCGTCGAGCTGCGCATGAGCGATGTGACGAGCGCCTTCGGAGTGGACAGCCGCGCCCAACCGCAGGCCAGCGTCTCCTCCACCGTGCCGACGCCGCCGCGGAAGTAGCCCGTGCGCGAGACGCGCTCTTGCGGGGTGTTGCCGTCGAGGCCGCGGTGGTCGAAGTACTGGCGGGAGACCATGTCGGCGCTGTGGCCGCGGGCGGCCTGCGACAGCTCCGCGGAGTAGCGCAGGGCGGAGATCCGGCGCCGGGCGCGCTCCACGTTGATCAGGCACAGCACCGCCGCGTCGGCGCGCTGCAGGGTCGTCGCCTTCGGAATCGCCAGCGCGCCCGCGCATGCGCGCTTCTTCGCCTTCTTTGCCGCTGACGCCGGACTTGCCCCCCCGGCCATGCATGTGAACAGCACTGCGAGTGCCGTCGCGAGCCCCAAGCGCCGCGCCATTACCCAACCTCCCCCGACTCGAAACATGAGTATAGGTATCCGCTCGGTCGACCGCCAGTCCCGAATTGCGCCGACCCCGGGCCTATGCTCAACGGGCATGGCCGACACCGCATCCCAAAGCCGCATCGAGGAGTTGCTGGCGGGCCTCAACGCGCCGCAGCGCGAGGCCGTCACGCACGGCGAAGGGCCGCTGCTGATCCTGGCGGGGGCGGGCACGGGCAAGACGCGCGTGCTCACGCATCGGATCGCGTTCTTGGAGGCAACGGGCATGGCGCGGGCCAACGAGATCCTCGCGATCACGTTCACGAACAAGGCGGCGCAGGAGATGCGCGAGCGCGTCGAGCTGCTGCTCGGCCGCCGCACGCGCGCGATGTGGGTCATGACCTTCCACGCTGCCTGCGCGCGGATGCTGCGCGCCCATGCCGACAAGCTCGGCTACACGCGCCAGTTCACGATCTACGACCAGGCTGATGCGCGCAGGCTCGTGAAGCGCTGCCTCGAAGCCAACGGCGTCGACACGAAGCGGTACACGCCGGGCGCAGTGCACAACCAGATCTCCGGCGCGAAGAACCAGCTGCGCGACGCCGAGGACTACAGGGTGATGACGAGCGAGACAACGGCGTTCATCACGCACGTCGTCGAGGCCTTCGACATGTACCAGCGAGAGCTGCTGCGCATGAACGCGATGGACTTCGACGACCTGCTCGTCAACGCGGTCAACGTGCTGCAGACCTTCCAGGAGGTTCGCGACCACTACGGCTCGACGTTCCGCCACGTGCTCGTCGACGAGTACCAGGACACGAACGCGGTCCAGTACCGCTGGCTGCAGTTGCTGGCGGGCGAGCACCGCAACCTCGCGGTGGTCGGCGACGACGCGCAATCGATCTACAGCTTCAGAGGGGCTGACATCTCGAACATCCTCGACTTCGAGGAAACGTTCCCGGACGCCCACGTCGTGAAGTTGGAGCAGAACTATCGGTCGAGTCAGAAGATCCTCGACGCCGCCAACGCCATCATCGCGCACAACCGCGAGCAGAAGCACAAGTCGCTATGGACGGACCTCGGCGCCGGTGAGCCGATCCGCATCCGGGAGCTCGAGGACGACTATGCCGAGGGCCGCTATGTCGTCGGCGAGATCGAACGGCTTGTCGAGGAGGGGGAGCGCCGTGCCGACATCGCGGTCTTCTACCGCACGAACGCGCAGGCGCGGGTCATCGAGGAAACGCTCGTGCGGCGCAAGATCTCCTACCAGGTCATCGGCGGACCGAAGTTCTACGAGCGCGCGGAGATCAAGGACGCGATCGCCTACCTGACGATGCTTGGCAACCCGCAGGACGTGGTCTCCTTCACGCGGATCGTCAACTCGCCCAAGCGCGGCATCGGTCAGACCTCGCTGGGTCACGTTCTCGGGTACGCCGATGCGATGGGCATCAGCGTTTGGGACGCTGCAGCGGACGCGGAGTCAGTGCCGGGGCTGCGGCCCGCCGCAAGACATGCGTTCGCCCGTTTCACGGAGTCGATGGAGCGGCTGCGCGCGCGTGCCGAGCAAGCCGCGCCGCTCGGTGAGCTCGTCGAGCTGCTCCTGCGCGAGACCGGCTATGTCGATGCGCTCGAAGCCGAGCGCACGATCGAGGCGCAGGGACGGATGGAGAACCTCGACGAGCTTGTGAAGGCGGCGAGCGACTTCGACGCCAACGCCGACGAGCCGACGCTCGCATCCTTCCTCCAAGACGTCGCGCTCGTCGCCGACGCCGACACGCGGACCGACGACGAGGGCCTCGTGACGCTCATGACGATCCACAACGCCAAGGGCCTGGAGTATCCGATCGTCTTCATCGCCGGCATGGAGGAGGGCGTCTTCCCGCACTCGCGCGCGCTCGACGAGGGCGGGCTGGAGGAGGAGCGCCGCCTCGCCTACGTCGGGGTGACGCGCGCGATGCGCTCCCTGTACATGACCAGCGCGCGGCGCCGCGCGGTGTTCGGCGCCACGCAGTACGGGCTGCGCTCGCGCTTCCTCGACGAGGTCCCGCGCGAGCTCACCGACCGGGCCGACGAAGGTGGGCGTGTTCATCCGGGCGTGGCCGCCCAGCGCCCGGGCTCCTGGGCCACCTCTCAGTCGTCCGCGCGATCCGAGCAGCCGCTGCCTGCGTATCGGATGGGTGACGACGTCTCGCACGCCGCGTTCGGCGCCGGCGTGGTCACCGGCGTGGAGCCCGGCGGGATCGTCGTCGTGCGCTTCGCCGGCGACGGCAGCGAGCGCAAGCTGATGGCCGAATACGCTCCGATCACCAAGCTCTGACGAGAAGAGGAACCGCGCGCCCATGCCAGCCGAGCTCATCGACGGAAAGCAGATCGCCGGACGCGTGCGGATCGGTGTCGCGCGCGATGTCGAGGCGTTCACGCACGAGTTCGACGGCGCGCGACCCGGCCTGGCGACGATCCTCGTCGGCGACGACCCCGGCTCGGCGATCTACGTCGCCGGCAAGCAGAAGGCCTGCCAGGAGGTCGGCATGCAGGGCTTCAACTTCCCGCTGCCCGCCGACACCCCGCGGGCGGACGTGGTGATGCTGATCGAGCGCCTGAACGCCGACCCCGACGTCTCGGGCATCCTGCTGCAGCTGCCCGTGCCCGAGCCGCTCGACGGCGTCGAGCTGACCGGGATGATCGATCCGCTCAAGGACGTCGACGGGCTGACCCCGATCAGCGCCGGCCTGCTGTTTCAGGGGCGCGAGGGTCTGCGCCCGTGCACGCCGCAGGGCGTCATGACGCTGCTCGACGCCGCCGGCGCGCAGCTCGCGGGCGCCGAGGCCGTCGTCATCGGCCGCTCGAACCTCTTCGGAAAGCCGATGGGCCAGCTGCTGCTCGGCGCCAACGCGACCGTCACGATGTGCCACTCGCGCACCCGCGACCTCGCCGCCGTCTGCCGCCGCGCGGACGTGCTGATCGCCGCCGTCGGCCGCGCGCGGATGGTGCAGGCCGACTGGGTCAAGCCCGGCGCGGTCGTCGTCGACGTCGGCATGAACCGCACCGCGGACGGCCTCGCCGGCGACGTGGACTTCGAGGCCGTCAAGGCGGTCGCGGGCGCGATCACGCCGGTTCCCGGCGGCGTCGGGCCGATGACGATCGCGTTCTTGCTGCGCAACACGCTGCAGGCGGCGCGGATGCAGCGCAGCGGCGTGGCGGTCGGCTGATGGACATGCGACGCCTGCGCGCGGGCGAGCTCGTCACGGCGGTGGCCGCGGCGGGATTGGCCATCGTCGTGCTGTTCGCCGACTGGTTCGGCGGGCAGTCGGGCTGGTCGACGATGACCGTCGGGCGCTTCCTGCTCGTGCTGACGATCCTCCTTGCGCTGACCGTCGTCGTCGTCACCCTGCGCGCCGGCACGGTCTCGATGGCGCTGTCGGCGGCGGTCGTGACGATCGGCATCGGCACGCTCGCGCTGCTGTACCTGCTCTACCGCGTCGGCCTCGACGAGCCCGGCCGCAACGCCCTCGTCAGCATCGACGGCGGTGCCTATCTCGGCCTGCTCTGCCTGGTGGGAATCCTCGCCGGCGTCTGGCGCACGATGGCCGACGAGCGCACCGGCAGCGCGATCTCGCTGCGCCAGACCGAGCGCGTGCTGGCCGTGCGCGGCCCGGCGCGCCAGGCGCCGCCGGTGCGCGATCCCGCGCGCGGCGAGCCGCGATCCTGACGGGACTCCAAGCGCGCCGCGCGACGCGCTGCTGCGATCGCGACCGCGGGCGTCCGCTGCCCGCCGCCTAGAATCGACGCCGATGATCGACCGTGAACAGGTGCTGCACGTCGCCCGCCTCGCCCGTCTCGAGCTGACCGACGAGGAGGTCGGCCGGATGAGCGAGGAGCTCTCCGCCGTGCTCGGGCACATCGAGAAGATCGGCGAGCTCGACCTCGCCGGCGTGCCGCCGACGACGCACGTCGTCGAGGTCTCCAACGCCCTGCGCCCCGACGTCGTCGAGCCGTCGCTGCCGCGCGAGATCGCGCTGGCCGGCGCGCCCGCCGTCGCCGGCGGCGGCTTCCTCGTGCCCAGCCCGCAGGCCGACGCGGTCGACGAATGAGCGCCACCGGCACCGACCTGACGACGCTCACCGCCTCCGCCGCCATCGACGCGATCCGGCGCGGCGACTGCAGCGCCGGGGAGGTCTTCGCGGCGTACCGCACCGCCGCGGCGGCCGACGAGCTGAACGCCTACCTCTGGGTCGCCGACGACGCTCCCGCGGCGCCGGCCCAGGACGCCCCGCTCGCCGGCGTGCCGCTCGCCGTCAAGGACCTCTTCTGCACCGAGGGCGTGCCGAGCCAGGCCGGCTCGAAGATCCTCGAGGGCTACCGCCCGCCATACACGGCGAGCGTCGTCGCGCGGCTCGCCGCGGCGGGCGCGCCGCTGCTGGGCAAGACCAACCAGGACGAGTTCGCGATGGGCTCCTCCAACGAGAACTCCGCCTTCGGGCCGGTGCTCAACCCCTGGGATCGCGCCCGCGTGCCGGGCGGCTCGAGCGGCGGCAGCGCCGCCGCCGTCGCGGCCGGCACGGCGCCGTGGGCGCTGGGCACCGACACCGGCGGATCGATCCGCCAGCCCGCCGCGCTGTGCGGGATCGTCGGCCTCAAGCCGACGTACGGCACGGTCAGCCGCTACGGGATGATCGCCTTCGCCTCGTCGCTGGACCAGGCCGGCCCGCTCACGCGCGACGTGACCGACGCCGCGCTGCTGCTGCGCCACATGGTCGGCCAGGACGCGCGCGACTCGACCTCGATCGGCTTCCCCGGTGAGATCGGGCGCCCGGCGGCGACCTCGCTGAAGGGCATTCGCCTCGGCGTCCCGGAGGAGCTGACGGGGGAGGGCATCGGCCTCGATCCCGGCGTGCTGGAGACCTTCGACGCAACGCTGAAGCTCGCCGAGCGGCTCGGCGCGACCGTCCGCACGTGCCGCCTGCCGCATGCGGGGCACGCGCTGAGCGCCTACTACGTGCTCGCGCCCGCCGAGGCGTCCTCGAACCTCGCGCGCTACGACGGCGTCCGCTACGGCGCGCGCGTGCAGAACGGCGGCCTCGCCGGGATGTACACGAAGACCCGCAGCCAGGGCTTCGGCCCCGAGGTCAAGCGCCGCATCATGCTCGGCACGTACTCGCTGTCCAGCGGCTATTACGACGCCTACTACGGCCGCGCGCAGCGCGTGCGCACGAAGATCGCCGAGGACTTCCGCACGGCCTTCGCGGACTTCGACTTCGTCGTCACGCCGACCTCGCCGACCGTCGCCTTCAAGCTCGGCGAGAAGACCGCCGACCCGCTGTCGATGTACGTCAACGACTACTGCACCGTGCCGATGTCGCTTGCCGGCATCCCGGCGATCTCGATCCCCAACGGGCTGAGCGAGGGGCTGCCGACGGGCTTTCAGCTCGCCGGCCCGGCGTTCAGCGAGAACGCCATCCTCGACGCGGCGTTCGCGCTCGAGTCGGCGATCGGGTTCGACGGCAGCGCCGCGCGGACGGCGACCGCATGAGCGCCGCCAGCGAGTTCGAGCCGGTCATCGGCCTCGAGATCCACGTCCAGCTCGCGACGCAGACGAAGATGTTCTGCGGCTGCGCGCTCTCCTTCGGCGAGCCGCCCAACACGCGCACCTGCCCGGTCTGCCTCGGGCTGCCCGGCACGCTGCCGCGCGCCAACGCGCAGGCGATCGGCTTCGGGCTGATGATCGGCCTCGCGGTCGGATCCGAGCTCGCGCCGCGGTCGATCTTCCACCGCAAGAACTACTTCTATCCCGACCTGCCCAAGGGCTACCAGATCAGCCAGTACGACGAGCCGCTGTGCCGCGGCGGCCACCTCGGCGACGTGCGCATCCACCGCGTGCACCTCGAGGAGGACGCGGCGAAGCTCGTCCACGCCGGCGCGAGCGGGCGCATCCACGGCTCCGACGCCTCCGTCGTGGACTTCAACCGCGGCGGCACGCCGCTGGCCGAGATCGTCACCGAGCCTGACGTGCGCTCGGCCGCGCAGGCGCGCGAGTGGCTGACGCTCCTGCGCACGACGCTGCGCCAGCTCGGCGTCAGCGACGTCAACATGGAGGAGGGCTCGCTGCGCTGCGACGCGAACATCTCCATCCGCCCGGTCGGCACGACGGAGCTCGGCACGAAGACCGAGCTGAAGAACATGAACTCCTTTCGCTTCATCGAGCGCGGCATCAACGCCGAGATCGCGCGCCAGGAGGCGCTGCTGCGCGGCGGCGGGCAGGTCGTCCAGGAGACGCTGCACTTCGACCCGCGCACGGAGGCGATCACGTCGCTGCGCTCCAAGGAGGAGGCGCACGACTACCGCTACTTCCCCGAGCCCGACCTCGTCCCGGTCGCGACGTCCGAGGCGATGCTGGCCGCCGCGCGCGCGGCGATGCCCGAGCTGCCCGCCGCCCGTGAGGAGCGCCTGCAGACGCTGGGCGTGAGCGCCGCGTCCGCCCGCCAGCTGGCCTGGCGCACGGAGCTCGGCGACTACTTCGAGGCGGCACTTCGGAGCGACGGCGCCGAGGTCCAGCCGCTGGCCAACTGGGTCTGCAACGAGCTCGTCGCCCGCGTCGGCGAGGACGACCCCAACGCCTCGAAGGTGCGCCCCGACGCGCTCGCCAAGCTCGTCGCGCTCGTCAGCACGAAGGCCGTGACGGTCGGCAACGCCAAGCTCGTACTCGACCGGCTCGTCGCCGAGGGCGGCGACCCCGCGCAGATCGTCGAGGCCGAGGGGCTGGGCGCGATGACGGGCGGCGACGACGCGCTGGAGCCGATCGTCGAGGCCGCGCTCGCCGTCAACGCCGACGCCGCCGAGAAGATCAAGGCCGGCAACATGAAGGCGATCGGGGCGATCATCGGCCACGTCATGCGCGAGACGAAGGGCCGCGCCGACGGCGCCGAGGTCACCCGCATCGTACGCGAGAAGCTCGGGATCTGAACGCCGGTTGTCGATCGGGCTCGCGACAGCGCCGATCGCGCGGCGATCGTGACGCGCCGAGTGCGGATATCGCACCGGGCGCGTCACAACCGGGCCGCGCGGGCGTCGCACCGAGTCGCAACTACGGTTGCCCGCCTTTGGGGCAGCCCGCCGGTAGCGGACGCCCTGCACTGCATGGGGCTGATGACCGAGTCGGTCGAGCGACCGCGCGCCAACCGTTCCGGCCCGCAGGTGCGCGGGCGTACGATTGGCCCGACGCGACCCGCCGGCGCCGAAGGAGGCACTCGATGTCGAAGCTCATCCGCATGGACCACACCGGCCACTCGACGCTCGCCGAATGGACGCCGGACGACCCGGCCGCCGTCGAGGCGGCGGTGCACGCGTTCCGCGCCCAGCTCGACCGCGGCTATCTCGGCATGGTCAGCACGGGGCCCGGACACGCCGAGCACGTGCGCGAGCTGCCGGTCGAGGCCGAGCTCGTGATCATGCGCCTGCCGATCTCCGGCGGCTGAGGCCGCACCCGCCGCCGCGCGGCCCAGCGATGGCGACCGCCGACGTGCTGCCCGAGACCGCCGCGGTCCACTGGCGCCGCCGCGTCGACGCCGCGCAGCTGCGCCTGCGCGGGCGGCTGTGGACGCTGACGATGGTCGCCCACGTGGTGCCGTTCGCCGGCGCCGCCATGCTGCTGATGTGGCTGCAGCCGCTGGCGCTGCCGGTGGCGCTCGTCTGCCTCGCGCACGCCTGGATCATCCCCGAGCTCTACGCCCAGCGCGGGGCGAACGTGCTGCGCGCGCGGCGCCGGGTGGACGGGAACGGACCACGCGCCACCGAGCCCGAGCAGCGCTCGGTCGGGCTGCTCGGCGACCTCGTCGGCCACGACGCGCGCGCCCTGCACGCGCGCACGGGGCTCGTCGTCGAGCCGGGCCGGCTGGGCGCGTGGATCGTGGGGGAGTCGGGCGCCGTGCTGCTGCACGGTCGCCGCCGGCCGCGGGCCTACTGCTACTGCGTGAAGGTCGATCCGCGCCGGTCCGGCTCCAGCGAGCTGCCGTCGGGCGACCGCATCGCGCACCTGCTGCTCGCCCTGCGCAGCGACGAACAGGGCTTCGCGACGGTCGCCAACCTCGCCTTCGCCGGCGCGACGTGGCGGCTGCGCCGGCGCCTGGGCAAGGCGGCCCGGCCGGCACTGCGGGCGGCGCGGGCGCTGACGACAGCCGGTCGAGCCCCGCCGGCTGAATCCAGGACAGCGGGCCAATGCCCGCGCTCCCGAGCGGCCCCAAGATGATGGGCATGCCTGACGCCTTCACCCTCACTCGCCGGGCCCTCGTCGAAGTCGCCGCCTCGCAGGCGGCCTCCTCGAAGGACCCGATCGTTCGCCGGTACCGGCTGGCGCGGGTGCCGCTCTACACAGGGCCGCCACCCACGCTGGATCGCTTCGCGCATCTGCGCCGAAGCTACGACTGACCCGCCACCCCCGCAGCGTCTCCCCCGCGGGCCCGCGCCCGCGGGGAGGTACGCTTGCAGCATGTCCGATTCCACTTCTTCACGCGGCGCGTCGCTCGGCATGCGCGCGGTCGCGCTCATCGTCCTCCTCGTCGCCGCATGGATCATCTTCAAGGTCGTGATCGGCGTGGTCACGGCGCTCGCCATGGTGATCGTCGTCGTCCTCGCGATCGCC
The DNA here is from genome assembly GCA_963825485.1 of uncultured Actinomycetes bacterium. Lineage (GTDB taxonomy): Bacteria > Actinomycetota > Thermoleophilia > Solirubrobacterales > Solirubrobacteraceae > CADCVQ01. Next base: position 13,950 of record CAWGTK010000029.1, read on the forward strand.
GCCCTGATCTGGGCGATCCGGGTCCTCTGAGGAAGCGCCCGCCGTGGCCGGGGGCGCCTACATCGTCATCGCCCTGAGCTTCGGCCTGGCCGGCGGGATCGTCGGCAAGATCAAGGGCAGCTCGTTCCTCATCTGGTTCATCATCGCCGCCGTCGTGCCGGTGGTCGGGCTGCTGACGGCGATCGTCTATCGCTCCGAGCGCGACGAGCTGCGCCGGCCGTGCCCGACGTGCGGGCGCATCTGCAAGCTGCACGACGCGCTCTGCGTGCGCTGCGGGACCGAGCTGGAGTTCCCCGATCGGGCACTCGCATCCGAGAACACCGCGCTCCCGGCGCGGTAACCTCACTCATCCCACGCCGGCCAACGGGGCAGGCTTGTTCACTTGCGGAGAGGAGGTCGTGACATGCGCGCGGTCGAAGCCATCATGGAGTGCCTGAAGGCAGAGGGTGTCGACGTCGTATTCGGCCTCCCCGGCGGAGCCAACCTGCCGACGTACGACGCCTTCGTGGACGCCGGCATCCGCCACGTCCTCGTGCGCCACGAGGCCGGCGGCGGCCACGCCGCCGAGGGCTACGCCAAGGCCACCGGCAAGGTCGGCGTCGCGTTCGCCACGTCGGGGCCGGGCGCGACGAACGTCGTGACCCCGATCGTCGACGCGATGATGGACTCCGTGCCGACGGTGTTCATCACCGGCCAGGTCCGCACCGACCTCATCGGCACCGACGGCTTCCAGGAGACCGACACGCTCGGCATCACGATGCCGGTCGTCAAGCACTCCTTCCAGATCCGCTCGCCGCTGGAGATCCCGCGCGCGATCCACGAGGCCTTCCACATCGCCCGCAGCGGGCGTCCCGGGCCGGTCGTCGTGGACATCCCGCAGGACCTCAGCCGCGCCGACATCGACTACCAGCCGGTCACCGACATCCACCTGCCCGGCTACCAGCCGACGATCGACGGCAACACGAAGCAGATCCGCCAGGCGGCGAAGGCGATGGCCTCCGCGCGCCGGCCGGTGATCTACGCGGGCGGCGGCGTCGTCAACGCCAACGCCAGCCAGGAGCTCTTCGAGTTCGCCACCGCCGACCGCTTCCCGGTGACGTGCACGCTCATGGGCCTCGGCGGCTTCCCCGCGCCGCACCCGCAGTGGCTGGGCATGCTCGGGATGCACGGCACCCGCACGGCGAACTACGCGATGGACGAGGCCGACCTCATCTGCTGCGTCGGGGCACGCTTCGACGATCGCATCACCGGCAAGCTGTCGGAGTTCGCGCCGCACGCGAAGTTCATCCACATCGACGTCGACCCGGCGGAGATCTCCAAGAACATCCCGGCGCACATCCCGATCGTCGGCGACGCCAGGAGCGTGCTGTCCAAGCTCGTCAAGGAGTACCGCGCGCTGGAGGTCGACCCGTCGCGCACCGACGAGTGGTGGCAGAAGATCGCGGCCTGGCAGGCGAAGCACCCGCTCGGCTACACCGACTCGACCGACGCGGAGATCAAGCCGCAGTTCATGGTCCAGGCGCTCTACGACGCGACCGGCGGCGACGCGATCGTCACCTCCGACGTCGGCCAGCACCAGATGTGGGCGGCGCAGTACTACCACTTCAACCGGCCCCGCCGCTGGATCAACTCCGGCGGCCTGGGGACGATGGGCTTCGGCCTGCCGGCGGCGCTCGGCGCGGCCGTCGGCTGCCCGGATCAGACGGTCGTCTGCATCGCCGGCGACGGCTCGATCCAGATGAACATCCAGGAGCTGGCGACGTGCTCGGAGGACAGGATCCCGGTGAAGGTGTTCATCATGAACAACGGCTACCTGGGCATGGTCCGCCAGTGGCAGGAGCTCTTCTGGGAGAAGCGCTACTCGCACGTCGACATGGGCTCCTTCCCGGACTTCGTCAAGCTCGCCGAGGCCTACGGCGCGACCGGTCTGCGCTTCACCGACAAGGCGACGCTCGTCGACGACATGAAGGCGGCGCTCGCGACGCCCGGCCCCGTCGTCTGCGACGTGCGCGTCACGCGCGAGGAGAACACGTATCCGATGATCGCGCCCGGCCAGGCCGCGCGCGAGATGGTGGGGTGACCCTCATGGGAGAGCCCGGCACCAAGGAGCTGCTCAGCCTCGACGACCTCGAGGCGGCCGGCAACCTGCACAGCGGCCGCAAGCACATCCTGTCGATCCTCGTCGAGAACAAGGCCGGTGTCCTGACGCGGGTCGCCGGGCTGTTCGCGCGGCGTGGCTACAACATCGACACGCTGACCGTGGGGCCGACCGACGACGAGCAGTACTCGCGCATCACGCTGACGTTCGACGGCGCGATGCACTCCGTCGACCAGGTGACCAAGCAGCTGCACAAGCTCATCAACGTCCTGAAGATCCGCGATCTCGAGCCCGACGACACCGTTGCGCGCGAGCTGGCGCTCTTCAAGGTCGCCGTCGAGGGCGCGCAGCGCGCGGAGGTCATGCAGATCGCCGACATCTTCCGCGGCAAGGTCGTCGACGTGACGCGCCGTTCGCTCATCGTCGAGATCACCGGCACGACCGACAAGGTCGAGGCCTTCGAGCGCATGGTGCGGCCGTTCGGCCTCATCGAGATGATGCGCACTGGCGAGATCGCGATCAGCCGGGGTCGCGGAGAGACGTGAAACGGGGCGGCGGTGCGGGCGTCGGGCGTTCCGGCGCCGGCACCGGTGCTGCGTTGCGGTCAGGCGGCGGGGCGCCGCCGGCGCATATAGGCACGTTCGGCCTCGATGCAGCCGAGCGCAGGCGACTGCGCGAGCGCCTGGAGCAGGCCGTCAAGCGCGCGCGCCGCGCGGGCGGCGCGGGCCGCGGCGTGCTCGCCGCGCTGACCGTCCCGGTCGGCCACGACGTCGATCCCGCCGCGGTCGTGCTCGCCTCC
>CAWGTK010000030.1:0-10876 GCA_963825485.1 uncultured Actinomycetes bacterium
CGCGCCGAAGGTCGGAGAGCGCCGCCGCCGCGATCGCGCGGCCTCAATCCGCATGTCGCGGTCGAGCAGCATCCGATGCGGCTGACCGCCGCCAACGCGCTCGATCTGATCGTCGCGCTACGACCTCGTCGCCGACGGCTCGGACAATTTCGCCACGCGCTATCTCGTCTCGGACGCCTGCTATCTTCGCGAAGAAGCCGCTGGTCACCGCGGCGGTCGGCACGTTCGACGGCACGCTGACGACCATCCGCGCGCACGAGCAGCGCAGCGGACGGCACGCCGAACCCGACCTATCGCTGCCTGTTTCCCGGAGCCGCCGCCGCCCGGCACGGTGCCGGCCTGCGCGGAGGCCGGCGTGCTCGGCGCGCTCACCGGCGTGCTCGGCTCGATGATGGCGCTCGAAGTCGATCCGCGAGATCGTCGGCTTCGGCGAAGGCCTGGTCGGGCGGCTGCTGATGGTCGACGCGCGCGCGATGCGCTTCGAGACGCTGAACTACGCGTGGGATCCGGACAATCCGCTGTCCGGCGAGGCGCCGACGATCCGGGATTTGTCGATCCGTGACCGCGCTGCATCCCGGCCAGCGGGACGACAGATGGCTACTTGCTCCACACCGCGACCGTGGTCGCGCCCTTCACCACCGACCACTTGTTCTTGTCGACATTGACCAGCGTGTAGCAGGTCGATGACTTCTCCCTCCAGCTTGTGCAGAAGCCTTCCTTCGACAGCTTCCAGGTGCCCTCGCCCTTCTGCCCGGCCTTGTCCTGCGGCTCGCGCGTCACCTTGCCGTCGGTGGCGAACGTCATCTTGAACTTGGTGCCCGAGGTCGTCGCGGCGGTGAACGGCTTGCCGTCGAAGAACTCGGTCTGGATTTCCTTCGGCGTGAGCTTCTGAGCCGCATACGCCGCGCCGGCGATCAGGACCGCCGCGACGACTGCGAGCGCTGCACGCATGAATGCCTCCCAGCATGATTCTGGCACGGATCATACGACAAGTTGAAGGCGCCGAGCAGGGCTGGGCCAAAAAGACGCGGGCAGGCTTAGCCACGACTTGGGATCGGCTCTACTTGTCGCCCTCGCACGGGCCCGAGGCAGAAGCCGACGCCGTCGCTGTTGCGGAAATTGCTGCGGCCGACGCGCTCGTAGGTCACGCAGCGCCGCCGGTCGGGCGGGTCCTGCCGCGTTGCGGCGGCAGATCTGCCCGCCGCTCGCCTCCCACAGGCCGTAGCACCACCAGCCCGGCGCCCGCGAGGATCGCGGTGCCATCCGGTATGCGGGGGCGATGCTACAGAGCGCATCCGCACCGACATTGGTTCACGCCCGGCGCATTCCGGCGTACAGTTTTCCGGGCGCATGGTAGGTGTACCGACCGACGCCGAGCTGGTCGCGACCGATGCCGAGCTGGTCGCGCGCTGCCGAACGGGAGAAGACGACGCATGGGCGCTGCTGGTCGAGCGCTTCGCGCGCTACGTCCACGCGATCCTCGTGCGCGCCTACCGGCTCTGCCCTGTCGTCGCCGAGGAGACGTTCCACGATGTGTTCGCCCGCGTGCACGAGCAGCTGCCCAAGCTGCGCGACGACGCCGCGTTCCGTCCCTGGCTCGCGCAGCTCACGCGGCGCGTGGCGGTCGACGCGCTGCGGGCGGGCGCGGACGAGCGGCCGGCCGACAGCGAGCTCATCGAAGACCTCGACATCGCGGCCGACGACTTGATCGCCGAGCTCGACCAGGCGCTGACGGTGCGCGTGGCGATGGCCGAACTGCCGACGCTCTGCGGCGACGTGCTGGACCGCTGCTTTGCGCGCGACGAGACCTACGCGACGATCGGCGCGGCGCTCGGCATCCCTGCCGGGACGATCGCCGGCCGCATCTCCCACTGCCTGGGCCGGCTGCGCAGGAAGCTGGAGGCCCGGGCGCCGGCGACGACACCGTCGCCGTCCGCCGCACGACGATCGAGGAGCGCATCGCGGAGCTGCTGGCCGAGCTGCCGCCCGCACCGGCGGCGTGGATCCGCGCGGCACGCGAGCTGCCGCGATCCAACCGCGAGATCGATCGCCTCGTGACGCTCGCCCACAGCGACGCCGCACTGCACGCCTGGCTGCTCGAAGATCCCGCCGGGGCGCTGCGGCGCGCCGGCCTGGAGCCCTCCCCGCGCGTGGTGGCGAAGCTGCGCGCCCGGCTGCTGGAGGAGTGAGCCGTTCCGGGAGCGCGGGCAGGGCGGGGCTTGCGCCAAGATATGAAACCGTGGTTCACTTCTTCATACGCACATGCCCTACCGCCCGACCGAGCGCACCGAGGCCCGCCGCACGCCAGGCACGAGCGCAGATCACCCGTGCCGCGCACGAGCTCATCGCGCGCGGCGGCTCGCGAGGCGTCGGTGGCCGCCGTCGCCGCCGCGCGGGCCTTGCCACCGGCAGCGTCTACCGCCACTTCCCGTCGAAGGCCGAGCTCTTCGCCGAGGTCTTTCGCAACGCCTCGCAGCGCGAGGTCGACGCCGTCGCGGCGGCCGCAGGCGCACCGCCGGCCCGGCGCCCGCACGGATCGCGGCGGCCGTGGAGACCTTCGCCGCCGCGCGCTCGCCGGCCGCCGCCTCGCATGGGCGCTGCTGGCAGAGCCCGTCGACCCGGCCGTCGAGGCCGAGCGCCTGCACTTCCGCCGCGCGTACCGCGACGTCTTCTCGGCCATCCTGCGCGACGGCGTCGCCGCCGGCGAGCTGCCCGCCAGGACTGCGAGCTGGGCGCGACCGCGCTCGTCGGCGCGCTCGGCGAGGCGCTCGTCGGGCCACGTCGCCGCCGCCACGGCGCCGCCGCCGGGCTCGCCGGGGAGCTCGCGCGTTCTGCGTGCGCTCCGTCAGCCGGCGCCACGATGTCCACGCTCCGCCCGTAGCGCCTTTGCCACCCACGAGGTCGCCAACCAGGCCCCGCCGCTGGCGGACCGCAACCTGTTCGACGACAACCTCCCGCTCGTCGAGGCGCTGGAGCGCGAGGGCGCCGGCTGGGCGCTGCAGCGCGCCCGCGAGGTCGGGGCGGCGTGGGGCGGAGCGCCGATCGGCTGGGGCTTCGAGGCCAACGAGAATCCGCCGCGGCTGAAGGCGTTCGACCGCTACGGACACCGCATCGACGAGGTCGAGTTTCATCGCGCATGGCATGACCTCATGGCGCTCGCGACCCGCCACGAGCTGCACTCGCTGCCGTGGACGTCGGCGCAGCCCGCCGCCCACGCGGCCCGCACGGCGCTGTACCTGACCGCCGCCCAGGCCGAGGGCGGCTTCGCCTGCCCGATCACGATGACGTTCGCCGCCGTGCCCGCTTTGCGCGCGCAGCCGGAGATCGCGGCGCACTGGGAGCCGCGGCTGACGGCGACGACGTACGAGCCCGAGTTGCGCGTTGGCAAGGCCAGCGCGCTGTGCGGCATGGCGATGACCGAGAAGCAGGGCGGCTCGGACGTGCGCGCCAACACGACGGCCGCGCGGGCGCTCGACGGCGGCGGCGGTCCGGGCGGCGAGTACGAGCTGACCGGTCACAAGTGGTTCTGCTCGGCGCCGATGTGCGACCTCTTCCTCGTCCTCGCGCAGACCGAGGACGCCCCCGCCCCCCCGAGCTGCTTCGCGCTGCCGCGGATCCTGCCCGACGGCACCCGCAACGCCTTTCACCTCCAGCGCCTGAAGGACAAGCTCGGCAACCGCTCCAACGCGTCGAGCGAGATCGAGCTGCACGGTGCCTGGGCGCAGCTCGTCGGAGCGCCCGGCCGCGGCGTGCCGACGATCATCGAGATGGTCGGCCACACCCGCCTGGACTGCGTCATCGGCACCGCCGCGGGCATGCGCTGGGGCGTCGCCAACGCGACCTGGCACGCCGCGCATCGCAGCGCGTTCGGCAGGCGGCTCATCGACCAGCCGCTCATGCGCAACGTGCTCGCCGACCTGTGCATCGAGTCCGAGGCGGCGACGGCGCTCGCGATGCGCCTGGCGCGGGCCTACGACGAGGCGGGGGCCGACGGCGCAGGAAACCCGCAAGCGGGTGCGTTCAAGCGGCTGGCCACCGCCGTCGGCAAGTACTGGGTCTGCAAGCGCGGCCCCGGCCACGCATTCGAGGCGCTCGAGTGCCTCGGCGGCAACGGCTACGTCGAGGAGTCCGGGATGCCGCGCCTGTATCGCGAGATGCCGCTCGGCTCGATCTGGGAAGGCTCGGGCAACGTCATGGCGCTCGACGTCCTGCGCGTGCTGCGCCGATCGCCGGAGGTCCTGCAGGCCTTCCTCGACGAGGTCGACGACGCGGCCGGCACCGACGCGCGGCTGGACGCGTTCACCACCGCGCTGCGGGCGCAGTTCGCCGACGTCGAGGCGATCGAGGTGCGCGCCCGCCGCGTGGTGGAGCACATGGCGCTCGCGCTGCAGGGCTCGCTGCTCGTGCGCCACGCCCCGGCCGCGGTCGCCGACGCGTTCTGCGCCTCACGGCTGGCCGGCGACGGCGGGCTGCAGTACGGCACGCTGCCGGCGGGCATCGACGCGCAGGCGATCGTCGCGCGCCACACGCCGCCGCTGTAGCGGCCGGCTCGCTGCGCCCGACCGGGTTCTGCGCGCGACGGCTCGGCTGCCAGTATGCAGCGATGCTCGGCACCGGCTCGTCCATCCAGCTCCTGCGCGTGTTCGGCATCCGCATCGGCGCGAGCCCGAGCTGGTTCGTCGTCCTGTTCGTCTTCATCTACTTCGGGGCGGACTACTTCCGCGAGGCCCTGGGCGGCTCGGTGACCGAGGCCTACCTCGTCGCGGTCGCCGCGGTGTTCCTGTTCTTCGTCTCGCTCATCCTGCACGAGCTCGGCCACGCCCTCGTCGCCCGCCGCGAAGGGATCGAGATCAGCGGCATCGACCTGTGGTTCTTCGGCGGCGTCGCGAAGATGTCGCGCGACACGCAGTCGGCCGGGGCGGAGTTCCGGATCTCGGCGGCCGGCCCGCTCGTGACGCTCGTCCTCGTCGGCATCTTCCTCGGCCTCAGCGCGCTCGTGCAGGACGGCGCCGCGCTCGACGTCGTGCGCCTCGCCGGCGACGCGGAGGTGTCGCCGACGCTCGCGCTGCTCGGCTTCCTGGCGACGATGAACCTATTTCTGTTCGTCTTCAACCTCATCCCGGCGTTCCCGCTCGACGGCGGCCGGATCGCGCGCGCCATCGCGTGGCGGATCACCGGCGATCGCAACCGCGCGACGCGGATCGCCGGCCGGCTTGGCGAGGGCCTGGCCTACCTGCTGATCGGCCTTGGCGTCTTCCTCGCCGCGCGGGGCGACCTCGTCGACGGGCTCTGGCTGGCGGTGATCGGCTGGTTCATCGCGACGTCCGCCCGCGCGGCCGTCGCCTCGACGGCCTTCACCGAGCGGATCGACGGCATCACGGTCGCCGACATCATGGACGCGCAGCCGGTCTCGATGGCGGCGCATACGCCGCTCATGCAGGCCCAGGACGAGTACTTCCTGCGCTACCGCTGGGACTTCTTTCCCGTCGTCGACGCGCAGGGCCGCTTCCTCGGCGTCGTTCGCGAGCCGCGGGTCGACCAGGAGATCGCGGCCGGACGGCCGGCGCTCGAGGTGGGAGAGATCGTCGAGACCGCCGAGGCGGCGTCCTGGCGGGTGCGCTCGGACATCCCGCTCGAGGCGCTGCTCGGCGACGAGCAGCTGCGCTCCCGCGGCGCGCTCATGGCGGTCGACGCGGACGGCGTCCTGCGCGGCGTCGTCACGCTCGACCAGGTCCGCCGCGCGCTCACCGCGGCGTTGCCGCAGCGCCTCGCCTGACCCGTCCGCCGCTCGTCGCCGGGTCGCGGGAATGCCGGAAATGCCCACGGGATATAGTCGCCGGCCTTGCCCGCACACGACGTCCTCATCATCGGCGCCGGCCTCGCCGGCCAGCGCGCAGCCCTCGCGGCGGCGGAGAGCGGTGCCAGCGTCGCGATCATGAGCAAGGTCCATCCGGTGCGCTCGCACTCGGTTGCCGCGGCCGGCGGAATCAACGCCGCGATCGCCATCGACGACGACTGGACCGAGCACGCCTACGACACCGTCAAGGGCTCGGACTTCCTCGGTGACCAGGACGCGATCGAGATCATGTGCAGCGAGGCGCCGGGCGAGGCGATGCACCTCGAGCACATCGGCGTCACCTTTCACCGCAACGACAAGGGCGAGCTGGACCTGCGCGCCTTCGGCGGCGCCTCGAAGAAGCGCACCGCCTACGTCGCGGACATCACCGGCCAGGCGATCCTGCACGTCCTCTACGAGCAGCTCATGCGCCACGCGGGCACCGTCGACCGCTACGAGGAGTGGTTCTCGACGTCGCTCATCCTCGACGACGACGGGGTCTGCGCCGGGGCGGTCGCGCGCGACATCCGCTCGGGCGCGATCGAGATCTTCGACGCGAAGTCGGTGATCCTCTGCAACGGCGGCAACGGCCAGTGCTACCGGCCGACGACGAACGCGCTCATCTGCACCGGCGACGGGATCTCCCAGGCCTACCGCGTCGGGGCGCCGATCATGGACATGGAGATGGTCCAGTACCACCCGACGACGCTCGCGGAGAACGGCTTTCTCATCACCGAGGGCGCGCGCGGCGAAGGGGCGCACCTGCTCAACGCCGAGGGTCGGCGGTTCATGGAGGACTACGCGCCCAACAAGATGGAGCTCGCCTCGCGCGACGTCGTCTCGCGCGCCGAGCAGACCGAGATCAACGAAGGCCGCGGCGTCGGCCCCGACGGGCAGGGCATCTACCTCGACATCACCGTCGTGCCGCGCAAGCGCGTGCTCGAGGCGCTGCGCGAGATCGTCAACATCGGCCGCGACTTCGCCGGCACGGACATCACCCGCGAGCCGATCATGATCCGCCCCGGCCAGCACTACATCATGGGCGGCGTGAAGACCGACGTCGACGGGCGGACGCCGATCCCCGGGCTGTACGCCGCCGGCGAGGTCGCCTGCGTGTCGGTCCACGGCGGCAACCGCCTCGGTGCCAACTCGCTGCTCGACACCCTGATCTTCGGCCGCCGCTCGGGCGAGCACGCGGCCGCGCGCGGCACGGACATGGCGATGCCGAAGGCGCCGGCGTCGCGCCTGCGCGAGGACGCCGACGCGATCGAGGAGATCATGGCGCGCCCGCACGACGGGCGCCGGCTCTCGGAGATCAAGGACGAGCTCGGCGACACGATGAACGAGCTCGTCGCCGTCTACCGCGACGAGGAGGGCCTCACGAAGGCGAACGAGATCGTCCATCGACTCAAGGAGGAGGCCGCCGGCGCGTACATCGACGATCGCGGCAGCGTCTTCAACCAGGACGTGCTCGGCGCGCTCGAGGTCGGCTACATGCTCGACTGCGCCGAGGCGACGATCGTCTCGGCGATCGACCGCAAGGAGTCGCGCGGCGCGCAGTTTCGCCTGGACTACCCCGAGCGCGACGACGAGCAGTGGCTCAAGCACATCAACGTGACGCGCGACGACGACGGGGAACCCGAGATCTCGTACTCGCCGGTGACGATCACGCAGTGGGAGCCGGAAGTGAGGAAGTACTAGAGCCATGGCCGAATACACGCTGAGACTGCGCCGCTACGACCCCGAGTCCGGTGACGCCCCGTACTGGGAGGAGCACACGGTCGAGCTCGAGCCGCACCGCTCGGTGCTCGAGGCGATCCTCCAGGCCAAGGCTCGCTTCGACGGCTCGATCGGAATCCGCTGCTCCTGCCGCGCGGCGATCTGCGGCTCGTGTGGCGTGCGGATCAACGGCCAGCCGGATCTCGCGTGTCACACCCATCTGGACCGCGCGGAGAAGCACTCCGAGGACGGCGTCATCGAGGTCGAGCCGATGGGCAACATGCCCGTCATCAAGGATCTCATCGTCGACATGGAGGCCGTGCACTGGAAGAAGATCCGCCGCGTCACCCCGTGGCTGATCCCCAAGCAGCCGGTCCCCGAGCGCGAGTACATCGTGCCGCGCGAGAACATGGTCGACGTCACGCAGTCGATGGCCTGCATCCAGTGCGCCGCCTGCGTGTCGGACTGTCTCTCGATGGAGGTCGACCCGGAGTTCATCGGCCCGGCCGCGCTGGCCAAGGCCTATCGCTTCGTCGGCGACCCGCGCGACGACCAGCACCGCGAGCGGTTGGAAGACCTGGCCGAGGACCCGCACGGCATCTATGACTGCACGCATTGCTTTGCCTGCATCGACGCCTGCCCGAAGGGCGTCGCGCCGATGAGCCAGATCATGCGCCTGCGCCGGCTGGCGGGCAACGACTTCGGTATCGAGGACCGCAACAACGGCGAGCGTCACGAGGCGTCGTTCGTCTCCCTGGTCAAGCAGTACGGCCTGCTCAACGAGGCCGAGCTGCTGCCGCGCTCCTACGGCGGCGACTCGCCGCTGGCGAAGTTCAAGCCGGTGGCGGCCGCCGAGCTGGCCAGCTCGCTGCCGTCGATCGCCAAGGCGCTGCTGCGGCGCAAGGTGACGCCGGCGGCGGTGCTCAAGCCGCACAAGCTGCCGGCCGCCGACCGCAAGGCGGTCAAGCGCATCTACGACGAGGTCGAGGGCCGCGACGAGCGCCTGGAGTTCAACATCTACATATCCGGTCGTGACGAGGATCTGACATGAAGGTCGCCTACTGGCCCGGCTGCGTCTCGCGCGGGTTCACCCCCGAGCTGCACGGCTCGATGGCGAAGGTCGCGCCGCTGCTCGACCTCGAGCTCGTCGCGCTGGACCGCGCCTCGTGCTGCGGCGCCGGCGTCATCGCCGAGCACAACCCCGAGCTCGCCGACACGCTGAACGCGCGCACCTTCGCGCTCGCCCAGCAGGCCGAGGGCACGGCGCTGATGATGAACATCTGCTCGACGTGCCAGGGCGCACAGTCCGAGTGCCAGGAGCGCCTGGACGCCAGTGCCGAGTACCGCGCGCAGGTCAACGAGACGCTCGCCGCCGAGGGCCTGTCGTACGAGAAGGGCCTGACGAACAAGAACTTCCTCTGGCTCTTGGTGGAGGAGATCGGGCTGGAGGACCTGCGCGCGCGGGTCGTGCGGCCGCTGACCGACCTGCGCGTCGGCCCGTTCTACGGCTGCTACATCGTGCGGCCGGTGCAGCGGCTGGGCATCGACGACAACCATCCGCGCGAGTCCTACCTCGGGCAGGTCATCGAGGCGCTGGGCGGCACGGTCACCGACTACGCGGGCTCGCACAAGTGCTGCGGCTTTCCGATCATCACGATGAACAAGCAAGCGTCGCTGAAGCAGGCCGGGCGTCACCTCGGGGACGCCGCCGACGCGGGCGCCGACTGCCTCGTCACCCCGTGCCCGCTGTGTCATCTGAACCTCGACCTGCAGCAGCCGCTGGCCGAGAAGGTCGTCGGGCGCGACCTCGGCATGCCGGTCCTGCACCTGCCCCAGCTCGTCGGTCTGGCGCTCGGGCTGTCGCCGTCGGAGCTCGGGCTGCAGCGCCATGTCGTCAAGCCGACGTCGGTCATCGACTGGACGACGTCGGTGGTCGGCCAGGTGGGCGATGTCGCCGCCGCCGGCGGGTAGGCGCACGGCGCTCGGACGTCTGCGCGGCGCGCTGCGCCGGCTGTTGCGGGGCGCGGGGCAGGGCGCGGTTTCGGCGACGGTGCCGGGGCTTGGATCGGGTGAGGAAGCGGCGGTTGCGGCGGCGGCGCGGGCGGTGCCTGACCCGCCGGTCGAGCCGGCAGCGGTCAAGCCGGCGGCGGTCGCGCCGGCGGCGGTCAGCCGGCGGCGGTCGCGCCGGCGGCGGTCGAGCCGGCGGCGGAGAGCGCGGAGCCCCCGCCGGAGCCATTTGCCGAGCCCGGCGCGCGGATCGACGCGGCGCGTGAGCGGCTGCGGGCGAAGATCGAGCCGCCGCCCGATCCCGACGCCGACTGACCCCGGACGCAGAGAAGGGGCCCCCCTCCGGGCCCCTCCTCCGTCGTACCCCACTTCCGTCCCTTGGAAGTCTGTGTCCCCTGTGCGCCCTCCCTGTGCAATGCATGGTGGCCGATCGGCGGCGCAGGCTCTTCCCCCCGGCCGGGTGATCTTCGGGGGAGGCGCCTCACCCTTGGCGCGCGAACTGCCGATAGACCCCGTATGAACGAGCGCGGCCCAGTCACGGTGCTGCTCGCACGGTTCGAGGATCTCGTCGGCGCGGGGCTGCGAAGCCTCATCGCCGAGGACCCGAGCCTGCGGGTGGTCGCGGCCGACGTCCCGCTGGCCGACCTGCCCGCAGCGATCGCCGAGCACGCGCCGCGCGTCGCGCTCGTGAACTTCGGCACGCTGCGCGCGCCCACCGAGATCCGGCGCCTGAACGCCGCCAACCCGGCGACGCGGCTCGTCGTGCTGGCCAACCATCCGACCCTGGGAGAGTGCGCCCAGCTGCTCGCGCTCGGTGCCACCGCCTGCCTCGGCAAGCGCGTCGAGGGCCGCGACGTCCTGACCACGATCCACCTCGCCTCCCGCGGGCTGCACGTGCTGCCGCACGGCATGCCGGCCGCCTCGGGCGGACCGCTGCTGCCCGACCTGCTGACGCCACGCGAGGCCGAGGTGCTCGACCAGCTGCAGCTCGGGCGCTCCAACGCGGAGATCGCGATGGCGCTGTCGGTCAGCATCGAGACGGTGCGCACGCATGCCCGCAGCGTCTTTCGCAAGCTCGGCGTCAAGGGCCGCCGCGAGCTGGTGACGATGTCCTACGCGCGCTGACCGTTTGCGCCCGCGGAGGCGAGTGCCTCCGCCGTACGTGCGATCAGGGCGTGCGACTCCTGCGCTCACAGCGTCGTCGTGGTGACGCTGGCGAACGGCGTCATTGACGGGGGGAGCGGGGCGGCCGGGCGCTCGCTGTGGGCGTGTGCGGCTGACGGATCGCTTCGGGGCGCGAAACCGAGTCGCATC
>CAWGTK010000031.1:0-5689 GCA_963825485.1 uncultured Actinomycetes bacterium
CGGGAGCAGGCCGCCGGTTCAGCTCGGGGTTCACCCGCCGCGGCGGACAGAGCTCCGCTGTTCGGGGAGGGCGTGACCCAGGCGCCGCGCCCGTCGCGAGCGAAGGACGGGGGTGGCGGCCGACGGTCGACCAGGCCGGGAGAGCCTCCCCCGCGCACCGACAGCGCTTTGCCGAACGTCCGCGCGCAGGCGCCCGCGCCGGACGGCATGGGCGGCGGGCTCGTGGCGATCGGTGCGGCGAGCGCGGGCGTGCTGCTCGTCGGCGGCCTCGCCGGGCTGGGCTGGCGACGGCGCGCTCAGCGGCCCTGAGACGCAGCCGGCGGCGCGCGAAAGGCCACCTCGACTCCGACACCGAGCGACGTTGCCGCGAGGAACCGGTTCAGCACCCGCTCTGCCGACAGGACACGTGGCTGCGTGTCCCATCCCGCGGCGCGACCCCGCGCCGGCGCCACGACCGGCGCTGCATCCGCCGTGGCCGTCCATCCGGGTCGTCGCCGCAGCCGATCCATCCAGAAGACGAAGTCGCGGCCGAGGCCGAAGCTCGTCGTACGGACCGCGCGCAGGCCCGAGCGGGCGAACGCCACATGCAGCGAGCGCGCATGCCAGTAGGTGAAGTGATCGATTGCCACCATCGACCAGCCGCCCCGGAAGACGCGGGCGACGAGCGCGTTGCGGTTGAGCGTCGTCAGCACGACGAGGCCGCCGGAGGCCACCAGGCGCGTGAGGTGCTCGACGAACACCCGCGGCTCGGGCACATGCTCGAGCACGTCCCACGCGGCCACGACGTCGAATGTCCCGGGCGCGTAATCGACATCCTCCAGGCGGCCCTCGAAGACGGCGATTCCGCGCTCACGGGTTCGCTGGGCCGCCGGCGGGTTGAGCTCCACCCCAGAGACGTCCCAGCCTCGCACCGCGGCAGCCGCCGCGAACTGCCCGTCGCCACAGCCGACGTCGAGCAGCCGTTGCCCCGCCCGCGGCTGTGGTAGGCGATCCAGCCGCCGCGCGGTCAGCACCGCCTTGCGCTGCTCGTGAGCGCCGAAGTGCTCGGCCAGGTCGTAGTCCGACAGATACCGCCGCTGCACGGCAGCGCGGGGCTGCGGATCGCTGTAGCCCAGCCCGCAGCGCGCGCACAGCCACAGCGTCACCTCGGCATGGCGATGCCATCGGCGCCGCTCGCGGGCCTTGCAGCCCGGACACGCGCCGACGTGCACACCGCCGGTCGGCGGGCTCGGTGGTCTGGCGACGGGCGGCACCATCTCCGCGGATGCTCGCAGCCGCCTACGGATCACGCGTCCCAGGACCAAAGGTGATCCCGCCGTCCTGCTCGCTGCGGTGGACCTCGTACATCCGGCCATCGGCCGCGCGGACCCGCAGGAAGACGTCGTCGGGCTGCGTGAAGACCCCGATGACCCCCGCGGGCGGCAGCGCCTGCGTGTACGTGTCCTGCGCCAGGAAGCGCACGCCGGGTCGGCTGACCGCCAGACGCGTGGAGAGCCCCAGCCCGATCGGATAGCGGCCGTCCTGCGCGTGGATGGACTGCGCCTTGACGACGGCGTCGCGCAACTCCTGCTCGGCGTGGTATACGGGCGCCGTTCGTGCGCCTGCCACGACCACCAGCATTCCCCCCGCCGCCGCGAGCGCGGCCGCACCGCCAACCACCGCTCGACGCGGTAGCGCGGCAAGCCGCGCGAGCGCCGGTCGGAAGCAACCGGGGTGCAGCGCCGCCGCGATCGGTGGACCCAGCAGCAGGTACTGCCACGTCAAGCTCGTGTAGAGCACGTTGGACACCGGGCTGTAGACGAGGACGTACAGCAGGATCGCGGCTGTCCAGAGGGCCAGGAACGTCGAGCGGGCCGCCAAGCGCAGCCGCGCGACCGTGGCGACGAAGCCGAGCAGCAGGGGCATGACGAGCACGCCGACAGCGCGGAAGTCGAGCCAGAAGACGCCCAGCCAGCCGTAGTTGCTGAAGGACTCGAACGGGATCGCGTAGAAGACGCCGGTCTCGACGGGCGCGGTGTCGACGAGCCGGGCGCGCGCAGCCGCCTTGACCGCGGGCAGCGTCGTCATCTGTCCCAGGGTCAGCGGCGCCAGGGCGTCCTCGGTCAGGCGGCCGAACGTCGGCAGGGTCCCCGTCACGTACAGGTACGGGATCGCGGCTTCTCGCAACGCCGGGATCTCGAGTTGCGCGGCGACCGTCGGCTGACCCTCGATCGAGCTGCCGTACCGGTTGCCGACCACCGTCAGCACCACCGCTGCCACGGCGAGCAGGACGCCTGCGGCGAGCGCCGCGCGGCGCCAGGAACCGGCCCACGGCCAGAGGAGATGGACCATCGCCGCCAGCGTCAGCGCTGAGGCCAGCAGGTTGCGGTCGGCCGTAAAGACGAACGGGAGCAGCGAGACGCATCCGAGCACCGCCGCAGGACGCCACCCGCAGCGGAAGGCCCGCAGGCGCAGGCCGGCGGTCCAGAGGATGAACGCGACCTGGTTGAAGTACGTCAGGACCTTCCACAGCCCGTAAGCGTCCTGGAACGCGGGCGAGTCGCGCTTGACGAGTCGCACCGTGGCCGGATCGCTGAACACCGTCTGCCAATCCGCGACCCCTGCGACGGCATGCACGAACGCGGCGAAGCCGGCGAGACCCAGCATGAACGACGCCAGCCACACGACCCGCAGGCGTCGCGGGTCCACCGTCGCCTCCAGGCTGCGGCGCCGCTCGTCGATCGGCGGTGGCGGCGCTCCGAAGCGGCGCCAGGCGAGCAGGCAGCCGATCACCGTCGTCGCGATGGAGCCGTAGATGAGCAGCCATGACTGCACGTTCGTGTGCGTGTAGGCGAGCACCGGCACGGCGAACACGAGCAGGACACCGCCCCACGCCGCGAGGAAGAGCACCACGACGTCGACGGGTGTGCCGAGCCGGCGCTGCGTCCGGCGCAGCGCGACGATCGTGATCCCGAGCAGCGCGGCGCCGACCAGCGCGGCAACGGTGCGCTCCAGCGACATCCGCCCGTATCATGCCCGACTTGCGCAGGATCTCGGCCACGGCGATCGTCGCGGCGCTCGCCGCCGCCGTGCTGGCCTCCTGTGCCAACGACTCCAGCCGGACGGATCCCGCCCCCGGCACGGATTCCGGTCAGCGGCTGCCCCTGGCGGCCGAGGAGCAGCGCTTGGAGCAACGGCGGCTCGTCACCGACGAGGAGCTGCGCGCAGCGCGGCCGGGCTCCGTGCAGCGCGCGTTCTACGAGTACTGGTCGGCGATCGAGAACGAGGAGTGGACGATCGCGTTCGGGTACTTCGATCCCGTGATCCAGCGCGGGTTGGAGACGGGATCGCTCGTGCCGGCCCTTCGCATCGAGGCGCAGGCGCCGCCGGTCAAGCCGCTCATCCGTCGCGTCCGGACGGGTCGGGGTGGCCAGACGAGCGTCCGCTACTACGTACGGCGGGCCGATGGCACGCTGCGGGCGACGTCGATGATCTGGCGCCACGCACACGGGCGGTGGACCATCGCCTACTGCTCGACGCTTGACGACTCCTACGCCCAGGCGGTCCAGCAACGCGCCCAGGACGCCGCACAGCCGTCAGATACGGCACAGCGCGCCGCGGCGCGCGCGCGGGACGCTCAGGCGGCGGCGATCGACGCGATCCTGGGCGACTGAACGCTTCGCTCTGGCCCAGCAGCGCCGCCGGCCCGCCCTACGGCCCCCGGCTGCGGGCGCCCGCCGCGAGGGCGACGCTCCCGGCGACGACGGTCAGCGCCCCGATCGCCGTCGCTGCCACGTCGAACGCCAGCGCGGCGAGCGCCGCCAGCGTCGCGAGCGTGACCAGTGCGAGGGGCGCAGCGGCCGCACCGCCCAGCATGCCGTGCGCGCGCCACCACACGACGGACCCCGCGACAAGCGCGACCGCCGTGGCGACGGCAGCGCCGATCGGGCCGAAGAGCGGGATCAGCGCGGCGTTGAGAGCGAGGTTCAGGACCCCCGCGACGGCCGCGCCGGCAAAGAACCGCCGGTTGGCGTCGCGCGCGATGAGCGCATAGCCAACCGGAAACGCGACGCTGTACCACGGCACGGCGAGACAGAGCACGACGAAGACGTCGTCCTGGCCGGCGAAGCGCGCCCCGTACAACGCCCGCAGCACATCCTCGCCGGCGATCTCGACGGCTCCGAGCACGAGCAGGCCGTAGCCGGCGAGCGGCACGAGCGCACGCCGCAGGGCCGCCATCGCGGCAGCGTCCGCGGCCGGTCCGGCCGCGACGGCGCGCGCGATCCGCGGCAGGAGCGCATACGCCGCGAAGGTGCCGACCACGTTGAGCGCGAGGAACAACCGGTACGGCGCGCTGTACAGGCCCGCCTGCTCGGGCGAGCGCGTCACCGAGAGCAGGATGGTGTCGAGGTTCGCGTAGTACGAGTACACGACGAGCGCCGACGCCCCGAGCGGCCACGACCGCTGCACCGTGGAGCGCAGGCCTGCGACGCTCGGCCGCGGAACGCGCGCCAGCCGCGCCGCGCGCAGCGTCAGCAGTGCGACCGTCAACTCCCCCGCGACGAAGATCGCCAGCGCCGAGAGCGCTGTCGGGCTCGTCGTGCTGATCAGCAGCGCACCGGCGAGCACCACCGCGCCGCCGGCGGCATTGGCCGCCGCCACCGCGGCCATGCGCTCCAGCCCGCGCAGCATCCAGTCGACCGAGAGGCTCAAACCGAGCGCCATCGCCACCGCCAGCACGACCACGTTCAGGTCGCCGGGCGCGGCCGCAGCGGTGACGAGCAGCATGGCGGCCGAGAGCGTGCCCAGCGCGAGCAGCCGTCCGGTGAGCGTGTGATCGACGATCTCCGCGGCCCGCCCGGGCGCGACGCTCACGTCGCGGCTGCCGGTCTCCGGCAGGCCGAGGCCGGACGCGACGAAGAGGATCCCCGCGATCGCAATACCGACGTTGACGAGCCCGAAGTCGGCGAGCGCCAGCTCGCGCGCCAGCACGACCGCCGCTGCGAAGCGGGCCAGCTTGTTGACGACCTCGCCCGCCGTCAGCGTGCCGATGGAGCGCAGCGCACCGACGACGGGCGGCGTCTCAGCGGCCACGTCCCATCACAGCCGCACGAGGCTGAACCTCAGCTCGTAGCAGGGGACGAGGTATACGAGGTTCTCCTCGTAGAACTCGCGCGTCCAGCGCGAGAGGTTCACGAGCAGTCCCACCGCGCGCTTGAACGCGTGGCGCACGTAGAACGGCGCCGTCGACTTGAAGCCGAGGGCGACGCTCGCCAGCCGCAGCGGCAGCGCCTCTTCGTAGCACGGAACCCGCCGCCGAAACGGCGCGTCCGCGACGAGATAGGAGAACGTGTACAGCCCGAACGGGCGTCGGTGGGTCGGATCCGACGCGAAGTACGGGTTGGAGAAGTGCGGCACGACGATCTCCAGGCGCCCACCACGGCGCAGGACGCGGCACATCTCGGCCAGGATGGCCTCGAGGTTGTCGACGTGCTCGAGGAAGTGCGAGCAGTAGATCTCGGCGATCACGCCGTCCGGAACCGCCGCGAGCACGTCGGCGACCTCGCCGACGAGATCCACGCCCGCCAGCGCGCGGCGGTCGACGCCGAGGTATTCCGGTCCGCGCTTGCGCGCTCCGCAGCCGATGTCGAGCTTCGCGCCGGCGAAGTCGATCTGGTGAACGGCGTCGTCGGACGGCACCGCGCCACCG
>CAWGTK010000032.1:0-36951 GCA_963825485.1 uncultured Actinomycetes bacterium
AACGCCGACCGGATCGAGCGCGAGCAGGTGCACGCGCTGATCGCCGGCACCGCCCACCCACCCGCCGGAGCCCCGAACCCATGATCCACGAACTGCGCATCCTCCCGCCGCTGGCGATCGCCCGCTTCGGCAGCGCGCCGACGCCGATGGACAACTACGACGCCGTCGTGGACCCCGTCAACCCGCTGGGCTACCGGATGCTGCGCCCGGCCGAGACGCTCGAGGTCGATGTCGACAGCGGCGCGATCGCGCGCGTCTTCGTGCCCGACGCGCTGTCATTCACCGAAGACGGCGCGGTGCGCCCGGTGGCACCGTTTCTCGAGGTCTGGGCGCTCGTCGGTGACCAGACGCTGAGCGACGGCGGCCGCCTCGAGGTGCTCACGACCGCGATGCTCGCCGACGAGGGCGCGTCCGCGGACGACGTGCGCTGGCAGGTGCAGGTCGCCAACCTCAAGGTCATGCGCCGCACCGGGGAGGCGCGCGACGCGGTGCGGGCCGACAGCGGCGAGTTCTCAGATCACGCGCGGCGCCCCCTGCCGGGCGAGTGCGAGAACTTTCTGGCCGGCAGGACGATCGGCCTGGGTCACGCGCAGTACATCCGGCCGTCGGCGGACCACCCCGAGATCCGGCTGCGCTTCACGCCCGCCGCGGGGCGGATCTACGGGCCCACCCGCGCCCCCTTCCCGAACGCCCCGGCGCCGGACCCAAACGTCTCGGAGGCCGTCTACGACGCCCAGCGCGGCGGCTGGGACGGCTACCGCGACGCCGGCGGCCCGCAGGACACCGCCCCCGGCGACATCTACGCGGGCCGGCGCATCGGCAACGACCAGGTCAGCTCGGGGTACCTCGACGACGGGTGTGACGGCATCGTCCGGGTGACGCTCGAGCTCGGCGGCCGCACGCTGCGCGCGCATGGCCGCGTCGCCGCCGGGCCGCCGGCCTACGCGCCCGACGCGCTCCCGATCCGCACCGTCGCCGACGAGCTCGAGCAGGCCCTGCTCGGGCCGACCGTGGATCCGTCCGACGCCACGCTTGAGCGCGTCGAGGAGATCGTCCGCCGCGCGTTCGAGACGGTCCGCCTGCTGAACACGACCTTTCACAACGAGGACTGGGGCTGGGCCGGCGGCGCACCGTTCATGGCGTCGTCGCTGGTCGATCCCATCGCGGTCGAGAACCTGCACCAAAGCCTGCTCGCCGCACTGCGCAGCGGCACCGCGCCATGGTTCGGGGACGTCCTGCGCGACCACGACGACGCCGGAGACCGCACCATCCGCGGCCGGCGCAGGATGCCGGCGATGATGCGCGGCGCTGACGGGCAGCTCCTGACGCTGACTCGCCGCCAGGTGGCCCTGATCCGCACCCTGGCGCAGGGGCCGCTGTTCACCGAGCAGGAGCGTGACGCATGAGCATCGAACCGGCCAACCACACCGCCCAGCTGCATCACCGCGCCGCGGGCAACCCGCCCAGCACGCTGCCGGACTCCGCGATCTCCAACTGCTTCCCCGGCCTCGAGTTCGACTTTCGCAACGTCTGGCGGCGGCTGCTGGAGGGCATCGTGCTGCATGAGGCCAGCGGCTTCGTCGTCAGCGGCGAGGAGCAGCACGCGCGGCTGGCCGGGCGGTTCCTCATCTCCGTCGCCGACTTTCCGACGCTGATGGAACTGCGCAACCCCGACGGTCAGGTCGCCGGCTCGGCGTTCATGGAGTGGTCCAACGCGCTGGCCGACGTCGTGGCGCAGCATTCCGGCGAACTTGTGCCGTGCGCCTTCTTCGACCCGCAGAGCCCCGACGCCGATCCCGAGATCGTTGAGCTGCGCGTGCGGCCGATGTTCGTGCACAGCGAGGCCGCCGGCGGTCCGACGGCCGCGATCGCCGAGCACCTCGCCCCGCCCGGCGAGCTGACGCAGAGCCTCTGCTCGCCGTGGCAGAACGACTACCAGGAGTGCGGCTGCTACTACTGGGCGGCGAGCCGCCCGGACTACGTCAACGTCGAGCAGACGGCGGCGGGCGCGGTCGGCAACAAGTGGTTGGCGCGCTCGCGCCAACCCAAGACCTACAGCGTGCCCGACATCACCCACGAGGAGCTCTTCCGCGAGTGGGAGGGTCTGCTGCGCTTCGTCGTCGGCGGCCAGGATGCCGACTGACCTGCTCGAGCAGTCCGCGCCGCTGAGCGCGGACGTCCATCTCGTCGACAGTGGCGAGCGACGGCACCTGCTGCTCCCCAACGGCAGCCGTCTCTACGACGTCGACGCGGAGGTCTACGAGCGCCTCGACCGGCTGCGCCGCGCCGGCGATAGCGCGGCCCTCGGCGCCCTGCTGGAGGAGCTCGGCGTCGACGCGCCGCGCTACGTCGACGACGTCCCGCCGCACGAGCCGCCGGTGCGCGCCCTGTCGCTGGCCGTCGCGCAGAAGTGCAACCTGGGCTGCACCTACTGCTATGCGCAGGGCGGAAGCTTCGGCGGCGCCGCGACGAGCATGGAGCTTCAGACCGCGCTGGACTCGGTCGACCTGCTGTTCTCGGACGTGTCCGCCGGCGAACGCGTGAACCTGACCTTCCTCGGCGGGGAGCCGCTGCTCAACCGTCCGGTGATCCACGCGGCGACGCTGCGCGCGCGGCAGGTTGCCGACGAGCGCGGCGTGCGGGTGACGTTCTCGATCACGACGAACGGCACGCAGCTCGAGGAGACCGATGGCGACTTCTTCGAGCAGCACGGCTTCGCCGTCACGGTCTCGCTCGACGGTCCCGCGGCCGTCCATGACCGCCTGCGCCCCTACCGCAGCGGCCGCGGCTCCTTCGACCGCGTGCTCGAGCGCGTGGCCCCGCTGCTCGAGCGCCAGCGTCGCATGCAGGTCTCCGCGCGCGTGACGGTGACGCCGTACAACCTCGATCTCAAGCAGACGCTCGACGGGTTCGTCGGGCTGGGCTTTCACAGCGTCGGGTTCTCGCCGCTGCTGCGCGCGCCCAGCGGACAGCATGAGCTCGACGGCGCCGGCCTGGGGACGATGCTCGACGAGATGGTGCGCTGCGGGGCGGAGTTCGAGCGGCGCGTGACCGCCGGCCAGCGCTACCCGTTCGCCAACGCGGTCAATGCGGTGCGCGAGATTCACCGCGGCACGCACCGGCCTTACCCGTGCGGCGCGGGCGCGGGCTACCTTGGCGTCTCCGCCGAGGGCGCGCTGGCGGCCTGCCATCGCTTCGTCGGCGACGAGGAGGGCGCGCTGGGCGACGTCGCCGGCGGTGTCGACCGCACCCGCCAGGCGCGCTGGCTGAGCGAGCGCCACGTGCACCGCCAGGAGCCGTGCCGCTCGTGCTGGGCGCGTTACATGTGTGGGGGCGGCTGCCACCACGAGGTGATCGCTCGCGACCGGCCGGCCTGCGGCTACATCCGCGGCTGGCTGCACTGGTGCCTCGGCGCCTACGCGCGGCTGTCGCACGCCCGGCCGGACTACTTCACCGGCTGAGCGTGAGCGACGCCGTCGAGGTCTGCGTCGTCGGGGCCGGGCCCGCCGGCGCGACGCTGGCGGCGCGGCTGGCCGCGCTCGGCCACCGCGTCGCGGTCATCGAGCGCCGGCGCTTCCCGCGACCGCACATCGGCGAGTCTCTGAGCGTGGGCGCATGGCCGCTGCTCGACACGCTCGGGGTGAGCGAGCGCGTGGCGCAGGCCGGGTTCGTCCCGACCGAGCTGGCGCGCGTTCGCTGGCAGCGCGAGGACGAGGAGCACGTTCGGGTGCCCGGCGGGCTGATCGTCGACCGCGCCGGCTTGGACTCCCTCCTGCTCGACCACGCGCGGGCGGCGGGCGCGCGCGTGATCGCGCCCGCGCGAGCGGTCCGTCCGGTCCACCGCGCCGCCGGCTGGAAGATCGCGCTCGGCGATCGTGATATCCGCGCGCGGATCGTCGCCGACGCCACCGGCCGGCGGCGCCTGCTCGGAGGGGACTTCGACGTGACCGCGCCGCGCACGCTGGCGCTGCACGCGATCTGCCGCCCGGAGCCGGCGCCCGGCGGCGCGCAGACGCGGATCGACGTGCTCGCCGACGGCTGGCTGTGGGGGGCGTACCTGCCGGCCGGCGGATTTCGCGTGATGGCCTTCGTCGACCCCGCGACGCTGCGGGCCGCCGGCGGGGATCGTGCGCGGCTGCTGCGTCGCATGCTGGCGGGCGCGCCGCTGTTCGCCGACCTGATCGGCGCGGCGAACGGGCCCGTGCGCGCCTGCGATGCCACGTGCTACGCGGCGCACACCGCGATCACTGCGACGAGCGTGAGGGTCGGCGAGGCCGCATTCGCGATCGACCCGCTGTCGTCGTCGGGCGTGCAGACGGCGATCGGGACGGGCCTCGCGGCGGCGGCGGCGGTCCACACGCTGCTCGACCGCGACGGCGGCGGGGACGGCGACGCGGACGCGGCACTCGAGTTCTACGCCGCACACCAGGCGCATGCCGTCGCGCGCCATGCCGCGAACGCCGCGGCCGTCTACGCCCAGCACACACGTCACAGCGACGCGCCGTTCTGGCGGTCGCGCCGCGCCATCGTCGGGACAGGCGCCGGCGCCGCGCTCGCGGTGGCACCGCGGCGTGCGGGGCACACCCCGCCGCTGGACGATTTGGCCTCGAGGGCCGTCGGTCTGGCCGCGGACGCCGAGCTCAGCGAGACGCCGTGCATCGTCGGCGACCGCGTCCAGCGCCGCCGCGCCCTCACGCACCCGGGTCTCGACCGGCCCGTGGCGTTTCTCGGCGACGCCGAGCTCGCGCCGCTGCTGGACGCGCTCCTGCAATCGCCGTCGCTCGCTCATGCGATGCAGCGCTGGGACGCCGTGCTGCCCGCGGGCCGCGCGCGGGCGATCGCGCAATGGCTGCATGCTCGTGACCTGCTGGCGCAACGTGAGGCTCAGGCCGCGTGCCGCGTGTCGACCCACGCATCCAGCGTCCGCCACCAGCCAAACAGCCAGTCGATCCGCTCCTCGTGATCGGCCGGAATCTCGGCCGCCGGCACCAGCCAGAGCCGCATCTCGATGTTCTGCCCGGTCGCCATCCGGCGCCAGAGCTCGCGGATCCCGACCGCCACGCCGGCGTGGCCGATGAAGACGACATCGGCCTGTGGCGCGGCATCGACGGCGGCGAGCGCACCGCCCGGTCGCGGCGCGCTGACGTGGCGCATGCCGCTCGCCCACGTCGCCTCCTCGGCGTGACCGGCCCGGCGCAGGCGATCGATCGCGCGCCGCCGGCGGGACGGCGAGAAGTTGCCGCCCTCGGGGAAGATCAGCAGCGCGTCCTCGGCGCCGAGATCCGCGGCCATCGCGCCGATCTCCTTCTCCGTGTCGCCGCCGCGGGGATCGACGAAGCGGTTGGGCAGCCGGCGACCGAGGATGTCGATGAGCGGCTCCAGCGCCAGCGCCTCGTGCAGCACGATGCGCGGCCGGCGCCGGTGGCGCACGAGCAGCTCGTGCAGGACGATCAGCGAGTCGCCCACGCCGGCGTGGCGGCTGAAGACGATCACCGGGCCGTCCCTCGAGGAGAGGGCCTGCTCGGCGGCCGCCGACTCCATGCTCCGCACGTCGGCGCGCATCAGCCGGGTCATCGTGCGGTAGACCCCGGCGACGAGCCAGCGCACGAGCGCGTAATGCGCGCGGCGCATGCGCGGTGACGCCACGTGGCGCCCGAAGCCGCTGGCGACCCACAGCCCGCCGCAGGCCGCCGTGCAGGCGAGGTGGCGGGCGGAGTAGTCGGCCGCGATGACCACGACGCGCACGAGGCGCGACCCCGCGGCCAGCGGCGACAGCAGCGCCCCGACGAGCGCCAGCACCGGGGAGAGCACGACGACCGCCGCCTCGAAGAGCAGCACGAGCGGGGCGACGAGCAAGCGGCGGGCGAGGATCGGGACCGCGGTCACGCGCGTCACCGCGCGCCCAGCCCGTGCTCGTCGAGGTAGCGCGCCGACGCCTCGTGGGCACGGTCGATGCGCGCGCCGACGTTCGTCGTGTCGCGATAGCGAAACTGCGCGCGGTCGGTGAAGCGCGGCGGATCCTCCTGCCCGGTCGCCAGCACGTGTACCTCGACGCCGCTCGGGATCGCCGCGAGGTCGCCGACGAAGCGGTGGCGGCGGGCGATCTCGAAGGCGACGAGCGCGACCTCCCACGGCGAGCGCGGCGGCTCGAGCGGTCGGTCCAGCCGCCCGACGTGCAGGACGTAGACCTGCTGCGCGCCGAGCGTGATCGCGCGGCTCAGCGGGATGCTGTTGACCACGCCGCCGTCGATGAAGTGCTCGCCGCCGATCTGCACCGGCGCCAGCAGGCCGGGCACGGCGGCCGAGGCGACGACGGCCGGCACGATCGGCCCGTCGGCGAACCAGTGCTCGCTCGCCCGCTCGATGCTCGCGGCCACGCACTGGAAGGGCACCGCGAGGTCCTCGATCCGGCTCACCGGCAGCAGCTCGGCGAGCATCGTGCACAGTGCCGCGTTGCTGTGCAGGTGCGTGCGGCTGCGCGCCAGCGTCGCCAGCCGGCGGACCATCGAGCCGTCGAAGACCTTGCTGCGATCGATGTCGGTCCACGCGGCGCTGAGCTGTCGCACGCCCGCCGCGGTGGGCGCGGCGGCGATCGCCACGCCGTTGATCGCCCCGACCGACGTTCCGAGCACGAGATCGGGGAGGATCCCGCGCTCGATCAGGGCGCGCAGCATGCCCACCTCGTGCGCGCCGAACGGCCCGCCGCCGCCGCCGAGGACGAAGGCAACTCGCTTCGGCGCGGTCACGTCGCTAGACGTCGACGACCCCGAGGATGAGCAGCAGCAGCAGCGTCCCGACGAGCGACACGAGCAGCGAGCCGCCGCAGCCGAGCCGGTTGGAGAAGAAGAACATCATGGGCGCCGCTGCCCCTACCCGATGCGCGCTGCCGTCACGCGACATCGAGCGCGGTTCGCAGGCGCCCGGCAAGCGCCGCCCGGCGCGGGCTAGACTCGTCGGCGGGGTCAAAGCGCCCCCGTCGCTCCCGTCCGCGCGTGCTGCTGCCCTGGCGCCGCGCCACCGGCGGCCCAGTAATCACAACGAGGGAGCACCGCATGGCCTCAAGCGGCAAGAAGAAGACCACGATGGCGAAGCTCAACCGCGAGGCCAAGATGCGCGAGCGCCGCATGGACAAGGCCGCTCGCCGCGACGCCCGCAAGCAGCTCGCCGCCGACGTGCGCGACGGCATCGTCCCGGCTCCGGACACCGATCACACGCTGATCGGCGACGAGTCGGACGCGGCGGTCGCCACGGCGCCGCGCGAACGCAGCTGATCGCGGTCGCGCGCCGGAAAGCGCGGGCACGACCAAGCCTGTCGAGCACTGCGGCGGCGGTCGCCGCCGTGCTCCGGCTTCAAGGTCCGTCAGGCTGCTCTCGGCCTGAAGTCCCCGAACGTCCAGTGCACGTTGTAGCCGCCGTACGTGCCGGCGGGACCGCCGCGCAGGCCGGGCAGCACCTCCGCGAGCATGAGCTCCTCGACGAGCGCCGAGCGCAGGTCGAAGTCCTCGATCTCGGGCAGGTACTCCTCCTGGTTTGACGGCACGAGCAGCGTGTCGAGCGTCTCGCGCACGACGATCTCGTGCGTCTGCGTCGTCACCTCGCCGGTGAAGTGGCCGCGCAGCGCGTCGCCGACCTCCTCGCCGGTGTGCGGCGTGGGGAGGATGCGCTTGTCGGCGCGGACGTCGTCGATGAGCGGCTCGCCGCGCTCGGCGCGCTGCCGTGCGGCGGCGATCGCCTCGCGCTGCAGCGGGCTGGCCGGCTCGACCTCGCCGAGCAGCAGCTTCTTCCAGTGCGCGCGGGTGAGCCGGTTGGGGTGGTGAAACGGCACCGCGTAGGGCCCGGGGATGCCGAGGTCCGGCGCGTTCCACAGCAGCCGGCCGCCCGGCGCCGTGATCCCGGCCAGCGACGCGGCGACGCGCTCGAGCGCCTTGGGCGGGATGAGGTGGAAGACCATGCTCGACATGACCACGTCCATCCGGACGCCGCCGGTCACCTCGGTGAGCGGGCGAAAGCGCCCGTCGGCGCCGATCAGCGAATGGCACTGCGTCCAGGCGGACTCCTGCACGAGCGCGTGGCCCTGCGCGAACCAGCTCGACGGGATGTCGACGAGGTGCAGCTCGAAGCCGACGCCGCGCCGCGCGAGGCGCTGCTCGAAGCCGCGCTCGCGACAGGCCTTGAGCGTCTCGATCGCCGCCAGCGCGGTGCCCGTGCCGTAGTCCAGGACGCGCAGCACGGCGCCGCGCGGCAGCGACTCGACGCGCTCCTCCAGCGTGTCCATCGTCTGGGTGACGAGCTGGCTCGTCGAGGCCGACGCCCAGAGGCGCGGGTGGCGCAGGTCGCCGTGGTCGAAGACGAGCTCGTGCAGGCCGCGACCGTCGCGCAGGTCGGTGCCGGGCTTGGGCGTCCACGTGTCGCGCCGCGGCGCGCCGGGATCGCCGCGCGCGATCATCGGGCCGGAGCGGTCGCCGAGCATGTGGTTGAGGCTCACGGCCACGAACGGGCGCGACGTCGGATAGCGCCGCTCGCCGGTGGCGGCCTGGCGCAGGCCGGCGCGGCGCGCGGCGGCGATGAACGCCGGCCGCTCGACGGGGTACTGGCCCGAGTAGCCGCTGTAGGCGTCGAAGGCGATGCTGTGCAGCGCACCGAGGTGGCGCGCCGTGACCGGCGGGGAGACGCAGTGCGCCTCGAGCACGAGCACGCCGTGGCGGGCGACGTGCGGCGCCCAGCGCGCGAGGTGGGCGCTGAGATCGGCCTCGACGTCGGCGCCGACGAGCGCGGCGCCGTCGTCGGCGATGTAGGCGCCGCTCGACATCCCGGCGCCGCCGTCGGGCGCGTGGCCGCCGCTGTAGCGCCGCTCGTGGTCGACGAAGGCGTGCACGTGCAGACCGTCCTCGATCGGCAGGCCGTGCGCGTGGAGCGCGTCGCGCACCGCGGTCGGATCGCCGGTGTCGCCGCGCAGGACGAGCCCGTCGATGCCCGCCGCGGCGAGCGCCTCCTGGGCCCGGGCGACCGCGGCCTCGCTGCGGTCGATGCCGACCATCCGCAGCGGGCGCTCGTCGAGGTGGCGGCCGCGCAGCGTCCGGTCGCGGACGAGCTCGTGCATGTGCACGAGCCAGCGGCCGTCGTCGCAGCCGGTGAGCACGATGAAGCGGGGCTGGTCGGCGAGCGGCTCGCGGTCGAAGATGCTGGTGACGATCGGGTCGGCGTCGGCGAAGTAGCGCCCGTGCGCGACGGAGCTCGCGCGCAGGTTCATCTCGTCCTGGATGTGCCACTCGCGGACGGCGTCCCTGCCGGGCACGTGGGTGGCGGCGAGCTCGCCGCGGTAGAGGTCGGGCAGGCGGGCGAACATCGGCAGGTAGGAGCCGACGAGGCCGAGGTGCGCGACGAAGTCCAGACCGTGGCGGCCGGCCTCGGTCCAGGCCCCGTCGTCGTCGATCCAGCCGAGGATCGCCAGCAGGCGGGCGGCCTGCTCGCCGCTGTCGCCGTCCGGCACCTGCGGGCGCTCGCCATCGGGCGCCAGCCCGCCGGTGGCGTCGAGCCAGAGCAGAACCGGGGAGGCGAGCGCGCCGTCGAGCTGGGCGGCGGTCAGGTCGCGCAGCGCTGGTTCGAGGCCGTCGAGCTCCCAGCGTGCCGCGGCCGCGTCGACGAGCTCGGCCAGGCGGGTCGCCCGCTCGCCCGCCCACGGCTCGGTCCAGGCGCCAGGCTCGTTGGCGGTGAACGTCGCGAGGTAGTCGCCGAGTGCGATGAAGTGGGCATGGTGGCGCGCGACCGCGCGGCCGGCGTCGGTCCAGCGGATCGTCGTGTGCTCGGGCGCCTGCTCGGGGCCCTCGGTCAGCCAGCCGGCCTGGGCCAGGGTGCGCAGGCCGACGCGGAGTTGGCCGAAGGCGGGCTTCGTCAGGCCGGGGTGCAGCTGGGCGACCGTGTCCTCGCGCTGCAGCGAGGCCGCGAGCAGCCCGATCGCGTCGAGCCCGCGCAGGGTTGCCGACAGCACCATCCCGTCCTGAAACAGGAAGCTCAACCGCCGCAGGGCCTCCCTGCCGACAGCGCGATCCGTGAGCGCCACGCCGCACATCCTCGCCGATCGCGGCGATCGACGCGATGGCGGCGGTCACGACCGGCGGCGGGCGAGTGGTCAGCGGCGCTGCGCGGGGCGGGCGCCGAGGTCCGGCGCCAGCGGGCGGATCTCGCGCGCGGGCGAGCCCGCGTACAGGTAGCCGCCGGGGTATTCGCCGCCGCGCACGAGCGAGGAGCCGCCGAGCATGCCGTTGGGCCCCATCCGCACGCCGCGCAGCAGCAGCGAGTTCGCGCCGAGGAACGTGTTCGTCCCGATGAGCACCGGCGCGATCGCCACCGGCTGCTCGTAGTTGGTCACATGGCTGCCGTCGTGGCGATGGTCGGAGTCGAAGATGCTCACGCGCTCGCCGGCGGCCGAGTCGTCGCCCATCCGGACGAGCTCGAGGGCGTGCAGCGCGACCTGCGCGCCGAACTGCACGCGCTCGCCGAGGACGATCTCGCCGCCGCCCATCGCGTCGAGCAGGCAGTAGTCGCGGATCGTGCTGTCGTCGCCGATGCGCACGGTGCCGCCGCGCAGCTGGATGCGGGTGCCGGCTCTGAACGTGACGCGGTCGCCGAGGTCGAGCGCGTTGTCGGCGGCGGCCCAGACGTCGAGGATCTGGCGGCGGCCGAGCTGGACGTGCTCGCCGAGGCGGATCGTCAGCGTGCCGGCCATCCCGCCGTAGGGGTGGATCTCGATGTCGGGCAGCTCGTAGAAGTGCGCTCCGTGGGGGGCCTCGAGAATGAGCCGGCCGCCGGCGCGGCGCAGGCGGGCGTCGAGGCGGCGGGCCCACAGCTCGAAGCGGGCGCGCTCGGCCTTCAGGCGGGCGGCGCGGGCGGCGGATCGCAGGGGGGAGGGGCTCACGCGCGCATCATGGCAACGCGCGCTCGGGCGGTGCTTCGTTGACGATCTCGCTGGCGTCGCGGGCGGTCGCGGCCGGGCCTGCGGTCGCGAGCGCCGGGGCGCCGGTTCCGGGGCGCTTCTCGCCGGAGGCCCAGCGCACGCGGCGCTGTAGGAACGGCTGCTCGACGAAGCGCCACGACAGCGCCGAGAGAGCCACCGTGACCGGCAGGCCGATGGCGACCATGGCGAGCGCGAGGGTCGTGGTGCCGGCGTCCGCGCCGACGAGGTCGATGACCTCGAAGAGGATCCAGACGTGGATGAGGTAGATGGCGTAGGAGCGCGCGCCGAGGTACCTGATGGGGCGGTTGTCCAGCCAGCGCGGCGCGCGTCCGGTGCCCAGCTGCCAGACGATCACCGCCGCGAGCGCGGCGCCCGCGCAGACGGCGGCCATCAGCGCGCGCCGGCCGAGGGCGTGGTGCAGCGCGGTGGTCTGGACGGTGTAGTCCCAGCTCGCGTACAGCGCCCAGGCCAGGACGGTGATGGCGCCGAGCGCGTAGGCCAGGCGCTTGGCGTGCTGCGGGTTGGCGCGAAGGCGCGGCGCGACGAGCGGCTCGGCGGCGGCGAGCATGATGCCCGGGATGAAGGCGTAGAGGATGAACGGCGGGCTGGTGAGGACGGCGAACTCGTCGCTGCCCTGGCGCAGGTAGATGCTCACGAGGCCGATGCCGCCGAGCGCGGCGAGCGCCGCCCTGGCGCGGGCGCGCTGGGTGCGGATCCGGCCTCCGAGGCGGTAGGCCAGTGCGGCGGCGAGCGGCAGCAGCAGGTAGAAGGCGACCTCGGCGTCCAGCGACCAGGCCTGGCCGTAGGGCAGCGTGACCGAGCCGCCGGCGTAGCTCTGCGTGAAGGTGAAGATCGACAGCACCTGCCACCACTCCGACCGCGGGCCGGTACCCGACGGGTTGTCCGGCGTCGCGCCGATCGCGCCGTCGAGGCCGAAGCGCAGCACGACGATCGCGGCGACGACGTAGAAGGCGGGGACGATGCGCAGCGTGCGGTTGCGCAGGAAGCGGCGGGCCGACGGGCGCTTCGTGCCAAGGATGTAGGAGCGCACGAACGGCCGCGCGACGAAGTAGCCCGACAGCGCGAAGAACAGCCCAAGCCCGAGGTCGAGGCGCCCGACGACCTCCTTCGCCCAGCCGTAGTTCTCGAACGCCCGGCCGGGTTCGGCGTTCACGAACACGTGGCCGAAGAAGATCATCAGCGCCGCGATCGCCCGCAGGCCGTCGCCGCCGATCAGGACGCCGATCAATCCGTCGCCGAAGGCGGGCTCGGGGGCGGCGCGGTCGTCCGTGGCCGTGTCGTCTGCCATGCGCCTTCTAGCCTGCCACATCCTGAGCTAGCCTCAGGCCCGACGCGCTCGCGCGCGCCCGCCTAGCTCAATTGGCAGAGCACTTGATTTGTAATCAAGAGGTTCTCGGTTCGATTCCGGGGGCGGGCTCTGACAGATGCCCTGCTATAGCCGTAGTTTTCAGACGTCTTCGCCTTCCGGCGGTTGTGTCGCGATCGCGTTGAGGATGCGGGCGATGGCGGGGCTGTAGTCGGTCGTCGCGATGACTACGCCGTCTTGGTCGATGGGAACGAAGTGCGAGTACGCGAGCGCTGTGCCGGGCTCGGTGGCGAAGATGTCGCCGGTGACTTCCAAGCGGCGGGGGTGTGAGATGTCGTCAGCGTCGTTGAAGACGACGATCGGGATCTGCGCAGCCCGGGCGTGCGCGATCGCGACGTTGCGGCAGTGACCAGCCCCGCCGCGCACCCGCTCGCGGAGGACGACGATGCGTGAGTCGCGCGCGGCGAGCGCGTCGAGGTGAGTGTGGACCGCCGCCGAGGGCGACGCGTCGTCGACGACGATCAGCTCCCAGTCGTCGACTGTCTGGGCCAACACGCCGGCGACGGCGGACTCGAGCTCGGCGAGGCCGACGCCGCCATCGGGATCGTCGTTGAGGTACGGCACCACGATCGCAAATCGGACCGCGCCTTGAAGCTGGACATCGGGCCGGCTCTCGGCGGGCATCGGGCTGCGGACGCGCGACACGAAGCGCTAGCGCGACCACCGCCAGCTCCTCGCGCGCCGGCTGGTCGTCGCCGAAGATCGGGCGCACGATCAGCCGCACACCGGGGCAGATCCCCCGCGCCGGCGTGTCACGCGCCGCGACGAGCATCCCGGCCACCGCCGTCCCGTGCCCGCAGCCGATGGCGGCGCTCGTTGCGCAGGCCATCGCCGACTGTCCGGCGACCGACAGCGACGCCGCTCGAAGGGCGGGATGGCCGACGTCGACCGGTCCGTCGAGCACCGCGACGGCGAGCGCGTCGCTGCCCTCGCCAAGCGCCATGACCTCGTTCAGGCCACCGCCTGCAAGCAAGAGCCTGCCACCGATCGTCCATCGCCAGGGTCGCGATCATGCGATCAGTCGGCGAGCGCCTGGCCAACGACAGTCCACGCGATCAGCACACACGTCCCCTTTCGCCACGCCTGCAAGCGTCCAGCGGCAGCATACCCCGCGAGGCTGCCCACGGATCAGTCCTGACGCTAATGGATCGCGGAGAGGGTCTACGGCGACTTGGGCGAGGTCGCGGTAGGCGTGTGAGCTTGCGCTTGTGCCAGGAGCGCCGGAGTTCCGCGCGCCGCTTGGGAGCGCGTTCGATCCGGTCGATCGACGAGAAAGGTTAAATCTCGCGGCCGTGATCTTCCGTGCTGCGGCGGCGCTGCTTATGGTCGCCGAACGAGCCAGCCGGGGGCTGCGGCGGAGAGTGCACGTAGGGCCACCGGGTCTGCAATAGCTGTGCGTAACTACCGGTAAGTGGGGGTCATCCATGTCTACGTCCGAGTTGACGTTCCAGCAGCGCAAGGCGGCCAGCCAGTTCGACGCCCTCGACAGGGACGGCGACGAGTATCTGGAGCGGTCCGACTACGAGACCGTCGTCGGCGAGATGCTCGCCGAGTTCGGCGTGAAGCCGGACTCGGCGGTGGGTGAGAACCTGCTCGCCCAGTACCTGGAGCTGTTTGCGCGCTTGGTCGCGCGGGCCGACACCGACGGCGACGACCGCGTCAGCAAGGCGGAGTTCCTCGCCTCGGTCGGCGTGAGCGTCACGAACACCTCAGGCCGGGCGATGCGGCCGGTCGCCGACGCGGTCTTCGCGACCGCCGATGCCGACGGCAACGGCCAGATCAGCCGCGAGGAGTTCGCGCGGCTGCTCAAGGTCATGGATGCGCCGATGGACGAGGACGCCGTCGGCGAGCTGTTCGGCGGCGACAGCCAGCTGAGCCGTGAGGACTTCGCCCGGATGATCGAGGACTACTACGGCAGCGCCGATCCCAGCGCGCCGGGAAGTCGCCTCTTCGGGTCGGTCCAGTCCTGAGCCGGCGGCGGGCCCCGAGCCGGGGCGCGCGATGGACATCGATCTCGCCGATCCGGCCTTCTACCAGGATCCCCATGCGGTGTATGCCGGCCTCCGCGAGCGTGGCGGCCTGTTTCGCAGTGCACGCGGGCCGTGGGTCGCGATCGGCTTCGACGAGGTCTCGTCGCTGCTGAAGGACGCGCGCGTCTCGGTCGGCTTTCCCGCCGATCCAGCGTGGCGCGCCCGGCGGCCGGGCGCGGCCACGGCGGACGCCGCTCGCTGGATGCTGCTGAGCGACGGTGAGCGCCACCGCACGCTGCGGCGGCCTGCCGGGCGCCGGCTGGCGCGCAGCGTCGTCGTCGAGCGCCGGCACGAGGTGGCGGACGTGGTCGACGCGCGGCTGAGCGCTCTGCCCGACGAAGGCACCGTGGAGTTCGCCGGCGACGTGGCCGAGCCGATCGCGGCCGCGGCGATCCGAGTCCTGCTCGGGCTTCCCGCCGGTCACGACGACCGGCTCAGCCGCTGGAGCGCGGCGATCCTGCGGATGGCCGACCCGCTTGCTGGCAGCGCCGTCCGCGAAGCGATCGCTCCGGCGATGGCCGACTGCCGAGCGTTCGTTGAGCACTGCCGCGATCACGACATGCTGGCGCCGCGCAGGCTCGCGTCGGACCTGCTCGCAGACGGGGCGAGCCGCGACGATGGCATGGCCAACCTCGTCCTCCTGCTCGCCGCGGCCGTCGACACGGTCAGCGGACAGCTCGCCTCGGCGCTGCTGCACCTGTTGCGCCATCCCGACCAACTGGCCCTCGTACGCGACGACCCGTCGATCGCGGAAGCCGGGGCGCTCGAGCTCGCGCGCTACTCGTCGCCCGTGCAGATCGTCACGCGCCGCGTCGCGGCAGACATCGACACGCCCGCGGGCACGATGCGTACCGGAGACAAGGTCATGCTCCTGCTCGGAGCCGCCAACCGCGACCCGCGGCGCTACCCCGATCCCGACGTGCTGTGGCTCGAGCGCCCCGCGGTCGCGCCGCTGGGGTTCGGCGGAGGCCCGCACCTCTGTGTCGGCATCCACGTGGGACGGCTCGTCGTCGGCGAGGTCCTCGGCCGCTTCGTCGCGCGCTACGCGCGGATCGCCGTCGCGGACGCCGAGCTGCGATGGCGCGAGAGCGTCGTCGCACACCAGCTCGAGGCGCTGCACCTGCACGTGAGCGCGCGATGACCCCGACCGAGCTGCAACTGCGCAAGCTGCGCAAGCGCTTCCGCCTGCTGGACGTCAGCGGCAACGGATACCTCGAGCTGGCCGACTACGAGGCGATCGCGAGCCGTTTCGAGCAGTGCTTCGAGCTGCCGCGCGGCTCAGAGAAGGCGACGCTGATCCATGCCACCTACACCCGCCTATTTCAGAGCATGCATCGCCACGGCGACCATGACGGCGATGGCCGCGTCGACGAGCACGAGTTCGTCCAGACCAGCGTCGGCAGCCTGCTCGAGCGACCCGACGGCTTCGACCGCGCGATCCTCCCGGTCTTGCGCGCCGTCATGCACGTCTGCGACAAGGACGCCGATGCGAGCCTCGACGTCGACGAGCTGACCCGCTTCTTGACCGCGGAGGGCGCAGGGCCTGAGGACCGTGAGCAGGCGCTCGCGCATCTACTCGAAGCGTCCAGCGAGCGCCTGCGCTTCGCGGTGTTCTGCGACGCGACGCGCGAGTTCTACTGCTCGGCGAACCCGGACGCCCCGGGCAACTGGCTCTTCGGCAGCGTCTGAGGGACGTCTCAGTCGAGCGCGACGAGGCGGTAGCCGACGCCGCGCACCGACTGGATGCGCGCCCGGCCCGCAAGCTTGGACCGAAGCGTGCTGACATGCACCGTGACCGTCTGCGACGCGCCCTCCCAGTCGGTGTCCCAGACCGCCACGAGCAGGCGTCGTCGGCTGACCACGCTGCCGCCGGCGCGCGCCAGCTCCGCGAGCAGCTCGAGCTGCTTGCGCGTCAGCGTCACGCGCTCGCCGGCGAGCGTGGCGGTGCGCCGCTTGACGTCGACGCGGATGCTCCCGGCGTCGATCGCGGACGACGAGTCGAGAGCGCGCGGCAAGACGACGGCGGCGCGCGCGAGAAGCTCGTCGATCGACACCGGCTTGACGACGTAGTCGTCGGCGCCGCCGCGCAGCGCCGCCGCGCGCCCGGCCACATCGTCGCGATCAGCGAGCACGATTACGGCGAGCGCACCGGCGGCGCGCAGCCGGGCGCCCAGCGCGGCGCCGTCGATCCCGGCCACCTCGCTGTCGACGACCGCGACGTGGATCGGCGGTTGCGTGTGGCAGATGGCGAGCGCGGCACGCGCTGACGCGGCCGTCGCCACGAGCGCGCCGCGACGCCGGATCGCGCTCTGTAGTGACGCGGCGACGGCGCCGTCGGCATGTGCCAGCAGGATTCGTCGACCGCGCACCCCGACGACGCAGCGATCACCGCTGCACGACGCACCGAGCGCGGGCTCCCGCGTCCAGATCACCCGACGGCGCCGGAATCACGGTGGCTTCCAAGGTTCCCGTGCACCGCCGTCCGCGGCCGGCGCTCTCGCTCACGCGGACCCTAGCGGCGGCGGCTCGCGACGCGCGCGAAACAAGGCGCGTTGGCGCTCCTCCGCCGACCGGTCAAGCGGCCCTCGGATCGGGCTATCGACGAGAAAGGTTAAACCTCGCCACAGAGAACTTCCGTCCTCCCGCCGCGCTGCCTATGGTCGCCGTCGGAGCCCGGCCGGGGGGACCCCGGGGTACGGGCGCCCTCTATCTGGCTGGGGCACGATGACGCGCGACACCTTCATTCCTCGAACAGCTAGCGCGGCTGAGCAGCAAGACGATCCGTTGACCGCAATAGCCCAGCCCTTCGAACTGCCGGGGTCCTGCGTCGTGCGCCCGGCGCGCCTGGATCCGCACGTCCAGACGGCGCGCGCCCATGTCTGCGAGTGCCGCGAACGCGGCCGCGCCCACCACGGCGCTCGCTTCACGCTCAGGTTCGCACGTGCCGCATCGTGTTCACCGCACCACGGTCGCACGAGGGATGCGCCGGATTGCGTCCGCGTGTGGTGCGCGTTTGTCGCGGTGACAGGATGCGTGCTCTGCGGGGCACTTGCGTCGCGCGCGGATGCGCAGGTCATGTCCGCGCAGATGAGCGTCACGGTGGTGGCACCCAGTGGGACCGATGGGCCGGCGCCGACGGGGGACATCACGGTGGCGGTCGACGGTCGCACGGTGGCGACCGTGCCGTTGACCGCAGCGACCAACCCGCTGACCGGGGTGAGTCCGCTCATCTCGGCAGCCTTGAAGCTGCTCGGAAGGGAGGTGACGATCACCTACTCCGGCGACAGCAACTATGAGGCCAGCGAGGGTGTGACGGTGACGTTCCCCACCCAGACGGGATTGACGATCGTCGCGAAGCTCAAGCATTCCGATCCGCCCGCCATCGAGATCCTTTCGCCCGGTGACGGGATCAGCTATGAGCGACTTGAGTCGGTGGTCGCGATCTACTTCTGCCGCCCGTCGGACATCCGCGTCCCGGTGGTCTTCTGCGCCGCGAACGCTCCGCCGGCCTTCCCGATCGACACGCTCACAGCCGGGCGCTTCACCTTCACAGTTCGCGCTCGCGACGCGCTGGACCGAGCGGCGACGAAGTCGGTCTCCTACACGGTCGGCAAGCCCGCCGCCGCGGTTGCGGCCCCCGCCGCGCCACCGCCCCCCGCCGCCGGGAATCCGCCGCCGCCGCCCGGACCCGGTGCCGCCGCGGTGGCGACGGCCGTCATCGCCGCGGCTTCGAAACCGGTGCCGGCCAAGGCCGCTGCGGCACGCCGGCGCGCCGCAGCGGCCCGGGGCTCGTCGAGGGTCCACGCGAGCCCGACGCCGCGGGCGCAGACCAGGCCGGCCTCGCAGGTGTACGGCCCGTATGACCCGCGGTCTGAGCCCATCAACACCGTCGGCATCCTCGTCACGATGTTCACGCTGCTGCAGCTCGCGGGCGCGGGCGGCGGCCTCGCGCGCGCGGGCGCTAGCGCCGGCGGGGGCGGGAGCGCCGGTGCGACGGGCGAGGATGGCGACGGATCGTCGGACCCGGATCCCAGCATGGACTACGAAGGCATCGACGTCGCGTACCTGGGCGCCGGGCTGGGCGCCGTCGCGGTCGGCGACCGCTCGCGGACGTGGGCGTGGCCGGGAACGCGCGCGATCGACAAGCTCGGCGTGGCCGTGCCCGCGCGCTTGGCGCCCCGTTCTCCGCTGCTCGCGCGCCTGATCGCCGACAGCACGTATCTGCGGGCGATCCTTGGCTCCGCGTCGGTGCTGACGATGGCTGCCGGCCTGGCCTTCGGCGTCCTCGCGCTGCGGGACACCGGCGGCGAGGCGATCCCGCCGGTCGCCGCGCTGACGATCGCGATCGCCGTGCTCGGCGTCTTGGACGCCGCGGCGGGCCTGAGCGCCGTGCTCGTGTTCATGATCGGGACGCTGGCGCTGGGCGGCATCGACTCGAGCGCCCACGTGCGCCTGCTGCTCGGGCTGAGCGCGCTGTGGTGCATCGTCCCGGTGCTCGCTGGGGCCGTGCGGCCGCTTCGCCGTCACCGGGCACGACGCCTGGACGAATGGTGCGATCGCGTCGCGGACTTCGTCATCGCGTCGCTGATCGGCGC
The DNA here is from genome assembly GCA_963825485.1 of uncultured Actinomycetes bacterium. Taxonomy (GTDB): domain Bacteria; phylum Actinomycetota; class Thermoleophilia; order Solirubrobacterales; family Solirubrobacteraceae; genus CADCVQ01. Next base: position 18,967 of record CAWGTK010000032.1, read on the forward strand.
GTGGGCGGTGCAGAAGATCGTGCTCTCGCTGCCGGGCCTGGCCGGAGTCGAGCTGCCGACCACAGACGACGCGAACACCGCCGCGTACTGCGTGCTCGCGGCGCTCACCGTCAGGCTCGGGCTCGAGACGATCGCGGCGCACCTGTACCCGCAGCGCTTGGACAACATCGCGCCCGATCTTCGCGAACCGGGCGCGCTGCAACGCCTCGGCGCGTGCGGGTTGCGCGCGGCGCTCTTCGTCTTCTTCGCCTACGTCGTCGTCGACATCAGCTGGCAGCTGTGGGTCGGCGCCACGCTGTTCGTCGTCCCGCAGGTCCTCGCCGTCTTCGAGGAGCGCTTTCCCAACTCGGCCGCGCTGCATAACTTGCTGCCCAAGGGCCTCGTCGAGTTGGTGTTGATGCTGTTCGTCGGCACCGCCGTGGGCGCTCTGCTGATCAGTGCGATGGATGAGAACGCCAAGTCCTTCCTGGCAACATGCTTCGTGCTGCTCGCACTGCCGGGCTTCGCGCTGTCGCTCGCCCAGCTGTTCGGCCGCGAAGGCGACGAGCCGCAGATCGGCTGGGGGAAGCGCGTGGGAGGGCTCTTGCTGCTCGCCGTGGGAATCATGCTCGTCCTCGGGATGCTCCTGTGACTCGGCGCCCGCGTTCAAGCCCCGCAAGCTCCCGCCGCGTCTGCATCAGCAGCGCGGGTCGTCCTCCCGATCCCGGTATGGGGGACGGGGCGATGCGCGAGGAACGCGATTCGCTGGGCGCGGTGGCCGTCCCGGTGGACGCGTACTACGGTGCACAGACCGAGCGAGGGCGACAGAACTTCGACGTCTCGGGGCAGACGATCGGCGACTTTCCGGGGTACGTTCACGCGATTGTCGAGGTCAAGAAGGCCGCCGCGCGCGCGAACGCCGACATCGGCGTCCTTCGCGGGCCGGTCGCGGACGCCATCTGCCAGGCGGCCGACGAGATCCTCGCGGGGCGCTTCGATCGCACGCAGTTTCCGATCGACATGATGAGCGCGGGCGGCGGCGTCTCGCCGAACATGAACGTCAACGAGGTGCTCGCCAACCGCGCCAACGAGATCCTCACGGGGTCCAAGGGCTATGAGTTCGTGCACCCCAACAACCATGTGAACACGGGTCAGTCGACGAGTGACGTCCTCGCGACGGCGATGAGCATCACGCTGCACCGCGACATCCTCGCGCTCGTCGCGAGCGTGCGGCTGCTCGAGGAGGTCATCGGCGAGAAGATCGATCAGTACCGCGACACGGTGAAGCTGTCGCGAACGTGTCTGCAGGATGCGGTGCCGGTGACGTTCGCGCAGGAGTTCGGCGCGTACCTCGCGGTCGCGCATCGCGGCGTGGAGCGGCTGACCGCGGCCGCCGAGGCGTGCCTCGACGTGCCGATGGGCGGCACGGTCGTCGGGACGGGGCTTGGTGTCGGGGCGGGCTACGTCGAGCGGATCTACCCGCGGCTGGTCGAGGTGACGGGCCTTGAGTTGCGCCGGCACCCCAACTTCTTTGACGCGTTTCAGAACGGCGATGTGTTTCAGTACATCTCGACGACGTTCAAGGCGCTCGGCACGAACCTCTCGAAGATGTCCAAGGACCTGCGGCTGCTGGCCAGCGGGCCGCGCGTGGGGGTGGCGGAGATCTCGCTGCCCGCCGTGCAGGCGGGCTCGTCGTTTCTGCCGGGCAAGATCAATCCGGTCATGCCCGAGCTCATGGTGCAGATCGGCTATCAGGTCTGTGGCAACGACACGGTCGTGACGATGGCCGTCGAGGGGGCCGAGCTCGACTTCAACGCGTGGACCGGCGTGATCGCCAAGAACCTGTTCGAGTCCTGCCGGCTGCTGACGCAGGGCATCCCGCTGTTCGCCGGGAAGTGCCTGCGCGGGCTGGAGGTCCGCGAGGATCGCTGCAAGGAGAGCGCGGAGAACACGCTCGCGCTGTCGTCGATCGTCGCGACGGTGTTCGGCTATGACGCCGGCGCGCGTGCCGCGTACCACGCGGCCAACAACGGCACGTCGATCCGCGAGGCCGCGACCGCGCTGGGGATCATGTCGCCTGCCGCGGCGAGCCGGCTGCTCGACCCGGTCGTCCTGACCGACGCCGGCCGCAGCGCGGCGCTCGTCGAGCAGATGCTCGCCGAGGAGCGAGAGCGCGTCGAACGGGTCATCCGGGGGCTGTCGCTGCCGGTGCGCCACGCGATTCTCGATGTCGCCGGGGCGGTCGCGCGCGCCGACGGCGAGGTCAGCTCGCAGGAGCGCCAGGTACTCGAGATCGTGGGCGAGGCGCTGCATCTCGAGCCGTCGGCGGCGGGCATCGACGGGGCCGCCGGCGATGCGCTGGACATCGACGCCGAGGCGCTGACGCCCGACGACCGGCTGCTCGTCTACGCGTGCGGCGCATGGCTGGCCGGCGCCGATGGCGTGGTGGAGGACCGGGAGACCGCGATCCTCGCGGGCCTGCGCGACGCGCTCGCGCTCGACGCCGATGCGATCGCGACCGTCCACGGCATCGTCGTTGAGCTCCGTGGCGACCGCCGCCAGTACCTCCCGCGCTCCGATGCGCTGCCGTGGTGGGAGGACTTCGCCGAGCTGCTCACGCAAGTGCTCCTCGAAGCGGCCACACAGGCCGCGTGAGCGCAATCGAGCCTCTGCTGGACGACGTCGCGACAGGTCGCGGCGGGGCCTGCGCGGCGGAGCACGAGCACGCGCGCGGGCACATCACCGACTCGCGGTTCTTCGGCGACATGTACGCGACCGACGCCAGCCGGCGGCTGTTCTGCGACGTCTGCCGCATGCAGCGCTGGCTGGACATCGAGGCCGCGCTGGCGGAGAGCCAGGCCAGCCTCGGCCTGATCCCCGCGCAGGCCGCGGAACGGATCCGCGCCGCCGCCCGCGTGGAGCTTCTGGACCTCACCCGGGTCCGCGAGGAGACGGCGCGCAGCGGGCACTCGCTCGCGCCACTGCTCGCAGCGCTCGAGCGCGGCTGCGAGGGCGATGGCGGGCAGTTCGTCCATCACGGCGCGACGACCCAGGACATCCAGGACACCGCCCAGTCGATCGAGCTGCAGGCGGTGCTGCTCGAGCTGGAGGCGAGCCTGACCGCGATGATCCGCCGCTTCGCGAAGCTGGCCGAGCTGCACCGCGACACGGTCATGGTCGGGCGAACGCACGGTCAGCCGGCGCTCGCGACGACGTTCGGCCTGAAGGTGGCGGGCTGGCTCGACGAGCTCCTGCGCCACGTCGACCGCATCGTGCAGGCCAGGCCACGGATCCTCGTGGCCGAGCTCGGCGGCGGCGTCGGGACGATGGCCGCGTTCGGCGCGAGCGCGCCGGCCCTGCTCGAGCGCTTCGCGGCGCAACTCGGCCTTGGGGTGCCGCGCGTCGCGTGGCATGCGTCGCGCGATCGAGTCGCCGAGTTCGTGATGCTGTTGGCGATGATCGCCGGCACGTTCGGGCGCATCGCCGACGAGATCCGCAGCTTGTGCCGCCCGGAGATCGGCGAGCTGCGAGTCCGCTTCAGAGACGGTCAGATCGCCAGCACGACGATGCCGCACAAGCGCAACTTCGGCCACTGCGAGCAGGTCGTCGCGCTGGCCCGGCTCGCCGCCGCGCACGCGTCATCCGCCGTCCACGCAACCCTCGTCGAGCACGAGCGCGACGGTCGCTCGCTGCGCATGGAATGGGTCATCATCGCCGACGTCTCCCATCACACCCTCGCCGCGGCCGCGCTGCTCGCCGAGATCGTCGACGACTGCGAGGTCTGCGCGGACGTCATGGCCGCCAACGCGGGCGCCGCCGCCGACGCCCTTGCGACCGAAGCCGTCATGTTCATGCTCGCGCAGCACGTCGGCAAACCCCGCGCGTACGCCGTCGTGTACGCGATCTCACAGCGCGCCCGCAGCGAGGGCGCGTCGCTGCGCGAGGCCCTGCTCGCCTCCGGAGCGCTGGACGGACGGATCGCGCCCCGGGATCTCGACGCGCTCTTCGATCCCCGCACGCATGTCGGCTCGGCCGGGCAGCTCGTCGACAACGTGCTCGCGCGCGCCGCGGGCTAGGGTCTGGCGGGGCCGTGGATGCTCAGCTGACAAACCTGCTTTACCGGCGCCCGGAGTTGTATGAGCTGGTCTACCACGGCTCCGAGCATGCTGCACCGAGGATGTGCGAGCGGTTCTTCGAGCGTCATCTCGAGCAGTTCCCGGACAGCCTGTTGGACATCGGTTGCGGGACGGGCCGCGATCTGGCCTGGCTGGCCGCGCGCTGCTCGGACTGCATCGGTGTCGACTTCCAGGAGCGCATGATTGAGCACGCTCGCGGCCGGCGGCCGGAGCTCGACTTTCGCGTCGGCGACATGCGGACGCTGCGCTGCGGCCGTACGTTTGAGGCGATCACGTGTCTGGGGATCGCGATCGCCAACCTGCATGCGAGCGCCGACATCGCGCTTGCATGCGCGACGTTCGCAGCGCACGCGAGCTCGGGCACACTGCTGGTCCTCGAAGCGCTTAACGCCCTGGGGCCGCCGCTTGGTGGCGGCTTGCCGCGACACTTCGTCGTCGACGCCCCCGGCCTCCACGCAACGGCGGACGCCGTCTACGAGGACGACCGCCGCCGGCAGCTGCTGACACGCCGGCGCGCATGGACGCTTCCCGGCGAGGCGGCCGTCCACGACTTCGTGCAGTTCCGCACGCTGGCGCCGATGGAACTCGAGCATCATCTCGCGATGGAGGGCTTTCAGACCCTCGGAATGTACGACAATCGCGAGCTCGTGGAGAACGGGCTCGCCGGATCGTCGCTGTACGTCGTCGCGCGTTTCGTCGGCGGCGTCTGACCGGGCGCCCGGGCCCCGGGGGCGCTCAGGCATCCTCACGCGAGCCGCCGGGCGCTTCGCACAACTGTTCGAGCCTGCGGCGGCCTCCGGGTCGTCCTTCACGTGGAGACAACGTTGTTCGGTTCCGACGGGGCGCGCGTCGCCGGCCGATTCCGGCGGCGGCGTCGTGTCGCGAGACGTTGCTGGCACCTTCGCACTGCGGTTCTGCGCGCTGGCGTCGCGTACAGCCATTCGCTCGATGGCGCCACCCCCGGTGGGTAAGCCGCGTGCGAGCCCACCGCTGGCACCAGTCGGCGACACCGTGTCTTCCGACGAGCACGCCGGCGATCAGCGACGTCGAGCCGAGCACCTTGACGATGTCGGCGCTCTCGGCCTCCTTCTCTGGATGGCGCTCGCTCACGCTGTACTTCAGCGCCACTCCCGCAGCCACGGCCAGCACCCGAGCACCGGCGGTCAACGCGATCGTCAACATGGCTCCCCCTCAGCCTCCAAGTGGCACGGGATCGTACGTGAGTCCCGGGTCGGAGCGGCTGGCTGGTGAGGTATTCGCAGATGAAGATCGTGCGGGTCGCTCGGCCGAGCTCTTCGAGGGCTTGGTATGTGGGGTGTTTGGGGCCGCCGCGGGTGAAGCGGCGCAGGACTTGCTCGGCCTCGGCGGTGCCGAGTTTCAGCGCGGTGGCGTACTTGACGAGCTGGTCGTATTGCTGAGCGATGAGGTCCCAGTCGATCGGCCGCGCGGAGATCACCGGTCCGAGCTGGGCCCAGTCGGCGTCGGTGGGAAGGCCGGGCCGGTAGAGGCGGGCGGCGCCGATGCGTTTGAGGCGTGGTAGCAGGCGGAAGCCGAGGAGTTGACAGAACGCGAAGCCGACGATCGACGCGCCGTGCGTGTCGGTGTAGTTGCGGTCGATGTCGGCGCTGGTGTCGTGGCGCAGCAGGCCTTCGAGCATCGCGGCGACTTCGCTGGCTGAGCAGGTCTTCAGCTGGCTGTAGATGAAGACGCTTTTTCGCTCGACGTGCCAGTAGATCATCACGCCGGGTCCGCCGTAGCGGGCGTGCCATTCGGTCATCAGGTTCGATGACCAGGACCCGAACTTCTTGGAGTTCGACGCGCACGCGGTCCCGTCGCCCCAGAGCGTGCTTTGGTGCACGTCGAGGGTGGCATTGACGAGCTTGGCGATCGCGGCTCTGAGGTTGTCGCGCGTGATGTACAGGCGGCGTACGCGACGCAGCGTCGCTTCGCTTTCACCGGCTTCGGCGGCGCCGTCGACGATGTGCTTGATGCCCATGTTCGTGCCCAGTGCGAAGAGCACGAACAGCAGCCGCCGGCGCAGCACGCTGCGGCTGGTGATCTCCCCCGACGCGACTGATGAGAACTCGCTGGTGAACTCGGTGAAGACGTCGGCGTGCTTGAGCAGATCAAGCAGGTCAAACATCCCCCAGCGGCGCATGACCTCCTGCTTGAGCGCCTCCAGCGTCTTCGGCTCGGGCTGGGCGTCGAGCGTCGGGACCGTGATCCACGGCTCCCCACGGCGGTTGGTGATCCGCACAGCACCGGCGCCACCACCGGCGACCGCAGCATCGAGGTTGCTCAGTGCGGCGGCGAGCCGGTCCTGCAGGTCGGTGATGAACGCGCTGGGGTCCAGTGGTTGGCGCAGCGCGGCGTAGTGGATGTCGCGGTTGTCTTCGAAGTCGGTCGGCAGGTCGTCTTCGGGGTCGCGCCAGCGGTTGGCGCCGGCGACGGAGATCTCGCGGCGGCGGATCGCGTCTCTGAGGGCACGCAGGACGCACAGCTCGTAGGTGGGATGCGCTCGATGCGGCCGTTGTGGTCGATGACCGCGCCACGCCACTCGCGCGGCACGACCCCATCGACGGGCACGGCTTCCGAGACGGGGTAGAAACGGTCCTGGCCGGGGGCGCTGGGCGTACCTGGCCAAAAGCTCCAAGGCGTCCATGACCGGGCGGTAGCGCGTGTTCGAGCAGCGAAACTCCAGGCGGCCAGCAGCCGCGGAAGCATCTGGCGGTAGTGCGAGGAGTACGACGCGCGCAGCACCGTCCGCACGCGCTGGCGAAACGCCTGATCGTCGGTCTTGGCCTCCCGCACGAGTTCGCGCAACGTGCCTTCGCCGACGACCGGAAACAGCGCCGCGCGAACGGTGTCGTCGGGGTGCTCGATGGCGGCTTCGGCGAGACGAAACAGGATGCCCTGCTGCCGCGCACGCGACGCAGGTCATTGATCAGCTCACGCTCGACACGGTTCTCCGCCCGAGTGCCGATGCCATGGACGAGCTCGATCAGCAGATCAACGAGCGCGTCGGTGATCTCCGCCGTGCGCGACCAGCACAACGCGGCCAGCAACGTCAGCCGGACCGGCTCCCCGGCCGCACGCAGATCTGACGGATAGGGGAGGGCTGGTCGTGCGCTGGTATGGACGCAACAACCGTCCGACCGTGGCGACAGGATCGGGGGCCTCAAGCCATCATGGCCCGCGGTCGGTGCCGCAGCTCACCCGCAGGCTGCCCCAGTTACCTCGGGGAGATCAGCTCCAGGGAGTAGCACAGGGAGTAGCAATCGGCCGGGAGTAGCGCAAGGAGTAGCACGCAAACCGGGCGGAAACCGACGCTGCCGGACCGAGACGGCCCATGTTTACTGAAGTCCGCGCGAACTGAGATGACGGCAGAAGGATTTGTAATCAAGAGGTTGCCGGTTCGATTCCGGCGGCGGGCTCTACGAGAAGGCCTGCAAATACTAGCCTTTGTGCCTTTGTAGCTTCGTCGCGGCGGCCTTCGAGGTCACCGCGGCGCGGCGCGCTTTGCTCGGCGCTGGCGGGGTGCCCTGACAGGCCCTCCTCGCGAGGAGCAGTACGCCCGCATGCGCGCTCGACCGCCTTCGGCAGAGAGCGTCGAGCCCGACGCTGCATGCGTGCCCGCCTACCCGAAGAGGCATTACGGTCACCCTGCGAGGCGCCGGGCCGCGGCTCGCAGCTCGCCGGTGCGCGATCGAGCAGGACCCGTTGTCCGATCGGGCGCGCACCCGGTGCGGCGATTGACACGCCCCCAACCGGATGATCCAGACCCGACGTCGGCGAGCTCGGCGAGGGCTGGTCAGCGTCCGAACCGGCGGGCGCGCGTCGAGTAGTCGTCGAGCATCGCCACGATGTCGTGCGGCGTGATGTCCGGCCACAGCTTGGTGGTGAAGCACAGCTCGGCGTACGCCGCGCGCCAGAGCATGAAGTTCGAGAGCCGTTGCTCGCCGCCCGTTCGGATGATCAGGTCGATCGGGGGCACCTCCGGGGCGTAGAGGTGCTCTGACACCGCCAGCGGCGTAATGTCGTCGGCATCGATGCCCGCCGCGAGCATCGCGCGAAAAGCATCGACGATCTCCGTCTGGCCACCGTAGTTCAGGCAGATCGCCAGCGTGGCGCCGTCGTGGCCGGCTGTGTGCTCTTCGAGGCGTCGCATGGCCGCGCGAAGCCGGGTCGGCAGTCCCTCGGGTCGGCCGAGGAAGCGGACGCGGATGTTGCCGGCGTACAGCTCGTCGACCTGGTCTCGCGCAAAGTCGACGAAGAGGTCCATGAGATCCTCGACCTCGTCCGGGTCGCGACTCCAATTCTCCGTCGAAAATACGAATACCGAGATGTAGCGCACTCCTCGAGTGAGGAAGATGTCGCGAACCTCCCGTAAGACCGCCACGCCGCGGCGATGGCCGAACACGAGTGGAAGCTCGTTCGCTCGCGCCCACCTGCGGTTGCCGTCCAGGACGATGCCGACGTGTCGCGGGACGCCGGCGCGACGCTGCGCCGAGACGCGCGGTCGACGCGACGCGCGAGCGGGCCGCGCGGGTGGCCGCCGATCGGACGCGGTGCGCCCTGCGGACGGCGAGCCCGGCTCGACGATCGGCGGCGTGCCGAACACGTCACCAGCGCGACGCTCGAGCTCCTCGAGCTGGTAGCGGTAGAACGCCGCCGACGCCCAGGCGGCGTCACGCGCCGACGCGTCCACCAGCAGTTCCCAGCCCGAGCCCGCATCGAAGTAGGCACGGGCGCGGGCGGCCTCGAATGCCACGAGCGCGCGGATCGCGTCCGGCGTCCTGCCGCCGTCTGCCGCCGCACGTTCGAGCGCGCGACGATCGACGCCAAAGCGCTTGAGATCCTCCAGCGGCAGGTACAGGCGCCCGCGGGCAAGGTCGTCGCGCAGGTCCAGGAGATGGTCCGTGAGCTGAACCCCGGCGCCGATCAAGCGAGCTCTGCGGTCGGCTTCTGGCGACGTTCCTCCGTAGATCGCGTTCGCCCATGCCCCAATGCTCGCGTTGACCAGCTCGACGTGGCGCTCGAACTCCGCGTGCGTCGCGAAGTGACTGAACGAGACGTCGCGCGCGACCCCGTCGAGGTAGCCGCGAACCGACTCGGCCGCGATGCCCCACGTCGCGGCCGTGTGTGCGAACGCGCGGCTCAGCGACGACTCGAGGTCATCTCCGTCGGCGCGTCCGTCCTGCGCCGCCAGCACGACCCAGCGCCAGTGCTCGAAGCGGACCTCGCGCTGCGCCGATGTGCTCTCCACATCGTCGACGAGGTCGTCCGTGTACATGATCAACGCCACGTGCGCGTCGCAATATGGCTGCCTGGCAGCGGGAAGGAAGTCTCGAACCGTCCCAAACCCGCGGGCTCTCACCAAGGCGTACTCGCGGCACACGCCGTAGTCGTGCGCCAGCTGGCCGTCGCACATCGGGGCTTGCGGTCCGACCGATCGTGCCGCGTCGTGCGGGGTCGTGTGGAGGTTGGTCGGCTGCAGCATCAAAAATGCCCGGTGATGGTACTCGCGTGGGAGTCCGCCAGCTAGACTTCTTGCAACCGGAAATGCCTCTGGCCGACCGGCGCAAAACCGAACCGAACCCTAGCGAGGGATGACATGAACGAGTCCCCGGGGGCTGCCGCGGGCGCCGACAACGGCTCCCACGGCGCCGACCACGACGACGGGCCGGCCACATCGGGGGCGGTCCTGGGGCCTGGGAGCATCACGGGCGACCTCGCCCAGGAGGCCCGCTGGGGCTTGGCCGTTGTCCGCGCCACCCTCCTCGAAGCCGCGCATCCGGAGATCGGCGCGGCGCTCATGACGGCCTCGACGTTCGTGCAACACCCGTGGCGGCGCGTCCGCAACAGCGCGAGCAGCGTACAGCGCCTGGTCGGCGGAGACGAGCCCACGAGGCTGAAGGAGGCCGATCGCCTCAATCGCCTGCACGCACGCATCCGCGGCGCCGACGAGCGGGGACGCGAGTTCAGCGGACTGAACCCGCAGGCGCGGACGTGGGTCATAGCGACCCTCTTTGAGTCGACGATCACGATGTGCCGGCTCAGCGGCGAGTCGCTGGACGCACCCACGATGGAACGCATGTACGCCGAGCACCAGGCCATGCTGGCCCTCTTCGGCGACGAGCGCTGCCAACTGCCCGCGACGTTGGAGATGTTCTGGCCCTATTACGATCGCGTGCTCACCGAGGAGCTGGAGAACACCGCCGCGGTGCACCTGATCCTCGACCACCTGCTGGACCGTATCCCGCCGCCGCCGGTGCTGCGCAGCCGGCCCGGCCTGTGGACGGCGAGCCAGGGCTTGACTGGAGCGTTCGCCGGCATGCTGATGGTCGCCTCACTGCCCGAGCAGCTTCGCGGGCGACTGGGACTTCCCGAGTTTCCCGGCTCGCAGACGTTGATGCACGGGACCTTCCTGTCCGCTGGTCTCGCGGGCCGGCTGCTGCCAGAGCGGTGGACGAGGATCGACACCGTCATGGACCTGCTGTACCCGGTGGGTCCGGTCACGACGAGGCCGCCCGGCGCGGTGCGCCGCAGGGCGCTGCAGGCCCGCGCGCTGCTGCGCGTCGCCACTCGGGCGCGTCCAGATGTCAACGGCGACAACGCGGCCGTGCGTTCCGCGGAGCGGTTCTTCGCCGAGGTGCTCGACCAGACCGGCAACGGATTCCTCGATTGGCCGGACCTCGCCGCCATGGCCCGCGAGATCGCCGGGCGACTCGACCTCGACGAGCACGACGAGAACCGCCTCTACGACGCCTACGCCGACTGGTGGCGCGAGCTGCAATCCGCACTGGACGAAGACCGTGACGGACGCATCACCGGACAGGAGTACGCCCGTGCCGGGGCGGAGATCTCCGGCAAGGCGCTGATCAGGCTTGCCGACGTGCTGTTCGACGTCACCGACGTCGACGACACCCAAAGCATCAGCGCGCGGGAGTACGAGGCCCTGTTCCGCGCCGCCTTCAACCGCGAGTTGGCCGGCGGCGACGGCCGGTATTCGCGTAGCGAGTTCACCAGGGAGTTCTTGGCGTTCATGTCGGGGAGTCAACCGTCGACGGCCTACGATCCCATGTTCAGTCAGGAGTAGGCCCCCTGAGGAGCACTGAGCGAACGTCACGATAAAAACCGCGCGGGCCGTCGAGTGTCGGGCGCCGGCGGCCGTTAGGAAGCGTCAATCATCAACGTGACGGTTTGATCAGGTGGTTCCATTCGCCGTGGAACTCGTCGCGGTCGAGGTTGTCGGCGCCGAGTTGGGCGTCGGTGATCTTGATCGCGCGTTCGTAGGTGTCTCGTCGAGTTCGGCGTAGACCTTCAGCCCGGCGGTCGAGGTCGTCGCCCCGATCAGTGAGACGATGGCTTGGCGGGAGACGAGTGGAACTCCGGTGATGGATTCGTGACTCTCCCAAGCTCTGCGAGGACAGGCCTCCGATTCGCACGGGCGAGAACAATCGCTATTGTCATAGTGAGGCTTATCGCGCGCTCAAGTTGGCTCGGCACGGGCGGGCGCCGTCGAGTCGGCACCATCGCCGTCGCGCTTCGAGGACTGCCCGCGTCTCTGCGCCTCCGGCGTTCGACCTCGCGCGCGCTGCCCGACAGGCTTGGCGGGCGAGTTGGGCTTCCTCAGGATCGCTACGTTCGCTGTCGCCCGGCGCGTCAGAGACGCGGCCTTAATCCGGGTCGCCGAAGTCCATAACAGGGATGGACAGAAGCCTGATGGTCAAGCGGTTCCCGCTGCCGACCGTCGCGGACGCTTGCGCGACACTAGTCGAGTCAGACCCGTCGCCGACGGCGGCATCGACGTCGACGGCGTTCGCAGCCGGAGCGCCGACAGCCAGGGCGATGCTGCTCACGGCCAGCACAAGGGCCGCTTGAGATCGGAGGGCTTGCGGGCGCGTTGGTCGGCTCATGAGAGAGGTGCCATCGATACCGCGACGGCAGCGAGGCGCGATCCTACCAAGAGCTGTCAAGCCCGCGATCCGATCAGACTGTCGGCGCACGCGCCGGGCGGGTACGTTTGCTCTGGCAAGGCTCCCGCCCGCCAGGTGATCTCAGGTCTTCGGGGAGATGCTGGCTGCGGGAACACGAGCCTGACGACTCAGAACCTGGGCTTGGGCGCGGGTAGTACGCGCGGCGTCGCAAGCTGGGGCTGTTGTCCTTCCTCGATCGTCGATGCGACGTGGGGTCGGTGCCCGTTCGCCGTGTGGTTGGCGGCGAACGGGACGCGTTGATCAGGCGCGATCTTACGGATTGACGCACGTGTTCCCGAACGTGGGGTTGAGCAGTCCGACGATGTCGATCGTGTTGCCGCAGGTGTTGATCGGGACCTGGACCGGGACCTGGATGACGTTGCCCGAGATGATGCCGGGCTCGCCCCTCGCTCTGCCATCGGCGTTCGCGCTCGTGCCCTGCCGGCGTTCGCGCCGTCGCCGCCGGGTACCGGGGTTTCTTGGCACGCGAGGGTGATCTTGCCGGCGGCGACGTGGTCGATCACGGTGCTGATCGGGATTGTGACGTCGTCGGCGTCGGCGCCCTTTTCGAAGGTCGCGTGGACGGTCGCGGCGGGTAAGCGGCTTCGTGGCCGCCACGCGATGGGTGCTGCCCGACAACGCTCAGGCGGTTGTCTGCTACGAGCGCTGCGGGTGGCGCGCGGGCGGCAGCGAGAGGATCACGGACTTCGGCGGGCGCGAGATCCGCTCCGTGCGCTACGAACGCCGGCTCACCACGTAGACGACGCCCGGGGGCAATCGCGGGGAGAGCGCAGAAGGGAACCTTTACCGGGACGGATGCGCCCGACTATCGGCCTTCAGGAGGGTGACGATTGCGCTCCTCGCCCTCGAACGCGGCACGCACGGCCTCGGCTGCTTCTTCGGTCGTCGGTCCGCGGCCGCGCGCACGTATCTCGAGTAGCCCCTGGCGCAGCAGCGCCGCGGGCGCATCGACGCGAGACCTCCAGCGACCGTCCGTCCCGGGCGAGTAACCGATGCCGGCCAAAACCTGTGCGGCGGCCGTTTCGGGCAATCCGGTGCGCGCAGCGACCTCCTCTGTCGTCCGGGGAGCGGAGTCGAGGTATGCCAGGAATTCTTGCGGCCGCTCAAGCGCCTGCGCGAGCGCTTCGTGGTGCTTGGTTGCCGCGCGTGTGGCTGCTCGGATGCGACGCATCAACTCCACCGCGACGGCGATCGGTCCGATCGTCACGGCAGCGGCGTCGATGTGTGGAACCACAGCATCCTCCCACTGTGACCACAACCCCCACAAGGCCTGAACGACATCGAGCAACTCGCCCTGGGGGATCACCGGCCAGAAGTACGGCCGAAGTGGATCGCCGTCGAGCAGGCCGGCGTCGTGCGCCGCGACGAGCTCGCCCATCGTGATCGCCGACCATGACAGCGCCCAGGACGGCTGGCCGGCAACATCGACGGTTCGGATGGCCGCGTGCCAGCGGTCGTAGTTGTACGGCATCCCGTGTTCGTCGCCGGGGCGGAAGAAAGCCACCCAATGCACGAGTTCGGAAACCTTGCTCTCGGTGGGAGACGCCACGCCGAAGCGCTTCGCAGCCTCGTCAATGACCGCCCCGAGCGAGGTGCCGCTCTCCGCGTGCACGATGACCTTGGACCGATCCTCGTACGAGACGTCCTCGCCCTGATCAGCGAACTGCTCGCCGAGGAAGAACGGCATCTCCGGCGCGCCGAACGCCGGGGCCCACGCGGCGACGCAGACCTTGAGAGATACAGCCGATCCGAGATCGCCGGTCATGCCCGGAGCATGGCAGTGCGCAGCGTCGCCCGGGAATCCAGAGTCCACCGGAGCTACTCGATCGTCGGTGGCGAAGGCGGCTGGCATGACCTTCGCGTCGACCGCGCGTTGACCGGCGCGACCTCCCGCTGGAGTGGCCGCTTAGCTGCGCTGCTGAAGGCAGTGCGCGGCCCGCGCGGCATGGACCGCCGTCAGGCGTTGTTCTGCCGGCTGCGCGTGCGTCGCAATGCCACGCGAAGGCGAAGACGGTCCAGGGCGCGCATGCGAAGAAGTGATAGGTGCTCGTGGCCGCGCGTCTGCAGAAAGGCGAGATGCTCTCGGTTTGTCGCATCGAGAGCCACAGCGCCGCGCACGTCGCAATAGGGCCCCTCGTCCTCGAGCTTGAAGAAGAGCGTTGCGGTTTCGCCATCGTTCAAGAAAAACGGCGGAACCCGGTCAGGGGGAGCGCCGCCAAAGCCTCGAGGTGGCGGCTCGTAGCGCCCAGTGCCGTGGTCTTCAGTCTTGACGATGAGGCCGACCCGAGTGATCTCCAACGGGCGCGATCCGACGTTGACCACTCGCACGCGCCAGTGCTCGCGCAGATCGTCCGGCTGCTCTTCGAGGTTCAAGTGCTGGACGATCTGGACTTGGATCCGCCGGCGCGCCTGCAACAACTGACGTCCAACGACGAACGTCGACACCAGCGCGCCCCATGCCGCTAATCCCAGGGTGATGTAGTCCTTCGTCGCGAAGTCGTTCGACGGCGGCAACGCCATGAGCGTACGTGCTCGCTGGTTCAGGTTGAGTGTGCGTCGGCGTTGGCGGCAACGAGCCTTCGCCAGCCCAAGGGCTCCCCCGCATCGCAGCTGCTCCCGCTGGCGTGCCTGCCATCCTGCGTGACGAATGGAAGCCCTCGGCCACAGTGGCATCGGCGCCTCGCCCTTGCTGCTGTACCTCAAGCTCGATCCGGAGCGAGACCCGTCACCGTCCGACACGGCCGATGTTCCGCAGAGCATTGATGACGTGGTCCGCTTCGTCGAGAGGTTCTCGTTGACGAAGGAACATGACGCCTACGAGTTGTGGGGCCCAGCCTTCGTGGGTCACGGGGAGACGCCCCTAAAGGTCGAGCGGCTCCACCTTGGATCTCCGATGGAGATATTGGTCGAGGTTCCATGGCCCCTCGTCCGCGATGGCATCCTTGGCGGATCCGGCCTATGGCTCTTCCTGAGCGCGGTTGAACGGCTGTGGAACATGCCGAAACGCATCCAGGTCGAGTCCGCCCGTCTCGACACGGAGAAGGCGCAGCACGAGCGCGACGAGTGGCACGCACGGCTCGAATCCCTTGACGCCGAGCGTCAATACTGGGCTCAACGTCGGACCTACTCGGGCCGGCATCTGCAGGGCGAGGTGGAAGCGCCGGCGTTCCGAGGTCTAGAAGGCCGCCTGTATGACCAAGCCACTGACGTACAGCGCGATACGGAGACCAGCTAAGCCGGGCTCCACCGGCGGCTGCGAACCACCCGTATGGCGCCGGCGCATGAGCATGACGCCCGCGTCCCATAGCGAACCTCAACCGGGATTCACGTGCGCTTGTCTGGCTAGCAGCCGAGATCGGGTGGGTCTATGGAGTGGTCGTCCGGAGCGCCGAATTAGGCCGCGACGGCCGGCTTCGCGTTGAGCTCGCGGTTCGGCGAGCGGTGCGCGAGCCAAGCCGACGTCGCGCACGCGGCCAAGCCTGACAGTTCAAGGGTCGCTGTTCTGAGCGACGACAAGATCAGGGTGCGCAGTAGGGACGGACCCCTGATGTCATCCCCCCGCGAATCGCGGAGGCTGGCCGCATGCTCACGCTCGCCACGCACTCGGTCTCATTGCCTCCGGCTTCCCGCGAAGTCGCGCCCCCGACGTACCGCAATCCGGTCGTCGACGCCATGTCACACGCCTTCACAACAGCGGTCGTGCGCGAACTCAGGCGCGCCCGACTGCAGAGCCGTTGTCCTTGGCCGCCACGTGGTGATGGCGCATCAGGCACCGCGGGCCCGCACGCGCGCCCGACGTCGCTCGCACGCGTCCGGTTCCACAACCGAACGCCAATGATGCTCTGTCTTGAGGGTCAGCGTCCGAGTTGATCGAGGCCACGCGCGTGGAGGGCACCGTCGTTGCCCCCGTGCCGCGGTGCGCCGATGACGAGGACTTCGCGGCACGGTCCGGCTGGCTGCCCAAGCCAAACGGACCCTGCCCAAGCCCGATAACGCTGTCTACGTAACCTCGCCGCGCGCTGCCCGATTCGTGCGCTCGACGCGGAGAGGCGGCGTTACGGGTCGCCTGAAGCTGCCCGGGTGGGCTGTAAGGAGCGTGTCGATCGGCCCCGGATCTCTGGTCGCCCGAAACGGGCGACCAGAGCCCGATGCGGTCAGTCGGTAACCAAGAGCCCGGCGGAGGCGGCTTGTGTGATCAGCGACGAGCAGGTGATCAGCAGGCAGACGGTCGTGCCGAGCAGCTTCTGAGATGTAGCTGTGCCCCTCTCTGCCAAGCTCGTGTGAGACGGTCTGCAGGACGTTTCTACTGTGTTTGAGGGCGAGAACTGGAGTCTGGTCGGATGCCGGAGAACACGCAGGACGGGACCGAGATCGGTTCCCTGGAGCGAGCCGTAGGCGAGCGCAAGGGAATCGATCTCGCGCACGATGTCAAGGTGCCCCCGCCGGATCCCGAGCTCGTCGAGCGCGCGCGTCGACGCCGCTTCACGGCGGAGTACAAGCTGCAGATCCTGCAGCGGGCCGACGCCTGCAGCAAGCCGGGTGAGATCGGTGCGCTGCTGCGTCGCGAGGGCCTGTACTCGTCGCTGTTGACCGAATGGCGTCGCCAGCGCGAGCGCGGCTCGCTCGCGGCGCTCGAGCGTCCCCGCGGGCGTCCGAAGGCCGATCCGCGTGAGGCGCAGATCGCGGCGCTGCAGCGCCGCCTGGAGCGTGCCGAGCGTGAGCTTGAGAAGGCCCGCAGGGTGATTGAGGTGCAGGGAAACGTCTCGGCGCTGCTGGGCGACTTGCTCGAGCCCAGGGGCGCGCAGGGGAGCACCGAACGATGATCGAGCAGACCGTGCAAGAGCTCACCACGATCATCGGAACCAGGCCGGCGTGCCGCGCGTTGGGCGCGTCGCCGGCAACGATCTACCGCCGGCGGCGGCCGCCCGCGCCACGACCGCCACGGCCGCGGGCGTCGTCACCGCGAGCGCTGTCAGAGCCTGAGCGCGAGGCAGTCCTGGCCGAGCTGCACTCCGAGCGCTTCGTCGACAGCGCGCCCGCGCAGGTGTGGGCGACGCTGCTTGACGAAGGCCGCTACCTGGCATCCGAACGCACGATGTACCGGCTGCTCGCCGCCGAGCACGGACCCGCGCGCGAGCGCCGCGCGCAGCTCAAGCATCCACCGTACGCGGCACCGGAACTGCTCGCCGAGCAGCCCAACGAGGTGTACTCGTGGGACATCACCAAGCTCAAGGGCCCGGCGACCTGGACGTACTTCTACCTCTACGTGATCCTCGACGTCTTCAGCCGCTACGCCGTCGGCTGGACCGTCCAGCAGCGCGAGGACTCGCTCGTCGCCAAGGACCTCATCGCCCAAGTCTGCGAGCAGCAGCACATCCAGCCCGATCAGCTGACGGTGCATGCCGATCGCGGCAGCTCGATGACCAGCAAGCCCGTCGCGTTCTTGCTCGCCGATCTCGGCGTGCTCAAGACCCACAACCGGCCGTACACCTCGACGGACAACCCGTACTCAGAGGCGCAGTTCAAGACGCTGAAGTACCGGCCCGGCTTCCCCGCCAGGTTCGACTCGATCGAGCACGCCCGCGGCTTCTGCCGTGAGTTCTTCTCCTGGTACAACCACGAGCACCGCCACTCCGGGATCGGCCTCATGACTCCCGACGCCGTCCACCACGGCCGCGCCCAAGCGATCCACGCCGACCGCGCCCGCGTCCTCGCCGGCGCCTACGCCGCGACCCCCGAACGCTTCGTCCAGCGACCACCGCGACCGCCCGCACTGCCGACCGCCGCCTGGATCAACAAGCCCGACGACGAACGGGCTGCCGCACACTAATTTCTCGACGACACCGTCTCATCCGGCTTGACAGGCTCCG
>CAWGTK010000033.1:0-37899 GCA_963825485.1 uncultured Actinomycetes bacterium
GATAGACGTGCAGTCGCTGCACGAGCACGGCGGACACGGCCTCCGGCCCGCGCGCCTGCACCAGCGGGTGTTGCAGGAACGGGACCGCCTCAGGGGGGAAGAACAGCGCGGGCTCGCCGCTGGGATCGAGCACCCGACGCGGGTTGGCTCGCACGCTCGACTCCTCGTGCCAGCGACGGAACTTGCTGGCGTACGCCGCCTGCGCGAGCTCGGTCATCCAAGCGCCGTCGCGCCAGGCTCGGCCAGCAGCACGAGCCGGCACAGCGCCTCGAGGCACTCGAGCCGGTCACGGGCCTGGTGGATGTCGACCCCCCACGCGGTCGCTCCGTGGCGGGCGATCAGCAGGGCCGGCGGGTGCGGGCCACCGCCGGCGTCGAGATGAGCGCCGACATCGGCCGCGATCCGCGCCACATCGGGCCAGTTCGGGAATACCGGCAGCACTACCTCGCGTGGCAGCGGATCGTCGAGCCCCAGGCCCTTGATGAGCTCGTAGCCGGCGATCGTCGCGCCGATCACGCTCTTGCTCGGTCCGAAGCGAGACGCGAACGCGGTCGCGGACGGGCAGTGCGCGTGCACGACGGCGCCGCAGGCGGGCAGGCGCGCGTACAGCGCGACGTGGATCGCGGTCTCCGCGGATGGCCGCGAGCCCGGCGCGCGCGGCTCGCCCCCCGGCACGCCGACGAGGACCGTGTCGTGGACGGTAAGGCGCCCCTTGCCGCGACCACTCGTCGTGATGAGCGCCGCGTCCTCGCCCAGGCGCAGCGAGACATTGCCGCTCGTGCCCTCCATCCACCCACGCCCGTACAGGTCGTGGACGGCCGCGACCAGCTCGTCGCGCAGCGGCGCCAGCGCATCGGTGCGCCGCGTGACGGCGGCATCGCTCTGCAGCCGGGGTCCGTCCGCGATCTCGCTCTCGTACACGGCGACCTCGGAGACGACCGCCGTGATGAGCGCGGCCGGCGTGACGTCGAAGGCCGGGTTGTAGGCGGAGGTTCCCGCCGGCGCGATCCGCTGGCCCGCGACCTCGAGCACCTCGATGTCGGGGCGCTCCTCGATGACGATCGACGAGCCGTCCGGGAGCATGCGGTCGATCGAGGACTCGGGCGCGACCACGACGAACGGGACGCCGTGGCGCGCGGCCACCACGGCGAGCCCGTAGGTCCCGATCTTGTTCGCCACGTCGCCGTTCGCCGCGACCCGGTCGGCGCCGACGACGACGCAGTCCACCATGCCGCCGGCGATCGCCGCCGGCAGGGCGGAGTCCACGCACAGCCGGTGCGCGATGCCGGCCTCGGCCAGCTCCCACGTTGTGAGGCGGGCGCCCTGCAGCAGCGGGCGCGTCTCGCCGACGAGCACCGAGGTCACGCGGTCGCGCAGCGCCAGCAGCTTGATGGCCCCGAGCGCGGTGCCTTCGGAGATGGTCGCGAGGCGCCCCGTGTTGCAGTGCGTGGCGACCCGCAGCGCCCGGTCGCCGCACAGCTCGAGCAGCAGGGCGGCCGCGCGACCCGCGGCCGCGACATTGATGCGCTCGTCCTCGTCGAGCATCGTCCGGGCCTCGGACAGGACGGCCGCCGATCCCTCCGCCAGCCGGCTGAGCGCGCGGCGCACGCCCCACTCGAGGTTGACCGCGGTCGGCCGCGCCTCGATGAGGCGATCGGCATCGCGCCGCACGGCCGGGTCCCCGGCGGGCGTGCCCTCGTGCACGGCCGCCGACAGCGCGACGCCCAGCGCGCCCGCCACGCCGATCGCGGGCGCGCCGCGGACTGCCATCCGCGCGATCGCATCGACCACCTCATCGACCGTTTTGAGTTTAATTCGGCGGTGCACGTGCGGAAGCACGGTTTGGTCGACGACGACTACCGCGCCGTCCAACCACTCGATCGACCGGGGTCGACGCGTTTCGTCGGCACCGGCCGACGCTTGCTGTATTTCCTGCAACGGCACGGTCACTGAACGTACCATTGATGCAGGGTTTGAACGCAACGACGGGAGACACTATCGCCATGGCGCATCTTCGCGACACCGCACACGACACGGCAACCGGCGAGGAGGGTGACATTCGAGCCATCCTCGAGCAGGTCGGAGTCGCCTACGAGCGCTGGGATGTGAGCGCCGACTTGGCCTCCGACGGCTCGTCCGAGGCGGTTCTCGCGGCCTATGGTCCCAAGCTCGAGGCGCTGATGGCCGAGGGCGGCTACACCACGGCCGATGTCATCGACCTGCACGGCGACATCGCGGGGCTCGACGAGATGCTCGCGCGGTTCAGCTCCGAGCACTGGCACGACGAGGACGAGGTGCGCTTCATCATCGAAGGACGCGGGCTGTTCCACATCAACTCCGGGGGTCGCGTCCTCGCGGTCGAGGTCGAGGCCGGAGACTTCCTGCGCGTGCCCCGTGGAACGCGGCACTGGTTCGACCTGTGCGGGGACCGGCGCCTGCGCGCGATCCGGCTCTTTCAGGATCAGAGCGGCTGGACTCCCCACTACACCAATAGCCGGGTTGACGAGCAGTTTCAGCCACTATGCCTGGGGCCGAGCTACATCCCGGCGCGGGCGGGCCCGGCGAACATCGCGCTCCCAGTGACGAACGTTGACTAGCGTCACTCTGCACCTGCTCGACATCGAGGGCACGACCACCCCGCTGGACTTCGTCCAGCAGACGCTGTTCCCGCTCGCGCGCGAGCGTGTCGGCGCGTTCGTCGAGCACCACCGCGACCGCCCCGACGTGCAGGCGGTCCTCGCCGAGCTGCACGACGCGTGGCGGGCGGAGGACGTAGCGCAGCGAGAGCCGTCGACGTGGCCGGCACACGGCGGCGCGACCACGTACGCGCGGTGGCTGATGGGCCGCGACCGCAAGCTCACTCCGCTGAAGGCGCTGCAGGGTCTCGTCTGGGAGGAGGCGTATCGGACCGGCGTGCTGGTCGCGCCGCTCTACGACGACGTCGCGCCCGTGATGCGGGTCTGGGCGCAGGCCGGCCGTCGCGCCTCGATCTTCTCGTCGGGCAGCACGCTCGCCCAGCGCCTGTTGTTCGCCCACACGAGCGCCGGCGATCTCACGAAGCTGCTCGGGTCGCTGTTCGACACGACCGTCGGATCCAAGCTCGACGCTGCGAGCTACGTGTCGATCGCCGTGGCGCTGGATGCCGAGCCCGCGAGCGTGCGCTTCGTGTCCGACGTCGTCGCGGAGCTCGATGCGGCGCGCGAGGCCGGCATGGACACCGCCCTCTGCGTGCGCGGGCCAGCCGCACCCCCGGGCGCCGAACGGCACCGCGTCGTGCGTTCGTTGCGCGAGCTCGAGCGGCCTGCGCATGAGGTCGCGGTCGATCTCCCGCGAAGCGGCCGGTCGCGCCACCAGCATGCGCGTGTCATACCGGTTGTGAGCACGCCGCCGTCCGGCGCCCGCGCGGCCGACGAGCCCGGATACGCGATCGTCGGGATCAGCACGTCGGAGATGCGCACGCCCGAGCACGTCGTACAGATCCCCCACTCCGACCCCAAGCAGCCGCGCGAGCTCGCGCTCGGGCTGAGCTACCCGGAGGCGATGCGGCGTGCCGGTGCCGTACCGGTGATCATCCCGCCGCTGGACACCGACAGCATCGAGCCGCTGCTCGACGGGCTCTGCGGACTGTGCCTGTCCGGCGGTCCGGACATCCATCCGAGCGCGTATGGAGCCGAGCCGCATCCCGCGCTCGGACTGACCGAGCCGCATCTCGACCTCTTCGAGATCGCGCTCGTGCGCGCAGCCGAGGCACGCGACCTGCCCGTGCTTGCGATCTGCCGCGGGCTGCAGGTGCTGAACGTCTCGCGCGGCGGCACACTCGTGCAGGACCTGCCGAGCCAGCGCCCGTCGGATCTCGTCCATCGCCAGAAGGAGCCCGGATACGTCCCGACGCACGACGCGACGTTCGAGCCGGACAGCCTCGTCGCGCAGGCGCTCGGCGTGCAAGCGGCGCGCGTGAACTCCTTTCATCACCAGGCGGTCGACATCCTCGGCGCGGGCCTGCGCATCGTCGGACGTGCGCCCGACGGGGTCGCCGAGGCGATCGAGGCGACCGACCGCGCGTTCACGCTCGCGGTGCAGTGGCACGCCGAGAGCTTGATCGACTCGCCCGAGCAGGCCCGTCTGCTGCGGAGGTTCGTCGAGACGGCCAGGATCTATGCGTCGGGGGCGGCGCGCGCCGCCTAAGACCCGGCGCCCCGCAACAACGCCGGGCCGTCTCGAACTTGATGCAACCGAGCGTCTTCGTGCCAGCGGGAGAGAACTTAGCGCGACCGTCGCTCTACCCAACGCGGGGTCGGCAACCGCGTCGTCCGCCGCCCAGCCCGCGGGCGCCTTGAGCACGAACCCGTCGCCGGCGGCGCTGGCCCGGCTCTCCCCGCCGCCGCTGGACATGCCCACGACGAACGCGACGATGGCGGCGACGACCGCGCCGGCCGCGATCGCACGGCGCGCGAGCGCTCCCCGGTCGTGCCGCCGGAGCGCGACGGCGGGCGCAGGGCGCGGCGGTCTGCGGCGGGATGTCGTCGGTCTCGATCTCGCTGGCCGGCTTCAGCGTGGCATCGCGGCGCCGGAGCGGGCCGACGTGCTCGAGCAGCGCCTCCTCGAAGGCCTCCCACGCCGCGCTGGCGTCGGGGAAGCGGTCGTCGGGGTCCTTCTCGGTCATCCGCTGCACCCACAGAGCGACCGACTCAGGGATCAGCGGATCGACCTCGCGGACGTCGGGCACCGGCTCGGTGACCTGCTTCATGAGCAGCGCGGCCTGCGAGCCCTCGTGGATCGGCAGGCGGCCGGCGAGCATCTCGTAGGTCATGCAGCCGATCGCGTACAGGTCCGACGCCGTCGAGACGTCCTTCGCCATCGCCTGCTCGGGCGACATGTACTCCGGCGTGCCGACCGTCATGCCCTCCGACGTCAGCCCCTTCTGGCCGCTCAGCGCGGCCTTGGCGATGCCGAAGTCGGCGACCTTCACGCGGCCGCCCTTCGTGATCAGCGCGGTCTCGGGCTTGAGGTCGCGGTGCACGATCGCCGACGCACATGACCGGCTGACCCCAGCGAGCACCTTCATCTGCTTGGGAATCAGCGTCACCTGCCCGCCGTGGGCGCACATGATCTTCGCGGCGGTGGTGATGATCGCAGACGGCATGAAGGCTGAGGCCGACCCTAGTCCGTGCCGGCCCGAACGCGTGCGTCCGATCGGGCCGACTTACGGGCAACCGAGTGGTCCCGGTGCGCCGCTTCAGCTCGCGTCGATCTCCGCTTCGGCGTCGGCGAGCTGCTCGCGTTGCGGTGCGGTGCCCGTGGCGGCCGGCCGCGCCGCGCTGGCATGGTCGGCCTTTCCGCGCCCGCGGCCGGTCAGCCCGCCGGTCAGGGTGTCCTGCGCCCAGCGCTCGCTGAAGCCGGCGGCGAACGCGAGCACGCAGAAGAAGTAGAAGGCCTCGGTTGCGTCGTCGGGGACCTCGAAGATCTGGACGAAGTTGCTCGTGACCGCGAAGTAGATGAGCAGCCCGAAGATCGAGCCGATCCAGGGTCTCAGCGAGCCGAGGAACAGCGTGTAGCCGCGTGCGATGTCCTCGTCGAGCGCGAACGAGCCGCTGTTGACGCGGGCGATCACGCTGACGACGGCGCCCAGCGCACCGGCGACGAGGCAGCCGACGATCGTCTCGGCATCGACGCCCTCGCGATCGAGGATGCTGCCGGCGGCGAGGTACAGCAGCCCGAGCGCCGCGATCCCGACGGCCATCCCCGCGAAGTACACGAGCTGGGCGTCGCCGTTGGCCGACTGGCGGTAGCTGCGTCCGACGGCCGCGAGCTCGCGCAGCTCGGCGGCGACGGCGGCCTTGTGCGCGTGCGCGGAGTTCTCTCCGCGCGCGTCGACGAGGCTCAGCAGGTGGCAGGCCGAGGTCATCACGAGCTGGACGGCGATCCGCCGGCTGCGCCCGCGCAGGACCTCGCCTGCGCGGATGGACAGCTCGTCGCAGTGATGCAGCGCGCGGGCGATGTCGGGCTCGTCCTTCGTCGCCCAGTCGCTGACGCGGTGAAAGCGCGGCGCGACCGACAGCAGCCGGCGCAGCCAGCCGCTGTTCGGCTTGCCCGCCGTCAGCGCGACGGCGCTCTCCACGTCCGCGCACCAGTACGCGTTGAGCAGCTTGCCGTGCTCGTCCTCGAAGATGTCCAGCGCCTCGTGGTACTCGCGATCGAGCTTCGCGCGCTCCTCGTCGCTCGCGGTCGACTCGTAGCGCACCGCCTGGCGCCAGCGAAAGTGGATCCGGACGAGGTCGGGGAACGTGACGCGCCGTTCGGGCGCGGAGTCGAGAATCGCGGGCTTGCCTGCCATGGTCGTCCTTGGGCGGGCGATCATGCCACGGCGGTTCGGGCGCGGCCGCAAGTCCGGGTGCAGCGTGGCGCGCCGGCTCGGGCCGCGGGCGGCCGGGGGGCGCGCCGCCGCCCGACCTCGGGCGGCCGGGTGGACCGGCCGCTGCCGCTCTCGGGCGGCCGGGTGGACCGGCCGCTGCCGCTCTCGGGCGGCCGGGTGGACCGGCCGCTGCCGCTCTCGGGCGGCCGGGTGGACCGGCCGCTGCCGCTCTCGGACGGCCGGGTGGACGGCCGCTGCCCGGCTCGGGCCGCGGATGACGCGCCGAGTGCGCATGCCGCACCTGGCGCGTCACGAATGATTCGCCCGCGGTGGTGATGACGCGCCGGGTGCGGATATCGCACGTTGCGCGTCAACGACGGCGACGAGGCCGTGCCGCGCGGGTACACGACAACGCGCGATCGCGATCGCGATCGCGCGCGGCGGCACGGCCATCCGGCACGCCGTCGTACAGCCGTCCAGGGCCGGGCGGGAGGTCCACCAGCGCTGCATGGTCGCCCGCTGCCTCCCGCTCGCTACGTGTCTGCTCGCCCTGGCGGCGCCCGCCACGGCAGCGGCCGGGTTCGTGCAGCGCTCGGGCACGCGACCAATCCCTCGATGGCACGAGCCTGGGCGTGATCGCGTTCGTCAGCGACGCCGGCTGGTCGAACCGCCACGGCCCGCAGACGAGCCTGGCATCAGGCTCGAACACCGTCACCTACACGGTGCCGGCCGGGACGACGATCCCGCTGCGGGCGATCGGCCTGCAGATCGCCGACCGCGGGCCGGGCGGCCGCGGTGTTCGTCGACGACGTGGCCTGGTAGGCGAGCGCCAACGCGCCAACTCGGCACGAAGTCCGGCATCCGGCGGGAGCTCAGCCGTGATCGGGTCGCAGCGAGTGGCTGCGCAGCGAATCCGACTCACACATATCAAGGAGCCCCACGTGCCGACCGTCAAGTCATACGCCACACCGAACGCCCTGGCGAGCGCGAGCCGCCGTCGCCTCGCGGCCCTCGTCGCAATCCCCTGCATCGCCCTGGCGGCCGGCGTCGGCGGCGTCTACGCCGCCGCGCCGGACCCCGAGCCGGTCACGATCGCGGCCTGCGTGCAGTACAGCCCGTACATGTCCTGCATGACCTGAGATCCCGCCCGCGCTGCGCCGGCCCGCCGTCGCTGACGGCGGCCGGTGCAGCCCACGGGAGCCGAAGCATCACGGTCGCGGCGGCGCGGCCGCCGTGTCGCAGACGACCTCGTCGAGCCCGTTGCCGAGCAGCGCCAGCGGAATCGACTCGTCGCCGGCCAGCGCGCGCACCAGCGCCTCGCGCTTGCTCTCGCCCGTCGCCAGCAGCAGCGTGAACCGCGCGCCCCGCAGGACCGGCAGCGTGAGCGTCACCCGCTCGGGCGGCGGCTTGGGCGAGTCCCGCACCGCAGCGACCGGCGCCTCGCGCACCCGCAGCACGGGATGGCCGGCAAACAGCGAGCACGTGTGGCCGTCGGGGCCCATGCCCAGCAGGACGATGTCGAAGACCGCGTCGGGCAGGTGCTCGAGCAGCTCCCGCCCGTAGAGCCAGGCGGCGTCCTCGGGGATCTGCGGCGACGCGACGACGTGGAGGACCGGCTCGCCGTCGCGCCCGCCGGCCAGCAGCGACTCGCGCACCATCCGCACGTTGGCCTCCTCGTGATCCTCCGGCACGCAGCGCTCGTCGCCCAGCCACAGGTGCACGTGCGCCCACGATCCCTGCGCCGCGCAGAGCAGCTCATACGCGCGCTGCGGCGTCGAGCCGCCCGCCAGCGCGACGTGCAGCTCGCGCCCCTCGTCACGAGCGGCGGCGATCGCGGCGGCCATCGCATCGGCGGCGTACCGCGCGACCGCCTCGGCGTCCTCGAGCACGACTACGCGCGGCCGCCCGCCACCCGCCGCGGACATCAGGCCAGCAGCCGCTGCGCCGCCGCCAGCGCCGGCTTGAACGTCGGGTCTCGCATGAGCGCGTGGCGGATCCCCTCGCCGAGGATCCCGGGCTCGCCGCGCGAGGCGCCGAGCACCGTCCAGACATGCTCGATGACGTCGTCGCCCCGGCGCGGGGGCGCCTCGCGGCGGCGCGCGGTCAGGCCGCCCTCGCCCCGCTCGAGCGCCAGCAGCGAGCCGCCGCCGAGATCCGAGCGCAGCTCGACGCCCGCCAACCCCGGCACGTTCATGTCCTCGACCGGCTCCAGCCGCAGCTCGACCTCCCCGCGGCGGGCCCGCGCGCGGCCGCGCAGCAGACCACCGTGGCGGGTGAGCGTCTCCGGGCGCCAGCCCAGCCGCGAGCACATCCAGCCGACCAGCAGCAGCGCCGACACGAGCGAGTCCTCGCGGTAGCGCACCGAGAGCTTGGCGAGCGCGTGCAGCTCCGGTCGCCGCACGGCCGGATCGTAGGCGGCGGCGAGCCGCTCGCGCCACGGCGTGCAGCGCAGCCAGGCGAGGTCGACGACCTCCGCGCGGTCGGCGAGCTCGCACTCCCGCGCCAGCGCGACCGCCACGTCCGGCTCGTCGACGGCGTCCAGCAGCACCACCTGGGCGAGCGCCTCGCCGCCGGCGCGCCCGGTCGTCAGCGCGTCGACCGCCTCCGGATGGCCGTGGGGGGACCAGACGACGGTCTGCAGGTCGGTGACCACGAGCGGATCGACGATCGTGTCGAGGTCCTTGAGGTGCCGCTCGCCGACGTCGATGACGACGAGCTCGCGCATCGCAGCGAACTCGCCGGGCCGCGGGTCGCCCTCGACGGTGATCGTCGCCTGCGCGTCGATCCTCGTGCGGCCCGGCTGCACCGCGCAGACGACCGTGCGCGATGCGTGGTAGCGCCCGACGCCGCGCAGCCGGTTGGCGATCTCGCCGCTCCACTCGCGGTCGACGACGCAGACGAGGTTCAGCGTGCGCGCGGGGACGCAGTGGTCGGTCGTCGCGTGGCACTCGGCGACGAGCCGCCGCAGGGCGCCCTCGATCGCGTTGGGCGACGTGTCCCGCTCGCGCCAGACGGCGTCGGTCGTCATCCGACGCGCGCCCGCACTAGATCATCCGCCAGCGCGCGTCGCCGAGCAGCAGGTTCTCGGCTTCCTCCGGACCCTGCGAGCCGGCCGGATACGTCGGCAGCGGCCCGCGCGACGACTCCCAGGCCTTGATGATCGGATCGATGATCCGCCACTGCGCCTCGACCTCGTCGTTGCGGGTGAAGAGCGTCGCCTCGCCGCGCATCGCGTCGATGATCAGCCGCTCGTAGGCCTCCGGCGACTGCGAGAGAAACGCCGTCCCGTAGAGGAACTCCATGTTCACCGTGCGGATCGCCATCCGCGTACCGGGGATCTTCGCGCCGATCGAGAGGCTGACGCCCTCGTTGGGCTGCACGGTGAGGACGAGCACGTTGGGCCGCACGCCGGTCGACATCTCCGACTGGAAGGCGACGTGCGGCACGGGCTTGAGGGTGACCGCGATCTCCGTCACCTTGCGCGCGAGGCGCTTGCCGGTGCGCAGGTACATCGGCACGCCGGCCCAGCGCCAGTTGTGGACCTCCAGGCGCAGCGCCGCGTACGTCTCGGTGCTGGAGTCCTCCGGCACGCCCTCCTCGTCGAGGTAGCCGGGCACCTCCTCGCCGGCGACGATCCCCGCCGAGTACTGCCCGCGCACCGTGATCTCGGGCACCACGTCCGGGGTCGGAGCGCTGATCGCGCGCAGCACCTTGACCTTCTCGTCGCGCACCGGGTCGGCCTCGAAGGCGACCGGCGGCTCCATGCACAGCAGCGAGAGCAGCTGCAGCATGTGGTTCTGGACGAGGTCGCGCAGGGCGCCGGCCGAGTCGTAGTAGCCCGCGCGCGAGCCGATCCCGATGTCCTCGGAGGCCGTGATCTGGACGTGGTCGATGTAGTTGCGGTTCCACAGCGGCTCGAACATGTTGTTGGCGAAGCGCAGCGCGAGCACGTTCTGCACGGTCTCCTTGCCGAGGTAGTGGTCGATGCGGAAGACCTGGTCCTCGTCGAAGACCGACAGCACGCGCGCGTTGAGCTGGCGCGCCTCCTCCAGCGACCGCCCGAACGGCTTCTCGATGATCACGCGGACCTCGGCGTCCTCGCGATCGGCGAGGTCGCTGCGCCCGAGGGCGTCGACGATGACGGGGAAGAACGTCGGCGCGGTCGAGAGGTAGAAGCAGCGGTTCAGCGAGAGCCCCGCCTCGGCGTCGAGATCGTCCAGCTCGCGATGCAGCGCCGCGTAGACCTCGTCGTCGTCGAACGAGCCGGGCACGTAGCGGACGTCGGAGAAGAGCTTGGCGAGCACCTTCTCGTTCGGTGGCCGGCGCGAGAACTCGCGCACGGACTCGATCGCCATCTCGCGAAAGTCCGCGTCGGCCATCTCCGAGCGGGCGTTGCCGACCAGGCCGAAGCGCTCGGGCAGCGCGCCCTCGTGGGCGAGGTTGTAGAGCGCGGGCAGCAGCTTGCGCCGTGCGAGATCGCCGGTCGCGCCGAAGATCACGAGCGCGGTGGGGTGGACCGGCTGCCGCTCGAGACCCTCGGTGAGCGGGTTGTCCTCGGCCCCGGTCTGGGCGCCGGCGGCTGCGGCGGCGGCGCGGTCGGTGGCGCTCACCCGTCGGCGCTCTTCTTCGTCGCGTGTCCGCCGAACTGCGCGCGCAGGGCCGCCAGCATGCGGTGCGTGAAGTCGCCGTTGCCGCGCGAGTAGAAGCGCGCGTGCAGCGACGCGGTGATGACCGGGGTGGGCACGTCGCGGGCCATCGCGTCCTCGATCGTCCAGCGGCCCTCCCCGGAGTCGGCGGTGTAGCCGCTCAGCCCGGCCAGCGCGTTGCCCTCCTGCTCGAACGCCAGCGCGGCGAGCTCGCACAGCCACGAGCGCACGACCGAGCCCTGGTTCCAGAGGTGCGCGATCTTCGCGTTGTCGAGCTCGAACTCGCACTTGTCGAAGATGTCGAAGCCCTCGGCGTAGGCCTGCATGAGCCCGTACTCGATGCCGTTGTGGACCATCTTCACGTAGTGGCCGGCGCCGCTCGGGCCGAAGTGCCCCCAGCCGCGGTCGCCGAGGATGCCCCGGCTCGCCGCGCTCGTCTCGGGCGCGAGTACGTCGAGGATCGGCGCGAGGCGCGCGACCGCCTCGTCGGGCCCGCCGACCATCATGCAGTAGCCGACCTCCAGGCCCCAGACGCCGCCGCTCGTCCCGACGTCGACGTACTCGATGGCGCTGGCGCTCAGGGCGGCGGCCCGCTCGCGGTCGTCGGTCCACTTCGAGTTGCCGCCGTCGATGATCATGTCGCCGGCGTCGAGCAGCTCGGCGAGCGCGTCGACGGTGCCCTGCGTCGGGCCGCCGGCGGGCACCATGATCCAGACCATCCGCGGCGCGTCGAGCCGGCTGACGAGATCGTCCAGCGAGCTGGCGCCGCGCGCGCCGGTCGTGTCGGCGATCCGCTGCACGGTCTCGGGGTCGCGGTCGAAGGCGGCGACGTCGTGCTCGGAGTCGCGCTTGATGCGGGCGACCATGTTGCCGCCCATGCGGCCGAGGCCGACGAAGCCGATCTGAGTCACAGGTTGTCTCCGCGCGTCGGGGGCGTCCAGGCAATGAGCATAGGTCGACGATGTGTCCGCCGGATGTCGAAGGCGCTGTCTACCCCCGCGCACGCCTGCCTGATCGCCGGGTAGGCTCGCGTCATGGGCCTCCCGCAGGACGACCCGACGACCCAGCAGCTGCGCGCGGTGCAGGCCGACCGCGAGATCGAGGAGCGCGATCGCGCCGAGCAGGCGCCGACCGACACCGAGCAGCTCGCCGCCATCCGCCGTGCCGACAAGGCGGCCTACCTGAAGGAGAAGCTCGACGAGCAGGCCGACAGCGAGCGGCCGTGAGCGACCTGCCCGAGCACGTCGCGCGCAACCGCGCCAGCTGGGACGCCTCCGCGCCGGAGTGGGTGGCGCCGGCCCGCCGCGACTGGGCGCGCGACGAGCCCTGGTGGGGCATCTTCACCGTCGCGGAGTCCGCGCTGCACGTGCTGCCCGACGACCTCGAGGGCCTCGACACGGTGGAGCTGGGCTGCGGCACCGGGTACGTCTCGTCGTGGCTCGCCCGCCGCGGCGCCCGCTGCGTCGGGATCGACAACTCCGAGCGCCAGCTCGACACCGCCCGCGCGATGCAGGCGGAGTTCGGGATCGACTTCGAGCTCGTGCACGGCAACGCCGAGACCACGCCGTTCGAAGACGCGAGCTTCGACTTCGCGATCTCCGAGTACGGGGCGAGCATCTGGTGCGACCCGTACGAGTGGATCCCCGAGGCCGCGCGCCTGCTGCGCCCCGGCGGGCGGCTCGTGTTTCTCGTCAACACGCCCCTGTCGATCATGTGCGCGCCCGACGACGAGAACATCCCGGCCCGGGAGCAGCTGCTGCGCCCGTACTTCGGCATGCACCGCGTCGAGTGGCCCGACGACGACTCGGTCGAGTTTCACCTCCCGCACGGCGAGCTCATCGCCCTGCTGCGCCGCTGCGGCTTCGAGATCGAGCAGCTGCTCGAGGTCCGGCCGCCCGCGGACGCGACGACGCGCTTTGCGCACGCGACCGTGGAGTGGGCGCGGCGCTGGCCCTACGAGGAGGTCTGGAAGGTCCGCAAGCGCAGCTGACGCCGGCCGGTCGTACTCAGCCGTCTCCGAGCAGCCCCCGCACCCGCACCGTCAGCTCGCGCACCGCGGCCGCCGCGTCGTCGCCCTCGAGGCGGAGCTTCTCCGCCGCCCGCCCGCGCAAGCGCAGCGTCTCGAGGTCGCCGAACGCCTGCGCGTTCTTGAGCAGGCGAAAGCCGAACGGCCGGCCGGGGATCTCGACATCCTCGTCCCCGTCGTGGACGAGCACGAGGAAGCGCCCGTCGGCCGGGCCGCCCTTGTGCAGCTGGCCGGTGGAGTGCAAATAGCGCGGCCCGTAGCCGAACGTCGTCGTCGCCTGCGTGGCGCCGCGGATCGCCGCGCGCAGCTCGGTCACCGCGGCATCGACCTCGTCGGACGGCGCCATGAAGGCGAGGATCGCGACGTAGCCACCGGCCTCCCCCTCGCCCAGCAGCGTGCGCAGCGCAGCGTCGTCGGCGTCGGCGGGCTCGTCCAGCGAACCGCCGGCCTCGATCTCGGCCAGCAGCTTGCCGGTCGTGTCCTTGGCGACCTGCACGTCGGGCTGGTCGAAGGCGTTGATCTCCAGCGCCCAGCCGGCCACGGCGGTGGCGAACTCGGCGAAGAAGAAGATCCGGCCGAGGTCGCCGGGGCCGCCGGCCGAGAGCGTCACCGTCGGCTGGCCGGCCTCGGCCAGCGCGCGCACCGCATCGTCCATCGCCTCGTCGGGATCCTCGTTGTCGCGCAGGTAGGCGAACACGCGGTCGTCGCCGTACGCCTCCGGCGTGCCGAGCGGCTCGTCGGTGACCGGGACGATGCCCCTGCCCTGCTTGCCCAGCGACTCGGCGACGAGCTGCTCGACCCACAGCCCGAACGAGCCGATCTTCTCGTCGACGACGAACGTCAGCTTGTCGCGCGGGCGGGTGGGATGCATTGCGAGCGCGGCGAGCGACGCGCCGAGCCAGAGGCCGCTGTTGCCGTCGACGGTGCAGCCGGCCGAGCACGCCTCCGCCGCCACACCGGCCCCCTCCAGCAGCGTCTCCAGGTCGATGCCCATGAGCGTCGCCGGGACGAGCCCGAACAGCGTCAGCGCGCTGTAGCGACCGCCGACGTCGGGGTCGTTGCAGAACGTGCGCCGGAAGCCGCGCTCGGCGGCCAGCGTCTGCAGCGACGAGCCCGGATCGGTGATCGCGACGAACTGCTCGCCGTGCGGGCGCAGCGACCAGAAGTGCTCGAACAGCGAGATCGTCTCGATCGTGCCGCCGGACTTCGTCGACACGACAAACAGCGTGCGCTCGAGGTCGACAGCGCGCTCCTGGGCGAGGACCGCGCCCGGATCGGTCGAGTCGAGCACGTGCAGGCGCAGGCGGCCGTGTTGGGCGGCAGCGCCGTAGGAGCGGCGCAGCACCTCGGGCGCCAGCGACGAGCCGCCCATGCCGAGCAGCAGGCAGTCGGTGTAGCCCTCCTCGGCGACCGCGGCGGCGAACGCCTCGAGGTCGTCGATGTGGTCCTCGTAGGTCTCCTGCGCCGTCAGCCAGCCGAGCCGGTCGGCGACCTCGGCCTGGCCGGCCGGGCCCCACAGCGTGTCGTCCTTGGACCAGATGCGCCGCGCGACGCGCTCGCGCTCCGCGCGCTGCACGAGCTCGTGGACGAGCGGCTCGAGCTCGTCGGGCAGCGAGGAGTCGATCGTCTCCGGGCGGCCGGTGAAGATCGCCTCGCGCTTGGCCTCGACGCCGGCCAGCAGCTTCTGCATCGGCGTGACGAACGCATCGACGCCCTCGCGCAGGAGCTTGTCGGTGACGTCGGCCATGTCGATGCCGGCGCCGGCCAGCGCCTCGAGCACGGGCGCCGGGTCCTCGCGCAGCGTCTCGCCGCCGACCTCCAGGCGCTCGGCGCACGCCAGCAGCGTCTGCATCGGCATCGTGTTGACGGTGTCGGGCCCGACGAGCTCCTCGACGTACTTCGTCTCGTTGTAGGCCGGGTTCTTCACGCCGGTCGAGGCCCACAGCGGGCGCTGGACGTGCGCCCCGGCGGCGAGCAGCTCGGCGAAACGGTCGCCGCGGAAGATCTCCTCGAAGCGCCGGTACGCGGCGCGTGCGTTGGCCACCGCGGCCTGGCCCTGCAGGTCCTCGCGGCCGCTCGCCTCCAGGCGCTTGTCGACCTCGGAGTCCACGCGCGAGACGAAGAACGAGGCGACCGAGCGCACGTCGAGGTCCTTGCCCTCGCGGTGGCGGCGCTCGAGGCCCTTGATGTAGGCCTCGGCCACCGTCGCGTAGGCCTCGACGGCGAACAGCAGCGTGACGTTGACGTTGATGGCCTCGTAGATCGCCTGCTCGATCGCCGGCAGGCACTCGCTCGTGCCGGGGATCTTGATCATCACGTTGGGCCGGTCGACCCGGGCCCAGTACTCGCGTGCCTGCGCGATCGTCCGGTCGCTGTCGAAGGCGAGGTCGGGGTCGACCTCCAGCGAGACGTAGCCGTCGTCGCCGTCGAGGTCGTCGAACACCGAGCGCAGCACGTCGGCCGCCTCCTGCACGTCCTGGATCGCGATGTCCTGGTAGATCGCGCGCGCCAGGGCACCGGTGCGGGCGAGCTCCTCGATCTGGTCGTCGTAGTCGGGCGAGCCGAGGATCGCCTTCTCGAAGATCGCGGGGTTGGAGGTCACGCCGCGCAGGCTGTCCTCGTCGACCATCTTGCGCAGCTCGCCGCCCTGGGTGAGCGAGCGGCGGATCTGATCGAGCCACGGGCTCGTGCCCGCGGCGGTGAGCGCCGCCAGGCGCGGGTTGACGTTCACCGCTTGGCTCACGGGGATGCCTCCATTCCGTCACGCTCCATCTTCAAGATCTTGGTCAGGCGCCGCACGTGGCGCTCCTCGCCGCTGAACTGCGCCGCGCAGAACGCGGTCGTCAGCTCCGTCGCGATGGCCGGCCCGATCACCCGGGCGCCGAGGCACAGGACGTTGCAGTCGTCGTGTACGACCGATTGCGCGGCCGTGTAGTGGTCGTGGCACACGCTGGCGCGGATACCCACAAGCTTGTTGGCGGCCACGGAGACTCCGGCGCCCGAGCCGCAGACGAGGACCGCGCGGTCGGCGTCGCCGGCGGCGATCGCGCGGCCGGCGTCGAGCGCCGTGTCGGGGTAGTCGTCGTGCTCGCCGAGGTCGAGCAGATCGTGGCCACCGGTGCGCACCGCGTCGAAGACCACGTCGCGCAGCGGCGTGCCGGCGTGGTCGATGCCGACCGCGATCCTCATCGCGCCGCCGCCTCAGCCGTCTGCGCCGCGTGCGGCGCCTGCAGCGCACGGTCGGCCTCGAGCTCGTGGCTGGCCAGCAGCGCCGCACCACGGACGCCGGCCAGCGGGCCGTAGCGCGCGCGGCGGATCTCCGTGCGCGTGCCGACCCCGCTCAGCACGTAGCGGAAGGCCTCCTCGCGGGCGGGCGCGAGCAGCATCTCGCCGGCGGCCGAGACGCCGCCGCCGACGACGACGAGCTCCGGATCGAAGGTGTTGATGGCGTTCGCGATGCCGATGCCCAGGCGCCGGCCGAGCAGCTCGATCGCCGCCCGCGCGTTGTCGTCGCCGTCGCGCGCGAGGTCGATCGCGTGCCCGGGCGCGATGCCGTGCTCGCGGGCGAGCTCGTTGAGCGCGCTGCCCGACGCCAGCGACTCCAGCGAGCCGGGCTGCGGGTAGTCCTCGTCATGGGCGAACGGTGCGCGCGCCAGGTCGGCGCCGACGATCGTGTGCCCGAGCTCGGCGGCGGCGCCGGTCGCGCCGCGCATGACGCGCCCGCCGACCACGACGCCGCCGCCGACGCCGGTGCCGACCGTGAACATCACGAGGTTGCGGGCGACGAGCCGCCCGTCGTCGCCGTAGGCCTCGGCGAGCGCGGCGCAGGTCGCGTCGTTGTCGACGTAGACCGGCACGCCGAGCCGCTCGCGCAGCACGGCGCGCAGCGCCACGTCCTGCAGCGGGATGTTCACCGACGAGCGGATGCGCCCGGTCTTCCAGTCGACGACCGACGGGACCGCGACGCCGACCGCGGCCGCCTCGCCCGCTGCACCGACGGCGGCGACGAGCTGGTCGATCAGCGTCTCCGCGCTGCCGGTTTCGGTCGGGGCGAGGACGGGCTCGCCCATCGCCGTGCCGTCGAGCACCGCGACGGCGGTCTTCGTGCCGCCCACGTCCACCCCGATGAGCCGTTGTGCCATGAGGTCTTCACGCTACCCGGTGTCCTGTGCCACGCGACAGCGGGTAGCTTGCGAGCCGTGGGTGACGCCAGCTCGACGTTCCTGAAGCTCGCCGGATCGCTGGACTATCCGCTGTTCATCGTCACCGCCACGGACGGCGAACGGCGTGAGGGCTGCGTGATCGGCTTCGCGACCCAGTCCAGCTTCGACCCGCCGCGCTTTCTCGCCTGCCTGTCGCGCGAGAACCGCACGTACCGCCTCGGGCTGGTGGCCGATGCACTCGCCGTTCACCTCATCCCCCGCGCGCGCGACGACCTGGCCGAGCTGTTCGGCGGCAAGACCGGCGACGACGTCGACAAGTTCGAGCGCTGCGCGTGGCACGCGGGCCCGCGCGGCCTGCCGATCCTCGACGGCTGCCCGAGCTGGTTCGCCGGCACGATCCAGGCGCGACTGAAC
This sequence comes from uncultured Actinomycetes bacterium, assembly GCA_963825485.1. Lineage (GTDB taxonomy): Bacteria > Actinomycetota > Thermoleophilia > Solirubrobacterales > Solirubrobacteraceae > CADCVQ01. The sequence goes on from CAWGTK010000033.1 coordinate 17,602, forward strand.
CTGGGCGACCACGTCGGCTTCCTGCTCGATCCGTTCAAGGCGCAGTACGAGCCGGGGCAGGAGATCGTGTTCTTCCAGGCGGTCAAGGACGCCATCGAGCCCGGTCACCCGATCACGTGACAGCGGCCCGCAACGAGCCGCTCGTCGCGCTGCGCCGACTGCTGCCCGAGCCCGGCAGCCTGACCGCCGACGCGCTCGTCGACGCGCTGTGCCCCTGGGAGCTCGCTCCCCCCGGGCGCCCGCACGTGGCCGTGAACATGGTCCACACGGGCGATGGCCGGGCGGCGGTGCACGGTCGCACGGGACCGATCTCGAGCCTCGCCGACCGTCAGCTCTTTCATGCCCTGCGCACGCGCTTTGACGCCGTGATGGTCGGCGCGGGGACGCTGCGCGTCGAGCGCTACGGGCGGATGGTGCCCGACGCCGGCCGTCGCGAGCAGCGCCGCGCGGCCGGCCTCGAGGCCGATCCGGTGGCGATCGTCGTCAGCGGGTCGCTGGACCTGCCCGCCGACCTGCCGCTGCTGCAGGACCCCTCCTCGCGGGTGGTCATCGTCACCCGTGCGGAGCACTCGCTCGACGGCGTGCAGGCCCAGGTCGACTACCTGCGCTCGGAGTCGGTCGACCTGCCCGGCGCGCTGGCGCGGCTGCGCGGCGAGCGCGGCGTACGGGCGATCCTCTGCGAGGGCGGCCCGCACCTCAACGCCTCGCTGCTGACCCAGGGGCTCATCGACGAGCTCTTCCTCACGACGGTGCCCGCCCTGGCCGGCGCGGCCGGCGCCCTGTCGATCATGGACGCAGCCCCGCTAAAAGCCCCGGTCGCGCTCGCGCTGCGCTGGCTGCTCGAGCACGACGGCGAGCTGTTCGCGCGCTACGCCGTCACCGGTGAACCGCCGGCGCGCTGACCTTCAGTCGCCGAAGGGCAGCAGCTCGTCGACGCCGGCGATGCACAGCACGCGGAACACCGGTGCCGGGGGGCGCGTGAGGCGCAGGCGACCGCTGTCGGCGCGCGAGCGGGCGTCGGCGGTGATCAGCAGCCGGATCCCGGTGGAGTCCATGAAGGCCAGACCGGCGAGATCGACGACGATCGTGGCGGCGTCGGTGGCCTCGGCGTGCAGCAGCTCGCGCTCGACCTCGCCGGCGTTGGAGAGGTCCATCTCACCGGTGAGCGCGATCGTGTGAACGTCACCCTCACGCTGGGAACGCACGGTCAACTGACCGAGCTCGATGGTGCGCTCAGCCCGCGACTGCTCAGGGATGGACCGTTCGGTCAACTGAAATCACGCGATCTGGTGGCGTGGGTCCAGAGCCCGTCCCGGGTGGTGGCGGCTCGTCCCCTTCGACCCGACTGCCTCGGGACCGTGTTCCACGTGCCCCGAAACCGCGGAAAGTGTACCCGAGCGCAGGGCCCTTTTGGGAGACCTGGCCGGTCAACGGCTGTCGGCGGTGCCCGAAGCTGGCGCGCAGACGACTTTTTGACCGGGGGGCGAGCGGGGAACCGCCAGGCATGGCTCTGCGAGACGGCCGGTGGGAGCTTGCACAGATCCTCATCACATCGCGTACGTGCGCCGTGAGGTGGCGTCGTTCGCGGCTCGCGCCGGCATGGCCGACGTGGCGCGCAGCGATCTGCAGGTGGCCGTCTCGGACGCGATCACGAGCGCTGTCCTGCTGGCCGATTGCGACCGCGCGGCGGGTCGAGTCCGCGTCGATGCCCAGGCGCGCCCCGGCGAGCTCGTGGTGCGCGTTCGCGAGAGCGGGCGGCAGGACAGCACGGTGGGCAGCTGCCCGAGCCTCGGGCCGCGGCTCTCGATGATCGCCGCGCTGGCGCAGGGCTTCGGCGTCCGTCGCTGCGAGGGCGGCGCGTCCGAGCTCAGCATGCGCTTTGCGCTCGGCCGCGGGTAACCGGCCCCGCCCCGTTGCTCAGGGGAGGCGCAGGAGGCTGCGCAGCTTGGCGAGCGAGAGCTGCACGCTGCGCGGCTTGGCCTCCTCGTCGAACGGGCCGTGCGCCCCACGGTCCTCGTCGAGCGGCGCGTCGGCGTAATCGGGCCGGCCGGCGGGCAGGGGCTTGCCGGCCTGCTGTGCCGCGACGTCCGTGCGCGCGAGTTGGCGTGCCAACTGTGCCGTGGGCGGCTGCGCAACGCCCCTTCAGACGCACGAGAGCCCCCTCGGCGATCACCGAGAGGGCTCCGCTACGACAGCTAGGCGAGCTGTGTAGTGCTAGGCGTGATCGACCTCGGGGGCCTCGGGGTTGCCGTGGGCGACGTTGCCCGCCGCGTCGGCGGCCTTGCCCTCCCCCTGGGCGTCGCCGGTGTTGCCCTCGTCGTCGGGGATCGTGGGGCTGTGGACGGGGGCGTCGTCTCCGGTGCCGCCCTTGTCGATGCCGGTGCCGCTGGTGATCTCTGCGCCCGCGAGCGCGTCCGGCTCGGGGTTGTCCTCCGGGGCGGCGTCCGGCGCTGGGCTACGCGCGTTGTCGATGCCGACCTCCTCGCCGCCCTCGCTGCTGGGGTCCTTCTCGGCCATGTGATCTCTCCTCCTGTTGCTTGACGCTGCCGCGTGCATTACCCCGCTCGCCGCTTTTGACTCGTTGGCGTTTGTCCGCGGCCTCTGCGAGCGACGGGGGACTCCCGGCGCCCCTTCGCGGGTGCGGTTCGCTGCCGTGGTCAGCGGCGTGTTCGTGCGAGCCTGTCGCGCGCCCGTCCGCGCGGTAGCCTTCGGGTACGCGAGTTCCAGCCGGACGACACCCAGATGGTGTTGGCACGACCGGGGAACGCGGGCCGCGCGGACGGGTTCCTCCCGTCTCTCTCCTACTTTTCGCGTGTGCCCGAACCGAGGGGGGAGGCGATCCTGGAGGCCGGATATGCCCGGCAGCGACACGACGCAGCTCTCCGCTGGAGGGTCCAAGACGGCAGCGATCTCCAACCTGACCGTGCGACTGCTGAGCCAGTACACCGGCCGCGGTCCCACGAAGGCTCGCACGTTCTTGAACGACGACATGGTCACCGTCGTGCTGCAGGACACGCTGACGAAGGCCGAGCGGATGCTTGTCGATAAGGACCGCCGCGCCTTGGTGCTGCAGACACGCACGACCTTTCAGGAGGTCATGGGCGATGATCTGATCGCCGGGATCGAGGAGATCCTCGGGCGCAACGTGGTCGCGTTCCTGAGCGCCAACCACATCGACCCGGACATCGCAGTCGAGACGTTCATCCTTGCGCCCACCCAGCAGACCGTCGCCGACCCGCAGCAGACACGCCAGGACGCGGGCTTTCAAGCCGCCTGAGTGGCCTGCGGCCGAGCCGGCGCCGGTTCGCTGCTATCGCCTGCCCCAGTCCCGGGTGATCGGGTGGTCGGTCGGCGACGGGCAGCATCTCGAGGATGCCGCACAGCGCAGAGTCGCGTCGTACGGCGGCGAGGCCGCGCAGCGACGCGCAAGGCGCTGCGATTCGGCGCGTGAGCGCGCGTACGCACTGACGACGAGCCGGCTCCCGGTCGCGGCGACGAACCGAAGGCCCGACAAGTCCGGGACGATCGACAGCGCGTCGGTCGCCTCGACGCGCCGCAGCTCGACATCGGCGTCGGGGGCGGTCGCGAGGTCAGGCTCGCCCGACGACTCTTGCGGCCAGGCGTCCGCGGTCCGGCCGGACAGTCGCTCCGCAGCGGCCTCGCGACAAGCTGCTCTCAGAGGCCCGTCGATCCCCGGCCGCTTCGATGGACGCGGAGCGGTTCAGGCGCCGCCGGAAGGGGCGGTTCAGGGCGCCGCCGGACGGGGTGGTTCACTGCACCGCCGGACGGGCATAGAGGGATCCTGATGACCCAGGACGCGCCGAACCCCTCTCAGCGCGAAGAGTCCGAAGAGGAGCGCCTCAACCGTGAGCTCGATCAGCTGCTCGAGGAGCTGCGCGTTGCGATGCCGGGGGTGCAGGTGCTGTTCGCATTCTTGCTCATGGTTCCCTTCCAGCAGCGATTCGCGCAGGTCAGCGAGTTTCAACGCGACGTCTACTTCGTGACGCTGCTTGCGGCGGCGGCGGCGTCGGCGCTGTTTGTTGCACCGAGCGCGTATCACCGGATCATGTTCCGCGCCCGTGACAAGCCCATGCTCGTGCGGCTCTCCAGCAGGCTCGCCGTCGCCGGGCTGGTCTGCCTGGCGATCGCGATGAACGGGGCTGTGCTGCTGGTCACCGACGTCTTGTTTGGTGACACGACGGTCACGGTGACGCTCGCTGTCGTCGGCGCGCTGTACGTCGGGCTGTGGTTCGGGCTGGGGCTCGTGCGTCGCCTGAGGGGAGAGCGCAGCCACTGAGCTCGCGCGAGCCACCTGCGATCGATGACGGCGACCCGCGCGGTGGCGGGCACCAGGTCGCGTTTGGCGTCGCTGGGCTCGTGGTAGCGGATGGCGGGCGCGGCCCTCGCGGCAGCGCGGCGCGCTGAGGTCGTCGGCAGCTGCGCGCGGTTGCATCTCTCCTGGCGGTTCTCGCCGACGACCCGGCGTCGCTCGCCCATCAGGCCCGTCGCTCGCCCATCAGCCGTTGCCCGCCCGCACGCGCGAGACCCACCTCGCGGCTGTGACTGCGTTCGTCGTGGCTCGGCGAGCGCGACGGCGCTGCCGGTGACGCGCTGTGGCGCCGCGTGCGGTGATCTCGCGCACTGTCTCGCTTCCTCGGTCACGGTGCCGCGATCGTGCGCTGAGAGCTGCCGCGCAGCGACGCCCCGCGCGCTGGACGTCGAGCCGCGACGGCTGCTGATGAGGTGGGCGCGAGGAGTCCACGCCGCGGGACGTCTCACCGACCGCCGCGCGGCGCGCCGAGTTAAGCGGCGCTTGCGCCGGGCCGCGAGCGGGCAGCACCGCGCCGACCATGGCCGAAGAACCCGAAGAACCCGAACCGCCCGACCGCGAAGCCGAGAACGCCGAGCAGCCCGAGGAGCCGCCCGAGCCCCATCAGATGTTCGCGCGCACGCGCGACGAGGGGCAGCGGCGCCTCAGCCGGTCGCGCCTGGAGCTGAGCACCACCTCGCTCGTCGCCGGCTTCGACATCGTCTTCGGCGTCATCGCGATCGCCACCGTCACGGCGCTGGTGACGCCGAAGCTCGGTCCGAGCATGGCGCACTTCGTCGGCTCGCTCTTCTTCGGGATCGCGTTCATCTTCATCGTCGTGGGTCGCTCGGAGCTGTTCACCGAGAACTTCTTCGTCCCCCTCACCGCCCTGCGGCGCGGCAAGCTGACCAAGCTCAAGCTGGCCGAGCTGTGGACGATCTCCCCGGTCATGAACATCCTCGGCGGCACGGCGCTGATCCTCATCGCCACGACGAAGGGGGTCCTGCCGGAGGGCACCGCTCCGGCGCTCAACGATCTCGCCCTGCACATCGACGAGCTCACGCTCTGGGCCGCGTTCTGCAGCGCGCTCATCGCCGGTGCGCTGATCACCGCCATGACGTGGATGGTCGAGGGCGTCGGCACCGTCGGCGGGCGCATCGTCGTCGCGTGGATCGCGGGCACGCTGCTCGCGCTGGCCTCGCTGAACCACGTCATCGTCGTGACCCTCGAGCTCATCTTCGGGCTGCGCCTCGGCACCGAGGTCACGTTCGGCGAGGTCGGCCTGAACTTCGTCATCGCGGTCGCCGGCAACATGATCGGCGGCCTGGTGTTCGTCACGCTCACGCGCACGAGCCAGGCGATCGGCTCGGGCGAGACGGACAGCCCGAGCCGATAGCCCTCGTCGCGCGCGCCTAGACGATGCGGCGCGAGGCGCTGCGACAGCGGGCGTGCACCGCCGTGCCATGCACGGTCGTGGCCGCCTGGCCGCCGCGAATCGGCTCGCCGCAGAGCGGGCAGCGCCGGTCCGCGAACTTCGATCGCGCGGTGAGCTGCTCCTGCACGCGGGCCATCATCGCCGCGCGCGACGCCGCGTCGTGCGGTGGCGGTGAGGCGGGGTGCCTCGAATCGGTCGACATCTGATTTCCCTATCCGTCCTGCGTCGCCGGCATCGTTGACGGCGCTGCTGGAACTTCGTTGGCCTGACTGCGTTCGGGGATTCCCCCGATTGCCGCCTTCATGCGCCCGATTGGCGCGTGCACCGCGCGGTGCTGATGTCGAGGATCCGCCCGCCCGCGGAGACGAACGCCATCCGCGCGCGCCCCGGCGCCAGCTCGATGCGCAGGGCGCCGAAGTCGCGGTCGTTGCCGAACGCGAGGCGGCGATCGCGGCGTAGCGCGTAGCGCTTGTGCCCGCCGGCGCCCGAGACGTACTGCGAGATCCCGTCGACCGGCCGGAAGCGCTGCATGTTGTGGTCGTGGCCGTTGACGACGATGGTCGCGTGGCCGCGCAGCGCGTCCCACAGCGGCGCGACACCAGGTTCGTCGTCGTGGCGGCCGGCGTTGTAGCGCGGCGCGTGCCAGAACGCCAGGCGGCAGGTGCCGGGCGCGCGCACCTGCGCGCGCAGCCAGCGCAGCTGCGCGGAGCCGGCGCCGTGCGGCGCCTCGGTGTTCAGGCTCAGCACGCGCCAGCCGGCGACGTCGAAGGCGTAGTACGCGGGCGGAGGCGTGCCGAACACCTTCTCCCAGTAGGGCTCGTAGCCCTCGCCGCGCTGGCGCCACTCGTGGTTGCCCGGCGTCGGCGCCGTCTTCCTGGCGAAGTCGCCGTAGAGCGGGTCGTAGCGGTCGCGGTAGTCGGCGGCGGTGCCGTCGCCGGCGAACCGGCTGAGCAGGCCCTTGCCGTACACGTCGCCGAGGTACAGGACGCGGTGAAAGTGCTTGCGCTTCATGCGTTGCACGACGGTGCGCGCGTCGGGGCCGCCGTCCGCGCCGTCGCCGAGCGCCCACAGCAGCGCCCGGTCGCTCGGCCCCGAGGGCACGTACGGACCGCTCGGCGCGCGGATCGCGGGCTCCGAGCGCCAGGGAGCCCACAGATAGGCCCCGGCGGCCGCCAGCACGAGCACTGCGACGATCGCTGCGACGAGCTTCATCCGGACCAGACCGTAGCGGCGTACGATCGCCGTATGGAGCGCGAGCCGCTCGAAGGGATCGGGGCAGCCGACGCCCACCTCGGGCGCACGGTTCCGCTGCCCGCGGTCGCGCTGCCGCTGGCGCGCTGGGTGGAGGTCGTCACGGACGGTCCGGACGCGGTTGAAGTCGAGTGGAACCTCGACACCTCGCGCAGCGGCGCCCCCGGACGGCTGACGCTCCGCGCCGGGCACGTGGCGCCGGCCGAGCGCGGGCTGCCGGCGCCGACGCCGATCGGCCGCTACGCCTATCGCAACGCCGCGCTCGACGAGGCCGAGACGGGCCTGCGCCCGGTCCAGGAGCTCGCCTGGGAACAGGACGGACTGCACCTGCGGCTCACCGGTCAGGGCCCGTGGACGCAGGACCAGCTCGTCGCGCTCGCCGACGCGATCGCCTGACGGTCGATTGCCGAATAGATTGGCCCGCGGATGGAGCGCCTGACCGTCAACGAGCTCGTCGCGATGGCCGGAGCGCTGCTGCTCGGCGCCGGACTGTGGGCCGCCTGGTATGAGGCCGTCAGCCCGCTCGCCACGCTGGCCGGCACGACGGGGACCGGCGTGCACAGCGGCTGGGAGACGCATCTCGTCCTGCGCTGGGTGCTGCTCGTCATGTCGATGGCGCCGTTCATCCTCGCCTACATCGTCGTGCGGGACCATCAGCTCACCTGGGCGCGCGGCGAGCTGACAGCGGTCCTCTCGATCTTCGCCGTCGGGGTGCTGCTCTACGTCGGCGTGATCGACCGCCCGGGCACGCCCGCCGGGCAGATCGAGCTCGAGTGGGGCTGGTACGTGGCGCTGCTGGGGTCGATCCTCATGCTCGCCGGCTCGGCGCTGCGGACGGGGGAGACCGCGCGCCGCCGCAAGCCGCCCGGCACGCTCTGATCTCACGCGCGACCCCGTGAAACCACCCGCTCGCAACGGGGTACTTCGTGCTGTTCGGTTCAATGTTCGTCGCGTCAATAAAGGAGGCGTGATGGATCTCCTCAAGCGGCTCGATCCTCTGTGGATCGCCCTGCTCATCGTCGGTGGCCTCAACTGGGCCGTCGTCGCGCTGTTCGACACCAACGTCGTGTCCGAGATCTTCGGCACCGGCACCGCCGCGGACGTCGTCTACGTCCTCGTCGGCTTCGCAGCGCTCATGTTCGTACCGCGCCTGATGGAGGGCATGCACATGCCCGGCCGCCCGGCGCGCCCGCACGGCGCGTAAGCCCCGGGCCGGCCCTCGAGCACCGCGCGTCCCGGCCGTCTCCCCGACGGCCGGGCGCACGGTGTCTCAGGCGGCCCGCGGCGCGCGCGCGGGCGGGTCGGGCACGGCGTCGATCTCCGTCGGCACGGCGTAGCGACCCACCCTCGACTCGGCGAGATCCAGCCGCGCCAGCGAGCGCAGGAAGCCGTGCGTGACGATGACGTGGATGCGCGACTGCGTCGCCGAGTACAACCAGCGCGCGACGGCACTCGCCAGCGCCGGATAGAAGTTCGCCACCTCGACCTCCACGCGCACGCGCGCTGTGTCGCCGTCGACGGGCGGGCAGCGCTCGACCTCGATCTGCAGGTAGCCGTCGCCGCCATGGGCGGCCCGCGACACGAGCAGGCCGCTGGCGATGCGCCAGCGCACGACGCCGCGCGCGGCGTCCATCGCGTACTCCGGGGCGCGGAAGCGCAGCATCGCGAACGGGCGCGTGAGCAGCACGACCGCGCGCTCGTCCTCGTCGTACTTGACGCGGACGAGCCCCAGCGTGCAGCGCGACAGAAAGCGCCAGTACGTGCGCGCGAGGCGCTCGAGGTGCATCGGCGACCACAGCTCGGCCAGCGCCGCCGCGGGCAGCGTCAGCTCGGCCGCCTGGACGGAGCGCACCGCGCCGTTGGCAGCGATCGTCGTGTCGTCGGAGGGCGCGGTGAGCACCGCCGGCACGAGCGGCCGCGCCCGACGGCGGCGCAGCACGATCAGCGCGACGACGGCCGTCGCGAGGGCGGCCGCGACGGCGATCAAGAGGGCGCCGCTGCGCATCGGCCACACGGTACCCAGCGCCCGTCATGCGGGTGCGACGAGTGGGTAGTGTCGCGCCATGTCACTGCAACGAGGCACCGCACCCGACCCACACGACCTGCTGCCGGAGGCGCCGACGTTCTCCGTCGAGAGCGACGATGTCCAGGACGGCCAGCCGCAAGCTGCGACCCACGCGCACCCGAGCGCGGGCGGTGAGAACGTCTCGCCGCACCTGCGCTGGTCCGGCTTTCCGCAGGAGACCAAGAGCTTCGCGATCACGTGCTATGACCCCGACGCCCCGACGGGCAGCGGCTTCTGGCACTGGAGCGTCTTCGACCTCCCGGCCGACACGACCGAGCTGGCCACCGGAGCAAGCCCCGACAACCTGCCCGCGGGCGCCGTCGAGGTGCGCAACGACTACGGCGAGTCCGGCTACGGCGGCGCTGCGCCTCCCGGCGGCGACATCGCGCACCGCTACGTCTACACGGTGTTCGCGGTCGACGAGGAGACGCTCGACATCCCCGCCGAGGCCTCACCGGCCTACGTCGGCTTCAACCTCACGTTTCACACCCTCGCCCGCGCGGCGATCCGGCCGACGTTCCAGGTCGAGGGGTAGCCACCAGCGCGCTGGCCGCCGAGGCCGAGGGGCTACGCGGCAGCCGCGGTCTTGACGCGCGCGTAGCCGATCTCGCCGATCCCGGTGAAGCCCAGCGCGTCGGCCGTGGCCTGCGTCAGATCCCAGGAGAAGCCGGCGTGAAACGGCCCGCGGTCGATCACCGGCACGACGGTCTCGCGGCCCTCGTAGGTGATGGCGACGAGGGTGCCGCAGGGCAGCTTCTTGTGCGCGACGCCGTGCATGTCGGGCGCGAGCGTCTGGCCGCAAGCGGTCTGCTGGCCGAAGAAGCCGGGCCCGTAGAAGGTCGCCATCGCCGCCCGGTAGACCGTCACCTTGGCGATCGGCGCGGCCACGCTCGACGCCGAGGCGCTGCGCCGCCCGCCGACGATCGCGCGTAGGCTGATGCGCCCCATCCGGTCGGCCTTCCAGGCGACCTTGAAGCGGCCGGTGCTGCGGATCCGGGCGCGGGCGACATTGCGCCAGCCGTGCTCCGCGTCCAGGCGCTGCAGCACGACCTTGCGATCCGCGGCGCCGGGCATCGTGCCCCGGGCGACGAGGCGGCGGTGCAGGACGGCGATCGGCCGGACGACCAGCGAGTAGGTGCTCGGATCGCCGTAGCCCATGCCGCCGGTGTTGGCCGGCAGGAGCTCGGGGATCGTGGCGCCGCCCGTGCCGGGGGCCGCCTGCACCGCGGTTGCGGCGCACAGCGAAACGGCCGTGCAGAGCACGGCGACGAGAACGACTCGATCGCGCGGGAAACCAGGCATGGGGTCTTTGGCGGCCTACGGGGTGAGCTGACGGGCTCGCGCTTTCCAAGCGCTACAGCCTGTGCTAGGCCGATTCGCCCCGGCGGTCCGGTGTCCATCCGGTCCGCAATTGGTTCCCCCGCTTCCCGGACGCGGACATCCGGAAATTCGGCAGTGCGCGGCAGATTACCGCGTTTATCCTCGACGTGACGGCTGGCTTCGGCGCCGAACTATCTATGGCTTGGGAAGCCGGTCCAGCATCGACTGCAGCGTCTGGCGCCCGACCGCCAGTCCGATCTGGGCGAGCTCGGCAGCGGCTTGGATCGTCGTACTGATCAGCTCCGCGCCGGCCGACGCCGACGGCTCGCCGGCGCGGCTGTCGGGCGCCGCGTAGCCGGCGGCGGGAACCTTGCGCGGCGGCGCGTCGTGCGGGCGTTCGGGGGCGGGGCGCGGCCCGGGTTCGGCGGCGCGCGGGACGGCCGCGGGCTTGGCGGCGGTGCGCTTCGTCGACGCTCGCGGGGCGGCCGCGGGCGTGGTTGCGGCGGCCTCGGCGGTCGCCTTCGCGGGGCGCGGCGTGCGTGGCGTGACGGGCTTGGCGGATGCGCGCGCAGCGCGCTCCGGCGCCGGCCGATCGCCGCGCTTGGAGCTGCGGCGGACGGGCCGTGAGCGCGGTAGGCTCGTCAGCACTTCGCGATCTGAGTCCTTGCGTTCGGGCACGTGCGCATCATGGCACGCGCTTTGCGTCATCTCGGCGCCGGGCGTCAACCAAAGCGCACGGCGGCTCGTAGTAGCGCTCGCAGCAGCACGCTAGAGTTCCGGGTCTAGGTTGGGCGAGGTACTGCTCCGAGAAGGACCCTCCCGACCCTCCGTCAAGCGAACGGGACGCGGGCTCCACGCGCGTCCGTGCCGAGGCGAAAGCGAACTCAATGTCCGTAGTCGAACTGCAAGAACTCGAAGAGATCAAGGGTCTTCTGGCGAAGGGCCAGTTGACCGGCGTGCTGACGTACGCCGAGATCGCTGGTGCGGTCGCCGAGATCGATCTCGACGAGGCAGACATCGAGGAGCTCCACGGCTACCTGGAGAAGTCGGAGATCGAGCTCGTCGAGGAGATCGATCCGGCCGTCCAGGCGGCCAATGCCGTCGAGCGCGCTCCTGACAAGCGGCGCGCCCGCAAGAAGGCGGCGATCGATCTCAAGCCGGACATGACGACCGACTCCCTGCAGCTGTTCCTCAAGGACATCGGCAAGGTCCGGCTGCTCACCGCGCAGGAGGAGGTCGATCTCGCCAAGCGCATCGAGCGCGGCGACCTCGACGCCAAGCAGAAGATGGTCGAGTCCAACCTGCGCCTCGTCGTCTCGATCGCCAAGAACTACCGCAACCAGGGCCTGCCGTTCCTCGACCTCATCCAGGAGGGAACGCTCGGGCTCGTGCGCGCGGCCGAGAAGTTCGACTACCGCAAGGGCTTTAAGTTCTCGACCTACGCGACCTGGTGGATCCGCCAGGCGATCGCCCGCGCGCTCGCCGACAAGGCGCGCACGATCCGCATCCCGGTCCACGTCGTCGAGAAGCTCAACAAGATCGGTCGCGCCGAGCGCAAGCTCGTCACCGAGCTCGGCCGCGAGCCGACGCCGGAGGAGATCGCCGAGGTCACCGGGATCGATCCCGAGGAGGTCGACTCGATCAAGCGCTCCGCCCAGGCGCCGGTCTCGCTCGAGAAGCCCGTCGGTGACGAGGAGGAGTCCGAGTTCGGCCAGTTCATCGCCGACGAGCGCGCCGAGTCGCCCTACGAGCGCGCCGCCGAGATCCTGACGAAGGAGGCGCTGCGCGAGGCGCTGGAGAACCTCTCCTACCGCGAGCGCCGCGTGCTCGAGCTGCGCTACGGCCTCGGCGGCGAGCATCCCCGCACGCTCGACGAGGTCGGCCGCACGTTCAACGTCACGCGCGAGCGCATTCGCCAGATCGAGAACCAGTCGCTGAAGAAGCTGCAGTCCCTCGCGGAGGCGCAGAAGCTCCGCGATGTCGCGTAGGTAGCGCGCGACCGCGCCCGAGCACTCGACGGGGTCCGCGTTCGGGCCCCGTCGTCGTTTCGGCGCGCGCCCGCCTGGGCACCCACCGTGTTCGATGCCACGAGAAGCCACCGCAGAGACGACGCTCGACGTCCAGGGCGTCGAGATCCCCAAGCTCGGACTGGGCACCTGGCAGCTCAGCGGCGAGTCGTGCGTGGAGGCCGTCTGCGACGCGATAGAGCTCGGCTACCGCCACATCGACACCGCGCGCGCCTACGGCAACGAGGCGCAGGTCGGTCAGGGCCTGCACGACTCCGGGCTCAACCGCGACGAGATCTTCCTGACGACGAAGCTCTGGTACACCGACCTGCGTCCGGTCGGCGTGCACGACCAGGTCGAGCAGTCGCTGCGCGACCTGCGCACGGAGTACATCGACCTGCTGCTCATCCACTGGCCCAACCGCGGCGTGCCGCTCGCCGAGACGCTGGCGGCGATGCTCGAGGCCCGCGACGCCGGCCGTGTGCGCCACCTCGGCGTCGCGAACTTCCCGAGCGAGCTGCTGGGCGAGGCGCTGCGGCACGCCCCGCTCATCTGCGACCAGGTCGAGTACCACCCGTACCTCGGCCAGCCGGAGGTCCTCGCGCTCGCCCGCGAGCGCGACCTCATGGTGACCGCGTACTCGCCGCTCGCCCAGGGCGCCGCGCTACATGATCACCTGATCGCCGAGATCGCCGCGGCGCACGACCGCACCCCCGCCCAGGTCGTGCTGCGCTGGCTGCTCGACCAGCCCGTCGTCTGCGCCATCCCGAAGGCCTCCACGCGCGAGCACCGCGCCGCCAACCTCGACGTCTTCGACTTCGCGCTGACCGACGAGGAGCGCGGCCGGGTCGCCGGGCTCGAGCGCGGCTACCGCACGATCGACCCGCCCTGGGCGCCGGACTGGGACTGAGCGCGCGGTCCGGCGCGCGCGGCTCTTGCGCTGCGGGCGGCGGGTGGGGCCGGCGTCGGCGTGCGTGTCGGCGAACAGCCGCTTCGAGGGCGGGCCGTCGTTTCGCGCGCAGGTTGGTCGATGTCCGGCCACAGCGGACGTGTCGCAACATCGGTGGCGGAGTATCGCGCTGCGGGGCCCAACGATGCGCGGGCCGCGCCCGTCCGGTCGGAGCGTGGCGGGTTGGTGTTCGCTACGAACATCTACGCGCCACGCTGGCCGTCCGCGTGCTCCGGCGGGCGGAGCGTGGCGGTTGGTGTTCGCTACGAACATCTACGCGCCACCCTGGCCAGCCGCACGCGGACCCCGGCACCACGGCCGGTACCCGGACGGACCCACACCCTCAGCGATGCCGTTCGACGACCCCATCGCCCGCGCCATCCGAGTGGCGTCCACGCTGGCCATTCGTCGTAATCCGCCACCGCGCGCTGGCGCCGTCGGCGCACCGCACCGATGCGGGCAGCGTGTTCGATGTCGACAATGCTCTCTGCACGCTCGTGCAGCTCGGAGGCTCCGACCTCCATCTCAAGATTCAGGCCCCGCCGCTGACACGTGTCGACGGTGAGCTGCGGCCGATCGAGGGTGCGGCTCCGCTGACCCCCGAAGACACCGAGACGGCCGTGCGCACCATGCTGGCCGATCCCGCGAAGCTCGACGAGCTCGGCCGCGAGCACGAGGTCGACTTCTCGTACTCGATCACCGGCATCGCGCGCTTCCGCGTCAACGCCTTCCGTCAGCGCGGCTCGCTGAGCCTCGTCTGCCGCGCGATCCCTCACTCCATCCGCACGGTCGCCGACCTCAACCTGCCGCCGGTCATCTCCGAGCTGGCCAGCGAGGAGCGCGGGATCATCCTGCTCACCGGGACGACCGGCTCGGGCAAGTCGACGACGCTCGCCGCGATGATCGACCACATCAACACGCGCATGGCGAAGCACATCGTCACGATCGAGGACCCGATCGAGTTCCTGCACGTCGACAAGAAGTCGGTCATCAACCAGCGCGAGGTCGGCCAGGACACGCTGTCGTTCAAGCGCGCGCTGCGGCGCGTCCTGCGCCAGGATCCGGACGTCATCCTCATCGGCGAGATGCGCGACGAGGAGACGGTCCACACCGCGCTGAGCGCGGCGGAGACCGGCCACCTCGTGCTCTCGACCGTCCACACCGTCGACGCCGCCGAGACCGTCAACCGCATCATCGACTTCTTCCCGCCGCACATGGAGGGCCAGATCCGCGCCATGCTGGCAGGGACCTTGCGCGGCGTCGTCTCCCAGCGCCTCGTGCGCTCGACCGACGGCGGCCGCGTGGCGACCTGCGAGATCATGCGGATGACCGGCCGCGTGCGCGACATGATCATGGACCCGGCGCAGACCGGCCGCCTCACCGAGGTCGTCTCCGAGGGCGCCTACTACGGCATGCAGACCTTCGACCAGGCGCTGTTTCACCACGTCAAGGCCGGCCGCGTCGATGTCGACCAGGCGCTGCTCGCCGCGACGAGCCCGCACGACTTCAAGCTCCTGCTGGCGGCCGACGGCAAGCGCGGCACGACGATGAAGGACGTCGCCAACGTGGAGGCCCAGCGCGCAGCGGCATAGGCGCCTGAGCCACGGGGCCCGGGCTGGCGCTAGGATGCCGCGGCGTCCATGGCGAGAACGTGGTTCATCACCGGATCGTCGCGCGGGATCGGCCGCGCGCTGACCGAGCGGCTGCTCGAGCGCGGCGATCGCGTCGCGGCGACGCTCCGCACGCCGGCGGTGCACGACGACCTCGTGGAACGCTACGGCGACCAGATCTGGGTGCGCCGAATCGACGTCTGCGACGTCCCCGACATGCGGGCCGCCGTGGATGAGGCGTTCGCGCACTTCGGTCGCGTCGACGTCGTCGTCTCCAACGCCGGCTACGCCGAGTGCGGCGCCGTCGAGGAGGTCTCCGACGAGCAGATCGAACGCCAGCTCGCGACGAACCTCGTCGGCGCGATCCAGCTCGTGCGCGCGGTGCTGCCGCATCTGCGCGCGCAGGGCGGCGGGCACATCATGCAGATGTCGAGCACCGCCGGGCAGAAGCCCTATCCGTCGATGGGGATCTACACCACGACGAAGTGGGGCCTCGAGGGATTCTTCGAGACGCTGGCTCTGGAGGCGGAGCCCTTCGGCATCCGCACGACGATCGTCGCGCCGGGCTCGGTGCGCAACGACTTCCTCGCCAGTGCCTCCTGGGCACCGGCGATGCCCGAGTACGCCGACGGTCCGGCCGGCTTCGTCCGCACGCTCATGACCACGGTGCCGCAGGCGGCGCTGTGCGGCGATCCGCCGAAGATCGCCGACGCGATGATCGCCGCCGCCGAAGCCGGCGAGGCTCCACGGCGGCTGCTGCTCGGCACCGATGCCTACGGCGAGGTCCAGCCGGCGCTCGCGGGCAGGCTCGCCGAGATCGAGGCGCAACGTGAGGCGTGCTCGCGGACCGACGCGGACGACTGGAGCGCGCATGCTCAGGCGTAGAACTCCTCACTTCAGTCTGTAAAGTGTTGGGCATGGACGAGACATGTCCGGTCTGCAAGACGGCCGAAATCGTGTGTGGCAAGTGGACGCTGCTGCTCATCCGCGACCTCTCCGAAGGGCGCTCGCGGTTCTGTGAGCTCGAGCGCTCCCTGCAGGGCATCAGCCCGCGGACGCTGTCGCTGCGCCTG
Source organism: uncultured Actinomycetes bacterium (assembly GCA_963825485.1). GTDB lineage: Bacteria > Actinomycetota > Thermoleophilia > Solirubrobacterales > Solirubrobacteraceae > CADCVQ01. Next base: position 33,620 of record CAWGTK010000033.1, read on the forward strand.
CGCGCGCTCGAGGAGGAGGGCATCGTCGAGCGCGACACCTTCCCCGAGGTCCCGCCGCGCGTCGAGTATCAGCTCACCGAGAAGGGCCGGGCGCTGCTGCCGATCGTCGACGGCATGCGTACGTACGGCATGCGCTGGCTAGGCGCGCACTGTGCTGACCTCGCGCCCGGCGAGCTCCCGGCCGCCGATGTCGCGCCCGCCGGGGACCCGGTCGGCGCCGCGGCTGCGTAGCCGCTCCTCGCTCGCCGCGGCCTCCGCCGCCCGGCGCCGCTCGCGCTGCGCCGTCCAGCGCAGGACCGGGCGCTCGCAGGCAAACCAGCTGATCGTGGCGAGCGCCAGCGACGGGACGAGCGCCACCGCCGTCCCCAGGAACGGGTCCAGCGGCAGCAGGTCGTAGCCGCGCAGGACCATGAGCACGGGAACGTGCCACAGGTAGAAGCCATAGGAGATGACGCCCAGCGCCGGCAGCACGCGGCCGCCGAGGACGCGGCTGCGCGGCGCGATCGAGAAGGCACCGACGATCAGCGCGAAGCCGATCGCGGACGGCAGGTCGCGCATGATCGAGAAGAGCATCGTGGCGTCGATCCCGCGGGCGGGCGCCATCGCCTTGGTGACGGCGTCGGCCAGCACGAGCGCCACGCCCGCCGTGACCAGCAGGCGCTTGGCGGCCATGTCGATCGTGCGGCCGTGGGCGAGCAGGGCGGCGAGCATGCCGAGCGCGAAGTACGGCAGCATCGCGGCGAGCGTCTTGGAGAACGTCATGCTCAGGCCCTGCCCGGCGATCGTCCAGTTGTAGAGGACGCCGACGGCCACGAGCGCGAGCGGAACGACCGCCAGCGAGCGCCGTCGCCGCGGCAGCCGCAGGGCCAGCCAGCCGATCGCCGGCAGCACGGCGTAGAAGCTCACCTCGACGGCGAGCGACCACATCGGCGGGTTGAGCTTCATGACGCTGCCGGCCGAGAGGTTCTGGCCGAACACCACGAACAGCGGCAGCTCGTCGGCCGGGGGCAGCCGCAGGCCAGGGGTTCCCTGCAGGCCCCACAGCAGGAGGATCGAGCCGCCGAGCGCGACGTAGTAGGCGGGCAGGATGCGGGCCGCGCGCGAGCGCACGTAGCGCCCGACGCTGGGGGGTCGGCGCGCGCCGAGGGCGGCGGCGAACCAGGGGCGCGACAGCAGGAAGCCCGACAACACGAAGAACAGGACCAGCGCGAGACGCAGCTCGTGGGCGGCATAGTCGCCGACCGTCGAGCGGTCCGTGGCGCTCGGCTCCGGCATCGTGTACAGCCATCCGTGAAAGACGAAGATCGACAGCGCGGCGAGGCCGCGTAGGCCGTCCAGCGATGCCAACCGCCGGTCTGCTCTCGTGTGCGAGGCATCCGCCGTCACCATGACGTCGGGCGCTTGCATTGAGCTTCGATGCTACCCGGCGGCCCGCGCGGCCACGCCGCATGGCAGGATGCCCCGATGAGCAACGCGACGCACAAGCGCTGGGTGCAGCACTCCAACGCCGTACTGCGCGCCGCGGGCCTGCGCGCGAGCGCCGGCCGCACCGCCGTCGTCGAGCTGCTCGGCCGCCAGACTTGCCTGCTCACCGCGCAGGAGATCGCCGACCAGCTGCGCGAGGAGGGCAGCGCCGGGTCGACGGCGACCGTCTACCGCGCGCTGGAGACGTTGCACGAGCTCGGTTTGCTGCGCCGCTTCGACGCCGACGGCGTCGCGCGCTACGAGCCGGTCGATCCGTCCGGCGACCATCACCACCACATCGTCCTCGAGGAGACCGGCGACGTCGTGCCGTTCGACGATGCCGAGCTCGAGCGCGCGATCGCCGGGATCGGGCAGCGGCTGGGCCTGATCGTCACGAGCCACGACATCATCCTGCGCGGCCGGCTGATCGACGACCCGCCCGAATCGGACTGACGCTGCGCAGCGGCAGCCCGGCCCGGCCGGCTTCGCCTGTTTCGCCTGCTGTGCGGTTGCCGCGGTTCGGCCTGGCGGTGGCGCGGCCGGTGCGAGGGGCCATGCAGCGAGCAGGAGGCCGAAGCCGGGGGGCGAACGCCCCGCCATGCCCCACCGCCCCCTGCACGCCGCCCTGAGCGCCTTTGCCGAGGAGGCCGCCTGCCAGCTCGCCGAGGAGACCGCCGACGGCGCCGACGTGCCCTTCGAGATCGTCGAGTCGCGCGGCGCGCGGCGCGACACGCCGCTGTACTGCTATCGACCGCTGACCGAGACGTACATCCGCGATCGCAAGGGGCTGCTCGAGCGGCTGCCCACCTATCCGGCGGCCTCGCGCGCGCTCTGCGCACTGGACGGCATCGGCGACTACCTGCGCGACCGCTCCGAGTCGCGCATGCCGTCCGAGCCGCGCGAGCGCGCCGACGTCGCGCTGCGCGTCTTCATCAGCCGCGTGTTCAGCGAGGCGACCGAGTTCGTCGTCACGCCCGAGCGCTTCGACCGCGCCTACCGCGAGCTCGAGGACGCGCTGCTGGAGGGCCACGCCGACGTCGTCGTCGTGGCGCCGCTGCTCGGCCTGCAGCTCGTCTCGGCCGAGGTGCCGCTCGGCAGGGGACTGTCGCTCATCCGAGGCGACGAGCTGCCCGATGCGCCCGCCGAAGCGGTCTGGGCGGGCGGCGCCGACGAGCCGTGCGTGCTCGCCTGCCTGACCTTGTCCGACGATTCCGGCGCCGGCGACGCCCTGACCGAGGCCGGCGTGCGGCTGCGCCGTCTGCTGACCGCGCTGCGCCTCTACGACCCGCTGCGCGTGGCGCTCGGCCCGGTGGCGTGGCAGCGCACCGGCGCGGGACCGTGGACGACCGGTGGCCTGGGGACGAGCGCGCGCCCGAGCGGCGTGCTGCTCATCACCGAGCCGGCCGAGGACGAACTGCGCGCCTTCTGCAACCTCATCGCCCGCCGCACGCCGCGGGCCGGCGAGCTGGCCTGGGCGCTGCGGCGCTTCGAGCTCGGCTGCGAGCGGCCGAGCGCGTTCGAGGCGCTGACCGACCATCTGCTCGCGCTGCGCGCCCTGCTCGAGCCGGAGGGACCGCAGAGCGGACGCCTCGCCGGCCGGGTCGCGGCGCTCTGCGCGACGCCCGAGCAGCGCCTGCAGGTCACCGAACGCGTCGCCCATGCCGCGTCGCTGGAGCGCGCGATCATCGCCGGCCTGGCGCCGACCGACGGCGGCGTCGAGAAGCTGCTCGGCGAGGTGACCGGCCATCTGCGCGCGCTCCTGCGCGACGTGCTCTGCGGGCACCTGGACTCCGACCTGCGCTCGGTGGCCGATCGGCTGCTGGCGGAGGAGGGCGCGGCGGCGTGAGACGCCGATCCGCCGCTGACTCGCACCAGCCGCGCGCCGTGCATGTCGAGTTGGAAGTCGACCTCGCTACCCGGGTAGTGAGGACCGCGCAGGCATGAATGCCGTCACGGGCGCCGCAGACGCGACCGATCAGCGGGCGCCGCCGATCCTGAGGTCGTGTCAGCCCTCGATGATCTCCTGCGGGCGTATGTAGCGGCTCCCACCCTCGCGGAGGCGTCGGCGGCGCTCGATGAGCTCGCGCCGAGCGACGATCTTCCCGCCGACATTCTGGGCGACTGCTACGACGAACTTGCCGCAGCAGCCGCCAACGACGATGACCACGCGCTGGCGGCGCACTTGGAGCGACGAGCCATAGAGCTTGGTTGCCGCTATCCGCGTCTCTCGCGTCAGATGCTCGGCTCCAGCGTGCGGGCTGCGAGGGCCATGCCGAGAAACGACACCAGTTGCTATTACCGCTCTGGCGTTCTCCTGGCGGCGTTCCTCGAACGCCTCAGCGAGCGCGAGATCGACGGTCGGCTGCGGCAGGATCTGCTGATCTCACAGCGCCTGGTACGTCTCGCGGGCGTTGACGCTGAAGCCGAGCTCGCGAGGAACGGGCAGGAGCACGACGAAGATCAGCAGCCCGCCCGCTGCGATCACGCCGAGCGCCGCAGCGACGGTCTCTGCGGCTCCCGAAGGATGGTCGCCGTTGAAGACGGGCTTGGCGAGCAACGACGCGATGACGGCGCCGCCGGCCAGCAGGGTTGCCCCGCGGCTTCGTGACTCGGTGACCTGACGCTCTTGCTCGGCGAGCGCCTCGGTTCCCAGCGAGTAGATCGCGGCTCGAAGTTCGCCATCGCGTCGAAGGGGGCCTGGCCGCTGGTCCGGACGTACTTGCTCGGCGCATGTCTTGCGCCGCGCGGTTGCGCCGGTCGCTGTCGAATCGCGCGAGAAGCGAAAGCGCTATGACCGGCGTTGGCCTCGGGTAGCC
>CAWGTK010000034.1:0-9829 GCA_963825485.1 uncultured Actinomycetes bacterium
CGTCGACCGCGGGTACCAGATCGCGGACACGATCCACCGCAGCGGACTGGCGATCGTGTGGACCGGCCATCGCGAGGCCGCCGAGCTGTACTGGGACCAGCTGCAGGGCGCCGGCCTCACGATGGCCCCGCTCGAGCAGGGCTGACGAGCCGGCCGCGCCGGTGAGCGCCATCGTCGAGCGGATGGGCCGCGAGGTCCGCGGTGTGCGAGGCTGGGGGCAGGGTGAGCGAGGGGGCGAGCACCAACCCCGGTCGGGCCGACCGAGAGCGCATGCTCCTGCGGGCATATCACGTCGACGGGGACACGCGTGCCCGCGACATGCTGGCCGAGGAGATGGTGCCGCTCGCCCGTGCGCTGGCCGGGCGCTACAGCGGCCGCGGCGAGCCGATCGACGACCTCGTGCAGGTCGCCTGCGTCGGGATCATGAAGGCGATCAAGGGATTCGACCTCTCGCGCGAGGTGCGCTTCAGCTCCTATGCGACGCCGACCGTGCTCGGCGAGATCAAGCGCCACTTCCGCGACAAGACGTGGGCCATGCGGGTGCCGCGCGGGATGCAGGAGCTGCAGATCCGCCTCGCCAAGGCGCGCGACGAGCTGACGACGTCGATGGGCCGCTCGCCGACGGTGCAGGAGCTGGCCGATTGCGTGGCCGAGCCGTTCGAGGAGGTGCTGCTGACGATCCAGAGCCAGGAGGCACGCCGCACGCGCTCGCTCGACGAGCCGACGGGCGAGGACGTCACGCTGGCCGACTCGATCGGTGCGCGCGACCCGGAGATCGGCCGCGCGGAGATGCGAGTCCTGCTCGACGACGCTTTCGACGTCCTCTCCGAGCGCGACCGCGAGGGTCTGCGTTTGCGCTTCGCCAAGGACCTCACGCAGACGGAGATCTCCCGCGTCGTCGGCGTCTCGCAGATGCAGGTGTCGCGGATCATCCGCCAGGCGCTGCGGGCGCTGCGGGCCGACATCGATCGCGGCAGCGAACGCAGCGACGCCGCGTAGCCGGGCCGGCGGCGGCGGGGCGCAGCCGCCCGAGGCGTTCGCGCTCTACGTATCGCGGTCGGCCCGCTGGCGCCGACCGCGTGACGTCAGCGGCCGGCGCGCCGGTCGACCCACTCGCCGACCGTGCCGACCGCGCTCGCGGCGCCGTGGCCGATCTTGCCGGCCAGGCCCGGCGTCGAAGCCTTCACGCCGAGGTCCGGGTCGTCGCCGAGGGCGACGGCCGCCGCGCGCAGCGCGTCCTCCTGCGCGTGCATCTGCGCCGACCAGCCCGCGAGGAAGGCCCGCAGCTCGTCGTCTCCATCGTGCGTGGCGACGCGGGCGAGGTAGTCCAGCAACGTGACCACGTGGACGACGTCGAGCGCTGCGAAGCGCAGCGCCTGGTTGATCTCCAGCGCCGGGTCGAGGAGGTTGCTGCGCACCCCGGCGAGCTGGCTGCCGAGCCCCTGGGCGAGCGGCTGGCCGTAGACGTCGCGGGCCGCGGTGACGGCCCTCAGCTCGCCGAGCAGGGTGCGCGCGAGGTCCGAGCCGTCGCGCAGCAGCTGTGCCTGCGCGGGGGCGGTCGAGTCCAGCCGGGCGGCGAGCGTGCGCCAGTGCGCCCGCAGGCGGCGGGTCATCGCGTACAGCTCGCGCAGGCCGCGGTGCTCGGTCGGGTGCATGTGAAGAGAGTAGGGGGTGCATGCGCCGCGCCGGCCGTCCGGTCCGGTACGGTGCGAGGGCGGCAGGGGGAGGTCCCCGGCCAATCAGCGATGCGAGGACCCCTGATCGAGGCCCCAACAACGCCTAGTCGCACTTCCCGGCGATTCGTCACGATCCTCGCCCTCGGCGTGGGAATCGTCGGCGGCAACGCTCTTCCGACGGCTGCCCAGCAGCCGGCGGAACCCGTCGCGCCCCCGACCACGACGCCCGCTCCCGAGCCGGCTGGCGCTGCGCCGACGACCACCGAGCCGACGACCACCGTGCCGACGACGAGCGCTCGCCCACCCCGCCTGCAGACGCCGCCGGTCAACGGCCCGCTGGACTTCGTGGGTGACCCGCTGCCCAAGCTCGATCTGCCGCCGGCGCCCGAGCGCCCTCCCGCGAAGACGCTCAAGCTCGGCGACGACGTCCTCGAGCCGTGGACCGATCCGAAGGCGACCGAGGACGAGGAAGAGGATGCCGATGCGGACGCGGGTGCCGAGGCGGCGGAGGCCGACGCCCTCGCCGGGGCCCTCGCGCCGTCGACATCCATGGCGCAGATCCCGAACTTCTTCATCGGGCGCTTCCAGATCCCACCGTTTCTGCTGTCGATCTACCAGGCGGCCGGGATCCAGTACGGCGTCCCGTGGGAGGTCCTGGCGGCCATCAACGAGATCGAGACCGACTACGGGCGCAACGTCAACGTCTCGTCCGCCGGCGCGACCGGCTGGATGCAGTTCATGCCCGCCAGCTGGCGCCAGTACGGCGTCGACGCCAACGAGGACGGCACGAAGGACCCCTACAACCCGGTTGACGCGATCTTCGCCGCCGCGCGCTACCTGAAGGCGGCCGGCGCGGAAGAGGACCTGCGCAAGGCGGTCTTCGCCTACAACCACGCCGACTGGTACGTCAACGACGTCCTGCAGCGCGCCCGCTTCATCGCCGGCCTGCCGTCGGACCTCATCGGCTCGCTGACCGGCCTGACGCAGGGGCGCTCGCCGATCGCCGCGCGCCTGAGCTACGCGCACCGCGCGCCAGGCGCCCCGGCCCGCAGCGCCCTGCGCATCCAGGCCGCCGCCGGCGCGCCGGCCGTCGCCGTCCAGGACGGGCGGATCATGCGCGTCGGCACGTCACCGCGGCTGGGGCGCTACGTCATGCTGCGCGACGCCTACGGCAACACCTACACCTACGGGCACCTCGCGTCGGTGGCCACGAGCGTGCTCGTGGCCAAGGAGCGCCCGGCGGCGGACGTCGTCCGCACCGCCGTCGCCCCCGGCGGCTCAGGCGCCGTGCCGCAGCCGCTGGCACCCCTGGCGACGCCGACCGCCGACCCGGTGCCCAGCGGGCCGGCCAGCGCCGGCACGAACCGCAGGTCGGAGCCCGCCGCCGGCAGCCGGAGCTTCATCGGCCCCCCGACGCCGAGCCCGCACGAGCTCGCCGCCGCCGCGCGGGCCACCGTCAACAAGGAGCGCCTGTTCGCCAACCCGGGCCGCTCGCGCTCGCTGGCGTCCGGCGGCCGTCGCCAGATCCTCGACGCGACGTTCGCGCTGCCGGCATCGGCGAGCCTGCGCTCGTACTTCGCGGGTGACGTCGGCCTCGAGCGCAACGAGCTCGAGCTCAAGCGGCTGATCGCCGGCCGGCGCGTGATTGCGGGCACGATCCTCGGCCGCATCGGCCCGACGTCGACGAACACGAAGTCCGACATGAGCTTCGCGATCCGTCCGCCCGGCAAGGGCGCGCCGGCGCTCGACCCCGAGCCGTTCATCAAGGGCTGGCGGCTGCTGGAGTCGACGGCCATCTTCCGCGCCAACGGCGCCGGGGCGCTGGCGGGCGGCTCGATCGGCCAGATCCTGCTCATGAGCAAGGACACGCTGGCCCGTCGCGTGCTCGCCAACCCTGCGATCGAGATCTACGCGTGCGGCCGGCGCGACATCCAGGCCGGGGTCGTCGATCGCCGCGTGCTCGCGACGCTCGAGTTCCTCGCTGCCAACGGTCTGCGCCCGACGGTCTCCTCGCTGAGCTGCGGGCACCGCTTCTACACCGAGACCGGCAACGTCTCACAGCACTCCTCCGGCAACGGCGTGGACATCACGAAGATCAACGGCCAGCCGATCCTCGGCAACCAGGGCGCCGGCTCGATCGCCGACGTCACCGTGCGCCGGCTACTGACGCTGCAGGGCGCGATGGCGCCCGCGCAGATCATCAGCCTGATGCGCTACGACGGCGCGCCGACCGCCTTCGCCATGACCGACCACGCCGACCACATCCACGTCGGCTTCCGCCCCGTGTCCGGCCCGCGGGTCACGGCGCCGGGGCTGCGCCCGAAGCAGTGGCTGCGGCTCGTCGAGCGCCTCGGCCGGATCGCGAATCCGGCGATCAAGCACCGTGGTCCGTCCTGAGGCCCCGTTCAGGACGAACCACTCGCAGCGTCGGCCGTAGCCTCCTCACGCACCTCGCCGCGCGTCACGAGATCGTTCCAGACGTAGAGCAGCGGCACCTGGTACCAGCCGCTGCAGGCGGCGCGCCATTCGGTGAACTCGGGACCGAACCAGTACGCGTCCCAGTCGGCCTTGTTGTCGAAGTCGATGGCGAGGAGGAACTTGTAGCGATCGTCGCGCGAGCGGAAGACCTCGTAACGCGTCGCACCGTAACGCGTGGAGATCGGCGCGATCTGGCTCAGCGCGGCCTCGACGTCCTCGCCGCGGAACCCGGTCGCGTAGACCGGCAGATGGACGACGCCGGCGGCCATCAGCTGCCGACCTCGGCGTTGATCGCGCCGGGTCCCTCCGCGGTCTTGCCCTGACCGGTCTCGGTCGCGCCCACGAGGATCGCGATCTTGCCCGAGTGCTTGTTCTCGTACATGAGCTGATGGGCCTCCGCGACGCCTTCGAAGGGCATCGTCTTCCACAGGACGGGACGGATCTTGGACTCGCGAATGAGGTCGTTGGCCTTCGTGCACTCCCAGGCGTTCGCGAAGTGCGAGCCGATGATCTGCTTCTGGCGCATCCACAGGTAGCGCACGTCGAAGTCGAGATCGAAGCCCGAGGTGGCGCCGCAGATGACGACCTTGCCGAACGGCTTGACGACGAACACGCTTGTCGGGAACGTCGCCTTGCCGACGTGCTCGAAGACGATGTCGGGCGCGCCGCCGAGGATCTCCTTGACGCGCTTGCCGAAGCGCCGCGACTCGGCGAAGCGGGCCTTCTCCTCCTCAGGCGTCTCGCCGCCCTTGCGCATCATGCCGGCGAACTCGTTGCGGTTGATGAAGTCCTTGGCGCCGAGCTGCCTGACCAGCTCCCCCTTCTCGTCGGATGAGACGACGCCGACGCAGTCGGCGCCGGTCAGCGCGCAGAGCTGGGTGGCGAAGACGCCGAGGCCGCCGGCCGCACCCCAGATGAGGACCTTGTGGCCGGCCTGCAGGTCGACCTGGTCCATGAGCATCCGGTAGGCGGTGAAGTACGTCAGGCCGTATGAGGCCGCCTCCTCCCAGGACAGGTGCTCGGGCTTGGCGAGCAGCTGCTGGGCCTGGACCTTGCAGAACTGGGCGAACGAGCCCCAGCTCGTCTCGTAGCCCCAGATCTGCTGACTGGGCGCTGCCATCGGGTCGAGGCCGTGGACCTCGACGTCCTCGTAGGAGGCCTGGTTGCAGTGGATGACGACCTCGTCGCCGACGCTCCAACGCGTGACGCCGGGGCCGACCTTCCAGACGATCCCCGAGGCGTCCGAGCCGCCGATGTGGTGGTCCTCGTTGGGGTGGTAGCGAAAGACCGACACGGGCTTGCCGAGCGCCGCCCAGACGTTGTTGAAGTTCACGCCGGCGGCCATGACGCGCACGATCACCTCGAACGCCTGGGGCTCGGGGACCTCGATCTCCTCGATCTGGAAGGCGTCCTTCGGCTCGCTCTCGCGTTCCTGACGGATGACCCAGGCGGCCATCGTCGCGGGCAGCTCGCCCGGCTCGGTTTCCACGGTTGCAACTTGGCTGAGATCGACGGCCACAGTGGTGCTACCCCTTGGTTCGCTTGCGCTTCAGACGCGCTGGATCCTACGCGGCGGCGGTCCCGCGCGTGGGGAGCAGGCCTACCGGAAGAACCGCACCCGCTGGACGGCGTCCCCGCGCACGAGCCCGATCCAGATGTGGTCGCTGCCGACGACGTCCAGCGCGTACGGGTCGTAGCCCGTGGTGATGCGCTCTCGGACCGTGCCTGTTGCAGGGTCGATGCGCAGCAGGCGGCCGGCCGCCCGCGCCGTGACCCAGATGCCGCCGCGGGTCGCCGCGACCCGGTCGGGCATCGTCTTCAGCGCGATCCGCGTGACCTTCAGAGTGCCCAGGTCGATGCGCGACAGCGCGTCGTCGCCGGCGGCCGCCACCCAGGCTGCGTCGTCATCGACGGCGATGCCCTTCGGGCCGGAGCCGACCGGGATGACGTTCACGATCCGCAGGGTCGACGTGTTGACGCGCGTCACGGTCGACGCCGCGCGGTTGGTGATCCAGAGCGAGCCTCCGCGGGCGGTGAGATCCTGCACGCCGCCGGGCACGGGGAGCGTCTGGCGGGGACCGCCGCCGGGATCGATCCGCAGGACGTAGTCGTTGTCGGCGTTCGCCGCGCGCACGCCGACCCAGACCGCGCCGTCGCCCGACGCGATGACGAGGGCCTGGCCGGTCGTCGTGAGCGTGCCTGGGCTGTTCGCCGCCCGCCGCCCGTTGCGCGCGTTGATCCGGATCAGCTCGTTGGTGGTCGCGTTGAGCACCCACACCGAGCCGTGTCCCGCGGTGATGGCATGTGCGCCGGAGCCGACGTCGGGGCGCGTCTGGACCCGCGTGCCGGTGTGGGCGTCGTAGAGCGCCACGTACGGGGCTCGACCGCTCACCCACACCGTCCCGCCGGTGCTCGTGAGCGACAGCGGAGATTCGATGCCGCGCATCGGCGTGCCGGCGATCGCGGCGCGCGGTCCGTCGGAGTCCGACCCCGGTGCGCCGGTGGCGGTCGTCCGCGCGGGCGGATCGTCGCCGGAGCCGGGCAGTGTCACCGCGGCCAGCGCCGCCGCGGCGGCGAGCGCGCATACGCCGCCGGCGATGGCCAGCCGCCGCCGCGGCGCGAGCCGGCTGCGTCGCCTCATGGTCGTGGACCGGCGCGTCGCGCGGAGCGTCGGAACGGTGACGATCTCCGCTCGCACCTGCGGCGATGCGGTCGTCTCGGCGTCAGGGCTGGGTGTGGGAGCCGTCTCGCTTGCGCCGGACGGCGCCGCGCTCCCGCGTGCGACGATCCGCTCGCGACCTGGGATCGGGCTGTTGCCGGCGGCGACGAGCGCCGCGCGGCCGAGGTCGCCGGCCGAGGGGTAGCGGTCCGCCGGGTCCTTGGCCAGCGCGCGCTTGACAAGCCCGGCGAACTCCGGCGGGACGTCCTTCGGTCGGAGGGGACGCGTTGAGGTGCGCCCACATCGTGGCGTGGTCGCTGTCGCGCACGTACGGCGGGCTGCCGGTGAGCGCGTGGACGAGCACGCAGCCGAGCGCGTAGACGTCGGTGCGGGCGTCGACGCGCTCGCCGCGGATCTGCTCGGGCGCGGCGTAGCCGAGCGTGCCGACCCACGCGCCGGTGCGGCTGAGGCCGCCGTCCGCGCTCAGCGTCAGCTGCTTGGTGAGGCCGAAGTCGGTCAGGTAGGCGTGGTCGTCCTCGCCGAGCAGGACGTTGGCCGGCTTGACGTCGCGGTGCACGAGGCCGTGGCGGTGGGCGGCGTCGAGCGCCCCGCCGACCTGCGCCACGACGTGCGCGGTCCGCTCGGGATCCAGGCGCCCTTCGGCACGGACGAGCCGCGCAGGTCGGGCCCGTCGACGTAGCGCATGACGATGAACAGCACGCCGTCGTGCTCGCCCGCGTAGTGGACGGGGAGGACGTTGGGATGCTCGACCGAGGCGGCGGCCTTGGACTCGGCGACGAAGCGCCGGCGGAAGTCCTCGTCGTCGGCGAGGCCCGGGTTGATGACCTTCAGCGCGACGGTGCGCTCCAGCCCGAGCTGCGTCGCGCGGTAGACGACGCCCATGCCGCCGCGGCCCGCGAGGGCGTCGATGCGGTGATCGGCGAAGACATCGCCTGGCGTGAACTCCCGCATCGCACCGTCACTTCTACTACGTCCGGCGGCGCGGATGTGTGATGTGAGCTCAGTCAGGCGCCGGCGTGCTCGCGCGCCGGTTCAACCGCGGGGGCGGGCGCCTCGCCGGTCAGCGGCGGTGCCTGGCGCACCGCGCCGCCCGCGAGCTCGGGGGAGATGAGGCGCCAGGCCACGATCGCGCCGGCGGCGGCGACGAACCCGCCGATCATCAGGCCGTCGCCGAGCGAGTCGACGAAGCCGGCGACCGAGCTCGGTGCGCCGATGAACGCGCCGAGCACCGCGACGCCGAGCACGCCCCCGATCATCCGGCTCATCGAGAGGATGCCCGAGGCGACGCCGGCCTTGGACTGGTCGACGGCGTTCATCGCGGCCGTGCTCATCGGCGACATCACGAGCGCGATCCCGATGCCCATGAGGACGAAGCCGGGAAGCAGGAAGCCGAAGCCCGTCGTGGGCGTGAGGAAGGACTGCCACAGCAACGAGACGGCGACGAGCGCGAGGCCCGGCGACGATGAGCGGTCGCGGCCCGATCCGGTCGGTGAGGCGGCCGGCGATCGGGGCGATGACGATGACCATGAGCGTCGTCGGCAGGAAGCGGATGCCCGCCTCCAGCGGCGAGTAGTGCAGGACGTTCTGCATGTACAGGCTGAGGAAGAAGAACATCCCGAGCATCGAGAAGGAGATGATGAACGCGACGATGTTCGTGCCGAGGAAGGTGGGCGCGCGGAAGAAGCTGAAGTCGATCATCGGCACGGGCACGCGTCGCTCGACGGCGGCGAAGAAGGCGATGCCGAGCGCCGCGAGCGCGAACAGGCCGAGGATCCGCGGCGAGCCCCAGCCCCAGGCATTGGCCTCGACGAGCGCGAGCACGAGCGCGGTGAGGCCGAGCGTGATGACGCTGATGCCGGCGATGTCGACCTTTGGGACCACGGTCTCGTCGCGCGACTCGCTCGCCGCGAACAGCGTGACGACGATCGCGCCGGCGGCGACGGGCAGGTTGATGAAGAAGATCGACTGCCAGGAGACGTGCTCGACGAGCACGCCGCCGAGCACCGGGCCGATCGCCAGCGCGAGCGCCGAGACGCCGGCCCAGGTGCCGATCGCCTGCCCGCGCTCGTGCGGCGGGAACGTGTTCGTGATGATCGACAGCGTCGCCGGCATCATCAGCGCCGCGCCGATGCCCTGGGCCGCGCGGCCGCCGATCAGCCACGCGGAGGACTGTGAGAAGCCGATGAACAGGCTCGAGGCGGCGAAGATCGACGACGCCGATGAGAAAGACGCGCCGGCGGCCGAAGATGTCGCCGAGCCGCCCGCCGGTGACGAGCAGCACGCCGAAGGCGAGCATGTAGGCGTTGACCGTCCATTCCAGGCCGCGCGACCGAGGTGTGCAGGTCGCGCTGGATCGACGGCAGCGCGACGTTGACGACGGTGTTGTCGAGCATGATCATGAACAGCGCGAAGCACATGGCGGCGAGCGTCCACCAGCGCCGGTTGTCGTCGTTGAGCGCGATCCGCTTGGTCATGCCGCGTCCTCATCCGCGCGCCGCGGCCGGTCATCGAGGATCGGGGCAAGCGCGCCGGAGAGGCGCTTGCGCTGGGCCGCGGGCAGGGTGGCCGTGAACTGCTCGAGGCCGGCGAGGCGCGCCTCGTCGAGGCGGCGCAGGGCGTCGCGGCCGGCGGCGGTGCAGGTCAGGCGCTTCATGCGCCGGTCGGTCGTGTCCTCGCGGCGGCCGAGCAGCCCGCGCTCGACGAGCGCGTCGACCGCGCGGCTGGCGCCCGGGAGCGAGAGACCGAGGAGCTCGGCGAGCTCCTTGACGGTGAGCTCGGCCTCGGGCGCCAGCGCGCTGAGCGCCTTGACCTGCGTGAGGGTGAGGTCGAGCTGCTCGAAGATCGCGTACGCGCTGACCCCGCGCGGGGCCATGACGGCGCGCCAGAGCGCGAGCAGCTGCTCGGCGAGCTTGGCGGACGAGGCTGGGTCAGCCGTCGCCTCGGCGCGGGAGGTAGATGCTTGCATGCACGCAAATATTGCACACGCGCACGTTGT
>CAWGTK010000035.1:0-19605 GCA_963825485.1 uncultured Actinomycetes bacterium
CGGTAGCTGCGGTCCAGGTAGTCGAGCGCGATGCTGCTCACCGCGGCCCCTTCATGGCGCAGGTGCAGAAGCGCGACGTCCTCGACGTCGATCTCCAGATCGGAGACGCGGCCCATCCAGGCCGAAACCTCGATCGCGGGCCCGAGGATCCAGCACGCGTAGTCGACCTCGTGGACGACGTCGAGCAGGACCCCGCCGCCGAGCTCGCGGCGAGCGCTGTAGGACTGGCGATAGTCGATCTGCGGTCGCCAATCGGGGAGATAGGTGCCGCACGTCACCTGGCCGACCAGCGGCGTACCGATCTCGCCCCCGGCGACCGCGGCCCGCACGCCCGCCGGGCCGGGGTGGTGACGCAGGTTCATCGCGACCGCCACCGCCACATCGGCAGTCCGCGCAGCGTCGAGGAGCTCGTCGACCCCGTCGGCGGTCACCGACAATGGCTTCTCGACGAGCACGTGACAGCCGGCGTCGACGACCCGTCTCGCCTGCGCGAGATGCTCGCTCGTCGGGCTGGCCACGATCGCCGCGTTCGCATCAGCCAGCGCCTGTGCCTCGTCGCCCGCCCAGCGCGTGCCCGGCACCACGACATTGGTCGCGGCGGGATCGTGGACGACCACGTCGCAGCCGAGCTCGACGAGGAGCCGGGCATGCCGGCGACCGATCGAGCCCTGGCCGAGGATCGCGACCGTGGGTTGATCGCTCGTCCCCGGCATTGCGGGCTATCTTAGGCGCGTGGCCGAGGAGGGCACGAGCGCGCGGGTCGTGCGCAACACCCTGGTGAACGGCCTCGGCTCGGTCAGCGCAGTCCTGATCACGCTGGCGTTGACGCCGTTTCTCATCACCCACTTCGGGGTGACGGCATACGGGGTCTTCGCGCTCTCGCTGACGTTCTCGTTTCTCGGTGGGTACGCGTCGCTCGCCGATCTCGGGATCGAGGGAGCGGTGGCGCGCTACGTCGCCGAGGCTCGCTCCGACGAGGATCTCGACGCCGTCAACAGCGTCGTCTCGACGGGACTCGCGTTCTTCCTGTGCCTCTCGGTCGTGCTCACGCCGGTGATGGTCGGCGCTTCGATCGCGCTCGTCCAGGTCTTCGACATCCCCGCGGAGCTTCACGAAGCTGCGGTCGCCTGCTTCGCGCTCGTCGCGGGCCAGCTCGTGTTCGAACTGCCGGCCCGGATCGCGTACGCGGTGCTCGAGGGCGCGCAGCGGTTCGGCACCTATCAGGCCATCGAGCTCGTACGCGCCGCCACGCAGGCGATCGGCTTCGTCCTCGTGATCCTGCTCGATGGCTCGATCGCGGGGCTCGGCGCGACCGTGACCGCGAGCTCGCTCGTCGTGCTGATGCTCGGCTGGACGCTGGCGCGGCGGATCGTGCCGGGATTGCGCGTGCGGCGCTCGCACGTCCAGCGCGGGGTGCTGCGCAAGCTCATGAGCTTCGGCGGCGCGCTGTTCGTCATCCGGCTCACCGGCACGATCTACCGCCAGATGGACAAGCTCATCATCGGTGTCGCGCTCGGCGCGAGCTTCGTGACGACCTACGAGATCGCCAACCGAATCCACGCCGGGGCCGCGATGGTGCAGTCGATCGCGGCATCCGCGCTACTGCCGGCTGCCGCGTTCTCACGTTCACGCGCGGACATCCTGCGCGACATGTTCCTGCGCGGCACGTCCTACACGGTCGCGGTGTCGCTGCCTGTCACCGCGGCGACGTTCATCTTCGCCGAGTCGCTGATCCGCGCATGGGTCGGCGAGCGGCTGCTCGACGCGACCGCGTCGACCCGGCTGTTCGCGATCTACCTGGCGTTCGCGGTGGTCCACATTGTCGGTGCGACGATGGTCGTGGGCCTCGGCCACGTGCGGTTCACGATGCTGCTGGCGATCGCGAACCTCGCGATCAACATCGTCATCTCGATCGCGCTCGTCGGACCCCTAGGCATCGAGGGCGTCGTGCTCGGAACCGTGATCGCGCAGGTTCTCGTATGGCCGTTTCTGCTGCGCTTCTTCCTGCGGCGCTTCGAGGTTGGCCTGGGCGAGTGGTGGCGCCAGGTCGTGTTCGTGAACCTTCCCGGGCTCGCGCTGCAGTCCGCCACGGCACTGCCGCTTCTGTGGCTCGCCAACCGCGCCGGCAACCTCGCCGAGGTCGGCGTGATCGTGCTCGTCTCGATCGCGATCTCACTCGCCGGCTTCGTGGCGTTCGGTCTCGGCCGCCCACAGCGCGCCGTTCTCATCGGGACGCTGCGCAGAGCGCTCGGTCTGCGCATCGCTGCTTAGCGCAGGCCGCGTGACGCGGCCGCGCGACGGTCAGTCGAGACACGCCGCCGCCGCGCGAACTCACGCGTCACCTGCTCGCGCGACAGCGCGCCGGCCGGCCCCCCAGCGCGCGTGGCGGCAGCGCGGTAGGCCCGGTACGCGATCGGTAGCGAACGCTCCGCGATCGTCCACGCGGCGCCTGTCGCAATCGCCGCGACACCGTGGGCGATCCGCAGCCGCTCGGCGCGGCGTGCAAGCGCCAGCCCTGAGGTGCTGCGCCGCGCCGCGCCCACGAGGTTCACCATCGCCTCCCAGCAGCGTGTCGCGGCGTTCCCGTCGACCGGACCGATGTACGTGTTGACGAGCGCGCGGCCGGCGTCGCCGCGCTCGGGCGTTAGCGCGCCGGCGGCGACCGCGGCGCGGATCGCGGCGCGCAGCGCGGCGGGCGAGCGCACCACCTCGAGCGCTTCGCGCTCTTCATGGAACGGGATCAGATCGGCGGCGTACAGCGCCGTCGCGTCCGACCACCACGTGTAGATCGTCGGCCGCCCGGCCGACAGCGCCTCCAGCAGCGCGGTCGTCTGAAAGCCGATGACGGCATCGACCGCCGTGATCAGGTAGCGCACGTCGCTATGCGGGTCGACGATCGTGACGCCGGGCGCCCTCCCGAGCACGGCCAGATGCGCAGTCTGGTCCTCGGCGGGCTGCGGGTGACTCTTGATGAGCACGTTGACCGCGCAGGCAGCGGCGAGCTCGAGCAGCACGCGCTCGCTCTCGTCGCGCAGCTGCTGCCAGGGCGCCAGCCCGGTGCGGTCGATGATCGGCAGATAGGCGTTGACGTCGTAGGTGAGAAACAACACGGTCGGACGCGGCTCGACCTCGATGCCCTGACTCGCCAACGAGCGCCAGCGCTCGGGTCGTGCGTAGATGTCGAAGCGCGGCTGGCCCGTGACATCGATGATCTCGGCGGGCGTGGCGGCGTTCACCCAGAAGCGCGCGTGGTGCTCGCTGGAGACCATCATGTGGTCGGCGATGAACGGTGAGATCTGCCCCCACTCGCGGGCCGGGCCCTCGAGCCAGCCCGGCGGGATCGTCGCCTCCTTCTGCAGAACGGTGAAGGGGATCCCGAGCGCCTGGCAGCGCTCGATCACGGCGCGTATCCAGAAGAACGTGTCCGACGGCGCGCAGACACAGTCGAACCGGTAGGCGAGGTATAAGCGGTCCAGCAATGCCGCCGCGCGATTCGCGTAGCGCTCGCGCGCGGCGGCGTGCTCAGGGCGAAAGAAGGCGTCGATGCCGGTCGCGACCTCGGCGGGAAACTCTTCGAGGGCTGCGTGCAGGAACGGCGCGTAGCCGACCGACCAGCACTGGTGCCTCCCGCGCGCGAGCGACAGGGCCTCGATGTCCTGTTCGAAGAAGTGGTCGATGCAAAGCAGGCGCATCAGGCGGGCGCGTTGCGCAGCTCGCCGGCAAGCAGCCCCATGATGAGCTTGTCCTCCCAGTGCCCTGCCCGCAGGATCTCCCCGCGCAGCCGGCCCTCCTCGCGAAAGCCGATGCGCTCGTACATCCGGATGGCAGCCGTGTGCGACGCCATCACGCCGAGCCAGATGCGGTGCAGGTTGAGCTTGTCGAAGCCGTGCGCGCAGATCAGGCGCGTGGCCTCGCTGCCGATCCCACGGCCGCGCGCCGACGCCTCGCCAATCACGACGCCGTACTCGGCGCAGCGATTGATCCAGTCGATGCGGTGCAGCCCGATCGTGCCGACGTGCTCGCCGCCGGGCTCGCTGACGATGGCCAGGACGAGATCGTCCCGCGAACCCGCCACGACCGACTCGAAAAACGCGAGCTGCTGCTCAGGCGTGTTCGGGAACACGCCGCGCAGCATGTGGGCGGTGACCTGCTGGTCGTTGAACCACGTCGCCCAGCCGCCGTCGATGTCGTCCCGGCGCAGCGGGCGCAGGCTGCACCGCTCGCCGCGTAAGAAGACGCTCATAGCTGTCATGTCTGCGCCGCAACGGGTGCGCGGGCTGCCGTGAGCTCGTCGATCAGCGCTAGGATTCGCACCACCGCACCCGTTCCGACGTCGGCGGCGCGCGGCGGTCCGATCCCGGCCGCCAGTGCTTTCGCGACCGCCGGTTGCACGAGATCGGGATCGACCACCGACGTGATCGCGTCGGCGTGTCGTGAGAGGAAGTGATCCGCTGGATCGCCGCCGGGCCGGATGCTGAGCGTTGGGCGCCCGCCGATCGCGCCCTCCAGCAGAAATACCGACGTCATCCCGAACACCGCGTCGGCCGCGACCACCAGATGTGTCGCCGGATAGGCGCGCAGCACGCGCATCTCGACCGCCAGGCCCTCGACTTGCGCGGCCTCATGGGCCGTGTCGTCCTGCAGCGGGTGCAATTTCACGAGCAGCAGCGCCGACGGGTCGGCCCGCCCGAGGGCGTCGACGATGGCGGCGAGGGCCGTGTCCTCGGTGTAGCCCAGCGTCTGGCCGTAGTAGCGCTCCTGTGGCTCGGATGCGAAGACGACCAGGCGCCGGTCGAGCGTGATCCCGAGTTCGTGGCGCACATGGGCTCGATCGAGGTCGCCCATCCGCACGAACAGGTCGTCGAAATACGGCTGGCCGGTCACCCGCAGCGCCTCCGCGGGACAGCCTGCGTCCACGAGCGCGTCGCGGGCGACGGCATCCATCACAGCGAGCGCATCGGGCAGCGTGTCGAAGGGCACGCGCTGGGTGAATCGCTCGGCGTAGTTGCACCAGTGGTCGAGCACGGCCAGGCTCGGGACGCCCGCGCGGCGCGCCCCCGACCAGAAGAGGTCGTCGCGCGCGGGGCGCATCGAAGAGCCGGTCAACACGCAGCGCACACGCTCCCGAACCAACAGCGAGTCGACCTGCTCGGCCGCCGGCTCCTCCGCGAGAGCCAGCACGGGCAGGCCCGCGCGCTCAAAGACCGTTACGGCCTTGGCGTGGGCGACGATCACAGGGATACACGAGCCCTTGTCGAGGATCGCGCGGGCCACGGGCGCCAAAGCCGCGGCGGCACCGGCGTCTCGCGCGACGACGAGGATGCTTGCGGCACGGGTCATGCGGGAGCCTCGACGGCGATCTGGCGTAGCCCGTCGAGGTCGCCGAGGACCTTCTCCAGCGCGTCCGTGACATCGTCGACATCGTCGTAGTGCAACGGGCTACGGGTCACGTCAACGAGCATGAGTTCCCGCTCGTGCAGGCGCTCGGTGACCGGGCAGATGCCCTTCACGTAGGAGACGGTGCCCTTCCAGTGACCGCAGGTCCAGGGACACCCGCGCGTACCGCGGGAGATGCGTTGCTGATACATCGGTTGCAGGTACAGGGGGGTCACGTAGCCGTTAGACGCCGGGATGCCCTCCGCCGCGAGCGCGCGGACGACTGCGCTGCGCGGCACGGCGTCAAGCACCTCGTCCTCCAGGCGCAGCGGATAGACGTAGAAGGTGTGGGTGCAACCTTCCGCGATTATTGCGCCGCGCACGCCGGCGATGCCGTCCAGGCGCTCGGTCATCCGCGCGGCGAGACCCCGGCGAAGCTCCAGCAGGCCATCGAGCTTGCGCAGTTGCGCGAATGCGATGGCGGCCTCGATCTCGGTCATGCGGAAGTTCGAGCCGATCGTGTTCGCGATCCCCGCCAGCCCAGCCTGGTCGGCGACGACCTCGCCGTGGTTGCGCGAGAGCTGCGCGATACGCGCCACCTCGTCGTCGGCGGTCAGGACGATGCCGCCCTCGCCCGAGTGGATGATCTTGTGATAGTTCAGCGAGAGCACACCGGCGGTGCCGAGCGTGCCGGTCTGGCGCCCGTGGTGCGTCGCGCCGATGGACTGCGCCGCGTCCTCGACGACCGCGAGCCCGTGGCGTTCGGCGATCTCGAGCAGCTCCGTCATGCGGGCCGGATGGCCGAAGATGTGGGTCACCATGATCGCCGTCGTGTGCGGCGTGATCGCGGCCTCGATCGCGGCCGGATCGAGCCCATATGTCTCGTCCTCGATGTCGGCGAACACCGGCACGGCGTTCTGAAGCACGACCGCCGCGGCGCTGGCCGACATCGTGAACGGTGAGACGACGACCTCGTCGCCCGGCCCCACGCCCGCAGCCGCGAGCGCGACCTGCAGGCCCGTGGTGGCCGAGTTGACGGAGATCGCATGCCGTGCGCCGAGGCGCTCGGCGAACGCCCGCTCCGCCGCGCGCACACGCGGCCCGCCCATGAAGTCCTCTGACCACTCGCCAAGGAACTGGGACAGGTTGCCGGAGTCGAGCACCTCCATGACCACCTGCTTCTCTTCCTCTCCGATCGTGTTCTGGGCGGCGAACGGCTCCGTGCGGACCGGCGTTCCGCCATGAATTGCGAGCCTGCTCACGCCGCCACCGTGGGGACGACCCGCCCCCGCGCTGTGAGCGCCGCGTCGACCGCGTCGTGGACCGCCAACGCGGCGAGGCCGTCGGCACCGCTGCATGGCAGCAGCGTCCCGTCGCGGAGATGGTCGACGAGCGCCTGCACGCCGCCCATCATCGCCTGTGCCACGCCGGACGCATCGCGCGCCCCGCCGTAGTCCAGACGGGTGACACCGTCGAACAGCGCAGAGGGCCCCGCGGTGGCGACGACGAGCTGCTCGCCGAGGCCACCGAGCACAAGACGCTCCCCGCCGCTCAGGATGTCGACCTCGAAGAGCTCGGCCGCCGTCGCCGGCACCTGCGCGAGCACGCCGATCGCTCCCGTGGCGGTCCCGAGCACGACGAGCGGCTCGCGGCCCTCGACCGCGACCGCGTCGACCCACGCGACCTCGCCGGCGAACCAGCGAAAGAGGTCGACGCCGTGCGTCCCGTAGCCGCGCAGCGGTCCGCCGTAGCGCACGTCGAGCTGCTCGACGCCGCCGAGTTTGCGGACGCGGCTCGCCACCCGGGCATGCAGCGGATCGAAGCGGCGCAGGAAGTTGACCTGCAGCGCGACGTTCGCGCGCTCACACGCGGCGACGATCAGCGTGCCCTCGGCCGTACCTGCGGCCATCGGCTTCTCGCACCATAGCGCCCGCACGCCCGCGTCGAGCAACTGCTCAACAAGCCGCTCGCGTCCCGCGGCCGGCGTGCAGAGGCTGACGACCGCCGGCACGCCGGCGGTCAAGGCTGCCTCCAGCTCGGCGTGGGCTGGCACGCCCCAGCGCGCCGTGAAGCGCTCGCGGGCGCGTGGATCGGGGTCGACCGCGCCCACCAGGCGCGTCGCTGGATGGCGGTCGTAGGCGCCCGCGTGGGTCAGCGGCGCATCGCCCGCTCGGCTCTCGTCATATCCCGAGCCGACGGCGCCCGCGCCGACCACGAGCGCGTCGAGGACCGCCGTCACGCGGCCGCCTCCACGTTGCGGCGAGCGAGCTGCGGATGGGCATCGAGGAACGCGATGACATCCTCGAGGCGGACCTCCGGATCGCGCGGGTACAGGGCCTCGTAGATCGCCGAGACGACCTCGAGGTCGGCTGCGGTGTCGATGCAGACGCGCAGGTCCGGCCGCGCATCGGCCCCCTCCGCGCGCAGCCCAAGCAGCCGGAACTCCTCGGGGTGCTCGTAGACGAAGAGAGTGACGTGCTCACGGTGCTGCGGTTCGACGGCGCGCCGGTCGACCTCGGCCAGCAGGTCGGTGGCGAACACCTCGACGTCGAGCCCGATGGGGAAGGTCTCGTCGTCGAGCACGTTGGACGCGTAGTCGGGCCTGTGCTCCGTGTAGGCCTCCAGGACGCGCTCGACCACGCGCGGCTCCACGAGCGGGCAGTCGCCCGTAACCTGAACGATCGTCTGCGCGCCGACCGCACGTGCGGCCGCCAGCGTGCGCCCGAGCACGTCTTGCTCGGAACCCGAGAAGCAGGGGATGCCCTTGCCCGTGGCGAACGCCCGGATCGGTTCGTCGCGCTCGTGTTCGGTCGTCGCGATGGCCACGCCGTCGAGCGCCGCAATGCGCCGCAGCCGATCGACGATGTGGCCCAGCGACGGCTGCCCCACCAGCGGCGCAAGGGTCTTGCCCGGAAGCCGCGACGAGCCCATGCGCCCGGCGACAATCGCCCAGATCGGTTGCAGGTCGTCCGGCACCCGCCCAGCGTAGGCGATGCGCCGATGTGGCCCGCAGACGACCCCAGCGGCACGATGCGTCAGAATGCGGCCATCTTCGGACCGCACGACTTGACCCCGTACGCCGTGTCGTGACCCTCGGCGCCTCCACCAACCGCGCGCACTGGGAGGCCTGGGCGTCCACCTACGGCAGCGACCTGCGGGCGACGACGAAGTGCCACAGCATCAAGCGCCTCGAGCTCGAGGCGATCTCGCGGCACATCGACGGGCTCGGGGGCGCGCTCACGCTGCTCGAGATCGGCTGCGGCAACGGCTACAACGGCTTGGCCCTCGCCAACCACCACCCCGAGCTGCGCTACCTGGGCCTCGACTTCTCGGCGGAGATGATCGGCCACGCGGTCGCCGCCGTGCGCGAGGCCCCGAACGACGTCTCCGACCGCGTCGCCTTCCACGTCGGCGACGCTCGCCGACTCGAAGCACCGCTGGCCCTAGACGGCGACGGCGCGTCGCACGTCGGCGCCGCCTGGGAGCTGCCCGTGCAGGCCGTCGACCTCGCGCTCACCAACCGCATGCTCATTAACCTCGCATCGGCCGACGAGCAGCTCGACGCGATGCGCCGCATCACGTCGATGCTCGCGCCCGCGGGGCGGTTTCTCATGCTCGAGAACAGCGTGCAGACGCATGCGCGCCTCAACGACGTGCGCACGGCGCTCGGCCTGCCCGTGCGCCCCGCCGCGGCGTTCAACCACTTCATCGACGAGGACTCCGTCATCGCCCCGTTCGCGCATGACATGGCCCTGCGCGACGTCGAGGACCTCGGCGCGATCCACGACCTTCTCCTCTACGCCGTCGAGCCCAGCCTCGGCGACGGCGAGGTGCAGTACGACTCACCGCTGCTCACCGCCCTCACCGAGGCGCTGCTCGTGCTCGGTCGCGGCGCCGGCGAGCAACTTCCCTTTGGCCAGAACCGCTTGTGGGTATGGGAGCGCGCGTAGCGACCAGCGCTGTCCTGTGCGACCTCGACGGCACGCTCATCGACAGCCTCCCCTCGCTGCGGGAGGCCTATCGGCGGTTTATCGCCGATCACGCGCCGGACGCCGACGCCCCGCCCTTCGAGCGCTGGAACGGTACCGCGCTACGTGACGTCGTCCGGGGCCTCGAGCTCAAGCTCGGCCTCGAGGGCGGCCACGACCAACTGCTGGAGCAGTACCTCGCGCTGCTCGAACACAGCTACGTGGGCGACGCGGCGCTCGCGCCCGGGGCGCTGGCCCTGCTCGACGACGTCCGCGGCCGCGGGGTGCGCACGGCGATCGTCACCTCCGCACCGCGCGAGCTGACCATGCGCGTGCTCGAGCGCTGCGCCCTGCTGGAGCGCGCCGACACCATCGTCACCGGCGACGACGTCGAGCAGGCCAAGCCGTCTCCGGCGGGCTACCTCGAGGCGCTGCGGCGGCTGGGCGTCGCAGCGGACGAGGCGATCGCGATCGAGGACAGCCGCGCCGGCGTGCAGGCCGCGATCGCCGCCGGACTGCGCTGCATTGCGATCGCCAGCGCCGGCGCGGAGCCCGACGGCGCGTGGATCACGGCCAGCGGCGCACAGGCGAGCCCGGACCTCGCCGACGCGCTCGAGCTGCTGCGCGGTGCCTAGCGCCACGGCAGCGTCGCGGTGCGAGCTCGTCGTCATGGCGCGCGCGCCGCTGCCGCCCGCCGTGGAGCGCACCGTCGAGGCGGCGTGGCGCACGATCCTCGCGACCGAACCCCAGCTCTTCGACGGTCGCCTGCTGTCCGTGCGTGATCTGCGCGTCGAGGACGGCACCGCGAAGATCGAAGCGGAGATCGCGAGCTACCGCGACTTCGTCGTGCAGCGCGGCGGCCTAGCGGACCTCGGCGTCAGGCCCCTCGGCGTCACCGGCATCACGCGCGCCGGCGACGGCGTGCTGCTTGGCCGCCGCACCGCGCACGTCACCCAGTACCCCGGCGTGTGGGAGCCGGTGCCGGCCGGCTCGGTGTCACCGTCGGACGCGGCGGACGTGCTCGAGGACCAGCTCCTCGCCGAGCTGCGCGAGGAGGCCGGGATCGGCCGCGACGAGGTCGAGGCGATTGCGGTCGTGGGCGTCGTCGAGGACAAGGCGGATGGCGTCGCCGATGTCTGCTTCGTGCTCACGGTGCCCGAGTCCAGAGCGCGTCGAGCGGTCGCCGAGCACGCCAACCCCGGCGAGCACGACGCGCTGGCGCTGCGGCCCGCGCGCGCCGCCCACGAGCTGGCCGCCGACGCAGCGGCGGCGGTGCCGACGATGGCGCCGATGCTGCGGCTCGCCTTCGGCGATCTTCATACTGGCGCGTGATGGCAGTTGGCCCCCTCGCTCGGCTCGCGGGCCGGCTCCGCGCGCTGGGAAACCAGCATTCCTACAGCGATGACCCGGCGGCCGCGGACCGCCTCGCCGCGCGCGTGCGCCGACCACTCGATCGCGCGATGCTGCGCCGCCAGGGGCACTTCGCCGAGATGGCCGAGGTCGCGCGCCAGGCGGCGAAGACCGCGCCGACCACGGCGAGCGAGCCCCGCACTCCGCGCGTGCTGATCCTCGCCCTGCGCGGATGGGTCAGCCACGGCGCCTACGAGTTCACCCTCGCCCAGGCGCTGCGGATGCGCGGCGCGGAGGTGGCGCTGCTCACCTGCGGCGGCGGCCAGCCGGCCTGCGAGATGGGCTGGGGGCGCAACGTCCATCCGCGCCCGTGCGACCGCTGTGCCTGGTACACGGACACGCTGACGAGCGTCGCCGGGGTGCGCTCCTACCGGCTGTCGGACCACCTGCCGTGGGGCGCCGACCCGCGCCGTGCGCCGGCGCACCTGCATGCGAACCACAGCGACGACGCCCGGCCCTACGCCGAGTCGTCGATCAGCGTGCAATGGTTCCTCCGTACGACGCAGCCCCAGCGGGTACCGGAGGGCCCGGCCGCGACCGAGGACTTCGCGGTCGGCGCCGAGGCCGTCGAGCGCGCGGCAACCGAGGTGCTCGACGACTTCGCGCCGGACATCGTCTTCATGGCCAACGGCCTGTTCGCGTTCGAGCGCGTCATCCGCCGCGCGGCGCTCGGTCGCGGCCTGCGCGCGCCCACCTACGAGATGGCGCCGCGCGCCGACACGCTCGTGTTCTCCCAGGACGCTCCCGCCCCCGACTACGACACGAGCGCCGTGTGGGCGCGAGTGCGCGATCGGCCGCTGACCGCCGAGCAGGACGCCGCCGTCGCCGAGCTGCTCGGCAACCGCGCGCGCGGCGTCGGTGCCCACGAGCGCTTCTTCGACGCCACGGTCGAGGACCGCGCGCAGCTGCGCAGCCACCTGCGCATCCCCGACGGGGCGCGGGTGATCTCGCTGTTCACGAACCTCTCGTGGGACAGCGCGACGATCGGCCACGACGTCGGCTACGCGTCGATGTTCGACTGGATCGAGCAGACGGTGCGCTCGGCCGCGACCATGGACGACCTCGTGCTCGTCGTGCGCGTGCACCCAGCGGAGGCGCACTGGCGCACGCGCGAGTCCGTCGAGGAGGAGGTCGTGCGCGGGCTGGGCGCCGTGCCCGACAACGTCCGCATCGTCGGGGCCTCCGAGGCGCTGTCGTCCTACTCGCTGGTGGACATGAGCGACCTGGTGCTCGCCTACACGACGACGGTCGGGCTCGAGGCGTCCTTCGGCGGCGTGCCGGTCGCGGTGGCCGGCGACACGCACTACCGGGGGCGCGGGTTCACCGTCGACGTCGAGCGCCACGAGCACCTCGAGGCGGCGATGCGGACCGCCGACGGCAGGCTGGGCCCGGCCAAGGTCGAGCTCGCCCGCCGCTACGCGTACACCTTCTTCTTTCGCTCGATGATCCCGTTCGCCGCGGTCCGCACGCGCGGAGGACTGATCCTCGAGGGACCCGGCTCGGCCGATGTCCTCGAGCCCGGCCGCGACCGCCATCTGGACTGGATCTGCGACCGGATCCTCGACGGCGGCGAGTTCGCGCTGCCCGACGAGCTCGCCGGGGCCGCGCCGCGGTCATGAGCGCGCTGGCGATCGTGCAGGCGCGCATGTCCTCGACGCGGCTGCCGGGCAAGGTGCTCGCCGACGTGGGCGGCGAGCCGATGCTCGCGCTGCTGCTGCGGCGCCTCGAGCGCGCGCACGACGTGGACGAGATCCGCGTCGCCACGAGTACGCGCGCCGAGGACGACGCGATCGCCGAGCAGGCGCAGGTGCTCGGGCACGCGGCGTACCGCGGGCCGCTCGACGACGTGCTCGCGCGCTTCGTCGGCGCCGCCGAGGGCCACGCAGGACCGATCGTCCGCCTGACCGCCGACTGCCCCCTGATCGATCCCGGCACCGTCGACGCCCTCATCAGGCTGTTCGAGGCCACCCCGGGGTGCGCCTACGCCTCCAACGTGCTGCCGCGCAGCTACCCCGACGGCCTCGACACCGAGGTCGTCGCACTGGCCGCGCTGCACGCCCTCCACGAGGAGACGAGCGATTCGGGCGAGCGCGAGCATGTGACGATCGCCGTGCGCGCCGATCCCGCGCGCTGGCCGGCCGAAGCGCTCGTGCACGAGCCCGAGAGCCTGGGCGCGCTGCGCTGGACCGTCGACACGCCCGACGATCTCGCGTTCGTGCGCGCGGTCGTCGAGCGCCTCGGCGACGCGCGTTACGAGGCGGGCATGGACGCGATCCTCGACCTCGTGCGCGGTGACCCGGCGTTGTTGACATTCCCCGGCGGCCGGCGCGGATGAGCGAGCCTGATTCGAACAACCTGAGGGCCGCCTACGAGGGCCTGGAGGCGCAGTTCGCCGACCCCGCCGCCGTCGCCGCCTACCGCGAGGCGATGCTCGAACGCAGCCGCCCGCAGGCCGACCTGCTCGCGCCGCTGCTCGATCGTGATCGCAACGTGCTCGAGGTCGGCTGCGGCAACGGGCGCCTGCTCGTTGAGCTGTCGCGCCGGCGCGCCGTGCAGCACGCTCACGGGATCGACCTCGCGCGCTCGCGGATCGAGTTCGCCCAGGCCTGGGCGCAGGACGAGGGCGCGAGCGGGGTGAGCTTCGCCGCCGGCGACGCGCTGGCACTCGCGTCGGCCGACGCCGGCCTCGGAGCGCTGCTGTGCATCACCGGCGCGTTCGCCTACTTCGAGCCGCTCGCCGAGGGCACCGCGGCGCGGCTGCTGGCCGACTGGCATCGCGCGCTGGCCCCGGGCGGCCTGCTCTGCCTAGAGCTCTATCCGCATCCCGAGTACGTCACGCTGCTGCGTACGACCGGCGGCCACGCGCGCATCTGGCACGAGCTCGGGCCCGAGGATCCCTGGCGCTACTACCTCAGCGAGTTGCGCCTGGACCCGGACACCGGCGTGCTGACCCACGACAAGACCTTCGTGCACCGCACGAGCGGCGCGATCGACGAGGGCCGCCGCGAGCGGCTGATGCTCTACTCGGACGAGCAGCTGCGCGAGCTGCTCGCCGGCGCCGGCTTCGTCGACGTCGATCTGCGCGAGGGCTGGAGCGAAGCCCCCTACGACGGCGGCGAGGCGATGGTCGTCCTCGCGCGCCGGTCCGGCCTACGCGCTAGTGTGGTGTCTCGTAATTAGGTGGGTTTTGTGGTAGGGTGGCCTATGCGACCTGCCACTCCCGCTTTGAAGATCGCCGACAGCCAGCGCGAGGTGCTGGGGCGCTTGACGAAGTCGCGCACGGCCCCGGCGCGTGAGGTCGCCAGGGCACGAGCGCTGCTTCTGGCCGCCGACGGCGAGCCGAACACCACGATCGGCGACCGCGTAGGGGTCTCGCCGACGACCGTCAAGACCTGGCGCGACCGCTTCGCGCAGGACGGCCTCAAAGGGCTCGGCGGGGTGCGTGCCGGGCGTGGCCGCAAGCCCCGGATCAGCCAAGCGAAGGTTGCCGAGATCGTGCGAGCGACGCTGCACGACAAGCCGCCGGGCGCCGAGACGCATTGGAGCTGTCGCACGATGGCCAAGGCACAGGGCATCAGCCCGGCGACGGTGCAGCGCATCTGGTCAGCACGCGACATCAAGCCCCACAAGATCAAGACCTTCAAACTCTCCAACGACAAGCGCTTTGAGGAGAAGCTCGTCGATCTCGTGGGCCTGTATCTCAACCCGCCCGAGAAGGCCGTCGTGCTGTGCATGGACGAGAAGTCTCAGATCCAAGCACTGGACCGCACCCAGGCGTCGCTGCCGATCAAGAAGGGCCGCGCGGGCACGATGACCCACGACTACAAGCGCAACGGCACGACGACGCTGTTGGCCGCGCTGGACGTCTTGACGGGCAAGGTCATCGGGCAATGCCTGCCGCGCCACCGACACGAGGAGTTCTTGAAGTTCCTGCGCACGATCGACGCAGAAGTCCCGACCGGCCTGCAGGTCCATCTGATCCTCGACAACTACTCAACGCACAAGCACGCCAACGTCAACAAATGGCTGGCCAAGCACCCACGCTTTCACCTGCACTTCATCCCGACCTCAAGCTCATGGCTGAACATGGTCGAGCGGTTCTTCGGCAAGCTCGAAGACAAGGCGCTACGCCGCGGCGTCTTCAAATCCGTTCCCGACCTGATCGCCGCAATCGAGGCCTACCTCGCAGCGACCAACGACGATCCCACCCCGTTTGTCTGGACCGCGACAGCCGACTCGATCCTCGAAAAGGTCCGCCATGGCCGCGTCGCCCTCGAAGCAATCACCAACTAAAACCGAGACGATGCACTAGACCATGTCCCAGGTGACGATGTCGTCGAACTCGATGTCGACGCGCGCCACGCGGCCGATCACGTGGTCGATGTCCTTCGGCGCGATGCCGTAGCCCGGGCGCTTGACGGTCAGCATCTCCGCGGTGATGACATCGCCGGCGGCGATGTCCGTCGCCGCGATGAGCGAGCGGCGCCCGAGCGTGAACATCTCGGTGCGCTCAAGCTCGGACGGACCCTCCAGGCGTCCGCTGCCCAGCGCGGCCTCGACGTCGCGCACGGCCTTGACGAGCGCGTGCAGCTCGTCGGGCTCGATGGCGAAGGAGTGGTCGGGCCCCTCCATGTCGCGCGAGAGCGTGAAGTGCTTCTCCAGGAGGTCCACCTGCAGCGCCGCCGCGCCGGTCGGGACGGCGATCCCCTCGGTGTGATCGGAGAGGCCGACGGGCACGCCGAACGCACCCCGCATGGTCGCCATCGCCCGAAGGTTCATGATCGTGGGCGGCGCCGGATACAGCGACGCGCAACGCAACAGCGCGACCGACTCGTTGCCGGCCTCGGCGACCGCCGCGAGCGCGTCCTCGATTTCGCCGTAGACGGCCATCCCCGTCGACAGGATGATCGGCACCCCGACCGACGCCGCCTTGCGGATCAGCATCAGGTCGACGAGCTCGAAGGAGGCGATCTTCATTGCCGGCACGCCGAGGGCGGCCAGCCCGTCGACGGCCTCGTGGTCGAACGGGCTCGAGAAGAACGCGATCCCGCGAGCGCGGGCGTGGTCGGCCAGCTTGGCCTGCCACTCGCGCGGCAGCTCGAGCGCGGCGAGGATGTCCTGCGCGCTGCGCGGGTCGTCGAGGTACTCGAACTGCGGGGTCTTGGAGGAGTAGATCCCCTTGCCGGTGTACGTCTGGAACTTCACCGCGTCGGCGCCGGCGTCGGCCGCCACGTCGATGAGCTCGCGGGCGATGCCGAGGTCGCGGTTGTGGTTCGCGCCGGCCTCGGCGATGACGTAGCACGGCGCCCCGCCGCCGACCGGCCGGCCGCCGATCTCGATCGTCGCGCGGAAGCTCAACTGATGACCCGGAACGCGGGCTGCACGGGCTCGGACGTCAGCAGGGACTCGATGTCGCCCGACGCGATCCCCTCAGCGAGCAGCGCGAAGGCGGCGGCGTACGCGTCGACCGCCTGATCGAGGTTCTCATCGCTGTGCGCGAGGCAGATGAAGTTGTTGCCGTTGAACAGCACGCCGCGCTCGGCCATCTCCTGCTGGACCAGGGTGCGCGCCAGCAGGCCGCGCGGCGACGGCTGCGTCTCGGCGATGACCACGACCGTGCGCTGCGGCGCGCCGTCGATCGACACCCACTCGCCGACGCCGGCGTCGTCGATCGCGCCCTGCACTCCGGCCCACAGCCGGCGTCCGTTCTCCTCGATCGTCGCGTAGGCCGCCGGCGTCAGCGCGTCGAGCGTCGCCCACGCGGCCGCCATCGCGATCATCTCGCCGAAGTGCGTGCCCGAGAAGAAGATCTCGTCGAGGCGGTCCATGTACTCGGCCGGTCCCGTGATCGCCGAGATCGGCATGCCATTGCCCAGCGCCTTGCCGAACGTCGCCAGGTCGGCGGTCACGCCGTAGCGCTCTTGCGCGCCGCCCGGCCCCAGGCGAAAGCCGGTGATGATCTCGTCGAACACGACGAGTGCGCCCGCGGCGCGGACCCGGTCGGCGAGCGCCTGCAGGTGCGCCGGGTCGGGCTCGGTCAGGCCCGAGGGCTCGATGATGACCGCCGCGGTGTCGCCGCCCTGGCGCTCCAGCGCCGCCTCGAGCGTCGCCAGGTCGCCCGCGTCGAACGTCGTCGTCAGCGCCTTGACCGCCGCCGGGATCCCCAGATCGCGCGACGTCGTGCTGATGTGCCAGTCATGCCAGCCGTGGTAGCCGCCGACGATCACGCCGTCGCGCCCGGTCACCGCGCGCGCGATCCGGATCGCGGCGGAGTTGGCGTCCGAGCCCGTCTTGCCGAAGCGGATGCGCTCGGCGCCCGGGATCTGTGCGAGCACGCGCTCGGCGAGCTCGATCTCAATCGGATGGGGCAGCGTGAACGTGATGCCGTCGCGCAGCTGGCGCTCGATCGCCTCGTTCACCGACGGCCAGGCATGACCGAGGATGATCGGCCCAAGCGCCATCGGGAAGTCGACGTAGCGGTTACCGTCGACGTCCCACACGTGCGCGCCGGAGCCGCGCTGCAGGTACAACGGGGCGGCGCCGCGCGCCCATTGCGTCGCGTTCTTCGACAGCGTCTGCGCCTGCATCGGGATGATCTTGCGCGCTCGCGCGAGCAGCCGCTCGGACTCCGCCAGCGAGCGGGCCTGCGCCTTCACAGCAGCCCCCGCAACTCGTGCACGACGCGCTGGACGTCGTCCTCGGTCATCGACGGGAACATCGGCAGCGAGATCGCGCCGGCGTAGTAGTCCTCGGCGTTCGGGCACATGTCCTGTGGCGCGCCGACCACGTCGCGGTAGTACGGGAAGCGATAGATCGGGATGTAGTGCACCTGCACGCCGATGCCCGCGGCACGCAGCCCCTCGAAGACCTCCAGGCGAGCCTGGGCGCCCGCGCGCACACCGATCACGAACAGATGGTGGCCGTGCAGTGAGCCCGCGGGCGCGGCGGGCGGCAGCGCGATGCGCTCCTCGCCGGCGAGCAGCTCGCGGTAGCGCGCGGCGATCTCGTTGCGGCGCGTGACCCAGCCGTCCAGGCGCCCGAGCTGCGATTGGCCGAGCGCGCACTGAAAGTCGGTGATGCGGTAGTTGAAGCCGAGCTCCTGCTGCTCCATGTACCAGCCGCCGTCGGTCGCCGAGCGATGGACCACGCGCTCCTTCTCCATGCCGTGCGTGCGAAAGCGGCGCAGGCGTGCGCCCAGCTCGTCGTCCTCGGTGCAGGCCAGGCCGCCCTCGCCGGTCGTCATGACCTTGACCGGATGCAGCGAGAAGCACGTGATGTCCGCGCGGCCGGGACCGCCGACCATCGCGCCGCCCCGGTGACCGCCGAGCGCGTGGCAGCCGTCCTCGATGACGACCACGTCGCCGCGCACGCCGTCCAGCGGCGAGAGATCGACGGGCAGGCCGGTGAACGACACCGCCACGATGGCCTTCGTCCGCGGCGCGACGGCGGCCGCGGCCGCCGCGCAGTCGAGGTTCAGCGTGCTCGGGTCGATGTCGACGAAGCGCACCGTCCCACGCTCGTAGAGGACGCAGTTCGCCGACGCCGCGAACGTGATCGGGGGCACGAGCGCCTCGTCGCCGGGGCCGATCCCGGCGGCGTGCGCGGCGCCGTGCAGCGCCGCGGTCCCGCTCGAGTAGGCGACCACGTGCTTAGCGCCGACGTACTCCGCGATCGCCGTCTCGAACGCCTCGATCCGCGGCCCCTGGGTGATAATGGGATCGCGCAGGGCGGCAGCGACGGCCTCGACGTCCTCGTCCGTGATCTCCTGGCGGCCGTACGGCAGGTACGTCTGCGTCACGCGATGGCCTTGACGTCGGCGGTCATCGCTCGCAGCTCCTCGACGTCAAGCCACCAGTCGTTCTCGCCGGAGTGGTAGGTGAAGGCACCCGGCAGCGGCTTGGCGTTCTCAGGCTCCTTGAGCTCCCAGGAGGCGTACTCGGGCATGACGACGAAGCCGTTGTCGACCTCGTAGGCGTGGCGCGACTCGTCCTCGGTGACGAGCAGCTCGTGCAGCTTCTCGCCGGGCCGGATGCCGATGATCTTGATCCCGGCGTCGGGCGCCAGCGCCGCCGCCATGTCGGTCACCCGCATCGACGGCACGCGCGGGATGAACGTCTCGCCGCCGCCCATGCGCGTCGACGCGTCGACGACGAACTGCACGGCCTGGTCGAGCGTGATCCAGAAGCGCGTCATGCGCTCGTCGGTGATCGTGATGACGCCGGTCTCCGCCTGGCGCTTGAACAGTGGCACGACCGACCCGCGCGAACCGACGACGTTGCCGTAGCGCACCGAGGCGAAGCGCGCCGCCGAGTCGGCCGCGTACGCGTTGGCCTGGTTGACGATCTTCTCCGCCGCGAGCTTCGTCGCGCCGTAGAGGTTGACCGGGTTGACGGCCTTGTCGGTCGACAAGTTGATGGTGATCGGCACGTCGTTTTCGATCGCCGCGGCGACGACGTTCTCCGCACCGAGGATGTTCGTGCGCACCGCCTCGAAGGGGTTGTACTCGCAGACCGGCACGTGCTTGAGCGCGGCCGCGTGGACGATGATGTCCACGCCGCGCGTCGCACGGACCAGGCGGTCCTTGTCGCGGACGTCGCCGATGAGGTAGCGCATGCGCTCGTCGTCGTCGGCGAAGCGGCGCTGCAGCTCCCACTGCTTGAGCTCGTCGCGGCTGAAGATGCGGATGGCGCGCGGCTCGTGATCGTCGAGCAGGCGCTCAACGAAGCGCGTGCCGAAGGAGCCGGTGCCGCCCGTGATGAGGATCGTCTTGTCCTTGAAGATCATTGCGCTGGCACCTTACCGTCGGCCGACGGGGCGATCACGGCGCGGCCTTGACGTACGTGACGCGCAT
>CAWGTK010000036.1:0-124148 GCA_963825485.1 uncultured Actinomycetes bacterium
GGCGTGCCTGCCAGCAGATCCCCGGCCTGCGTAACGCCGCCGAGATGCTGCTCTACGAGCTGCCGGCGCTCGCGCGCAACAACCTCGCTCGCCTCGAGGACCGGCTGCAGCCGCCGGCGAACAAGCTCGGGCCGCTCGTGACGTCGCACGCGGCGGTACGCGACTTCGTCGGCCATCCATCGCGACTCTCGCTGCGGTCGGTGATCGAGGCGCACGACATCCTGATCGTCAACCCGCGCACCGACATCCTCGGCCAGGACAGCCCGACGATCCTCGTCAACTTCCTCGTCCACATGATCGACGCCCAGCTCGACCGCCAGATCAGCATGGACGAGCCGACACGGCCACGCGTCAGCCTGCTGATCGACGAGGCGCACACGGTTATCACCAAGACACTGATGCAGATGGTCAGCCGCCACCGCGAGGCCGGCTTCTGCGTCGTCGCCGCCACGCAGTACCTCGCGCAGATCGGCGCATCGATCAAGAGCAGCGGCATCCACGACTACGTCCTCGACGCCGTCGCCAACCTGCTGCAGACCAAGATCTACTTCCGCATGGCCGACCCCGTCGACGCTGAAGCCGCGTGCCTGGTGGGCCGGCCCGTGCACGACTCGATGGTCCGCGGCGACCCTGTCAGCCAGGCACGGATGTCCATCAATCCCGCGTCGCTGATGGCGCTCGAGGACTACACCGCCAGCGCCCGCGTGATGTCCAACGGCCAATGGTCCGGCGCCCCGGGTGCCACCACGGCACTGGGCGGAACGACGGCGCTGCCGGTCTTCACCCACCGCTCGATCGCGATGACCCCGCTGCACCTGATCGCCTCCACGTGGCGCGACATCCACTACGCGCGTATGCACGAGGTGCTGGGAGACCTGCCCGAATCGGCGGCCGACCGCGATACCCCGCCGGTGATTCCCGAGAGCCTCGGCGGCCCCGCCCAAGCGCCACCAGCCGCGACGCGCGACCGCGACGAGGCAGCACAGGTCGCGCGCGACACCGTCGGACGCCGCGGCGCCCAGCCGCGCGCGCCGACGGAGGCCTCCGCGCAGGAGTGGAGCAGCGTCCACCGCCCCGAACGAGGCACAACCGATGGCCACCCAGCACCCGAGCGTGAGTCGCGGGACGTTGCCGTCGGCGGCGCCCGCATCGAACGCACCCCGCCACGTCCGTCACCCGCCACCACAGCAGCGATCGAGCTATTCGACTGGACGATGCGACCGACCGACCGACCGGCACCACGTGACGATCTTCCCGCGCTCCCCGGGGTCATGGCCGACGCCGTCGCGTACGCAGCCTCCGTCGAGCAGATCACTGCAATGGGCGACTGGAAGAACGCCCACGACGCAGCGATCAAGGACGCCGAAGCGGCGGCACGGACGGCACGGTCGACGGCGGCGCTCGAGGCACGCGCCGACGGCATCAGCGACGTGAAGATCGAGGCCGTCGGCGCTGCGGCCGGGAACGCCGCGCGACGTCGCGAGCTCGCCAAGCACACCGACGCCGCCTGGCAGACCGACATCACGACGGTAACGCTCAGCGCGCCGGAACAGCAGATCCTCGAGGTTCTCGCTCGCCTGCCGCTGAGCGCAGCGCCCGTCCTCGCGGCGCTGATCAACAAGCCGCCCAAGGAACGCCGCCTCCGCCAGCTCCTACGCGAGGGACTACACGACCGCGGGCTGATCAGCGCGAGCGCGCTGACACTCGAACGCAGAGGCGGCCGACCACCGACCGTCTACGCGGTCAGCGCCCGCGGCCGCGAATGGCTACGCCTCGAACACCAGAAGCTGCGCGGCGACCAGCCACCACCCGACTACCTACGCCCCGACCGCAACCTGCCCGCCCCGGGCCGCGGCAGCACCGTGCCGCACACGCTCGCCGTCCAGCTCGTGATCGGCGCGCTGCGCCAGTTCGGCGGCACCGACGTCAAGACCGTCTGGTGGACACCGATGATGCCCGGCGGCCGCCTCGATGTCGGCATGGCCCACAGCGACCGCCGCGACAAACGCATACGCCTCGAAGACCTCACCGGCCGCCCCGGACTGACCGTGATCGGCGACGCCCTGTCGACCGCGTCCGGAGTCGTCGAGCCCGACGCCACGGTCCAGATGACCGGGCACGTCGCAGGACAACGACGCTCGCTGAAGATGCTCCTGGAGATCGACCGCACCGACGACGCCTCCTACAACACCGCCAAGCTCATCGCCTACGACCACTTCCTCGCCGGCTGGTGCTTGCGCACACGGACGTTCGCGACCGCCAGGCCGCTCGTCGTCTTCGTGGCCCGGTCGCCCAGGGCCGCGCTGCGTCTGCTCTCCCGCGCGAACGACGTGATGACCGTAGGGCTGGGGATCAGCGGCCACGACCGCCAGACCTACCAGTACTACGGACGGACGCACACGGCCTTCACGTGCATCGACTGGATCCTCGGTGGCCAGGCCTACGCGCTACGTGTGGCGCCCGTGCCTCCAGATCGGCAGGATGACGCGATACCAATTGATGCGGAAGCGGTCGCGTTGCTGCCAGAGGCGTGGTGGCCGAAGGGGCCCACGAGCGTCCGCCGGTAATGGGTTGATCGGCGTCCGTATGAGGCCCCGTTCCCGGTAATCGACACGGACGGTCTACTGGGACGATCGGCGGATCGGCCCCGCGGGATGGTCTGTCTTCGGTGACGGTTTGTCAGTAGGCGACGGGCCATCGAAACCATCGGCATCGCTGATGGATGCGCCTACCGGCTGGGGACCTCACGGCGGGTCCGGCGTGCGCGACGTTGGAGCCTGCCGGTTACATCGCGCTCGATCGTCGCTGCGACGCTGCCGCCGGTCGGCGGTACGCCCGAGCTGCATCGCATCGAGAACACCGAGCGCGCGATACGCCGCTTCATCGATCGCATCGGCGGCTCGGACGGCCTCGCGGTCAGCTACGAGGCCGGGCCGTGCGGCTTTGACCTGCTGCGACTGCTCGTGCGCCTGGGCGTGGCGTGCGACGTGATCGCGCCGTCGCTGGTACCCGTGCGTGCCGGCGACAGGGTGAAGACCGACAAGCGTGACGCCAAGAAGCTCGTGCGCCTGTATCGCGCCGGTGAGCTGACGTTCGTGGCGCCGCCGTCGCCGCAGCAAGAAGGCCTGCGCGACCTCGTGCGCTG
The DNA here is from genome assembly GCA_963825485.1 of uncultured Actinomycetes bacterium. Lineage (GTDB taxonomy): Bacteria > Actinomycetota > Thermoleophilia > Solirubrobacterales > Solirubrobacteraceae > CADCVQ01. Next base: position 3,146 of record CAWGTK010000036.1, read on the forward strand.
CCGCGACGACCTCGTCTGCGCCAGGCGCGCCGCACGCCACCGGATCGCCAAGGCGCTGCTGCGCCACGGCCACATCTTCCGCGAGGGAAAGAAGTCCTGGACGCTTCAGCACTACGCGTGGGTGCGACGCCAGCGCCTGGATGACGAGCTCTCCCAGCGCGCCGTCGATCACATGCTCGCCCACCTCGACAGCCTCGACACGCAGATCGCCGTCATCGATCACGAGCTCGAGCAGATCGCCGCGCGCGAGCCATGGTCTGACCCCGTCGCGTGGCTGTCGAGCTTCCGCGGGATCTCGACACGCACCGCGCTCGGGCTGCTCGCCGAGATCGGCGACCTCCGACGCTTCCCGTCCGCGCGGGAGCTGATGAGCTACCTCGGCCTGACCCCATCGGAGTACTCCTCCGGCGATCAACAGCACCGTGGCCACATCACCAAGTGCGGCAACCAGCACGCCCGCCGGCTGCTCGTCGAAGCGGCCTGGCACTACCGCCACGCACCGCGCCGCAGCCAACGCACCGCCCGGCTCGCCGACCGCGTGCCCGCCGACGTCACCGCGCGCGCCTGGCAAGCCCAAGTCCGGCTGCATCACCGCCACCGCACGCTCGCCCAACACGGCAAGCGCTCGACCGTCACCAACGTCGCCGTCGCACGCGAACTGACCGGCTTCGTCTGGGCCGCGATGACCCACCAGCCACTGCGCGAGGAGGCCGCAGCTGCCTGAGCACCAACACCCGCTGGGGCCGGGCGGCCGGCGCCGATCCACCGGAGGAACCTCGACGTCTTCTATGCGATCTCGACTCGCGACCCTAGTGCGAGGCAGCTCACGACCGGACACTGTCATGCGGTCCCGACCCGCGAATCTCAGAGTGACCAGCCAGTCGTTGCCATCGCGCGCCGGCCGCCCGACCCCAGCCCACCTACCACCATGACCACCAACAACACACCCCAACACAAACCGCCGCTTGACAACGGCGTCCATCTCAGAAGAGCGTCGCGGACCGCTCGGCCTCTGCGAGAACTGCCCACATCGCCTGCACGACCTTGATCGAGGCGGCCGCCTCCGTGGACCCCAACGAGCGCCCTTCATGAACCACGGCGTTGCGTCGGCTTAGCTTAGGTGGGCACTGAACTCCGGCCAATGCCGACTCTCGGTGACGTCCATACCGAGCAGTAGTTGTACCGAGGCCTTGCTGACGTCGTTCGCCAACGCTGCAACCCGACGATTCTTCACCAAGCGTGTGGCCCAGCGGTTGTCTGCACGGGTCGCGGCGCGCTCAAGCAGCAGTCGTACCTGCAGCTCGAAGTGGATCTGCGCCGCAACGACCGCGAGGTCGTACCGTTCGGACTCAAAGAGATCTTTGGCCTCCTCGAGAAAGCGATGGCTGCTCTCCGAACCTTCGCTCAGCGGTGCTACCCAGACGACGGGAAGCAGGCTCGTTTTCAGCCCCGCCTCCCCGAGCGAAAACGCGACGAGTTCTTGCGCGAGCTTCTCTGCCGCGTCGGCGTCTGTGGCACGGAGTTCCAGGGTTACGAAATGGCGTGTCCTCCAGCTCGTCGCCATGAAACCCGCCGATGACCATCCGGAAGATGTCGTCGTGCATGGGCCAAACCTCGACGCGCGACATCGCCCGACTCTCATGCTCGCCGAGAATAAGGCGGATAGACCACTTCAAGCCATGGTGCGCCATCCTCGAACAGTTGCAGACCCGGTCCACGGAACCTGCCGGGCTCGCGCTTCCGTCTCAGGGCTCGGAGCAGGCGAGCCGAGTCGCCCACGAGGGCCCACGACTTGTATGCAGTCAGCCTTCCGCTGCGGGACCTTCCCAGGCGCAGTGATGGCCGGGTAGGTTGGTCGTGTCCGCGACAGGAGGAGTGTCATGTCCGTCGTGAAGATCATCGAGCTCGTCGGCAGTTCGCCAACGAGCTCTGACGACGCAGTCCAGCAAGCGCTGGCTGAGGCCAAGCAGACGCTGCGCAACATCAAAGCCGTCGACGTCGTGTCGACTGGTCTGCGTGGCGACGACCTCGACGAGTGGCGCGCCCACGTGCGTGTGGCTTTCCTCGTCGAGCAGGTTGACTAGGGACCCGATCCGCTGAGCGGGCGCGCACGGCGCCCGCTCGGCCAAGCTCGCACGTTGAGGCGCCGCCTCTAGCCGGAGAAGTTCCGGCCGCGGCCCATTCGATCGCCGGCCGAGTCGTCCGGGGTCAAGCCGCAAACGGATGCGGCAATCCGACGTCCCGCAAGCGGTCCTTGCGGGCGGGATCTCACCGATCATCCCGACGGGCGGCGTTTGAGCGCGCCACCCTGCTCTTCGGGCGGGCTGCCGCGGTCGTCGTGACGCGCCGTGCAGCCTGGGTCAACCCTCGCTGCGACAGCAGTGCTCCTGGCAGTCGTCATCGCGCAGCGCGGCGAGGGGGTCTGACGTGCAGGCACAGCCCTCGCCGCCCCACGCCTCCAGGCCCTCCTTGACGGCGACGGCAGCGATCAGCAGCCCGATCAGCGGGTCAAGCCACCACGCGCCGACGGCGGCGTTGGCGAGCAGCCCGATCAGCAGCGCGCCGGCGAGGTAGGCGCAGAGCATGTTCTGGCGCCCTTCGCCCTTGGTCGCGGCCGATCCGATCTGATCGGCGATGCGCTGCTTGGCGATGCCCAGGTAGGGCATCACGACCAGACTCGATGCGCTCAGCGCGATGCCCAGCCAGCTGACGTCGGCTCGCTCGCTTCCGATGAGCGCTTGGATGGATTCGAAGGCGACGTAGGGCGCGAGGATGAAGAACTGGATCGCTACGAGTTTCTGCGCGCGCGTCTCGGCGGCTTGCGAGAACATCCGGGTGCCGGTGAAGCGCCAGACGATGATCGCGCTCGCGAAGCCCTCGATCGCGGAGTCCAGGCCGAAGCCGATCAGCGCGACGGAGCCGGCGAGGATGCCGGCGAGGATCGCGATCGAGCCCTCGAGCGTCATGTACGCCAGGCTCACCCAGGAGAGCACCTTCACGCGCGTCGCCAGACGCCGGTAGGTCTCGCGGTCGACCGGCGCGGTTCCTCTCGCCGGCGTCGTCGGTAGCGCGACCGGTGTACTCATCGCGCCGGCTGCACGTCATGGACGGCGGTCAGCAGCGCCCGGCCGGCGGTGGTGACCGTGTACATGACCATCTTGCCGTCGCGGCGGCTGGCGACGAGTCCGGCGCTGCGCAACGCGCGCAGGTGATGGGAGACGAGGTTCTCGGGTCGCTCGCACACCCACGCGATGTCACAGACACACAGCTCGTCGGTCTGCGCTAGCGCACTCGCGATGACCAGCCGCGTGGGGTCAGCCAGCGCCTTGGCGCGGTCGGCGAGCTCGCGCGCCGCACCATCGGGCAGACGCGACGCGCGGAGCGCCTCGGCCTTGGGCAGGTCGAGGCAGAGCAGATCGCAGCGATCATCGGCCACATCGCCGACCATAGCAACACCTCAACGGGCGTAGAGACAACATTCCGGTAGACGTTGGTTTGCGGATGACGGAAGGCTTGGGCGGTGGCCCGAGCAGCTGCGAAGCCGGACGCTGACGCGCGACATCCATATTGAAAGTGGTAAGGGCGCGCCTCGGAGCGGGCTCTTAGGATGGGTCAGGTGGTTCTTCGGGCTCCGGTGAGAGGAGCGCTGCATCGAGGAGATCGAGCTCGCGGTATTCGCGCGCGCTCAGGTCATCAAGGGTCACGAAGCGAGGCGCGAGCAGTTCGAGCCCATCGGCACGGGCCGACTCGGACAGCGGCTGCCACCACCCGACGATCTGTGCGCGCAGGTCTGTCGGAAGCTGGCCATCCAGCATGAACACGAGTTCTGCGTTCACTGGATCCAGTCGCGACCGACCGATTGCCAGCCCGACCTCGACGATCGGGTCCTTTCCCTCATAGCGCTCGATGATGTCGGCGAAGAGCTGGTGAGCCGGTCGCAGAACGCGCTCGACGACGACTGTTGCATACGCGGTGCGCGCAAACTGCCTGCTGAGTTGTTGCGCCAGCCGGTCGTAGCCTGCTTCGTCTGCGAAGGCGGGGAGCATCTTGCGGCCGACGAGCCAGCCTTTCTCTGCCACGACGAGCAACCGGAGGTCGCCTACCCACAAGGCGCCGTCAGGCGGTGCCAGTGCGGTGATTGGGACGAGGTAGTCGAAGCCGCGCCCCTGGACAATCCGAGTGCGGTCGCCACGATTCGCGGGCAGGGGATATACGGGTGCGATCTGAATCCACGGCCGCTTCGGCTTTCCCTCCTCCACCAGGTCGCAGGTCTGGGTGACAATAAGCCCGTACGGTGGGCGGCCGTCGGTCGATACAACGTTGACGACCCCGCTCGACGCGCTCGGTGACGACGCCCACGCGCGGGTCGCCACATGGATCGGGTGCTCCGCGTTCGCCGCGTACGTGAATGGCGGCGATACGACAAGGGTGCCCTGGCGTAGGCCCTTGGTCGCGTCCCGAGCGCTTTCAGGCCACGCGTGCGGGTCGATACCGGCCTGAAGCGACCAGCTTGGGGCCTCGTCGCCCCCGCAGGTCACGCGAAATCGCTGTCCCGGTACTCGCGCGCTGGCGGCGCGGCGACGGGCATGAGGTCGTCGTCCGACTCAACCGCGGCGACGCGCCAAGGAGGCACAGAGCGCGCGCCCGGGTCGAACAACAGGCGCCGCGCGCGACGCTCGACTTCATCGACGCGGCCGGCGAGGAGCAGCTCGAGCGGGGTAGCGCCGGCCTCCGCGTGGCGCACCCACAGCCGAACCGCGTACCCGTGATCAGCCCCCTCCAGCGCCTCGGCCACAGCGCGCACGAGTGCGTGCACCCGCCAAAGCTGCTCGACAGTTGCGGCGCGCGGCCGGACTGGGCTGCCCGTGCGGTAGCGCTGCCGCCAGTGATGCAGCAGCGAAGCTCCGCTGAGCCCCGCTACCCGAGCGAGGTCGTCGTACGAGAGGTGCAGCCAGGCGCGCAGCTCCTCGATGGCGCGCAGTTCAGGTGCGTCGGCCAGATCGGCGATTACCTCTGGATCGGCGACGGTGGCGGAAGCCGTCCGACGCGAGGCCGGCGCAGCGTGGTCCTTGTCGACAACTGCGGCGGTCGGCTGCGCGAACGACGCCGCGGCGCCTTCATAGAGGCGGCCGAGGACACCTGCATAGGCGCGTGAGGTGGTGGCTTCGACTGGGGTGCTCGTGATGTCGGCGGTGGAGATCATGCTTCCTCAGCTTCCGTAGCGAAGGCCGTATAGAGCGGCTCGGTGATCGATGCCTCGAACAGGCGGTGCGCTAGATCGTTCATCCGATCGGTCACGGCGAGCGTGGTGTCCGTTTCAATGAGACGGTACCCCTCTCGAAATACATCGAAGTCCAAGATGACGGTCTGCCTACCGCGTTGCTCCGCATCGGCGAAAGCACGCTGACGCAGTGTCGCGCGAAGGCCGTCGGCCTGCGCGTCGAAATCGATCTGCTGCGCGTAAGCGGTGACCTCGTCGCGCAGCTGCGGATGTGTCAGGGGTCCGATAAGCCACGGTGCCAACAGGCCGGTCCAGTCCTCTAGCTCGCGTACGCCCGGCCGTACGATCCGGTCGATGTAACGCAGGCCCAGACGCTGCTCTCCGGGCAACAGCACAGCCCCGGCCAGCGCCTGTACCGCGTTGTCGACGACGACGCGGAAACTCGCCCAGGTTTCGTAGGCGTTGGTCTCGACCGAGAGGGACTGGCGGTTGACGGTTACGGCGACCGGGCCGCGCCGCAGGGACCACCCCTCGATCTGCGCCTGCTCCGCCTGCGGCACCGGCTGGCCCGATCCTGGGAACGAGATTGCGAACGTTTGGGTAGTCAGGCGCTGGAGCTGAAAAGGGCCACCGCCGTCTTGGCCGAGACCTTCGGCCAACCCAGTACCCACGGCTGGCGGCACGACGTCGGCCGGCTCAGCAAACTGGAGCTGCCAAACGACCAGCGCCACGGGCGCCTGCGGGAGCGGCTCTTTGCGGGGTTCAGGGAGGTCTCGAAGCATTGGCGTGCGGCAACCGAAGTTGGAGTGTTCTTGTAGCATAATCGGAGCAGGCACTGCGCTGGCCAAATGTTTTCGACCGCATCATCCGGCTCGATTCCCTACGACACGCAAGCTTCCGCGGCAGCATGGCCAGCGCACCGGCGTCCCGATAGGCGTTCGGTAGTAGAGGGCAGAACCAGTCACGTCATCGAGCATGCGTCCTGCATGCCGTTCGGCACGCGGGAGCATCCGAGAGAGCGGGATGGGGAGGTCTGGACGGGTCGGCAAACGCGCCGGACGGGTCGGGTCTGCGGAAACACGCCGAATCCCCGTTATTCGGGCGGTCTCGTTGCCGATACCCCTGCAGATTGCCGAATCGGTTGCCGATTCGCGGCCCCGTTTCGGGGAGCAAACGGCAACCGCGGAGGGCGCATTCATCCAGCAAACACGGGCGTCTGCACGGTTCCGGGGCCGATGCTGTGTGGCGACAGAAGAGGATCCGGCACGGCGCCTGCCCTTGCGCTCGGCGCGGGCCGCGGTCACGCTGCGGTCTCTTCTTGCATGTGCCCATCTGGCACCCCGCGTGGTCGCGGATCCGAGCAGTAGCAGCCGTTCAGCAGCAGCGCCCGCTTCAGCCCGGTGCCCTCGGCTCCGCCAAGGTCAGCATCCACGTCCGGACGATGCGACCCGCAAGAAGCGTCGGCTCTCGGCAGATCTGGTTCTCGCACCTCCGCGCAGCGCTCCTCCGTGCATGCACTTGGCGCACGGTCGGCGGTCGTCGCGGAGGCGAGCTGTCACGCAGGTAGCGACTGCGCAGCCATCAGGGTTCGGCGGCTCCCGAGAACGTCGTGCTGCGCCATCAGCGCGTTGTGCGCGTTCGTTCGCGCGACCTTCCTTGCGCGAAAGCGCGTTGGCCCGCCGCCGCAACTTGTCCACTCGGTAGCCGCCGTTCGTGCTGTCGCAACGAAGCACCTGCTCGCGGACACCGCGTGGACGGATCCGCCGCTCCCCCACAACCCGAAGGAGGCCAACTGTGGCCATCAGTACCCCTGTCATCGGCGAGCTGCGTCTCGCCCTCGACGAGATCCTCGTGCGCGAGAACGTGCGCGACCTCGATGACACTCACGTCGACAACCTCGCGCAGTCGATCGCCCTGCGCGGTCTGCTCGTGCCGCTGATCGTCCGACCCACCGACGCCGGCTACGAGCTCGTCGCCGGCTATCACCGCTTCGCGGCATGCCGCAAGCTCGACCTGCCCGACGCGCCGGTCGTGGTCCGCGACAAGGAGGGCTCGAGCGCCGACAGCGCGGCGGAGAACGTCACGCGCAAGCAGCTCACGCCCCTTGAGGAGGCCAAGGCCGTTCAGGCGATGCTCGACGAGGGCTACACGCTCGACGGCGCGGCGCAGGCGCTCGGCTGGAGTCGCCAGCTCGCGGCGGCGCGCGCGAAGATCCTCAAGCTGCCCGAGGTCGGACAAGCAGCTCGTCGGCGCCGGCGAGATCCCCGTCAGCGCGATCGACACGCTGCTCGCGATCGCCGACGTGTCGCCGCAGATCGCCGACGCGATCTGTACGTCGATCGGTGCCGGCGCCGTCGCGGGATCGCAGCTCGTCAGCAACGCCGGATGGGCGATCGGCCAAGCGCTGCGCGACGGCGGGAAGGACACGTTCGGCGCGTACCTCAACACCGTCCACCCCAACGACCTGAAGTCGCTGCGGCTGGGCAAGAAGACCGACGCGCTCGTCGCCGAAGCCGAGAAGCTGCACAAGCAGGTCGACCAGTACGCCTACGGCCCGCCGACGATCCGCTTCACCGACGCCGACGTCGACCAGGCGCGCGCCGCCGGCGTGCTGATCGAGCTTGACCGCAGCGCGCCGATCATCACCGACCTCGCCCTGTATCGCGAACTCACCAAGCAGGCGATCGCGCGGACCGTCGAGCAGCTGCGCGAGCGCGCGGCCGCGAAGGCGAAGGGCAAGCGAACGGGCGCGGCCAAGCGGGAGCGCACGCCGCGCGAGGAGCTCGACGTCGAGCATCGCGCCACGCTGCGCGAGCTCACCAGGCAGGCGCACGGCACGAACCTCGACCTCGGCGCGGCGCTGCTCACCGAGCTGGCCACGGTCGCGCCCGACGACATGGACGTGGCGCGCTTCTTCGCCTTCGGCCTGCTCGGTCCGGAGACCAGCAGCTACCTCGGCACCAGCGACCACGTCGCCCGCACGATCGCCGCCAACGGGCTGCGGCTCGTGCTCGACGAGCACCGCACGACGACGACGCCAACGCTCAAGAGCGGCAAGCCGGGCAGGACGAAGGTCGTCTACGGCGACGTCGACGCCGCCGCGAAGTGGATGTGGCGCTTCGTCGACGGGGCGAAGACCGCGGGCGAGCTGTATGGCCGAGTGCTCGTCGTCTTCGCCGCGCAGCACTACGCATCCCAGCTCGTCCTGGCGAACAGCCAGCGCCGCGGCTCGGTGCTGCCGCGCTCGCACAAGGACATCGCGCGCAAGGCGTTCGAGCGCGTGACCAAGCGCGTGCTGCCGGCCAGCCACGTTCGCCTGCAGCGCGCGCTCGCCGCAGAGGCGCGGTCCTACAGCGCGAAGATCGGCGAGCTCGACAGCGCTCGCGAGATGGGCGTGCGGTGGAGGCGTGCGGCAGCGACGACGTCGCCCAGGCCGACGTGTCCGCAGGCGAAGGCGGCGCGTGATGCTGTGTCATCGCAATCGCCATTACGAGGCGAAAGGAGGACTACCATGGCGGACATGGCTGTCGCGGTGAAGCGGCTGGACGTCAGCATCGGTGACCTCGTCGAGATCGACGGTCGCCAGTACGACGTCGTGTCCGACAAGGCTGGCGGCGTGGCGCTCGAGCCGGCGATTACCGTGTTCGTCGCCGAGCTTCACGAACGCCACGGCACGCGGCCGATCAGCCAGCAGGAGTTTGACGAGCAGTTCGGTGACATCCCCGGCGACGGGGAGGGATAGCCGTGGCGACACCCGGTCGGCCGCGGTCCGGGCACGTGGAGGTCGGCTTCGACGCGGACGTGTGGTCGCAAGAGGTCGAACGCCTGAACGCCCAGGGCGCGATGCGAGCCGCGGCGGGACGAGCTCGTGGCGAGCTCATTGCCAACGGCGTACCAAGAAGCACGCTGCGAGCCTGCAGCCCAGAGGGCGGTGACGGCACTCGGCTGCCACGCTGCCTGAAGGTGTACGTCCCACTGAGCGACCGGCCCGCCTCCGAGCGGCCGTACGCGTTCGTGTTCGAGCTGGCCGTGGGCGAGCGCGGCGCGACGCTGCGCTTCATCGCCTTCGGGGAGCGCCACCCCGAGCCCGGGACACGCAGCGTCTACGAGCGCGCCCACAAGCGCCTTCACGGCCGCTACCCGGACCAGTAGTCCAAGCACGGGCTTCGGCTCGGCGCCACCAAAGAGCAGCGCGCGCTCGCCGCAGAGGCGCGGTCCTACAGCGCGAAGGTCGCCGCCCTCGAGAAGCGCTCGCGAGGTCTGCGCGCAGCGGAGGCGGACGGCGACGACGACCAGCGCGACGCGAACGTCACGCCTGACAACGACGGCGACTGACGGTGGTCGGCGACCGGATGCGACATGCGAGAATCAACGACGAATGGAGGATCCGATGATCAGCGATGACGCTCAGGTCACGTACACCGCGGTGCTCACTCCCGGTGAAGATGGCTGGGTCTGCGCGCAGATCGCCGAGGTGCCGGAGGCGATCAGCCAGGGCCGCACGCGTCGAGGAGGCGAAGGTCAACGTGACCGAGGCCCTCGAGCTGGCGCTCGCCTGGCGCCGAGAGGAAGGCGAAGCGCTTCCTGCTCGCGCGCAGGTGACGGTGACGCCGGTCACCGTCGCCGCCGTCTGAGCAGCGCATGAAGCGCGTCGAGCTCGAGCGCTGGCTGCGCTCGCACGGAGCCGAACCCGTTGCCGGCCGAAGCGGCGGCGGGCATGAGGCGTGGCGGCACACCGAGAGCGGAGCGAAGTCGTTCGTGCCGCGCCACCGTGAGATCGGCGTTGGCGTCGCGCGAGCGATCTGCCGTCAGCTCGGGGTGCCGCCGATCCGCAAACGCTGACGTCGGGCAGGCCGGTTCCCCGACATCGCCGGACGCCGCGGCGCGTCAAGCGGCTGGCAGACTGCGTGGCCATGCGCCTGTTCGGATCCCGGCGAGCGGTCACCGCGGACACGCCGCTCGAAGGCGCCCAGGAGATGCGGCCGCGCCCGGTGAGCGAGCTCTCGGCGAGCGAGGTCCAGGCGAGCATCGACCGGGCGCTGCGGATCTTCGAGGCGCGGCGGGTTGCGGGCGGACGCCGCGAGCTTGAGCTCCAGGTCGTCGTGCAGGCCTGCCCGGCCGGCCAGCACTACGCCCGCTGGCGCAAGGAGCGCAACCGCGTGATGGCGCGCTCGTCGAAGCGCTGGGGCACCGGCGCCTGGCCCGAGCAGCTGCCGAGCGGCGACGTCGCGATCGTCGTGCTTCCCTACGCGGCAGGCAGGGTCGGCCCCGCGCTGGCCGCCGCCAAGCTCGCCTACCAGCCGGCCTTCCTCGATGGCCGCGCCGAGACGCGAGCGGCGGTCGAGCTGCTCGCGATGCAAGCCGTGCGAGCGTGGCTGCACATGACCGGCGACGAGGACACGCTCGTGCTCGCGCCGCCGGTGCTCGAGGAGTTCCAGCAGGCACGTGTGCAGCGCCGCTCGCTGCTGGACTGCGGCGTGTCGTCGTGGCCGCTGCCGCCGCCCGACGGGCTGTAGCGCACCTGCGCCAGATCGCGCCACGCCGTCCGTCGTGACGGGCGCGCGGCGTACCTGATCGATCGCCGGCGGCACGCCCGCCACACCCATAGAGGCCCGTCCGCGATGTCGCGGGCGGGCCTCTCGTCGTTCCGCGCCGCGACGGCTTCGCGGCAGCACGACTCAGAGACGAGGAGCCATGCCTTCCGACCACCCGCACCCCGAGACCAGCAGCGCGGACTCGCAACGACCAGATCGCCGCCCTGCACCGCACGCACGCCGGCGAGCTGCGCCGGCGCGTCGCGTGGCGATCGCGCGCCGATCCCCAGACCGTCGAGGACGCCTGCTCGCATGCCTGGCTGCAGCTGCTCACGCACCCGTCCGTCGATCTCGCCTCGCCGGACTGGCGCGTGCTCGGCTGGCTGACGCAGACCGCGACGCGCGAGGCGCGGCGCCTGGAGGGCAGGCGGGTGCGCGAGGGGCTGCTCGATCCGATCACGATCGACAGCGAGCCGCGCCTGCGCGGGCCGCTCGGCCCGGCCGCCGACGAGCTCGCCGATCAGCACGCCCGCCTGGATCTCGTCGCGCAGATCCCGCAGCGCCCGCGACGCTTCCTCCTGCAGCTGGCGCTCGGCTACAGCTACCGCGAGATCGCCGCGCACGAGGACGCGAGCATGACGACGACCAACAAGCAGATCGCGCGCGCCAAGCGCCTGCTGCGCGCGCTCGACGCACCCCAGGAGCCCGCGCCGAGCGCGGCTGGCGCAGCGCGCGCGCCGGCGACAGCGCGGCAGCTCGCCGCGTAGCGCCGCGGCGCCCGCGACCTGACGAGAGCGCGTTGGCGCGAGCCCCACGCCGCCAGTCGGTGAAGGGGTGCAGGGCCGACGCCCACGAGAGCACCACGTCGCGGCTGCACGCCGCTGACGTCAACCCGGCGCACGCCAGAGGCGGGCGCCCCCATCGAGCACGACCCGTGAGCACCCGCCCACGGCGGGTGCGCGCGCGTCGCGCCGTCCCGCCGGCGGTCGGCCACCGCCGAACACACCTGCCCGAAAGGGGTCAGATCACGATGCTCACGACCACCACACCCACCCGTTCGCGCACGACGCTGATGGACCCGCAGCGCGCCGCCGCGCCGCGCGTCAGCGCGCTGCGCGTCGCGCTGGATGACGCACACGCCCAGCTCGACGCGGCGCTCGCCGACCTGCGCGCGCTCGTCTCCCACGCAGCGGCTCGGCGCAGACGACGCGGCGGCGCTCGAGGCCGAGTACGTCGAGCGCTACCTGCAGCGCGTCGCGGCGCTCGAGGAGCGCGGCGCGCTGGCCTGCACGGCCGACGAATGGCAGCGCTTCACGCTGATCGCCGTCAGGCGCACGGCCGCCCGCCGAGGCGCGGCCGCCCGCCGCGACCGCGCGCGCGACCGGCGCACCGCGCGCGACTGCCTCGTCGTGGCGCCGGGGCGGATCGTCGATCCGTCGCTGTCGGCGCTCGTCGATGCCGAGCCGGACGCGGAGATCCTCGAGATCCGCGCCGAGCTCGCCGCCGCGCAGCTGCTCTGAGCGACCGCCGCGTCGCGGTCGCCTCGTCGGCTCACCGGCCGCACTGCGGCGGCCTCGCCGCCGATCCGCTGAGCCTCGCCGCGCCACGGCGCGGCACGGGCGCCGGCCTCGCCGGCGCTCACATCACACCGGCGCCTGCGGGCGCCCCATCCCTCGCCGCGCGCCGACCGCACCCGCGCCGCGCGCGGGGCGCGTGCCCGAGCGCTCGGCGACCAATCCATCACCGAAGGGACACACCATGTCTGACCTCACCCACACGATCGTGCTCGTCGAGGAGGACGACGAGCACGCGGACGTTCCTGGCCGACAACCTCACCGCCGACGGCTTCGCGGTGCATCCGACCGACGACCCCGGACGAGGCGCTCGCGCTCTGCGCGCGCACCGTGCCCGACGCCGCCATCATCGACGTCAACGCCGGCAGCGGCCGCGCGTTCGCGCGCGCCGTGCGCCGCGGCGAGCGCGGCGACGTCGACGATCGCCTGCCGCTCATGCTGCTCAGCGCCCAGCACGGCGAGCTCGACGTCCTGCGCTCCTTCGAGGCCGGCGCCGACGACCACCTCGCCAAGCCGTTCAGCTACCCCGAGCTGCGCGCCCGCCTGTCGGCGCTGCTGCGCCGCGCCGACATGGCCAGGGGCACGCGGCCGGTGCGCCGCGTGCGGGCGCTGCAGATCAACGAGGCCGAGCGGCGCGTGGTCGTCGGCGACACGCGCGTCGAGCTGTCGTGCAAGGAGTTCGCGCTGCTGTGCACGCTGGCCAGCGACCCGACGCGCGTCTTCGCCAAGCAGCAGCTGCTGCGCGACCTCTGGGGCTTCAGCGCGGTCGGGCGCACGCGCACGCTGGACTCGCACGCCTGCCGGCTGCGCCACAAGCTCGGCGTGACCGGCGAGCGCTTCGTCGTCAACGTATGGGGCGTCGGATACAAGCTCATAGACGGCTTCGTCGCCGACGAGGCGAGCGCACCGCTCGCGCAGGCGTCATGAGGCGCACGCCGATCCGCCGCGGCCGGCCGCTTCGCCGCGGCCGGCCACCGGCCCGCCGCACGCCGCTGAAGCGCACGACGGCGCTCAAGCGCCGACCGTTCGCCCCGGCCTCGCCGGCGCAGCGCGCGAAGGTCAAGGGCCGGCGCTGCCTCGTCTGCTCGAGCGCGACGCGGATCGACCCGGCGCATCTCATCGCCCGCAGCGCCGGCGGCTGCGACGACGCGCTGTGCGTCGTCGCGCTGTGCCGGTCCTGTCATCGCCGCTATGACAGCGGCGCGCTGGACCTCGTCGCCTACCTCGAGCCCGAGCACCGCGCCGAGGCCGCCCACGCCGTGGCGCACGTCGGCCTCGCCGCCGCGCTGCGCCGCATCAGCGGCACCCGCGGCTGACGACCGCCGGCGCCGCGCGACCCGCGCGGCGCCTCAGCCGACGCCCCGATCGCGGGCGCTCCAGCACGACCGAGCCGACCGCCGGCGCCGCGACCCAGCCGCCGCGTCCGCGGCGGCCGGTCGTCGCGCGCCGGCGGGCGCTCGGCCTTCCCCACGACCGAAAGCGAGGACATCCATGAGAACCAGCACGACGCCGACCGGCGATCAGACCGGGCGGCCACGATGACCGACGCGCACACCCCGACCATCGCGCGCTGCCATGACCGCGCCGCGCAGGACCGAGCGGCGCCGACGTGCACTGCGGCCGGTCGGGCCGGCGGTGCTCGAGCTCGTCGATGCGCTCAAGCCCGAGGCGAGAGATCGTCGAGATCCGCCTCAGCGCGAAGCTCGCCGCGGCGATCGCCGAGATCAACGCACGCGACGTCGCACCGCTCGACGGCGTCCGCGACGCAGCCCGCGCATGACGGCCGGTGCGGCGACCGTCACGCGTCGAGCGCCGCACCGCCGAACGCTGGAATGCTCAGGCGTGGCGGGCCGTCGGTGAAGGGCTGGTCACGCCCGCCGAGGCGCAGGCGCTCAGCGACCAGCTCGCGCCGCGAGGTGCGGCATGAGCACGACGATCACACGCTCGGCTCCCGAGGCGGAGCCTCGCCACGCGGATCCGCCTCGCCGACGGGCGCGTCTTCAGCGGCGCGCTGCCGGCCGAGCGCCACCGCCGCATCCACCTCGGGCTGCTGCACGCCGACAGCGACGGGTACGTCGAGATCGCCGCCGGCCGGCGCCCGCCGGGCGCCAAGCTGCGCATCACGACGCGCAAGGACCCCGGCCACTTCCTGCCCGGCGGCGCGCGCGGGGGAGAGCGGCTGGCTGGACGCGCCGCTCGAGCTCGTCGCCCGCCACGTCGCGCGCGGCGAGGAGGTCTTCGTCGCCCCGGCGGTGCGCCGCGACGCGCGCCGCCGCCAAGGCGCACGTCAGCCACACGCAGCTGGCTGTGGATCGACGTCGACGGGCGCGACGGGCTGCCCGCCGTCAGGCGGCTGCTGCGGCGCAAGCCGGCGCAGCTCGTCGTCGAGTCCGCCGGCTCGGGCGGCGTGCACTGCTACTGGCGGCTGCGCAGCCCGCTGCGCGGCGAGGCGATCGAGCAGGCGCACGAGCGGCTCATCTACGCGCTCGGCTACGAGCTGCGCGACGGCCGGCCGGTGCCGACGGTCGCCGACGCCGCCTGCAAGGACCGCTCGCGCGTCATGCGCCTGGCGGGCACGGTCAACGGCAAGAGCGGGCGCTGCGCGCGGATCGTGTCGGCGGACCTCGCGCATCCGGGCTGGGCGCTCGACGAGCTGCTCGGCGGGGCTGCCCGCGACGCCGCGACCCAGCGTCGCGCGCGCGGGCGCAGCCACCGCTGGTGCACGACGACCCGTACAAGCGGATCGCGCCGGCCGAGTACTTCCGGCGGCTGGCCGGCATCGAGGTGCCGGCCAGCGGGCTCGTGCGCTGCCCGAGCCCGACCCATGACGACACCACGCCGAGCTGCCACGTCGGCCGCGACGCCAGCGAGGGCTTCTGCTGTCACGGCTGCGGCATCGGCGGGGCGATCTACGACCTCGCGTCCGTCCTCGAGGGCGGCGCGACCGGTCGCTGGCTGCGCGGCGACGCGTTTCGCCGCGCGCGCGAGCGCGTGCGCGTGACCTTCGACGGCGCGTAGCCACGCCCGGCCCTGCCGTCGCTGGCATGCGCGCCGCGGGCGCATGCCACGGCTCGCGGGCCCGTTGCACCTGTCCCGCGGGCGCTCATCCGGGCGCGCTCGCGGGACGCACGTTCCTGCCCGGAACCGATGGAGGCAAGACATGTCACAAGAGACAGCGACGTGGCTGAACACGATGACGCTGATCGGCTTCACCGACCAGCGCGGACACGCCTGGCACTACCGCGCCGACGCCCAGGGCGGCGAGACCAACCACTACCCCGGCGCGATCCCCGTCGAGGACGTCCGCCGGCGGCTGTTCTCCTGGAAGGTGCTCGAGGGCGACGTCACGTCACACGCCACGCTGCTCAGCGACGACGGCGTCGGCACGGTGACGATCACCGACCCCGACCGCAAGGCGATGCTGCGCCCGCCGGGCGCGCTCGGCCCGGACGACCCAGGCGCGATCCTCGGCGTCTTCAAGTCCGGCTACGCCGGCCACGACTACGCCCAGTGGCTGCTCGAGCAGGTCGCCGAGATCCTCGACGACGAGCTGGCGATCGGCTCGGCCGGGCTGCTGCGCGGCGGCGCGCTGGCGTGGGTGTCGATCGAGGTGCCCGAGACGATCACGACGCCCGAGGGCGTCGCGTTTCGCCCGCACCTGCTGGCGACGACGAGCTTCGACGGCTCGGTCGCCACGACGTACGGGCGCAAGGTGCAGCTCGTCGTCTGCGACAACACGCACGCCGTCGCGATGGCCGAGTCCGGCCAGCAGATCAAGGTGCGCCACTCGCGCCACTCGCAGGTCAAGCTCGCCGACGCGCGCGAGGCGCTCGCGCTCGTGCACACGATCGCCGACGACTTCGCCGCCGAGGTCGCGCAGCTCAGCGCCGTGCACGTCTCCGACGGCGACTGGGCGCGCTTTCTCGACGAGCTCGCCCCGCTTCCCGACGAGGAGGGGCGCTCGCGGACGCTCGCGCAGTCAAAGCGCGAGGGCCTGCAGCGCCTGTGGGATCACGACACGCGCGTGGCGCCGTGGCGCGGCACCGCGTTCGGCGTCATGCAGGCGGTCAACACGTTCAGCCACCACGAGGGGACGGTGCGCGGGATGGCGCGCAGCGAGCGCAACATGCTGCGCGCGGTGACCGGCGAGGTCGACGCGCTGGACCGCGCGACAGCGTGCAGACGATCCTGCAGATCGCCGCCTGAGGCGCCAGCCGACCTGCGTTCGACGGTCCACGAGCGCGTCGGCCTGTCCCGTCGCGGGACAGGCCGTACGCTCGCGCCGCGCTCGACGGTCAGGCGGCGGCCTTCGGGCGCCAGCCGCGGCCGTCCTTCGTCGACGAGGCCGTCGTCGGCGAGGCCCGGCAGGACGCGGTAGAGGTAGTTCTGCTTGATGCCCATCTTCTCGGCGATCTCGGGGATCGTGATCCCGGGGTTCGCCGTGACGAGCTCAAGCGCCTCCTTGGCGCGCGTGCCGGTGCCCTTCGGGCGGCCGCGACGCTTGCCGTTGGCGGCGCCGCGCCGCCGCGGGGCGGCCTTGGCGGCGCGGCGTGCCGCGCTCCGCGGCTGCGTGCCGGCTTGGCGGCGGCCGCGGGAGCGAGACCGTCGAGCGCGGCGGCGGCCGCTTCGAGTCGCGCGTACTCGTCGACGAGCGGCTTGAGCTCCTTCAGGCGCGCAGCGATCTCACGTGCGCTTCTCATCAAGAAATTCCGGCATGGACCTATCCCCGGTTGTGATGGACCGCTGACGCTCACTGAGCCGATCAGCGGCTGAGAGCGCTTCGCCGTGAGCCAGGTGCGCCTCGCGCACCTGCGTGACCCGGCCACGGCGAGCACCGCGGCCCCTACCCAGGCGACTTCATCCGCACACGTGCGTGCCTGCCTGCGCAGCCCTGCACCGGGCGTCGCCTTCCACTTCTCGACGTCGCGCGTTCGTGCGACAGCAAAGGAGACACCATGACTAACTCACCTTCCGGCCGTGCGGCGATGACGCAGGCCGAGTTCACCTACCTCGAGCGCGTCGCCGCGCTGGCCGCCGACAGCGGCCTGTACGGCAGCGGCGCGAAGACCAAGGCGCAGCTGCTGATGAAGCTCATCTACGGCCGCGACCTCGGCATCTCGCTGAGCGCCGCGCTCAGCGGCGATCGACATCTACGACGGCAAGATGGAGCTGTCGGCGAACCTCATCGCGGCGCTGCTCGAGGCCCACCCGCACTACGCCTACGCGATCCTCGAGTCGACCAACGAGCGCTGCGAGCTTGAGTTCTTCAAGGACGAGCGCAGCCTCGGCACGGCGAAGTTCGACCGCGCCGACGCGACGACGGCCGGCCTCGCCGACACCGAGTACTACCGCCAGTACCCGAGCGACATGTTCTTCGCGCGCGCGATGACGCGCGGCGCGCGCCGGCACTGCCCGGGCCTGGGGCGCGGCGTGCCGATCTACGCCACCGGCGAGCTCGCCAAGCGCACCCCGGAGCCGACACGGGCGCCGGTCCAACGGCAACGGGGACCGGCGTCGTGCGCGCGACGGCCAAGGACGCCGGCGACGATCTGCACGCTCGCCACGCGGCGCCGGCATCGACGACGCGGGGCTGTTCAACGTCCTCGTCACCGCCGGCGGCGGCGCGCCGGTGAACGATGCCGAGCGCGCCGCGCGCGCAGTCTCGACGCGGGCGCTCGAGCTGCTGCCGCTCAGCGCTCGTGCCGGCGGTCTGCGAGACGTTGCGCGAGCGCGTGGCGGAGGCCGAGCGGGACGCCGACGCGTCCGCCGGCGGACCGGCAGACGGCGGCGAGCCCGGCGAGCAGGCGTGACATGGGAGCCACGGCCGCGCGCGGGCCCTCGGGCTCGCGCGGTCTACGAGCCCGCGCACGACGCGCTGACCGCCGAGCAGCGCAGCGCCGTCACCCACGGCGCCGGCGCGCTGCTCGTCTTCGCCGGCCCGGGCTCGGGCAAGACGCGGACGCTGACCGCGCGGATCGCGCACCTGCTCGACAGCGGCCGCGCGCGGCCGCGGGAGATCCTCGCGCTGACGTTCACCGTCCGCGCCGCCGAGGAGATGCGCGTGCGGCTCGTCGCGCTCGTCGGCCAGCGACCGCGCCGCCGGCGTCACCGTCGCGACGTTCCATTCGCTGGGCGCGCGGATCCTGCGCCCGCACGCAGCACGCCTTCGGGCGCAGCTCGGCGTTCAGCATCTACGACGCAGAGCGACCTGCTGCAGCATCGTCCGCGACCTGCTGCGGCGACGATCGACGCGCGGCCGGCGAGGCCGGCGAGGAGCTCGCCGAGGGAGGTCGCTCGACGCAGATCGCCTCGGCCAAGAGCCGGCTGTGGTCGCCCGGCGGCGTGCGCGCGCGAGCGCAGCGACGCCGCGACGCGCGAGCGGCTCGCGACGCTGTGGGAGCGCGTCGAGCGCGAGCTGCGCGCGCTGCAACGCGTTTGACTTCGCCGACCTCGTCACGCACAGCGTCGGCTGCTGCGCGAGCGACCCCGCCGGTCCGCGAGCAGCTAGCGCCGCGCGCTGGCGCCACATCGTCGTCGACGAGTTCCAGGACACCGACCCCGCGCAGTTCGCGCTGCTCGCGGCGGCTCGCGGGCCCGAGCGGCGGCGCGCCGCACGGGTCGCTCGTGGTCGCCGGCGACGACGACCAGCTGCTGTATCGGCTGGCGCGGGGCGGCGCGTCGAGAACCTGCTCGACTTCCGCCGCGCGTATCCGTGCGCCGCGCGAGCTCGTGCTGCGGCGCAACTACCGCTGCCGGCCGGAGATCCTCGACGGCCGCGACGCGCTGCATCGCCCACAACACGCGGCGCCGCCCAAGGCGCTGCTCGCCGACGCGCCCGCGGGCGGCGAGCTGTCGACGTCGCGCGTTTCGCCAACGATCACGCAGGAGGCCGCCGTGCTCGACGCGGCGGATCGCCGCGCTGATCGCGGCGCGGCACCGACCCGCGCGAGATCCTCGTGCTGTGCCGCTCGCTGCGCTACACCCAGCCGCTGCAACACGCCCTGACGGCGGCCGGGATCGCGCACCGCGTCATCGGCGCGCGCTCGCTGTGGGAGCGCGTCGAGGTCCGCGACGCGCTCGCCTACGTCGCGCTCGTCGCCAACCCGCACGACGCCGCGGCGTTTCGCCGCGCGGTCGGCGCGCCGACCGATCGCCGGCAGTTCGCCAAGGCCGAGCGGCGCGCGCCGTCGCGCGGCGTCGGCGCCGTCGACGCAGCGCGCGGTCATCCAGTATGCGCGCGAGCGCGGGCATCGACCTGCTCGAGGCGTGCGCGGCGGCCGGCGAACGCCTGAACGGCAGGTACGCGTACGCCGGCGAGCGCGACCGCGCGGCAGTCGCTGACGCTGTTCGGCCGAGCAGCTCGCCGAGGTGCGCCGCGAGCATCTGCGACGGCGGGCAGGTCGCCAAGGCGGTCATCGGCGCGCTGACGATCACCGGCGGGCCGGTGGACTGCTACGACGGCCTGCTGCAGAGCACCGAGGACGCCGACGGTCGCGCGGACTGCGCGCGCGTCAAGGAGGACCTGCGGTCGCTGTGTCGCGCGGCGCACAGCTACGAGCCCGGCACGGCGACGACGCGAGCGCTGGTCGGCTTTCTGGAGCAGACGCGCGTGGAGCCGGCCGACGCGCTGAGCGCCGAGGAGGACATGCGGCTGACGATCAGCACGATCCACGCCGCGAAGGGCACCGAGGCACAGCGTCGTCTTCGTGCTCGGCTGCGAGGAGCGGCTGCTGCCGACCGGCTATGCGATCGACAGCGGCGATCCGCTGCGCGTCGAGGAGGAGCGGCGACTGTTCTACGTCGCGGCGACGCGGGCGAAGGATCGGCTCGTCCTGAGCATGGCGGCAATGCGCTTCGGAGCCTCGACGGGTGGGGCGTCGCGCTTTGTTGCCGAGGCAGGGCTCTGACGACCATCTCTTGGCCGTGGGTGAGGTCGCCCTTCGCGGCCAGGTCGACGAAGAGCGCCGGGATCGACCGGTGCTTTTCGTCGTTCAGGAGGCGTATCCGAGCAGGACGCTGTTCGGCTGCGCGTGCAGTGCGGCGGCTGCCGGCAGGCACCCGATTCGGAGCGGCACGCACGGAAGCCGCGATGCCCAGAGGAGGAGTCGACATCGAGCATGAAGGTCAGGCCGTGGGCAGTGCCCTCGCGCTCCTGCTGCGCTCGGCGCTGGGCTATGGCTCCCACGAGATCGCCGCTGCCGAAGGGCGTCCGCTGCCCCACCGAGCGGCAGGTCACGCGCGCCAAGCGCCGCTTCAAGGGAAATCGCGGCCGCCGAGGGGCGAATTTCGGCCCGGCGCCGACTAAGCAGAGCATGGACACCATCACCCTCAGCTACCAGGGCCAGGACGTCGCGCTCGCCGGTCGCGAGCGCTTCTGGCTTGCCGCCCATATCGAGGCGCTGCCCACCGGCCACGCCGACAAACGTCACGTCTGTTTCATGGCGCTCTACGCCCGCGACGTCCTCGCTGGCGACATGCCGGGTCCGTACAACGACGAGGACGCGGACCGCTTTGCTCGCCTCGCGCTTCAGCCAGGCAGCGGGAGCTCTGGACCGCCCCAGTAGCCGACCACTCTGGGGGCGCCGGATCTGCGCCCGATGTCCTGCAGCAGCGCTAATGCGTCGGGTGATGCAGCACTCTCGCCTCAGCGGCCGTGTCCCTAGATGGGCATGCGAGCGCCCCGAAACGCAGCTGCATGCACCGGGGTCGGACACGGTGATGCCAACACTTGCCGCGCTGGTCGTGTTCATCGTCATCGGGCTGTCGGTGCTGCGGATGCGCGGGAGTGTGATGTCCGACGATTCGCAAACGGGCGGGCGCGACCCCGCCGAATAGCGGCAGTGAGGCGAGTTACCGCAGCGGACGCCAATCCCGCAACCCGAGCGGGTGTCACAACCCTTTGCACGTACACTTAATGACACATGGGACAGACCGCGTGCATGAGATAACCGACGGGGCCGGCTGAGACATGCCGTATGTCCACTGCAGCGCCTGCCAGGCGCCGTTCTCTACCGCCGGTGTGTACGTGTCTCGTGGCGAATGCCCGTGCTGTGGCGCGCCAGGACCCTCGCGCCGCCGCTCTCGCGGAATCGATGATGAGGCGTTCGCGATGCTCTACGCAGCCCGTGCGACACCGCTGCTCGAGCTGCTAGAGCGACTCACCGACGATCCACCGGTGGCGGCCGAGTTGTGGGCCGAGACGCTCGCTCACTCGGTTCTCGCGCGGCGGCGCTTCGCTGGTCACACGCCGGACGATGCCGCCATCTGGCTTGAAGCGATCGCGTACCGCCAGCTCGCGCGGCTGCGATTCCATGGGCACGTCAAGACCCCCAGCCTGCGGCGACTCGGCCTCCACGCGCCGACAGCCAACCGTCCGATCGTGACGGCGACGTTCCTCGCTCAGCTTCTGCCCGAGCATCCGAACGCCGCTCGACGAGCCAGCTGAGCCCGAGCGCGCGCGCGCGCCGAGGCGGTCGTCGAGGCGCTCACGCTGGCAGGACGCGTCACCAATGGGTGGCATGTCAACGCGCCGGAGGAGGCAGCCAGCGGGTGGTGCTTCGATGGCTGGGCGTCGGGCAACTTCCGGGTAGCCGGACTCGAGTTCGCGAGTTGGACCCTTGCCGCAAGTCCCGAACTACCGCCGGACGGTGAGTAGCGGTCGGGCGCGACGGTCGCATCTCACAGACGAACGCTCAACAGGACACTGCGGCCGCGGCCGGCGCTAGTGCTTTTGCCTCCAAGCAGTAGCCGCGAGTACTCGACGGGATATAGGGACGGCGCGGCGTGTGCTCGCGAATCAGCGACGAGCCGATCAGCGGCGCGACGCGTTGACCGATCGCCTGCGGGCGGGTGCGGACGCGCACGCGCACGCGCCAGCGCTACCAGACCGGACCCCTGCGTGGGGCGGCTTCCGCAGACCGAAATGCAATTGCTGCTGCTCGTCGCCTGGGAGGGATTGTCCGGCGACGAGGTGTGAAGTGTCATGGAAGTTTCAGCGGATGCGTCGCGAGAGCTTCACGGCGCTCAGCATCGTTTCGGCGGTCTGGCCCGGCGGGGCGGGCTGTCGACCGGCGGCGCGGAGACCCCGGGTTGGCTAGTTCGTCGCGGCGGGTGCGGCCGCTGCGGAATGAGCTCAAGCCGCTGTGACCGCTGTGAGGGCCGGGAACGCGTTGCGCGTCGAGGGCGCTGCGGCCCTGAAGTGATCTGCGGCTGTGGCCGACGCCTGCGATAGGTGTGTGGCTGGCCTCTGTCACAGCTCCCGCGGTCGTGCAACTGTGGACATCGGTGGCCCGAGCAAGGATCGACATTGAGGCGCTGTACGCAACGCACCGCGAGTCGTTGTTGTTGTTCTTGGTTCGCCGCACCGCTGACGCGCAGGTCGCGCTCGATCTGTGGGGTGAGACCTTTGCGCACGCTGCGGCGGGGCTGTCGCGCTTTCATGGCGGTGGCGAGGCGGAGGCGGCCGCCTGGCTGTACGGAATCGCGCGCCGCCGGCTGGCGCTGTATTACCGCCGCGGTCACGCGGAGCGGCGCGCGCTGGAGCGCCTGCGGCTCGAGCGACCACCGGCCGATGCAGGGCTGCTAGCGGAGATCGAGCGTCGTGCCGGGCTGTCTGCCCTGCGTGTTGAGCTCGCTGCCGCGCTCGCGCAGCTTTCACCGGCCGTGCGCAGCGCCGTGCAGCTGCGCGTCGTCGACGAGCTGCCCTATCCGGATGTCGCACAGCGGCTCGGGATCTCTGAGCAGGCCGCACGCGCCCGCGTCTCGCGCGGCCTGGCAGCGCTGGCGGGGCTTCTCGACACATCAACGATCCACGAAGCGGTGACGACATGACTGACCCCGGGCGCTTGGAGCGCTACCTCGACGACTTCGGCGCGCAACTCGTGAGCGCGGCGGCAAAGCCGCAACGCGGTCGCTGGTCGCGGCGGCGCCGCCCGCTGGCGGTTGTGCTCGCGGCGACGGTCGCGGCGATCGTCGCGATCGTGCTGGCGGCACCGGGTGAGCGCAGCTTCGATCCGGTCGCGGAGGCGCGCGCCGCGCTCGCTCCGCCCGGAGAGATCGTCTACATGAAGATCACAAGCACGCACATCGCCCCGGGCGCGAACAGCGTCCCGCCGCCGCAGACGACCGAACAGTGGTCGGCGCTTGATCCGCCGCGCTGGCGCTTCGTGCAGCACCTGCCGAGCTCGGGCTCGCGCGTGGGCAGCATCGTCGGCCGTCGCTTCGTCCCACTGAGCGGACGCCAAGAGCTCTCCTACGCGCACGGTGTCACTCGCAGCTACCTTGCCGAGCGCGACACGCTTCACGTCACCCGCGGCTACCGCGACAGCGACCCGGGCACACGACTGCCCTCGGTGCTCGGTCAGGGCAGCGGCGACCCCAGCGTCGACCTGCGCTCGATGTTGCTGCAAGGCGAGGTCTCAGACATGGGCGAGCAGCAACTTCGCGGCCGCACCGTGCGCAGGTTCGTCATCGAGCAGCGGCGCAGCAGCGCGAACGATCCTCCGACCGTTCGGCGGATGGTCTACGACGTCGACCCGCGGACGTTCGCGCCGGTCGAGGGTCGCTTCAGCCTCACGCTCGGACGACCTGGCCTCCCGGCGAGGATCACGACGCGCATGCACGTCGACGCCTATCGTCGCATCCCGCTGACCGCCACGACCGAGAAGCTGCTGCAGATCAAGACCACCCCGCAGACCCAGTCGACCTTCGACACCGCCCAGAGGCTGCGCGCGCGTGCACGCGCCTGGAGGGCGCGGTGCCGACCAATCCAAAACGGCCGCGCGCTGGCATGCCCACCACCAGAGGGCCGGGCCACATCACCGTGACGCCGTACGGCACAGCCGCCAACCCTGACTCGTTATGAGGACGTGGACTGGCGCGGGGGTGAGCAGGCGGATCAGGTCTGTGGACTATGGAGAGTTCATGCGCGTACCTGTCGGCCGCCGGCGGAGCTTGAGGCGGCGGAAGCCGACTTCTCGTTCGCCTGGAAGCGACTGCCGCTCCTGCCCAAAGCAGGAGCTGGGGGGCGTGCGTTTGACTACGGCGCGGACGGCGAGCTCAGGGCCGCGCACCTCTTCGCGTTTCCGGTCAAAGCGGGGCGCTCAGCGTCGCTCCCCGGCGATGCGAAGGGGTGGCACGAGCGCCCGTGGCGGTCGACGATCGTCAGTTGAGGTCGGGGGTCTGTTCGGGGCCGCAACACGAAGATGTAGGCGCCGTTCTCCCTCGGGAGCACGCGCAGCGTCTTGCGGTACCGCCCGTCGGCGAGCGTGACGCTTGTCGCTCGAGGCCCGGCGAAGCCAGCCACGACGTGTCGCAGCCCAATCGTGGCGCATTGCGGGACTCCTCGAAGCTTGCGGCGCGTTTGAGGTGAAACCGTCGGCCCGTTGAGGTTCACGCGTTCGCGGCAGCCGCCGATCGCTGTTCCGGGCGGGCCGGTGTAGCCGCTGGCGGGGATCGGAGGACCGCTGCTCATGCTCACGAACGAGCCGCTGGGACCGCGCCCGCCGCACGTACCGCTGCTTTGCGCGGCGGGTGACAGCGCGTGAAAACGCCCGTCGTTGGCGAAGACGCCGTCGCGGCCGACGACGCCCAGTTGCCCGGCCTGGATGCGGCCGACGACGACGCACGTAACACCGCTCCGGTCGCGTAGCCGTCTGGCAAGGGCTCTGGGCGCAGGCGTCTGGCCGGACTTTGTCGATCGCGGGGTGGCGTCGTAGGTTCCGATTCCCCAGGCAGGTCCGCCATCCGGGTCGGCAGCGCGGACGCTGGCAAGCGCGAACCCGGTCGTTGGTGTGACGGGGGAACGCGCCGTCTTAGGAGCATCGGGGACGCGATCGCCGCTACTCAGCAGTCCGGTCGCGGCAGCGATGGCGCCACCGGCCAGCAACAGGGTGGCGGCTGCGGCGAGCAGCGGGGTGCTGCGCCGGCGCCACCGGCGAGCATGGCGAGGGTCCTCGCTTGCCGGTGGGGGGCGGGATGCTTGTTCTTCGAGTCGTGCCGCGGCGTCAAAGAGGGCGCGTTCCAGGTAAGGCAGTCGGCTCATCGTTCAGCCTCCAGTCCTTTGCGAAGGCTGCGCAGCCCTCGGCTGACGCGTTGGCGAACGACGCTCTGCGAGCACTGCAACTGGTCGGCCAGATCGGGATATGCCTGCTCCTCGATGACTCGGCCGACCACGGCGGCGCGTTGGTCGGGTGGGAGACCGTCAAGCGCGGCCGACGCGGGGTCTGTATCGAGTGCGTCGATGCGAGCGAGTGCCTCGTCGTCGAGCTGCAACGGCTCCATGCCTAGCCGCCTGCGCACCGAATCATTCACGCGGCCCTGCTGATGACTTGTCCCCAGGAGGTTGCGAGCGATGCCAAGCAGCCACGCGCCAGCATCCCCGAGCGAGGCATCAAAGCGTTCGCGACCTTCCAGCGCACGTGCGAATGTCTCCGCCGTGAGGTCAGCGGCGAGATCTGCGCTGCGCGTCCTGCGCAAGAAGAACCTCAGAACCGCGTCCTCATGACGCCGGTAAAACTCGGCAAAGGCATGAGCGTCGCTCTGAAGCAGCGACGCATCGTCGCACGATGATCGTGGTTGGGCCATCAATACGGACTTACACCGCAGCCCGATTCTGTGACGGCACACCGCTGAATTCCCAGCTGGCGACCGCTGCTGGTTTCGCCTGGAAACGACCGACGCTTGTGCCTCAAGCGGCACTTTCGCCATACGGAACCAATCGGATGCGCAACGGTTAGCGCCGGAGCGGCGTGGATCATCTGCGGCGAAGGGCTGCGAGGCGCTTCTCCGCAAGCATCTCGAGTTCGTGCGCTGACTTGATTGAGAGTGTGGCTTTCTTACCGGAGAGGGGGGCCCAGGTTGCGTTGATGCCCTGCCCCGGAGCGTTTAGATCGACGAGGGTGACTGGTTGGGTCGCGGTGACCTTCAGCGGGCGACCTGTATCGCTCGCGTTGGCGGAAAGCGACCCGCCGTCTGTCCAGAATGCGTAGCCGACAGGGCGGGATTCCGTGCCGGTGATCGGTAGGCCGAGCGGCTTGGCTGACTCGTTGGGGGCGCACGCAAGGGAGTCGCTGGCCGCGGCTGGCTTATCGCTCGACGCCGCGAGGATGCAGTGATCCTTGTCGCCCCGAAGGGCGTAGTAGTCAACACCGTAGCGCGTCGCCGCGAGATCGATCCGGCTGACGGCGATACCCGTCGAGCCCAGCTCCTTCTGTGCTGTTTGCAGGTAGGTATCGGCCCTCTCAGCGCCGCTGATGGCGCGCACCGGATCCTCGCTGTCCGCGATTGCTGCTGTCGCGGCAGCAGCCGCGACAAGCGATGCAGTCCCTGCAAGCGCCCATGCGGACGCCTTCTTGCTGAGCATCCTCTTCACGTGATTCCTCGGTTCTCGTTGAGCGCGAAGCAGGCGGAGCAGACGATCGCGTCTGACGCTGTGGCGATGTAAGAGTCGGCAGGCATACCCGCAGCCTACGCCGCTTCCGCTTTCGCCTGAAGGGAGCAATCTCATCGAGGTCCGCGGGAGCGATAGCCGGTCCTCCAGCAGATGACGCGAACCGTCGGCGCGCGTCCCACGGCCGAACGGCTGTCGGCGCACATGCGGCTAGCTCAACGGCACCGCGCGCGGATGAATCGCCGGAGGAGATTGGCAATGATGAGCGCGCCCACGAGCGCGAGGAAAGCCCATGCGCGGGATTGCCCCTGGGACGCGGTCGCGTAGCCGAGCGCTAGAAGGAGGGCGAGCGATCCACCGGCCACGGATGCCATCAAGACGATGCCGATGAGCAGGTCGAGCACGGGCGTCGTTGATGCGTCTTTAAATCGTTCGTAGGGGTCTTGCGCGTTTGCCATGAGAGATGTGTACCCATGATGAAAGCGCGCGAACTTGCTCGGCGACGCGAGGATTTCCGTGCACCGGTCGATTACCGGCACGCGTTGCCGATCGTCGCCGTCGCCACAGCGCGGGTCTCGTTGCCGTCCCAATAGAGCCGTCCGAAACGAAATCCCGCAACGGGGCGTCATGCGGCGGACGCTGTCTAGCGCCAGGAAGACCGCGCCATCTCCCGGCAGACGTCCCTCGCTGATGCTCATGCGCGCAGGCTGTCGGCAAACGGTCGTTCGCGGACACCAATTGACCGATCAGCGCCAACGCGTGACTCCTGGCCGCGCGCCGTAACGCTACTCGTGTACTCGCCAACGTAACGCCCACCCCGGTTCACGTACACTCGCGGCATGAGAGTCGGCTACGGACGGGTCTCGACCCGTGATCAGAACCCCGACGGCCAGCGCGACGCCCTCCTCGCCGCCGGCTGCGACGAGATCCTCATCGACAAAGCCAGCGGCAAGCTCGCCTCCCGCCCCCAGCTCGACAAGGCGCTGCTGATCGCCGCGCGCGCCGGCGACCAGCTCGTCATCACCAAGCTCGATCGGCTCGGACGCTCGCTCGAGCACCTGATCGCGCTCTCCACGCAGCTGCAGACGCGGCGCGTCGACCTCGTCGTGCTCGACCAAGGCATCGACACCTCGACCGCCGTCGGGCGGATGTTCTTTCAGATCCTCGGCGCGATCGCCGAGTTCGAGCACGCCCTGATGTCCGAACGCACCCGCGACGGCCTCGCCGCCGCCCGTGCGCGCGGACGCACCGGCGGCCAGAAGCCCAAGCTCACCGCCCGCCAAGCCAAGATCGCCCAGGAGATGTACGACGAGCTCGGCGACGACGGCCGACGAGCGCACACCGTGCAGCAGATCGCCGACGAGTTCGGCGTCACGCGCCCCACGATCTACCGGCACCTGCAACAACACGGCCGCTGACCGCATCCCGTGAGCGCCCGGACGTTCGTGTCGCGAGCGCTAGTACTTTCGCGTCACTTCACAGGTGACTGTGAAGTGTCATGAGTTGTTCAGTGGAAACGACGTGGTTTGTTCAGTACGGCGACAAGAAAATCTCAGTGCGTCAGAGGTCGGCGGGGTTGACCGTCCAGTTCGTTGCCCGCTACCTTTGAGGGTGACCGCGAGGACGTAGAACACCGTCGTTTCGAGATGAATGCCCGGTCGTGCCTAGGCCGGGTCGTTAGGGCAGCCAGCACGCGGACGCACCCACGGTGCCTCCGAGCATGAAGAGCCCGGTCCAGACTAGTGCCGGGCTCTTGTGCGTTAGCGAGCGGCCCGGCTGATCAGGCCGTCATCGCGGGACGCATGCTCAGATGTTGACGTCTGCGGTTCGTATCCCCCAATTCCGGGTCGGGTCCATCCAACCAGGCAGCGCGGTGAGGAACACGCGCTGAGCGAGAGCGGAGCGGTAGACGTGGTCCCTCTCTGTCGACGTCCGGCGAGACGCTCACCATCGAGGAATCTATGACCTTGAGGGCGAGAACGGAGAACGCCGGGATGTTGGAGACGAGCACGAATGGAGCTGGGGCGGCTGAGGCTGCTGCCGCCGGCCGCGAAGACCAGGGAGGCGTAGCCGAGCTGGGATTCGTGGCTGGCGGGCGCGCCGCGCCGGGGGTGCCCGACCCCGAGCTGGTCGAGCGGGCCAAGCGCCGGAGGTTCACGGCGAAATACAAGCTGGAGATCCTGACCCGGGCGGATGCGTGCACGGCGCCGGGCGAGATCGGCGAGTTGCTGCGTCGGGACGGGCTGTACACGTCGCATCTGACGTACTGGCGTAAGCAGCGCAAGGACGGGGCGCTGAAGGAGCTCGGGCAGTCGCGCGGGCGCAAGCCAGCGGACAAGCGAGACGCCCAGGTCGCGTCGCTGACGCGGCGGGCTGAGCGCGCCGAGGCGGAGCTGGTGAAGGCGCGTCGGGTGATCGAGATCCAGGGAAACGTCTCAGCGCTGTTGGAGGAGATGCTCGGTCCGGACGACCTGCACAATCGCACAGTAGTCGGCCCAGACCGGCTGCCCTGGCCGAGGCGGGAGCGCACCGGTTGCCGGCGCGGGTTGGGCCGGCGCCGCCCGGGTAGGGCGCGAGGATGCGAATCCACCCCATCGTCGCAGCCGTGATCGGGGCCGCGCTCACCCTCATCGCGATCCCTGCCGCCGCCGGCGCGCGCGCTCACGAGCGCCCCGACCTCGAGCGCCACTTCGCGGCGGCGGGCACGACCGGCACGATGGTCGTGCGACGCTCGGGCCGGCGCCAGCAGACGGTCGTCGTCGGAGCGCGGCGCAGCCGGCAGCGATTTCTGCCGTCCTCGACGTTCAAGATCCCCAACTCGCTGCTGGCGATCGACCGCGGCGTGGCTTCCGGGGCCGGCGAGCCCTACCCTGGTCCGAACCCGAACTACCAGCTCGACGGCAAGCCTCTGCTGCCCAGCGCGTGCGAGGGCGACCTGACGCTCGCGACGGCGTTCGCGAACTCGTGCATCCCGATCTACCAGCGCATCGCGCGCCGGATCGGGCGGCCGGCGTACCGCCGCGCGGTGCGGGCGATGGGCTACGGCAACCGCGACGTCGACGGCGCGCCGCTCGACAGCTTCTGGCTGGAGGGCCGGTTCGCGATCTCGGCGCGCGAGCAGGTGCGCTTCCTCCAGCGCATGCGCCGCGGCGCGCTGCCGGTGTCGCGCCGCG
Organism: uncultured Actinomycetes bacterium; assembly: GCA_963825485.1. Lineage (GTDB taxonomy): Bacteria > Actinomycetota > Thermoleophilia > Solirubrobacterales > Solirubrobacteraceae > CADCVQ01. Next base: position 33,037 of record CAWGTK010000036.1, read on the forward strand.
CGCTGCGCGAGGTGCGCGAGATGATGGTCCTCGAACGTAGCCCCGACCACGTCCTGCGGGGCAAGACCGGTTATGTCTTCACGACGGACCCGCAGGTCGGATGGTGGGTCGGCTCGGTGGAGCGCAGGCAGCGGACCTGGACGTTCGCGCTCAACCTCGACATCACGCGACCCGAGCACTTCGCGGCCCGGATGTCGGTCGCCCGCGCCATCCTCGCCGAGCTCGGCGCGCTGTGACGCGCGTCGAGCGCTGGGCGTCGCGCACGTCGCCCGCGCGCGCGACGGCGTGCTGGCCGGCGTGTTCCAGGCCACGCGCGGCACGGTCCTGATCGACTTCCCCTTCGGCGAGCACGCCACGATGCTCAGCGGCCAGGTGCGCCTGACCGACGAGTGGGGCACGCCGCGACGCTGGGCGAGGGAGACGGCTACCTCATCCGGCAGGGCAGCAGGATCCGCTGGGAGGTGCGCTGCGCGCGCGCGCAGAGGTCCTTCCTCAACCGGACGCAGCCCACGGGCGCCGCCGCGCCGATGACCATCTACCGCGCCGGCAGCGCGTTGGCGCAGTCCGAATCTCGCCGACCTCGGAGATCCCGCCGGCCTCGGCGGCACGGTGCTCGCCGGCCATCCGGCGATCTGCGCCCGCGAGGCCGGCGACAGCTACCTGATCCGCCAGGCCGGCTCGGTCCTCTGGCAGGTCGGCGGGGCGCGCGTGCAGAAGTCGTTTCCGCACGTCGTGGAGCGCTGATCTCGCCCCGCCGGCTCGGCGACCGCGCCCACTTCACGCCCGCCGACGCGGCCGAGCGCCTGCCGGCTGGCGCCGGGCAGCCGCGGGCGCACGGCCGTCAACCCTTGACGGCGCCATCGTGAAACCGGTCATGAAGCGCTCGAGCATGAGGTTGAAGGCGAAGGCGATCGGGACGGCGACGAGGATCGCGGCCGCCTGCAGCGACTGCCAGAAACGTCGCCGCGGACGAGCTGCGTCGGCACGCCGATGCTGACGGTCTTGTTCGCCGACGGCGAGATGAAGGCGAGGGCGTAGATGAACTCGTGCGCGGTCAGCGAACGTGAAGACGATGACGGCGACGATCCCCGGCATCGACAGAGGCAACGATGCGCGCGAACGCGCCAAGGCGGCTGTGACCGCCGATCGTCGCCTGCTCCTCGACGTCACGCGGGATCGCCTTCGCGAAGCCCGTCAGCAGCCACGCCGACGCGGGGATCGTGATCGTCGGGTTGATGAGCACGAGCGACCACGTCGAGTCCTGCAGGCCGAGGATGCTCAGGACGCGCGTCAGCGCGATGAACAAATCGCCGCGCCCTGGGCCGGTCGCCGCCCTCGATGCCGTTGAGGTACGCGTAGCACGGGAGCACCTGGGTGGCGTTCTCCGGCCCGCCCCCCGTCAGGACGTAGACGACCGTCATGTCCGTGACCGTGAGGATCGCACCGAACAGCGCCGCGACCATGACGACGGGCATCGTCATCGGCAACGTGATAGCAGCCCACCGCTGTCAACTGACGAGTCTGAAGGTCGTGCTCAAGGCAACAGTCCGGAGTCCCGGCCAACGCTCCCACGCCAGACTGATCTACGGGCTCGAAGGCACCAAGAAGATGTCGGCGTCAGCGCTCGGCACCGGCAACGCTCGCGACGCGGACGGCGCGCCCTTCCCGATTTCGTCCGCCGCGGGTGGCGGAGCCCGCCGGAACGACTGTTCTGTTGTTCCTCACGGGCCGGTTTCGGGGCGGCTGCTACCAACGCCCACTTGAACCGCCTACACCCCGACGGGATTCCCGGAGGCTACGAGCAGCTGGCGGTCAACGCCGTCCGCGACCACGATCGAGTTGCTCGGCGTTGCAGTGCGTCAGCGGCTCAGGTCGAGTGCGCCGAGCAGGTTGGAGTAGTCGTCGGTCCACGGGCGGTGCCGGGCGAGCGCCGGCCGTCGTGCCCGCGCAGGTCGGGGGCGACTGTCTGCAGGTCGCGTGCGTGCCTCGCCAGCGCCACCCACGTCGCGCTGTCCGTGGTGGGGTCCCTGTCCACCGCGCTCCTTGTGTCCTGCTGAGCGACGCAGGCCATCCGTGCGTCGTACGCGAGGTTTCCGAGGACGGGCACGGTGCTGAGCAGTTGGCCGATTGGACCACGACGGTGGTAGTAGCTACGGACCGCAGCAGTCTGCCGCTGCCTGGGACGGGCTGCGAGCCGCGCCGACAGCCGCGAACAGAACGTTCGGTCCGTTGTGGCAGCCCCGCTCACCGCATGCGTCCACGCAGGACGAGCGCCCAGGCAAGGGCGCCGAAGGCCGCCGTAGATGCCAGCGTCCGGACTATGTTCCACGCGACCCAGGGCGCCGCGAAGTCGTCGCGCACCGCGGCCAGATTCTCGATGCGGGCGGGATCACCCGCATTCTTCAGGTCATCGTTGAGCGGGAAGTGGAATGCGAAGGTGACGACGACCATCACCGTGTAGAGGGCGAGGCCGGCGACGATCCAGCCTGCGGTCTTGGCCGAGCCGGAGCGTCGCGCTTGAACGAGGGCGACTGCGGCGAGCGCGGGAGCACCGAGGAGGGTCAAAAAGAAGGCCGGGTTCTCGATCTTGTCGATCATCTGTTGCATCGCATCGACCAGCGTGCGGTCGTCGGCTGCGGTGAGGGCCGGCATGACGGCGATGTCGAAGGCGTAGAAGAGCCCTGCCAGCAGGCCCATGGCGATCACGGCCGCGCCCAGCACGATGTCCGCGTTGCGGTCGTCTGCGTTGGCGGGCTTGCGGGTTGTGGTGCTGCTGGCCATGTTGGCCTCCTTGCGCCCCGTCGGGGCTGTTGTGGTGTCTGGACGCCGGATGACGTCAAGCGGCCCGGATGGCCCTCGCGTTCCAGATGCCGGTGGCGGCCGCGTCGCGTGCGTAGTCGCTGAGGTCCCGCGGCTCGCGGCCGACGGCCGCTGAACGCCGTCGGCGAGGCGGGCGTTGCGGACGTCGAGGACCTCGGCAAACAGGCCCGGTGTCTCTGCAGAACCGGCAGGCCGCGCGCGGTGATGCGCTGCACCACCCGGCGGGCCGATCGTTCCGGGGCCGCCGAGTACCAGCGTGGGTCTTGTCTCGTGCTGTCGTCATGAGTGCTCCGGAAAGGAAGTTGCCGGGACCAACTCGGACTGTCTATGACTGAAGAGCGCCGATTCATGCTCGGACGTCCAGCGTCGCGGCGCCGAGCGTGGGCGACCCCGACGCCCCGCGGGCATGCATACTTGGCCTCGTGGAAGCTCCGGACCCCTTCCCGCCGGCAGATCCCCTCGGCGAGGCACTGCACTTCCTGCGGATGAGCGGCGCGTACTACTGCCGCTCCGAACTGACCGCACCGTGGGGACTCACCCTGCCGCCGATGTCGGGATACCTCTGGTTTCACGCGGTCACCTCGGGCCGGCTCTGGCTCGAGACCGCAGAGCAGGAGGGCAACTGGATCCAGCTGGGAGACCTCGCGCTCGTGCCGCACGGGGACGGTCACGTCCTACGCAGCGAACCGGGAGCTCCTGCGCCCGCGATCCTCGACCTCGAGCGTGAGGCCGTCAGCGATCGCTACGAGATCCTTCGCCACGGCGAGGGTGGCGCGCCCGCCAGCCTGATCTGCGGGGTCGTGCGCTTCGCGCACCCTGCCGCCGGCAACCTCATCGAGCTCCTGCCGAGCACGATCCACATCGAGGCTTCCCGCTCACCCCGGCTGGAGGGGATGCAGAGCGTGCTGCGGCTGATGGCCGCCGAGGCCGCCGAGCTCCGGGCCGGCGGCGAGGCCGTGATCACGCGCCTCGGGGACATCGTCGTGATCCAGGCAATCCGGGCCTGGATGGAGAGCGATCCGGCCGCGCGGACGGGCTGGCTGGGAGCGCTCCAGGACCCGCAGATCGGCCGCGCCATCTCACACATCCATCGCGACCCCGCTCGGCACTGGACCGTCGCCTCCCTGGCCCACGAGCTGGCAATGTCGCGCTCGGCCTTCGCCGCCCGCTTCACCGAGCTCGTCGGCGAGCCGGTGATGAGCTATGTCGCCCGCTGGCGCATGCAGGTCGCGGTCGCCGCGCTGAAGGACGAGGGCGCCACGATAGGCCAGCTCGCCGATCGGCTCGGCTACCGCTCCGAGGCCGCGTTCAGCCGCGCCTTCAAGCGCGTCATCGGCGTCTCGCCGGGCGCGATCAGGAGAAGCGCCGGCGAGCAGGACAGCGCGATGATCGCCGCCGCTGCGGGCTGAGCGTGCGAAGCGCGACCTATGCCAACGGCTTGCCGGACTCCTCGCCGAGCACGATCCGCGCCGTGGCGACCCGACGGTCCAGCTCGGGATGACGGTTGCCGCCCAGCCCCAGCTTGCCGAAGATGCTCGCGACGTGCTTCTCCACGGTGCGCTCGCTCTTGCACAGCTGCTCCCCGATCGCCACGTTGCGCAGCCCACCGGCCACGAGCTCGGCGACCTCCCGCTCGGCGTCGGTGAGCTCCGACAACACATGAGAATCGGACGGGTCGACGAGCAGGCCGAGCACCTGAGGATCGAGCGAGGAGCGCCCGCGCTGCACCTCGTCGATGGCGCGGACGAGGTCGTCGAAGGTCGGAGCCGTGCGGCGAAGGACGACGGCGACGCTCTGCGTGTCACGGTCGAGCAGCGCGGTCAGCGCGTCGCGGGCGATGTCGTCGGCCAGCATGACGAGGCCAACTCGCACCGCTTCGCGGAGGTCGGCGACCGGCTGCATGTTCTCCCAGCTGATGCTGCGGGCCATCCAGAGCACCACCGTCGGGCGCGCGCCGTGGACGAGCTTGCGCGCTGCGGCGGCGGTCCTCACGCAATGCGCGTCCGCGCCGCTGCGACTCGTGAGCAGCGCCGCCACGGCTTCGCCTTCCAGCGGCTGTTCGCTCACGACGAGAACCCGAATGCTGCCCAGGCGCCCCAGCGCCTGGTCGTCTCGATGTGCTGCACCGTCCTCCGTCATCTATGCGCCCTTCCTCCGTGACTTCCCCAACCGGGGGGATACCCGCCCCCGTGCCGTTGGTATCAGACGCTCGGGCTGCTAGGTGACGGGAGTGTCGCTGCGGGCCTGGTGGACGAGCGCCGCCGCCACCAGCGCGAGCGCGAACGCCAGGAAGTAGACGCCGCTCACCTGCCAACCCCACAGCGGGTCCGGGCCGCTTAGCCCGATGAAGTCGCGCGCGTTCACGAAGGGAAGCATCGGCGCGACCGCGGATCCGACGCCGGGGACGGCGGTCACCAGCGGCTCGGCGATGCTGGGCCAGGCCACCACGAGCACGACCGCCACGACGCTGTTTCTCGTCAGCGAGGCAACGGCCGCCGCGATCGCCGCCGACACCATCGCGACGGCGGGGACCGTCGCGTACATGCGGTAGGCGAGGTCAGACGTCGGGTCGAACGCTGCGAGGGCTCTCCCGCCCAGGGCCTGGAACGCCAGGGTCGAGCACACGATGGCGAGCAGGCCGACCACGAGCGCGACGACGACGGCGATCGCCATCTTGGCGAGCAGCACGACCGAACGTCGCGGCGTGACCATGAACGTCGTCCCGATGGTCTTGTAGCGGTATTCCACGGAGACCATGAGCGCCGCCAGCACCATGAGGACGGCGAGGCCCGGCCCGGGCGTGTTGTCGCCGATCATGCCGGCCGTCGAGATCAGGACGTCGGGGCGCAGCGGGTCGCCGCGGCACTCGCGTCCGGGTCGCGCGCACACGGCCTCGGCGGAGCTCATCGCCAGCGCGAGCACCATGGTCACGGCGACCGACAGCCCGAACGCCAGCCCGGCGCACGACGCGAACATCCGCGTCGAGGTCAGCTTGGTCCACTCCGCGGCCAGGGCAGCTGACATGCGAGCGGTCATGCCGCCGTCCGCTCGTCTTCGCGATCGTTGGTGAGCGCCGAGTACGCATCCTGCAGGGACGTCGACCGGCGCTCGATCCGGATCACGGCGATCCCGGCGGACTGGCAGCTCGCGCCGACCGCCCCGATGTCGCCACCGGCCACGCGCACGACCGTGACCCCGCGCTCGTCATCCACCACACGCGCCGGGGGGTCCGTCACCTCCGGCGCGCCGTTGAGAACCCGCACGGCCGCGCGGGGATCGGCGCACTCGACTTCGACGAAGGACTCCGCCCCGGCGTCGTCGCGCAGCTCAGCGAGCGTCCCGTCGAACAGCAGCCGGCCGGCGCCCAGGACGAGCACCCGCTCGGCCGTCGCCTCCATCTCGCCCAGCAGGTGCGAGGCCAGCAGCACCGCGCAACCGTCTTCGGCCTGGCGCTTGATGAACCCCCGCATCCAGCGGGCGCCGCCGGGATCGAGGCCGTTCAGCGGCTCGTCGAGGATGAGCAGCTCGGGCCGCCCGAGGATCGTCGACGCTAGGCCGAGCCGCTGGCGCATGCCCAGCGAGAAGGTGCCGACGCGCTTCTCGGCCACCGACGCCAGCCCCACTTCGTCCAGCGCCCACTCGACGCGCTCGCGCGCGATGCGCGACCCGCGCGCGATCCACAGCAGATGCGACCGGGCGGATCGGTTCGGGTGGACCCACGATGCGTCGAGCAGCGCACCCACCCGCTGGTAGGGGTACTCGATGTCGGCCAGCGGCGTACCGCCGATCGTCACCGATCCGGACGTGGGCCGCTCCAGCCCGAGCGCCAGGCGCAGCGTCGTCGTCTTGCCGGAGCCGTTGGGGCCCAAGAGGCCGGTCACGCACCCGGGGCGCAGGCGGAACGTGACGTCGTCGAGCGCCGTGAGGCCCGGGTAGCGCTTCGTCAGGCCAGCGGTCTCGAGCATCTCAGCTCCCCACCCGCGCGGCTCCCGCGAGCGCTCCGGCCACCGCACGCGCGTCGGTCAGGGCCGCCTCTTGACCGTGCATCATCGCGACGCCGCTGAAGTTCAGGACGACCTCGTCGACGCCGGCCGCGTGGTACTGCTCCACGACGTCACAGATCGACTCGACCGAGCCGTACGCGTAGAGGCCGGAGTGGACGACCTCCTGCACGTCCTGGGCGACGTCTCCGGTCAGCTCCATTCCAGCGGTCCGCAGCGACGCCCGGTAGTGCTCGGCCTGGAGATGCATGCCGCAGCTGACGAAAGCGAGCTTGTAGGGGTGCCGATCCGGCTGCGCGACCGCCGCCTGCACGATGCTGACGGTGCGCGGCGGGCTCTCGTTCCCCGCCGCGGCGGCACCCGCCGCCGCCTCGGGTGCGAGGGTGTCGGTGATGTACCGCAGCGGCGCCAGCCACGTCACGACGAACTCGGCGACGCCGCCGGCCTTGCGCGCCATGCGCGGGCGCAGCACGCCGGCGCCGACCTCGACGGGCGGTGCCTGCATCGGGGTGAGCCGCGGCTCCCCCGGCTCGCGGTCGCCTGAAGCCAGCAGGCCCCTCACGTCTCGCACGTAGCCCGCGGAGTACGACCCCGGCCGCTCGAGCGCCCTGCCGGTCACCATCGCCGCGAACCGGGGCGTGCCGAGCCCGAAGGACACCGACAGCGGCTCGCCCATCAGGGCGGCGACCGACCGTGCCTGCAGGGCGGCATCGTAGGGCGTGCGCAGCGGTGCGACGCTGACCGCTGTCCCGCAGCGGACGCGGACGCCGCGTCCGGCCAGCGCCGAGAGGGCTGAGAACGTCTCGATCAGCAGCGACTGCCCGAGCCATAGCCGGTCGTAGCCGTCCGGGCCGCACAGCTCCGCGTAGCGCTCGAGCGTGTCGAGCTGGTCGATCTGCTGGGCGTGAATGATGGAGACCGTCACGCCGCCGCTCCGTTGGTCGCCGGCGTGAACGCGAGCGGCAGCCAGGACGCCGACCCCCGCCGCTCGAGCTCGAGCTCGAGCACGATCGCCGAGTCCGCGAAGCCCGACCAGCCGAGGAAGTAGCCGGGCAGGTTGGTCCGGTTGGGGACGCCGGTGATCCACCCCGAGCGCTCGACGGCCGAGCAGACCCGGCGCAGATGGTCCTCGGCGAGCTCCAGCGGCCAGTCCGCCTCGCAGCGACGCGCGAGGTGGACGAGCGACTGCAGCACGCCGCCGAGCCCGTGGCAGACCGACACGTCGACCGGTCCGCTCCGGTTGACGCTGGTCATGCGGCGCGCGAGGTCACCCAGCCGGTCGTCCGCGGGGGGCAGAACCTCGCTGCCGACCATCGCGAGGCCCGCGAGGCCGCTGCACCATCCGCGCGGGACGTCGACGGCCGACGCCAGGATCGCGTCGAAGCGGTCGGCGCAACGCGCCACCCCGTCGTCGTCGCCGAGCCGGGAGGCGAGCCGGTGCAGCGCCCAGACCAGGCCGAGCTCGCCGTGGGCCACGTTCCACGGGTCCCGCGTCAGCGAGCCCGCCTGGGCGAGGGCGTCCTCGGTCACCACGCGCAGGCGCGCCAGCAGCTCAGGGGGCGTGTCCGGGTACCCGGACAGCAGCACGCCGTAGCCCGGCACACCGGTCAGCATGTCCCCGGGGTCCTCCGGGTCCTCCGCGAGCGCCCGCTCGCACAGCGCCTCGATCGGCGGGCTGCGGCGATCGCCAGCCGACCGGATGTAGGCCAGCGACGCAGGGCCGGACACGACCGAGGCGAGGTTCGCGTCCAGCGACTCTCGGAAGCGCAGCTCCAGCCAGTCGACGCCGCGTCGCAGCGACGCGGTGAACGCGACGTCGGCCTCCTCGGGCATTTTCGCCTCGATGCGCGCGAACAGGATCTCGATGCCGCCGTCGTCGTGCAGCGAGACGGCCGGCCCGACGTCGAAGGTCCCCATGTCGTCCCCGTAGCCGGCCGACAGCCAGCCGACCTGCTCGCCGGCGGCCCCGGGCACATGAACCGCCAGCGACTTCAGGCGGTCGGCGGCGGCGCGCCAGGAGACCCCGTCGCGCGTGAGGACCCCGTCGAAGGTGTGGTCCGACAGCCGGGCGGGACGCTCCACGACGCCGCCGAGCTCGTCGAGGCCGATCTCGACGAGGTAGCGCGACAGCAGGGGTCCGTGGGCTCGCGCGGCGGCCAGGCCTTCGCCGGCGCGCCCGCGCGGGGACACGTCGAAGACGGCCGGCGACCGGCCGTCGCGGCCCTGCAGGCGGATGTCGTCGCTGCGGACCGAGAAGTACGGGATGTCGCCTTCCGCGAGCGCCTCCAGCTCCTCGTGCGTGGCGAACGCCGCCTGCTCCCTGCCCTCCCAGCCCGCGGGGGAGCCCAGCAGCGAGAGGATGCGCCGGAACTCGTCCTCGCTGGCGAGGTAGTCCGGGTGCGTCGCTGCGGACAGCACGCGGTAGTAGATGGCGCTCGAGCGCACGATGTGACGCACGGGCACCGGCTCGTCGAGGATCGCCAGCAACTGCGACTCGCGCGCCACGCAGGCGGCGCAACCACGTTCGAAGCCGTCCATGAACTCGTCGGCGCAGTCGATCGTGCTGTACCGGACGCCGTCGGTATCGACCGGGATGTTGTCGGTGTGCTGGTAGCGGAAGCGCTGGCGCGCGATGTCGACAGCGTCGGTCCCGGGGTTGACGAGCACGAAGTCGTCGCGTTCGGAGAGCTGCTCGGGCGGTACGCCGATCCCGCCCATCATCACGCTGTACGGCCCCGACGGCACCCGCTGCGGCAGCAGGAGGGTGCTGACGACCGAGCGCCTCAGCGCGGTCACCAGGCCGTTGGAGATGTTGACCTCGGGGATCGCCCGCTCGGGGTGCAGGAAGGTCTCCAGGTCGACGAGCACCGGGGTGTCGCCGCACGCGACGAGGTTCTCGTGGTGCATGTCGACCGCGCCGACGATGCCCAGGACGGCGGCGACCGCGCCGAGCCTGGTGAAGTAGGTGCGGGCGTCCTCGGCGCCGTCCAGCGGGCCCGGCGCGACGAACGCCTGCCAGCCGTAGTCACCGCGGTCGAGGGACCGCGGCACGCATCCCGTCACGTCGATGCCCGACGCCGACGCGATCTCGTCGAACACGCGGGCGGCGACGCGTTCGACCGCGAGCGGCCGCGGCTTGTAGACGACCGACTCGCCGGAGGTCAGCGTGACGGCGCACACGCTGCGTCCGCGGTTGTGCAGGTCCGAGGCCAGCGCCCGGATCCGCTCGACGTCGCCGTGCCCGTCCGGGATGATCTCCGCGCCCACGAGCGATCCGCTCGCCAGCTCCGCCCGGATGGCGGTCGCCGCGCGGTCGAGCTCGGCCACCCGGCGCGAGACGAGGGTCGTCAGCAGCCGCTTGAGCACGGGAAGCTCCTGAAACCACATGGCGACGGTGTCGCCCGTGAGCTGTTCGTGGAACGCGTCGAAGGCCTGGCTGGACTCGGCGTCGACCGGGAGCCCCGTCCGCTCGCGAAAGCGATGCAGCTCGGACACGTAGGTCCGGGCCACCATGTGCCGCAGCACCGCGGGCAGCTCGGCGTCGAGCGCCTCCCGCACGAGGTCGGGCGCGCCGCTGGCCGACAGCTGGCCGTCAACGCCGGCCCCACAGGCCTCCCGCACCGACACGAACAGGCCGCTCATTCGACGGCGACGCGGTCGGCGCCGTACAGCTCGGTGTAGTAGCCGTTGCGATCCACGAGCTCGTCGTGGCTGCCGGACTCGGCGATCACGCCGTCGTGCATCACGAACGTGCGGTCCGCGTGCCTGACCGTCGACAGACGATGGGCGATGATGATCTGGGTGCACTCGCGCCGGGTGACGGCGTCGTGGACCCGGCGCTGGCTGATGTTGTCCAGCGCCGACGTCGCCTCGTCAAGAACGAGGATGCTCGGGTCGCGCAGCAGCGCCTTCGCGATCGCCAGTCGCTGGCGCTGGCCGGCCGAGAAGTTCGCCCCCATCTCCGAGACGATCGTGTTGTAGCCCATCGGCAGGTCGTCGACGAACTCCAGGAACCCGAGCTCGCGCGACCGCCGGATCGCCTCGTCGCTGGGCAGGGCCGACCCGATGGTCAGGTTGTCGACGATCGTCCGGTTGTGCAGGTGGCACTCCTGCGGGATGTAGCCGATGCGCGAGCGCAGGCTGTCGCGGTGGTACTCGGGGGCCGGAACGGCGCCGTAGGAGAGCTCGCCCGCGGAGACCTCGTAGAGGCTGCAGATGATCTTGCCCAAGGTCGTCTTGCCCGAGCCCGACTCGCCGACGACGGCGACGGCCTCACCGGCGGCGACGTCGAGGCTGATCGACCGCAGGGTGAGCGGCGAGTTCTCCGTGTAGGCGAAGTCGACGCCGCGCAGCGAGATCGACGTGTCCGGGAGCTCCGTGCGGCTGCCGCCCGGCGGCTCGACGTCCATCGAGAACACGTCGTCGACTCGCTCGAGGTACTTCGAGGCGACCATCGCCTCGGTGATGCACTGGTAGATCGACGTCCCCATCGACAGGACCAGTGCGGCCACCGTCTGGGAGGCGACGGCCTCGCCGAGCGTGAGCTGGCCGTGCTGGACCCAGTGCAGTCCGACCGCCATCACCAGCAGCGGGCCGAACAACTGCAGGCTGGTGACGGCGCTGCCGATGCGGGAGTTCTGGATGCGCATCCGCCGGCCCATGGCCCCGACCGCCCGCCGGTACAGGTCCCGCCACTCCTCCAGGAAATCCTTGACGTACGTCCCCATCCGGATGCTGCTCACCGACACGATGCCGTCGAGCTGCATCGCCTGAGAGCGGCCGGCGTAGTTGACCTCCTCGTCCGTGATGCTGTTGGTCAGCCAGCGGCTCAGGGTGAGCAGGCCGATGACGACGAGGCACAGGCCGGTGAGGACGAGCGCGAGCTGCCACGACACCGCAAACACGTAGGCGAGCAGGATCAGCGCGGTCACGAAGTCCAGCGCGCCCTGGCTGATGCGGTAGGCGATCAGGTCGCGCACGCCGTTGAGGCTCGAGAGCCGGTACACGAGCTCGCCGGGCGGGCGGGTGGTGAAGTACCGGATCGGCAGCCGCATGAGGTGGCTGAACGTCTGGTTCATCAACGACCAGCTGGCCCGCTCGACGATCGTCGTGGTCAGGTTGGCGCGGATGAGCTGAACCAGCCAGAAGGCGACGGCGACGGCCGATACCGACAGCAGAAGCTTGGCAATGCTGAGGTCGCCCGGGTTGTCGGCGTCGATCAGGTGCTGGGTGAGCTTGGGGATCGACAGCGACAGCGCGAACAGCAGGATGCTCACGCCGATCAGGCCGGCGTAGTAGGGCTTCGTATCTCGCGGCCAGATCGGCTTGTTGCGCCACTCCCAGAACATCGGCAGCGACCTGCGCTCGAAGTCGTCGCCCGGGGTCGCGGTCAGGACGTACTCGGTGAAGTCCTCCTCGAGCTCCTCGCGCGTGATCGTGACGCGCCCGACCATCGGGTCGACGATGACCGCGGAGTCGTCGCGCAGCCGCTCGACGACCACGAAGTGGTAGCCCTTCCAGTAGGCGATGAAGGGCTCCGGCAGGGTGTCAAGGCCGCGCACGTCCTTGACGCGGTACATGTTCGTGCGCAGCCCGAACGTGCCCAGGACCCGGCCGATCTCCTTGAGGCTGAGACCGTCGCGACCGGGCTCCAGTACCTCGCGGATCGCGGGCAGCGACAGCTCGCGCCCGTGGTAGTGCAGCATCGATCGGGCGACGCACAGCCCGCACTCGGTCTGCGTGACCTGCAGGTAGGGGCGGACCTTCCTTCTCATACGGTCTCGAGATCGAGGGTCAGCGGCGACACGAGGCCCGCCTGCAGCCGGTTGCGCAGGTGCAGCACGACGCCGGAGCGCCCGGCCATGAGGCTCGTGCTCTGGCTGTAGCGGCTGTCCTCGTCGTGCGCGCCGGCGGCGATCACGTCGGCGTCGAGGTACCCGAGGAGGTCGCGGTCGAGCGCGTCGATCCCGGCGCGCGGCCCCAGCCGGCGGGCCATCCAGGCGGTGGCCTCCCGGAGACCGAGGATGCCGTGGCAGAGCGTGAGGTTGCGCGAGACGGGGTCGCGCCGCAGCCGCGTCACGAGGCCGTCCAGCTCGTCGTCGCTCGACAGGCCGCACATGACGCCCTCGGCGATCGCGAGCATCAGGCCGGCGGTGCCGTTGCACCAGCTGTCGCTGTGGTTCTCCTCGCCGGAGGCGTTCGTGCGATAGCCGCGCACGTCGCCGACGAAGAAGCGCCGCTCCAGGGCCGCGCGCGATGCCGCGTAGAGCTCCTGCGCCGAGGTCAGCCCGGTGCCGCGGAAGGCCCGGGCGGCGTAGCGCATCAGCCCGGCGACGCCGTGCGCCAGGCCCGAGTACTCCATGCCGTCCGCGAGCCCGTGCTCCAGCGCGTACCGGCACGAGCGGTCGATGCGCTCCCGCAGCGCCGGGGCGTCCGGCGTGATCTCCAGCAGCACGAGCTCCGCGCCGACGCCGCCGGATATGTAATCGAACCAGCCGCGATCGGCGGCCTCACCGGCCAGGAACGCCGTGGCGGCCTGCGCGGCGTCGGCGTAGTCGTGCCGGCCCAGCAGGCGACCGGCGACGGCCAGCGCCCACGCGGTGCCGGCGAACCCGTTGTAGGCGCCGATGCCGGCCTGGGTGATGCTCCGCGTCTCGAACGTGCGCTCGTTGAGGATCTGCGCGATCGGGGTGAACACCGCCTCGGCCGCGTCGGTGAACCGGGCGGTCGGCAGCGTGGTTCCCAGGGCGGCCAGCGCGAGCGCCGGGCCGACACGGCCGGTGTAGAGGTCGTAGCCGAGCACGCCGGGCGACCAGGGCCGGTTGGCCTCGGCGGTCGCCACCGGGCCGATCCACGTGCGCGGGAGGTGCGGATAACGATCCTCGACCATCGCGGCCACGAGGCTGTCGGCCAGGTCGACGGCGAGCTCGCGCAGCCGGCCCGAGCCGTCCGCGGCGGCGGCATGCGCGGCTCCGACATGGCGCAGCTCGACGACCGCGTCCATCACGTGCGGGTCGGGCAGCTTGGCGTTGAACGCCATCCGGATCAGCGTCACCTGCCGGTCGAGGTCGTCCTCCGACAGTGACGCCAGACCGCGCTGCACCTCCGCGAGCGGCGACAGGGCAAGGGCGTCCTTGACCACCAGCTGCCCGTGCGTGCCGGTGATGTCGGTGCCGTCGGCGTGGAGCAGGAAGTAGGGGACGTCGGTCTCCCAGAGCTGTTGGCACTCGGACTCCACGAGCGCTCGCGCCGCCGAGGGACTCGCGATCGCGACGCGCTTGAGCAGGCCGTCGGCGAGCTCGCCGTTGGCGCTGGCCTCCGTGCCGGTCAGGCTGCGCAGGGCCTGGTCGTAGCGGACGGTCGGGTTGTGGATGTAACGCACGCGGCATCCGCCGAACTGCGCGCGCACCTGCTCGCCGAAGGCTTCGACGTCGGCGGCGATCGCGCGGTAGGCGATCTGGAAGCCGTCGACCATCTCCGCGCAACGCCGGTTCACGGCGCGAGCGTCGTCCTCGGAGATCGCCGGGGGTGGCTCGAGCTCCCCTGCGCCCCGATCGCGGTCCCACACGACCCGCAGGTCGGCGCGGAACTCGTTCTCGAGGCGAAACCGCCGGAAGGGACTGCGCCCATAGACCTCGCCCCCGCCGGCGAAGCCGATGTCGACGCCACCGTGCTCACCGCGCTTGGAGACCACCAATGGCAGGATGCCCGTGCCGTAGACCGACTCACCGAGGAGCCGGTAGGCGCTGCGGGGGGTCTCCTGCAGGCCGGTCGACTTCTGCCGCGGAGGATGCAGGAGGGTCTCCAAGTCGAGCGCCACCGGCCCCGCTTCGGTGTGCTGGATGTTCGAGAAGTGCATGTCGCGGGCGTTGAGCAGGTACAGCGCCGCCGCGAGCTGGCCGACCTCGGTGAAGTCCCGGTCGGCGACCTCGTGCGGGTGAACGAACTTCACGTAGCCGTACGTGGCCCTGTCGACCACGGTGAGTCCGTGCAGGCGCAGGTCGTAACGCCGCCTCATCCACTCGGCGAGCCGCGACCACGCCGCCTCGCAGTCCACCGGACGCGGCTTGTAGACCAGCTGCGTGCCGGTGTCGAACGTGACGATCGACACGGTCCGCCCGCCCCCGTGCGTGTCACCGCTGGCCTCGACGGCAGTGATGGCGGCCGCCCGCGGGATGCCGATGCGGCGCTCGATGTCCTCGCGGTCGGCCGCCAAGCGATCGAGCAGCTCGAGCAGCGCGCGCACCTTGCGCTCGAGGCGCAGCTCGAGGCGTCCCCACAGCACGGGGTAGGCAGCGGCGAAGTCGGTGAAACCAAACCGCAGCAAGGTTTCGCAGAACTGCTCATACGACGCCGCTCGCGTTTCACCAAACTCGCGCATGGCGTCGGCCAGAGGCCGGATCGCCATGTTGAACACCTCGATCGTCAAACGCTGGATCTGCGCTTCGGCGAACTGCGCGGGGTCGCGGAGATGGCGCTCGCCGACCGGCGTCCACGTCCTATTCCAGTAATGGCGCGCAAGGGCGGCGCAGACGTTCTGGAACGTGAAGGCTTCGTGTTCAGATCCGAGGCCGCCCGGCACGCTATTTGCATCCCCGATAAAGCCACCTGAATTCGGGATGACGCTCCGGCGCCTGAGCGGCCTGATCGTCTGGACGTATTCGTCGTCGGTGAGCTCTGGGTACAGCGTCCTCATGGACCGGTACCGCCGCTTACGGCTGACGGTCGAGGTTCTGCGCGTTCTTGCGGTCGACGACCATGGCTACCAGCACGGCCACGAGGAGTGCGACCACGCCCAGCGCGTAGCCTGCGGTGCGCTGGCCATTCGAGACGAGCAGCCACATCACCAAGGATCCGATGAGCAGGACCATGCCAAAACGCGCTTGGCTGCTGAACCAATATCTCTGTTTCGGGCTCATGTAATATCCCCTTCTTTGGGGTCGGGGGCTACCGGCGTTTTACCCGGGGCACCCGGCCAATAGACATGAGAAGCCCCGCCGGCACCGACGACTCGGCGCCAGCCGGCGCTTCTCGGCTGAATGTGCTGCGATCAGCAGCTATTGGTGCATGCCGTGGTCGGGCAGAGATCCATCGCGCTCGCGACGGTGATCGACGCGGTGACGCAGGCGAAGCCACTGGCACCGTAGACGTCGCCCTCGATGAGCTCGACGAGTTCAGCCTCGTCGTACTTGCCGAGCTCCAGCTGCTTGGTTTCGGTGTTCTTGTTCATGGTGTGTCTCCCTTTCCAGTCAATCGCTCAGGAGCAGGCGCCCATGCACTCAACGGTGATCGTGCACCAGTCGCCCTCGTTGCCGTAGCGATCACTCAGCGAGAACGTGTTCGTCGTGCAGGCTCCGAAGGCGTCGCCCTCGAAGTCCTGGTCCTGGATCTCCTCCAGCCAGCCGACGGTGCTCTGCGAGGTGCTCTGCTCGTGTGGGGTCACGGGACTGCCCTACCTTTCCTGGGGTGGTGTGTAGGTGAGATAAAGGTAGGAAGGGCTCGGGGGGTGCGCCAGCGTGCGTGGCCCCGTTTGGGAGCCGGCCTGCCTCACCTGTCGACGGGGGGCAGCACCCACGCCATGCGCGGGCATTCCGCGAGCCCGATGCGCAGGCGCACGCCCGCACTCTGCGGGTAGACGGGTCGCATGCCGAACCCGGATGCTCGTGACCGCGCGACGATGCGCGCCGTGGTGATCGACCGCTTCGGCGGCCCGGAGCAGTTGCGCGAACGCCGGGTGCCGGTGCCCTCGCCCGGGCGTGGACAGGTCCTGATCGGGCTCGAGGCGGCAGGGGTCGGCTCCTGGGACCCCTTCGAGCGTGAGGGCGGCTACGCCGAGATGCTCGGGATGTCGCCGTCCTTTCCCTACGTGCTCGGCTCCGAAGGCGGCGGAACGATCGCGGCCGTCGGCGACTGCGTGACGAGCCGGCAGGCCGGCGAGCGCGTCTTCGCGGCCAGCTTCTTGAACCCGGCGGGCGGCTTCTACGCCGAGTACGTCTGCGTCGACGAGGGTCTGGTCGCCCCGGTTCCGGCCGGCATGAGCACCTTGCAGGCCGCGGTGATGGGCGGTGTCGGCATGACCGCCCTGCGGGGCCTGCAGGAGGCGCTCGGCGTGCACAGCGGCGAGACGGTGCTCGTCCATGGTGCCAGCGGCGCCATGGGACACCTGGCCGTCCAACTCGCCAAGCGACTCGGGGCGAGGGTCCTCGCCGTCGCGTCGGGCGAGGACGGCGTCGTGCTGGCAGCTCGCGCGGGCGCCGATCTGGCGATCGACGGGCGGGCCGAGCCGATCGGCGACGGCGCCGGCCGATTCTCCGCCGACGGCGTCGACGCGGCGCTCATCACCGCGGGCGGCCCAGCGGCCGATCTGGCCGTGGCGGCGGTGCGGCCCGGCGGGCGGGCGGCGTACCCGACCGGCGTCCAGCCGGACCCGGCCTCCACACCGGGCGTCGAACCTCGGGCGTTCAACGGCGAGCCCGATCCCGCCCTCCTCGAGCGTTTCGTGGCGCTGATCGGTGACCGGCCGCTCGACGTGCACATCGCGCGCGAGTTCACGCTCGATCAGATCTCAGCCGCCCATGACGCCCTGCGCGAGCACCACCTCGGCAAGCTGGCGATCACGATCAGGTGAGGCGCCTTCCGAGCGCCGCTGGAGCAGCCGCGGCCGGCGCAGGGCTATGAGCCCGAAGCGATGGTCGCCGGTCGCCTCAGGCGGCGAGCAGGCTCAGCTCCGCGAGGCGCGCGAGGGCGGCTGCGAGCGCAGCGCGCAGCCCGCCGGGTGGCGCGAAGCCGGTTGCGTCGCGGCCGCCGGCTGCGGCCTGCTCGCGGATCGCGCCTGCGAGGTCGTCGCGGTTCTCGCGAGCCGTCGAGCAGCGACAAGCAGATCGCGGCGAGCGGGTCCTCGAGCCGGACCGAGGCATGGTGCAGCGAGTGTGCAGATCGAGGACGCCGGGTCCGGGTGCTGCAGGACGCGCTCGAAGTGCTCGCGCAGCGCGCCGGCGGGCCGCTCAGGCGAAGTTGACCCCCTGCGCGAGCGGCAGCTCGTCGGAGTAGTTGATCGTGTTCGTGGCGCGACGCATGTAGGCCCGCCAGGCGTCCGAGCCGGACTCGCGCCCGCCGCCGGTCGTCTTCTCGCCGCCGAAGGCGCCGCCGATCTCGGCGCCGGACGTGCCGATGTTGACGTTGACGATGCCGCAGTCCGAGCCGTCGGCGGCGATGAAGCGCTCCGCCTCGCGCTGGTCGCGCGTGAAGATGCTCGACGAGAGGCCCTGCGGCACGCCGTTGTGCAGCGCGACCGCGTCGGCGAACTCGTCGTAGGTCAGGACGTACAGGATCGGCGCGAACGTCTCCGCGCGGACGATGGCGGTCTGCGCGGGCATCCGGACGATGGCCGGTTGCACGTAGTACGCGTCGCGGTGGCCGTCCGCCTCGCGGCGCACGCCGCCGGTGACGATCTCGCCGCCGTCGGCGACCGCCTGCTCGAGCGCGGTTCGCATCGACGCGTAGGCGGTCTCGTCGATGAGCGGGCCGACGAGCGTGCCGTCCGCGAGCGGGTCGCCGATGCGCAGGCCGGCGAAGATGGCGGCCAGTCGCCGCACGAGCGGTTCGGCGACGTCCTCGTGGACGATCAGGCGGCGCAGCGTCGTGCAGCGCTGACCGGCGGTGCCGGCGGCGGCGAACGTGATGCCACGGGCGGCGAGCTCGAGGTCGGCCGACGGCGCGACGACGGCGGCGTTGTTGCCGCCGAGCTCCAGGAGGACCCGCCCGAAGCGCGCCGCGACACGCGGGGCGACGGCGGCGCCCATCCGCTCGGAGCCGGTGGCGCTGAGCAGGGCGACATCGGGGCTGTCGACCAGCGCCTGGCCCGCCTCGGCATCGGCCACGACGAGCACGTTGAGGTTCGCGGGGGCATCGCAGTCGGCGGCGGCGCGATCGAGCAGGGCGCTGCACGCGGCCGCGGTGAGCGCGGTCATCGGCGACGGCTTCCACACCACGGTGTCGCCGCACACGAGCGCGACGGCGGTGTTCCACGACCAGACCGCCGCCGGGAAGTTGAAGGCCGAGATGACGCCGACGACGCCGAGCGGGTGCCAGGTCTCCATGAGCCGGTGGCCGGGCCGCTCGGAGGGCATCGTACGCCCGTCGAGCTGGCGGGAGAGCCCGACGGCGAAGTCGCAGACGTCGATCATCTCCTGGACCTCGCCGAGCGCCTCGGACGGGACCTTGCCCGCCTCGATCGTGATGAGCTCGGCGATCGCCGGCTTGTGCTCGGCGAGCAGGACGCCGAGGCGCTTGACCAGTGCGCCGCGCACCGGCGCGGGCACGGTCCGCCAGGTGGCGAAGGCGTCCTTGGCGGCGGCGATCGCCGCCGCCACCTCGGCGGGGCCGGCGGCGGGGACGTCGAACAGCTGTGCTCCGGTGATCGGCGAGCGGGCCGCGAGGGCGGGCGACGGCGCCGGCGGCAGCTCGACGCCACAGGCAGCCAGTGCCTGTCGCGCGCGGGCGCGCAGCTCGTCGGTGCTCGTCACGGTGAGCGGCGCGGTGGTCGGCGGCGTGGACATCGAGTCAGCTCCTGGAGAGGTGGGCATCGGGCTGCAGCGCGCGGCGGACGGCGGCGAGCGACCGCTGGCGCTGGGCGGCGTACAGCGAGAGCGGGTCGGCCAGCTCGCGGCCGAGCACGCCCGCCATCCAGTCGGCGTCGAGCTCGGCGCCCTGGGCGGCGCGGTCGCGCGAAGCGCCCTCGCCGAGGTTGGATTGGAAGATGCCCGCGGCCGAGCGCGGCAGGAAGTCCTCGTAGACGATCGGGCGGGCGGTGACCCAGCCCCCGTCGAGCAGGCCGGCGACGTCGGCCGGCGGGCTCGTGCCATCGGGGCGGCGAGCTTCGACGAGCTCGTACTCGAAGAAGGCGAGGTCGGAGTCACCGAGCGCGCGCTCGGTGACTCCGAAGCGCTCGCTCCAGCGCCGCCCGTCGGCCTGCTCGGCGGTCAGCTCGTCGTACAGGGCGCGGCCGGCGGCGGTGAGCGCGACGCCGCGCGCCTCGACCTCGCCGAAGCGGACCCGCAGCGAGGCGTCGTGCACGGAGCCGTCGGCACGCCGGAACGCACGCGGCTCGGCGAGCGCCCGGAACGAGGTCTGACGCAGCAAGACGTCCGGGCCGTCCCAGCGCGGCGGGCCCTGGATCGCATCGATCATCTCGATGCCGCGCGCCTGCATGCGAGCGTAGAGCTCGTCGATGTCGAGAACCCGTGGGGTGAGGTGGTTGATGTGCGTCGACGCCACGCCGCCGATGTCGGCGGCGACCGCGGAGATCCGCTCGAGCGCGCGGTACCAGTCCTCGTCGATCGGCGCGGGCGAGAGCGCGAAGGACTGCGTCGCCAGCTCGACGAAGCGGTCGGCCTCCGCGGCCGGCAGGCCGTGGGCGGACTCGGCGCGATCGGCCAGCGTGAGCAGCTCGGGCGAGAACAGGACGCGCTCGTCGAGGAACCGCTCGAGGCGGCGCGCCGTCGCGGTGCTGAAGAAGCGCCGGTCGGACACCGCCAGCAGCGAGGTGAAGATCCGAAACGGGTTGCGCGCGAGCTCCTGCGGGTCGATCGGCCGGAACGCCGTCGAGACGACGGGGACAGGAGTCGGCGCTGCGTCGCGCAGGTCGTAGAAGCCGACGGGGAACATGCCCATGGCACCGAAGACCCGCGCGACCTCAGCCAGCTCACGCGGCGTCCCCAGCCGGATCGCGCCGTGGCGTTCGGCGGTGACGCGGTGCAGCGAGCCGAGGCGCTGCGCATCGGCGCCCCGGGCCGCGACGACCGCCTCGTTGACCTCGCGCGAGACGTCGACGAGCGTCGTGTAGGCGGGCACCTCGCGCCCGTACATCTCCGACAGCGAGCGGGCGAAGCGTGCTCGCAGGTGCCAGGGCTCGACGGACTTCACCGCGCCGCCGAGACGATTGCAAGCGGATCCATCAGGTCATGCTCGACCACGGCGGTCGATGAGACAAGCGGCCCTCATCGCTGCGCGGTCGAGCCCGCGCGCCGGGTGCGCGTCATGTGCGCGGCGGCGATGCCCACCAATCCGATGGCGCCGAGGACGAGCAGGACCGTGGTGCCGGCGCCGTCCAGGGCCCCGTCGGTGAGGACGGCGTGGCCGATGCCCAGGGCAATCACGACGACCGCGAGGTAGGCGTGCAGCAGGCGCCAGGTGCCGGCGGCGATCGGCAGCCGCGTGCGCAGCGCGCCGAGCGCGACCACGCCGAACAGGGCGATGGTGGCGATCAGCGCCATGCGAGCACGGGTCGGCCCATCCGGCGACAGCGCGAACCACGCGTCCTCGGGCGACTCCACGAACAGCGCGCCGACGTGGACGAGCACCAGGAACAGCACGACGAACCCGAAGATCTGGTGGCCGGCGATCCGGCGCCGGCGGGCGAGCAGCGGTTGGATGGCCAGGGCAGATGCGGCGAGGGCGCCCGTCGCGGCCGCGACGACCAGCGCGACCGAGGCATCGGCGAGATGGCGATCGGTCAGCGCGAGGCCAAGCGGCAGCGCGACCACCGCCCCGGCCGCGGCGCCGAGCGCCGGCGTCCGCACGTCAGCCATCGCGGGCGAGGGTGAGGTTGACCACCGCGCGCTCGTCGTCGAGGTCGACGACGCGGCGGATGAAGACCTCGCCGAACGCGTCGTCGTCGTATCCCACGTGGATGTTGGGCTCGCCGAACTGCGGCACGGTGGGATCGGTCTCGATCCGGTAGCGGCCGTCCGCGCCCGTCCGCACGCTCGCTCGGTTGGCCTGCTCGCCGCCGGTCTCGGTCGCCAGCCAGACCTGGACGCGAACGTTCTCGAGCGCACGGCAGCCGGCGGCGGACCGGACGAGGCCGGTGATCACGAAGCCGCTGCCGAGCGAGTCGAGCGCCGGAGCATCGGGGATGTAGTTGTTCGTGCCGCCGGGGTTGCTCTGTGTGGCCTCACAGTTGCGCGGCGCCGGTTTCGCAATGGCAGCGGCCGGCGCCGGTGGCGCGGTCGTGGCCACCCGCTCCGGACCGGACTCCCCGACGTTCTCGGCACCCGTCCCCGACACCTCGCTGTCGACGAGCGCCACCACGATCCCGGCGGTGACGAGGGCGAGCAGGAGTCCGAGCAACCAGGGCCGGCGCACGGCGCTGACGATAGGTCACGCCTGCGGCTCGCGCGCCGGCCCAGGCGCAGCGCAATCAGCGGGCGGTGTACTCGTGCCGGCGCAGCAGCATGGCCACGAGCATGGCCGGGCCCATCGCGATGTGCTGGATCATGAGCAGCGCGTGGGTGTCGGTCACCACGCCGGTCGCCAGCAGCGCGACCCCGACGAGGGTGGGGAGAAGCATCGCGGCGGTCATGTCCGCCGCCGGCGCCCAGCCGTGCCCGCGGTGGCGCATCCACGCGACCATCGGCGCGGTCATCGTGAACGCCATGGCGAACAGCAGCAGCGCCGGCGCGTCCCTGCGCCAATCCGCGACCTCCACGCCGGCCAACTCGAGCGCCAGCGCCAGCGCCGCGCCGAGGACGAGCATGCCGAGGAACATCGCGGCGACCATCTCGAGGTAGTGGCGCGTGAAGTTCCACACCGGCCGGTTGCGCGGCTCGTCCGATCGAGCTGCGCGAGCCGACGAACGGGCTGCGGGGGAGTGCATCGAAGGGCTGGTCTGGGTCTGCATGGTCGTCGCCTCCTGGGGTCGCCTTGGCCGACGAGACGCAACCTAGAGATACCCCAAGGGGGTATAAAGTCAGGCAGGCTGGCGTCTGGGGTGGGGCTAACCCCCGGTACCTTCCACGCCCCGTGACCTGGTTCAACGACGTCGGACTCCTGCACTACCACGCGAGCCTGCTGGCCGACGTCGATCGCGTCGACCGTCTCCGCGAAGCCGTCCACGAGGTCGTCGAGCCCGGCGATGTCGTCGTCGACGTCGGGACCGGCACCGGTCTGCTGGCGTACTTCGCCTGCCAGGCCGGCGCCGCCCGCGTCTTCGCGATCGAGGAGGGGCCGGTCGTCGACCTCGCCCGCGAGATCGCGCGGGTCAACGGGTTCGACGACCGCGTCGAGTTCCTCGACGACCGCTCCTACCGCGTCGAGCTGCCCGAGCGCGCCGACGTGCTCATCTCAGAGACGCTGTGGAACTTCGGCGTCGGTGAGGGCATGGTCGGCGTTCTCGCCGATGCGCGCCGCCGCTTCCTCAAGCCGGGCGCGCGGAGCATCCCCGCCGCCGTCGAACTGCACGTCGCCGCGGTGCAGAACCATCGCGTCTACCAGCATCTCCACGACCGCCCGCGCAACCGCCACGGCATCGACTTCAGCCCGATCCGCTCCTGCCAGGTCAACAACGTCCAGATGCCCCACCTGCACTCCGACGACTTCCTCGCGCAGCCGGCGCGGCTGCTGAGCACCGCGCTCGACGAGTCCGCCGCCACGGACTTCGACGCCGCCGTCACCGTCACGGCCAGCCGGTCGGGGGTCATGCACGGCATCTGCGGTTGGTTTCGCTGCCGGCTGACCCCCACGATCACGCTCGACAACGCGCCGCCGTCGGTCACCTCCAGCTGGGCGCACGCGTTCTTTCCCGTCCAGCACCCGATCTCGGTCGCGACCGGCGACGAGATCTCGCTGCGGATCGAGTCCTGCGCCGAAGGCTCGATCTGGCGCTGGCGGATCGCGGCCCGCCGCGACGGCGTGCAGCGCGCGGCCTACGACCAGACCTCCACCGACGGCTTTCCGCGTGCGCCGCGCGCGCGCCGGGCGGATGCCGTCGCCGGGCCGGCGACGACGCGCGAGGGGGAGGTCGTCGCGTGGGTGCTCGAGGCGATGGACGGCCGTCGCTCCATGCTCGAGCTCGAGTCAGGTGCGTACGAGCAGTTCGGTCATCGCTTCACCGACCCCGGGGACGTGCTTGCGCTCGTGCGGCACACGGCAAGCACCCTCGGGGAGTGAAGCGGCCGGCGGACTCCAGGCCTCGTCACGCCGCCATGAGCGCCCGCAACCCGCGGTCGCCCCGGAGCCGCACGAGGCCGCGCGCCCGGGTCGGCCCGATGCTGCCGGTGGGCATCTCCAGCAGCTCGCCGAGCTGCTCGTAGCGCAGCGTCGGCTGCGCTGCGAGCGTCGCGATCACCCGGCGCTGATGAGCGGGCAGCGTGGCGATCGCGTGGCCGACCACCTCGCTGCGCTCGGCGGCGAGCACGAGCGACTCCGGCGTGTCGACGGGAGACGGACCCAGATCGAGGTTCTCCGTCGGCAGCTCGTGGGCCCGGGACCGCAGCAGCCGCAGCGCCTGGCGGCGCGCCGTCGTCGCCAGCCAACCGGGCACCGCAGCCGGTTCGCGGATGCTGTCGATGTGGGTGAACAGCAGCATCCACGTGGTCTGCACGACGTCGTCCACGTCGGCGTGCGCGAGGCGAAACGATCGCGCTGCCCTGCGCAGGATCGGATCGAAGCGCGTAACGAGGTGAGACCAGGCTTGCTGATCGCCCGCGCGGGCCCGTTCGACGAGCGAGGTGACGCAGACGTCGAATGTGTCGGTACGGCTTGCGGATAAGGTCCTCATGCTGCGCGAGCCTTCGCCGGACCGCTTACAAGCCGCTTGCAGTCGACAAACATGCCCGTCGCCCAGTTGAAAGCGCGCCGACCGACGCCCGCGTGCGCCGTACGTGGATCGACGGATCGCCGCCAGCAGGCGCGGCGATCGTGCGTCACTCGTCGTGCGCGTCCCTGCCGCCCTTGGCTACCAGCATCGTCGCCGCGAGCACGGCGGCACCGCCCAGCCCCTGCCACAGCCCCACCGGCTCCCCCAGCAGCAGCGTGGCCAGCCCGACCGCGAACACCGCCTCGAGCGTCATGACGATCGACGTGTGGCGGGCGCCGAGCCGCGCCAGCGCCGCGAACATGAGTGTGAACGCGGCGGCCGTCAGGAGGCCGTAGGCGAGCAGCAGCAGCCAGCGCCCGCCCGGGGCGACGAGGCCATCGGTCAGAGCGCCCTGGCCGACCGACGCAAGCGCTGCGCCCGCCGCGACGCAGGCGGCCTTCACCATCGCGTCGACGCCGGCGGCGAGCCGCTGTCCGGCGAGCACGTAGAGCGCGAACACGAGCGCCGAGCCGAGCGCGAAGACGACCGCCAGCGGGTCGATCGAGACCGCCCCCCTGCCGCCCGCGGCCACGAGCCCGCTGCCCGCGGCCGACAGCGCGAGCGCGGCACACGTGCGTCCGGAGGGATGGCGTTCGCGCAACGCGATCCAGCCGATCACGCAGACGAGCGCCGGATAGGCGTAGAACAGCAGGATGCTCGTGGCCGCCGTCCCGCGCTCCAAGCTGAGGTAGAAGAGCGTCGACTGTCCCGCGTAGCCGATGGCTCCGAGCGCCAGCAGCGCGAGCAGGTGGCGCCGCGCGATCCGAGGCAGGCGGCGGATCGCCAGCAGCGCGGCGAGCACGGCGGCCGCGACGGCGAAGCGGATCCCGAGCGCCGTGGCCGGCGCCAGCCCGTCGCGCGCGAGGCTGCGACCGATGACGACGGTGACGCCGTACCCGGCGGCGCCCGCGCCGGCAAGCGCGACCGCCGCCGTCGTTCTCCCGCGGGCGGGCAGGCGCCGGGCGCGCAGGGCGAGCGCGGTCACGGCCGTGGACGCGCGCGGCCTACGCCGCGCTCAGCGAGCGGCGGGCCGCCGCTCGCCGCGCGCCCGCTGGCCGGCCGGGTGCCGTGCGCGGCGGCGTGCAGGAGTGCAGCGCCGCCTGCACGGCGCGCGCCACCACGTCGCGCTGAGACGGCAGCGGCGCCAGGACGCGCAGAGCGCCGGGGTCGGCGCCGTGCGCGCGACCGAGCGCTCGCGCGCCCACGCCGTGCGCGGCCATCCGCGCGGCGATCGCGTCGGCGTGCTCGCAGATCAGGCAGCGATAGTGCACGCCGACGTCCTGCTCGACGAGCTTGCCCGGCAGCTCGCGCAGGACCCCGGCCAGCCAGGCGGCGTCGCGGGCGAGATCGAGGCGGGCGCGCTCGGCCCACTCGACGCTGCCCATCGCCGCCTCGGCCAGCACGACGTCGATCCCGGAGATCGGCCACGTCTCGCGCCGGCCCAGCAGGTCGCACAGGCGCGCGCGATCGACACACCATGCGACCCCCACGCGGGTCGCCGCGATGCCCCAGAACTTCGACGGCGAGCGCAGCACGACGATGTTCTCGGGCGCGTCCGTCCCCACGACGGTGCCCGCCCGCGGGTCGGGCACGAAGTCGACGTAGGACTCGCGTTCACCCATGCGACGCGACCGGTCCTCGACGGCGGCCGACACCTCCGTCGGCGGGCCGAACGTCGCGCGGCTCGCGTTACTCCCGTTCGCCGAGATGATGAGCACCGCGCAGCTGCTCGGCGGCGCCGGGATACTCGGCGCCGTGCTGGTGCTGAGCGCATCGCCGCACTGCAACCATCAGCCCCGACCCGCGTGACAGGGAGGATGCACGTCGTGAACGCACAGCTCGACAACCAGGTGGCGCTCGTCGCGGGCGCGACCCGCGGCGCCGGCCGCGGCACCGCGATCGCGCTGGGCGAGGCGGGCGCGACGGTGTACTGCACCGGGCGCTCGACCCGTGGGCAGCGCTCGGAGTACGACCGGCCGGAGACGATCGAGGAGACCGCCGAGCTCGTCGACGCCGCCGGCGGCACCGGCATCGCGGTCGCCGTCGACCATCTCGACCCCGCCCAGGTCGAGGCGCTCGTCCGGCGCATCGACACCGAGCAGGGCCGCCTCGACGTGCTCGTCAACGACATCTGGGGCGGTGAGAAGCTCGCCGAGTGGAACACGCCGATCTGGGAGCACGACCTCGCCGGTGGCCTGCGGATGCTGCGCCTGGCGATCGACACGCACATCATCACGAGCCACTTCGCGCTGCCGCTGCTCATCCGCCGGCCCGGTGGCCTCGTCGTCGAGATGACCGACGGCACGCGCGAGTACAACGCCACGAACTACCGCCTGTCGGCGTTCTACGACCTCGCCAAGACCTCGGTCCTGCGCCTCGCCTTCGCGCAGGGCCAGGAGCTCGCGTCGCACGGCTGCACCGCCGTCGCGCTGACGCCCGGCTGGCTGCGCTCGGAGATGATGCTCGAGATCTACGGCGTCACCGAGCAGACCTGGCGCGAGGCGACCGTCGGCAACCCGCACTTCATGGCGATCTCCGAGTCGCCGCGCTTCGTCGGGCGCGCGGTGGCCGCGCTCGCGGCCGACCCGGAGCTCGGTGCCCGCAACGGCGGATCGTTCTCCTCGGGCGGCCTCGCGCGCGAGTACGGCTTCACCGACGTCGACGGCTCGCAGCCCGACTGCTGGCGCTACATGGTCGAGGTCCAGGATGCGGGCCTGCCACCCGACCCGACGGGATATCGCTGACCCTCCGCCGACGTAGACTCGCGGCACATGAGCGAGCCGGTCGTCATCCCGCCCGGCGGCGGCGAGATCGTCGGCGACGCGCCCGACCGGCGCGTCGAGATCCTCTCCGACCACCCCGCGCTGCACGCGACCTGGTCGCGCTTCGCCGCGGGCCGCGACGGCGCCGACCTGCACGTCCACCACCACCACACCGACCTCTTCTACGTCCTCGACGGCGAGCTGACGGTCCGGCTCGGCCTCGCGGGGGAGACGATCGGCGTGCCGGCCGGCACGCTGGCGCTCGTGCCGCCGGACGTCGTGCACGGCTTCCGCAACGCCAGCCACGCCGACGTGCGCTACCTCAACCTGCACGCGCCCGGCCGGGAGTTCGCGGCCTTCATGCGCGCGCTGCGCGACGGCCGCGCCCCACCGGCTGCCTACGACCAGCATCCGCCGCCGCCCGGCGGCGGGCGCCCGATCACGGAGGCGGTCGCCGGCGCGGCCGAGACGCTGCGCGACGACGCGGATCTGCGCGTGACCCTGCACGCCGACATCGACGCGATCCGCGTCGCCGAGGTGCGCTGCGATCCCGGGGTCGCCTCGACGACGCAGGCCCGCCCCGACCACGTCGAGTCGCTCTACGTGCTCGCCGGCGAGCTGGCCCTGACGATCGGCGACCGCCGGCTGCGCGCGCCGGCCGGCTCCTGGCTGCAGCTGCCGGCCGGCATCCCGTACGCGATCGCGTGCACCGACGCCGGACCGATGCGCTACCTGGATCTGCGCACGCCGGCCCCGTAGCGCGGCGCGGGCGCGCAGCGCGGCCATCACCGCTTGCCATCGCGCCGGGCATCCGGTAGGAACATACGTTCGTGTCCGCCCCCGGCACCGTCATCCTGCACGCCGATGTCGACGCCTTCTTCGCCTCGGTCGCGCAGCGCGACGACCCGGCGCTGCGCGGGCTGCCGGTCGTCGTCGGCGGCGGCATCGTGATGGCCGCCTCCTACGAGGCGCGCCGCTTCGGCGTGCGCAGCGGGATGGGCGGCGCGCAGGCCCGGCGGCTGTGTCCGCAGCTGATCGTCGCCACCCCGAGCTGGTCGGACTACGTGGCCGCGAGCAGGGCGGTCTTCGCCGTGCTCGAGCGCACCGCCGGCATCGTCGAGCCGATGGGGATCGAGGAGGCGTTCCTCGACATCAGCGGGCAGGTGCGGACGAAGGGCGCCGCGCGCGAGCTCGGCGAGCGGTTGCGGGCCGAGGTCCGCGCGGAGACCGGCCTGCCGATCACCGTCGGCGTCGCGCGCACGAAGATCGTCGCGAAGATGGCCAGCCGCGCCGCCAAGCCCGACGGGCTGCTCGTCGTGGCGCCCAGCGAGGAGCGCGCGTTCCTCGATCCGCTGCGCGTCGAGCAGCTCTGGGGCATCGGGCCGAAGACCGCGCGCAAGCTGCACGACGCGAAGCTCGTGACCGTGGGGCAGCTCGTGCGGCGCAGCGAGGCGGAGCTCGTCGCGCTGCTCGGCAAGGGTTCGGGCCGCCACGTGCACGCCCTCGCGCAGAACCGCGACCGGACGCCGGTCCAGCCGGCCCGCCCGCCGCGCTCGTTCGGCACGCAGCGCTCGCTGGCCGGCTCGCGTGGCCGGACGCTCACCGCGCAGGAGCGTGACGAGACGCTCGCCGGTCTCAGCGAGCGCGTGACCGGGCGCATGGCGAAGGCCGGCTACGCCGGGCGCACGGTCGTCCTGCGCCTGCGCTTCGCCGACTTCTCGCGCGCGACGCGCTCACGCACCATGCCCGACGCCACCGCCGAGGCCGAGCCGATCCTCGCCGCGGCGCGCGACCTGCTCACCGCCGCCACGCCGACGATCGCCGCTCGCGGCCTGACGATGCTCGGCCTGAGCGTCACGAACCTCGTCGACACCGGCGCCGAGTGGCAGCTCGAGCTGCCGCCCTACGCCGACGCCGATGCCGTCAGCGGCTGAGGCTCTGGTACTTGCGCACGGCGTTGGCCGTCGAGGAGACCGGGTTCCTACCGCGATCGCGCCGAGCCAGCCGGGCATCAGCTGGCGAGATCCAGCCGGCGGCACACGCCGCCGCTGAACGTCTTCGGCGACGCGTCGGCTGCCTCCCGGAGGCTGAGCTGCTCCAAGCAGCTCCTCGGCATCAGCGACGAGGAGTTGTGGGCCGCGCAGGAGCCGACGCTGCGCGACGCGATCGCCAGCGGCGACTTCCCCGCGGTCACCCGGCCTGTTCGAAGACGCGCGTTCGCGATGGCCGGCGAGGAGGCGCTTCGGTTCGGCCTCGGCCCGCTGCTCGACGGTCTGGCGACGCTGATCGCCGCCAAGCGCGGCGGCGCCGGCTGATCCTCCCGGCGGCTCAGGGCTCGGCCGTCGCGCCCCGCACGTCGAGCAGATCGGTCAGGTCGGCGACATCGCCGGCCTCGGGCACCGTGATGGCGACCTTCGCCCCGAAGTCGTAGAGCTCGAAGCGCTGCTCGATCGCACTCGGCCCGCCGGGCACCTCGAGGGTGAGCTTCTGCGCAAGGCGGCGCACGAACCCGTCCTCGCCTACCCAGATGTCGACCGGCACCGTGCTCGCCCCCATCCGCTCGACGAGGGCGTCGATCGACTCGCGCGCGGCGGCGCGGTCGCCGGCGGGAACGAGATCCGGGAAGCGGCGCAGGTCGACGGTGGCCCGGTAGCGGGTGGTGGCGACGCCGCGCACGTCCTCCTGGCCGATCGTCTCGATGTCGCCGCCGACCGCCCTGAGCTGGCGCAGGGCCTGGCTGGGATCCTGCCCGGACTGGGTCAGTGCCGATACGTCGACGCCCGCCGCCTCGCTGATGCGCGCGCCGTCCACCTTCACCCATTTGCGCCCGGACCCCAGCAGCTGGCCGAGCTGGGGCGAGTACGTGTACGCCGTGAAGCGATCGGTGATGACCTCCGTGACGAGGTCGCGGCCGTCGAACGCGCCGACGACGACATCGGGGCCGCTGGTGACCTTCAGCGTCAAATGGCTGGACTGCCCCGCCGTGTCCATCACGCCGGTGCCGGTCGTCGCGATGCGCCCGGCGCCGGGGATCGTCAGCGTCTGGGTGAGCGCGATCCGCATGCCGCGCTCGGCGACCGTCGCGTCGGCGGCCGCGGCGATCGCCGTGGGCTCCAGATCCTCCGCGCCACAGCCCGAGAGCGCCGGCCCGAGGGCGGCCAGCATCGCCAGCAGAACGAGAAGATGTCGTGTGACGATAGTTGCGAAGGTACGCCACCGACCAGACGCAATGCAACCGCCACGGCGGCGGAGACCAGGAGGTCGTCGCGATCGTCGTCGTCAGAGGAGCCGCAGCCCGCGATGCCGAGGGCAGGGGACGCGGCCGGGGAGACCTGCCTCTAGGCGGTGCATAGGTGCATCGCCGCGGCCGGCTACCTCACGGAGAGGCCGGGTCGACTTATTCACGTGGGAGCTGAATAACTCGACCAGGCCTACCCTCACAGCCCGAAATCGGCGACCCCATGCCAGCCGAACCACCCGACCACGCCGACGATCCGCCACGGCCGGCACTGATCCCCACCCCGACACCCTCAACAAATGCCGTTGACCACGCCACCACGACCCCAGCGAAGTGCGAAGCGATCAGACGCCGCCACACGGCGATCCGCGCCTCTCCCGCTGCGCCGCGCGTCGAGCGGGAGCAACTCGCACAGCAGAGCGCGGATGTTGGCCGCGGGGTGCTCGGCGGGGTCGGGCAGCGCGCCGGCGCGGGCGAACGACCTGGTCGATCGCGCGGCCGTAGGCGGTGAGCAGCCCTCGTGGCGAAGTGCTACGGCACGGCGCCGATCGAGACCCCCGCCGCGCGCATGCTGACCGCCACGAGGCCCGCGTCCTCGATGATGCGGATGAGCGCGTCGGCGATTTACTCACGCGAGGTGGTCGGCGGTCGGCATCGCTCGACGGCGTGCTACCATACGATCGTATGGTTACTCGAATCGAACATTCCACAGCCTCGCGCTGGGCTCCCCTGTGGGTCTACGCGATCCCGATCGCCGTCATCAACCTCCTGCGCCAGCTCGTCGTCGCACCGTCCGAGGCCGGCGATGCCGTCTCGATCGCGCTGTTCGCGGCGACGGTCGTCGTCGTCGTCTTCGTGGTGACCGCGGTCCACCGCCTGCGCGGCGCGCGCGCCGGAGGGCCTCGTCAGGCGTCGAGCGGGCGGTCGCCGACCCAGTAGCGCGGACCGGGTCCCAGGCTCGACGCGCGGTCGCCCGGGTTGGCGAGCCGGCAGCGCTCCAGCGACAGACAGCCGCAGCCGATGCACTCCGTCAGGCCGGCCTTGAGGCGCTCGAGCTCGGCGATCCGCCGGTCGATGCGCGCCGTCCAGCCGCTCGACAGGCGCGACCAGTCGCGCCGCGTCGGGGCCCGGTCGGCGGGGAGCCGGTCGAGCTCGGTGCCGATCTCCTCGAGCGTCAGGCCCACGCGCTGGGCGAACACGATGAAGGCGATCCGGCGCAGCACCGGCCGCCGGTAGCGCCGGTGGCCCGAGCCCGCGCGCTCGGAGCTGATCAGGCCGCGCTCCTCGTAGAAGCGCAGGGCCGAGGACGCCACGCCGCTGCGCCGCGCGACCTCGCCAATGGTCAGCAGCTCGGACACGGCCCACATGCAATCACGTACCGGCCTTGACCTCAAGCTCACTTGAGGTTCTAGCGTGCCGTGCAGCCGGATTTCCGAGCCTCGAGGAGGCAGCCATGACGCAGACGCAGACCGCCAGCGAGCAGATCACCGAGGAGGTGCTCGCCTGGCCGGGCACAGCCGCCGGCCACGGCCCGCGCGGCGAGTTCGCCTTCACGATCGGACGCCGCGAGATCGGCCACCTGCACGGCGACCGGGTGCTGCACATCGGCTTCCCGAAGGCCGTCTGGCACGAGCTCTACGACGCCGGCCGGATCGACCATCACCCCGTCTTCCCCGGCAAGCCGGGCTATGCGTCGCGCGCGATCTCCGGCGCGGAGGACGTCCTCGACGTCATCGCGCTGCTGCGCCTGAACTACGACCGCGCCGTGGCCACCCACGGGCTGCCGGACGGCGGCTGACCGGGCCCGGCGGTCAGGCGGCGCTCATCGCGTGAGCACGTCGACGAGTCCGGGAAGCGCGCGTCGAGATCCTCGCGGCGCAGCGTGACATGACGCACGGTGCCGTCGGCCCGGGCGCGCGCGATGGCGGCCTCGCGCAGCAGGCGCAGGTGATCAGCGTCATCGCGATGACCGCCCCGGCCGTCGCGGTGCTCGCGTCGGCTCGCGCCCGCGCCGCGCGAGCACGCGTCAGTCGCCGAGCGCGTCCGGCCGCTGCTCGGGCCCCAGCCGCGGGCCGACGGACTCGCGGTCGTCGCCGGGCGCCAGCTCGAACCAGACATGGCTCGAGCCCTCGTGGATGCCCCACCGACCGGCGAGCGCACCGACCATGTGCAGGCCGTTGCCACCGATCGAATCGATGCCGTGCGCGTCGACCTTGCGCTCGAAGCCGGCGCCTTCGTCGACCACCTCGCCGCGGACGAGCTCGCCGTCGCGCTGGACGCGCAGGCGAACCGCCCCGGTGCCGTGCAGCAGGGCGTTCGTCGTCAGCTCGGAGACGATCACGAGCAGATCCTCGAGCCGGCGCGGCGCGACGCGTCCGGCGAACGCCTCGTGCACGGCCGCGCGCGACCGCGCGGGACCGCGGTCGTTGCGCGGCACTTCGAATGACAGTTCATCCGTCACGGTGGACCCCCTCGAAGGCGCCTCTACCCATCACGGCCGCTCCTCACCCGGACCGGGCGCGGCGCCGCGGCGCGCCTACACGGCTCGTAGGATCGCTCGACCCGAGCGCTCGTGGTAGAAGCGGGCGACGAGCGCCGCCGTCACGTTCGGGTCGAACTGGCGACCGGCGCAGCGGCGCAGCTCGCGAAACGCGTCGGCATGGGACATCCGCGCGCGGTAGGGCCGGTCGCTCGTCATCGCGTGGTAGGCGTCGCAGGCGAGGATGATGCGACTGCCGATGGGGATGTCGTCGCCGGCGAGCCCGTCGGGGTAGCCGCTGCCGTCGTAGGACTCGTGCTCGTGGCGCACGATGTCGGCGACCGGGGCGAAGCCGCCGATGCCGCGCAGGATGCGCTCGCCGATGACGGGATGCTCGGCCATCACCGTGCGCTCGTCGGGGGTGAGCGGTCCCGGCTTGTTGAGGATCGCGTCGGGGATGCCGACCTTGCCGATGTCGTGCAGCAGCGCCGCCGCGCGGACGTCCTCGATCTGCGCGGGCGACAGGCCCAGGCTGCGGGCCACGGCGACGGCCATGTCGACGACCGACTCCGAGTGCTCCCCGGTGTAGCGGTCGCGCTCGAGCAGGGCGATCGCGAGCGCCTCCACCGCGTCGCGGCGGTGCAGCTCCGCGCTGACGCCGAGCCCCTCGCCGTCGCCCGAGGCGATCACGGCGCGCCCGCCGCCGGCCGCCTGCGCGTCGGCAAGCGCCCGGCCCGCGGTCTCGAAGAGCGTGACCGGGTCGTCGTCCTCGGGGCCGAACAGCGCGACCCCGGCCGACACCGAGACGCCGCGGATCGGGCCGACCTCGAGCATCTGCAGATCCCCCAGCAGCCGGGCCACGCAGGCGCTCGTGGCAGCCTCGCCGGCCTCGCGCAGCAACAGGGCGAAGCGGTCGTCGCCGGTGCGTCCGATCACGTCCTCGGCGCGCGTGCCCGCGCGCAGCGCGTCGACGAGCGCACCGAGCGCCGCATCGCCGATGCCGAAGCCGTGGTCGCGATGGATGTCCGACAGGCGGTCGACCTGCATGACGACGAGGGCGCCGTGCAGGCCGCGGCGGCGCGCGCGCAGCAGCTCGTCGACGAGCTGCTCGCGGAAGGCCTCGATGCGCAGGACCGCGGTCAGCGTGTCGCGACCACGGCGCAGCAGCGCCGCCTCGAGGTCGGCGATGCGCTTCCGGGCACCTTCCAGCTCGCTGGCGAGCCGGTCGCGTTCGCTGCGAACGGACATCGCATTGGTCATCGGCGGCGCGGGCGAGCAGCATGAGCGCGCTGGCCCGACGGTCGATGGGGCGTCCGCGCGGCGCTGGCCGAACGGGCGAGACCGCCAACCGCGCGCGGCGCCGGTCAACAGCGGCCTGAGCGGTGGTGTTGCGTGCATGCCGCAACGCCGCTTCGACGGGGCGTCAGAAGCCAATTCGGACGCCGGAGATCTGAGGTTGAAATAACATGTGATACCCACTTGTCTAGTTGGTGCGTCGCGGTGTATTCTCGGGCGTAGAAGGAGCAGGAAACGCGCCATCCGGCCTGTCGTCGCGCAGTTGCGGGGAGGCGCGTACAACAGTGGTCCGCCGCTCAGGGGAGAGGGCGGACCGGGGATACGAACCACCGCGGATCCATCCGCTTTCACGACGGAGGAATTCCTTTGTTCTCTAAGTCTTTCGGGGTTGAGCTGTACCACGCACCGGACGAGCGGGTTGCGCCTGCGGGCGCCCCGACGGGCGGCTACGCGTCGCTGGGCCAGTACGCGCCCATCGCGTGGCCGTCGGGGTCCGCCAAGGTGCCGGTCACAGGTCAGCTGTCGCCGCACGCGGCTGCCGCCCTCAAGAAGATGGGCATCACCAAGGACTGACAAATCGGTCCTAGTCGACCGCAGTTGACGAGGCCGGGCGTTCGCGCCCGGCCTCGTCGCGTTTTCGGGCCGGACGCCGGCGCCGTCGCCCCCCGATCGGGGGGTCATCCCCCACCCTTGAGGGGGAACGCGTTCAGATCGCACGCGCGAGGCGCCAGGGTGGGGGCATGCCCGCCCACGGCCACGGCGAGCGCCTCTCGCCGGTCGACGCCTCGTTTCTGCAACTCGAGTCGCCCCACGCGCACATGCACGTCGCCTGGAGCGCCCTGTTCTCGCCGCCCGAGGGCGCCAGCGCACCGACCATCGAGGCGATCCGCGCCCGCGTGTCCGCCCGCCTCGGCTGGGTGCCGCGCTGCCGCCAGCGCCTGCTGCGCGCGCCGCTCGGCGTCGGCGAGCCGCGCTGGGTCGATGACGAGCGCTTCGACGTCGCCGCCCACGTGGTGGCGCTCACCGATGCCGCCGATCCGGTCGAGCCGCAGCGCTTCGCCGAGCTGCGCGACGCGCTGCTCTCCGAGCCGCTGGACCGCGCGCGGCCGCTGTGGCAGCTCGCGTTCGTCCCGCAGCTCGCCGATGGTCGCTTCGGCGTCGTCGGGCGCGTGCATCACGCGATGGCCGACGGCGCCGCCGCCCTGCAGCTCGCGCTGCTGACGATCGACATCGACGGCCACGACGACGCCGGCGCGCCCGCGCCCTGGCAGGCCGAGGCGCGGCCGACGACCCTGCAGCGCGCGTTCGATCCGCTTGTGCACAGCGCCGAGCTCTGCACGGGCGCCGCGCGCGACGTGGCCCGTGCGGTCACCCACCCGCGCGCGACCGCCACCGACGCCCTGCGCGACGCCGGGCGGCTCGTCCACGCGCTCTCCCAGGACCTGCTGCCCCACGCGCCGGCCTCGGGCCTGAACCGCCCGCTCGGGCCGCGGCGCACGCTCGTGCAGCACCGCGTGGTGCTCGACGACGTGCGCGCGGTCACCCGCGGCGCAGCGGGCACGCGCAACGACGTCGGGCTCGCCGCGATCGCCGGCGCACTGCGCACACTGGCGCTCGAGCGCGGGCGGCCCGCTGCTGCGCTGAAGGCGATGGTGCCGGTCAACATGCGCGGCCGCAGCGACGCGGCGACGCTCGGCAACCGCGTGTCGATGACCTCGGTGTGGCTGCCCCTCGACGGCGCCTCTCCCGGCGCGCGCCTGCAGCGCGTCCGCGCGCAGACCGCCCGCTTCAAGGACAACGCACGGCCGCAGGGCGCGCAGACGCTGATCGCGGGCTTCGGCCTGCTGCCCAGCCCGCTGCGTGCGCCGGTCCTGCGGGCCGTCCAGCCGGGCCGCTTCAACCTGACGATCTCCAGCGTGCCGGGCCCGCCGAGCGCGCTGTTCATGCACGGGATGCGCCTGGACGAGCTGTATCCGGTCATCCCGATCGCCGAGGAGCAGACGCTCTCGATCGGGATGCTGCCCTACGAGGGCCACCTGTACTTCGGCCTGTACGCCGATCCGGACGGGCTGCCCGAGGCCACGCGCCTCGCGGAGCTGATCGACGCGGAGCTGCGCGCGCTGCGTCGCGACGCCACCCTTCGTGCGGTGACGACGCGCCCGCCGCTGCCCGTCGTCGCACCCGCCGCCGCCGGGCCGCTCGGAACCTACGAGAACCGATCGGCCGTGCTCAGCGCGGCCGGACGAGGAGGAGCCGCATGACCACCGCCGCCCCGCATTCCCCCCGCCGCCTCTCGGCGCTCGACGGCTCGTTCCTGCGCCTCGACACCCCGCAGTCGCCGATGCACGTCGGCTGGAGCGCGGTCTTCGCCGCGCCCGAAGGCGGCCGTCCGCGGCCGACGATCGCCGCGCTGCGCGAGCGCGCCGCCGGGCGCCTTCACGAGGTGCCGTGGTGCCGCTGGCGGCTGGACCCATCACCGCTGGGACTGACCGAGCCGCGCTGGATCGACGACGCCGACTTCGACCTCTCGGCGCACCTCGTGCAGCTCACCGCGCAGGACGATCCCGTCAGCGACGCGTCGTTCGAGGCGCTGCGCTCCGCGGTGCTGTCGACGCCGCTGGATCGCTCGCGGCCGCTGTGGCAGATCTTCCTCGTGCCGCGGCTGGCCGACGGCCGGGTCGGCACGATCGGCAAGATCCACCACGCGCTGGTCGACGGGATCGCGGCGCTGCAGATCGTGCGCCTGATCGCCGATCCGGAGGCCGACGTGCAGTCCCAGCCGCCGGTGCGCTACGAGCCGCGGGGTCGCGGCGGACCGATCGGCTGGGCCGTCGATGCCACGCAGCGGGCGGTCGGCGACGGCGTGGCGGCGATGCGCGCGGGTGCCGAGGCCGCCGCGCATCCGCGCAGCGCGGCGGGCGCGGCCGCGCACACCGCGAAGCTGATCGCCACGGCGATCGCCGAGGACGTGCTGCCGGCGGCGCCGCCCTCCGAGCTCAACGGGCGCATCGGGCCGCGCCGCGCGCTCGTCGGCTACCACGCGCCGCGCGACCAGCTGCGGGCCGCGCGCGGCAACGGCGGGACGCTGAACGACGTCGGCCTGACCGCGGTCGCGGGCGCGCTGCGGACGCTCGGTCTACGCGACGGCGAGACGCCGCGCGAGCCGCTGAAGACGATGGTGCCCGTCAGCATGCGCCGCATCGGCGAGGACGACGCGGGCAACCGGATCGCGATGGTCTACATGCCGCTGCCGGTGCATCTGGCGACCTGCGGCGAGCGGCTGGAGTTCGTGCGCGAGCAGACCGCGCGGCTGAAGCACACCGATCGCCCCGACGCGACGCAGGCGTTCGTCGAGACCGCCGGCGGGCTCGTGCCGCCGGCGCTGCGCACGCCGGTCGTGCGCGCCCTGGCGACCGCGCGCCAGTTCAACCTGACGGTCTCGCAGTCGCCGGCGCCGCGCGGATCGCTGTTCATGCTCGGCTGCGAGCTCGACGAGGTCTACTCCGTCGTGCCGATCGCCCAGGGCCACGGGCTGGCGATCGGGATGGTGCGCTACCGACAAGAGCTCTTCTTCGGCTGCTACGCGGACCCCGACATGCTGCCGGCGGTGCACGAGCTGCCCGGCCTGCTGGAGGGCGAGCTCGAGGCGCTCGGCGCGGCAGCGGCGGCGCGGCGGCCGGCTGCCGCGGTAAGCGCGCAGCCCGCGCCGGCGCGGGCGCCGCGCCCGCGGCGCCCGGATCGGGCCACGGCGGCCGCGAGCACCAACGGGCGCCCGGCGCTGACGCCAGTCGGCTGAGTCGGCGCGCGGTGCCTGCGGGCCGGCGCGGCCGGCCCGGAAGCACCGCCGTGAGGTGCCGGCCCGCACGGTCCGCTCGACCTACGACGTCCTGCTCCGGCTCGCCTGAACCGGGAAGGCGGGCCTGCGGATGAGCGAGCTCGCCAACCAGCTCCTCATGACCTCGGGTGGCCCGACCCGGCTGGCGGATCGCCTCGAGCGCGACGGACTGATCACCCGCACCCGCTGCGCCACGGATCAGCGTGGGTTCGAGGCGCGGCTCACGCCCGCCGGCAAGAAGCGCTCACCCAGGCCAACCGCAAGCACCTGGCGGACGTCCGCGAGTTGTTCCTCGACGACGTGACGCCCGAGGAGCTCGCGGTGCTCGCAGGGGTTCGGAGCCGGCTGAAGCGCGCGTAGAGTTCGCGCCGTGCGCCAGCTGACGAGCCTCGACGCGCAGTTCCTCGCCCTCGAGACGCGGCGCCAGTCCGGACACGTCGGCAGCGTCGCGATCCTCGACCCGTCGACTACGGCGACCGGGACGCTCGGCGCGGCCGACATCGAGGCGCTCATCACCGACCGCCTGCCGCTGCTGCCGCCGCTGCGCCGGCGCCTGCTCGAGGTGCCGCTCCGCCTGGACTACCCGTACTGGATCGAGGACGACGACTTCGACCTGCACTTCCACGTGCGCGAGATCGGCCTGCCGACGCCCGGGAGCGACGAGCAGCTCGCCGAGCAGATCGCGCGGATCGTCTCGCGGCCGCTGGATCGCGCGCGCCCGCTGTGGGAGCTGTACGTCATCAGCGGCCTGCAGTCCGGCCACGTCGCGATGCTGACGAAGATCCACCACGCGGTCATCGACGGGATGTCGGGGGCGGAGATCCTCGGGCTGCTGCTCGACCTCACGCCGGAGATCCGCGCGATCGAGCCGCCCGGGCCGTCGGGCGACAACGAGCCGGTGCCCGACGAGCTCGGGATGCTCGTGAAGGGGCTGCGCGGCGCGGCGGGCTACCCGCTGCGGGCGCTGCGCGCGCTGCCGTCGGCGCTGCCGAACCTCGACGAGACGCAGCTGAAGGTCATTCCCGGCCTGGGCGCGCTCGGCCGGCTCGTCGCGCGGGTGCAGCAGGCGGTGCTGCCGGTCGACGGCGCGGTCCAGCGCACGCAGCTCACCGCGCCGAAGACGACGTTCAGCGGGCGGCTGTCGGCGCACCGGCGCTTTGCGTTCGGCCAGCTGTCGCTCGACGACGTGAAGGTGGTCAAGAACGCGCACGGCTGCACGGTCAACGACGTGATCGTCTCGATCTGCGCGGGGGCCGTCCGCCGCTGGCTCATCGCCCACGAGGAGCTGCCGGAAGACCCGCTCATCGCCCAGATCCCGATCTCGGTGCGCACCGAGGAGCAGATCGGGACGTACGGCAACCGGATCATGCTGATGGCCGCGCCGCTGCACACGGAGGTCGCCGATCCGGTGGCGCGGCTGCTGCGCACGCACGCGACGCTCGGCGACATGAAGCAGCGCCACCGCGCGCTCCCGGCGTCGCTGCTCACCGACGCCAACCACTTCATCCCGCCCGCGGTCTTCTCGCGGGCGGCGCGGCTCACTTTCGGGATCGCCACCGGGCCCGGCCGCCCGGTCTGGAACCTCGTCATCTCCAACGTCCCCGGCCCGCAGTTCCCGCTGTACCTGGCCGGCGCCAAGCTCGTCGCGAACTACCCGGTGTCGGTCATCACGCACGGGATGGGGCTGAACATCACGGTGATGTCGTACATGGGCCACCTCGACTTCGGGATCGTCGCCGACCGCGAGCAGATGCCGGACATGGCGCTGTTGATCGGCTGGCTGCGTGAGGAGCTCGAGCTGCTGGAGGCCGGCGCCCGCGCCGGCGCCGATAGTGACGATTGAGCCTCAAGTCTCACCTGCCGGTCACCGATAGGGCGGGTAGGGCGCTGGGCAGCCCGGTCGCACTGCACCTTCACCAACGCGTTTGCCCCCTGCGAATCTCGGAGGCTCGGATGACTGCTGTGATGTCGCGCACCCTGACGATCGCGCTGGCGCTGCTCGCCGCGAGCCTGCTGTTCGCCGCGGGCCGTGCCCAGCTGGCGCCCTCGGCCCACGCCGCCGTGAGCGCGCGGGCCGCAGCGGCCTGCTCGCAGACACGCGAAGGGCAGAGGCTGCGGGTCCTGCTGCGCTTTCGCTACCGCGACACGCTGTCGCGGGTCGACAACGGCGTCTTCAGGCAAACGGTTCTGCGCGACGTCAAGCGAACGTTCGCGGTCCTCACCGTCCGCGCGGCGACGTGCAAACGTCCCAGCGGCTCGTGGCGCGTGATCGACCCGGTCGGGGTCGGGTTCGTGTCGGTGGGAATCAATGCGATCGGCGACCTGCGCGGCAAGGACGTCGTCAGGGGCTGGGGAATCGGACTCAAGTCCGGCGCCGGCGGTTCGATCCCACGGTTGGATCTGCAGGTCATGCACTGCGGCAAGGACAACTTCTTCAAGTCATTGAAGCGGCTGTTCGACGTGCCGATTCCCTTCCTCCATTACACCGATGACGTCGCACGCCTCCTCGTCGGACGGCAACTGCCCGACGACAAGGTCGTCTGCGGCGACGTGGGCACGACGACGCTGCGCGTCGTGCCCCGCAAGGACGGGAGGATCCGGATCGCCGACAGCGATCACACCGTCAACGAGACGAAGTTCGTCGCGAGCCCGAACGGCGGCTACAACAGCGCGCAGGTCTACCGCGTGCTGCCGGTGGTGGTCCAGGCCGGTTGACGCCGGCGGCACCTCCGGCGTGCATGGCGGCCGCCGCGCCGCCCAGGCACGGCCGGGCGGCGGCGTCACGCCAGGCCCCAT
The DNA here is from genome assembly GCA_963825485.1 of uncultured Actinomycetes bacterium. Taxonomy (GTDB): domain Bacteria; phylum Actinomycetota; class Thermoleophilia; order Solirubrobacterales; family Solirubrobacteraceae; genus CADCVQ01. Next base: position 73,899 of record CAWGTK010000036.1, read on the forward strand.
ACCCGCACCACGCCGGCCCCGGCCGTCGCGAGCAGCTCGCCGTCGGGGCTGACCGCCGCTGCGGTCGGGCCGCCGGGCTCGGCGGCGGCCGGCCAGGGCTTCGGAGTCGCAGGAGGCGCGCAGTGCCGGACGCGCAGGTGCTCGACCGCGCCGAACCCGTACGAGGGGCGGACCCGCCATCGGCGCGTCAGCGCACCCGCGCACGTCGTGACCCCGCGCTTGAACTGCGGCCCTCGCAGGGCAGACTGCAAGCCATGCTCGTCCCGACCGCCGCCACGGACGCCCCATGATCGGCGCCGACGTCTTCGGCGTCGACCCCTGGACGATCCCCGAGCACGAGCTGCAGCTCGACCTGCTCGCCCAGACCGAATCGATCTTCGCGCTCTCCAACGGGCACATCGGCCTGCGCGGCAACCTCGACGAGGGCGAGCCGTCGGGGCGCTCGGGGACCTTCCTCAACGGCTACCACGAGACGCGGCCGCTGCCCTACGCCGAGGCGGGCTACGGCGATCCCGAGTCCGGCGAGACGATGATCAACGTCACGAACGGCAAGGTCCTGCGCCTGCTCGTCGACGACGAGCCGTTCGACCTGCGCTACGGCACCGTCGATCGCCACACGCGCACGCTGGACCTGCGTGCCGGCGTCCTGCGCCGCGAGGTGCACTGGCGCTCGCCCGCCGGCCAGGGCCTGATCCTGCGCACGACGCGTCTGGTCTCGTTCGTCCAGCGCTCCGTGGCCGCGATCTCCTACGAGGTCGAGACCTACAACGGCCCGGCCCGGATCGTCGTGCAGTCCGAGCTCATCGCCAACGAGCCGGTGCCCGAGACGACGAACGACCCGCGCGCCGCGGCCGCGCTGCGCAAGCCGCTGCAGGGCGAGTGGAACGGCCATCACGAGCTGCGCGCCGGCCTCGCGCACATCACGCGCGCCTCGAAGCTGCGCGTCGCGGCGGGGATGGACCACGTGATCAGCTGCCCCACGGAGGTCGTCACCGGCGCCGAGAGCGAGCAGGACCTCGCGCGCGTCACGTTCGCGACCGATCTCGAGCCCGGCCAGTGCCTGCGGATCGAGAAGTTCCTCGCCTACGGCTGGTCCAGCCGGCGGTCGCTGCCGGCGCTGCGCGACCAGGTCGACGCCGCGCTGGCCGCGGTGAGACACACCGGCTGGGACGAGCTCGTCGCCTCCCAGCGCGCCTACCTCGACGACTTCTGGGCGGGGGCCGACATCGAGCTCGACGGCGATCCCGCGCTGCAGCAGGCGATGCGCTTCGCGCTCTGGTCGGTCCTGCAGGCCGCGGCTCGCGCCGAGGGCCGCGCGATCCCGGCGAAGGGGCTGACCGGCCGCGGCTACGACGGCCACTCGTTCTGGGACATGGAGACGTACACGCTGCCGGTGCTGACCTACGTCGCGCCGGACGCCGCGCGCGACGCGCTGCTGTGGCGCCACTCGACGCTGGGGCTCGCGCAGGCGCGGGCGCGGGAGCTGAGCCTGCAGGGGGCGGCCTTCCCCTGGCGCACGATCTCCGGCAGCGAGTGCTCGGGCTACTGGCCCGCCGGCCTGGCCGCCTTTCACATCAACGCCGACATCGCCGACGCCGCGCGGCGCTACCTCGCCGCCAGCGGCGACGCGGACTTCGAACGCGGCCCGGCGCTCGAGCTGCTCGTCGAGACGGCGCGGCTGTGGCGTTCGGTCGGACACCACGACGCGAGCGGCGGCTTTCGCATCGACGGCGTGACCGGACCCGACGAGTACACCTCGATCGCCGACAACAACGTCTACACGAACGTCATGGCCGCGCGCAACCTGCGCAACGCGGCGACGCTGGCCACCCGCCATCCCAAGGCGGCGGCCGTGCTCGGCGTCGACGAGGAGGAGGTCGCGAGCTGGCGCGACGCGGCGGCGGCGATCGTCATCCCCTACGACGACGAGCTCGGCGTGACGCAGCAGTGCGAGCAGTTCACCCGCTACCGCCACTGGGACTTCGCCCACACGCCCGCCGAGCGCTACCCGCTGCTGCTGCACTACCCCTACTACCTGCTGTACTCAAGCCAGGTCGTCAAGCAGGCCGACCTCGTCTTCGCGCTGTACGCCTGCGGCGACTGCTTCAGCGCCGAGCAGAAGGCGCGCGACTTCGAGTACTACGAGGCGATCACCGTGCGCGACTCCTCGCTGTCGGCGTGCGTGCAGGCGATCGTCGCCGCCGAGGTCGGCCACGTCGACCTCGCCTACGACTACCTCGGCGAGACGGCGTTCATCGACCTGCGCGACCTCGCCTTCAACACGAAGGACGGCGTGCACCTCGCGGCGCTGGCGGGGTCCTGGCTCGTCGCCGTCGCGGGCTTCGGCGGGATGCGCGACCACGGCGACACGCTGACGTTCGCGCCGCGCCTGCCGGCCGGCCTGACGCGCCTGAGCTTTCGCATGGTGTACCGCGGACGGCGGCTGTGCGTGACGGTCGCCGGCACCCAGGCGGTCTACCAACTGCTCGCCGGCGAGCCCCTGACCGTCGAGCACCACGGCGAGCCGGTCGCGCTGCAGACGGTGGGCGAGCGCGTCGCCCGCGCGCTGCAGCCGGCGCGCGTGCGGCCGCGCCCGGCCCAGCCGTCCGGCCGCGAGCCGCCGCTGGGCCACGCCAAGCGCTGACTCCTCGGGCGGTGCCGGCGGTTTCGAGCGCGTCGTGGACTGACGTCCGCGGCAGTGTGGCTGTCGGCACGCGGCCGCTCTGAGGGGTGTGTCAGCTCGGGCAGTGTCGGCCGGTCGGCCAGGTTCGACGGTCGCGTGGCGAATCTCCCCCGTCTATATGAGGGGTCAACTCACCACGCAAACCCGGACCTACGGAAGCCGAACCCGGCGCCCCAGCCCGCCCGAGCCGAGCTCACAGCCTCAGAGAAGCAGTTCAGCAGGACCGCCACACCGCAGGACGCCAGCACGGTCCGAGCAGCCGCGGCGCCGGGGACGGGGGTTCTCCTTACCCCCGGACACCCACAGGCGTCATGGCACCGCGCGTCGCGTGGCACGATGCTGCGGGTCGTGTCCAAGTCTGTGCTTCACACCTACGCCCCGCGCTGGGGCCGCGACCTGCTCTTCAACCTCGCCGGCCTGCTGACGTCGACGATCGCGCTGGCCCTGTGGACGGTCGGGACGATCGTCAGCCTCGTCATGGCGGTCACGTACGTCGGGCTGTTCGCCGCGCTCGGCACGCTGCTGGCGATGCGCTGGCTGGCGCAGGTCGAGCGCCGCCGCGCGGCGATCGTGCGCGGCGAGCCGATCGAGCAGCGCTACCGCCCGCTCGCCGAAGGCCAGCGCTCCTACGCCCAGCGGCTGCACGAGCTCATCGGCGAGGGGTCGACCTGGCGCGACTTCGCCTGGTCGGCGGTCTGGGGCTGGCTCGGTCCGATCCCCACGGTGCTCGCGGTCGGCCTGTGGGTCCACGTCCTCGGGCTGGTCGTCATGCCGGTCTGGTACTGGGCGATCCCCGGCGGGTTCGACCTGCTGGTCGTCAGGATCGACACCCTCCCGCTCGCGCTCGCCACGACCGTCGCCGGCCTGCTGCTGATCGCGGTGTGCGGCGCGATCGTGCGCGCCATCACGCAGGCCGAGCTCGCGGCGATGGACTTCGTCCTGAGACCGCGTGGCGAGGTGGCGAGCGAGCCGGCGCCGGCGCCGTCCTCGCCCCCGCCGTTCGGGCCGTCCTTCGAGATGCACATCTCGCTGGCGCTGCTGGCCGGCCTCGTCGTGACGATCATCTGGATCGCGACCGGCGGCGGCTACTTCTGGCCGGTGTGGGTCTGGTTCGGCCTGGCGATCAGCGTCGCCGTGCATGCCCTCGTCGTCCGCGCCTGGGCCGCCCGCCACGACCGCTACCGCCTGTTTCGCGTCAAGGTCGAGGCCTGCGCGATCATCGCCGGCTACCTGTGGATCATCTGGGCGCTGTCGGGCTTTCATCGCCTGTGGCCGATCTGGCCGATGCTCGGCATGGAAACAGCGCTGGCGATCCGCGCGCTCTTTCTCTACGGCGACCGCCTGCCGTGGATCGAGAAGCGCAACCTCGTCCAGCGCGTCGACGTGCTGACCCGTACGCGCCAGGGCGCGCTCGACGTCCAGGCGGCCGAGCTGCGGCGCATCGAGCGCGACCTGCACGACGGCGCGCAGGCCCGGCTCGTCGCGCTGAGCATGAACCTCGGCCGCGCCGAGGAGCGCCTCGCCGACCAGCCCGAGGCCGCCGCGCTCGTCCGCGCCGCCCGCGAGGACGCGAGCCTCGCGATCGCCGAGTTGCGCGACCTCGCCCGCGGCATCGCTCCGCCGATCCTCGCCGACCGCGGGCTGAAGGCGGCGATCGAGGCGCTTGCGCGGCGCTCGGCGATCGACGTCACGATCGACGCCGACCCCGACCGCCGGCCGCTGCCGGTCGTCGAGACCGCGGCCTACTTCGTCGTCGCCGAGTCGCTGACGAACGTCGCCAAGCATGCGGGCGGCGCCGCGGCCCGCGTGCGCGTCACACTCGACGGCGGTGACACGCTCGTGCTCGAGATCGCCGACGAGGGACCCGGCGGGGCCAACCCGGCGGGCAGCGGCTTGACCGGCCTGCGCAGCCGCGTCGAGGCGCTCGACGGGACGCTGAACGTGACCAGCCCGCCCGGCGGCGGGACCACCGTGCGAGCCGAGCTGCCATGCGGGCGGTGATCGTCGAGGACCTCGCGCTGCTGCGCGAGGGGATCGTCGCGCTGCTGCGCGAGAACGGCATCGAGGTCGTCGCCCAGGCCGAGGACGGGCCGGGCCTGTTGCGGATCGTGGCCGGCCACAAGCCCGACGTGGCGATCGTCGACGTGCGCCTGCCGCCGACGTTCACCGACGAGGGACTGCGCGCCGCGATCGAGGCGCGCCGCCGCCATCCCGGCCTCGGCGTGCTCGTCGTCTCGCAGTACGTCGAGCCGGTCTACACCGCCGAGCTGCTGGCCTCGGGCGAGGCCGGCGTCGGCTACCTGCTCAAGGAGCGCGTCGGCGAGGTGCGGTCGTTCGTCGACGCCGTCGAGCGCGTCGGCGCGGGCGGCACGGCGCTGGACCGCGAGGTCGTCGCGGAGCTCATGCGCGCGCGCCAGTCCGGCGGCGACCACGACGCCGCGCTCGGCTCGCTGACGCCGCGCGAGCGCGAGGTGCTCGAGCTCATGGCCGAGGGGCGCTCCAACGCCGCCGTCGCGCGGGCGATGGTCGTCAGCGGCGGCGCCGTCGAGAAGCACGTACGCAACATCTTCGCCAAGCTCGACCTGCCCGCCAGCGACGACGACCACCGCCGCGTGCTGGCCGTGCTCGCCTACCTGCGCGCCGGCGCGGGCTGACCCTTCAGGAGGCCACCGCCCGTGTCCGCACCCGCGCGCGGTGCTGCTGCGGGCTGACCCCGAGCACGCGCTTGAACGCCGTGCTGAGCGCGAACGGGCTGCCGTAGCCGACCTGCTCGGCGACCGCGCTGATCGTCGCATCGGTCTCGCACAGCAGGTCCGCCGCGAGATCCAGCCGCCAGCCGGTGAGGAACGTCATCGGCGGCTCGCCGACCAGCTCGTTGAAGCGCCGCGCCAGCGCCGCGCGCGAGACGTTCGTCGCGTCCGCCAGGGCGGCCACGGTCCACGGGTGCGCGGGGTTGTTCTGCAGCATGCGCAGCGCGGGGCCGACGATCGGGTCGCGCTGGGCGCGATACCACGCGGGCGCTTGGCCCTCCGGCCGTGAGAACCACGCCCGCAGCGTCGCGATCAGCAGCAGGTCGAGCATGCGGTCCAGCACGGCCTCCTGGCCCGGCTCGTCCTTCGTGATCTCCGCGGCGAGCAGCGCGGTCAGCGTCGCGTCGGCCTGGCCGGCCTCGAGCACGAGCAGCGGCGGCAGCGCGCGCAGCAGCCGGCGGCTGATCTCACCGGCGAACTCGTAGGTCCCGGTGAGCAGGACCGTCTCGCCGGCAGGGCTGCTGCCCCAGGTGCGCACGCCGAGGTCCATCGCCTGGTGCAGCGGGGCGCCGTCGGGGGTCTCGCAGCGCTGGCCCGGATGGATGATCACCTGCGGCACGGTCGCCGGATCGTCGGCGACCGTGTACGGATCGGGCCCGCGCAGGATCGCCACGTCGCCCGGGGTCACGCGCACCGGGTCGCCCTCCGTGAGCACGATGACTGCTGCGCCGCTGACCGCGGTGACGAGCGTCAGCGGCGCCTCGTCCTGGATGCGCAGCGCCCAGGGCGGATCGAGCACCGAGCGCAGCAGGAACGCGTTGCGTGCGCGCGGCCCGTCGAGGAGGTCGGCCAGCGGGTCCATACGGGAACTGTAGACGCTCGCACATGCCGTTGCACGATTCGGCCATGGACAGTCTCACGGCGCGCGCGTTGAATGGCTTCCATGCCCACCCCGACCGCACCCAAGGAGCCCGCGATGATGTCCCCCGGACCGACGCTCGAGAACCCCGTCACCGGCGAGCGCCTCACGTTCACCCATACCGACGGCGAGTCGCTCGCCGTCGCCTTCAGCCTGCGCCCCGGCGGCGCGGTGCCGATCGCCCACGTGCACCCCCACCAGACCGAGCGCCTCGCGGTGCTCGAGGGCACGATGGGCTTCCGCGTCGGCCGGCGCCAGCGGCTGGCCCACCCGGGCGACGTCGTCGCGGTGGCGCCCGGCGTCGCGCACGCGTTCGCCACCGCGCCGGCCGCGACGCTGAACGCCGGAGCGGTCCTGTGAGCCCGCGCCACGACGACAAGCCGATCCTCGTCATCGGCGCCACGGGCAAGACCGGCCGCCACGTCGCCGCCGGCCTGCAGGCGCTCGACATGGCGGTGCGCCGCGGATCGCGCAGGAGCATCACGCCCTTCGACTGGGAGGACCGCTCGACGTGGGCGCCCGCGCTGCAGGGCACCTCCGCGGCCTACGTCTCGTTCTTCCCCGACCTCGGGGTCCCCGGCGCGCCGGAGGCGATCGGCGCGCTCGCCGATACGGCGCTCGCCGCCGGCACCCGGCGGCTCGTGCTGCTCTCCGGCCGCGGCGAGGAGGAGGCCCAGCGCGCCGAGCGCGCCCTGCAGGACTCGGGCGCCGAGTGGACGATCCTGCGCTGCAGCTGGTTCTGCCAGAACTTCAGCGAGAGCTTCTTCCGCGACCCGCTGCTCGACGGCGAGCTCGCGCTGCCGCCCGGCGAGGTCCCCGAGCCCTTCGTCGACGTCGAGGACATCGCCGAGGTCGCCGTCGCCGCGCTCACGCAGGACGGACACGCCGGCGAGCTCTACGAGCTGACCGGCCCGCGCCTGCTGAGCTTCGCCGAGGCCGTGGCGGAGATCGGCCGGGCCTGCGGACGCACGCTGCGCTACGTGGCGATCTCCGAGGAGGACTTCGCGGCGGGGCTGGCCGAGCAGCAGGTCCCGGGCGACATCGCGGCGCTGCTGCGCTACCTCTTCGGCGAGGTGCTCGACGGACGCAACGCGTGGCTCGCCGACGGCGTGCAGCGCGCGCTGGGCCGCGCGCCGCGCGACTTCGCGCAGTTCGCGCGCGAGGCGGCCGCCGGCGGGACGTGGGATCGTGAGCGCGGCTGAGCCCGCGCAGGCGAGGAACGCGCGGCCGCGCCAACCCCACGGCCTGCCGCTGGACGGGCGCCGCCATGGCCTATGTTCTGCGCATGTCCACCAATCCGACCGACCTGCGCTACACAGAGACGCACCAGTGGGTGCGCGAAGGCCAGCCGCTCGTGACCCTTGGCATCACCCAGTCCGAGGCCGACCGGCTGGGGCCGATCGGCTTCGTCGAGCTGCCCTATCCGGGGGAGCTGCTGCAGGCCGGCAAGGTCCTCTGCCGGATCAGCGGGGGCGAGGGCACCACGGTGCTCAAGATGGCGTTCACGGCGAAGGTCATGACGATCAACGCGGTCCTGGCCGACCAGCCCGGGCTCATCAACAGCGACCCCTACGGCGCCGGCTGGATCGTGAAGATGGAGCCCGGTGCCGCATCCGATGTCGAGGCGCTGATGGACGCCGAGGCCTACGAGGCATCGCTGGCCAGCGACGACGACGCCGGCTGAGCCGGCGGGCGGGCCGGCCCCGCGGGCCTGCCGTCCCTGAGCAGCGGGCCGTTCGAACCGCCCTCGCGCCGCCCCGCCGGCGCGCACGCGTACGGCTGACGGGCCCCCGCAGACGGGGGTCAGCCCTACCCCGTCCGGCCCGCCCGCCGTAGCGATTTCGCCGCCCCCGCGGGCGAGAGTGATCACACGATCACCACGACGCTAGGGGCAGTCATGAGGGCAACGAATCTCGCAGCACGAGCAGGGCGCTGGAGCGCACAGCATCGACGGGTCGCGATCCTCGGCTGGATCGCCTTCGTCATCGCCGCGACCGTCGGCGGCGGGATGATCGGCACGAAATCGCTCAGCGACGCCGAGATGGGCAACGGCTCGTCACGCGCCGCCGATCTCGCCGTCGACAAGGCCGGCTTCCGCGAGTCCAGCGGCGAGCAGGTGCTGCTGCAGGCTCGTTCAGGCGCCGGGTCGCGCGCCGCGCTAGAGCGGGCGGCGACGCAGCTGGCTCGACGGCTCGGCGACGTGCCGCACGTCGAGCAGGTCGTCTCGCCCTTCGACGACGGCGTGACCGCGATGGTCGCCAAGGACGGGCGCTCGGCGCTGCTGTCCTTCGAGATCACCGGCGACGACGAGCAGGCCGGTGATCGCGTCGACGCGACGCTGGCCGCGACCGCCGCCGTCCAGCGCGCCCACCCCCAGCTGCGCGTCGAGCAGATCGGCTCGGCGTCGGCGGAGAAGGCGTTCGGGAAGGCGCTGGAGGAGGACTTCAAGCGCGCCGAGACGCTGTCGCTCCCGCTGACGCTGATCATCCTGCTGCTGGCCTTCGGCGCGCTCGTCGCCGCCGGGCTGCCGCTGCTGCTCGGCATGACGGCCGTCGGCGCCACGCTCGGGCTGCTCGGGCCGATCAGCCAGCTCACGCCGGTCACCGACCAGATCGGCTCGGTCATCCTGCTCATCGGCCTCGCCGTCGGCGTCGACTACTCGATGTTCTACGTGCGCCGCGAGATGGAGGAGCGCGACAAGGGCAAGGGCTCGCAGGCGGCGCTTGCCGCGGCGGCCGCGACGTCGGGCCACGCGATCGTCGTGTCGGGCTTCATCGTGCTCATCTCGATGGCCGGGATGCTGCTGTCGGGCTCGTCGATCTTCGTCTCCTTCGGCGTCGGCACGATGATCGTCGTCGCCGTCGCGGTCATCGGCTCGCTGACGTTCCTGCCGGCGATGCTCTCCTGGCTGGGCGAGAGGGGCTGGACCGAGAAGGGCCGCGTGCCGGTGCTCGGCCGGCTGCGCCATCGCGGCGGCGGGCGCTCGCGCACCTGGGGCTGGGTGCTGGACCGCGTGCTTGCGCGGCCGAAGGTCTCGGCCGGCCTGGCCGCACTGCTGCTCGTCGCCACGGCGCTGCCCGCGCTCGGCATGCACACGATGTCCTCGGGCATCGAGGGGCTGCCGGCCGACGTTCCGGTGCGCGGGACCTACGAGCGCGTGCAGGCCGCGTTCCCCGGCACGACCGAGCCCGCCGAGGTGGTGGTGCAGGCGGCCGACGTCACCGCGCCCGCCGTGCAGGCCGGGATCGAGCGGCTGCGCGAGCAGGCCGTCGCGACCGGTCGCATGTCCGAGCCGATCGGCGTGCAGGTCAACCCCGCCAAGACGCTCGCGATCGTCGAGCTCCCGCTGCAGGGCACCGGCGAGAGCCAGGCGGCGCTGGCCTCGCTCGCCGCGCTGCGCGACGACGTCGTGCCCGCGACGATCGCCCAGGTGCCGGGCACCACGGTCGACATCAGCGGCGCGACGGCCGGCAGCAAGGACTTCAACGACACGATGAAGTCCCACCTGCCGCTCGTGTTCGGCTTCGTCCTCGGCGCGGCGTTCCTGCTGCTGCTGGTGACGTTCCGCTCGCTCGTCATCCCGCTCGAGGCGATCGTGCTCAACCTGCTGTCGGTCGGGGCGAGCTACGGCGTGCTGACGCTCGTCTTCCAGCACGGCTGGGGGGCAGCGCTGCTCGGCACCGAGGCCAGCGGCGCAATCACCTCATGGCTGCCGCTGTTTCTGTTCGTCGTGCTGTTCGGGCTGTCGATGGACTACCACGTGTTCATCATCAGCCGGATCCGCGAGGCGGCGCTGGGCGGCGCCTCGACCGATGTTGCCGTGGCCGAGGCGATCAAGTCGACCGCCGGCGTCGTGACGAGCGCGGCCGCGGTGATGATCGCCGTCTTCTCGATCTTCGCGAGCCTCGGCGCGATCGAGTTCAAGCAGATGGGCGTGGGCCTCGCGGCCGCGATCCTGATCGACGCCACGATCGTGCGGGCGGTCCTGCTGCCGGCGACGATGAAGCTGCTCGGCGACTGGAACTGGTACCTGCCGCGCGGCCTGGGATGGCTGCCGCGGGCCGGCCAGCCGGTCCGCCCGGCGCCCGCACCGGCGTCGGCGTCCTCGCGCGCGTAGGGCATTGCGTTCGGGGTGAGCGCGCCGGGGCCAACTCCCCGGCGCGCCGCCGCGAGCGGGGTAGGATCCGCCCCGATGACCGACGACGCGCAGGACCCCCGGGCGATCTTCAAGTCGCTGACGAGCCGTTTCGGCGGCCGCATGGACGTCAAGCTGACGACCGGCCCCGACGACGCGCCGCTGCTGAAGGCGGCCGGCAAGAGCTTCGCGATGCTGTACGGCGACGAGCTCGTCGTGAAGCTGCATCCGATGCGCTGTGCCGAGCTCGTCGAGACCGGCCAGGGACGCCTCTTCGTCCACGAGGGCAACACCCTCGAAGACTGGATCGTCATCGAGGGCCTCGACGCCGCGGAGTGGACCGCGCACACGATGGAGGCGCTGGGCGGCACGCAGGACTGACGCGACGGGCGCGTCGCAGCGGCGGCGGGGTCGGCCGCGTGGCCGCGACCGTGCAGTTCACCGATGCAGCGCAGCTCATCGTCCCGGGGCTGCCGCTGCCGTACACGATCGCGGCGGCCGCCGGCCGGCCCTGAGGCCGGGCGCTGCGCGGCGCCCGGCGGCGTGCGCGATCATCTGCAGCGTGAACGCCCTCTCCGCGTACCTTCTCGAGCAGGCCGCCGAGCATCGCTCGACCGCCGCCGAGAACCCCGACGACCCGCGCTACCGGCAGAGCGCCGAGGCGCTCGAGGCGCTCGCCGAGTACGCCGAGGCGGGCGCCCGGGAGAACGTCTTCCAGATGCGCTACCTGCTCGATCACCACGTCGACGACGACGGGCGCTTCGCCTGGGCCACGGGTCAATGTGGGCGCTCGATCATGCACTTCGGCTTCGACCACCCCGTCCGCGACGAGATGGAGCTCGATCAGTTCCTCATGGACCTCTGCGACATGGCGAAGTCCGACGCGGCGCGCCACATCGGCACCAGCCAGGGCGCGATCGACCGCGCCGAGGCGCCCGCGCTGGCCAAGCGCTACGGGATCGGCGTCGACCGCGTCCACGGCGCCCTCGACGCCGGCCGCGGCATCCGCCACGTCTTCTCCATCGGGATTCCGTCCTGGCACGAGCTCAGCCCGCAGATGCGCGCCGAGCTCGAGGCGATGGACGGCGTGATCGTCGAGCCGGGCAAGGAGGCGATCTACGGCAACGACGCGCCGCTGATCGTCAAGAACGTGCCCGGCGCCGACGAGCGCCAGGCGCGCGCGCGGATCGCCGAGATCGTGGGCATCGAGGTCGACGCGCTGGGCGCGTCGCCGTCGCAGCAGCGCGTGATCTGAAAACAGCGCAGAAGTCCCAGCGCCCTCCCAGGGTCCTCCCAGCCGCGGGATCGATGGTGCTCGCACAGCATCCATCGACTCCCCAGGAGGAACCCGTGTCCCGCATTCGCAAGACCGCAGCCGTCGTCTCCGCCGCCGCCGTGCTCGGCGGGGGTGGGCTGACCGTCGCCCAGGCCGCCACCGGCGACGGCGGCTCGCGCCCCGCTCGCTCCGCCCAGGGTGGTCCCATGAAGAGCGCCTCGCTGGCGAAGATCGCCTCGACGCTCGGCGTCACGACCGCGCAGCTGCGGACCGCGCTGGACGCCGGCCGCACCACCACGCCCGCCAAGCCCGCCGACGGCGCGCGCGGTCCGAACGCCATGGCCGGCAAGCTGGCCACCGCGCTCGGCGTCGAGGTCGCCGACGTCCAGGCGATCCTCACCGCCAACCGTCCGGCGAAGCCCGCCCGCGGCACGAGCGGGACGCGACCGGCACGCGGCGCGAAGCCCAGCAACACGAAGCTCGTCGCCGCGCTGGCGAGCGGGCTGAACCTCGACACCGCGACGGTGAAGGCCGCCTTCACGAAGATCGAGGCCGCCCGCAAGGCCGAGCACGCCGCCCGCGAGGCCGCGATGTACGCCGCCGTCGCCAAGCAGCTCGGGCTCCAGACCGCCGCCGTGCAGGCCGCCTTCGAGGCCAACCGCCCGGCCAGGCCCGCTCGCTGAGACGCCGCCCGCCGCGCGGCCGGCCCACTGCGGGCCGGCCGCCGCGTGCTATGAACCGGGTGGTGACGACGCACGCGCGCCCCGCGCCGGCGAACCCGCTGCCCGACGCGGTTCGCAGGATGTGGTTCTGGGAGGAGACGCTGATGGCGCTCGTCGTCCTCGGCGTCGCCTTCGGTCTTGCGGCGGCCTTCAGCGTGCTCATGCCGTGGCTGCCGCTCGTCGCCGTCGCCGGCGAGCTGATCTTGGTCCGCCTCGTCCCGCGCATGCGCCACGCGCGCTGGCGCTGGGAGCTGCACGAGGAGGAGCTCGAGCTCCGGCACGGCATCTGGAAGGTGACGTGGACCGTCGTGCCGCTGACGCGCATCCAGCACGTCGCCGTGCAGCGCACCGGCTGGACGGGAACCTTCGGGCTCGTCGTCCTGCGCGTGCACACCGCCGCCGGCGCTACGACGATCCCCGGCCTGGCGCCCGCGCAGGCCGACGACGTGCGCGACCGGATCCTCGCGCGGCTGCGCACGCCCGATGACCTCTGAGGCGACGCACCGCCTGCACCACGCCGCCGTCGTCGTCGACGGGCTGCGCTCGACGCTGCAGCTCTTCGCCGGCGTCCTCATCGTCGCGATCGTCCGCGGCACGCCGCCGGGCATCGCCTTCCTGCTCGCGCTGGCTGGGATCGCGGCCGGGCTCGGGCTCGGCTACGTGCGCTGGCGCAGGACGGGCTACTGGCTGGCCGACGGCGCGCTGCACTACCGGTCGGGCGTCTTCACGCCGGACGAGAAGATCGTGCCGCGCGCTCGCGTGCAGTCCGTCGACACGGCCACCGGCCCGCTGCAGCGTATGTTCGGCGTCGTCGAGGTGCGCGTGCAGGTGGCGGGTGCCTCCGACCAGGACGAGATCGTGCTCGCGGCGGTCACGCACGAGGCGGCGGCGCGGCTGCGCGAGGCGCTCGGCCAGCCCGCACCGGCCGCGCCGGCCGAGCGCGTGGCGCTGGGCATGCGGGGCCTGCTGCTGGCCGCGGCGACCGGACCGCAGATCAGCGTCGCGGTGTCCGCCGTTGCCGGCATCTACGCGCTGCTCAACAACGCCATCGACGTCGAGGAGGACGGCGGCGGGCTGCTCTCCCAGCTCGACTCGACCGGCGCGGTCGCGCTGGCGGTCGCGATCGTGCTCGGCGCCGCGTACGTCCTGTCGTTCCTGGCGGCGATCGTCGTGTTCGCCGGCTTCGCCGTCGAGCGCGACGCGCAGGTGCTGCGCATCCGCAGCGGGCTGCTCGCCCGGCGCGCGATCAGCATCCCGCTCGAGCGCGTCGACGGCGTCGTCATCGTCGAGGGGCTCGCGCGCGGCCCGCTCGGCCTCGCCGCCCTGCGCCTGGAGAGCGCCGCCCACGGCGGCGAACAGGCCGCCGGGCGCACGCTGCTGCCGCTCGTGCGCCGCGCCGAGGCCGAGGCCGTGATCGCGCGGCTCGTGCCGGAGCTGGCGGTCGACGGCGGCGAGCTCGAGCGCCCGCCGCGCCGGGCGCTGCGGCGCTTCGTGCTCGGCCCGGCGCTCGCCGGCGCGGCGGCCGGCGCGATCGGCGCGCTGGCGCTGACGACCGCGGCGTGGCCGGCGGTGCCCGGGCTGGCGCTCGTCGGCGCGCTCGCCGGCCTGCGCGCACACCGCGCCTGCGGCGTGCGCCTGGCCGGCGGCGTCGTCGTCGTGCGCGAGGCGCGCCTGGCGCGCCGCACGCTGCTCGCCCGCCGGCGGCGCCTGCAGGAGCACGCGGTGTCGCACACCCCGCTGCAGGCCCGCGCCGCGCTCGCCGACCTGCGCGTGACGGTCGGCTCGGGCGGCGAGGGGCGCGCCCGCCACCTCGAGCGCGCGACGGCGGAGGCCGTCTTCGGCGCGCTGCGACGGCCGGCGCCCGCGCCGCCGGCGCCGCGCCTGGCCGCGTAACCGCCTAGCGCCGGATGTCCTCGCAGTCGCCCGCGATCTTGTCGCGTGGGTCGGCGAAGACGACGTCCCGGCCCGCTCCGCAGACGACCGCATCCGCTCCGCCGTGGATGACGTTGATGCGGTCGTTGCCGCTGCCACCGTCGATCGTGTCGGGGTCGAAGTTGCCGAAGATGCGGTCGTTGCCGGAGCCACCGAGGATGCGATCGCGGCCGCGGTCGCCGGTGATGAGGTCGTCGCCTTCGTTGCCGTACAGCGCATCGTCGCCGCCGCGGCCGGCGATCGTGTCGTCGCCCGGGCCGCCGTGAACCTGGTCCGGGCCGTTCTCGCCGTCGACGTAGTCGTCGCCGCCCTTGCCGAAGAGGCGGTCGGCACCGTCCTGGCCGAACATCGAGTCGGCCTCGGCGGTGCCGTACAGCACGTCCTTGCCGGGCGTGCCGCGAATGATCTGTATCCGGGCGGCGTCGTTGTCGGGTTCCGGCGGCACCGGGACGACGACCTCGCAGTCGACCAAGGCGTCGCGCGGGGGCACGTTGTTCTCGATGTAGACGGTGTCGTTGCCGGGTCCGCACCGAACGGTGTCGACGCTGTCGTCGGCAGCGCGGATCGAGTCGTCGCCGGGACCGCCGTCGAGCACGTCCGGGGCGCTGCCACCGACCAGCTCGTCGTTGCCGTCGCCGCCCACCAGCAGGTCCACGGCCGAGCCGCCGTCGAGCCGGTCCGATCCGGCCTCGCCGTACAGGCCGTCCTTCGCGGCGCGGCCGAACATCGTGTCGTCGCCGTCGCCGCCCTCCAGCCGGTCGCCCGCGGAGCCGCCGTCGAGGAGGTCGTTGCCCGCCCCGCCGTAGATCCGCTCGTTGCCGTTCTCGCCGAAGAGCTGATCGTCGCCGTCCTCGCCGAAGATGCGCTTGTCCGACCCGCGCCCGCCGCGGATGATGTCGTTGCCCGGCCCGCCGTTGAGGAGCTTGTCGTCGCCGAAGCCCTTCTCCTCGATGACGTCGTCGCCGTTGCCGCCGAAGATCGTGTCGTCGCCGTCGCCGCCGTCGAGGTGGTCCCCGCCGTCCTCGCCCCGGATCGTGTCGTTGCCCGTTCCGCCGTGCGCGCTGTCGTTGCCGACTCCGCCGCTCAGCTCGTCGTTGCCGGTGTCGCCGCTCATCGCGTCGTTGCCGTCGTCGCCGGAGATCCCGTCGCTGTTGGCTCCGCCGAAGAGCAGGTCGTCGCCGACGCCGCCGACGAGCACGTCGCGACCGCGTCCGCCGCGCAGCAAGTCGTCGCCGCCGAGCCCGTCGAGCTTGTCGTCGCCGCGCGTGCCGGTGATCCGGTCCGCGGCGTCGGTGCCGCGCACCAGCGCGAGCCCGGGCTGCACGACGAGGTCGCTGGGCGCCGTGCCGGGCAGCGGAATGAGCCCGACGCGGCCGCGCGAGAACGGGCTGACCAGCGAGACGCTCCCGGCGCCGGCGTCGGCCATCGCGATCCGGCTGGCCCCGACGTACCACGCCCCGCGCCCGGGCCCGCGCCCGGCCACGATTCGCCGCACGGAGGAGCTGCGCAACTCGACGATCGCGCCCGACGTGCCGCCGGCCGCCGCGCCCACGACGAGCCGCGAGCGCCCTGGAGACAGCGTCAGGCCGCCGCCCGCGCCGGCGGGCAGCTTGATCGCCTTCTTGCGCGCGCGGCGCTGTCCGCGCGCGATCACCCGCAGGCGCTCCCGCGCCGTGACATACGTCATCCCGTTGTCGGTGATCGCGACACCGGTCGCGCCCTTGAGCTTCACGCGTCGCAGCAGGGTGTTCGCGCCGAGGTCGACCATCGCGACGTGACCGCTGCGCAGCGTGACCGCCGCGCTCGCGGCGTTGTTGCCCACGGCGAGCTGGATCGCTTCGCCGCGCAGATCGATCAGCGCGCGCTGGGCGAACGTCTGCGAATCGAGCACCACGAGCTGGGTCCCCCGGACGGCGTACAGCGTCCTGCCACCGGGCGAGAGGTCGATGTCGGCGATCTCCGGCAGGCCGACGCCGATCGCGCTGCGGCCCGCCTCGGCGCGGGCGTCGACGTCGACCGCGACGACCTCGCTGCCGGCGGAGACGTAGCCGCGCGCCCCGTCGCGCGAGACGGCCACCGCGCGCGAGGGCCCCGGCAGCGCGAGCCGCGCGACGACCTCGTTGCCGGGGATGCCGAGGAAGGCGAGCTCCGGCGTGCCGGTCGCCACGAGCGTGACGCGGGCGTGCGCGGCGGGCGGCGCGAGCAACAACACGAGGGCGAGCACGAGCAGCGTCGCCGCTCCCGACAGGAACCCGCGCCCAGCATCCGTCCTGCCCCTGCCGCCACTCATTCGCCTACACAGATACCGCACGCGGCCCGAACGGATCGCCGGTTGGCGCAGATGCCATGCTCTCTGCATGCCTTCGCCCACCGTGACCGCCCTGCAGACGACGCCCGTCAAGGGACTGCGCGTCGTCGCCCGCGACGCGATCGAGCTGGGCGCCGCGGGGGTCGCCGACGATCGCCGCTTCTACCTCGTCGACGAGCGCGGCCGGATGGTCAACGGCAAGCAGGTCGGGCCGCTCAACGCGGTCGTCGCGACGCTCGACGGCGACGAGCTCGCGCTTGCCTTCCCCGACGGCACGCGCGTCGCGGGCCCCGTCGAGCTCGGCGCCGAGGAGCTGGCGACGACGTTCTTCTCCCGCCCTACGGCGGCCCATGAGTTGGGCGGCGACTTCGGCGCGGCGCTGTCGGCGCACGTCGGACGCACCGTGCGCGTCGTCGAGGGCGTGCACCGCAAGGCGCTGGACCGCGGCCGCGCCGGCGCGGCGAGCTTCATCTCGCGGGCCTCGCTGCAGGCCCTCGAGCAGCTCGCCGGCGGGGAGATCGACGCGCGCCGCTTTCGCATGCTCGTCGAGATCGACGGGCTCGCCGAGGCGCACGAGGAGGACACGTGGGTCGGCGAGCGGCTGCGCGTCGGCACCGCGCTCGTGCGGGTGCGCGGGCACGTCGGGCGCTGCCTGGTCACGCAGCGCGATCCCGAGAGCGGCACCCCGGACCTGCCGACGCTCGACCTGCTGCGCTCCTACCGCGCCGGGCTGGAGACGACCGAGCCCCTGGCCTTCGGCGTCTACGGCGAAGTGCTCGAGCCGGGCCGCGTCGCCGTGGGGGACCCGGTCGAGCTCCTGCCGCGATGACGACGGCCCTCCCATCCGCCCGGCCGCGCCGATGGGCGGGCGACGCTAGGTGGCGACGGCGGACGACTTCGGCGCTGCGGGCTGGCGCTCGCCGGGAGCCTCGTCGAGGAAGGCCTTCACGTCGGAGTTGAAGCGCTCGGGGCGCTCCATCATCGAGACGTGGCCGGTGTCCTCGTAGATGACCTTGCGGGAGTCCGGGATCAGCTCCTCGAAGATCGCCGCGTCCTTGACCGGGACGAGGATGTCCTTCTCGCCCCACACGATGAGCGTCGGGCAGCCGATCTTCTCGAGCCGGTCGCGCAGCGGGTAGCGGCACATCGCCTCCAGCGCGTCGGAGAAGCCGGGCTTGCCGGAGCCGAGCACCTGCTGGGCGGCGAGCGGGCCGGGCAGCTTCTGCGGGTGCGCGGCGACGGTCAGCAGCAGCGCGTGGCGCAGGCGCGGGCGCAGCGCGACCTGATGCGAGCGCGACGCGATGTGGCCGAGCGTGAAGAAGACGATGTTCTCGGCGCGGTGACGCAGACCCGTCGTTCGTTCGGTGCGGATCGACTCGATGCTCAGGCCGGCCGCCGCGACGAGCACGAGCCGCTCGACGCGCGCCGGATGCTTGATCGCCAGCTCCGCGCCGATGAAGCCGCCCATCGAGTTGCCGACGATGCGGGCCTCCTCGATGTCTAGCTCCTCCATCAGCTCGTCGATCGCCTCGGCGTAGCAGGTCATCGAGATCTCCTTGGCGGGCATCTCGGACTGGCCGAAGCCCGGCAGGTCCACGGCGATCACGCGGTGGTCGCGGGCGAAGAGGGGAAGCTGCTCGAGCCAGTTCTGCCAGCAGCCCGACAGCCCGTGGATGAAGATCACCGGCGGGCCGGAGCCCATGTCGACGAGGTTCATCCAGCGGTCCTGGACGCGCACCCAGCGCAAATGCTCCTGCCAGTCGACGTCCATCCACTCCGAACGGCCGACGGCGCCGTACGCCTCCGCTTCTCTTGTGCGCCGCGCCACAGGTCCACCTTACCCGGCTTGGCGCGCTCGAATCATGCATCGCGCGCCGCCGGCGCCCCTTCGAACGATCTGTTGGCGCGCCGGAATACGCCGGCCGCGCGCCATCCGGATCAGGCGCTGAGCCGCCGCGCGGGGATCACCGTAGGACCAGCTGACAGGGCCGGTGCGCCGGATGCGCTTCCACTGCGGCACAGCGGTGCCGCGCAGTTGGCCGGGGTTAGGGCCCGGCGGCCCTGTCGAAATCTCTGCCCGCCGACTCGCGCCGGGCGGGCGCGGGTCACGCGCTCGTGCGGTGAGCTGCTGCAGGGAGCTCGTGCGCGGCCAGCTCGATCGCTTTGTGGCGCCACTCGGCCGCGCGGTACACGCAGGCGATCAGCCCGGAGCGATGGACGCGGCGAAAGTCGCCGCAGACGAACGCGTAGCGGGCCTTCGTGTGCTCCGTGGCGCCCTCCCGGAGGCCGAGCTGCCACGCCGCGTACTGCTCCCACGAGTGGTTCTTCAGGAACGCGTTCTCGTCGTCGGCGCCGGGCTGAGCCTCGCCCCAGCCGCCGTCAGATCAGCGCGCAGACCGCGCTGTCGTCGCTGCCGCGGCGACGCGGACGCTGAAGGTCAGGCGCCTGAAGACGGCGAGGAAGGCGGCCCGCCGAAACGCGGAGTGCGACACTGCTGCTGCCGTGAGCAGAGTCGACGCACCGACCTTCCCCACGCGCCGCCGGGCGGGCATGACGTGAGCGCCGCGCAGATCGTCGTCGGGGGCGAGGCGCTCTACGACATCGTCGCCGGCCCCGGGCTCGACGTGGACGCCGCGATCGCCGGTCACCCGGGCGGCGGTCCGTTCAACGTCGCACGCACGATCGGCCGCCTGCGCCAGCCGGTCGCGTTCCTCGGCCGCCTGTCGACCGACCGGCTCGGCGCGACGCACGAGCGGATGCTCGCCGAGGACGGGGTGAGCCTGGAGTGCGTCGTGCACAGCGACGACCCGACGACGCTCGCGCTGGCCAGCGTCGACGACGATGGCGTGGCCCGCTACGGCTTCTACACGCACGCGACGGCGGCCGCGGGGCTGACCCCCGAGGCGGCCCTGGCAGCGCTGCCCGAACACGTCTCGGCGCTGCACGTCGGAACGCTCGGCCTCGTGCTCGAGCCGCTGGCCAGCGCGCTGGAGGCCGTCGTCGAGCGGCTCGCCGGTAGCACGATGGTGGTCCTCGATCCCAACTGCCGGCCGCAGGCGCTCGCCGACCCGGGCCCGTACCGCGAGCGCCTGGCCCGCGTGCTCGCGCACAGCGATCTCGTCAAGGTCAGCGAGGAGGACGTCGCCTGGCTGGATCCTGGGCGCTCGTCGCTGGAGGCGGCGCGCGCGCTGCTCAAGCACGGCCCGCGCGCGGTGCTGCTCACGCGCGGCGCCGACGGCGCCACGGTGCTGAGCGCCGGCGACGAGACGACCGTTGCGGCGGCCCCGGCCGTCATGGTCGACACGATCGGCGCGGGGGACGGGTTTGGCGGCGGCGTCCTGGCGTGGTGGGTCTCCCATGGCCTGGGCCGCGACGAGCTGAACCGTCACGAGCTCGTCGTCGAGGCGACGTGCTTCGCGTGCGTCGTCGCGGCGCGCACGGTCGCGCAGGCCGGCGCGTCGCCACCGCAGCTGCCGGCCACCGCAGCGGGACGCCCGCTGGACGTCGCCGACCTCTGAGGCCCTCGCCTAGTAGCCGCCGCGCCAGGTGCCTTCGGGCTTGGGCGGCAGCACGTCCCAGCCGTCCATGACGAGCTCGATGCGCTCGTCCCTGGCGAAGGCCGTGTGCGCGTTGCCGTCGAACGTGAAGGTGATCTCCTCCTGGCCGCTCTCGAGCATGTCCACGCTGTAGACGTGGTCGACCTCGATGTCGTGCTGCTTGAGCAGCTTGTGGGCCCGGTCCTGGTCGGAGCCCTCGGGGTAGCGACCGCTCATCTTCACCGACATGGCGCGAGGGTACTGCGACGCGGCGGCCTGCGCCAGCCGCAACCGCACCAGCTAGACGAGGTCGCCCCGGCGCAGGCGTGCGCCGGCCGCGGCGAAGAACAGCGCGATCCAGCCGAACATGACGAGGACCGCGATGCCGGTCGCGAGCAGGTCGGGATCCTCGTATTCGCCGACCGGGTTGATCTTCGTGATGCCGCCGGGCGCGCCCGCGGTCGGCGCGTAGCGTCCGACCTCGGAGACGAGCCCGTACAGCAGCGGCTCGAGGATCAGCGCGATGACCAGGACGCCGACGATCGCGACGACCTGGTTGCGCAGCAGCGCGCCGATGCCGACGCCGAGCGCGCCGACGAGCGCCGCGACGACGAGGTTGCGCCACAGCACGTCGGCGAGCGTCGAGACCGACGCCAGGTCGAAGCCGCGGGCCGCCAGGATGACCGTGCCGACGAGGAACATCCCGATCTGCACGATGAGCGACAGCAGCGCGCCCGCGACGGCGTAGGAGAGCATCTTCGCCGTCAGCAGGCGTAGCCGGTCGGGTGCGGCAAGGACGGTGCCGGTGATCGTGCGGTGGCGCCATTCGCCGGCCATCCCGATCACGCCGAGCAGCAGGATGAACAGCCCGGTGAAGTCGAAGGAGAAGAGGCTGCGCGTCGACTCCTCGTCGAAGTCATCCGTCAGCAGGCCCGTCAGCACGACGACGACGAGCGACAGCACGACCGCAGTGCCGACGAGCGCGGCGAACGTCCGCGTCGTGCGCAGCTTCAGCAGCTCGGCGCGCAGCAGCGAGCTCACGGCGCCGTCGCCTCCCCGGTCAGCGCGAGGAACGCCTGCTCGAGCGAGCGCGTCTGCGGCGCAAGGCCGACGAGGTAGATACCCGCGTCGCCGGCGACGACGCCGACGGCCTCCGGCGCCACCCCGGGCACGATCAGCCCGACGCCGGACGGCTTCACCGTGTGGCCGGCCGCCTCGAGCGCCTGCGTCAGCCGCGCGTTGTCCTGCGCGCGCACGACGGTGACCTGCCCCTCGTCGCCGCCGAGCACCGATTCCAGCGTCCCGTGGCCGCGCATCTCGCCGCGTGCGATGACGACGACATCGTCGACGGACTGGGCGACCTCCGAGAGCAGGTGGCTGGAGACGAGCACCGCGCGACCGCGCGCGGCGTGCTCGCGGACCAGGCCGCGCATCCAGACGATGCCGGGCGGATCGAGGCCGTTCGTCGGCTCGTCGAGGATCAGGACGTCGGGGTCGCCGAGCAGCGCGGAGGCGATGCCCAGCCGCTGGCGCATGCCCATCGAGTAGCCACCGACCCGGCGGTTGGCCGCCTCGGTCAGCCCGACGTCGGCGAGCACCGCGTCGACGCGCTCGAAGGGGTGATCGCCGGTCGTGGCGAGCACGCGCAGGTGGTTGCGCGCGGTGCGGCCAGGATGAAAGGACGCGTCCTCCAGCACGGCGCCGACCTTCGTGCTCGGCTGCTCGAGCTCCTCGTAGCGCAGGCCGCCGAAGGTGGCGGTGCCGGCCGTCGGGCGCACGAGGCCCAGCAGCGCGCGCAGGGTCGTGCTCTTGCCGGCGCCGTTGGGCCCGAGGAAACCCGTCACGCGCCCGGCTTCGATGTCGAAGCTCAGGTTGTCGACGGCGAGGACGGGGCCGAATCGCTTGGAGAGACCGCGGATCTCGACGGGTGCCATTCGCGGGCATGATGGCGCATTCCCGCCCGCCTTCGCGGGGCCACCGCGAAGCACCCCGTGGTGTGGCGTTGCGCCGTATTGCGGTGCGGGCGCGGCCCTCAGCTCGACAGCTCGCGCTCCAGCGGGGTGCGAAAGCGCGGCGTCACCCGCACGTCGCCGATCCACTCCTCCAGGCGCGCCGCCTCGGCGATGACCGCCCGCTCAGCCTCGGCCCCGACGTCCTGCAGCATCGCCACGACCACCTCGCCCGTGTCCTTGCGCTGCGCCCACCCGCCGACGATCCGCCCGCCGCTCCAGACCGTCGGCCCGATGTTGCCGCTGCGATCGAAGCAGCTCGCGCGGTGCTCGCCGAGATACCACCCGCGCGCCTGCCAGCCCATCGGCGCCGGGTCCAGCGCCGGCAGGAGCGCGACCCAGGGCGCCGCGGGCGCGGCGACCGGCTCGGCGTCGTGAGCCAGGACGAGGGCGGCGGTCCCGTCCACGAGCCGCACCGCGGCCGTGTCGATCTGCGCGAGCGCGCGCTTGACGAGCCCCATCGTCCAGCCCGTCCACCACTTCAGGTCGGCGAGCGTGCCGGGGCCGAATGCCGCCAGCCAGCGGCGCACGAGCTGCGCCGCCGCGGCGTCGGTGTCGAGCGGCGCCACCGCCGCCCCCGCCGGCAGCCAGGTCGCGGCCGGCGCCCAGCGATACAGCGAGCTCGTCCACGTGCCGCCGGGGCGCCCGCGCACGATGCGCCCCTCGGCGGCGAGCAGGAACATGATCCTCGACGAGACGGCGGGGCTGGCGCCGTAGGGCTTGTCCTGCGCGACCGGCGTCTTCGTGCCCAGCGCCGGGACGTCCTGGCCGAGCTCGGCGGTCGTCGCCTCGCCGCGCGCGAGCAGCGCGGCGTACGTCGCCTCCGCGGTCTCGCGCAGCCACGCCGCGCCGTCGGTCGCCACGCCGGACTGCTCGAGCAGCGCAGCGAAGCGCTTGCGCTCGCCGCCGATCAGCGCCCGCGTCGAGGAGGCGTGCACGACGCCGGCCAGCGGCGTCGGCACGACGAACATCGTGCGCCGCATGCCGAGCATCCGCACCAGCGTGCGCCGCGCGTAGAGCGCATCCTCGATTGCGCCGACCGTGGGCGCGACGAGCCGCGCGCGAGCGGACAAGAAGACGCTCGCGGGATCCGTCGCGTGCAGCGCGACGATCGCCTCGGCGACCTGCGCCACGTCGCCGAAGCGGTGCTCGGGGGCCAGCCCGTGGCGCCGCGCCAGGCGGGCGCGGCGCTCGGCGTCGGTGATCGTCCGCACCGAGCGACCCGCGCTGCGCGTCAGCCGAAGTCGATGACGCTGCGGATGCCGTCCTGCGCGTGCATGAGGTCAAAGCCCCGGTTGACCTCGTCGAGCGTGATGCGGTGCGAGAGGAAGGCGTCGACGTCGATCTCGCCGTCGAGGTAGCGCTGCACGAGCTGCGGCACCTGGTCGCGGCCCTTGACGCCGCCGAACGACGACCCCGCCACGCGACGGCCCGTGATGAGCAGCCGCGGGATGATGTCGAGCGTCTCGCCCTTGCCGGCGACGCCGCACATCGTCGCCAGGCCCCACCCCATACGCGCCGATTGCACCGCCTGGCACATGACCGACACGAGGCCCGTCGCCTCGATCGTGTAGTCCGCCCCGAAGCCGCCGGTCAGCTCGAGGATCGCCTCGACCGCGTCCGACCCGCCGAGCATGACGTCGGTCGCGCCCTGGTGGCGGGCCATCTCCAGGCGCTCCTGCGAGAGGTCCACGCAGACGATGCGCTCGGCGCCCTGCAGCCGGCACCCGGCCACCGCGCCGAGGCCGACCATGCCCGCCCCGAACACGACGCACGTCGAGCCTGCCTGCACCTTCGCGGTGTACATCGCCGCGCCGAGGCCGGTCGACAGGCCGCAGGCGAACAGGCACGCGCGGTCCAGCGGCGCTTCGGGCGAGACCTTGGCGAGGGCGATCTGCGGCATGACCGTGTACTCCGCGAACGTCGATGTCCCCATGAAGTGACGGATCGGCTCGCCATCGCGTGTCAGCCTTGTCGTCCCATCGGGTAGATACCCGCGGCCTTGCTGATCGCGGATCGCCAAGCAGATGTTGGTCTTCGGGCTCTCGCAGTGCACGCACTCGCGGCACTGGGGGGAGAAGAGCGTCACCACGTGGTCGCCGACGGCGAGCGAGTCGACGCCCTCGCCGATCGCCTCGACGACGCCGGCGCCCTCGTGTCCGAGCACGGTCGGGGCGTAGCCCGAAGGGTCCACGCCGGACGCCGTGTACATGTCGGTGTGGCAGACGCCACACGCCACGAGGCGCACGAGCACCTCGCCGGTCTTGGGCTCCTCCAGGTCGAGCTCCTGCACGACGAGAGGCTGGCCGAACTCCTCGAGCACCGCAGCGCGCATCCGCATGCCGCGCAACCTACCGTCTGATCATGGGGCTGGGGTCCAATACGAAGCCGCTGCGCGCCGAGCTGGCGGCCGCGCTGCCCGACCGGCCCTTCGCGCTGCGCTTCTGGGACGGCAGCACCCTCCCGTCGACCGACGGCGACGGCGACGGCGACGGCGGCCCGGTCTTCGAGGCCCGCTCCCCGCGCGCGGTCGCCTACGCGATGCTGGCGCCGGGCCAGCTCGGCCTGAGCCGGGCGTACGTCTCGGGCGAGCTCGCCGTCGACGACCTCGACGCGGTGCTCGCCCTGCTGCGCGACTGGAGGCCGCCGCCGCTCGACGGCGCCGCCCGCCGGCGCCTGCTGACCGCCGCCGCACGGGCGACCGGCATCATGCGCCCGCCACCGCCGCCGGCCGTCGAGCTGCGCCCGCGCGGCACGCGCCACAGCCGCGAGCGCGACGCCCGCGCGGTGCGTCACCACTACGACGTCGCCAACGCGTTCTTCGCGCTCTTCCTCGACGCCTCGATGACGTACTCCTGCGCGATCTTCGAGGACCCTGCGCGCGACGACGAGCCGCTGGAGACCGCCCAGGAGCGCAAGCTCGAGACGATCTGCCGCAAGCTCGCGCTGACCCCCGGCGAGCGGGTGCTCGACGTCGGCTGCGGCTGGGGCAGCTTCGCGATCCATGCGGCCACCCGTCACGGGGCCGATGTCGTGGGCATCACGCTGTCGGAGCCGCAGGCCGCGCTGGCCCGCGAGCGTGTGGCGGCGGCCGGCGTCAGCGATCTCGTCGAGATCCGCGTTGCCGACTACCGCGAGATGGCCGGCGAGCAGTTCGACGCGATCGCCAGCATCGGGATGGTCGAGCACGTCGGCGGGAGCCGCCTCGACGAGTACGCGGCGGCGCTGGCCGGGTCGCTGGGCCCCGGCGGACGGCTGCTAAACCACGGCATCGCGCGCCTGCGCCACGGCGCGTCCGAGGAGGCCGGCGCCTTCTCCGAGCGCTACGTCTTCCCGGATGCGGCGCCGATGCACCTCTCGCGCGTCGTGCTCGCGCTGGAGCGGGCCGGCCTGGTCTGCGAGCACGTCGAGGGCTACGCCGAGCACTACGCGCGCACGCTCGCGCACTGGGCCCGGCGCCTGGACGAGAACGCCGCGGAGGCCGAGCGGCTGGCCGGCGCCGAGCGCTTGCGCATCTGGCGGCTGTACCTGCGCGCCGCGCGCAGCGGCTTTCAGACCGGCTTTACCTCCATCTATCAGGTGCGCTGCCGCCGCTCGTGACCTGCGGCTCCGGCGCATCGGGCCGGCGCTCGAGCGTGGACACGGGCACGACGACGACGTCGTAGATGCGCCAGTCCAGCGCGGCGACGCGGCGCGCCGCATCCTCGATGCGCGCGACGAGATGGTGGCGGTCGCGCGCGATCACGAGCGCCTCGCCGGTGAAGACGTGACCCTCCTCGCGCAGGCGCACCTGGGCGTCGTCGACCCAGTCCAGCGCGCGCAGCGTCTCCTCGACCTGGGCGAGCAGCGGGTGCGGACCCGCGCCGTCGTAGGTCGTCGGGCGCGTGTCGATGATGTCGCGCGCCGCATGGCGCAGGTTCGTCCAGCCGTCGCGCACGATGCTCAGCGAGATCGCGATCGCGGCCGCCGCGTCGGCCCACCAGTAGCCGAAGCCGATGCCGATCACCCCGATGGCGGCCGCGCCGGCCGTCATCCAGTCGGCCTTGTTCATCTTCGCGTCGGCGTAGAGCACCTTGTCGTGCAGCTCGGCGGCGAGCGGCATCTTCGCGCGGCCGAGGAAGACGGCGGGGATCGCGCTCCAGGCGAGGGCCGGCAGCAGGGCCCAGCCGAGCCAGATCTGCTCGCCGAAGAGCTCGATGACGCCGATCGGCGGGTGCTCGGCGGTGACGAGCTTGAACGTCGACTCGACGAGGATGTAGGTGCCGAACAGCAGCAGCGCGGCCGCCGACGCGAGATAGGCGAGCGTGACGCCGCGGTGAAAGCCCCACGGGTGCGCTTCGTCGGGCGGCTTGTCGCGAAAGCGCGCGGCGACGAGCCAGGCGATCGGCGGGGTGAGGCTCAGGACGTCCTCGATGAGCGCCGCCTTGCCGGCCTGCGACGAGCCGATCGTCAGGTACAGCAGCGCGGTGGCCGAGAGCAGGTAGAGGATCGTCAGCCACTCCAGGCGGGCGGCCTTGCGGTTGAGCCTGCGCTTGTCGGGCGGCAGCTCGAAGCGGGGCGGCAGCGTCATGGCGGGCCCGCGCGGTCGAGCACCGGGCGGATCTCATCCTTCTGGCGCAGCAGGAAGCGCTCGAGGGCGACGAGCCAGGCGTTCTCGCCCAGCGGCGCCGCCATGACGTGATCGTGCTTGGCCAGCTCGATGCCGGTCCGGCGCAGGCCCAGGTCGTCGAGCAGCCAGTCGTCGACGGCGGCCGCCTGCGGGCCGCGCAGCTGCGTGACGGGGACGGGCCGCGCGCCGGTCTTTCGCTCCAGCAGCCCGCCCGCCTCGGTGCCGCGCTCGAACGCGACGTCCGCGCCGTCGAGGTCGTCGGGCAGCGAGGCCGGGGCCACGGCGCCGACGAGCAGCCGGGTGCGCAGGTACGGCCGCGTGAGCGCCGCCTCCTTCTTCCAGGGCGTCTGCGTGGTCAGCCCGCCGACGACGAGGTCGAGCTGGCCCTCCTTCAGCGCGCCCATCAGCTCCTCCTCGCCGCCGTCGACCCATTCGATGTCGGCGTCCAGCGTGGCGGCGAAGCGCCGCACGATCGTCGGCTCGACCCCGCGCGGGCGGTTCGGATCGGCGACGTCGACCCACGGGTCGCTCTCCGTCACGCCGACGCGCATCGTGCCGTCGCGCACCCGGTCCAGCGTCCCGTCGGGATCCTGTGGCACCTCGCAGCCGCTCAGCGCCGCCGCGAGCGCGACCGCCGCGACCGTCGCCGCGGCCATCCCGGTCCTCCCGCGCGGGCGCCGCATGACGACGCCCCGCTACCCGCGACCGTTGGCGGGAAAACCGCAGGTCATCTGCCCGTCCGGTCGGGTGGTGCGAGGACGACCGCCACGTGGCGCTGGCCACCGGCCAGCGGGCGGCGCCAGGGACCGTCGCCGTCGAGCTCGTCGCCGCGGTCGAGCAGCAGGGCGGCGAGGCAGCGCGCCTCATCCAGGCCCTGCGGCGGCGAGCGGTACGAACGCGTCGGGCGACCCGTGAGCGGGCCGCTCACCCGATCGTCGACGACGACGTGGTAGAGCGGCCCGAGCGTCAGCGCGAGCTGCTCGCCACCGTCGTCGGCTGCGGTCTGCATTGCGCCAACGCTACTGACGCGGGCGCAGGGTCTGCTCAGGCGGCTGCGGCGCTCTCCGCGGGCTGCTTGGCGGCGACGAGCTTGGCCTGCTGGCGCTCGGGCGCGATCCGCACGACGTTCTTGGCGACACCGACCTTCTCCATCGCCCAGATGAGCATCGCGGAGATGTCGACCTCGAACGTGCCCAGGCCCTGCCGCGCGGAGCGCGGGAACGCGTGGTGGTTGTGGTGCCAGGACTCGCCGAACGTCGGGATCGCCAGCCAGGCGACGTTCGTCGACTTGTCCTCGACGTCGAAGCGCCGGCGGCCGAAGTAGTGGCAGACGGAGTTGATCGACCACGTCACGTGGTGGATGAAGAAGATCCGCACGAAGCCGGCCCACAGCAGCGTCCAGAGGGCGGCCGTCAGCGAGAAGCCGTGCAGGACGAAGCCCGCGACGAACGGGATCGCCAGGCTGAGACCGACGAACCACAAAAAGTGGCGGCTGATCCAGCGCATGCCCCTGTCCTCGCAGAGGTCGGGCGCGTACTTGCGAAACTCGGCCGAGCCCTGGGTCTTGGTGAGCCAGCCGCTGTGCGCGTGCCAGAGACCCTTCCAGCCGGCTCCCTCGCCGAGGTGCGGGCTGTGCGGATCGCCTTCCTCGTCGGTGTGGGCGTGGTGCAGGCGATGGTCGGCGACCCACGCGATGGGCGGGCCCTCGACGGCCATCGAACCCGCGATGGCGAAGGCGTATTCGACGGGCTTGCTGGTGGAGAATGCCCGGTGCGTGAGCAGGCGGTGGTATCCGACCGTGATCCCGAACCCGGTAACTGTGTACATGACCACCAGGATCGCCAGATCGATCGCTCCGACGGCCTTGTTCCACAGCAGAACGATCGCGAGAAGAAACGCGACGAACGGCAGGACCACGGCGCCGAGATTGGTGTAGCGCTGAAGAGTTGGCATGCATTTGAGGCTACGGACTGAGGTTCGGGCTTTCTTGTCGGGTTTCTGCGGTGGTCGGTGCCGAAATCTGTAGGTTGTGCGCAAATGGATGGAATTCCGCCCGCGGTAGCAGCGGTATTGCGCCCGGTTCTCCCGGACCTCGCGGCGGAGACGATCCGCGCGATCGGCCAGGAGGTGCCCGACTACTCGCGCCCGCTGGAGGGCCGCCTCGGCGTCACGCTGCGCTACGGCACCGAGCGGGCGCTCGGCCGCTTCGTGGACTCGATCGAGGCGCCGGCGGCGGTCAGCGCGCGCGACCGCCGCATCTACTTCGAGCTCGGCCGCCTGGAGATGCGCGAGGGGCGCACGCTCAACGCGCTGCTCGCCGCCTACCGCGTCGGCGCGCAGATCGCCTGGCGGCGCTTCGTCGAGGCCGGCGTGCGCGCGGATCTCGACCCGCCGATCCTCTATCGCCTCGGCGAGGCGATCTTCGCCTACATCGACGAGATCTCGGGCGAGTCGATCGAGGGCTACGCCGCCGAGCAGTCCGCCGCCGCAGGCGAGCGCCAGCGCCGCCGCGCGCAGCTCGTCTACCTGCTGGCGGCGCAGCCGCCCGCCGCGGCCGAGGAGGTGCGCGCGGCGGCGATCCGGGCGGGCTGGCGGCCACCGGCGCTCGTCGCCGCGCTGGTGGCGGAGGGGATCGACTCCGAGCGCCTGGCGAGCCGGCTCGGCCCCGGGGCCGTCGCCGCCCCGCTGGAGAATCCCGGGGGGCCGCTGGTCGGGCGGCGCGCCGCGCGCGTGCTGGCCTTCGTCCCGGATCCGAGCGCGCCCGCGCGGCGTGCGCAGCTCGAGCAGGCCGTCGACGGGCTGGCCGCCGCGCTGGGGCCGGCGGTCGCGCTCGCGGGGACGCCGCGCAGCGCCGAGCGCGCCCGGCGCGCACTCGAGCTGCGCCGCCTCGGGCTGCTGACCGGCGCGGGGCTCGTGGTGGCCGACGACCACGGCGCGGAGCTCGTGCTGCAGGCCGACGCGGCGCTGGCCAGCGAGTTCGCCGAGGCCCGCCTGGCGCCGCTCGCCGAGCTGCGTCCCGGCGTGCGCGACCGGCTGACGGCGACCCTCGGCGCCTGGCTGGACGCCCAGGGCCGCGTCGACGAGACCGCCCGCGCGCTCGACGTCCACCCGCAGACCGTGCGCTACCGCCTCAACCAGCTGCGCGAGGCGCTCGGCGGCGCGCTGGACGATGCCGACGCGCGCTTCGAGCTGGCGCTGGCGCTGCGCGTGCAGGGTGCCGCGCCGCAGCAGTAGCTCGCGCGCGCCCGGAACGCGGCGCGGCCCGGCGATCGGTCAGTCTGCCCGGCTATGCGCCGCCTCTTCGACCGGGTCTTCTCGTTCTACTGGGGGGAGGGGATCGCCGACGACGTCCCGGCGCTGACGTACTACCTCGTGCTGTCGCTGGCGCCGTTCGCGCTCGGCCTCGCCGCGCTGGAGGCGCTGCTGCTCAAGGACGTCCTGTCGGCGCTGCAGGTCGTCGACCAGCTCAACCGCTTCCTGCCCGAGACCCTGCACGACGACATCAAGCGCCTCGTGCTCGGCACGCGCGACGACTCGCCGGTGCTGCTGGGGGTGGCGATCGTCGCGATGCTGTGGACGACGTCGGGCGCGATCGGCGTGATCGAGCGCTGCCTGGCGCGGATCACCGCCGGCCCGCGGCACCACATCGTCGTCGGCCGGCTGCGCAACGTGGTGCTCGGCGGACTCGTGGCCGTCGCGGTCATCCTCGCCTCGCTGAGCATCTCGATCGCCTCGGACTTCAGCTTCAAGCTGCGCGCGGACTCCGACATCCCCGGGCCGACGATCATCGTCATGAACACGCTCGGGTCGATCCTCGTGTTCGCGGCGATCTACCGCTTCGCACCGCTCGCGCGGATCGGCTGGCGCCCGGCGCTGAAGGGCGCCGTGCCGGCGGGCATCGCGATCCAGGTCGTGCCGGCGATCGTCGGGCTCTACGTCGAGGCGGCCGCCGGGTTCGCGCCGGTGCAGGTGTTCCTGCTGCTGGCGATCGTGCTGCTCGGGCTGTACATCGTGGCGATGGCGAT
Source organism: uncultured Actinomycetes bacterium (assembly GCA_963825485.1). Taxonomy (GTDB): domain Bacteria; phylum Actinomycetota; class Thermoleophilia; order Solirubrobacterales; family Solirubrobacteraceae; genus CADCVQ01. The sequence goes on from CAWGTK010000036.1 coordinate 104,803, forward strand.
GCTCGTCGGGGCGGGACTGGCGGGGGTGCTCGAGCGCGACCACACGCCCTGACCGCGCTCTTCCCGGCGTGGCGTGGTGGTGTGCGTGTGACAGATGCATACCTTGCCTATGAATGACGTGCACCTGCAGGCCTATCCCGGCGAGCCGATCCAAGCGCTGCGCCGCGTGCTCGGGATCTCGCAGCCGGCCACCGTGCAGATCGTCGACCGGCTGGCCGACAAGGTGCTCGGCGAGCACCGACCGCAGCAGCTTCGCGCCACGCCGCCCGTCAGCACGCGCGCGGACATCGTCGATCGCGCGCATGTCGAGGAGCTCCTGCTGCTCGGCACGGTCCAGCGCGCGCTCGGCCTCGTTCTGCGTGAGCATGGCGTGTCCGACGGCGAACACGCCGCTATGCACCCGGTGAAGGCGCCCCGCAGCGACGCGACTACGGACCGCGCTGGCGCTCAGCCCGAGCGCGACGAGCTGCCGGCCCGCGACGACGCCGTGCTGCTCCAGCGCACGCTGCGCGATCGCTCGATCAAGGGGGGTCTTGCGTCTTGCGTCCAGAACGCCGCTACAGCTCGAAGCGGCCGGCGCGGTACTCGGTGAGGGCGTGCTCGGCGGCGATCGCGTGCAGTCCGGCGCCGGACGCGAGCTCCTCGAGCACCGCGATCGCCTCCTCCGGGAAGCCGGGCAACGACTGCGCCGCCGCCAGCACGCGCACGCCGCTGGTGTCGTGCTCCATCAGCCGCGCGATGCCGACACGGCCTGCCTCGCTCTCGCGCAGCCGCGCCGCCAGCCGCGCGTTCTCGTCGAAGACCGGGTTTGCCGCGCGCGCGTCGGTGCGCAGCTCGTGCCAGCGGTGCGCCGTGGCGGCGTAGGCGGCGAGCAGCTCGTCGACGTCAGCCGGACGTTCGCCGGCCCCGCTCACCCGCGCTTGACGAGGCGGCCGACCGCAGCCATGAGCTCGTCGGTGCGGTCGGACTGCAGCTCGCCCTCGGCGCCGAGCACGCACGAGCGCGCGTGCTCGTCGAGCAGGCCGAGCGCGACCTTGTCGAGCGCCGCCTGGGCGGCGGAGATCTGCGTCAGGACGTCGATGCAGTAGCGGTCGTCGACGACCATGCGCTCGATGCCGCGCACCTGACCTTCGATCCGGCGCAGGCGGGCGAGCAGCTGGTCCTTGCTGGCGGTGTAGCCCCGTTCGGTCACGCCGTGATGGTATCAGTACCCCGTGGGGGTATACTAGGGCGTGCCGGTGCCAGTACCCCGCCCCCGTATCCGACCCGACGAGAGATGATGCTTCCAACGCGCAACTACACCGTAGAGGGCATGACGTGCGGCCATTGCCGCAAGTCGGTCATCGAAGAGGTCCTGCAGGTCGACGGCGTCAAGGGCGTCGATGTCGACCTCGACAGCGGCCGCGTCACCGTCGCGGGCGAGACCTTCGCCGACGACGCCATCGCGAAGGCGATCGACGAGGCGGGCTACACGCTCGTCTCATGAGCGCCGGCGCGCGCGTCGCGTCCTTCGGCGCGCTGCTCGTCGCGATCTTCGCGCTCGCCATCGTGGCGGGCCGCGCGCTGGACCCTGCCACCGAGGCCGCCGGCTCCGGCGACCGAGGCAACGCGGCGCCGGCCGGCGCCGACGCGCACGACGCCGCATCCGCGCGCGCCGCACCCGCACCCGCGCCTGCCCACGACGCCGCACCCGCGCGCGACGCCGCACCGGCAACCCGCGGCGGGCTGCGGCTCGTCGCGCAGTCGCCGACGACGCTCTCCCCCGGCCGCCGCGGCCGCCTCACCTTCCGCATCGTCGACGCTCGCGGCGCCACCCTGCGCGACTTCGAGACCGAGCAGGCGCGCCGCATGCACCTCATCGTCGTGCGCCGCGACCTTCGCCGCTTCCAGCACCTGCACCCCCCGCAGGACGCCACCGGCGCCTGGACGACGCCCCTGACGCTGCCCGACGCCGGCGTCTACCACGCCTTCGCCGACTTCCAGACCCGGGGCGCACGGCACGCCCTCGGCGTCGACCTGTTCGCCGCCGGGCGCTTCGAGCCGCTGCCGCTGCCGCCCCCCGCCAGCACCGCGAGCGTCGACGGTTACGACGTGCGCCTCGAAGTGCACGGCACCGGCGACGACCCCGAGCTGCGCTTCGCCGTCAGCCGCGACGGCGCCCCGGTCGACGACCTGCAGCCCTACCTCGGCGCCCGTGGACACCTCGTGATGCTGCGCGCCGGCGACCTCGCCTACGAGCACGTCCACCCGCTCACCACCGGCACGCTCGCCTTCGCCACCGATGACTTCGAGCCCGGCCGCTACCGGCTGTTCCTCCAGTTCCGCCACGAGAACACGGTCCACACGGCCGCCTTCACCCGCGCGGTGTCGCCATGACCGCACCGCGCCTGGAGCTGCCGATCAGCGGCATGACCTGCGCCTCGTGCGCGACCCGCGTCGAGAAGAGGCTCAACCGCCTCGAGGGCGTCGAGGCGACGGTCAACTACGCCACCGAGCGCGCCTCGATCGCGTTCGCGCCCGATGCGCCGACGACGCCCGAGGACGTCATCGCCGCCGTCGAGCACGCCGGCTACGAGGCCGTCCTGCCGTCGACCGAGACCGAGGCTCACGTCCAGCACGACCCGGTCGACACGCTGCGCCGGCGCCTGATCCTGGCCGCACTCGCCACGGTCCCGCTGCTCGCCCTCGGGATGATCCCGGCGCTGCAGTTCGACAACTGGCAGTGGATCTCGCTGCAGCTCGCGACGCCGGTGCTCGTCTGGTCGGGGCTGCCGTTTCACCGCGCCGCGTGGATGAACCTGCGCCACGGCACGGCGACGATGGACACGCTCATCTCGATCGGGACGATCGCCGCCTGGACGTGGTCGGTGGTCTCGCTGCTGTTCCTCGGCGCCGGCGACCCGGGCATGCGCCACGAGCTGTCGTTCGTCCCCGAGCGCGGCGGGCCCACCGGCGACGTGTACTTCGAAGCCGTCGGCGTCGTCGTGACGTTCCTGCTCGCCGGCCGCTGGTTCGAGGCGCGCGCCAAGCGCAGCGCCGGCGCCGCGCTGCATGCGCTGCTCGAGCTCGGCGCCAAGCAGGTCTCGATGCTCGACGCCGACGGCGTCGAGCACCGCATCCCGATCGACGCGCTGAAGGTCGACCACCGGTTCATCGTGCGCCCGGGCGAGAAGGTCGCGACCGACGGCATCGTCTACAAGGGCATCTCGGTGATCGACCGCTCGCTGCTGACCGGCGAGAGCGTGCCGGTCGAGGTCCATCCCGGCGAGCCGGTCACCGGCGCCACGGTCAACGCCGGCGGCGGCTTTCTCATCGTCCGCGCCACCCGCGTCGGCGCCGACACCGCGCTCGCCCAGATCGGCCGCCTGGTCACCGACGCGCAGACCGGCAAGGCGCCGGTCCAGCGGCTGGCCGACCGCGTCGCGGCGATCTTCGTGCCCGTCGTGCTGGCGCTCGCCGCCGCTACGCTGGGCTTCTGGATCGGCGCCGGCGACACCGGCGTCGCGTTCGCCGCCGCGGTGTCCGTGCTGATCATCGCCTGCCCGTGCGCGCTCGGCCTTGCCACGCCGACCGCGCTGCTCGTCGGCACCGGCCGCGGCGCGCAGCTCGGCGTGCTCATCAGCGGGCCGGAGGTCCTCGAGTCGACGCGGCGCGTGGACACGATCGTCATCGACAAGACCGGCACCGCGACCACCGGCCGGATGAGCCTGCACAGCGTCGAGGTCGCCGAGGGCGTCGACGAGGCGCAGGCGCTGTGGCTCGTCGGCGCGCTGCAGAACGGCTCCGAGCATCCGATCGGTCGCGCGATCGCGGCGGCGGCGCAGCGACTCGGCGGCGCGCCGGCCGACGTCGAGGACTTCACGAGCCGCCCCGGGCTCGGCGTGCAGGGCACCGTCGCGGGGCGGGCGATCATCGCGGGACGCCCGGCGCTGCTCGCCAGCGCCGACCCGTCGCTGGCGCTGCCCGCCGAGCTGGAGCGTGCGCGGGCGGCGGCCGAGGCCGAGGGGCGCACGGCGATCGCTGCCAGCTGGGACGGCGCGGCGCGCGCGCTGTTCGTCGTCGCCGACGCCGTCAAGCCGACCTCGCGCGAGGCCGTGCGGCGCCTGCGCGAGCTCGGCCTGCACACGATCCTGCTGACCGGCGACAACGCGGCGACCGGCCGTGCGGTCGCCGAGCGGATCGGCGCCGACGACGTCATCGCCGAGGTCCTGCCCGCCGAGAAGGCCGCGGTCGTCGAGCGCCTGCAGGACGAAGGCCGCGTGGTGGCGATGGTCGGCGACGGCGTCAACGACGCGCCGGCGCTCGCTCGAGCCGACCTCGGGATGGCGATCGGGACGGGCACCGACGTCGCGATCGAGGCTTCGGACATCACGCTCGTCTCCGGCGACCTGCGCCTCGCCGCCGACGCGCTGCGGCTGTCGCGCCGCACGCTGCGCACGATCAAGTCCAACCTCTTCTGGGCCTTCGCCTACAACGTCGCGGCGCTGCCGCTCGCCGCGGGCGGCCTGCTCAACCCGATGATCGCGGGCGTGGCGATGGCCGCGTCGAGCGTCTTCGTCGTCGCCAACTCGCTGCGCCTGCGCGGCTTTCGCCCCGAGCGCGACCGCGACGATCCATACGCCGGAGGGCGAGGTCTCAGCCCTGCAAACGGCCCCGCTGCGCAGCCCGGCTGACCGCGATCTCCGTCACGGCCGCGCCGATCCAGGCCGCCTCCCACGTCGCGAGCTGATGCTCGAGGTCGGCCATGTAGACCGGGTCGTTGTCGAGCCCGATCGCCACGGCCAGCTCGTGCTCCATGCGCAGCAGGTCGAGCTGCTGGCGCACCGCGGCGGGATCCTGAGACTGCATGCACAATCTCTTGCCCGCGGTCCGTCCGGCCAAACATGGATCACGAACGCGCTGCAACCGGCATACTCCCCGGCGTGTCCCGTCGTCGTACGTTGTCCCGCGGGCTGCTATTGGCCGTCTGTGTCGCCTCGGCCTTCGCGCTGTCCGCCTGCGGCGGCGCGGACGGAGCGGCCGACGCCGACGCCGCGCAGCAGGCGGCGATCGAGCCGCTGCCCGAGCGCAACCCGCGCGCCAGGGCGGTCGAGCCCGTCGCGGGCGAGAGCGGGGCGTACGCCGACCTGCCGACGGCCGACCCCGCCGAGGAGCCGAAGGCCGGCGGCGCCTCGGCGGCGCTGCCCAAGCTCAAGCAGGGCAACGGGCCGACGAGCGACGCCGCGATCTCCAGGGCCGAAGTGTTGAAGGAGGGCGTCGCCCTGCCGCCGATCGAGGCGCCGGAGGAGGTGCGGGCGATCATCGAGGCCGGCAACCAGATCGCGCGCACGCCGTACCTGTGGGGCGGCGGCCACGGCAAGTGGCTCGACCACGGCTACGACTGCTCGGGCTCGGTCTCCTTCGCGCTCGCCAACGCAGGGCTGCTGGCCGGCCCGCAGACCTCGGGCGCCCTCATGGGCTGGGGCAAGCCGGGCAAGGGCCGGTGGATCACGATCTACTCCAACCCGGGCCACGTGTTCATGGTCGTCGCGGGCGTGCGCTTCGACACGAGCGGCAACCGCAAGACCGGCTCGCGCTGGCAGGCAGACATGCGCTCCACCGGTGGGTTCGTCGCGCGTCACCCTCCGGGGCTGTAGCTGGAGTCGCGGGCCCCGACGCGCGATGACCCTGCCCGCCTTCGATCTGCGCGTGGTCCGCACCGATCTCGGGATGCGTCTTGCGCCCTGCGGAGAGCTCGACATCGCCACGGCCCCGCAGCTACAGGAGGCGATCGCCGACGCCACCGCGAACGGCGTGTCCGAGCTCGTGCTCGACCTGCGCGAGCTGACGTTCATGGACTCGACCGGCCTGCGTACGCTGGCGCAGGCCAACCTCAAGGCCCAGAAGGCGGGCACGACGCTGTCGATCTGGCGTGGTTCGCGCCAGATCGAGCGCGTGCTGGAGATCTCCGGCCTGGGTCCGCTGCTGCCGCTGGCCGACGCGCCGGCGGACTGACCCGCGGACGTGCCGAGCGCCGATCGAGGTCGCGGGGGGTCACGTCAGCGCGAGTAGTTGGCGAGCTTCTGCTTGAAGACCGTGAAGACCGGCCGCGGCGTCCCGTCGGGGTCGACGAGGCCCGCGTCGAAGCGGCAGCGCGAGCCGCAGTCCGTGCCGTTCTCGATGCCGAAGAAGTTGTAGGAGTACACGCGCTGCACGCCGCGGCGCTTGTAGCGGCTGGCGAACGTGAACATGTTGCGCATCCGTGACGCCTGGCGCGACTCCGAGTACCGGAACGACCGCCCGAAGCCGGCCAGCGCGCCGGTCTCGGTGAACCAGAACTTCGTGCGCTTGTTGTAGCGCCGCACCGTGTTGATGATCCGCGCGGTGCCCGTCGAGCGGTTGCGGTTGACGTCGGAGTAGTTGTGGATGCCGACGACCGTCAGGCGGTTGCGCCAGGTCCGGCTCAGGCGCGCGTAGAACGAGCGGATGTAGCGGTCCGACCCGGCCTGGTCGAGGACGTCCAGACCGACCACGGCGCACGAGCGGCAGCGCGCGCGGACGGCGCTGTACATGCTCTTGAAGTACGAGACGGCGTTGCCGATGCGGTTCCAGGTCTCCTGCGTCTTGTGGTTGACCTCGTTCCAGGCGCCGAAGTCGCGTACGCCGAGCGCGCGGAAGTGGCGCACGAGCCGCTTGGCGTCGGTGCGGTAGCGCGACGTCGAGACGACCGGGCCGCGCTTGGAGCGCAGGTCCGACGTCGAGACGTGGATGAGCGTCGAGACGCCGGCGCTGCGCGCGCGGGTCACGAACGCCGTCGCCCGGGCCAGCTCGACCGGGTCGCGCATGACGTCGGCCGGCACGAAGTAGCGCGTGCGCTTGATCTTCAGCTGCTGGAAGAAGGGCGAGTCGAACATCGCCGGACTCTGGTCGGCGACGCCGACGCGGATCGAGCTGCGAGCCGCGGCCGGCGAGGCCGGCACGAGCAGCACGAGGAGGGCGAGGAGGGCGGCGGGCGTGAGGAGGAGCTTTGTGCGCATGGCCTCTGCAACCAGGCTGGACAGGCCGAAGTTGCGGCCCCGCCGGGTTCTCACACGGCGTGAGAACTACGGCTGGGCATCGGGATCGAGGCGATAGCGGCGTGCCTGCGCCTCCCCGTCGCCGGGGTTGATCTGCACGAGATCGGCCGCCCGAGGCCGGAACGACGGCCGCCGCGTGAACGTCAGCCGCGCCAGGCCGATGTCGCCGCCGCCCTCGGCGAGGTTGCCCGTCCCGCCGCCGCCGACCGAGCCGGGGTTGACCACGGTGATGGTCCCGTCGGTCTCCAGCGCGGGCGTATGCGTGTGGCCCTCGACGAGGACGAGCGGCGCCGGCGGCGGGTCCGCGCGCAGCGCCTGCAGCGCCGGCGCGGCGAGCGCCGGCGCGTGCACCATCACGACGTCGACCTTGCCGCGCAGCGGCGCGAGCCAGTCGGCGAAGCGCTGCTGCTCCGCCTCGGCATAGGTGGCGCCGTTGTCCTCGTAGCCGTCGATCGCCAGGCGCTTGAGCGGGTCGTCGTAGCCGGCGATTCGCAGGCCGGCGACGCGCTGCACGACGCTGCCGTCGGTCGTCCCGTTGCCGCGCAGGCGCCCGCTGCGGGTCAGCACCACCGCGCCGGTCCGGGCCAGCTTGCGCTCGAGGACGTCGGAGTCGTGGTTGCCCGCGACGAAGACGAGCTGCGAGCCGGCGCGCGCGACCCGCAGGACGAGCGCCTGTTCGACGGGGGAGCCGCGATCGGTCAGGTCGCCGGCGAACAGCAGCAGGCCGGCGCGGGCGGCGCGCTCGAGCGCCGGCAGCGCGATGAGGTTGTTGTGCAGATCCGAGGCGACCGTGAAGCGCGGCGCGCTGTCGCCCAGCGGCGTGCGGCCGGCGGGCGCGTTGACGAAGCGCGCGATGCCGACGAGCTGCTCGTCGATCTCGTCGTCGAGTGTCCGCGCCGAGTCGCCGAGCGTCTCCAGCGCGCGCAGCGCAGTCGGCACCTCAGGGCCGTTGGCGTAGTACTGCGGCGCGTCCACGTTCGAGCGCGGCGGCAGGCCGACGACGAGCGCGACCCCGCAGGCGAGCGCGGTGCCGAGCGTGACGAGCAGCGTCGTGCGCAGCCGCGGGCCGCGACCGCTGCGTGCCGCCAGCGCCACGAGCGCGCCGAGCGCCAGACCGCCGAGCACGGCGGCCACGATCGCCAGGCGCAGGAACGACACGAGCGCGTCGCGCGCCTGCGTGCGCACGAAGGCGGCGTCGAGGTCGCCGGCGTCGGCGAGCTTGACGACCGCGTCGCGGTCGACTGAGCGCACATCGACGTTGATGCGGGCGGGCAGGCGCACGACCGGGAAGCGCACGCCCCAGTCGACGAGCGGCACGTAGAGGTCCAGCGCGCCGCGGTGGCCGGGGTCGACCGAGAGGCGCACGGTGCCGACGTCGAGGCGCTGCTCGCGCGCAAACGTGCCCAGGGCGGTGGTCGCGCCGGCGATCGTCGCGACTATGACCAGGAGGATCGTGAGGACAGTGCGCATCGGGCGATCAGGCTATGTCCTCGGCCCGTCCGCCGGCGCTCGAACGGCCGGCACGCCGGGCGCGCCAGCCGCGCTCGAACGGCCGGCGCGCCTGCGCGAAGGTTCTTGGCGGAGGATGCGGCAAGAACGCGCCCGCGGCTTGCACAGGGGGACATAACGCTGTGACATCCGATGCATGTACGAAGATCGCTGTGTGCAACCGCGGCAGATCTACGCGAGCACCTTGACGCGGCGCGAGCGGCGGTGGTCGCGCAGGCGTCACAGCGTGCTCGGCATCGCTTTCGTCAGCTGCGCCACGCTCGTCGCGGCGCTCACCGTTCTCGCAGCGTTCGCGCCCGGCCTGAGCTGAGCCGCAGCCGGCAGCACGAACGACGGGGCACGGCGTCAGCCTGCCGTCGCGGCCTCGCTGCCGGCGCCCGGCGCGGGCACCGCCCATGCCCGCATCCCGCCGGCGGCGACGAGCACCCAGACGATCGCAACCCAGGTCGCAGCGGCCAGAGAGGCGTGCACCCAGACGATCTCGGCCGGCAGCTCGAGCCAGTACTGCACGCCGCCGATGGCGCCCTGCGCCGCCAGCAGCACGCACAGCCACGTCAGCGGCGCGAGCTGATCGGGCGCCACGCCGCGGCGGCGCGCGACCACCCACAGGCCGACGGCGGCGAGGCCGAGCAGCGTCGCCAGCCGAGCGTGCTGGGAGATCACCCAGTTCAGCGTGTCGGCGCCCTTGAACACGAGCCGCGGGACGAGGTCGTCCGTGCCGGTGCCGCCGGTGTGCGGCCCGGCCGCGGTCGCCGCGGTGCCGGCGAAGATCGTGACCGCGCCGAGGCCGAACAGCCCCCACGCCGCGCGTCTGAGCCCGCGGTCCTCGGTGCCCGTGAGGGCCACCTCGTCCGGCTCGCGGCGCGCGCGCCAGTCCAGCAGCACGCAGGCGACGAGGATCAGCATCGAGAGCATGAAGTGGCTCATCACGAAGCCCGGGGCGAGGTCGAAGAGGACGGTGAAGCCGCCGAGCACGATCTGCGCGACGACGCCGAGCGGCAGCAGCGCGCCGAGCGCCATGAGGTCGCGGCGGTACGGGCGGCGCCGGAACGCGCCGACGAAGGCCGCCGCCGCGGCAATTCCGACGACGCTCGTGAGCATCCGGTTGCCGAACTCGATGACCCCGTGGGTGTTCAGCTCGGTGTACAGCGAGGTCTGCGTGCACTTCGGCCAGGTCGGGCAGCCCAGTCCGGAGCCGGTCACCCGCACGGCCACGCCGGTCACGACGATGAGCGTGAACATGACGAGCGCGAAGCGCGCGACGAGCGCGTAGCGCACGGGCGTGATCGTGAAGCGCTCGTCGGCCATCGGCGCCGAAAGCTTAGGCGGCAACCGGCGGCGGCTGATCGGCCGTCTCGACGCGTCGCGGGTTCGCGATCCCGGCCGCCGCGATCAGCCCGCCCGCGATCATCAGCAGGCCCGAGACGATCATGCCGCGCCGGAACGCCTCGACGTTCGCCTCGCGCACCGCCGCGCGCGTGCCCGCGACGACCGTCCCGGCGGGGACCGCCAGCGGCCGCTCGCGCGCCTCGTCGACGTAGGCGCGCGTCGCGCCGTCCTGCCCCGCGGGCGCGCCGAGGCGGTCGTCGACCTGGGCCGCGAACTGCGCCGAGATGACGAGCCCGACAGCGGCGATCGCCAGTAGGCCGGCGACGCGGGCGATCGCGTTGTTGACGCCCGAGGCGATGCCGGCGTGACCGCGGTCGGCGGCCTCGAGCACGGTCGTCGTCAGCGGGGCGACCGTCATCGCCAGGCCGAGGCCGAAGACGAGCGTCGCCGGCAGCACCTGCGTGAGGTAGTCGCCGCGCGCGTCCAGGCGGGTGAACAGCAGCAGGCCGACCCCGCCGACGATCGGGCCGGCGGCCATGAGCAAACGCGGGCCGACGCGCGCGGCGAGCGCGCCGAAGCGCCGCGAGAGCCCGATCAGCAGCAGCGTGATCGGCGCCAGCGCGAGGCCCGCCGCGAACGCGCTGTAGCCGCACACCTGCTGCAGGAAGATGGCGATGAAGAACGAGGCGGCGCCGAGCCCCGCGTAGACGGTGAGCGTGACGACGTTGCCGACCGCGAAGTTGCGCGAGCGGAAGATCGCCGGCGGCAGCATCGGCTGGGGCGCGCGGCGCTCGTAGTCGACGAACGCGACGAGCGCGCCGAGGCCGCCGAGCAGCGGCGCCCAGACCTGCGGGTCCGACCAGCCCAGCAGCGGCTGCTGGATGAGCGCGTACGTCGGGCCGGCCAGGCCGAGCACGCAGAGCACGGCGCCAGGGATGTCGATGCGCTGCCCGCCGGTGCCCGGACACGGCGGCACCGCCGTGCGGATCAGCCACAGGCAGGCGAGCACGAGCGGCACGTTCAGCGCGAAGATCACGCGCCACGAGAGGAGGTCGACGAGCAGGCCGCCGAGCGGCGGGCCGAGGGCGATCGCGGCGCTCGTGCCGGCGGTCCAGGAGCCGATCGCCGCGGCGCGCTCGCCGGGGCCGAACACCGACGTGATGATCGCCAGGGAGCTCGGCACGAGCAGTGCCCCGAAGCCGCCCTGCAGGGCGCGCGCGGCGATCAGCAGCCCGACCGACGGGGCGATCGCGCAGACGAGCGAGGCGATGCCGAAGCCCGCCGTGCCGATCGCGAAGATCAGCCGCCGGCCGTAGAGGTCGCCGAGCGCGCCGCCGACGAGGATCAGCGACGCGAGCAGCAGCAGGTAGGCCTCCACGACCCACTGCTGATCTGACAGCGAGGCGTCGAGGTCGTCGCGCAGCGCCGGCAGTGCGACGTTGACGACCGTCTGGTCGACGAACACGATCGCCGAGCCGAGCATGCAGGCGATGAGCGTCAGCCGCTTCGCGCGGGCTTCGTCCATCGGCGAGAGACTAGGCCAGCCCTGCCGCGTCGCCCACTAGATTCCTGTCGCCTATGCGCGTGATCGACACGAGGCTGTCCGGCCCGATCCTGCTCGAGCCCGACGTCCACGGCGACGTGCGCGGCTTCTTCGTCGAGAGCTACCGCGCGAACGTCTGGGCGGAGCACGGGATCGGCGACACGTTCGTCCAGGACAACCACTCCCGCTCGGGGCGCGGCGTGCTGCGTGGCATGCACTTCGCGATCGGCGCCGGTCAGGCCAAGCTCGTGCGCTGCGCGCGGGGGCGGGTCCTCGACGTCGTCGTCGACCTGCGCCGGTCGTCGCCGACGTACGGCGAGTGGGAGGCCGTCGAGCTCGACGACGAGCGCGCGCGCCAGCTCTACGTCCCGGTCGGCTTCGCCCACGGCTTCTGCGTGCTGTCGGAGCTCGCCGACGTGACCTACAAGTGCTCGACGTACTACGACGCCGCCATCGAGCGTGGCTTTCGCTACGACGATCGCGCCGTGGCGATCGCCTGGCCGGCGGACATCGAGCTGCTGGTCTCACGGCGCGATGCGCAGGCGCCGACGCTGGCCGAGATCGCGGCGGAGCTGCCGTTCTGACATTTTCGGTGGTGTCTCGCGGTGGGGAAACCGCGACTTGCCGACCGCTGTGACGTTGTGGTACTACGCTCACTTTCGCTTGATCTGCGGTCGCACCGGAATGTATATGTTTGCAACTGCGCACGGTAATACGTCACACGACGCGCCCCACCTTGCGGCCTCGCCACTACAATCCGGCGCGCGGTGGGAACCTTGCGGGTACGCAGGATGATTACCCCGACGGTCAAGCGAGTTCTGATGGAGGTCTTGTGACGCGCACGCTGACGATCGACGGTGTCGAGATCTCCGATGCCTCGGCCGCCTACGTCATCGCCGAGATCGGCCACAACCACCAGGGCAGCGTCGATCAGGCGATGCAGCTGTTCGACGAGGCGCGGCGCGCCGGCGCGCACGCGGTCAAGCTGCAAAAGCGCGACAACCGCACGCTCTACACGGGCGCCGCCTTCGACAAGCCCTACGAGCACGAGAACTCCTTCGGCGCGACGTACGGAGCGCACCGCGAGGCGCTCGAGTTCGACCACGACGAGTACCTCGCGCTCATCGAGTACGCGCAGCGGATCGGGGTCACCTTCTTCGCGACCGCGTTCGACATCCCGTCGGCCGACTTCCTCGCCGAGCTCGACATGCCGGCGTTCAAGATCGCGTCGGCCGACGTGCGCAACGTCCCGTTGCTGCGCCACGTCGCGGCGCTCGGCAAGCCGATCATCATCTCCACCGGGGCGGCGATGATCGAGGACGTCCAGCGCGCGCACGACGAGATCACCGACATCAACCCGCAGCTGGCGATCCTGCAATGCACGGCGGGCTATCCCGCCGCCTGGGAGGAGCTCGACCTCGCGGTGATCGGCACGTATCGCGAGCTGTTCGCGCACGCCGTCGTGGGGCTGTCCAGCCACGACAACGGGATCGCCATGGCGGTCGCCGCCCATGTCCTCGGCGCGCGGGTGATCGAGAAGCACTTCACGCTGGATCGCGCGATGAAGGGCACCGATCACGCGTTCTCGCTCGAGCCGCAGGGGCTGCGCAAGATGTGCCGCGACCTCGCGCGCCTGCACGTCGCCCTCGGTGACGGCGTCAAGAAGGTCTACGAGAGCGAGGCCGCCCCGGCGCTGAAGATGGCCAAGAAGCTCGTCGCCGCGCGCGATCTGCCGGCCGGGCACGTCCTCGATCACGACGACGTGGGGATGAAGTCACCCGGCGACGGCCTCGCGCCCTTCGAGCTGGACCGTGTCGTCGGGCGCCGGCTGACGCGGCCGCTCGTCCGCGACGCCGCGCTGACCTTCGAGGTGCTCGCCGAGCCGGTCCCCGCCGGCGCGGGCGCCGATGCGGGCTGACCCCGCCCGCCCGCTCGCCGGCCAGGTCGCGCTCGTCACCGGCGCGCGCGGACGGCTCGGGCCGATCTGGACGGCCGCGTTGCAGCAGGCCGGCGCCGAGGTGCTGGGGGTCGACGTCGAGGATGCCGACGTGCGCGACCGGGCGGCGCTCGAGGCGTTGCGCGACGGCCTGCCGGCCGTGCCCACGATCCTCGTCAACAACGCCGGAATCGACCAGCCACCTGACGCGGGCGGCGGCGCCGGCGCCGCGCTCGAGCACGCCGAGTTCCTGCGCGTGCTCGACGTCAACCTCGCCGGCGCGTTCAACACGACGCTCGTCTTCGGCGCGGCGATGGTCGCGGCCGGGCGTGGCGCGATCGTCAACATCGGCTCCCTGTATGCCTCGATCGCGCCCGACCCCGGCCTTTACGACCACATCGAGGGCTTCCTCAAGCCGCCCGCCTACGGTGCCTCGAAGGCCGGGCTCGTGGCGCTGACGAAGTACTTCGCGCGCCTGTGGGGTCCGCACGGGGTGCGCGTCAACGCGCTCTCCCCCGGCGGCGTGCGCGGTGACCAGGACCCCGACTTCCAGCGCAAGTACGGCGCCCGTGTGGCGCTCGGCCGGATGGCCGAGGCGGACGATCTCGGCGGGCCGCTCGTCTTCCTCGCTTCGGATGCCGCGCGCTACGTGACCGGTCACGAGCTGCGTGTCGACGGAGGGTTCACGGCGTGAGCACCAGCGGGCGGCGCCGCCGTTGCAACGATCGAGAACGTCATCGGCGGGCGCGAGCAGCCGGCCGCCGCGGGCGAGACGCTCGACAAGTTCGCCCCGGCCACCGGGGAGCTGCTGTCGCGCGTGGCCCGCTCGCGTGTCGCCGACGTGGACGCCGCCGTGACCGCGGCGGTCGCGGCGCAGCCGGGCTGGGGTCGCACGACGCCGGTCGCGCGGGGGGCGGTCCTGCGGCGGATCGCGCAGCTGCTCGAGCGCGACGCCGAGGCGCTGTCGCAGATCGTCGCGCGGGAGACCGGCAAGCCGCCGCGCGACGCGCGCGGCGAGACCGGCGGTGCGATCGAGCAGGGCTATTTCATGGCCGGCGAGGGGCGGCGCCTGTACGGCCGGACGCTGACGTCGGCGGTGCCCCACCGTTCGCCGAGCGTCGTGCGCCAGCCGGTCGGCGTGGCCGCGCTCATCATCGCGGCGAACACGCCGCTGCCGAACATCGCGTGGAAGGTGTTCCCGGCGCTCGTCTGCGGCAATGCAGTCGTGCTGAAGGCGAGCGAAGACACCCCGCACAGCGCTCTTGCGTTCGCCCGTCTCGCGGCGGAGGCGGGCCTGCCCGACGGCGTGCTGAACGTCGTGCAGGGGCTCGGGCCCGAGGCCGGGCAGCCGCTCGTCGAGGACCCGCGGGTGGCGCTCGTGTCCTTCACGGGCTCGACCGCGGTCGGGCGGATGATCGCGCGGGTCGCCGGCGAGCGGCTGGCGAAGGTCTGCCTCGAGCTGGGCGGCAAGAACCCGCTCGTGGTGTGCGACGACGCCGATCTCGAGCAGGCGGCGGCGACGGCCGCGCTGAGCGCCTACTCCAACGCCGGTCAGCGTTGTGCCGCCGGCAGCCGGATGATCGTCTTCGACGCCGTCTACGACGAGTTTCGCGCGCTGCTCTTGGAGCGCACGCTCGCCCAGCGCGTCGGGTCGGGCGACGAGCACGACCTCGGGCCGGTCATCAACGAGCGCCAGCTGGAGAACATGCTCGCCGGCGTGGCGGAGGCGGTGGCGGGCGGCGCGGTGGTGTTGGCCGGCGGCGAGCGACTCAGCGGCGGGCACTACGGCAACGGGTACTTCATGGCCCCGACGCTGATCGAGGGCTCCGACCGGCTGTCGGCACGCGAGCTGTTCGGGCCGATCACCACGCTGCACCGCGTCGCCGATCTTGACGAGGCGATCGCGCTGGCCAACTCGACGCCGTACGGGCTGACGGCCGCGATCTGGACGGATTCCGTGCATCGCGGCCAGGAGTTCGTGGCGCGCGTGCGCAGCGGGGTCGCCTCGGTCAACGGCCCGACGTACGGCTCGGAGCCGCACTGGCCGTTCGGCGGCGTCGGCGACTCGGGCACCGGCTGGCGCGAGCCGGGCACCGAGGCGCTCGACGTGTACTCGGAGCTGAAGACGGTGCACATCACGCACGACCCGCGACGGGCCTGAGCGGCGCGGCCGGCGCGGGTAGAGTGGCGATCGTGACCAGCGACACCGGGCTTCGTCACATGACTGCCGACGAGCTGTTGCACTACAGCCACGAGCCGTACCGCCAGGAGCTGATCGCGGGCACGCTGCACGAGGTGGAGCCCACTGGAGCCGAGCACGGCATCGTCGCGATGCGGGTCGCAAACCTGCTGTACAACCACGTGGCGGCCGCCGACCTCGGCGTGTCCTTCGCCGCCGAGACCGGGTTCTTGCTCGCCCGCGATCCCGACACCGTGCGGGCTCCCGACGCCGCGTTCGTCGCGCACGACCGCGCGCACGGAGTCGGTCGCCCGCGCGGCTACTGGCCGGGCCCCCCGGACCTGGCGATCGAGGTCATCTCCCCGGGTGACCGCCACTCGGCCGTCGAGGGCAAGGCACTGGACTGGCTCGACGCCGGCACCCGTGCGGTCGTGGTCGTCGATCCGGCGCGGCGCACGGCAACCGTCTACCGCGCCCGTGACGACATTCGCGCGCGCGACGCGAGCGACGAGCTCGATCTCGGCGATGTCGTGCGCGGCTGGTCGCCGCGCGTCGCCGAGCTCTTTGTGTGACCCGGCCCAGCGTCGTCGCCCTGATCCCTGCGCGCGCCGGCTCGGTGCGGGTGCCGGGCAAGAACGTCCGCGAGCTGGCCGGCCATCCGCTGCTGGCCTACTCGATCGCGGCGGCGCGCGAGAGCGGCCTGTTCGACGCGATCGTCGTGTCCACCGACAGCGAGCAGACGGCCGCCGTCGCGCGCCGCTACGGCGCCGAGGTGCCGGGACTGCGCCCGGCCGCGCTGGCGACCGCGACGTCACCGGACATCGAGTGGGTGGCCCACGCGCTCGCGGCGCTTGAGTCGTTTGACGCCTTCTCGATATTGCGTCCGACGAGCCCGTTTCGCCGCGGCGCGACGATCCTGCGCGCCTGGGAGCGACTGCGGTCGGTCGCCGACGCCGACTCGCTGCGCGCCGTGCGCCGTGCACGCGAGCACCCCGGCAAGATGTGGCGCATCGAGGGAGCGCTCATGGCGCCGCTGCTCGAGCAGACCGCCGGCGAGGTGCCCACGCACTCGCGCCAGACGGCCGCACTGGAGCCCGTCTACGTGCAGGACTCGTCGCTGGAGATCGCCTGGACGCGGATCGTCGCGGACGGCGAGATCGCGGGGGCGCGCGTCGTGCCGTTTCTCAGCGAGGGCGTCGAAGGCTTCTCGATCGACTATCCCGAGGACTGGGAGGCGGCGCGGCGGATGGCGGCGGAGGATCCGGCGTTGTTGGCGCGGGTCGAGGTCGTGGGCTGATGGAAGCGGCATCGGTTGCCGTCGGCGCGCCGCTGCGCCTGCGCTACGTCCCGCCCGCCGAGCTCGCGCGCATCCGTGCTGAGGAGGACCCCTTCACGCGCGCTGCCGCGTTCGCCGACGCCTGCCGCACCAACGCGCTGTCGTCGATCATGGAGGCCGGCTCGGGGCACATCGGCACGTCGTTCAGCGTGATGGAGATCTTGAGCTGGCTGCATCTCGAGGTGCTCTCGGGTGACGACGCATGCTTCTCCTCCAAGGGCCATGACGCGCCGGCGACCTACGCCGTGCTGGCCGGGACGGGCCAGCTCGACTTCGCGCTGCTGCACCACCTGCGCCGCCTCGACGGGCTGCCCGGCCATCCCGACATCGCGGCCGTTCCGGCGGTCACGACGAACACGGGCTCGCTCGGGATGGGCGTGTCGAAGGCGAAGGGCCTGGCGCGCGCGGCGCGGCTGCGCGGCGAGACGCGGCGCGTCTTCGTCGTGACGGGCGACGGGGAGCTGCAGGAGGGCCAGTTCTGGGAGTCGCTCGGACAGGCGGCGAACGATGCCTTCGGCGAGATCACCGTCATCGTCGACCACAACAAGATCCAGTCCGACACGTGGGTCGACCGCGTCTCGGATCTCGGCGACCTCGAGGCGAAGGCGGCGGCATTCGGCTGGGCGACCGCGCGCTGTGACGGCAACGACGTCGCGGCGTTGGCCGGCACGCTCGGCGAACTGCTCGTGCGCGAGCCGGAGCGCCCGAAGCTGCTGGTCGCCGACACCGTGAAGGGCAGCGGCGTCGCGCGGTTCGAGCCGCGCACGCTGCCGCGCAGCGCCACTGCGCTGTACGCCTACCATTCCGGTGCGCCCGCGCCGGCGGAGTACGAGGCGGCGGTCGGCGAGTTGCTCGACCGTCTGCGCGACCGCCTCGGCCGTGAGCCCGAGGTCGTCGAGGCGGACCTGCCCGAGCGTCCGGCGCCGCCCGGCCGGCCACAGAGGCTCGTCGCGGCGTACGGTGCGGCGCTCGCCGATGCCGCTGCGCGCGAGGCGCGGCTCGTGGCGCTCGACGCCGACCTCTCCCTCGATACGGGGCTCATCGCGCTGCGCGAGCGCTTCCCCGAGCGCTTCGTGGAGTGCGGGATCGCCGAGCAGGACATGGTCAGCCAGGCGGGTGGGCTCGCGCTCGGCGGCTGGCTGCCGGCCGTGCACTCGTTCGGCTGCTTCCTCACGCCGCGGGCGAACGAGCAGATCTTCAACAATGCCACCGAGGGCACGAAGATCCTGTACTGCGGCTCGCTGGTCGGCATCGTCCCCGGCGGCCCGGGCCACTCCCATCAGGCGGTGCGCGACATCGCGCTCATGGGCTGCGTGCCGGGAATGGCGTGCCTCGAGCCGGCCAGCGAGCACGAGGCCGCGCTGTGCGTGCAATGGGCGATCTTCGACGCACCCGGCCCGGTCTACATCCGGCTCGTGTCGGTGCCGTGGGAGCTCGGCTTCGAGCCGCCGCGCGCCGAGCGGCTCGTGCCCGGCCGCGGCACCGTCGCGCGCGCGGGCGGCGACGTGGTGTTCGTCTGCACCGGCCCGGTGCTCGCCTCGCAGGCCTGGCAGGTCGGCGGTGCGGCGCTCGTGCTGCTGCCGTGGCTGCGCGACATCGACGGCGGCTGGCTCGCCGACGTCGCCGGCGGACGGCGGATCGTCGTGCTCGACAACCACTGGGTGCGCGGCGGCCAGGGCGACGCGGTGCGCGACGCGCTGCCCGGCAACGCGGTGGAGATCTGGGGCATCGACCGCATGCCCGCCTGCGGAACGAACGCCGAGGTGCTCGCAGCGCACGGCCTCGACGCCGCCTCCCTGGCGGCGAGGCTGCGATGAAAGCGCACCTATTCTGGGACGTCGACGGCACGCTGCTGACCACCGCCCGCGCCGGCATCTTCGCGTGGGAGGACGCGGCCCTCGACGTCTGCGACCGCGAGCTCGACCTCGCCACGATGCAGACGGCCGGGCTGACCGACGCCGAGATCGCCGTCGAGATCTGCCGCGGATTCGGCGTGCCCGACCGCGCCGGCAAACTACTGCGGGCGTACGCGGGGTTGCTGCCCTCGCGCCTGAGCCGCCGCCGGGGCGCGGTGCTGCCCAATGTCCGCGAGAACCTCGAGGCGCTCGACGCCCGCGAGGACGTCGTCAGCCTCCTGCTGACCGGCAACGTCCGCGAGGGGGCCGAGGCGAAGCTTCGCCACTACGACCTGTGGGAGTTCTTCGCGCAGACCGGTGGGGCGTTCAGCGTCGAGGGCTCCGACCGCGTGTCGATCGCGCGCGCCGCGCAGGCGCTCGTCGGGCGGGCGTACACGGCCGAGCGCGCGTACGTCATCGGCGATACGCCACACGACGTGAGCTGCGGCAAGGCGATCGGCGCGCGCACGATCGCGGTCGCCACCGGGCCGGGCTACTCGCTGGCGGAGCTGGAGGAGTCCGAGCCGTGGCTGGCTCTTGAGGCGCTGCCGGGGCCGGCCGAGT
>CAWGTK010000037.1:0-132348 GCA_963825485.1 uncultured Actinomycetes bacterium
TGCCAGTGATCGCTGTCGTCGGCGCGAGGGTCGAAGAGGATGAACGGGACGCCGATGGCGGCGGCGAGATCGCGCAGGAACGCCTCGGCGTCTGGGTCGCCCTTCTGGTCGACGAAGAACAGCGCCGCACGGTCCTTGAGGACGCGCCCTGCTGCCGCGCGCAATGCCGACGTCGTCTTGCCCGATCCGGTCGCGCCGGCGCAGAAGATGTGGCGGCCGGAGCGTCGCGGCACGCGCGGGCCGGTCTCGTCGGCGGTCATCGGGACGTACGGCTCGTTGGCGGGCCATGGTCGTTCGCGGACGATCTGGCCTTGCGTGGCGATGTGCACGCGCTCGCCCGCCGTCCGTTCGGGCCGTGGCTGCCACAGCCAGCGTCGGGCGCGTTCGTGCGCGCGGAGCTCCTCCCCCGCTCCCAGGTCCGACAGCCGCCACCGTCGGCCGACCGCGCTGGCGGCGAGCACGAAGCTCGTGATCGGTGCCATCACGATCAGGACGTTCGTCGCGTGCGCGTGCAGCGCCCACGCATCGAGGCCAGCGGCGGCGATCGCGGCGAGGTACAGGTTTCGGATCGACACCGTCGTGTGCCGGCGCAGCCACCACGCCAACAGCACCCCGGCGGCGCCGGCCACGAGGATCACCGCGAGGTACAGCGGCGCGTACCGCAGGACGGGAGCGGTCATTGCGAGGTCCCGACGGCGTCGCGGCTAGCACTCTCGCGCCTTGGAGCCGCCGCGCGCGTCTGCTCGACGACGTCGCGCAGCGTGCGGAAGCTCAGCGCCGGCGCACGCAAGCCGGCGTCGACGGCGGCGCGCTTGACGGCGTCGGCGACGTCGGCGCGGTCACAGACGTAGAGCACGCCGTACAGCGGCGCATCGTCGCCGTCGCTGTGCTCGGCGTACATGCTCAAGGTCCCGATCAGGCGTGCGCGGGTCTTGCGTTGAAGCTCGACCTCGATCGCGGCGGGGCGTCCGGCAATCTGCAACCCGAGATCGGGTCGGTGCGTGATGTGCGCGGTGCCGCGGCGGTCGCGGTAGCGCACGTCGCGTCGCCAGAACGCGTCCTCGAGGATCTCGCGCTCGCTCCACCAGTGATGCCCGCGCAGCTGCAGCCAGGCGCTCACCCACGCGCACGCGCTGGCGTGCGCCCATGTGCTCGGCGCCACCGACCTGGGGGCCCAGCTCGCTGGGTAGCCGGCCCGTGCCGCTCCGGGCGCGGTGAGCGCGACAAGCGACCCGTCGCCTCTCGTCATCCGCACCATCCGCACGAGGCCGGCCGCGGCAAGGCGGCGCGCGTGGTCGTACGTGACGGTCCGGCGCCAGCCCATGACAAGGCCCCACGGCTCAAGCGGCGACACTCCGACCCGCGCCAGCCACCCGAGACCTTGCAGCGACCTCTGGCCCGGAGCCAGCGACGCACGGCTCATCGCGCCAGTCCTCCGAGCATCCCGCGCACCACAACGACCACGAAGTGCTCTTCCCGCCGTCGCTCCAAGGCCAAGGCTCTGTTAGCTGCCCTTCTGTCGGCAGCACGTCCAGCCGCCCATCCCGGCCGGTTCCCTCCCTCTTCCCCACCGAACTCGTGCCCGCGCCTGGAACTGCTTTCGGCCCCGGGTTGCCCCTGCTGATGCTCAGCCACCCCCAAGGGCTGCATGACCACCCGCACTTTGGAACAACGTGGTGGGCGGGTGGTCATGCAGCCCGCCGGGGCCAGAGGCGTGCATTTGCAGGGGCAACCCGGGGCCGACCCCGGAAAGACATTCCGGGGTTGCGTCCGGGGTTTCGTCCGGGTCAAGACCCAGCCTCCCCGCCGGCACCGGCCCGCGTGTGGCGCGATCATCGGGGGCTCCTCGATGCGTCGTGGCGCGTCGTAGGGCGGCCCAGTCGCAGCATCTCGATCGCGTCGGCGACGTCGGAGCGCACGAACCGCACATGCCGGCCAAGCTTGATGCTCGGCAGCACGCCGCGGCGCGCGTAGTCGCTGACGGTGGAGCGCGGAACATGCAAGAGCTCGGCGACGTCGTCGGCCGTGAGCAGCTCGTCGAGCCCGCTCATCGTGCCCCGCGATCCCGGCCAGCGAGCGCCTGGCAGAAGGCCCCGCGCGCCTCTCGAAGCGGCGCTATAGGCACGAAGCGACGCGGACCCTGGCTCGTATCTCGATTTGGCCCCACACCTTGTTAATCGAGAAAGCCCCCGTAAAGGGGGCAACTCGACCGAACCGTGCCTACAGCGTGCAAGCGATCCTGCCAGTTGGGGTGCCGTCTGCTCGCGGTGGCCGCCTCATGTCGCCAGCGAGCGTTGCCGCTTCCGCGCCAGGCGCCGAGCAGCGCTGTGGTGTTCGCGATCGTGGCGCTACGTCGAGTCGATCACTCGATGCTGCGCGTCTGCGCGGCGCCGACGTCGGTCGAGACCCGCGGAGGTTGCGGCAGTCAACGTCGCGATGCGGCGCGGCGAGCGGCGAGCTACTACGCGTCCCGCGAGCGCCGGCACGCTCGTCCTTGTACGTGGCGGTCGCAAGGAAGGTCCGAAGGCGTCGGCCTTGCGCGAGCGGACGGACGTTCGCGGTGCTGGGGGGTACTCGTCGGTCGCTGAACACCGTGCGGAAGCCGGGCTCGTCCGGTGAGCTCTCCGGGTCCGTTGCAAAGACCAAGTAGCCGCGGCGTGCGGCCCGGCGCTCGTTGGCCTTCTACAGGCGGTCGCGCTCCTCGTCGAGCTCCTTGGCACAAGCCGTGAGGGCGATCTGGGTGCCTTGGTCGGAAGCGTCGCGCGTGCCATCGGGATCTATCTTGACAGTAGGGGCAGACGATCGAGGCGTCGCTTCGTTGCGCTAATTCGTTGCAGTTCCGCTGGCGTCTAGGAACCGTCGCAGGCCTTCGATGCTGTCGCCGTCGAAGGTGTCGAAGAGCTTCTGCGGCACCTTCTCGTAGGCCCACTCGCGGCCGGCAAGGCGCGTGGAGTCTTGACACCAGCGGCGGGCGCGGCGGTCCTTGAGGGCGACGTAGAGGGCCCCCCAGCGACCTACGGCCACATCGAGCCATTGCCGGTTGCGTTGAAAGGAGGTCGCGCCGAGCTCGACCTTTGCCCGGAGACCTCGCCGATGACCGGGGTTTTGACAATCCCGTCCGCAACGGCCTGCGCGAGCGGGTAATCAACGACCGCGTGCCGGAACGCGCCGCCTTCTCGTATTTCGGGGTCGCGGAGTACTCGAGCTGCGAGACGACGCCGGCGCGCGGGTCGTTGGGGGTACGGAGCGGATCTCGGAGTGGAGCCGTTCGATGGTCGGTTCCTTTGAGCTTCTCGTCATGGACGTGGTGCGCCTCGTCGTTGAGGACCATGATCTGCGACGCTCGGCGATTCGATCGAATAGCTCCTCGGCAGAGGACGCATCAACGTCGCGGTTGACGCGCGGGCCGAGCATGGCCTCCACTGGGTTCGGCGCAGTCTTAGTCTTGCCGCGCGCCCCAGTCGGCTCATAGAGCCTCTGGACGTACGTGAGGTACAGGACTGCGCGGGCCGTGACCGGGACGGGATCTCGTAGTAGCCGGCGGTCGAACGTGCGCCCCGGTGGCCCGGGGTCTCGTCGGAAGGTTGCTGCGTCGCCGAATCGGCTCACCGTTCAAAGACGATGAGGTTGGGCTATGACGAGGAAGGACGTCGTCATCGTGGAGGCGTCTTCGTACAGCGCTTGAAAGTAGGACCACACAACGCACAGACTCATTGCCATGGTGCCCGTGCCCATGGCCTCCCACTTGCCGCCGCTGCGCTGGAACTGCGGGGTGGTCGTCCTGCCGTGTTCAGCGAACTCGCGGCGGTGGGGCCTGCCGCGGACCGCCTCGAGGACGGCGAGGATGGTCGCTTCGACCTTCGCGCGGGCAGGCGTAGAAACGGAACGCTTCGGCGGGCACGCTGCCGTCGCGGCCGAGCTGAGTAGACGACACGATGTCCCCCACGCACTCCCGGCGGACTGTAGTGCCGGCCAGGCGTGCACGCGCGCACGAACGGCTTTGACCGCGTAGTACCCTCGCTCGGCTTGCGTCGCGCTGGCACGCCGTACGGATCACCGAGCGGACGCAACGGAGGCCTCGATGTCGCATGTGATGCGAACCTCTGCCGGCTTGGTCGTGTCGTTGCGAAGATGTCGATGATCTACACGACGATCGAGTAGCGACCGGGTCCTGGATACTCGTGCCAGTGGGTCTGCAGCGCGAGCACTGGTTCCTCGCGGGTTCGATATGACTGCCACTGGTTGTGGAAGACCTCATCGCTGTAAGTCGAAGTCGACCGACCAGTAGTCGATGAGGTCGGACCACGACTTGATTGGTTCTCGGACCTTCGTCGGAATGAGGTCTTCGCTTGCGATCGCGAACCCTTGAGCACGACGCATGCTTCGTGCAGCTGGCGGGGCATCGAACTGGAGCGTCGGCGAGTTCGAAGAAACGCACCGCGTGGAGCTCGGTGACCTGACGCTCCATGACCCGCGCGGAATCTGACGCGGGCGAAGGTCGAGCTCGCGCCGACGAGCGAGCTCGCTGATGGTGTCGTGCAACCACATCTCCCACTCCCAGCCCAAGCAGGTCGCAGGCCTCGATGCCGTTTGCAGCCATCTCATCCATGACGTCTTCGGTTTCGTCGATCGTCACAGGCGCATCCGTGGCACGAACATGGACCATCCGCCCCGCCTTGCGCCCGTGCAGCTGCGCGAAGCTCGTACGAGCATCCGCACGAATAGAAGGTGAGAATGGTGTCGAGATACGCACGTAGCTCCCGTTTCCGATGCGATCTGCCACCGCTGGCGTTCGTAGCTGCCGGGGTTCTTGAATCGATGGGGCGGCAGTCAGGGAAGACCGAGCAGTGCGCTTGCGGGTTCTTGTCGATCGCAAATCGCGCGAGATCGCAAGCGATCCAAGATCGCTTCAATCGCTCAGCAACCGCCGGCAGCGTTCCAGCACGCACGAAGAAGTCGGCGACGCGGTCGATCTCGTGCTGAAACGCGTGAGAATGCGCTCGATCAGACGCCTCGGGCTTCTGCGTCGGGATACCCCAGACGCTCCGCGGCGCGCGGATTGATTGGCGCGATGTCGTTCCACAGCTCGTGAACTGACTGGCCATCGAGTTCGTCAAGGTATCGCTTGAGTTGCGCGACTTGCTCTCCTTATAGATACGACCCTCGGCGTCGAGATGCAGCAGCTTCGTCTCGCGATGTTCGCCACGCCTTCGTAAAGACCGTTGAACTCATATATTGGGACCTCGCCCGCCCGGCGGATCAGGTAGTCCAGCCTGTAGCGGCGACCGTCTGGGATAGCGATGAGTGAACTTTAGAATAGACGTAATCCTGGCTGAACGGGACCTTTACCTCGTTGAACGTGAACGTGTCGCTCTTTGTATAGAAGAGGATACGATCGGTAACGCGACCGTACCGACGCGCATCGGCGTGCAAGTTGAATCTCTTCCAAACGATCTCATAGCGCGCGTTCTCCGTTCCAAAGATCTCATCGCAGAGGAGCCGGAGGTGATGGCTGACGTTGGGGCCGACAATGGCAGATATAGACTCCCGTACTCCGACAGCAGCTCGTGCATGAGAACGAGACGCTCGTACATCATGGAAAGATACGGAGTCTTGGCCTGAGCCCCAGGTGTCGCGGTAGGCGTGTTCCTCAAGGACAGACGGCTCTTTGACGACGCTGCGTGGAGCCGGCGGCAACGTCGACCGTGAAGTCCGCTCCGGTGTCGAACGGCGGATCGATGTAGATCAGCTTGATCTTTCCGGCATATTGATCGAGCAGGCTTGACATCACGAGGCGGTTATCGCCCCAGATCAACATGTTCCGGTCACGAGAGGCCGAAGAGCCGGTGAATAGCGCCCCCGCATCGCGCTCGCGCGTGGCGCGGGACTCGTTGATGGTCTCCACCGTCTGGAAGGGCAGGCGCACGCGCTCGATCTGGCGTGGCCTGCCCTCCCAGGTCAGCCGGACGGACATGAGTGCTTGGATCGTTCGAAGGTCACGATGTCATTCTGGCTGTAGCGGCGGTCGGCACTCGTCCCGGCCGAGCAGGATCGAGTAGCCCCGCGACGAAAGCCCCGCAAAGTGCGCCCATCACTCTTGACGCAGCCATACCGGCAGTCGGAGTCCGCCGCCACATTCGTAACGCAGGCTCTCGCAGATCCCACGGACCGACCAGCTACTCATCGATCGACTGCGTGGCTACGCAACAGCGGCCTTGAGAACCGTCAAGCCCGAGTATCGCCGCCGCTCGTCGCGCGCGACAAGGCCGCGCAGACTTTGCTAGTGGGCCTCGACTACCGAGGCACCACGCGACAGGGCCTGAACGAGCCGCTCGCGCTCTTCGACCGAGTCTACGTGGTCCACGACGTAGAAGGGAGTACGTAACACCAGAAGCTCTACTTCGCACGGGGTCCGACACGAGGGCTATCTCCTCGTCGGCTCGAACAACCGGACAGCCGGCGGAATCAGCTTCAACTACGAAGCCGCGCTGGCACAGCCACTGAATCTGCGGCGGGCGGATGATCGGCGCCTGGCTGCCGAGATCGAGCTGTTCGCAACACGCTGTTAAGCGACACGGCCATCTGTCGACGGCTCACACGCGCCGCTGCCGCGATCGACCAAGAAAGCTGGCTTAGGAGACGAACGCGCAGGACGTATACCTCGAAGGAAGACGAGGTCTGCACGATCACGAGGAAACCTCAGGGATCGGCCATCTTCACGCGCAGCAGCGTTCTGAAGAGGATCAGGCCCATACCAACCCAAGCGGACCTCAGTCCAGCCGTAGGCGAACTGGCCCGGCGGGTGCGTGGTTCTAGTCAGATGCCTGGTGGAAGCAGCTCAACAGCACTGATGTCCAACGCCCGGCGTCAGGGCACGCTGTCGGGGCAGTGCGGATCACGCGTCCGGCCGAAGTCAACATCGATCCAGCCACATTCTTACGCCAGGAGCTCGTTCGCCACGGAGCGGTGTACGCGCCAGACGGACCAGCGATGCAACGCATTCGAGATCGCGAAACTGGAGTTCAAGTGTTACCTGGAACGACGCGACATCGGCATCCAGCGTATACGACTCGACTACGGCCCCACAGAGCAGCACGCTCCAGAGCTACGACACAGCTGCACTGAGACGACTAGCGAGATTTCGTTCATCAGCGAAAACTAAGGGAATGGTTCTTGCTCGTCGAGAGAGGCGGCGAGAGCGGACATCGCCGGACGCTCACACGCCGAAAGCCCGTTGTGCACCCGGTTTGCGTGGAAACAGTACACAGACGTACCTAGTGCATACGCCACCTCACCATAAGACCAAAAAAGCCCCGCATATGCAGGGCTTTTCTCGGATCGGGGAGACAGGATTTGAACCTGCGACCGCCCGGCCCCCAGCCGGGTGCGCTACCAGACTGCGCCACTCCCCGTGGCTGAAAGCGGGCGACGGGAATCGAACCCGCCCTAGAAGCTTGGAAGGCTTCTGTGCAGCCACAACACTTCGCCCGCACGCCCTGGCGCGGAGGATACCGTTCGCGCTAGGCCTCCCGGCGCTCCTCGGTCGCAACGGCGCCGTTCGGTGCTGGTCAGCGCTGCGGCGGCCACTCCCCGCCAGTCGTCGGCGGCGCCGTCCAACGTGATCGTGCTGCCGCTCAGCGCCCGGCCGCACGGCGACGCCACGAGCGCCGCCTGCCAGCGGAACTCGCGCGGGACGTCGAGCCGGCCGAGCGGCGCCGAGCGCTGCCCGCGCGTGAGCGCTCAGGCCGCGGCCCGGCGCCGGTACGCGCGCCGTTCGCGGACAGCGACCGCGGCGCCGCTGCCGAACAGCGCGAACGCGAGTGGAGAGAGCCACCATGCGCCAGCGGGAGTCCGAGGACCATCCTGCGCGCCTGCGGTTGCGGCTTGGCCGCCGGCCCGGCAGCTCAATCGCCTGCGGTGGCGGTCGCCACGCGGCCCTGTTAGGGTTCCCTAATTCGGCGGGGCGCGGCGACTGCGCGCCTCGCCGCTACAACATCCGGCCGTCCATCAAACGCCGTCGATTGGAGGGGTACGTCCATGGACGTCGTGCTGTTCGCCTACCAGACCTGGGGCCATCGGGTCCTGCAGGCACTCATCGAGTCGCGCCACGACGTCGTGCTCGTGGTGACCCATCCGCCGGGCGACGACGCCTACGAGACGATCTGGACGGACTCCGTGCAGGAGCTCGCCGAGCACCACGCCATCCCGGTGCTCGTCAAGGCGCTGCCCGACGAAGACACGCGAGCGCGTGTGGCGGCCGCCGGCGCCGACGTCATGGTCGCATGCAACTGGCGCACCTGGATCCCGCCCGCGATCTTCGATGCGCCGCGCCTGGGGACGCTCAACGTCCACGACTCGCTGCTGCCCGCCTACGCGGGTTTCGCGCCGCTGAACTGGGCGCTGATCAACGGCGAGCCCGAGGTTGGCATCACCGCCCACGTCATGGACGAGCAGCTCGACCGCGGCTCGATCATCCTGCAGCCGCGGGTGACGGTCGAGCCGGCGGACACGATCGGCGACCTGTTCGCCAAGACGCTCGTGCTGTTCGGGCCCACGACGGTCGCGGCGCTCGACCACATGGAGGACGGCACCGGCGAGCGCCGAGCGCAGGACCTCACGCAGGCGTCGTTCTTTCACAAGCGTGCCGACGAGGACAACCGCATCGACTGGACCTGGCCGGCGCAGGATCTCGCCAACCTCGTGCGTGCCCAGGCGGACCCCTACCCCAACGCGTACTGCTTCCACGGCGCGCGGCGCCTGGAGATCCGCGCAGCGACGGTTTCCCGCGCGCCCGCCGGCGGTACCGCGGGCCGCATATTCGCCCGCCAGGACGCCGGCGTGATCATCGTCTGCGGTCCCGAGGCGCGGCGCGGGCGCAACCACGGCCTGGTCCTCGAGCAGGTGCGAACCGACGACGGTGAGCAGCTCACCGCGGGCGCCTACTTCGAGCGCATGGGCGGCTACCTGACGTCTCACCCGGCGCCGGGGGCCGACCGCGCGCCACGGCCGGTCACCGCGGGGAGCGCCGCGCGCTGAGCGGTTCGGCCGTGCGTTGCATGGGTGGATGGGCGCAGCCGGACGACAACGGCGGCGGCGGCGTCGCCGGCGCGCTGCTGCTCGGCGTGCCGCCATGAGGGCGACCTCTCGATCCGACCACCCCCGGCGAACGCGTCGTAGCGACCGTCTGCCGCCGCGCGCCGGTCGGCTTCGGACGTCGACGCTGTCGATGATCGTGTGTTCGCCGAGCCGGACGCTGAGGTCGCGGGCGACGACCGCGGCGGCGGCGGTCACCTCGCGGTCCGGCGGGGCGGCCGACGGACGGAGCGAAGTGAATCCGGACAATGCGCGTTAGAGATTTCGGATTAGGGAACCCTACATGCGTGCATGGCGTGCGATCTCATCGGTTGACAGGGCACCCTTGCGCGCTAAGTTAGGGCTGCTTGACCGCCTGTCGTCCGTCACGAGGGAGTGCCACATGCCCAATTCGTCCAACCCGTTCGAGGATCCCGACGGGACATACCTCGTGCTCGTCAACGACGAGGGCCAGCATTCGCTGTGGCCGTCGTTCATCGACGTGCCGGCCGGCTGGACGGTCGCGCTCGGCGAGACCGACCGCGGCGCCTGCCTGGATTACGTCAACGCCAACTGGACCGACCTGCGCCCCGCGAGCCTAGTCAGGAGCATGGACGATGACGCTCACCTCTCGCGCTCGTAGGCGATTCGCCACGGGCGACCCCGAGAACGACGTGCACGACGTACTCGGCATCGGCTTCGGCCCGTCGAACCTCGCGCTGGCGCTGGCGATAGACGAGCACAATCGTGCGCAAGCGCCGGCGGCCGCCATCGACGCGCTGTTTCTCGAGAAGCAGGACTGCTTCGGCTGGCACCGCGGCATGCTGCTCGACGACGCCACGATGCAGGTCTCCTTTCTCAAGGACCTCGTCACGATGCGCAACCCGACGAGCGCCTACAGCTTCGTCGCCTACCTGCACGAGTGCGGCCGGCTCGTCGACTTCATGAACCACAAGACGCTCTTTCCGCTGCGGATCGAGTTTCACGACTACCTCGAATGGGCCGCGCGGCAGATGTCACACCTCGTCGAGTACGACGCCGAGGTCGTCGACGTGCGGCCGGTATGCGAGGACGGCGTCGTCGGCGCGTTCGACGTTGCCGTCGCTGTCGCCGGGGGCGACGGTGTTGAGCGGACCGAGCCGGTCGTGTGCCGCGCGCGCAACCTCATCATCGCCGCGGGGCTGGAGCTGCGTATGCCGCCGGGGATCGAGCGCTCGGCCCGCGTCTGGCACAACCGCGAGTTCCTGCGTCGCGTCAAGGACGTCGCCGGCGGCCCGTCGCCGAAGCGGTTCGCCGTCGTCGGCGCCGGCCAGAGCGCGGCCGAGATCACGAGCTACCTGCACCGCGAGTTCCCGACCGCCGAGGTCTGCGCGATCTTCGCGCGCTACGGCTATTCGCCGGCCGACGACAGCCCGTTCGCCAACCGCATCTTCGATCCCGACGCCGTCGACGCGTACTACGACGCGCCGCCGGCGGTCAAGCAGATGCTGCTCGGCTATCACCGCAACACGAACTACTCCGTTGTCGACACCGATCTGATCGAGGATCTCTACCGCCGCGTCTACCGGGAAAAGGTCACCGGCAGCGAGCGGCTGCGGATCATGCAGGCCTGCCGCGTGCTGGCGATCGACGACGACGGCGCGGCCGGCGAGCCCGTGCGCGTGGCGCTCGAGTGCCTCTCCAGCGGCGAGCGCAGCGCCCTTGCGTGTGACGCGGTGATCTTTGCCACGGGCTACCGGCCGGTCTGCCCGCTCGGGCTGCTCGGCGAGGCGCACGCGCTCTGCACGACGGGCGAGGACGGGTTGGTCTGCATCGGGCGCGACTACCGTGTCGCGACGAGCTGCCCGTTGCGGCGCTCCGGCATCTACCTGCAGGGCGCGACCGAGCACAGCCACGGGATCGGCTCGACGCTCTTGTCGAACACGGCCGTGCGGGCGGGCGAGATCCTCGATTCGATCCTCGAGCACCGCGACCGCAGCGGGGCGGGGTACGAGGAGGAGCTCGTCGGGGCGGCCCGGTCGGGCTGACGCGCCTCGTCAGGGCCGCCGGGTCGGGCTGACATGCTCGTCGGGACTGCCCGGTGGGCTCGGGGCTCGTCACGTGCCGGTGCGGGCCGGGACGTCAGGGTGGAAACGCGGGCGCGCGGCGAACCGGCGGCGAGCAGCCGCGCGATGAGCCGGTCGGGGGCGTCGAGTGCCTGCTCGCACGTCGCTTGAAGCACGCGCTCCCCGGCCGCCTCGAGCGCGGCCTGGCGGTCTGCGTCGAGTGCCTGTGCCACCGGACCGTCGTGCCGGAGACTGCTGTCGATCTCGAGGCTGAGGCGCTGGGCCGGCCAGCGCAGATCCGGATGACGGCATTGGGCCCCGCCACCCGTAGGCCCCGCCGGCCCGTCACCCGCCGCCCGTCGTGCACCATCCCCTCATGAGCGAACGGCTGCAGGCGGTCGTCGACGGGCTCGGGCTACGGCCCGACGACGACGTGCTGGAGATCGGCTGCGGCCATGGGGTCGCCGCGACGCTCGTCTGCGAGCGGCTGGCCGGCGGGCGCGGCCGCCTCACGGCGATCGACCGGTCGCCGAAGATGGTCGAGGCCGCGGCGCGGCGCAACGCGGCGTTCGTCGAGCGCGGGACTGCCGAGTTCCTCGTGATGAGGCTCGAGGCGCTCGACCTTGGCGACCGCCGCTTCGACGTGGTCTTCGCCGTCCGCGTCGGCCTGTTTCACCGCGAGCCACAACGCGCCCGCGAACTCGTCGAACGTTGGCTCAAACCCACGGGTCGCATGCACGCGATCTTCGATCCACCCTCCCGAGACCACCGCTGAGGCCGTTAGGCTGCGGGGCGCCGACTCGTCGTCTCCCACCGATGAGTTTTTGGACCCACGTCAGTCGATAGAGCCATGACCTCCACCCTCGCCATCGAAGCCACGGGGCTCGTGAAGAGCTTCGGCAAGACGCGCGCGGTCGACGGCGTCGACCTGGCCGTGCAGCGCGGCGCCGTGTACGGCGTGCTTGGCCCCAACGGCGCCGGCAAGACCACGACGATCCGGATGCTCGCCACCCTGCTGCGCCCCGATGCCGGCAGCGCGAAGGTGCTCGGACACGACATCGTGACCGAGGCCGACGCGGTGCGCGGGCTCGTCAGCCTGACCGGCCAGCTGGCCTCCGTCGACGACGACCTGTCGGGTCGCGAGAACCTAATCCTGCTCGGGCGGCTGCTCGGCTACCGGACCAAGGACGCGCGCGTGCGGGCCGACGAGCTGCTCGCGGCGTTCGGCCTGGAGGAGGCGAGCGGGCGGCTCGTCAAGAACTACTCGGGCGGCATGCGGCGCCGGATCGACCTCGCGGCGAGCATCGTCGTGACGCCGGAGCTCATGTTCCTCGACGAGCCGACGACGGGCCTGGACCCGCGGTCGCGCAACCAGGTCTGGGACATCATCCGCGCGCTCGCCGGGCTGGGCACGACCGTGCTGCTGTGCACGCAGTACCTCGACGAGGCCGACCAGCTCGCCGACCGGATCGCCGTCATCGACCGCGGCAAGGTCATCGCCGAGGGCACGCCGACCAGCCTGAAGGCGTCGGTCGGGGGCGGCGCTCTGCGCGTCCGGCTGCTCGACCCGCAGCAGCGCGACGAGGCGGCCCGGCTGCTGGCGCGCGCGCTCGACACCGAGCCGCACCTCGAAGCCGATCCGGCCGCGCTGACCGTGCGCATCGACGACGCCGAGCGGGCCGCCGACGCCGTCTCCGAGCTGTCGGGCGCGGGCCTCGGGCTGGCCGGCTTCGGGCTCGCCCAGCCCAGCCTCGACGAGGTCTTCCTCGCACTCACCGGCCACCTGGCCGAAGAAGACGACACGCAGGAGGAGGAGGCGGCATGAGCACGACACCCGAGAAGACGCGACCCCAGGCCGCCGCCGGCGCAACCCTGCACACCGCGCTGTCCTCCAGCGCGCGCCCGCCACGGCCCGGCGCGCTGTCGGCCGCCAAGACGTTCGGCTGGCGCGGGATGCTGAAGATCAAGCACGTGCCCGAGCAACTCATCGACGTGACGCTCACGCCGGTCCTGTTCCTCGTGATGTTCACGTACCTGTTCGGTGGCGCGATGAGCGGCTCGACGAGCGAGTACCTGCAGTTCATCCTGCCCGGCATCCTCGTCCAGTCGGTGCTCTTCACGTCCGTCTACTCCGGCGTGGCGCTCAACACGGACATGACCAAGGGCGTCGTCGACCGCTTCCGCTCGCTGCCGATCTGGCGACCGGCACCGCTCGTCGGCGCCGTGATCGGCGACTCCGTGCGCTTCGCGATCGCCTCCACGATCGTCGTCCTGCTCGGCTTCGCGCTCGGCTTCGACGCCGGCGGCGGCATCGGCGGCGTGCTCGCGGCGATGCTGCTCGTGATCGTGTTCTCGTTCGCCCTGTCCTGGGTCTTCACGACGATCGGGCTGCTGATGCGCTCGCCCAGCGCGGTTATGAACACGGGCTTCATGGCGCTGTTTCCGCTCGTCTTCCTGAGCAACACGCTCGTCGACCCGAACACGCTGCCCTCCGCCCTGGAGGCGTTCGTGAACGTCAACCCGGTCTCCAGCCTCGTGACGGCCACGCGCGGCCTCATGGCCGGCGACGCCTCGGCGGGCGACATCGGGCTCGTGCTCGCGGAGGCCGGCGTGCTGACCGCGATCTTCGCCCCGCTCACCGTGCGTCTGTACCGCGGCAAGGGCTGACCGGCTCATTCCTTCGCACACCCAAGGGCGTCGAGCACCGCGACGCTCTTGCGGTGTGAGACGGAGACATTGCGCGGGTTAGACAGCGTCCAACGCACACCGAGCACGTCGCAGGTCGCGCAGAAGAGCCCGCGGATGTCAGCGGACAGGTTCGAGAAGAAGTAGCGCGGATAGGCGTACTCGGCGACTCGTCCACTGGGCAGCGTCGTCTTGAAGCGATTGATGGTGCGACATCCGTCGGAGTGGACGAGACCGCGCAGGAACTCGCCGGGGTGCCGGTCGACGATCTCTTGCTGCCACGGCTCAAGCTCGATCGGGCGCTCGTGCTTTCGGCCGGGCGCATGCTGCGCAAACGCGTGCAGCCACGCCTTCCCGCCGGCTTGGACGTAGACTGCCTGGGTGCCTCGACGGCGCAGCGATGTGGGTCGGCAACCCGGCATCGAGAGCACCATGACGCTCGCGCACTCCTCGATGATGGCGGGGTACGCGACGTCGAGACAGATCCTGAGGATGACCCTGGGGCGCCGGTGAACGTCCAGCCACCCGTCGCCGAGGTAGAGGCCGAGCAGGTACGCGTACGAGGACTCATGCGCGGGCCGCCATGCCACCGGGATCGCCGGCCATGATCGCCGCCAGCGGCTCACGGTGGTCTGGGGGACTCCCGACGTCTGGGCGACCGCTCGGTCGGACAGGCCGCGGGCGAGAAGCTCCCGCACGACTGCTTGATCGGCAACGCTGCGAGGCACGAACGTACGTTCTCACACGCAACGGACGACTCCAACTGCGGCGCTGCCTACAGCGGGGGACCCAGGAATCGAACCTGGCGCAGCGGTTTTGGAGACCGCGATGTTACCGATACACCAGTCCCCCTGGCGACGACGCATTGTAGTTGCCGACGGGCCTGCATCCGCCAGCCGCTGCCTACCATCGCCCCATGGCCACCGCCGTTGACTCAGCGCCAACACCCCGCCTCCCCGACACCGTCCGCCTCGGCCCGGTCCACCTGACCGTCTCCACCCTCGACGGCTCGGTCGCCTTCTACGAGCGCGCATTGGGCCTGCAGCTGCACGACCGCGATGGCGACGTCGCGACGATGGGCACCGGCGGCGGGGACCTGCTCGTGCTCGTCGAGGAGAGCGGCGCCGCGCCGGGCGGACGCCACGCCGGCCTGTTTCACTACGCGCTGCTCTTCGAGTCCCGCGGCGAGCTCGCGCGCGCCGTCAAGCGCATGGCGAGCACGCGCACGCGCATCGAGGCCGCCTCGGACCACGGCGTGTGCGAGTCGATCTACCTGCGCGACCCCGACGACAACGGCATCGAGCTCTACGCCGACCGGCCGCGCGAGCGGTGGCCGCCGCCACGCGCGGCGGGCGACCGCGTCGAGATCGTCACCGCCGGCCTGGACATGGACGGCCTCATGCGCGAGATCGATGGCGAGCGGCCGCTCTTGCAGGCCGGGCCGGGCCTCGTCGTCGGCCACCTGCACCTGCACGTCGGCGATGTCGAGCAGGCGCTCGCCTTCTACCGCGACGTGCTCGGCTTCGCGGTCATGGCCAACCTCGTGGGCGCCGCCCTCGTCTCGGCGGGCGGCTATCACCACCACCTCGGCGTCAACGTCTGGCTCGGGCCCGACGTGAAGCGCAGGCCGGCGCAGACCGCCGGCCTGCGCGAGTGGACGGTCCTGCTGGCCTCCCGCGCGGAGGTCGCCGCCGTCCGCGCCCGTGTCGCCGCCGCCGGGCTGCCGGCCGAAGCGCACCGCGGCGGATTTCTCGTGCGCGACCCCTGGGAGACCGCCGTGGTGTTCGCCGCCGGCTGACGCCACGGCACGGCCCGCCGCCGCACCCGTGCGCACCGCGAGAACGATCCGCTTGCGGCGGCGGACGTCGAAGACCTCGGCCGACGTCGGCATCGATGCGGGCGGAGGGACTTGAACCCCCAAGGCTTTCGCCACCGGCACCTAAAGCCGGCGTGTCTACCAATTCCACCACGCCCGCGCGTGCCCCTCGCCGAGGGTGATTGTA
This sequence comes from uncultured Actinomycetes bacterium, assembly GCA_963825485.1. Classification (GTDB taxonomy): domain Bacteria; phylum Actinomycetota; class Thermoleophilia; order Solirubrobacterales; family Solirubrobacteraceae; genus CADCVQ01. The sequence continues at coordinate 15,806 of CAWGTK010000037.1, forward strand.
TGTTGGCCGCGATGGCCGAGGGCAACCTCATCATCGAGCATCCCAACCGCGACCGGCCCGAAGCGCAGGCCACGCGCGCGCTCGTCGTCGGCCTGCTGCTCGTCAGCACGGCCGTCCTGACGATCGCGACGGTCGGCGGCTGGGAGAAGATCCAGGGCGCCAAGCCGGTGCATGTCGCCTACGTGGTCATCTACCTGCTGCTCGCGTTCTTCATCGCGCGCTGGCGCAGCGGCCTGCTGCCGGTCGCCGCCTCCTTCGCGATCATCCTGCTGATCGTCTGCGCGATCAGCGGGCCGCAATGGTTCGCGCGTGACAAGCCCGGCTTCGAAGATCCGCTGCTGAGCGCCGGCACCGTAGGCGTGCTGACGCTCATGCTCGTCCCGCTGCAGCTGCTGATCATCGCCGCCGCGGCGCGCGGGTTCTCGCAGAAGTGGAGCGTGGAGGTCGAGCGCCGGTCCGGCGGGCCGCAGCCCTACGTGGCTCAGCCGGGCTGACCGTACAATCGCCCCCAAGCACCAGCCCGGGTGCTGGAACTGGAATACAGGATCGGCTCAAAACCGATTGCCCGTGAGGGATTGTGGGTTCGAATCCCACCCCGGGTATCGCGGCTCACCGCTCCGGCTCCGCCCGCGCCGCGGTGGGAGATCCCGCCCACCACGCGGTCGGCCTACTTCACAAGCGCCGTGAGCTCGTCGAGCAGCCCGGCCGGCGCCACGACGACGCCGCCCGGCAGCGCGCCCTCCGCCGCCAGCGCGCGCACCTCCAGACCCGCCGCCTCGCAGAGCACGACCCCCGCCGCGATGTCCCAGATCTGCACGCCGCGCTCGTAGAACGCGTCGAAGCGGCCCGCCGCGGTCCAGGCGAGGTCCAGCGCGGCGCTGCCCATCCGCCGCACGTCGCGCACCCGCGGCAGCAGCCGTCCGATGACCTGCGCCTGCGCGTCGCGCACGCCGGCGTCGTAGGCGAAGCCCGTGCCGATCAGCGCCGGCGCGAGCTCGGCCTGCGCCGAGCCGCGCACCGCCACGCCGTTGAGCGTCGGCAGCCCACCGCCGCGCGTGCCCGCGAAGAGCTCGTCGCGGACCGGGTCGAACACGACGCCGGCGACCCCGCCGTCCTCGTCCTGCACCGCCACGCTGACGCACCACTGCGGCACGCCGAAGAGGAAGTTCACCGTGCCGTCCAGGGGATCGACGATCCAGCGCAGCCCGGCGCCCTCCTGCGTCTCGCCGCCCTCCTCGCCGAGGATCGCGTCGTCGGGCCGGGCGGCCGTGATGATCTCGCGGATCGTCCGCTCGGCGGCCAGATCGGCCTCGGAGACGAGGTCGGTCGGCGTCGACTTCGCGCCCGTCGCCCGCTCTCCGCCGGCCTCGAAGCGCTCGCGCAGCAGCCCTCCGGCGGCCCGCGCGGCCTGCTCGGCGAGCCCGCGCAGCTCGGCCGGCAGCGTCAAGAGACCGGCGGCCGCGCGTCGGCCCACGGCCGCGCGACCTCGAGCTCGTGCGCGAGCGAGAAGAGCGTGCCCTCGGCGCCGTGGCGCCCGACGAGCTGCACCGACAGCGGCAGCCCGGCCGCGTCGAAGCCCGCGGGCACCGCGGCAGCGGGATTGCCGAGGTGGTTCCAGACGCCGTTGAACGGCACGAAGCGCAACGCCCCGTTGAGCGTGTACATCGCGCCGCGCTTCTCGTACTTGCCGACCGGCAGCGGCCCCCGCGCCAGCGTCGGGCCGAGGACGATGTCGACGTCGTCGAAGATCGCGTTGACCCGCGCCGCGTCGGTGCTCTCCAGGCGCCGCGCCCGCGCGGCCGGACGCGCCGCCGCGGCCCCGAGACGGGCGAGGCGGCGGGTGCGCTTCTCCAGCCGCTCGGGATGCGCGACGGCCTTGGCCTCCGCGTCGATCCCGGCGAGGTAGCGCGCGACGACGTTCAGGCCGACCGGGCCGATCGACGGCTCGCGCTCGAAGACCTCGTGGCCGAGCGAGCGCAGCAGCTCCGCGGTCGACTCGGCCGCCCCGCGCCACTCGCCGTTCAGGCGCGCGCTGCTGCCGGGCGGGATCCGCGTCGAGAGAGCGATCCGCAGCCGCGGCGGGTCCTGCTGCGCCGCCGCCACGTAGGGCTGGCCGGTGGCGACCTCGTAGAGCAGCGCCGCGTCGCCGACGCCGCGCGTGAGCACGCCGTAGACCGACAGCCCGCCGAAGAGCTCCTGCGCCGGCGCGCTCGTGATCGCCCCGCGCGTCATCTTCAGCCCGAACAGGCCGGTGCAGGCGGCCGGGATGCGGATCGAGCCGGCGCCGTCGGAGGCCGTCGCGCCCGGCACGAGCGCCGCGGCGACGGCGGTCGCCGCGCCGCCGCTGGAGCCGCCCGACGTGCGCTGCAGGTCCCACGGGTTGCGCGTGATCCCGCCCTGGGCGGTCTCGCAGAACGGAAACGCGGCGAGCTCGGGCGTGCGCGTGATGCCGACGACGATCGCCCCGGCGGCCCGCAGGACCCGCACGAACTCTGCGTCCTCGGGCTCGGGGTCGCCGTGCGCGTGGGACCCGCAGACCTTCGCCTCGCCGCCGAACGGCGTGTCGTCCTTCACGGCGATCGGGACGCCGAGCAGCGGCAGATCATGGCCGGCGCCGACACGCCGGCCGGCCGCGTCGGCTTCGGCCAGGGCGCGCTCGGCGAACACGACGCGCAAGCAGTTGAGCTTGGGGTCGAACGTGGCGATCCGCTCCAGCGCGGTCTCGACGAGCTCGCGCGGCGTGACCTCGCCGGCGCGGACCATCGCGGCCTGGCGCGCGACGCCCGCGAAGGCCAGCTCGCGGCGCTCGGTGACGGTCGGGGTCCCCATCTGCTCGCCAAGGGTAGTCGCCCGCGCCCGCCTAGAGTTGCGTCCATGAGCCTCGTCCTCGCCGAGGACCGCGCTGCGGTCCGCCATGTCGTGCTGAACCGTCCGGAGAAGCGAAACGCGCTCAGCTCCGCCCTCGTCGAGGAGCTCGGCGCCGCCCTGCGCGCCGCCGCGGGCGAGCCGGCGGTTCGCGTCGTCGTGCTGCGCGGCGAGGGCGCGATGTTCTCCAGCGGCATGGACACGGCCGACCTGAGCGCGCTCGCGGCGCACCCCGACCGGCTGCACGAGTGGCGCGCGTCGATCCTCGAGATCTGGAACCTCTGCGAGGACATGGCCAAGCCGACGATCGCCCAGATCCACGGCGCCTGCCTCGGCGGCGCCGCCGAGCTCGTGCTCGCCTGCGACATGCGCGTGATGGCGGCCGACGCCGTCATCGGCCTCGTCGAGACGCGGGTCGGCCTGATCCCCGACGTCGGCGGCTGTTCGCGGCTGCCCGCGCTCGTCGGCCTGGGCCGCGCGAAGGAGCTCATCCTCGCCTGCAAGCTCGTCGACGGCACCGAGGCCGAGCGGATCGGGCTCGTCAACCGCGTCGCGGCTCCCGACGCACTGGACGCGGCCACCGCGCAGCTCGCCGCAGAGCTGCTGGCCTGTGCCCCGCTCCCCGTCGGCCTCGCCAAGGGCGTGCTGAACGCCGCCGCCCGGCCCGCGCTGGCGCAGACGCTCGCGCAGGAGGTCACGGCGCAGGAGCTGTGTGCGACCAGCGAGGACTTCCGCGAGGCCACGCAGGCGCTCGCCGAGAAGCGCGCGCCGCAGTTCACCGGGCGCTGAGCGCGTGGTACCTCGCGCCACGGGCCCCACGGCCGCCGATCGGCGGCCGGATATGCTCGCTGTCGCCTTGCCCGAGCCGGTCTCAATCATCGGCGCCTCCGGGGCGCTTGGCTTCGGCTTGGCGGTGCGCCTGGCCCGCGCCGGCTGCGCCGTCACCGTCGGATCGCGCGACGCGCAGCGCGCCGAGCAGACCGCCGTCCGCGCCCGCGCGGCCGTCCCCGACAGCCTCGTCGCAGGGCTGCCCAACGCCGAGGCCGCCGCCCGCAACGACCTCGTGATCCTCTGCGTGCCGTTTCGCAACCAGGCCGAGACCCTGGGCAACCTGCGCGACGCGCTGCGACCCGGCCAGCTGCTCGTCGACTGCACCGTGCCGCTGGCCGCCACCGTCGGTGGCAAGGCGACGCGCGTGGTCGGCGTCTGGCAGGGCTCGGCCGCCCAGCAGGCGCAGGAGATGGTGCCCGAGGGCGTTACCGTGCTCAGCGCGCTGCACACCGTCAGCGCCGCGCTGCTGCGCGACCTCGACCGCCCGCTCGACGAGGACGTCCTGCTGTGCGGCGACAGGCGCACCGACAAGCGGCGCGTGGCCGCGATCGTCGACGCGATCGACGGCCTGCGCTGCGTCGACGCCGGGCGGCTGGAGATGGCCCGCATCGTGGAATCCACGACGGCCCTCATGATCTCGGTCAATGCCCGCTACAAGACCCACGCGGGCGTGAAGATCACCGGCCTGCCCGACGACCTGTGGCCGGCCGCGCCCTGATGGCGGGTCCGGTCGTCCTCGCGGGCGGGACAGGCGGCGCGAAGCTGGCCCGCGGGATGCTCGACGTCGCGGGCGCCGACCTGACGGTCGTCGCCAACACCGCCGACGACCTCGAGATCTACGGCGCCTACGTCAGCCCCGATCCCGACCTCGTCACGTTCTGGCTCGCCGACCGCATCGACGAGCGCGGCTGGGGCCTGCGCGACGACACCTTCGCGGTCATGGACGGGCTGCGCGAGATCGGCGTCGACGTCTGGTTCGCGCTCGGCGACCGCGACCTGGCGATCGGCCTCGAGCGCGCCCGCCGGCTGGCCGAGGGCGCGCGCCTGACCGACGCGCTCGCCGAGCTGGCCGCGGCGCTGGGCGTGACCGCGCGCGTGCTGCCGATGAGCGACGAGCCCGTGCGCACCTGGGTGCGCCGCCGGGCCCACTGGACCGGCTTCCAGGAGTTCATGATCCGCGACCGGGCCGAAGGTCCCGTGCAGGACACCCGGTTTCGCGGCATCGCCAAGGCCCGGCCGACGCCGGAGATCCTCGCTGCGATCGCGGAGGCGAGCGCGATCATCATCGGGCCCTCCAACCCCGTGATCTCGATTGGACCGATACTCCAGGTTCCAGATATGCGCCAAGCCCTGCTCGACAGCCCTGCCCCCATCGTCGCGGTCTCGCCGATCGTCGGCGGCGCCGTCCTCAAGGGCCCGACCGCCGCGTTCCTGAGCTGGGCCGGTCATGACGTGAGCGGCGACGGGATCGCGGCGTGCTACGACGGGCTGATCGACGGGCTCGTCGCCGACGCGCCGGTCGCCGGCCTGCCGGTCCTGCAGACCGACCTGCTCATGACCGACGCCGCGAGCCGCCTGCGCCTGGCCGCCGAGACGCTGCGCTTCGCCGAAGGTCTGGCGGCATGAGCGCCCCGTCGCGCCCACTGACCCTCGCGATCCTGCCGGTCAAGCGCTTCGCCGCCGCGAAGGCACGGCTGGGCGACGAGATCTCGTCCGGCACCCGCCGCGCACTCGCCGAGTCGATGGTCACCGACGTCCTCATGGCGCTGCGCCGCACCGACGCGGTCGACGGCGTCTTCGTCGTGACATCCGAGCCGACCGCCGACGCGATCGGCCGCGGCTACGGCGCCACCGTCCTCGTCGACGACGTCGAGGACGGCCAGAGCGCCGCCACGCTGATCGGCATCGACCACGCCGTCGAGCAGGGCGCCGGCCGCGTCCTGCTCGTACCGGGCGACTGCCCGGCGCTGGACCCCGGCGAGCTGAGCGAGCTGCTCGAGCGCGCGGTGCTCGACCCCTCCGTGATCATCGTCCCCGATCGCCACGGCACGGGCACCAACGCGCTGATCCTCACGCCGCCGGACATCATCGAGCCGGCCTTCGGGCCCGACAGCCGCGCCCGCCACGAGCAGCTCGCGCAGGCCGCCGGCGTGCCGTGCGAGGTCGCGACCGGTCGAGACGCTGGCGATCGACGTCGACACCGCGGACGACCTCGAGGCGCTGCGCCAGGCGCTCGCCAACCGCCGCGGCGGCGCCGCGCACACGCGCGGCATGCTCAGCCGCCTCGCCGGACGCGACCGCGGGACGACCCCCGGGCCGTGATCTCGGCGGTCGCGCTGGGCGGCGTCGCGGACGTCCGTGCCGGTGACGACGTCGCGGCCATGCTCGCCGCCGCCAGCGGCGACCACGGCGGCTTCAGCGGCGGCGATGTGCTCGTCGTGGCGCACAAGGTCGTGTCGAAGGCCGAGGGCAGCACGGTCGCCCTGGCCGGCGTGACGCCGGGCGAGCGGGCGCGGGCGCTCGCCGCCGAACACGGCAAGGACGCCCGCCTCGTCGAGGTCATCCTCGGCGAGACCGCCGCGATCGTCCGCTCGCGGCCGGGCGTGCTGATCTGCCGCACGCACCATGGCTTCGTCTGCGCCAATGCCGGCGTCGACGCCTCCAACGCGCCCGCGGGCGAGGTCGTCCTGCTGCCCGCCGATCCCGACGCCTCGGCGCGCGCCCTACGCGCCCGCCTGCACAGCCTGACCGGCGCCGCCCCGGCGATCGTCATCACCGACTCCTTCGGGCGCGCCTGGCGCGTCGGCCAGTGCGACGTGGCGATCGGCCTCGCCGGCCTGGCTGCGGTCGAGGACTGGCGCGGTCGCGCCGACGGCACGGGCCGCGGGCTGGAGGCGACGGTCATCGCGGTGGCCGACGAGGCCGCCGCCGCCGCGGACCTCGCCCGGCGCAAGGACTCGCGCGAGCCGGCCGTGCTCGTGCGCGGCCTGGAGCGGCATGTCAGCAAGGACGACGGTCCCGGCGCGGTCGCGCTGCTGCGCGCGCGCGACGAGGACCTGTTTCTCTAGCCCGCCCGCCCATCCGCCCCCTCCGCCCGCCCGCCGCCGCGGCGCGCGCTACCGGCAGCGGGCGCTCGAGAACTCCTGGCGGCCGCGGCCCGGCTGGCAGCGGCGCGTGTGCGAGTCGCCGGAGACGACCCAGTTGCCGTTCTTGGCCTCCAGCCGCATCCCGTGACGGATGTCGAGCGTCGACTCGTCCTTCAGGCCGAAGACGGTCATCGTGGCGGTGGCCTCCGAGGCGGAGGTCTGGCAGGCGGTGATCGTCAGACGGCCGGCGTTGCCCTTGTCCGGACCGTTGGGGAGCTTGATCGAAGCCGCGTGCGCGCGGACGGCGACCAGCAGGTCGCGGTCGGGCGGCGCCTTGCAGTTCGTCGTCGCGCCGGAGCCGCAGCCGGCGGCGACCGCGGCCACCAGCAGGCAGGCAAAAGCGAGGGCGAGGTGTCTCATCGGTCGGGAACTATGCCGGTCCGCGGCACAGTTCGTCGCGGCGGCCCTGCGCCGTCAGCTCACGCGCTCGACGCGATAGCGCCGTTCGCCGGCTGGCGTCTCGACGGCGACGGTCTCGCCGGCCCGCGCTCCGACGAGCCCCTGGGCGACCGGCGACTCGAACGAGATCCGACCGCTCTTGAGGTCCGCCTCGGTGGCTCCGACGAGCGTGAGGTCCAGCGCGCGGCCCGACGCCTCGTCGACGACCGAGACGGTCGAGCCGAACGCGACGACGTCGGCATCCTCGACCCGCTCGACGACGCGCGCCGCGCGCAGGCGCTGGTTGAGACGCTTGATCTTCGTCTCGAGGTGCGCCTGGTCCTCCTTGGCGATGTGGTACTCCGCGTTCTCCTTGAGATCGCCGAGCTCCCGCGCCGCCTTGATCCGCACGGCCATCGCCGCGCGCCCGTCGGTCTCGAGCTGCTCGATCTCCGCACGCAGTGCGGCGAGGCCTTCGGCAGTGATCTGCTCGGGCTCTAGCATCCGCGCAGAGTAGCGACCCGAACCTCGCCACCGCGTTTTCTATGCAACGCCGTTCACCACGCGTTCTCCGTGGTGCTCAGGCGGCCGTGGCGGCAAGCGGGTGGCGCCGGCGGATCTCGTACAGCGTGGTGCGCTGCGCCGCGGGTCGGCCCGCGCGGTGCGCGGCGGCGACGAGGTCGGAGGGCTCGAGCATCACCCCGTGGTAGCTGCCCGCCAGGCGGCTGATGTTCTCCTCCATGAGCGTTCCGCCGAGGTCGTTGACCCCCCAGCGCAGCGCTTCCGTCGCCGCGTCGAGGCCCATCTTCACCCAGCTGGCCTGGAGGTTGCGCACGCTGCGCCCGAGCGCCAGGCGGAACACCGCGGTGTGCTTGAGGTTCTCCTCGCGCGAGATCTCCTGTACGCCGTGCGTGCGGCCCAGCAGGGTGTGAAACGGGATGAAGCTCAGCGGCACGAACTCGGTGAAGCCGCCCGTGCGCTCCTGCAGCTCGCGCACGACGCGCATGTGCTCGGCCAGCTCCCACGGCTCCTCGATGTGACCGAACATCACGGTCACGGTGGAGCGCAGGCCGGCGCGGTGTGAGGCCTCGATGATCTGCACCCAGCGTGCGACCGCCAGCTTGTTGGGGCTGATGCGCTCGCGCACGCCGTCGTGCAGCACCTCGGCGGCGGTACCCGGCGTGGAGTCCAAGCCGGCGACGCGCAGGCGCTCGAAGACGGCGCCGGGCTCGAGCCCGCTCGTGTCGCACATGTGCGCGACCTCCATCGCCGAGTACGCGTGCAGGTGCAGCTGCGGCGCGGTCTCACGGGCGAGCACCAGCCAGCCCTCGTAGTCCTCGATCGTCCAGTCCGGATGGATGCCCGACTGCATGCAGATCTCCGTGGCGCCGAACGCGACGGCGTCGCGCACGCGCGCGACGAAGTCGGCGCGTTGCAGCTCGTAGGCGTCCGGCGAGCGGCGGCCCTGTCCGAAGCCGCAGAACGCGCAGCCGACGATGCAGACGTTCGAGACGTTGATGTTGCGGTTGACGACGTAGGTCACCTCGTCGCCGCACAGCTCCCGGCGCAGCTCGTCGGCGGCCTGGCGGATGTCCTCGATCGCCTCGGGCCGGGTTTCGGCGAACAGCGCCGTCAGCTCGTCGGGCGTGGGCAGGACGCCGTCGCGGGCGCGCGCGATCGCGCCGGCTACGAGATCGGGGCGCAGCGGCCGCGGCGGCTCGGTGCGACCGCTGCCCGAGCGCGGGATGAAGCTCCAGTAGCGCACCTTGACGACGTCGAGCACCCCCTGCGCCACCCACTGCGGATCGATGTAGCGCGGGTAGACGCAGAGGCGCTCGGTGAGCGCGAAGCCGTCGGCGGCGAGCCGCTTGCGCACCTGGTGGGGCGAGGGAAACGGATGCTCGGGCGAGATGTGGTCGCCGTTGGCGCTCAGGCCGCCGAGATCGGTCGCGCCGGCGCGGATGAGCTCGGGCCACCAGTCGGCGAGGTTCGGCGGGATCTGCACGCCGACGTCGGGCATGAGCCGCCGGCACTCGGCGACGAGCCGGCGCATGTCGTCGATCGTGACGGGCGTGGCCCAGGGCGGCAGATCCCGGTACCCCGAGGCCGGGGCCGAGGCCGTGATCCCGGTGCGCCACAGCTCGCGCGCCGCCGCGTCGGCGATCTGCGCCGGCTCCCGCCCGTAGTAGCTGGCGTGCGGGACGAAGTTCTGCAGGATCACCTCCTGCAGGTGGCCGTGCTCGGCGTGCACGGCGGCGAGCGCGGCCAGCGCCTGCATCCGCTCGGCTTCGGTCTCGCCGATCCCGACGAGGATCCCGCTCGTGAACGGGATGCGCAGCTCGCCGGCGGCGCGGATCGCGGCCAGGCGGAGCTCGGGGTGCTTCGTCGGCGAGCCCTGGTGCGCGACGAGATCGGGGTTGACGGACTCGAGCATGAGCCCCTGCGACGCCGTCACCTCACGCAGCCGGGCGAGATCGCCGGCTGACAGGACGCCGAGGTTCGTGTGCGCCAGCAGCCCGCGCTCCAGCGCCTGCTCGCAGGCCCAGACGACGTAGCCGACGAAATCGGCGTGGCCGTACTCGGCCAGCCGCGCGCGCACGCCCGCGTCGACCTCGGGATGCTCGCCGGTGAGCACGAGCAGCTCCTTGACGTTGCGCTTGGCGGCGCCGTCGAGCAGATCGAGCACGTCCTGCGGCGTGTGCAGGTGGGCCTGGTGCGTGGCGAACGCGCAGTACTTGCAGTAGCAGCGGCACGTGCGCGAGAGCGAGAGCGTGAGGTTGCGGCTGAACGTGACTCGCCGGCGCACCCCTGGGAGTCTAGGGTCGGCGCGCACCGTATCCTCGCCCCGATGCCTCGTCGCCGGCTCCTGGCCGCCCTGCTCGTGGCCGCGCTGGTGGCCGGCGGCTGCGGCACCGACGAGAGCGGGCGCGCACCCAACGAGGACGCCACGCTGCTGCTGGACTTCCAGCCCAATGCGGTCCACACCGGGATCTACACGGCGCTGTCGCGCGGCTACGACACCGCGCTCGGGGTCACCCTGCGCGTGCGCGTGCCGACCGATTCCACGGACGCCGTCAAGCTGCTCGTCGCCGAGACGGCGGACCTGGCGGTGCTCGACATCCACGACCTCGCCCTCGCCCGCGAGCGCGGCCGCGACCTCGTCGGGGTGATGGCGCTCGTCCAGACACCGCTGGCCGCGATCCTCGCCTCGCCGTCGATCCGCACGCCCCGCGACCTCGAGGGCCGGCGCGTGGGCGTGACGGGCCTGCCGAGCGACGCCGCCGTCCTGAGGTCGATCGTGAACGGCGCCGGCGGCGACGCGCGCAAGGTCGTCAGCACGACGATCGGCTTCACCGCCGTGCGCAGCCTGCTGACCGGGCGCGTCGCGGCGGCAACCGGCTTCTGGCACGCCGAGGGCGTGGCGCTGCGCGAGCGCCGCCCGCAGATCCGCGAGTTTCGCGTCGACGACTACGGCGCGCCGGCCTACCCCGAGCTCGTGCTGGCGGTGACCCGCGCGACCCTGCAGGACCGCCCGGCGGTCGTGCGCGCCACGGTGGCGGCACTGGCGCGCGGCTACGAGGAGGTGCTCAGCGACCCCGAGAACGGCGTCAGCGCGCTGATGGACGCCGTCGACGGGCTCGACCGTGCGCAGCTCGGGCGTGAGCTCGACGCCGTCTCGCCGTCGTTCACGGCCGGCGCGCGCGGGTTCGGGGAGCTGCACCGCGGCCGGCTCGAGAAGTGGGCGCGCTGGGAGCAGCGCTTCGGGATCACGAAGCGCGAGCCCGAGGTGGGGCTCGCGTTCGACGGGCGCTACGTGCCGGCGCCCGGCCGCGACTGAGGCTCGGCGAGCGCGCCCGTCACGTCACCTGGTCGGCCGACCCGTCGCTCGCGTTGATCGCGGCATCGCCGCACCACCGAGCAGCTGGTCGTGATCGAAGCCGCACGCGCCGACGTCGGCGGCCAGCAGGCGCTCGACGAGCGACGCCCCCTCGCGCGCCATGCGCGAGCGGGGCACGACGAGATCGCATCCGGCGGCGAGCGCGGCGGTGCGCGTGTCGACGTCGGTGTGCAGGTAGAAGGCCAGCGTGCGCGTGGCGGCGATCGCGGGCGCGAACTGCGCCAGCCGCGCGGCCGACCCCTCGCACAGGTCGAGCACGAGCAGGTCCGCCTCCGGCACGCCCTCGACGGACCCCGCCGGCGAGACGTCGTGGCCGGCCGCCACGAGCATTGCGTCGACCTTCGAGCCGAAGAGCAGGTCGGGCAGGTGGGCGACGACGCGCGCCACGCCGACCGCTACTGCGCTCGGAGCTTGCGGAACTCGTCGCGCACGGACTGCGGACGGCCCCACATCTGCTGCACCTCGACGCGGCCCGAGCGCATCTCGCGCAGCACGAGCTCGCCGTCGATGCCGGCCTCGTCGAGGAGGTTCAGCGTGCCGTGCACGCACTCCGCCGCGGCGGCATGGCCGAAGCGGTGGGCGACGAGCAGCCGCCAGTGCCAGTCGTAGCGCGAGTAGGGCTGCGCGTTGCACGTCGTGAGGTACGTCGCGGCGTCGATGTAGCGCGACTCGTCCTTGATGCGCAGGTCGAGCTCCAGGTCGGTCCAGTCGTCGGGCAGCGAGTCGACGATCTGCGAGAAGGTGTCGGCGAGCGCCATCGCCTCGCAATCTACGGGATCGGCCCGGCGGTGGGCGGCGGCGCAAATCCCGACCGGGCCGGACGGCTATCCTCGCCTCATGGCCACGCTGACCGACGACCTCGCCGGCGAGTACCGCGCGCTCACGCAGGATTGCGGCCTGATCGACCGCTCCGAGCGCGGCAAGCTCGCGCTCACCGGCACCGAGCGCAAGTCCTTCCTCGCCGGCCAGGTGACCAACGACATCGAGGGCCTGACGCCGGGGAGCGGTTGCTACGCGGCGTTTCTGACCCACAAGGGCAAGATGCTCGGCGACCTGCGCGTGCTCGACGCCGATGACGGCGACGGCGCCGGCGTGCCCGAGCTGCTGCTCGACACCGACCGCGCGACCCTTCAGGCGCTGTTCGACCTCGTGCGCCGCTTCAAGATCGGCTACGACGTCGACCTGCACAAGCGCACGGTGCAGCGCGGGCTGCTGTCGCTCGTCGGACCCGGCGCGCGCGCGGTGGCCGGCGCCGAGGCGGTCCCCGTCGAGGAGTACGCCCACCGGCCGGGCGTCATCGCCGGCCACCCGGTTCGCCTCGTTGCGACCGACGCCGGCATCGACGTGCTCTGCGAGGCCGACGCCACCGAGGAGGTGCGCGCGGCGCTGCTCGCCGCCGGCGCGGTCCCCGCCTCCGAGGCGGCCGCGGAGATCCTGCGCGTGGAGAGCGGGCGGCCGCGCTACGGCGTCGACGTCGACGAGGCGACGATCCCCCAGGAGGCCGGCCTCAACGCCCGCGCCGTGAGCTTCACGAAGGGCTGCTACGTCGGCCAGGAGACCGTCGCGCGGCTGTTCTACCGCGGCAAGCCCAACCGCCATCTGCGCGGCTTGAAGCTCTCGGAGGCGCTGCCGGCCGGCGCCGAGCTGCGCCTCGGCGAGCGCGTCGTCGGCACGCTGACGAGCTCGCTCGTCTCCCCCGTCTTCGGTCCGATCGGCCTGGCGCTCGTCCGCCGCGAGGCGGTGCCCGGCGACACGGTCGACGTCGCCGGCGGCGCGACGGCCGAGGTCGTCGAGCTGCCGTTCGCCGTCAGCGGCTGACGAACGCCTGCAGCACCGCGGGCGCGGGCAGCGGGTCGAGCGCGAGCGCGCGCGTCTCGTGGCCGGCCAGCCACGTCTGCACGATGCGCGCCTCGGCGACCTCGGTGGCCGGCAGATGGGCGGTCGTCTGCGCCCGCCGCGCGACCGCGCGGCGTGTGCGCTCGTAGAGCTCCTCGTCTGCCGCGGCGCGTGCGGTCGGCGAGGCGGGCGAGGCGGGGTCCCCCCAATCGACGACGCGTCCCTCGTTGAGCCAGAACGCGTCGCAGCGCCGCGCGCCGCGCGGGTGCGGCGCGAGGACGAGCCGCGGCCGCGTGTGCGTGGCCTGCAGGTTGCCGTCGAGGGCGCGCACGAGCGCCGCGATGCGCTCGCGGCGGCGGCGCAGCCAGGCGGCACGCTCGAAGCGCTCCTGCGCCGCCGCCGCCCGCATCTGCGTATCGAGGTGAGCCAGCAGCGCCGTGCCGCCGTCGCCGCTGCCGCCGAACAGGGCCAGCGCCTCGTCGAGCTTGCGCCGGTAGAGGTTGGGATCGAGGTCGTTGAGGCACGGCGACATGCAGCGCCCCATCTGCCCGTAGGCCGACGGCCAGGGGCGCAGCCGCAGCTTGCGCCCGCAGTGGCGCAGCCCGAAGAGCGAGTCGAGCTGCTCCTTGAGCTCGACGGCGGCGGCGCGGCTGCGCAGCGGCCCGATCGTCACCGAATGGCCCGACGCGGGCTCGCGGGCCACCTCGAGCACCGGATAGGCGATGTCCAGCCGGCAGCGCAGGTAGACGAACGTGTCGTCGTGCTTGTGGACGAGGTTGCCCGGCGGGCGCAGCTCGCGGATCAGGCGGTTCTCGAGCACGAGCGCGCCGAGCTCGGAGTTCGTGGTGCGGTGGTCGACGAGCGCCGCCTGCGCCGTCCACCCCGTCCGCCCATCGCCACGCGCCGCCGCGTGGAAGTGCGCCCGCGCCCGCGTGCGCAGCGCGACGGACTTGCCGACGTAGAGCACCTGGCCGGCGGAGTTGCGGAAGATGTAGACGCCGGGCTCGTCGGGCAGCGCCTTGAAGTCCAGGCTGTCGGGCACGTGGTGCTTGGTCACGCCGCCCTCGACGGTGCGGCGGGCGCGCGGCGGGCGCGGGCGCTGGCGGGTCGCGCCCAGTGCCTCGAGCGCGTCGCCGACCGTCGCGGCGTTCGCGCACAGGCGTGCGAACAGCGCGCAGAACACGCGCGCGCAGGTCTCGGCGTCGGCCAGCGCGCGGTGCGTCGTGATCACCTCGATGCCCAGCGAGTCGGCCAGCGCGGCGAGCCGGCGCTGGCGCACGAGCGGCGCGTAGCGGCGCGCCAGGGCCACGGTGCACAGCGTCGGCGGGTCGGGCCACACCAGGCCGGAGCGCTGGAAGGCCTGGCGCAGGACACGGCGATCGAAGGCGGCGTTGTGCGCCACGAGGACGCGCACGGGCGGGGAGCCGATGAGCTCGGCCAGGTCGGGCAGGATCGCGTCGGCGGCCGGCGCCTCGTCGACCATCGCCTGCGTGATCTGCGTGAAACGCTGGATCGAGCGCGACAGCGGCGTCGCCGCACCGACGAGCGTCTCCCAGCGATCGTGCAGCTCACCGCCGCCGACGAGCACCGCGCCGACCTCGGTCAGCTCGCAGGCCTCGCCCGCGCGGCCGTTGGTCTCGGTGTCGACGACGACGAACTCCGTGGTCGCCAGCGGCTGGGCGAGCAGGTCCATCACAGAAGCGTCGCGGCCGGACAGGACGACATGCACGGGCGATTGCATCATTCGACGACCGCGTCCGGGGGTAGCCTGTCGCACATGCACGCACAGGCCGATGGAGCACCGAGATGACGACCTTCGCCACGCCGGACACCGCGCGGTTGCTGGCGGAGCTCGACGCACGCACCCGCGTCGCCTGGACCGCCTATCGCGACGCGCTCAGCACGCTCGAGGGCGCCGCCTACGACGCGGCCGAGGCGGCCGAGTGGGATCAGCTGCAAGCGACGCTGGGCGAGGTCGACACCGCCCGCGCGGATCTGCAAGCGCGCACCGGCGGCTGATTCAAACGCGCGCGTTCGCGCAACGTTCGCGGCGGTCGACAGTTCCAACCGGTTGTCGAGAACGCTGAGCGTGACGCGCAGGAGCCCCTGGACCGCGGTCGCGCTCGCGCTCGCGCTGACGGCCGGCGCCTGTGGTGGCGACGACGAGTTCGCCAACCGCGAGCGCGCCCCGGCGCCGATCACGCTGGGCGCCACGGTCACGCCGCGCGACATCACCGTGTCGCCGTCGCACATCGGAGCCGGAGCCGTCGAGCTGATCGTGAGCAACCTCACCTCGGTCTCACAGCAGATCACACTGCGCAGCGAGACGCTGTCGGCAGGCACGGCACCGCTGCACCAGCGCACCGGGCCGATCAATCCCGGCGACACCGCGTCGCTGACCGCCGACCTCGTGCAGGGCACCTATCGCATCACCGCGGGCACCCGATCGACTCCGTCTGCGCGGATTCGCGTCGGCCCGTCGCGGTCCAGCGCGACGGACCAGCTCTTGCAGCCGTAGCACCGCGGCCGCGGGGTTGCGACAATCTGCGCATGTGGCGGCCCCGGACCATCCTCGCCGTCCTCGCGGGGCTCCTCGCGGCGGTCGCCGCCACGCTGCTCGTGACGGGCGGATCGAGCGCCGCGCCGACGAAGTCGCAGGCGTTCTTCAAGAAGACCCTGCTCGCCGACGCCAAGACGACGAGCGACGTCAAGGCGCTGCTGGGCGAGGGCGGCTTCGTCGCGCCCGACACGGTCTTCGAGGATCTGACCGGCGACGGACGCAGCGACGCGATCGTGCTCGTCGACACCGGCGGCGTCGCGGGCGCCGTCGCGCTCTACGTCTTCAGCACCGACGGCGAGTCGGCCGAGAGCGACCTGCGCGTCGTCTACCGCTCCCAGCGCCTGTACCGCGCGACGACCGCGGTCGTCGACGCGGCGCTCGTCCTGAGCACGCCGCGCTTCGCCGAGGGCGACGACGTCTGCTGCCCGGCGAAGATCGTGCAGCGCACGTACGCGTGGAGCGCCGGCACCAAGACGCTGCGCCAGCGCAGCACCCGCGAGCTCCCGGGACCCACGGGCTGAGCTTCCATGTCGGGCCTGCGACGAGTACGCTCGGGCCCGGTTCACCGGCTTCTCCGGGAGGGGAAACAGATGTCACGGACGATGACGTTCATGCTCGGCGTCGCGGCGGCGCTCTCGCTCGTCGCGCCGGCACAGGGTGCCGACCTCGTGCCGAAGCTGCTCGCGCCCTCGGTGCGCACGCTCGCGCCCGCCGACGGGGCGCGCTGCGCCGCGACCACGTATCGCGCGGCGGTCACCGGCATGGTCGACGTGCGCCTGCGCGGCAGCGGCGACTGGGATCTCGTCGTCCGCGACACCGCGGGCAACCGCGTCGCGAGCTCGCGCGGCTTCGGCGGCAGCGAGGTCGTGCAGGGCTGGGTGCGCGGCGGCCGGCGCCTCGTCGCCGAGGCCTGCCGACGGGCCGGCGCCGGCTCGCGGGCGCGGATCACGCTGCGCACGGTGGCCTCCGGGCTGCCGAAGCTGCTCGGCGGCGGCACGGCGCAGCTCGTGCGCGTCAGCGCCAGCGACGCCCAGCTCGCGGGGCTCGAGCGCGCCGGCTTCGACGTCACCCATGCGCGCGGCCGCGGCTGGGCCGACGTCATCGTCTCCGGCGCCGCCCAGCTCACCCAGCTGCGCCTCTCGGGCCTGCGCATGCAGACCCTCGACGCGAACCTCGTCAAGTCGTTCGCGGCCGCCCGGGCGGCGGACGCGCGCGCCACCACGCGCGCCGGCGCCACCGGCTCGGCGCTGCCCTCCGCCCGCACGACCTACCGCACCTACGACGAGATCCAGGGCGAGCTCAAGCAGCTCGTCGCCCAGCACCCGGGGCTCGTGCGCAAGGTCGTCTTCGGCACGTCGTTCCAGGGCCGCGAGATGTCCGGCGTCGAGATCGCCCGCGACGTCGAGGGCGCCGACGGGCGGCCGGTGTTCTTCACGATGGGCGTGCACCATGCGCGTGAGTGGCCGTCGGCCGAGGCGGCGATGGAGTTCGCGCAGCTGCTCGTGCAGGAGCAGGCCTCCGCCCGCGTGGCCAGCATCCTGGCCAACGCGCGCGTCGTGATCCTGCCGCTCGTCAACCCCGACGGCTACGTCTCCTCGCGCAACGCGTTCGACCCCGGCGACTCGCTCTTCGGTCAGGACGCCACCGTGACGCTCGTCGAGTCGATCATCCCGCCGGGCGGCGTCTTCGCCTACCGGCGCAAGAACTGCAACGGCGAGATCCTCGGCCCGCAGCTGCCCTGCGAGCTGGCCTGGGGCGTCGATCCCAACCGCAACTACGGCAACCTCTGGGGTGGGCCGGGCAGCTCGGCGGACGTGACGTCGCAGAGCTACCACGGCCCCGGGCCGCGCTCGGAGTCCGAGACGCAGGCCGTCTGGAACTACGTGCGCCGCCACCACGTCACGACGCTCGTGTCGATCCACAACGTGGCGGCGCTCGTCCTGCGACCGCCCGGCGTCAGCGGCTCGGGACTCGCGCCCGACGAGCCGCGCATGAAGGCGATCGGCGACGCGATCGGCGATGCCGCCGGCTACACGTCGCAGTACGGCTACGAGCTCTACGACACCGCCGGAACGACCGAGGACGACAGCTACGCGGCGACCGGCGGCTACGGCTTCACGGTCGAGATGGGCCCGCCGGACGGCAACTTCCACATGCCCTACAAGACCGGCTTCATCGACGACTGGACCGGTGAGAACTCCTACGCCTCCGGCCGCGGCGGCCTGCGCGAGGGCATGCTCGTCGCGGCCGAGGCCGCGGCTACGGCGTCCGACCACGCGATCCTGCGCGGCACGGCCCCGGCCGGCCGCGTGCTGCGCCTCAAGCGCGCGTTCCAGACGCGCACGAGCCCGTACTGCGAGAAGGGCATCGAACCGATCCTGACCCTCCTGCCGCCGATCTGCCTGACCGGCCAGAAGCCGCCGCTGCTCATCGACGACGTGCTCGACGCCACGACGCTCGTGCCCGCGTCGGGCAGCTACGCCTGGCACGTCAACCAGTCCACGCGCCCGTTCGTCGGCGCCGCGGGCGGCACCGAGGCCTACGAGCTGACCTGCGAGGACGCGGCCGGCGCGGTGCTCGAGATGCGCACGCTGACGATCGCCCGCGGCCAGGACGTGACGCTCAACGTCGGCTGCGGCGGCGCCCCGACGACGCTGGCCGGTGGACAGCGGCTCGGCCCGCCCCTGCCGACCGGCGGAGCCGTTGGTCCGTCGCCGTCGGTCGACGGCGTCAGCGCGGTCTTCGAGGCGGCCGCCAAGCTCGCCAAGCCCAAGCCCAAGCGCGTCAGCGCGTCGCGCGCGCGCAAGTTCGCGGCCTGCACGCGCAGCGCGACCCGCCGCGGCGCCGCGCGGGCCCGCGCGGCGCAGCGCTCCTGCGAGCGCCGCTTCGGACCGTAGCCGGCCGCCGGCAGGGGTGTGGCGAATATGTCGCGCGGGACGCGACTCATTCGCCACACCCCCATCCCAATAGACCGGCGGCGCAACAACCGGGTCGAGTTATCCACGCCGCGGGGGCATGACTCGACCCCTCCGCCCGAAGCCAATCGCGACAGCGCACCAACGCCCACGACGTCAGCTAAACATGCGCGTCTGCAATACTTGCTTGCATGCAAGCATCTAATACGGCGCCGGCCGCCCCCACCGCCGCCGAGCTCGCCGAGCAGCTGCTCGCGCTCTGGCGCGCGGTCCTCGCACCCCGCGGCGTGGCCTCCTACGCGATCTTCGAGGAGCTCGACCTCACGCTCACGCAGGTCAAGGCGCTCACCGCCCTGTCGACGTACGAGCTGACCGTCAAGGACCTCGCCGCACGGCTCGGGCTCTCGCTGCCGGGCGCCAGCCGCGCCGTCGACGCGCTCGTCGAGCGCGGCCTGCTCGGCCGCCGCGAGGACACCGCCGACCGGCGCATGAAGCGCCTGCGCTGCACCGACGCCGGCCGCGATGCCCTCGAGCGCCTCGACGAGGCCCGCATGGCCGGCGTCGAGCAGTTCACCGCGACGCTGCCCGCCGCCCAGCGCGAACGCCTGTCCGGCGCGCTGCGGCCGATCCTCGACGACCTCGCCCGCCAGGCCGGCAGGGTGCAGGCATGACGAAGAGGCTCGCCCTCACCGACGACAACCGCCGCTGGTGGACGCTCGCGGCCATGTGCTTCGCGCTGTTCATGGTCATGCTCGACAACACGGTCGTCAACGTCGCGCTGCCGTCGATCCAGAACGACCTGCACTCCTCGATCGCCGGGCTGCAGTGGACGGTCAACGCCTACACGCTGGCGTTCGGCGTCCTGCTCGTCACCGGCGGGCGGCTCGGCGACATCTTCGGCCGGCGCCGCGTCTTTCTCACCGGCGTCGTCGTGTTCGCCGGCTCGAGCCTGTTCATCGGCTTCGCGCAGTCCTCGGCCTGGCTGATCGGCGGCCGCGCCGCCCAGGGCATCGGCGCGGCGCTCATGATGCCGGCGACGCTGTCGATCATCACGAACGTGTTCCCGCCGCACGAGCGCGGCCGCGCGATCGGCATGTGGGCGGGCGTCTCGGCGCTGGCGCTGGCGATCGGACCGGTGCTCGGCGGCCTGCTCGTCGAGCACGTCTCGTGGCAGTCGATCTTCTTCATCAACCTGCCGGTCGCGGCGGGGGCGGTCGCCGTCACGCTCTTCGCGACGCGCGAGTCGCGCGACGAGACGGTCCTGCCGACGGTCGACTTCGCCGGCGTGGCGGCACTCACCGCCGGGCTGACCGCGCTCACGCTCGCGCTCGTCGAAGCCGGCGACTGGGGCTGGGGCTCGGCCCGCGTCCTGGGCCTCTTCGTGCTCGCGGCGATCGGCCTCGGCGCGTTCGCGGCGATCGAGCGGCGCGTCACGGTGCCGATGGTCGACTTCACGTTCTTTGGCTCCCGCACGTTTCTCGGCGCGAACATCGTCGCGTTCATCATCTCCTTCACGATGCTCGGGATGTTCTTCTTCCTCAGCCTCTACCTGCAGAACATCCTGCGCTACTCGGCGCTCGAGGCCGGCATCCGCTTCCTGCCGACCACGCTCATGGTCATCGTGATCGCGCCGATCGCCGGCCGCCAGACCGACCGCATCGGCCCGCGGCCGCTCATGACGGCGGGCCTCTCCATCGTCGCCGTCTCGCTGGCGTGGCAATCGTTTCTCACCCCCACCTCGGGCTTCGGCTTCCTGCTTCCAGGCTTCGTGCTGATGGGCATCGGCATCGCGCTCGTCATGTCGCCGATGACGACCGCCGCGATGAACGCCGTCGACCGCAGCAAGGCCGGCGTCGCCTCGGGCATCCTGTCGATGAACCGGATGATCGGCGGCACGCTGGGCATCGCCGTACTCGGCACGTTCATCGGCCAGACGACCTCCCGGGCGGACTTCGTCGACTCGCTCGGCGAGGGGCTGCTGATGGGTGGCGTCGTGGCCGCGCTGGGCGCCGTCGTGGCCTGGACGCTGATCTCGCCGGAGCTGGCCGGCGGCGCCGCGACGCCCACCCCGCCGGCCGGCGAGGTCGACCCGCCGCCGGTCGAAGCGGCGCGCGAGACCGTCGGCGCGTAGGATCTGCAACCGATGTCAGTCGATCTCAGCCAAGTCGCAACCGTGGACACCGAGCCGGGCGAGCTGCCCGCGACGATGACGGCGTGGGTCATCCGCCAGGAGCGCGAGGGCGAGCCCAAGGACGCCTTCCAGATCGAGGAGATCGAGGTGCCCGCGCCGCAGGCCTTCGAGGTCGTCGTGCGCGTCATGGCGGCCGGCGTGAACTTCAACAACGTCTGGGCCGCGCTCGGCAAGCCCGTCTCGGTGTTTCGCTACCACCCCGACGAGGACCACCACATCGGCGGTTCGGACGCCTCGGGGATCATCTGGAAGGTCGGCCCCGGCGTCACGCGCTGGAAGGTCGGCGACGAGGTCGTCATCCATTGCAACCAGGCCTCCTACGAGGACGTCGAGGTTCACGGACTCGACCCGCTCGCCGCACCGAGCCAGCAGATCTGGGGCTATGAGACGAGCTGGGGCTCGTTCGCCCAGTTCTGCAAGGTCCAGGCCCAGCAGCTGCTCGCCAAGCCCGAGCACCTGACCTGGGAGGAGGCCGCCTCCTACGGCCTGACGTACTTCACCGCGTACCGGATGCTCATGGACCAGACGGACCTGCAGGCCGGCCACAAGGTCCTCGTCTGGGGCGCCGCCGGCGGCCTCGGCGTGTTCGCCACCCAGCTCTGCGCGCTGACCGGCGCCGACTGCGTCGGCGTCGTCTCCTCCGACGAGAAGGGGGCGTTGGTCAAGCAACTGGGCGCCAAGGACTTCGTCAACCGCAACGAGTTCGCGGGCATGATGCGCAAGGGCGGCGAGACGCCCGAGCAGGAGAAGGCGCGCTTCGCCGAGTCGCGCCGCTTCGGCAAGCGCGTCAAGGAGATCCTCGGCGGCCCGCCCGACATCGTCTTCGAGCACGTCGGCAAGGCGACTTTCCCGACGAGCGTGTTCGTCGTCAAGCCGTTCGGCAAGGTGGTGATCTGCGGCGCGACGTCGGGCTTCGACCTCGACTTCGACGTGCGCTACCTGTGGATGCGCCAGAAGCAGATCATCGGCTCGCACTTCGCCAACGCGTGGCAGTGCACGAAGGCCAACGACCTCATCCGGGAGTCGAAGATCCGTCCGGTCCTGTGGAAGACCATGCCCTTCGAGGGCGTCGCGGACGCTCACCAGCTCATGTACGACAACGCACATCAAGGCAAGATCGCGATCCTCGTGGGCGCGCCCGAGACCGGCCTGGGCAAGAGCGCCGAGGGTGCCGGAGCGATCCGCGCCGAGGTCGGCAACTGATGGCCGCCGGCGTCGTTCACCTCCCGCTCTACGCGACCGGCTTTCGCGGCGACGAGCTGCAGAACGCCCTGGAGATCATCGCCCCGATCTCGACGAAGTACGGCGCGACGCGCTACGAGGTCTTCCGCTCGCGCGACGACCGCTACAAGTTCCTGCTCGCCGTCGACTTCGACGACAAGGGCGGCTGGGACGCCTACTGGTACGGCCCCGAGTTCACCGAGTTCCGCGCCGCCTGCAGCGGCTGGTACCAGGTGCCGCTGCTGTACGTGTGGAACGACCTCGTGACCCGCGGCGAGGTGCGCGAGCCGGCCACGGCCGGCGTCACGGCCGACGAAGCCGGCTGAGCCGCGGGTTCGCGATCCGCCCCAGGCGGTCGACGAGCCGCAGCCACTGCTTGGGCTGCAGGCCGCGCGCGGTCGTGCCGCCGCCGCTCGTGCCGCCCAGCGGGCGGAAGCCGACGTGGATGTGGTCGGCGTGGTCGGTCATCGCCAGCGCGGTCGGCGCGCCCGGATAGCTCATGAGGCTGATGACCTGCGCGGGCGCCATCGTGCCCTGCAGCGTCAGCAGGCGCCGGACCGCGACGTCGGCGATCGAGCCCGGACCCTGGCTGCCGAGGATCGACTGGCCGTTGATCTTCGCGATGTCGACGCCGTTGCCCGACGAGTGCTGGGAGACGTTGCCGGTCTCGGTGTAGAAGCGATGCCCGCAGCGGATCGATGACACGGTCGGCTTGAGGTTGTTGGCGGCCAGGAACTCCAGCGTGGCGAGCACGCGGCGATCGACGATCCCGGCCTGGATGTCGCGCCGGCCGCATGGATAGATCTCGATGTCCGGGTTGGCCAGGACGCGCTTGGCCAGCGTGTCCTTGCTCATGAGCAGGACCTGGCCGATCGAGCCGCCGGCCAGCGCCCCCGCGCCGCGGGCGCGGAAGATGTTCGTCGACTCGAGCAGGCGCCAGCCCTCGATGAACGGCTCGGGGTCGATCCGCGGCACGCCCTTGCCGGGCGGCCGGATCGAGAAGAGCACGTGCGGCCGCTGCGTGCCCGTCGACGTCGTCGAGTTCGAGCCGACGCGGCCGAGGATCGTGCCGGCGATCACGCGGCGCCCGGCGAACATCCGCTTGAGCTCGAGCTCGCCGCGTTCCAGGCCGACGTCACCGGCGAAGTACGAGCGCAGGCTCGCGCTCGCCGGCAGCGCGAACGAGGCCTCGAGGATCTGCCGGCGTCCGCCGGAGGCCAGCGAGCGCGACCGCCCGGGGTTGGCGAACAGGCGCTCCTTCGGCGCCGCCGCGGCGGTGACCGGCGTCGGGGGCCCGAGCTTCCCGCGCTGGGCGGCGGCCACCGTGGCGGCGACGGCCGCCTTCGCCGCGCTGCGGTTGGACCCGGCGCTGGCCGGCGCCAGCGGGACGGGGTCGGTGGCCGGGGCGGCGAGCGTCCGCATGGCGCGCGCCTTGGCCGGTGCCCGCTCCTTGGCGACGAGCACGCTGTGGGCGAGCCTGCCGAGATGTGCGTAGGTGTACGTGTTGCCGTAGGCGTCGCGCAGCATGACGAAGCGCCCCAGCCGCGGGCTGTTGCCGATGCGCATGATCCGCCCGTCCTGCACCGCGACGACCGGCGCGCCGGCGGGCGCGTCGATGCGCAGCTCGCGGCGGGCGGGCGCGCGGGCGGCGCGACGGGTGTAGGTCATGCGCGCGGCGATCGGCGAGCGGCCCTGCGTCAGGCCGGTGAGCGAGCCGACGAGGTCCGACGGCAGGCCGGCGATGAAGCGCGCCCGCGCCAGCACGGAGTCGACGTACCAGGTGGCATGGTTGTAGGCGAAGACCGCCTTGCGCAGGTCGTCCTCGGCCCCGGCGGCCTTGAGGTAGCGCGCGGCCGCGAAGATCGCGTCGACGGGGTTGTAGGGATCCTTGCGGCCGTCCTCGTTGGCGTCGACGCCGTAGGCCTGCCAGCTGGCCGGCATGAACTGCATCCAGCCCGTCGCCCCGGCGGTCGAGACGTTGAGGTTGCGCCCGTAATCGGTCTCGATCTCGTTGATCGCCGCCAGGATCTCCCACGGCACGCCGTACTGGATGCCCGCCGCCTGGTAGATCGACAGCAAGAAGGGCGGGATCGAGAAGCGTCCGATGAAGAAGTTGGGGATCTGCGCGGCCGAGCTGGACGGCGGCAGGGCGCCGGCCAGCGCGCCGCCGCCGCCGGCGTCCGGGGGGGCGCCGGCCTCGTCGTCCGCGCCGCCGGATGGGTCGGCGGCGCCACCCTCGATCACGCGGCCGGGCGTGGTTTCGCGCGGCGGCGCGGGGCTGCGTTCGATCGGGCGCTCCGCGGGGACCTTGAACTCCCGCAGCCACTCGAGCGCGAAGTCCAGCGGTGCGCCGACCGGCGGGGCGTGCAGCCGCTGCGCCGGGGGCGGCGGCGGAGGCGGAGGCGGCGCGGGCGGGGACGGCGCAGGAGCCGGGGTCGCGGGGGCCGGGGCCTCCGCGGGCGCCGGAGCCGGGTCCGGCGCGGGGTCGCCCGCCGCCGGGATCGTCGTCGTCGGCGTGCCCGCGTCGGGCGGTGGCTCCTGCGCCACGACCGCCGTGGCTCCGGGCACGCCGGCGATGCCCACGCCGAGCGCGAGAATCGTGGCAAGTCGCCGAGGGTTGCGACTGGGCGGTGTTGGGGACTCGATCAGGGGTCCTCGCAGCGCGTCAGGGGCCGGGGACACACCCCGGCCGCCCGCGCACGCTATCGGACTTCGCGGCGACGGTCTGCCATTTCGCGTGCTCCCGTGTCTGCCGGTCGCAGAATCACCACCCGGCGTACCGGCCCGTACGCGACGGCGCACTAGGCTTGGTGCCATGCATCCCACCGAGCACCGTGGCCTGCGCGAGCTCTTCGCGATGGCGCGCCAGCTGCGCAACCACTGGCGCACGCTGGCCGAGCGAATCGATGCCCACGCGCCGCAGGAGGCTGCGCTGCTGCGCTCGGGCGCCGACCTGGCCGGTGCGCTGATCGCCGAGCTGACCGACGTCACGGCCGCACGCGGCCTCTACGGCAAGCCGATGGCGCAGGGCCTCGGCGCGCGGCTGGCCGGCGTCCGCAACGCGCTGCTCGACACGGCGCTCGAGGTCAACCAGGCGCTGCGCTTCGCCGTGCTCGACGTCGTCCACGTCGTCACGCTGCTGGACTACCTCGCGCGCGCCGCCGCCCAGGACGGCGACGCCGAGCTGCAGCGCTGCCTCGACGGCTGGGCGCAGCGGATGCGCGCACAGGAGGACGCCGTCCGCGCCGCCGCGGTCGCGCTCGGCGACGATCGCGACCGCGCGGTGCTGGCCAGCGTCCCCGGCCTGCCCGGCCGGATCGGCCACGGCGCGGCGAGCGCGCTGGGCACGTTCGGTGAGTGGTTCGACCGGCGCGCGCGCCGCTGAGCGACCCGCGGCCTCAGCGGCAGAGCGCGTAGATCGTTCCCGTGGCCGTCCGCTCGCGCGCGGTCGCCATGACGAGCACCGAGCGCTTCTTGGAGACGATGCGATCGAGCACGGCGAGTCCGACGTCGCCGGTCGCGGCGCCGGTGCGCCAGGTCTTGCCACGCGGGCAGGTCATCCGCAGCGCGGCGAACGCGATCTCGCCACCGCGGGTGATGCGGACGTCGCGCGCGACGGCGGCGTAGCCGCGCGGCAGCGGCTGCCCGGCCCGCGCCTTCGGGACGCCGGGGAAGTCGGCGGGGCTGTCCTCCCCCGCGGCGATCACCACGCGCGGGGAGACCGAGATCACCGTCGGCTCGCCCTCGTCGGCGGCGACGGCGACGCCGCCGAGGGCGGCCAGGACGGCGGTGGTGAGCAGCGCGGCGCGAACGGCGCGGCGCGGCGTGCGGCGTGACGACATGACGACTCCTTGCGCGTCTGGTTCGATCCCCACCGTGCATGGTGCCCCCAGGCGAGGCATCCGTCAGGCCACCCTGGGTGGGGGTTGCGCACACCCCCGGCTCAGGGTTCGCGACGATCTGCCCCAATCGAGACGACGATGTCTGCGCGCGGCGCGCGCAAGGCGGTGCCGGCGTCACGCTCGCGGAGGTCGCGCACCCCGAGGCGCGCGACGGCTTCGGCGCGCCTCTCCATCCCCGGGCGGAACTCGATCACGCTCGCCGGCAGCGTCTGCTCGGCTGCGGTGCCGACCCGATCGAGCGTCGCGCCGTGGCGCTGGAGCAGGTCGGCCACCTCGCGTGCCGCACCCGCCGTCGTCGTGGCGTCGAGCACGGCGACGACGGTCCCGCGCAGCGCCGTGCTCAGGGTGGGCGGCACGAGCGCAGCCGGCGCCGTGCTCGTGGCGGATGGCACCGGCGCGGCGTCGCCGGCGGTCCCGGGAGACGAGCCCGAGCGCAGTGCCGCAGCCAGAGCCACGACAGCGGTCGTGTCCGCGTCGCGGCTGCGCCGCCAGAAGTACGCCGACAGCGCCCGCACGTGGCGGCGGTAGAACGGCGCGATGGCCTCGGGCTCGGCGCGGGCGGCGGCCAGCAGCTGCTCGTCGCTGCGCTCGCGCGCCGCCGGGTCCATGACCGTAGTTAGCGCTCCGCGCGATCCTGTGACCGCCACCGCCACCGCCACCGCCACCGCCGTCGCCGTCGCAAGCCCGCCCGCGTCCGCGTTCGCCCTACGCCGCGTCGCTGCGCTCGTTCTCGCGCTCGATGTCGGCGCGCAGCGTGCGCAGGGCCTGGCGGATGATCCGCGAGACCTGCATCTGCGACACGCCGACGAGGCGCGAGATCTCCGTCTGGGTGAGATCCTCGGCGAAGCGCAGCCGCAGCACCTCGCGGTCGCGCTCGGAGAGCACGTCGAAGGCGTCGTCGAGCAGGACGCGCATCTCCGCACGGCCGATCTCCGGGTCGCGCGCGCCGATCGAGTCGGCCAGCGTCACGTCGTCGCCGGTCGGCTCGTCGAGCGAGCGGGTGCGCCGGGCCTCCTGGCTCTGGATCGTCAGCAGCACCTCCTCGAAGGGCTCCTCGACGAAGTCGGCGAGCTCCTGCACCGTCGGCGAGCGGCCGAGCTGCGTCGTGAGCTCGTCGCGCGCCTTGGCGAGGCGGATCTGCAGCTCCTGCATGCCGCGCGGCACGCGCATCGCCCACGTCTTGTCGCGGAAGTGGCGCTTGATCTCGCCCAGCACGGTCGGCGTGGCGTAGGAGGAGAAGCGCACGTCGCGCGAGAGGTCGAAGCCCTCGATCGCCTTCATGATCCCGACGCAGGCGACCTGCACGAGGTCGTCGATCGGTTCTCCGCGGCCGCTGTAGCGCCCGGCCAGGGCCCGCGCGAGCGGCACCATCTCCTCCGCCAGCGCGTCGCGGGCGCGGGTGTCGCCGTCCACGTGATACGCCCGCAGAAGCGTGCGCTCGCGGTCGGCGCGACCGGCGTTCGTGCTTGCCCCCTCGCTCACCCTGCGCTACAGCCTTCCACACCGCGGGTGCGCCGGTATGCGCGGGCCGCGGGCGGAGCCACTGGGCTCCGTCAGCCTTGCTCGAGCGGGGCCATCGTGAGGCCCGCTCCCTGCAGCTGATCCCAGTACAGCTCGGCCGCCTCGCGGTGCCCGGTCCACACGATCGCCAGGCCGCTGCGATGGATCGTGTCGGCGATCCGGAAGCCCTGGTCGACGCTCACGCCGGGGATATAGCGAGCCAGCGTGTGGGCCACGTGATCGAAGGTGTTGTGGTCGTCGTTGCGGACGATGACGCGCCAGTGCCCGCCGAGCCCGCTGCCCGGCGGCCCGGTGCGAGGCTTCTCGATCGTCTGGCTCATACGGGATCGCAGGATACGAGCGCTCAGCCCGTCGCGCCAGTGTCGCGCGGTCGATTGCGGTAGCGGTCGATCCCCAGCCACTGGTCCTCGGGCGGCATCGCCTGGGCGAAGGAAGCGGCCGCCTGCTCGTCGAGGGTGGCGGCGAGCTCGGCGCGCAGCGCGTCGGCGTAGCCGTCGCGGTCGGTGCGCCCGGCCAGCTCGCTCCAGCGGGTGAGCGCCTCGCGGACGCGGTCGAGATGCGCGGCGACGTCGCGATAGTCGCCGAAGTGCGTGATCGCCAGCGTCTGCGGCTCCCACGCCTCGATCGTGTCGATCGACGCCCGCCAGGCGTCGAGGTCGAAGTC
Organism: uncultured Actinomycetes bacterium; assembly: GCA_963825485.1. Classification (GTDB taxonomy): domain Bacteria; phylum Actinomycetota; class Thermoleophilia; order Solirubrobacterales; family Solirubrobacteraceae; genus CADCVQ01. Next base: position 43,734 of record CAWGTK010000037.1, read on the forward strand.
CGGCGGCGGCGTCGGCGCCAGCAGCAGCTCGCCCGGCGGCAGGCGCACGCCGGCCGTGTCGCCGGCAAACACCCAGCCCGAGTCGGCATGGCGGTAGGAGACGTGATGCGAGGCGTGCCCGGGCGTGTACGCGACCTCCCAGCCGTCCCGGCTCTCGCCGCCGCGCAGGATGCGCAGGTTCTTCTCCGGGATCGGGACGACCTCGCCCCAGAGCCGGTCGAACTCCTCGCCGTACAGGCGCTTGGCCGAGGCGACGAGGCGCGTCGGGTCGGCCAGGTGGCGCGCGCCGCGCTCGTGGACCCAGACCTCGAGATCGGGCCAGTGGCGCACGAGCGCACCCGCGGCGCCGGCGTGGTCGAAGTGGATGTGCGTCAGCAGCAGCGCGCGCGGCTCCTCGTCGCCGAGCGCGTCCAGCAGTGTGTCCGAGGTCGACTCCGGGCCCGGGTCGACGATGACGTCGTCGACCTGCCAGGCGCAGATGACGTGCTCAAGGCCCTCGTGGAAGACGTCGATCGCGCGCATCGGGGCCTGACGCTATCGAGTCACCCCCTGGGCGAACGCAAAGCGGCCGGCCGGGTCGTAGCGGTGCTTGACGGCCTGCAGCCGCGCGAGGTTCGCGCCGTAGTAGGCCTGCTCCCAGTCCGGCAGCTCGGGATCGATGTAGTTCTGAAACGCCTCGCCCGACGCGTGCGGCGTGAGCAGCGCCTGCGTGTCGCGGACCCACTGCGCGCAGGCCGCGGCCATCGGGCCCGGATCGCTCGCGCCCCAGAAGCTCAGGTAGGCGCAGTGCAGCCGCTGCGCGCGGTGGACGAACGCCGTCGCGCCGGGCGCCGGCCGATTGACGGCGCCGCCGAGCGCGTCGAGCTGCACGCCCCCCTCGTGACCGCGCCCGCCGACGCCGGGCCAGCACTCGATCGCCGCGACGAGCGCGGCGATCGCGGGTGCCGGCAGCGGCCGCGCGAAGAAGTCCGAGCGCTGGTAGTTGGGAAACTGCGTCAGCTCGCCGAGCACGGGCTCGCCGTCGCGCAGCGTCACGCTGTCGGGCCGGGCGGCCTGCGCGAACGTGCGCCGGCGCAGCGTCTGGCGCGCCGGGCCGGCCGCGACGAGCGGCGCCAGCAGCGCGCGCAGAGACGACTCGCTGCCGTACCAGTGGCCGGAGGCCGTCAGCGTCAGCGCCCCGTTCGGCCGCCGCAGGGCGCGCAGGCGTCCGTAGGAAAGCGTGGTGGGTGCCGTGGGCAGCGTGCGCTGCCAGGCGTCGATCGCCGCCGCCGCCTGCGTCCAGGGATAGGACAGGGTGAACGCGATCGGGCCGGCGGGCGCCTCGCGCACCGCGTAGCGCAGCTGCGTGACGATCGCAAAGCCGGCGCCGCCGCCGCGCAGCGCCCAGAGGAGATCGGCGCGGCGGTCCTCCGAGCAGCGCACGATGCGCCCGTCGGCCAGCACGACGGTCGCGCCGCGCAGGCTGTCGGCCGTGACGCCGTAGCGGCGCATGAGGCGACCGAAGCCGCCGCCCAGCGTCAGCCCCGCGAGGCCGACGGTCGGGCAGGTGCCGACCGGCAGCGCGCGCTCGCGCGCGACGACGAGGTCGCGGTAGACGTCGAACACGTCGGCGCCGCCGCCGACCCGGGCCAGCGGGCGGCCGGGATCGAGCGTGACCGCGTCGATGCGCGAGACGTCGGCGACGATGCCCCCCACGGCGTTGCCGTAGCCGGCGAAGGAGTGCCGGCCGCTGCGGCCGGCGACGGGCCAGCCGCGGGCGCGCGCGAAGCGGACGACCTGCGCGACGTCGGCGCTGCTCTCGCAGAACGCGATCGCGCGCGGCTCGACGTCCAGGCGCGGGTTGCGCAGCGCGAACGCCGCGCCCCAGCCGGGGTCGCGCGGCGTGACGACCGTGCCGCGCAGCCGGCGGCGCAGTTCGGCGGTCGTCGCGGCAGGGGCGGCGCCGGCCAGCAGCGCGGGCGCGCTCGCCGCGACGAGCGCCGCCGCGCTCCCGCGGCGCATGAACTGGCGCCGCGTGTGCCGTTCGCCCATGGAGCGCAAACGGCGTGGAGCGTGGGAGGTTGCGGTGTGGTCTCTACCCCTTGTCGGCGGCGGCGTCCGGCCCGTCCACGTCGTCGTCGGGCGTGGCATCGGCGTCCGCGTCGCCCGCATCGGCGTCGTCGCCACCCGCGTCGGCGTCGTCGCCCGCAGCGGCGTCATCGCCGGCGTCGCCGGAGTCGTCCATCAGCGCGGAGACGTCGAGCGCGTCGTCGTCGCCGCCCTCGCCGCCGCCATCCGCCGGTCCGGCCTCCTCGGCCTTGGCGATCTGCTCATCGGTCAGCGCGTCGACGCCGACGGGAATCTCGCTGTCCTGGCCCTCGCCGCCGCCGACGTTCTCCTCAGCGTGGCCGGGGACTTCGGGGGTCTCGTCTTCCGATGCCATGGGTCCTCCTCCGATGGTTGATGTGATGGGTCCGTACCCGATCCGGACGGGACCATACCGGCGCTGTGCCGGTACGATCCGCCGCGATGAGCCAGACGCCCGCTCACCGGCTGCCCGAGCCCGACCGGCCGTGGATGATGCGCACGTACGCAGGGCATTCGACCGCGCGCAAGTCCAACGAGCTGTACCGCGCAAACCTCGCCAAGGGGCAGACCGGACTGTCGATCGCGTTCGACCTTCCGACCCAGACCGGCTACGACGCCGACCACGAGCTCGCGCGCGGCGAGGTCGGCAAGGTCGGGGTCCCGATCGCCCATCGCGGCGCCATGGGCGAGCTCATGGACGGCATCCCGCTGGAGACGATGAACACGTCGATGACGATCAACGCGACGGCGGCCTGGCTGCTGGCGCTGTACATCGTCACGGCCGAGGAGCACGGCCTCGACCCCGCCGCCCTCCAGGGCACCACCCAGAACGACATCATCAAGGAGTTCCTCGCCCGCGGCACGTACGCGTTCCCGCCCGCGCCGTCGATGCGGTTGATCGCCGACATGGTCGCCTACACCGTGACCGAGGTGCCGCGCTGGAATCCGGTCAACATCTGCTCCTACCACCTGCAGGAGGCCGGGGCGACGCCGGTGCAGGAGATCGCCTACGCGCTGTCCAACGCGATCGCCGTGCTCGACGCGGTCCGCGCGCGCGTCGACGAGGAGCTCATGGGCAGGGTCTTCTCGCGCATCTCGTTCTTCGTCAACGCCGGCGTGCGGTTCGTCGAGGAGCACGCCAAGCTGCGCGCGATGGGCGAGATGTGGGAGTCGATCGGGCGCAATCGCTACGGCGTGAAGGATCCCAAGCACCTGCGCTTCCGCTACGGCGTGCAGGTCAACTCGCTGGGCCTGACCGAGTCCCAGCCGGAGAACAACGTCCAGCGGATCGTGCTGGAGGCCCTGGGCGTCACGCTCGGGCGCAACGCCCGCGCGCGGGCGATCCAGCTGCCCGCCTGGAACGAGGCGCTGGGGCTGCCGCGACCGTGGGATCAGCAGTGGTCGCTGCGCATCCAGCAGATCCTCGCCTACGAGACCGACCTGCTCGAGTACCCCGACATCTTCGAGGGCTCGGTGGTGATGGAGGGGCTCGTCGCCGAGCTCGTCGAGGGCGCCAAGGCCGAGATGGCGATCGTCGAGGAGCACGGCGGGGCCGTCGAGGCCGTCTCCTACATGAAGTCGGCCCTCGTGGACTCCCACCGCGAGCGGATCCGCCGCATCGAGACCGGCGAGCTCGTCGTCGTCGGCCAAAACAAGTACCGCGAGACGGCGCCCTCACCGCTGGCCGAGGGCGAGGACGGCGGGATCATGACCGTCGATGCGGGCGTCGAGGCGGAGGCGATCGCGTCGCTGCAGGAGTGGCGCGCCGCGCGCGACGCGGCCGCTGTCGAGGCCGCGCTGGACGACCTCCGCGCCGCGGCCGCCGACGACGGCGTGAACATCATGCCCGCGACGATCGCCGCCGCGCGGGCCGGCGCGACGACGGGCGAGTGGTCGCAGGCGCTGCGCGACTCGTTCGGCGACTATCGCGCGCCGACCGGCGTCGGCGCGGCGGCGGCGGGGCCGGTGGACGCCGACCCCGCCCACCCCGAGCTCGAGGAGCTGCGCGACGAGGTCGCCCGCGTCGGCGACGCGCTGGGGCGCCGGCTCAAGATCCTCGTCGGCAAGCCCGGCCTCGACGGGCACTCCAACGGCGCCGAGCAGATCGCCGTCCGCGCCCGCGACGTCGGCATGGAGGTCGTCTACGAGGGCATCCGCCTCACCCCCGCTCAGATCGTGACGTCGGCGCTGCAGGAGGGCGTGCACGTCATCGGCCTGTCGATCCTGTCGGGCTCGCACCGCGAGCTGATCCCGGGGATCGTCGAGGGGCTGCGCGAAGCGGGGGTCGACGCGCCCGTGGTCGTTGGCGGGATCATCCCGGAGGCCGACGTGCCGGCCCTCAAGCAGGCCGGCGTCGCGGCGGTCTACACGCCGAAGGACTTCGACCTGACGGGCATCATGCGCGACATCGTCGCGCTCGTCGCGGAGCGCAACGGGGTGGCGGCGGGCACCTGAGTGGCCGGACCGGGCAAGGCCGTGATCGGCTCGCTCATCATCGCCGCGGCGCGGCGGCCTCGTTCAGCGGGCCCACACCCGGCTTCGCCACGCCGGCTGCGAGCGCGATGCACCCAGGACGTAGCCGTCGTCGATTCCGAGCGCGCGGACGCGGCGATACCCGCGCCGCTCGAGGATCTCGCGGATGCGCTCCCGCGCGGGCGTGAGGTTGTGTTCGACGGTTAGCACGCGGACGCTGTACTCGTCGAAGGGGAAGGACCGCAGCAGGGAGAGCTCCGAGCCCTCCGTGTCCAGGCTCCAGTAGTCGATGACGCGCGGTGCGTCATGCTCGCGCAGAACCGAGCGGATGGTGCGCGCCGGCTTGCTGACCGCCCCGTCGCCGTCGGGGGCTCCGCCTTGTGAGGCGACGAGCGACCGCGCGTACGCCAAGAGCTTTGGTTCGTACTCCTCGACGATGCCCCCGAAGACGCCGGCGCCCTGGAGAAACGCGACGTCGCCGGTGCGGTCGTACAGGCAGCAGTGCACGCAGGTGCAGCGGCGCGCGCGCGCCAGTCGCGAGAACAGCTCGTCGTTCGGCTCGACGCAGATGCCACGCCACCCGAACTGCGACTCGAGCAGCAGCGTGTTGCTGCCATGTGTCCCGTCGGAGGCGCCGGAGTCCAGGAAGAACCCGCCGCGAAGCCCGCCGAGGACGTCGAGGACGAAGAGGTCCTGTCCCTGATAGGACCGGCTGGCCGCAGGCGGCAGGCGCATCAGCCCTGTTTGCGGAGAAGCGCCCGCGAGCGCCACGCCGGTGCGCCCGCCGGCGCGCCTGCGACCGGCGGCGCCCGATGGTGGCGATCGTCGGCCCGATCGCCGTAGAGGAGCGTGATGTTCACGCGACGGTCCGCGTAACCGGGCCGGAAGCGGATCGGCTCGGTCGCATGGAACAGGTCGGAGTTGAACACGATCGCGCGGTTCTCGCGGTACGGGATCCGGATCGCGCGAGCACCCTGGTCATGGAGGTGACGAGCGATCAGATCGGGGCGCTCGTTGTAGGTCTTGAAGTCCCACGACAGCGGCGCCGTGACGTCGTACACGGTCAGGCCGCCACTGCTCGGGTCGAGGTTGGCCGATGTCGGCGTGATCCAGAAGTTGACGTTGACCGCTGCGAAGTCGGCGTGGGTCGTCGGCCGCAACCCCGTCGTCGGAGCGTTCTTGAAGCCCCAGAGCTGGCGCAGCGGATGGCGGTCGCCGATCACGCGGGGCAACGCGGCGCGGATCTCCTCGGCGATCTGCAGCAACAGCGGCGCGTGGAACCCGTCCACGAAGAACGCGCCCAGCCGGCCGTCCTGGTAGCGCGTGCCCGACCAGACCGTGGACTCCAGGCAGAAACGCCGAACTCGCTCGAGCGCCGCGGGAGCCAGAAAATCGTCGATCACGACGATGCCCGGCGGCTCGCGGTAGCGATCCTCCACGACGGCCGGTGCCCACGTCGGCGACAGCGCGCGGTCCACCCGGTCGGCCGCTGCGAGGTGCACGATCCGGTTGTAGACGTGCCCGATGCGGGCCTCGTCCTGACCGGTGAGCGGCGGGCGCGCGTCGGCTCCCGCTGCAAGCAGGCGCTCGGCGATCTCGGTGTAGGCGTCGATGATCGCCTCGAACTCGTCGCCGAGCACGCCGAGATCGCGGAGGTGGCGGAACTGGTCGATGTCGTGACGTAGCTTGTCCGCCGACAGCTGGGTCCGCTTGGGGCGGGCCGGCACCGGTACCGCGGTGGCCGCGTCGGCGGAGTGCGCGGGATACCACGCCGAGCCCCACCTGGCGGCCGCAAGGAGCTGTGCGAGTCCGCCGGCGATCCGAAGATCGCGCCATTGCATCGCCTCTACGATCGCGGTCTCGACCCACGCGCCACCCCCGGAGCAGACCTCGTCACGCCACAGCGGCAGGCTCTCCACGAACCTGCCGCTCTGCGCCATGCGCGCTGCGGTGGCACGCCGGTCGTCACGCGTGGCGTCACGACCCGCGCCCGTCATGACGTCGGTCATCCGTGCGTGACCGGCTGTAACGCCAACGCGATGCTCTACCGCAAGCGCACGGCGTTCAGGGCGCCCACCTGACGCAGCTGCGTCGCGAACCCCACGAGCGCCTGCAGTGCCACCTCGAAATCGATGCCGACGACGCTGCCGGGGCTGATGTTCGTGCCGTGTCCGGGGCTGATCTCGGTCCCCGGCGAGCTCATCTCCGTGCCCGCGAAGACCTGCCCCGGACTCATCTCCGTCCCCGGCGAGCTCATCTCCGTGCCCGCGAAGACCCGGCCCGGACTCATCTCCGTCCCCGGCGAGCTCATCTCCGTGCCCGCGAAGACCCGGCCCGGACTCATCTCCGTCCCCGGCGAGCTCATCTCCGTGCCCGCGAAGACCTGCCCCGGACTCATCTCCGTCCCCGGCGAGCTCATCTCCGTGCCCGCGAAGACCCGGCCCGGACTCATCTCCGTCCCCGGCGAGCTCATCTCCGTGCCCGCGAAGACCTGTCCCCCAACGAGCTCCTCCGCGCCCGCAGCGAGGTGGCCCGGACTCATCTCCGTCCCCGGCCCCGGGCTGATCTCCGTCCCTGGCGAGCTCATCTCCGTGCCCGAGAAGACCTGACCTCGGCCTGTGGAAACGGCGAGGATGAGGTTGCGCACGACCTCGGCCTGGACCGTGAAGACATCCTGATCCTTGGCGGCGGCGCGGACGATCGCCGCGACGGTCTGCTTGTCGCCGTGACGCGCGACCGCGCTCACGAAGTCCGCCGCGAACTCCTCCCCGGCTGGGACCGTGCCGCCCCCGGCGGCGTAGGACGTCATCCAGTCAAGGAGTCCTTCGTTGGACACCATGGCGTAGACGAGGTGATTGGCCACCTCTGCCTGCTCGGGCTCGAGGCGCTTGCCCGACGTGTACTCGGTCAGGATCTGGGCGGGATCGGTGACGAACTGCTCGCGCAGTAGGTAATCGGACGAGAGCACCCTGAACAGAGCGTCGACGCGTCGCTTGTCCTGTAGGTGAGAAATCACGTGAGCCTCCCCCTAACACGATGGATGTCAGCAGATCGTCTGACTGTGGCGACCCTCCCGACCTTACCCGAGCGCGATGCAGCCGCGCAAGGCCGCTCTGCTCACCGGATCTCTGTTTCGATAAGCGCCCGGATCTCGGGCGTGAGCCGTGCGGCGACCGCGATGGCACCGAGGTCTTCGCGCACCTGCTGCGGACGGCTGGCTCCGAGGATCACGCTCGAGACGCCGGGATGCTGGGTGCACCACGCGATCGCGAGCTGCGCCGGGGTGCAGCCGAGCTCGTGCGCCACGCGCTCGAGCTTCGCCACACGTCGATTGCGCTCGGGATCGACGAGCGACCCGCGCAGCCACTCGTAGCCGGGCAGCGCGCCCCGCGTATCCGCGGGAACCCCGGCGCCGTACTTTCCGGTCAGAAGTCCCGACGCGAGCGGGCTCCACGTCATCAGCCCGATGCCGAGATCCTCGTAGAGGGGCCGGTAGTCCTGCTCGACGCGGCGGCGCGCAAAGAGGTTGTACTCGGGCTGCTCGACGACCGGCTTGCGCAGGCCATGGCGCTCGGCGAGCCGACACGCCACACGGACATCGTCGACGGGCCATTCGGAGGTGCCCCAGTACAGCGCCTTGCCGGCGGCGACGATGTCCGACATCGTCCAGACCACCTCCTCGATGGAGGTGTCGGGATCGCGGCGATGGCACAGCAAGAGGTCGACGAAGGAGGTCCGCAACCGCTTCAGGGATCCGTCGATGCCCTGTAGGAGGTACTTGCGGTTCAACGTGGTGCGCAGGTGCGGCCATTGCTGGATCCCCCAGTAGAGCTTCGTGCACAGGACGTACGACGAGCGCTCCCATCCGAGGTCCTCGATCGCCGCACCGAGGAGCCACTCCGCGCGCCCGCCCGCGTACGTCTCTGCCGTGTCGAAGAGCGTCACACCACCCTCGCGCGCGACGGCCAGGCACGCCCGCGCGACGTCCGGCTTGACCTGCTCGGCGAACGTGACCCACGAGCCGAACGCCAGGACGCTGACCCTCAGCCCGGTGTTGCCCAGCCTCCGGTACTCCACTTCAGCGCCGCAGGAAGAATCCGGCAAGGGTCGTGCGGACGTGATCGCCGGCGTTCACGTCGACACGCGTCATGAGATGCGGGCGATCGGGTCCCACGAGCACCAGCCGGTTCGGCCGGGCGAAGACACAGGTCGCAAGCCCGCCGTGCAGCTCGTCCTCCGCCAGCCAGCCGGTCGCGCCCTGTGGCTGTCGCGGGGCGGGCGACGGCTCGTCGTCGAGGATCAGCAGCTCGCCGCCCCAGTGGACGCCCCACCGCGGGTGTGCGAAGTACGTGAACGCCCCGCTGTAGGCGCCGCCGTCGCGGTGCAGCGTCAGCGCGCTGCCCACGGGATAAAGCCACGGCGACAGGAACATCGACGACCATTCGACGCCCTCGGTGCCGACGATCTGCGGGTGCTGCGTCGTCAGCGCACGCACCACGTCGATGAACGTGTCGACGATGCTCGCCGTCGGGTACCGCGCGCCCGGCCGCGCCTGTGCGCCTGTCGGGTCGTAGTAGACACCGGCGCCCCGCAACGGCGTGCCGTCGCAGAGCCGCCACGCCTTGTCCCAGCCTCGCGCGTGAACCGAGTCGTAGCGTCCGTGCAGCAAGGCTTGCCCGATGGCTGCGAACGACGGACGGTCGAGCACGTCGTCGACCACGACGACGTCGCGCCCCGGGTGGACGACGTTCACGCGTGGTCCAGGGCAGGGGCCAGCGGGTGGGGCACGAGCGACGGCGGGAACGCCGCATGCCGTCCGTCGAAGGCGAGGCCGCGATGGGCGCCGTCGGCACGGACGAAGTTCATGAAGATCTGGCCGAAATCCTCACCCGAGAACCGGTCGCGCCAATGGTCGATCGCCGCGCCGCCGAAGACGACGCCGTCGCCGGGCTTCTGGTCGACGACCTCCCCCGTCGCAAAGCAGATCGGTGGCGGTGCGGCGCCGCGGTGGCCCAGGTGGACGCTGACGACGATCTCACACGCCTCGCGGTCGTGATGGCGATGCAGCACGTCGCCGTGGCCGTAGAGCCGCGCGTAGCAGTAGGTCGGAAAGAGCGGACCGTGGGCGACCGCCTCCGCATCCGGAAGGACGGTCAGGTGAAACGCGTCCAGGGTCGAGTCGCCCCAGAAGCTCAACGCCGTCGGAATATGGTCGTCGCGCCTGCCCTCGCGACGGTGCCCCCGCAGCCGCAGCATCGAGTACAGCATTCGCGCCAGCCGCCGATCGATGAACTGCGGTACGACCACGACGCCGACGGCAGCTGGTGGCGAAGCCATCGCGCGAACATAACGTCCGCAATGTCGTGCGTCCAGAGCGGCGTGGACGGGCTCGCCCGGATCTCACCCTGAGTCCGGGCAACGCGTTGCGGGGATGTCGGACCGCCATATGGGTCCGCGCCCGTCGGCGTGTCGCCGGTCCCCAAACGGGGTACCGACCATCGCCGATGGCCGGCGCAGGCGACACGAAGCGATGCCCGCGCTGCAGCGGCCGCGGCAAGTACGCCGATCCGCAGAAGGGGCCGCTCGTGCAGATCACCTGCGCGCTGTGCGACGGCTCGGGGCGCGTCTCGTCCGACACGCCCGACGAGCCGCCGGCCAGGGAGCCGACGCAGATCCCCTTCGGGTCCGAGCCGCAATAACGCCCGCCATCGCGCGCCCGGCGCCTACGGGCCGGCGGGCGGGGCGAAGATTCCCTGGCCCGGCGAGAGGATGCGCGCCGGGTCATACCGGCGCTTGGCGCGCACGAACCCGGGCCAGGCGCGGCCGTAGTGGCGTGCCCACTCGCTGCGGCTGACGGGCGTGGCGCCGACGGGGTAGGCAACGCCGCCGACGCGCCGGGCCCGCTGCAGCGCAACGCGGTTGGCGCGCACCATCTCGTCCGCTGACGCCGTCGTCGGCAGCGCGGTGCGCAGGATGTCGAACTGCCAGATCAGCTCGCTGTCGGGGAGGCGCAACAGCGGCCGGGTGAACGGTTGCGACCGCGTCGGGTACAGGAGCACCGGGCCGCCGCCGGTGTCGCGCAGCGTCAGCTCGGACAGCACCCGTCCGGCATACGCCTCGGCGTGCCGATCGGGCAGCCAGGCGTCGAACCACGGGTGCGGGCGCGCCCAGTCGCCCGACGCCTTCTGCGCGGCGACGATCGGATCCAGGCGCTTCGCGTAGGCCGCGAACTGCATGTCGCTGATGGTCGCCTCGCTGCGGATGTCGCGCAGGCCCGCCAGCAGCGCGTCGTCGCCGCGCCCCGAGCAGCTCGTCGCCTCGAGTAGATACGCCCAGCCGCCGGCCGGGGACGGCACGACGAGCCCCTGCAGCGTGTCGAAGCGCCCGTCGCGCACGACCGTCCGCGCGTCGGCGGCGAACGTGGCGAGGTCGACGTACAGCAGGTCGAAAAACCGGACGGTGGCGGGCGCCGGGATCAGGTTCAGGACCGCGCGGACGATCACACCGCACTGCCCGCGGCCGGCCAGGACGGCGTCGAACAGCAGCGGCGCCCGGGTGCGGGAGCAGCGCACGCGGCGGCCCGTGCCGGTGACGACATCGAGCGCGACGACGTTGTCGACCTGCGCACCGTGGTGCAGCTGCGCGCCGCCGATCCCGCCCACGCTGAGCGTTCCTCCCACCGACAGGTCCTGGTAGTCGGTGAGCGTCGGCGGCATGAGCCCGCGCGCGAGCGTGGCGTCGAGCAGCGCTCGCCACGTGACGCCGGCGTCGACCTCGACCGCCGAGGGGTCGATGCGGTGCACGCGAGCCAGCCGGCTCATGTCGACCACGACGCCGCCGCGCACCTGCGCCTGCCCGAAGGCGCCATGACCCTCGCCGCGCGCGGCGACGCCGATCCCGTGGCGTGCGGCGAAGCCGATCAGCCGCGCGATGTCCTGCACCGAGCCCGGCTCGAGCACCGCCACCGGCCGCCGGTGGACGATGTGGCCGAAGTCGTCGGCGGCGGCCAGGCGGGCGCTCGCGTCGGTTCGCAGCACGCCGTCGAACGCGGGAAACCCCCGCGCCGGCGAACCCGTTCGCTGACCGGCGGTCGCCCAGGCGCGCGTCGAGAGGTCAAATCCGACGACGACCGCACCGGCCGCCGCCGCGGACTGGCGCAGGAAGCGACGGCGCGACAGGCTCACTCCCATTCGGCCGACCGTACTGCGACGCGCACGCCCCCGCAACCGTCCCCAGGGCGCGCTGATCTGCGCGCCCCGCTCGTGTCGCGCCGCTAGGCCAAGGCTTCGAGCTCGGCGCGCTCCAGCCGCCCGTCGGGGAAGCGCAGGTACGCGTCGTCGCCGAGGCACACGACGGTCTCGGCGCCGCGGTCGAGGATCTGCGCGGTGAGCAGCAGCGCGGCGAGGCGGTGCACGTCGCGGACGATGCCGAGGGCGAGCAGCGAGCGGGTCTCGTTGGCGACGTTGCCGTCCCCCACGCGCAGCACGGTGCGGATGTCGGCATGGATGCCGCGCGCCGTCATCGCCACCGAGATGTTCTCGAGGTCATCGGCGGTCACCGCCGCGACGGCCCGCGCCCGGTGCAGGGAGAGGCGGCGCATCAGCGAGGGGTCGGCGGCGCGACCGATGACGACCGGCAGGCCGAGCTCCTTGGCGATCCCGACGCGCTCGCCGTTCTCGTCGGACTCCACCGCGACGAGCGGGATCCTGCAGGCGCGCAGCAGCAGGCACAGCCGCATCCCCACCTGGCCGAGACCGACGACCACGACGTGGTCGCGACGCGGCACCGCGTTGCGGCCGATGAGCCCCGTCAGGCGGCGCTCCACCACCCGGTTGACGAGTCCCGCCGTGAACGCCGCGGCCAGCAGCAGGGCGATGATCATCGTGGCCGACGTGAACAGCTTGTACCAACCCGGCCCGTCGGTGACCTTCGGGTTCGGATCGACGGTGACGAGCGTCTTCGCGGAGCCATAGACCGCGTCGACGGCGCTCTGATCGAGCGTGAAGACCGCCGTCACGGTCTCGATGGTGAAGACCGCGGCCAGCCCGATCGCCCCGAACAGCAGCATCCCGGCGCTCTTGTCGTAGGGCGTGAACAGCGCGCGCGCCAGCGCCTCGACACGCCGCGGCCGGGGCCGGCGGATCGGCACCTCGGTCACGTCGTCGTCGCCCTCGACGACGCCGACCGGCGCGCCGTGCTCGAACGAAACCGCGGTGAAGCGCTCGTCGATGCACGGCCCGGCCAGCGACGGCGCGACGATGTCGGCGAGCGAGGTCATGCGTACATCGGGCACGACCTCGCCGACCTGCTCGGCCATCGTCTCGTCGAAGATCGTCAGCAGCAGCGGCACGTCGGCGGAGATCGCGCGCACCATGAGCGCGAAGCGCAGCACGATCGCGTCCTCACGCTCGACCACCGCGACCGCGTCGACGGCGCCGTCCTCGAGCGCCGCGCGGACGTCGTCCTCCTCGGGCTGGCAGAGCCGGGTGACCTCGGCGCCGGCCGCTTCCAGCGCCCGCGCCGTCTCCTCGTTGAGGTCGCCGTCGCCGATCAGCAGGACGGTCGGCTGCTCGTCCTGCGGCTCGTCATCGTCGGTCGCCTGCTCGTCGCTCATCGGGCCCCTCCGCCATCCGTTCGATCCTGCAATCTCGGACGTTGCGAAGTTCCCGCGGCGCGCCTGGATTCCTGCCGGCGGGGGTAGCCTGCGCGCGATGGCAGCGCGCATCGCGAAGGCCGACGTCCAGCCACCCGACCGCGAGCGGATCGAGGCGCGCTATGCCGAGCAGGGGCTGCGGCCGTCCGCCTGGGGCAACGGGCCGGGCGACCGCTACGGCTGGCACGCGCACGGCTACACGAAGGTCCTCTACTGCGTGACCGGCAGCATCGTCTTCCACACGCACGACGGCGACTTCGCGCTCGAGCCGGGCGACCGGCTCGAGGTCGATCCCGGGACCGAGCACGCCGCGACCGTGGGCGACGGCGGCGTGCTCTGCCTCGAAGCCGCCGCCTGAGCCCGTCCCTACGCCGGGACCGGCTCGGCCGCGCGCTGCGAGCCCGTCTGAGCCGCTGGGCCCCCCGCCGGCGTCGGCGGGTGCCGACGTCGTCGGCCGGCGCCGCATCGGGGTCCAGCAGCCCGAGCGCGAGCGCGACGACCGTCGCCACGAAGAAGTAGCCCAGCGCCCGTGCGGCCAGTCCACCGGCGCGGGCCAGGCTGCCCAGCGAGGCGATCCCGACGACGACGGTCAGGAAGATCACCGGTGCGGTGATCGTCTTGACGAGCTGCAGGAACGCATCCGCCAGCCACTTGGCGTCCCTGGCCTGATCGGGAAGCAGCAGCCCGAACGCGGTGCCCGCGACGATCGCGATCAGCACCCAGAACCACAGCTGCCTCAGGACGCCACGACGCGGGCGCGACGGGTCGTTCGGCACGGTCTCTCCTCCTCGGTGGGGGGCGCGCCGGGCCGATCCCACGACGGCCGGCCGGCAGCGCCAGGTGCGGTGTACCCCGCCGACTTAGCGCGGATGCGCACGAGCCCATGCCGGCTCCTCCCCGCCCCGCCAAGCCGTGTACTAGCGTCCGGCGCGGATGTCCGCCACCGGCGAAGACCTCGGCCAGCGCCTGCGCGACGGCGACCGCTCCGCCGCGCCCGCGGTGCTCAACCTCGTCGAGAGCCGGGCGCCGGCGCAGCGCGCCGAGATCGACACGCTGCTGCACGCCGTCTCGCCCGCCGCGCTCGGCGGCGAAGCGCCCGCCCACGTCGTCGGCGTGACCGGCCCGCCCGGAGCGGGCAAGTCCTCGTTGCTGTCGCACCTCGTCGCGGCCTGGCGGGCGCGGGGGCGCAGCGTCGCCGTGCTCGCCGTCGACCCGTCCTCCAAGCGCTCGGGCGGCGCGCTGCTCGGCGACCGCGCGCGGATCGTCGTCGACCCGCGCGACGACGAGGTCTTCATCCGCTCGATGGCGGCCGCCGGGCGGCTCGGCGGCCTGGCCCCCGCCACGCGCGCGGCGGCCCACGCGCTCGCCGCGGCGTTCGACGTCGTGGTGGTCGAGACGGTCGGCGTCGGTCAGTCCGAGACCGAGGTCGCCGAGGTCGCCGATACCGTCGCGGTCGTGGTGCAGCCCGGCGGCGGTGACGTCCTGCAGTTCCTCAAGTCGGGGATCATGGAGATCCCCGACGTGCTCGTCGTCACGAAGGCCGACCTGGGACCGATCGCCCTGCGCTCACGGCGCGACCTCAGCGCGGCGCTGCGCTCGCTGGGCGTCACGGAGACGAAGGTCCTCGCGGTCAGTTCGCTCGCGCCGCCGGCCGGCTTCGACGAGCTCGTCGACGCGCTCGACGAGCACCGCGCGCGGCTCGACGTCCCCGCGCGCCGGCTCGCCGCCCGCCGCGCGGGCGCGCTGGCGGACTTCGTCGCCGAGCACGGCGAGCGCGGCCTGCGCGCGCTCGGCGGCCGGCGCGCGGCGCTCAAGCTGCTCGACGAGCAGGACGCGGCGCTCGACGTCCCCGCCCTGACACGCGCGCTCGAGGCGCAGGCCGCGGCATGAGCGCGTCCCGCCGCCGGCTGCTCGTCGACCTGGCGTTGATGATCGGCGCGTTCATCGCCGGCACGCTCATCGCCGAGGCCGCCGGCGCGCCGAACCTCGGCACGGCGATGACGTTCGGCCAGATCGCCTTCGCGCTGGCCGCGTTCACCGTCGTGATCAGACGCTGAGCCGGCGCCTACGGCGTCTGCAGCGTGGCGCCCGGCTCCGACAGCGAGGCGACGCGCCAGTCGCCGTCTTCCCGGATGAGCCGAATGAGGTCGGTCGAAGGAACCTCCCCGCCGGCGGTCGACCGCGCACGGGCAAGCGCTTGGTCGCCGTTGACCTCGACGCCGAGCACTTCGAGCCGCGGATTCTGGCGATCCTCCAAGCCCGTTTGCACCGCGACTTCGCATGGCACACCTGCCGCCCGCACGCGCTCGATCAAGTCGTTGGCGAAGATCTCGTCGCAGATCGCCTGGTAGTCCTTGTCGCGCGTGGCGGCCGCGTAGTTCTCGAGTGTCTCGGCGACGGCCTCGTTGTCGTTGGGGCCGGGCTTGAGGAGCAGCACCGCGCCAACTGCGACCACGGCGAGGACGGCAAACGCGATGATCCGTGCCTTGCCGCGCAGCTTGCCCAGGCGGGCGAACGGCTTGCCCAGGAAGCGCAGCGAGCGCAGGAGCCGCAACAGGAACCTGCCGATGAAGCGAAACGGCTTGCCGAGCGCAGAGACGACCTTCTTCATTGGCGCGGCAGCCTAGTACAGACCCCCCGACCATGATCCTCCTGCTCACCTTCGCATTCCTCGCCGGCGCGGCCACCGCGATCACGCCGTGCGTGCTGCCGGTCCTGCCGGCGCTGCTGTCGGCCAGCGGCACCGGTGGCCGGCGCCGGCCGGCCGGGATCGTCACCGGGCTGACGCTCACGCACGTGATCACGATCGTCGGCGTCGCCTCGGTCGTCGACGGCGTCGGCGTGGGCGACGGGACGCTGCGGACCATCGCGATCGCCTTTCTCGCGCTGTTCGGCGTCACGCTGCTCGTGCCGCGGGCGGCCGAGTGGGTCACGCTGCGCCTGAGCTTCCTGTCGCGCCTGGCGCCCCGCCGCGACGCCGGCGGCTTCTGGTCGGGCCTGCCGGTGGGCGGCGCGCTGGGCTTCGTCTACGCGCCCTGCGCCGGGCCGATCCTCGCCGCGGTGATCTCGGTCAGCGCCGCGTCGGGGACGACCGCGAAGCTCGTTGCCGTCGCGATCGCCTACGGGCTCGGCTCGGCCGTCGTGCTGCTCGGCCTCGCCCTCGGCGGGCGCCGCGTGATCGACCGCGTGCGCCGCACCGGCCGCGGCGGCGCGCTGCAGCGCGGCTTCGGCGCGGTCATGGTGCTCACGGCGGCGCTCATGTTCACGAGCGTCGACCTGCGCTTCCAGGAGGCGCTGGCCAGCCACTTCCCGTCGTTTCTGACCAACCCGACCGGCGGCCTGGAGAAGTCCGACGCCGTCGAGGCCGAGCTCGCCGAGCTGCGCGGCAAGCCGAAGTTCGACGACGCGGTCGTGGACGCCATCGCGCGTGCGGCGGCGGCGGGTCATGCCGGTCGCCCAGGCGAGACGAGCACGTCACGCCTGCCGGTGCTGGGCGATGCACCGGCCTTTGCCGCCGCCGCGCCGCGCTGGCTGAACTCCCGGCCGCTGACGACGGCCGGCCTGCGCGGCCGCGTCGTGCTCGTCGACTTCTGGACGTACACGTGCATCAACTGCCTGCGCACGCTGCCCTACCTCAAGGCGTGGGACGAGCACTACCGCGATCGGGGCCTGACGATCGTCGGCGTCCACACGCCGGAGTTCGCCTTCGAGCGCAAGACCGCCAACGTCAGCGCGGCGATCGGCCGCCAGGGCATCCGCTACCCGGTCGTCCAGGACAACGCGTTCGGCACGTGGAACGCGTTCGGCAACCAGTACTGGCCGGCGAAGTACCTCATCGACGCGAAGGGGCGCGTGCGCTACGTGCACTTCGGCGAGGGCGAGTACGAGCAGACCGAGTCGGCGATCCGCACGCTGCTGGCCGAGGCCGGCGATCCCCGCCTCGGGCAGCGGGCCGAGCCGCGCGGTGAGATCGAGACCGTCGGCCATCGCGCGACGCCCGAGACGTACCTCGGCACGGCGCGCGCGCAGAGCTTCTCACCGACCGGCCCGAAGGACGGCACGCACGACTACACGGCCGCAGATCCGGAGAGGTTGCCGCAGAGCGTCTTCAGCCTCGGCGGGCGCTGGCACGTCGACCGCGAGTCCGCCCGCGCCGTGCGCGGCGCGACGATCACCGCCCGCGTCTACGGCGGTGCGGTGTACCTCGTCCTGTCCTCGCCGGGCGGCCGATCCGTCCGTCCGCGCCGCGTGCGCGTCGCGCTCGACGGGCGCCCGATCTCGCCCGACGCCGCCGGCGCCGACGTGCGCGACGGGATCGTCACCGTCCGCCGCCAGCGTCTCTACAGCCTCGTGAGGCTCGCCGCGCCCGGCGAGCACGTGCTGACGCTGCGCTTCGACGCGGGCGTCAGCGGCTTCGCCTTCACGTTCGGTTGAGCGCCCCGCAGCGATCTCGAAGTGCGCGGCGGGGCTACTACCATGGCCGCGCATGGAAGCAAACGAAGCCCGCTCGTGGCTGCGCTGCTATCGCTGCTGGTCGACAGACCTCGAGGTACAGGTTCACTACGAGGGCATCCACAAGATCGACCCCGAGACCGGCGAGCGCGCCGAGCCGGTGGACGAGCTGCAGGAGGCGGTCGTGCAATGCCTGGAGTGCATGCACGACCAGCCCCACCTCGGCTTCCACAACGGCCGCGTCGAGCCGATCGAGGATCGCTGGGAGCGGATGATCGCCGGCACCCCGTGGGTTGCCTCGTGCACCGTCACGGTCGATGCCGACGACGTCGAGACGTGCTCGGGTCCCGAGGCCGGGGACGCCCTCTCCTACGCCGCCTTCGGCGATTACGGAACGCGCGAGTTCTTCACGCACGTGCGCTTTCACAAGCACGACGGCGACAAGATCGTCGTCCACCTGCTCGTCGAGCTCTACGCACGGTCGCTCGACGAAGCGACCGGGGTGCTCGAGGAGGCCGCGCGCGGTGCGCTGGCGATCACCTCCCTCGCCGAGGAGTCGCGGCCGCCCGCGGCGACCGGCGAGGAACGCCACTAGCCGACCGGGTGGGGGCCTCCGTGGCGCGGGCCTACGGCGTCTGCTGCGTCTGCGGCGCCAGCGGGTCGCCCTCGCCGAGCGCGTCCTTCGGCGCCTGGCTGGCGGGAACGCCCATGACGACGTCCTCGTCGACGACCGTGTCGCGCCCCGAGGTCCAGTAGAAGGCGAAGACCGCCGCCACGGAGCACGCCAAGAACGTCCCGCGCACCCACGGGCGCAGCTCGGGACGGGCCTGGCCGACGCGCCCGAACAGCATGCTGCACGCGACGAACCAGAGGATGCCGAGCCCGATCGCGCTCCAGTAGCCCGGCGCCACGACCCCCGACCAGAACCACAGCCCGGCCGCGAGCGTCACGACGACGACGGGCGGGGCGAGGAGCCTGGGCGCGAGACGTCTCACGAGCGCACGAGGTTGGCCCGGGCGAGGGTCTGCGTGAACGGCACGCACCAGAAGATCACGCTGGTGTAGCGGCGCAGGTCCACGCTGCCGGGGATCCGGTACTGCTGGTTGCCGCGGTTGCCCTTGAGCTTGCCGAGATCCTTGTAGTCGTCGTCGATCCTGCGGTCGCCCCTGGCCGCGCGCGGCACGAGCCAGACGCGCACCCGCGGCCCCGGGTCGATGGCGAAGCTGCGCAGCGTGAGCAGGCGGCGGCCGTCGCCCGTACGGACGACGGCCGCGGTGCCGCGGGCGTCGTGGCCGACGGCGCGGACCTTGCCGTGCAGCAGCTGCACGTTGGCGGCCCAGCCCTCGGCGGCGGGGACCGCGAGCAGCGCCGCGATAACGAGGACTGCGGTGGTGAGGAGGCGTCGCATGGGAGACCCTGTCCCCCGTCGAGCGCTCCCGTTACGCGGTCGCTACGGGTAGATGCCGCGCAGCCGCGCGGCCTCGGCGACGCGCTCGATCGCCACCGACAGCGCCGCCATGCGCCAGTCGCAGTCCAGGCGGTCGGCTGCCTCGATGACGCGGCCGAACGCGGCACGCAGCTGACGGCGCAGGCGCTCCTGGATGTCGAGCTCGTCCCACGTGTAGCGCTGGTGGTCCTGCACCCACTCGAAGTAGGAGACCGTCACGCCGCCGGCGTTGGCGAGCACGTCGGGGACGACGAGGATGCCGCGCTCGCGCAGGATCGCCTCGGCCTCTGGCGTCGTCGGGCCGTTGGCCGCCTCGACGACGACCTCGCACCGCAGGCGGCCGGCGTTGTCGGCGGTGACCTGCTGCTCGCGCGCGGCCGGGATGACGATCTCGCACGGCGCCTCGAGGACGTCCGCGGGGCCGACCAGCCGGGCGTCGGGGTAGCCGGCGAGCGAACCGTGCTCGGCGCTCCAGCGGGTCACGGCCGCGATGTCGAGGCCGTCGGGATCGACGAGCCCGGCCTCGGCATCGGACACCGCGACGACGCGCGCGCCGATCGCGTGCAGCTCGGCGGCGGCGACCGAGCCGACGTTGCCGAAGCCCTGGATCGCCACGCGCGCCTCGCGGATGTCCATGCCGATGCGCTCGCAGACGGCCTCGGTGACGTAGACGACGCCCAGGCCGGTGGCCTCGCGGCGCCCCGTCGTCCCGCCCAGCACGACCGGCTTGCCCGTGACGATCTCGAACACCGAGTGGCCCATCATCTGCGAGTACGTGTCCATGAACCACGCCATCTCGCGCTCGCTCGTGCCCATGTCGGGCGCCGGGATGTCGCGGTCGGGCCCGATGACGGGGATGAGCTCGGCGGCGTAGCGGCGCGTGAGGCGCTCGAGCTCGCCGACGCTCAGCTCGTGCGGCGAGCAGCGCACGCCGCCCTTCGCGCCGCCGTAGGGCAGCCCCAGCAGCGCGCACTTCCACGTCATCCACATCGCGAGCGCCGCGCACTCGCCGAGCGAGACGTCGGCGCCGTAGCGAAAGCCGCCCTTCGTCGGGCCCATCGTCAGCGTGTGCTGCACGCGGTAGCCGGTCAGGCCGCGCACCTCGCCGGAGTCCATCCGGACGGGGAAGTTCACGACGAGCGCGCGGCGCGGCTGGCCCAGCCGGGTGACGAACTCCGGGTCGAGCGCGAGCAACGCGCCTGCGCGGTCGAACTGGTTGGCCGCGATGCGGTACAGCTCGGAGCCCCACTCGTCGCCCGCGGCGACGTCGTCGCGGTCGTCGCCGTCCGCGGTGCCGGTCGCGCCGGTCAAATCGTCGACAGCCATCTCGGGGGGACCGTATCGCCCTGTGGCGCGGCGGGCATGCGCCGGCAATGACCAGGCCGCCCGGTGCGAGGCCCCCGGGAGCGCCGCCGGCGCGTCGCAGAATTGGTCGGTTTCCGAGATCCACGTCCGCGGAAACGGGCCCGGCGATCGCCCGGCCTTGACCCGCCGCCCGAGGCGAACACGGCAGGCGCGGCCGTCCCACTTCGTCTGCGACGTGGCTACGGCGCGCGCGGAAACGCGAAAGCCTCCTTCCGTAGGTCCCGGCTCAGCCGCCGGGTGCTGGATGAGGAATATGCGCCCACCAACCACCGCACCTGAACCGTGCTTGCAGGCTTCGACCGTTCTGACTGCACAAGGGCCTCGACGCTCCTGCGGCTCGGGTCGCAGATGCACACGCTGCCGGGGATGCGCGGCTCGAACCTCAGAAACTCGGCCTTGGGCGGGCCGCTATCAAGCTCCGCCCGCAGAATTAGCGTCGCCGCCGCAGCCGGCAACAAGCAGCGCCGTGAGCGTCGCCCCGACAAGGGCGTATCTACGCCGTGTCAAACGCGCCACGGCTTGAGCATGTCACCAGACACGCCCGACAGGGTGCCGCATCGAGCGGCTGCCGCTTCCGGGGCGAAAGCAGCGGTCTTCCGAACAGCGCCGGTTTGGCCCGTGAGTAACAACGGAACGGAATCCGGCGGTCAGCGGTTGACCCCGACGTACACTCACCCCGTGCGGTGGTTCACGCGAAGGAACGCCGCGGCACTGTCCGCCTCGTGCGCTGCGTCGGTCGCGTTGATGTCCTGCGGCGGCTCGGTCGAGAAGGTCAAGCCGACTCCGAACTCGGCGTTTCGGTCGACGTATCCGTGTGAGCTGCTCACCCGGCAGATGGCGAGCGACCTGCTCGCGATCTCGGGCCCGCGCAGAATTGGAGCGCAGACGCTGCAGAAGCCGGGGTCTGTGAAACTGGAGCAGTGCATCTGGGCACGCGGGCGCTACAACGTGACGCCTCAGATCGCGCTGTTGATCTCGCCGGCGACGTACATGTTCGCGAAGGACGAGACCGTTGCGAGCCGGCAGCGCCGCGCCGAGAAGCTGGACGCGCGCTACCCCCGCCGCCGCGGAAAGCGATGGCCGGGATATCGCGCGCTCAGCGGCATCGGCGACAGGGCGTACCTCGAGAGCTTCGACCGCACGAGCAGCACCGTGGTCGTCGAGCAGGACGGCAAGTCGTTTGAGCTGACCCTGCGCCTGCACACCAAGCCCAGGTCACAACCGCCGCCGCTGACGCGACTGGAGTCGATGGCTCGCGCAATCTCCGCGCGGTACACGCACCCCCCAGGATGAACCATGCCCGACGGGTGCCCTGGCGCCAACTTCAGCGCTCGTTGACGGCCTCGCAGCCGTTGACGCGGTCGCGCCGGTCGGTGTTCACGCGATCGCGACCATCGCCACAGTTGACGCTGTCGCGCGCGGTGTCTCGCACCTTGATGAAGTCGCGGCCGATTCCGCCGCTGATGCGGTCGCGGCCGGGTCCGCCGGTGATGTTGTCTGCTCCCGCGCCGCCGACGATGCGGTCGTTTCCGCCTTCGCCGCGAAGGACGTCGGAGAGCCGCGAGCCGGTGAGGACGTCGTTGCCCGCGCCCGCCGCGAAGATCGCGCCGACGTTGCCCGGGGGATTGGTGATGACGTCGTTGCCCGGGCCGCCCTCCGCGTACACGCATCCGCTGCGCGTGATGTGATCGCCGGTGAAGGTGTCGTTGGCGCCAGCACCGACAGCGAACAGCAGCGGTGCGTTCTTGCCGAGCATGACGACGTCGTCGTCTTGGTCTCCGGCGGTCTCGCGGTTGAGGTTTAGCCCGGGGTTGGCACCCCGGCCCCAGCGAACGCGTCGTCGCGCGGTGTGCCGACGATGTCGACGTGCGTGCCCTCTCCGGTGATCAGGATCTCGATCTCCGGCGCGCCCACGTTCTCGATGCCTGCGCCCGGTGCCAACGGCCTCGTTGGCGAGCAGCACCTCGGCCATCGGCAGGTCGTCTCCGGAGAACGCGATGTGGATCGTGTCGGTGTTGGTCACCGTCGGAATGCCGCCGGCGCATGGCTCGAGCGGGTCGCCGGACTCGTTGACGGTGATCTCCGCTCCACGGCGCGTGATCACGGCGTCCGATTCGCCGCTGACATCGACCGTCAAGCTGTTTGTCGGCGCTGCGACGTAGGAGCAACTCGTGCGGGCCTGAGCGGCTGTGGGAATGCCCAGGCACAACGCCGCGAGCAGCGTCGTCGCGGCCAAAGCCATCGGGCATGGCCTCGTGCCATGCCGGTGCATCGCGGCAGTGGAGCAGTCTGTGGGCATGGAGCGCTTCATTTTCCGATCGTTCCCGGCGATGCAGCACCGTTGGAGCGCGCACCTCGCCGACGATCGTTGGGGGTTCACGCACCACGGGTCAGCTCACGCGAAATCCCGCACCTTGCCGGCCCTGGCGCTTTGCCGCTACACGTCGACCCCATGAGGTAGCGGTATCGCGCCAACACTTGGAACGTACGTCGATCGGCGGCAGCCCTTTCGTGGTGAGGCCAGAACGTCCAGCCACCACGAAGGAGCACACAATGAACATCACCCACAAGCTCACTGCCGCGACCGCCGTTCTCGCGCTCGTCGGATCGGGCGTCGCCGCTGCAGCAGACGCACCGATCGTCAGCGCGCAGAAGACCTCGTCCTCGCGCTATTCACCGGTCCTGATCCCGGGCACCGGCATCAAGAAGGGCGAGCGGCTGCCGAAGGGCGCGAAGGTCGTCTACCGCGACATCACGATCGCGCCCCGGCAGGAGGTCACGATCACGCTGCGTGCCCCCGACGGCAAGCGCGTGCGCGCGATCGCCGAGCGTGACACGCGCAACGTCGGCTTCGCCGTCGCGACCAAGCACAGCCCGTACGGGCGCAAGCACGTCAAGATGCGCGTGTTCGCCTCGCCGAACATGTCCGGCGAGGTCACCGAGCGCATGTACGCGCTGACTCGTTGATGGAGATTCACCGCGATCGCCGCGCCGGCTTGCCGGCGCGGCGATAGCGTCCGCAGATGGCCCCTGTCCTCGAGCGGCTTCGAGATGACGATGCCGAGCTTGCCCGCCGCGTCGCGGCAGGCGACGCCGCAGCGTTCGCGACGCTCGACGGACGCCATCGTGCCGCGCTGGTGCGCTATGCCGGCTCACTCGTCCGCCGCTCCGAGCACGACGCCGAGGACATCGTGCAGGACGTCCTCATCGCGCTGCACGACGCGCTGCGCGGCGGCGATCCACCCGACCAGCTCCGGCCGTGGCTCTATCGCATCACGCGTAACCGCGCGATCGATGTCGTCCGGCGCAAGCGCTGGGGCGAGGGGCCACTCGACGTCGAGTTCGCCGCCGGCGACGGCCGCGAGGAGCCCGACGCGGTGTTGAGACGCAAGGAGAGCGTGCGGCAGCTGGTGAGCGATCTCGCCGACCTGCCCGTTCGACAGCGCCAAGCGCTGCTGGCGCGTGAGCTCGACGGCCTCGGACCAGAGCAGGTCGCCACGCAGCTTGGCGTCAGCGTCGCTGCGGCACAGAAGCTCTCGATGCGCGCACGCGAGAACCTGATCAAGACCCGCGATGCCCGCGACGCCGACTGCGAGGGAGTGCGCGCGATCTTGCTGGATGCCCGGGAGCGCGGCGTGCGCCCGAGCGAGCACGGGCTGCGCCACATCAAGGGCTGCGATCCGTGCCGCGCCTACCAGCGTGACATCCGCCGCCTGTCCAAGCAGTTGCAGGCGCTCAACCCGAGCTTCGGGCTCGGGCTGATGGCGGCGATCGCCAAGCTCGCCGGCAGCGGCGGCGGCAAGATCGCGTTGGGAGCCGGGGCTGCGCTCGTGATCGCTACGACCGGTGGCGTGATCGTGACCGCCGCCGAGGAGCACGGCGCCGGGGACCCCGCGCCGTTTCGCTTCAGTGCCATCAACCCCGGTGGATCGATCCCCAAGGGCGTCGCGCTGGTGATGGTGCGCGCGCAGATGCCAGCCGGTCCGACCCCGGCCGGACAGCGGCGCAGCGTGACGCTGAGCTGCCCGAAGGGGATGAAGTACGCCAACCCGGCATCCAACACCGAGCAGCGCGCCGACGTCCGCTGGAACGTCTCCGAGGAGGCCATTCACGGCGTCTCGACGCGCGCCAGGATCGTCTTTGCCGACGACGTCCTGCCGCGGGCGCGCGCTGTCGACGTCGGCATCGAATGCCGCAAGCCCGCCGCCAACGGATCGATCGTCCGTAATCAGCGCCTGCCCAAGCCCGGCGAGCGGGCGGGCCGCATGTGCGCGCGGCGCGAGTACATGCGCGAAACGGCCGGGGGGAGGATGAACGGCACCGCCTTGCAGGGCCAGCCGCTCTCGATCCAGCGCCGCAGCGCGTCGGGCAGATGGACGCGCGTCGTCCTGGACAGCGGCTTCGCCGGCTGGGTCAGGACCAAGACGCTGTGTCGCTGAGCTGTCGTGGCTGCGGCGGCTGAGATGCGACTCGTCGTGCGCGCGTGGGTGGTGCGATCCGCCGCTGCAGTTGCGCGAGGGTGTCGTCGGCCCGCCGCCGTCCGCGCACTCATGACGGCTCGTCGGCAGCGCAGCGACGCCACCGGGAAGGCTCCCCGGTGGCGTCGAGGGTTCAGCGGCAGTGGCCCTTGAAGTGGCCGTTGGGCTGCTGGACGATGTTGCCCGACACGCCCTCGCCGAAGACGTCGGCGCACTTCTCGACGATCGCACCGCCGACCTCGGAGGGCGACGACGCGAAGGGGTTGCAGTTGGCGTTGAAGTTGCCGCTGGGCGTGAACACGACGGTGCCGGGGACTCCCGGACCGAAGATCTCCGAGCACTGCAGGACGACGTCCTGACCGGCGCCTACGGCATCTGGTCCTTGCGCCTGAGCTGTTGAACCCAGGGCGAGCGATCCCATCGCGACGGTGGCGAGAATCGTGATCTTCAGGCAGGTGCGGCGCATGCGAACTCCCTCGGAGTTGATGGTGGATTTGCATCGCGATCACGGATCAAGACTTCGCAACCGCCTCACCTTGTCGAAGCTGGCGCGTTGGCGCTCTTGCTTCATGAGAAGCCTGCGGCCGCTTCTGATGAAGTCAGATCCGCAACTGCGAGCACCGCCTCGGCCTCGGCGACGTCGCGTGCAGCCGACCTTCCGCGCGATCTCCCACTGATGCTCCGGCGCGTCTTCTCACGCTGCGTGTACGTCGCCATACTCGCCGCGGCGACATCGAGCTGCCCGGCGAGGTACGCGACGACGCCGCCCGGAACGTCAACCGGATCGGCGACGAACGTGCCGATGAAGCGGACCGTGGTCAGCTGCACCGCGAAGCCCACCCGGTTGTGATCGCCGCGGCGACGACCGATCAGGCCCCCGATCCTCATCGTCCAGGAAGAAGTAGCGCTCCAGATACATCCGCGACGGCAGCCCGCTGAAGCGCCCGTACGCGCCCGCCTGCTCATCCGAGAGGAACTCGACAGGCACGTCTTGTCAACGTACGATGACGAAAGCGCGCCAACCATCGCTGAAGATCACAACGCCAGTGTGTCCGACGCGAGCCGCCGTTCGGCGGCAACACCTTCGCGTACATCTACAAGCTCATCCCCGCGGAGCCGCCGACCGCGACGATCACGACGCCGGCCGACGGCGCGCGCTACCGCGCACCGGCCACGCTGTCTCGGCCGGTCCGGGTCGCCTACTCGTGCAGCGAGCCGTGTCCGGGATCGCGAGCGGCACGGGATCCTGCTCCAGCGGGGCGAGGCTGCCCACCTTCTTCACCGACCTCGGCCGCCACGCGCGCGCGACAAGGCGGGCGACGCCACGACGGTCAAGCACAGCTACACGGTCACCCTGTAGACCGGCGCCCGGCAATCGGCGTACGCGGCTCGACGATCCGGTCGACGAGCCCGTACGCCACGCCCTCCTCCGGGGTCATGTAGCGGTCGCGCTCGGAGTCGGCGTTGATCTGCTCGGCGCTCTGGCCGGTGTGCTTGGCGTACAGGGCGTCGAGCTGGGCGCGCAGCGCGATCGTCTCGCGAGCGTGGATCGCGATGTCCGAGCTCTGGCCCTGGTAGCCGCCGGTGGGCTGGTGGATGAGCATCCGGCCGTTGGGCAGCGTCAGGCGCTTGCCGGGCGCACCGGCGGTGAGGATGAGCGCCGCCATCGACATCGCGACGCCGCAGCAGATCGTCTGCACGTCGCAGCCGATCGACTGCATGGTGTCGTAGATCGCCAGGCCCGCGTAGACCTGGCCGCCGGGCGAGTTGACGTACAGCGAGATGTCGCGGTCGGGATCGGCGGCCTCGAGGTGCAGCAGCTGGGCGACGACGAGGTTGGCGATCTCGTCGTCGACCGGCTGGCCGAGGAAGACGATGCGCTCGTTGAGCAGGCGGCTGTAGATGTCGAACGAGCGCTCGCCGCGCCCGTCCTGCTGGACGACCATCGGGACCAGGGGCATGATGTCCGGCTCCTCTCACGTGTTGAGCAACCGTTAGGTTGCGTATGGGCTTGACGGCACGGTAGCATGCAACCAATCAGTTGCACGAACCCAAGGAGCCGTCCGTGGACGTCACCCGCGAAATCACCCTCCCCGTCGAGCCCCAGGATGCGTGGGACGCCGTCACCGACCTCGAGCGCTGGCTCACCGACGCCGGCTCGCTCGAGCTCGAGCCCGGCGCAGCCGGCGAGCTGATCCTGCGCGACGGCGAGCTGCGCAGGGCGACCGTCGAGGACGTCCGCGTCGGCGAGCACCTCTCGTTCTGGTGGCACGCGCCGGACGCGCTGGCGACCCTCGTCGCGGTCGATCTGATCGCCGTGGACGACGGCACGCGCGTCGTCGTGGTCGAGAGCGGCTACGCGGGCGCGCCGATCTGCGGCTCGCCGTGGGCGGGCGGGGCGAACTACGGCCCCCGCGCGCGCAGCGCCGCCGCGGCAACGGCGTCGCCGAGCTTGCCGATCGGCCGCGCCCACGTGCTCACGACGCTGGACTGGGAGCCGGCCCTGGCGCGCCTGCGGCGTGCCGCGGACCTCGTCGAGGCCTAGGCGGTGGCCGGCGCCGCCGACCGCGAGCAGGCGATCTTCGCCGCGCTGGCCGATCCCACGCGGCGCGCGGTTTTGCGCTCGATCGCCAGCGGCGAGGCCGCGACGGCGACCGAGCTCGCCGCGCGCCTGCCGGTCACTCGCCAGGCGGTGCAGAAGCACCTCGCCCAGCTCGAGGACGCACGGCTCGTCGACGGCGAGCGCGTCGGGCGCGAGACGCGCTTTGCCGCCACGCCCGCCCCCTTGGGCGACGCGATCGAGTGGATGACCGCCGTCGGCGCGCAGTGGGACGAGCGGCTCGCCGCGCTGGGCGCGGCGGTGAGAACGACCGAACGGCATGAGGGTCCGCGGGCTTGAGCGGTGTGCCGGATAAAGGTCGCCCCGCGAGCCTCATTCGACACACCCCCGCTGCGAAGCCGGCCTTGCGTTGTCGTTGGGGTCCGCGGCTGATGGCGACCCGCGCGCATCGCCTGTAGCGTCTCGGCGGCCACGCGCCGGGCGCGCCTGGCGCCGAGCTCGCACCATGACCGCCACCGCCGTCCCCACTCCCGCCAAGAGCTCCGCGTGGCCCCTGCTCGCGGCCACCGCCGCGCTGCTTGCGGCGCTCGTGTTGGTCTTCGTGCTGGTCGGCCCGCTGCGCGACGTCGCCACCGCGGCGATCGACGGAGACGGCGCGCTCGTGCGCTCGCGCACCCAGGCGCTCGGCGCGATCGGCGCGCTCGTGCTGCTCGCGCTCGTCCTGGCGCACGCGGTCATCCCCTACCCGGCGGAGATCACGACCGCGGCCGCCGGCTACGTGTACGGCTTCGGGCTCGGCCTGGGGCTGATGATGCTCAGCTGGTTTCTCACCGCGCTGCTCGCCTACGAGCTGGCCCGCGGGCCGGGGCGGCAGGTCACCCGCCGCGTCATCGGCGCCAAACGGCTGGAGGCCGCGGAGCGCTTCGTGGCGCGCGGCGGCGCGACGGGACTGATCGCCGCGCGCTTTTTGCCGCTCATCCCCTTCAACGCCACGTGCTACGCGGCCGGCATCACCGGCGTCGCGCGGCCGCGCTACGCCTGGACGACGCTCGTCGGCATCGCGCCGTTCTGCGCCGTCGTGACGTACCTCGGCAGCCGGCTGCAGACCCTCAGCCTGACCGACTGGCGCCTGTGGGCGCTCGTCGCGGCGCTGCTGGCGCTGCTGCTGCTCGCGCACCGGCTCGTGCCGGCGCCGGCGGCCTGAGCGGCCCTCCGGCGCGAGCGCGAGCACGCTGCGATGTGCCTGTCTCTAGCGTCCGCGAGCCTTCTTGCGCTTGCGGATGCGCAGCCACCGCTTGAGCAGCGCGAGCATCAGGCCGCCTCCAGTCGCTCTTCGGATGCCTTGAGCTGGTTTGCGATCTCGGCCGGCAGGTCGTCGCCGAACTTCGCGAGGAACTCGTGCACCTGCGGCAGCTGGGCCTTGAACGCCTCGGGGTCGACGGCGACCACCTGCTCGAGGTCCTCCGGGGAGATGTCCAGCCCCTCGACGTTCAGCTCGCCCGGACCGGGCACGATCCCGACCGCCGTCTCGACGCCCTCCGCAGTGCCCGCGCAGCGCTCGAAGATCCACGCCAGCACGCGCGAGTTCTCGCCGAAGCCGGGCCACAGGAAGCGGCCGGTGTCCGGGTCCTTGCGAAACCAGTTGACATAGAACAGCTTGGGCAGTACCGCACCCTCGCGCGCACCGATGTCGAGCCAGTTCTGGAAGTACTCGGCCATGTTGTAGCCACAGAACGGCAGCATCGCGAACGGGTCGAAGCGCAGCTGGCCGATGCCGCCGGCCGCCGCCGCCGTCATCTCCGAGCTCATCGTCGAGCCCATGAAGACGCCGTGGTTCCAGTCGAACGCCTCGGTGACGAGCGGCACGACGGTCGCGCGACGGCCACCGAAGATCATCGCGTCGACGGCCACGCCCTTGGGGTCCTCCCACTCGGGCGCGATCGCCGGATCCTGGGACGCCGGCGTCGTGAAGCGCCCGTTCGGGTGCGCGGCCGGCGTCTCGGAGTCGGGCGTCCAGTCGTTGCCCTTCCAGTCGATCAGGTGATCGGGCTTGTCTTCGGTCATGCCCTCCCACCAGACGTCGCCGTCGTCGGTCAGGCCGACGTTGGCGAACAGCGTGTTGCGCTCGACGGTTGCCATCGCGTTGGGGTTCGTCTTCTCGCCCGTGCCCGGCGCGACGCCGAAGAAGCCCGACTCGGGGTTGATCGCGTAGAGCCTGCCGTCGTCGCCGAACTTCATCCAGGCGATGTCGTCGCCGATCGTCTCGACGGTCCAGCCCTCGAGCGTCGGGATGAGCATGGCGAGGTTCGTCTTGCCGCAGGCGCTCGGGAACGCGCCGGTGACGACCTTGACCTCACCCTCGGGCGAGGTCAGCTTGAGGATGAGCATGTGCTCGGCCATCCAGCCCTCGTCGCGGGCCATCTTCGAAGCGATCCGCAGCGCGAAGCACTTCTTGCCGAGCAGCGCGTTGCCGCCGTAGCCCGAGCCGAAGGACCAGATCTCGCGCGTCTCGGGGTAGTGGACGATGTACTTGTTCTCGGCGTTGCACGGCCAGGCGACGTCGTCCTGGCCCTCGGCCAGCGGCGCGCCGACGGAGTGCACGCAGGGGACGAACTCGCCGTCCTCGCCGAGCACGTCGAGCGTCTTGTCGCCGACACGGGTCATGATCATCATGTTCACCGCGACGCAGGCCGAGTCGGTCAACTCGACGCCGATGTGCGCGATCGGCGAGCCGAGCGGGCCCATCGAGAACGGCACGACGTACATCGTGCGGCCTTCCATACAGCCGTCGAAGAGGCCCTTGAGCTTCTCGCGCATCTCGTCCGGATCGGTCCAGTTGTTCGTGGGACCGGCGCCCTCGGGCGTCTGCGTGCAGATGAACGTGCGGTCCTCGACTCGCGCGACATCACCCGGATCGGAGCGCGCGAGGTACGAGTTGGGCCGCTTGGCATCCGCCAGCCTCGTGAAGGTGCCCGCGTCGACGAGCAGCTGGGCCAAGCGGTCGTACTCCTCCGCGGACCCGTCGCACCAGTGCACGTCGGTCGGCTTCGTCAATGCTGCAATCTCGTCGACCCAGTCGATGAGCTTCTGATTCTTGGTCGGCACGGTCGTCGTGTCGCTCACGCGTGGTTCCTCGCCTGTTCGCTTTGTCTCTCCATTACCGATTGTGGCGCAACTTCGCCGTCGGCGGCGGGTCGAAGCAGACAACGGAGGTTGCATCCATTCGCAGGGAGCGCGCCGCCCGCCGGCGCCGCGGACGATTCGCCCGCGCGAAACCGCATATCAGCGGACCGGCCGAGATCGGCCAGCGCCCCATGTGCAGCGGCGGGGCGCGGCGCTCGCGCGGCCGCACAACCGATTGGAGGAACCATGCCCCAGCCGAGTCATCCGGTCCAGCCGAGCACCTCGAAGGCACGTCGCGTGCTCAGCCGCGCGCCCCGCACCCGCTCCGTGGTGGCGGCGACCGGCCTGCTTGTCATCTGCGTCGCGCCGTTCGCAAGCGCGCGCACCGGCGGTCCGCTGCGCGAGGGCCTGCGCAACGGGACGACCACGAACGAGACGCAGATCATCTCCAACATCGCGTCGTCGACTGCAACCACCGGCGGCTACTCGACCCGGCAGTCCAACCTGTCGCCCTCCGGCGGAGGGGCGGTTTACGGCTGCCGCTCGCAGGTGGGCGGTTCGGCCGCGAAGCCACGGCCCCAGAACCCGTGCATCCGCGCGAACAACCTCTCGACCGGCTACGCGTTCGAGTTCCACGCGTCCGGCGGCCCGATCGTCGGCCTGATCTCCGCCGGCGCCGGCGGCGACGCCAAGAAGCCGTTCGTCACGAACGCCACCGGCGTTGCGACCGGCCTGAACGCCGATCGACTCGACAACCTCGACGCTGCCCAGATCGTGACCGCGGCGCGGGCTAAGGCCAGCCTCGACGCTGACACGGTCGACGGCAAGGACTCGGGGGACCTGCAGGCGCGCTTCGCCCAGATCCAGGCCAACGGCAACCGCAACGAGACACGTGGCCTGATCGCCGCTGACCCGGTCAGCCACCCGGAAGACGGCGTGTACCTCCTCAAGTTCCCCGGGGATCTCGGCAAGTGCGCGGTCACGGCGACTATCACGGGAGCCACCTTCGGCGAGATCACCGCCTCGACTGCGGTCGCCGACAACATCACCACGGTGACAGTGCGTACGGCGACGTCCGCGGGAGTGGTTGACGCCACGTCGAACCGACCATTCCATGTGACGGTCAACTGCTGATCCACAGCAACTACGAACGTCGAGGGGGCGCCACGGGGCGCCCCCTCGACGTTTGGTCTCGCGGTGCGCACTGCCACTCAACGCACGCGCAACTTGACGGCCCGGCTCCGGGCGCTGAGATAGCCATAACCGCTCTCGCTCGGCACGACAGCACGAACCTTCAGCACCACTCCCGGGCGGCGAACGCGCAACCGATATGTGCCAGCGAATCGACCCTTGCTGTTCGTGCGCAGGCTCTTGAAACGCGTCCACGCCGATCCTGGCGACCGGCCCTCCATCTGGACCCGCTTCCCACCCTTCGGAATTGGTCCGCTTAGGACCCGGCCGTTGAACCGAACGACGCGTCCATGCAAAGACGCTCGTACCCGCGACGCCGCACCCACTCGAAGCTTCAGAGCCCGCGATACGACCTGGCCACCGCCGACCGGACGGTACGCGAAACGGACCACTCGCGACGGACGAGATGTCGCAAGCCCGATAGAGAACGAGCCGTCGGATTTGGTCATCACTTTGCGTGTCGACTTCTCACGCGCCCTTCGCCGGTCGAGCCGCTCGAGAACCTCGAGCGTGATGCCTGCCGCTACCGGCTGGGATCCCTGCGTCAAGCGTCCGTGCAGCGACACGCGCCGACCGTAGGGGACTGTGAGTGTCTGCCGCGACGATCCTTTGAAGTTGGCATACACGGTGTACGCCGAGACGCTCGTCGCCGTGTGCTTCGGCACGTTGTCGATCTCAACACGGCGGTCAGCGTTGAGCAGGCGCTCATTTCCCGCAGCGTCTTGGACACGCAGTGCTAAGTCATACGAGCCATTAGGAACCGAAAGCGTGTCGATCGACATCGTGGCGTCATCGGAGGCCGGGCACACTGTGAAGTCCGAATAGGCACACCGTGACGCCAAGTCCTGACTCTTGACGACGATGCCGTCCAGTAGCACGTCTACTTTGAGTAGGCCTGATTGCGGGTCCGACGCCGAATAGGTCAGGGTCTGCCTTCCGCTTCGCGGCCCACCTTCGAGTAAGGAACCGCCTGGCTCCAAGACAAACGGAGGTACGTCCTCGCTCAGGGTGACCTCCATCCCTCGAATCACCAACGGCGTGCCGTCAGCTACAGCGCAGTTGGGGCCCTCCGAGATCTCACCGCAGCGGAGCCCGACCGAATACCCCGTCGTGTCGGCGCTCAGCTGTTGCTCCCCAACCACGTTCTCGAAACCCGGCTGTGTGGTCGAGAATCCCGAGATGAACGACCCATCAGAGCGGTAATCGGTCGTATAGAAATTGAGTTGCTGCCCCGTGCCCGCGAGACGCGCCGTGTACCAGAGCGCGGCTTTGACGAGCTTGATCGCACTACGTGGTCCGGTGGGCTTACTGATGCCGGTTCCCACGAACGTGACAGCGTCGACGTCTCGTGATCCATTGAGGCTGAAGGTTAGGCCGGCACCTGTTGCGCATCCGTCCGCGAAGTCGAAATAGGGATGGTTCTCCTCGGGCATCCGCCACGGATGCAGGGGCGAGACGGGCTGCCCCGGCACGGCACAGTTGCGCATCACGTAGTCCCCAGCGCGCGCAGCCTCCGCCCCTATCGCTCCGGCCATGCACGACAAGATCATCAAAACGAGACCCGCCGACCCGAAGCGGCCACGCGACTTCCTGTTCTCCTCGCACTGCGACGGTACGGCTCTGTTCCTCCAGTGCGGCATCCCGCCTCCCCTGGTCGCGGACCCGTGGTTTCTGCCCTAGTGAGAGCGAGACGGGAAGGTTTTCGCCCCGTGATGCGCGAAAATGCTCGCTATTTGCGAGCCTTTCTTGCGCGAGATGCCTGCGCGACGCCGGTCCGATGCTCCCGAGGCGGAGGCGCCGCGCGTTCTGAAATCGCGGTTTCTCGAGGGTGGATTCGACGAACCGTAGGCGTGCGCACCGGACCCTTGCGCCCGCGCCGACAGGTCATGATTTTCGCTCATCGGGCCTCCAGCGACGGACGCTGGGCGGCGCTGGGTGACCGATACGCGCGTCAACGCACACGCAACGTCACAGCTCGGCTGCGGGAGCCCAAGTAGCCATAGCCATCCTCGCTCGGCACAACGGCACGAACCTTCAGCACAACGCCCGGGCGCCTGACGCGCAACCGGTAGGTGCCAGAGAACTGACCGTTTCGGTTGGTGCGGAGGACCTTGAAGGCAGTCCACGCCGACCCCGGAGAGCGACCCTCCATCAGAACCCGCTTGCCCTTCCTCGGAACCGGGCCACTGAGCACCTTGCCGCTGAAGCGAACCACACGCCCGCGAAGCGAAGCGCTCACCCGCGACGCCGCTCGCACGCGAAGCTTGAGAGTCCGTGAGATGGCTTGGCGTCCTCCTGCTGGACGGTACGCCAGCCGTATCGCCCGCGATGGCCGGCTCGTCGCGAGCCCGATGGAGAACGAGCCATCGGCCTTCGTCGTAACCTTCCTCGTCGACCGCTCGCGAGCCCCTCGGCGATCAAGCCGCTCGAGAACCTCGATCGAGCTGCCCGGCCCCACGGGCTGGCCTCCCTGTGTAACCCGTCCGCGCACCAAGACCCGCCGGCCGAAGGGCACCGTCAGCGTCGACCGCGACGAGCCCTTGAAGTTCACGACCACCGAGAACGAGCGATCATTCCCCGGCGCTGGAGGCGACTCGTTCGCGATCTCAATCGATCGGCTCCCGCGCACCGTCCGCTCGTTCCCAGCAGCGTCCCGCACCCGCAGGCCCACGTTGTACGTGCCATTGGCAACGGCACGCGTATCAATTTCCAGCGTCTTGTCATCTGACGTTGGGCATACCGTGAAGTCAGAGTAGAAACATCGGGACGTCAGGTCATGACTCTTCACGACGACATCGCCTAACAGCACGTCGACCTTCGCGAGCCCCGAATGCAGATCGGACGCGGTGTAGGACAGGGTACGAACCCCGCTCTGCGCTCCGCGGCCGAGCAGCGTCCCTGCGGGCTCCAGGACTGCAGGCGGCTTGTCTTCGCTGAGCGTAAGTTCCATACCACGTACGTGAAACGGCGTCGTGTACTCAGCGACGCACGGATCAGGGGGAATTGGACCCTGGACTGGCCCGCAGTACATCCCGACCGAGAAGCCATCGGCATTCGTGCGACTGAATCCTCGTTCGAAGCTGAGGTTCTCCGCACCAGGCCGCCCGGTGACGAGCCAGGGGTTGGTCAACGCCTTGTCGGAATCGTCGTCTGACGCGAACAGACTGATGCCCTGACCCGCCCCCGCGAGCCGTGCCGCATACCACATTGATACCGAGACGAACTTGATTTCACTTTGTGGGCCCGTGGGTGGCCTCGCAATCGCGAGCCGCGCCCACGCTGACCCCGGGGTCATGGTGTGCGAACCAACGAAGTTGAAGCCCACCCCGCCACCCGCTGCGCAAGCGTCCGTCGCGACCATCTTGGACGTATGCTCGGGTGTGTACGACGATGCGGTCCATGGACCCAGCGGTGCGTAAGGCTGGCCCGGCACATTGCAGCTGCGCATCACGTAGTTGCCGGCGTGAGCTGGCTCCGTCTTCACCGCACCAAGAAGAAGCACGGCGCAGGTCGCGATCACAGCGACCGTCGCGCGACGCGAGCGCGAATTCTCGTCGTCGCGTTGTAGACGTCTCGAATCGATTCTTCCGCGTGTCATCGCGCCTCCCCTCCTCACGGACCCCTGGTTTCTGCCCGAGTAAGGGCGTCGTGAGAAGGTCTTCGCCCCTCCACGCGCGCGTAACCTTCGCAATTTGCGAGCATTTTCTGCCGCGAGAACTTGCGCGATCCGAGACGCCCCGGCCGGCGCCGCGCGCCCAACAACCTCCCAGCCAGTTATGAGGCCGGCGTCCCATGCTCCCGCCGCGGCACCAGCACCAGCCGCTTGAACTCCGCCACGAGCACCCCGTCCTGGTTGAGCACGCGCGTGTGCACACGCACCGTGCCGCGATCGAGCTTCGTCTTGGACTCGCGCTTCTCGAGCACCTCGGACTCGCAGAACAGCGTGTCGCCGTGGAACACCGGGGCCGGGTGCTTGAGCTCCTCGGTAGCGAGGTTGGCGATCGCCTTGCCGCTGACGTCTGAGACGCTCATCCCGAGGGCCAGCGAGTAGACCATCGGCCCGACGACGACGTTGCGCCCCTGCTGCGACGCCTTGGCATAGACGTCGTTGAGGTGCAGCGGATGGTGGTTCATCGTCAGCAGGCAGAAGAGGTGGTCCTCGCTCTCGGTCACGGTCTTCGCCGGCCAGTGCTTGTAGACCGCGCCGACCTCGAACTCCTCGAGGTAACGGCCGTAGGGGTGCGCGCCGGAGGCCTCGCGCTCGCGCTGGTCGGTCGTGAATCCGTCGCTCATCCGGGGGTTCTCCTTCGATTCGTCGCGGAGCGCGCATGATGGCGCAGAGCGCGGGTTCGCGCCCGCGCGAGATTCGGTCCCGGGCGCGGCGAGCGCAGGCAGGCGCGAGCGTGGCGGGATCGTGTTCGTCACGAACACCTACGCGCCACGCTGCGGTCGGGGCCCGCCCATTGGCGCCCTCGGGCAGCCGGGTCGAGTGATGCACCCCGGGCGGTGCACAACTCGACCCGCCCCCACCGCCCACCGCGCCACGACGCGCGGGCCGTGGCCACGGCTAGCGGCCACGGCCCGGGCCCCAGCCCCAGCCCCGCCCCCCACCCGCCAAGCCCACCCACCCCCCAACTCGATAGGTTCCGTCCTCGACCGCCGCACGCCCGACGACCTCCGGAGAGCCGCCCCAATGAAGAACCCCCGAGCCTTCTTCAAGCCGCTTGCCATCGGCGCGCCCGACCCCGTGCACGAGATCCCCGTGCTGCCGTCGCGGATGATCCACTTCCTGGACTTCTCCAACGAGAAGATGGTCGGCAAGGCGCCCGACATCGCCAAGAAGGTCGACATCCTGCTCGGCAACCTCGAAGACGCCGTGCCGGTCGAGCGCAAGGAGGCCGCGCGCGAGGGGCTAATCACGGTCGGCCGCGAGATGGATCTCGGCGACACGCAGCTGTGGACGCGGATCAACTCGCTCGAGTCGCCGTGGGTGCTCGACGACCTCACCCGCATCGTCGGCGAGATCGGCCACAAGCTCGACGTGATCATGGTCCCCAAGGTCGAGGGCGCCGAGGACATCAACTACGTCGATCGCCTGCTCGCCCAGCTCGAGGCGAAGGCCGGCATCGAGCGCCCGATCCTCGTCCACGCGCTGCTGGAGACCGCCCTCGGCGTCACGAACCTCGAGGAGATCGCGTCGGCCAGCCCGCGCATGCAGGGCATGAGCTTCGGGCCGGCCGACCTCGCCGCCAGCCGGCGCATGAAGACGACCCGCGTCGGCGGCGGGCACCCCGGCTACATCTCGCTCTCCGATCCCGACCGCGACAACCCGGACGCCCCCCGGCCCAGCGCGCAGCAGGACCTCTGGCACTACTCGATCGGGCGCATGGTCGACGCCTGCGCGTCACGCGGGATGCTTCCCTTCTACGGCCCGTTCGGCGACATCAAGGACGTCGCCGGCTGCGAGGCGCAGTTCCGCGCGGCGTTCCTCATGGGCTGCGTCGGCGCCTGGTCGCTGCACCCCGTGCAGATCGACATCGCCAAGAAGGTCTTCTCGCCCGAGCCCGACGAGGTGAAGTTCGCCAAGCGCGTCATCGAGGCGATCCCCGACGGGCGCGGCGTGCACATGATCGACGGCAAGATGCAGGACGACGCCACCTGGAAGCAGTGCAAGGTCATGGTCGACCTCGCCGAGATGCTCTCGCGCAAGGATCCCGCGCTCGCCGAGGCCTACGAGATGCAGGGCGCGGCGGCGTAGATGCGCTTCTTCGAGTACGAGGCCCGCGAGATCGTCAAGCGCGCGGGCATTCCGGTCACCGACTTCGGCTTCACCACCGACGCCGCCGAGGCGCGCGCGATCGCCGAGCGCATCGGTGGTCCGACCGTCATCAAGTCGCAGGTGCTGACCGGCGGCCGCATGAAGGCCGGCGGCGTGAAGTTCGCCGATACGCCCGAGGAGGCCGAGCGCCACGCGGCCGACATCCTCGAGCTCGAGATCAACGGGCACATGCCGCGCGGCGTGCTCGTCGACCCCAAGGCCAACGTCAAGCAGGAGTACTACGCGGGCGTCGTCTGGGACGGGATCGCCAAGCGTCCGGTGATCCTCTTCAGCGACATGGGCGGCATCGACATCGAGGAGGTCGCCGAGCAGCACCCCGACCACGTCGGCCGCGTGCACCTCTCCAACCTGCTGCCGATCTCCGACCACAAGGCCAAGGAGTGCATCGCCCAGACCGGCGTGACCGGCAAGGCGCTGCAGCGCCTGACGCCGATCGTGCGCCGGCTCGCCCAGCTCTTCGTCGACCACGACATGGTCCTCGCCGAGATCAACCCGCTCTGCGAGATGCACGACGGGACGTTCGTCGCGCTCGACGCGCATATGGACATGGAGTCAGAAGCCCGCGGCCGCCACCAGCCGCTGCTCAAGGATCTCGGCGTCGGCGACGACGAGACGCGCCTGGCGCGCGAGCCGACCGAGTTCGAGCTCGCCGGCGAGGAGGTCGACGGCTCCGACCACCGCGGCGTCGCCGGCAACGTGACGGAGTTCGACGGCAACATCGGCCTCGTGATCGGCGCCGGCGGCGGCTCGCTGACGCTCTTCGACGCCGTCCGCGCGCACGGCGGCGAGCCCGCCAACTATTGCGAGATCGGCGGCAACCCGTCGGTGCAGAAGACATGCGGCTTGGCCAAGCTCGTGCTCACCAAGCCCGGCGTCGACCAGATCGCGGTGATGATGTCGATCGTCTCCAACACGCGCGTGGACATCGTCGCGCGCGGCGTCATCAAGGCCTGCCTCGAGCTCGGCTTCGACCCCGCCGAGAAGATCGCGATCTTTCGCATCCCGGGCGCGTGGGAGGAGGAAGGCTTCAAGATCCTCGACAAGTACGGCATCGAGTACGCCGACCGCTCGGTCTCGATGCACGAGGCGGCTCGCCGCGCCGTAACGAAGATCGCGGGCCCCGGGGCGGTGACCTCCGCATGAGCATCCTCGTCGAAGCCGACACGACGTTCATCGTGCAGGGCATCACCGGCCGCGAGGCCGTCAACCTCACGCGCGAGTGCCTGGACTACGGCGTCGGCGCGAAGATCGTCGGCGGCGTGACGCCCGGCCGCAAGGGCCGCGACGTGCACGGCGTGCCGGTCTACGACACGGTCGCCCAGGCCGTCGACGCGCATGGCAGCCCGATCGACGGCTCGGTCGTCACGGTCCCTCCCGCCTTCACGAAGGACGCGGTCTTCGAGGCGCTCGAGAACGACATCAAGCTCATCGTGATAGTCACCGAGCGCATCCCGCGCCGTGACGTCGCGCAGATGGTCGAGCTGGCGACCATGCGCGGCGCGCGGATCATCGGGCCCAACTGCCTGGGGGTCATCGTTCCCGACGTGGTGAAGATGGGCGGCATCGGCGGCCCCGCGAAGAACGCGGCGCAGGCCTACACGCCCGGTCCGATCGGCGTCATCAGCCGCTCGGGCGGCATGACGACCGAGATGTCCTCGACGCTGTCGGCGGCGTCGCTCGGCCAGTCGACCGCGGTGTCGATCGGCGGCGACGCGATCATCGGCTCCTCCTACGCCGAGCTCATGCCGCTCTTTCAGGCCGACAAGCACACGGAGGGCATCGTCATCTACACCGAGCCGGGCGGCCGGATGGAGGCCGAGCTGGCCAAGTGGGTCATCGACAACGACTGCCGGATGCCGATCGTCGCGTTCATGGCGGGACGATTCATGGACGAGATGCCGGGCATGAGCTTCGGCCACGCCGGCACGATCGTCGAGGGCAAGGAGGACACCGCGGCCGAGAAGATCGCCCGCCTCGCCGACGCCGGCATCACGGTCGCCGAGGAGATCTCCGAGATCCCGGACATCATGAAGTCCAAGCTGCCGCCCCACGTCGAGCACCTCAAGCCGCCCGGCGTCAGCGTCCCCTCCTGGACCCACGGCGCGTCATGAGGACCGACGGCATCTTCATCGGCATCGAGGTCGACGACGACGCGCTCGCCGCCGAGTCGGACCTCGCCAAGCACCTCGACACCGTCTGCCCCGTCGACATCTACAAGGAGGTCGGCGACGGCGGGCTGGAGATCGTCGAGCGCAACGTGGACGAGTGCGTGCTGTGCAAGCTGTGCCTCGACGTCGCCCATCTCGACGTCAGCCAGGACGCCGTGCGCGTGATCAAGCTCTACGACGGCGGCGCGACGCTGGAGTGAACCCCGGCGGGCGGTCGGCTGGCCGGCCGCCCTCACCCGGGGCCGGCCGCGGCCTGCTCGCGCGCGTACGCATCGAGCTTGGCCAGTTCCTCGGCGTACATCTTGCGCATCACCTTCGGCGCGAACGCCCGCTCGAAGAACCCGCCGATGCCGCCCGCGCCGTTCCAGGTCGTCTCGATCTTCCCCGCGCACGCGGTCTCGCCGGCCGGCGAGACGGTGAACGTCGTCACGAGCGACGAGCTCTGATCGGTCTCGCTGATGACGCGGCCGGGCTCGGGCTCGTCGACGCGCATGACGTACTCGCGCACACGGTTGCCGGCCGGCTACAGCACCGGCGGTGAGGCCAGCGCATCGACCGCCTCGCCCACCGATGCATCGACCGGCACCGTCTGGCCGACGTCCGCGACGTCGAGCAGGCGCGCGATCTCGGCGTCGGGCGCGACGACGACGCGCAGCGACTGGCCGCGCGCGGTGAGCGTGCGCGACGTGTCGTGCAGCAGGTGCAACCCCGCGCTGTCGAAGTAGCGCACGCCGTTGACGTCGAGCACGAGCCCGCGGTCGCCGGAGCGCGTCGCGTGCGCGAGCGCACGGCGCAGCTCGCCGGCGCCCACGGCGTCGACCTCGCCGGCCAGGCGCGCCACCGTCACGTCGCGCGCGCGCTCGAACGCGACGCGGGCCCCGGCGCCACCGGACGCGCCCGCGCTCGCGGACGCGGCCGCGCCGTCGGCCACCCCGGGCGCCGGCGCCGCCTCACCCGCGCGCGCCGACAGCATCCGTCGCAGCTGCACCCGCGTGCCGTCGCCGACGCTCGTGATCTGGATCGCATCCATGAGCACCCGCATGAGCCGCAGGCCGTGGCCGCGCTCGGTCCGCGCGGCGGCCGAGCGCCAGTGCCCGTGGTCGAACACCCGCAGCACCACCTCGCGACCGATCAGCTGCGCCCGAACCTCGACCGCGCTGCCGCGCGCCGCGCCCGCATGCTCGATCGCGTTCGCGCAGGCCTCCCCCACGGCGATCAGCACGTCGCCCGTCTCGCTCGCGGTCGCGCCCGCGCGCGCCAGCCAGACACGCAGATCGCGACGCAGCGCCGCCAGCTCCTCGGCGCGCGCGGCGATCACCGCCGCGAACGTCTCGGTCGCCGGCTGCATGACGCGCAGGGCCAGCAGCGCGACGTCGTCCTGGCGCAGCGTCTCGTCGCCGACGAGCGTCGCGGTGAGATGCTCGAGTGCGGCGTGCAGATCCTCGGGCGCCTCGGCGACCGCGGCGCGCAGCTGCTCCAGACGGCTGTCGATGCCGTCGTCGCGGCGCTCGACGAGACCGTCGGTATAGAGCAGGACGCTGTCGCCGGGCGCGAGCACCATCCGCTCCTGCGGGATCGCCGCTCCGCCCGCCACCGCGCCGAGCGGCGTCGACCGCGCGCCCGGCAGAAAGCACGAGGGTCCGTCGGCCGGCACGTGCAGGATGGGCAGGTGGCCGGCGCTGACGTAGCGCACCTCGCGGGTGAACGGATCGAAGTCCAGATACACCAGCGTCGTGCTCAGGCCAACGCGCAGGTGGTCGACGAGGCGGTGCAGCTTGGCCACCACCTCGCACGGCTCGAGGCCCTCGATCGCGTAGGCGCGCAGGGCCGTGCGCAGCTGGCTCATCGTCGCCGCCGCCTCGATCCCGCGGCCGACGACGTCGCCGATGACGACGCCGACGCGCCCGTCGGGCAGCGGGATGACGTCGTACCAGTCACCGCTGATCTCGGTCTGGCGCATCCCGGGCAGGTAGCGGACGGCGAGCTCGACCCCGTCAACCGCGGGCAGCTGCGTCGTGAGCATGCTGCGCTGCAGCGTGTGGGCGACGCGTCGCTCGCCGAGGTCCTGCACCATGCCCATGAAGTACTGCGGGCGGCCGGCGTCGTCGCGCAGCACGCTGCCGCTCATCTCGACCCAGACGGAGTCCCCGCGGGCATCGACGTAGCGTTTCTCGAAGCGCACCATCGGGGCTGTGCCGTCGGCCAGCACGCCGAACGCATGGCGCGTCTGCGCGACGTCGTCGGGGTGGGTGATCGCCTCCGGGCCGAGTCGCAGCAGCTCCGCGCGCGAGCGGCCCACCGTGCGGCAGTACGCGTCGTTGACCTGCAGGAAGCGTCCCTCGTGGTCGATCAGCGACATGCCGATCGGCGCCTGTTCGAACGTCACGCGGAAGCGCTCCTCGCTCTCTCGCAGCGCGACGTCGGCCGCGCGCTCGCCGGTCATGTCGCGTGCGATCGCGGCGTAGAAGTCGACCTCGCCGTCGGCCGCGAGGTGCGCGACGATCACCTGCGAGACGGGGATCTCGTG
Source organism: uncultured Actinomycetes bacterium (assembly GCA_963825485.1). Classification (GTDB taxonomy): domain Bacteria; phylum Actinomycetota; class Thermoleophilia; order Solirubrobacterales; family Solirubrobacteraceae; genus CADCVQ01. The sequence goes on from CAWGTK010000037.1 coordinate 86,076, forward strand.
CCCGTCGCGATGCAGCCGCGCGAGATCGCCGCGCCAGGCGCCGTCGCGGCGCGCGGCGGCGAGCGCCTCGCCCAGCACGCGCTCGCGCGCCCACGCGGGTGAGAAGTCGCCGATCCGCCGTCCGGTGATGTCCTCCTCGAGCCCGATCCCCACCATCTGGCGGCCCGCCGGGTTGATGTACACGAGGTTGTTGTCGCGGTCGGCAATCGAGACCCAGTCCGAGGTCGCCTCCAGCACCGCGCCGTAGCGCCGCTCGGCCGCCTCCATCCGGGCACGCGCGCCGATGTCCTCGTAGACGACGAGCAGCCCGTCACCCAGCCGCGAGGCGGAGACCTCGTAGCGCGTGCGCCCTCGCCCCACGTCGATCGTCGTGCGCAGCGTCACGCCGGTCTCGACGACCGCGGCGAAGCTCGCGAACAGCTCCGGCGGGAACGCCGGCAGCGTCTCGCGCAGCCGGCGGCCGACGAGCTCGACGGAGGGTATGCGGGCGACGGCGCCCGCCACGCGGCTGGCGTACTCGAAGACGAAGTCGGCGACGCCGCCGGCCTCGTCGCGCACGACCGACAGCGCGACGGTCGCCTCCGGCAGCTCGTCCAGCGCCGCGAGGGAACGCCCGGTGTCCATGCTGCCTTTCTACCCGACGCTCAGAGCGGCTGCTCGATCTGGTCGGTCAGGAGGGTCTGCGGACCGAGGGTCTGACGCGCACCACCGGACCCTCCGTACGCCGCCAGCTCGAGGAACTCGTCGGTGGTCGCGGGGCCGGGCTGCTGCAATACCGCGGTCACCGCGTCGACGACCTTCGCGTCGAACTGCGTGCCCGCGCACCGGCGCAGCTCCGCGATCGCCGCCGCGGGCGTCTGCGCGCGGCGGTAGGACCGCGTCGTCGTGATCGCGCTGAACGTGTCGGCGACGGCGACGATCCGCGCGGCGAGCGGAATCGCCTCGCCGGCGGTCCCGTCCGGGTAGCCATTGCCGTCCCAGCGCTCGTGCGACGCGCGCACGATCACGCCGACGTCGGTCATGCTGCCGCCGACCTTGTCGAGCAGCTCCTGGCCGTAGACCGTGTGCTGCTTCATGGTCGCCCACTCCGCGGCGTCGAGCGGACCCGCCTTGTTGATGATCTCCTTGGGCACGGCGATCTTGCCGACGTCGTGCAGCAGGGCGCCGAACTCGACGAGCCGGCGCTCGTCCTCGTCGAGCCCCATCGCGTCGGCGATCTGCAGCGCGAGCGCGATCACCCCGTAGCTGTGCTCGCCGGTGTACTCGTCGTCGTCGCTGATCACCTCGCCGAGCAGCAGCGCGGTGCCGCGATAGGCCTTGCTGAGCTCGATCGCCTGATTGATGCGCTCCGCCCGCTCCCGGGCGAAGATCGCCAGCAGCGCCGCGAGCGGCAGGACGAGCAGGAACGCCAGCGGCTCGTCCTGCGCGACGACGGCGGCGAGCAGCCCGATCGGCGTGAGCAGGATGTCGACGAGGAAGACGAGGCCCGTCATGCGCAGCTGCAGATGGGGTGGCACGCCGAGATGCAGCCATTCGCGGGCGGCGCCGGTGACGGTGTCGCCGATGAACTGCGCCGCCAGCGCCAGCACGAGCAGCGGCCAGTGCTCGATCGCCGGCGCGGTGACGTCGCCGGCCGCGAGGACGAGCGCGGGCCCGACCGCGAACCATGCGTTGCCGACCGCCACGAGCAGCTGGCGGCGCGGGTTGTGATCGCGCGCGATGTCCGGCAGGCGACCGAGGACGAGCCCGGCGGCCACGATGCCCGGCGCCCACGCCGGATGCACGACGAACAGCGCCGGGACGAAGACGAGCTGCAGCGGGTAGGTGTAGCCGGCGCCGACGTCGAACTCCACGCGGGACAGCAGCGTCACCGCGGCGACGAGGGCGATCGCCACCGCCGCGGAGGGTGGCGGGGCGTCGAAGGCCAGCGGCAGCGCGACGGCCACGACGAGGAACGCGCAGGCGAAGGCGATCTCGACGTAGCTCTCGCGCTGGTCGGCGGGGTTGTGACGCCGTTCGTTTCCGGCCATGACGAGGCGCTCCGCGGCACCGCTGAGGTGGGGTCTGGCCCGCCCGCGAAGCCGCGAGATGGCCGACTTCGTGTCGCGCACGCTCACCAGCCAATCGTAACGGCGGGCGTCCAAACGCCGGTGGACACAAAACTCGGCAACTGTTCTACGTAGTTAGCGCGGATTCGTGGCGATGAGCGGGTGAGGCCAACGCTATGGGGAGCGAAGGCGCAAGACCGGCCCAATAAGGAGATTGTCCCGTGTCCCTTCGTCGTCTTTGTCTGCGAACTGCCATCGCCGCGCTCAGCGCGACCGCCGCCCTGGCCGCAGGCGCGTCGAGCGCCAGTGCCGGCGTACTCGTCGCTTCAGCCCCGGCCTGCGCCGAGCAGTCCCTGCAGCGGACCTTCCTGCCCTGGTGGGACATCGCGAACTACACGGCGCTGTCGGGCGCCGACTTCGAGAGCGCCGGCGACGGCTGGTCGATGACCGGCGACGCCGAGATCGACGGCGGCAACGAGCCCTACCACGTCGGCGGTGCCGGCGACTCGCACTCGTTGTCGCTCCCGGCCGGCGCGTCGGCGACGAGCCCCGCGATCTGCGTCGGGCTGAGCCACCCCACCATCCGCCTCTTCTCCAAGCGCCGGAGCGGCGGCTGGCCCTCGCTCGCCTCGCTGCGTGTCGACGTGCTCTTCGAGACGACCCTCGGCACCGTCGCGTCGCTGCCGATCGGCGCCGTCGTCAACGGCGGCTCCTGGCAGGTGACGAGCCCGATGCTCGTCGTCGCCAACCTGCTGCCGCTGCTGCCCGGACAGCGTACGCCGGTGGCATTCCGCTTCACCGCCCAGGGCGCCGACTGGTCGGTCGACGACGTCTGGGTCGACCCCTACGCCAAGAAGTAGCCGCGAGCAGGACCGCGGGCCGGTTGATGCGTGCGGCCGGCCCGCGCTACTGCCGCGCGCGGCGCGTGCGCTGGCGCTCCTCCTGCTTCTCCACCACGTGGGCGATGAGCTTGAGGATCTGATCGACGCCCGTCGCCTTGGCCTGGCCGTACGTGAAGGCCTCGCGCCAGTCGGCGATGTGGGCCTCCTTGGCCATGACGTTGAAGAACGAGCGCGGCATCTCGACCCGCACCCGGGCATCCTCGCCGATGCCCTTCGTCACGGTGAGGTCATCGCGCCCACCCAGCTCGACGCGGTACATCTGCACGTCGCGGCGCCCACGCAGCTCGACGGCGAACACGAGCTTCAGCGGCGCGAGCGCCGGCACCTCCGCGATGAACCGCGACACCGCGATCTCGATCAGCGTCTTCGCGTCCTCGATCTTCTCGGTGGAAGGCACGGCGGCGAAGACTAGTGGACCCGGCGCCTGCGCCGGGGTCGCTCAGGACAGCGGCTTGAGCGGTCCCCCGCGCACGGCCTCGGGGCGGTAGTCGACCTTCTCGCAGCGCAGGAACCTGTAGTTCTTGCGACGCGACTTCGCCACGTGGTAGATGTCGCGGCCCGGCCCGCAGTCGACGCGGCCGCGGCCGTAGTGCACGCTGATCACATCGTTGCCGTTGCCGCCGTAGACCTCGTTGTAGCCGTGCGAACCGTAGATGTGGTCGCCGCCGTTGCCGCCGTAGAGGACGTCCTTCTGCGTGCTCGGCTGGCCCTTCGGATCCCAGTCGCCCCAGAGGATGTCGCGGTCGTCGCCGCCACGGATGTCGTCGGAGCCGTGGTGGCCGAGCAGCTCGTCCGAACGGCTCGTGCCGCGGTACGTGACCGCACCGTCGCCCGCCTTCTGGAACTTGCCGGTGATCGTCGGCCAGTACTTGTGCGAGGTGCAGTCGCTGCAGGGCTTGCCGGGGATGTGGCTCGCGCCGGCGGCGGAGGCCAGCGACAGCGCGCCGAGGGCGGCGAGGGCGAGGGTGCGTGGGCGTCTCATCCGTGAAGGCTCCTGGTCGTCGTGCCGTCAGATCTTGTTTCGCTGCAGCAGCTTGCGGCCGATGACCATCTTCTGGATCTCCGACGTGCCCTCGCCGATCAGCAGCAGCGGCGCGTCACGGTACAGGCGCTCGATCTCGTACTCCTTGGAGTAGCCGTAGCCGCCGTGGATGCGGAAGCACTCCTCGACGCAGAAGCGCCCGGCCTCCGAGGCGAACAGCTTGGCCATGCCGGCCTCGAGCTCGGAGCTCTCCCCCGCGTCCTTCAGGCGCGCCGCCTTGCGCGTCAGCAGGCGCGCGGCCTCGATCTGCGTCGCCATGTCGGCGAGCTTGAACTGGATCACCTGGTGCTGGGCGATCGGCTTGCCGAAGGCGCGGCGCTCCTGCGAGTAGCGCAGCGCCAGCTCGAGCGCGCGCTGGGCGATGCCGACGCCGCGCGCGGCGACGTTGGCGCGGCCGACCTCGAGCGCGTCCATCATCTGCTGAAAGCCGCGGTTCAGGCCGGCGTCCTCGCCTCCGAGGATGTTCTCGGCCGGGCACTTGTAGCCGTCGAAGACGAGCTCGGTCGACTCGACGCCCTTGTAACCCATCTTCTTCAGCGGCGGCGGGACGGTGAAGCCGGCGTACTCGCCGGTGTTCTCCGAGACGCCCGGCTCCTTCTCGCAGATGAAGCACGACATGCCCTTGTAGGGCGGGTCGGCCTTCGGGTCGGTGCGCACGAGCGTGAAGACGATCTGCGAGCGCAGGCCGTTGGTGACCCACATCTTCTGGCCGTTGATCTCGTAGTTGCCGTCGTCGAGCTTCTTCGCCGTCGACTTCAGCGCCTGCACGTCGGAACCCATCTCCGGCTCGGAGAGGCTGAACGCCGCACGGCACTCGCCGGTCGCCATCTGCGGCAGGAAGCTCTGCTTCTGCTCCTCCGTGCCGAACTTCATGAGCAGGTAGGAGCCGATGAAGTGCGTGTTGATGATCCCGGAGATCGAGATCCAGCCGCGCGAGAGCTCCTCGACGATCATGCAGTACGTCGTCAGGTCCAACCCCATCCCGCCGTATTCCTCGGGGATCGTGACGCCGAACAGCCCGAGCTCCTTCATCTGATCGACGATCTCCTGCGGGAACTCGTCCTCGTGGTCGTAGTGCTCGGCCTTGGGGAGGATCTGCTCGTCGGCGAACTGGCGGATCATCGCGATGATGTCCTTCTGCTCGTCGGTGTACTCGCTGTACGCAGGGGCTACTGCCATGGCTGGTGGTTCTCCCAGGGTTCCGGATCGCGCGGCTGACTCGCGCGTCAGCTTAGCGCCGCGCGCCGGTTCTGCGCACGCCTGACAGACTGCCCGCCGCAATGAGCAACTTCGCCAGGGACGTCGTCGAGAGCGCGCCCGCCGATCGCCTGGCGATCGTCGAGCTCGACCGCGCCGGCGCGCGCCGCGAGTGGTCCTTCGGCGCGGTGGCCCGGGCGGCGCGAACGATCGCCGCGCACCTGCATTCGCTCGGCGTCCGGCGCGGTGACACGGTCCTGACCCTGGTCGGCAACCGGCCCGCCTGGGTGGCGGCGATGGTCGCCTGCTTTCGCCAGGGCTACGTCGTGCTGCCCTGCAACGAGCAGCTGCGCGCGCAGGATCTCGCCCAGCGGCTCGCCGCCTGCCCGCCGGCCGCCGTCGTCTGCGACGGGCGCAACGAGGCCGTGCTGCGCGACGCCGGCTGGACGGGCCCGACGATCTGGCTGCCCGACGTGGACGGGCGACCGGCGGCGACGCCGCCGCCGGCCGCCGACCTCGCACCGCTGGATCCCTGCCTGATCACGTTCACGAGCGGCACGGCCGGCGCGCCGAAGGCCGTCGTCCACGCGCAGCGCTACCTCGCCGGCCAGCGCCTGCAGGCCGAGCACTGGCTGGCGCCGCAGCCCGGCGAGCTGGTCTGGTGCACGGCCGCCAGCGGCTGGAGCAAGTCAGCGCGCAATGCCTTCATCGCGCCCTGGATCCGCGGCGCCGCGGCGCTGCTGCACGACGCGCGCTTCGACCCGGCGCAGCGGCTGGACATCCTTCACCGCGAGAGGGTCAACGTGCTCTGCATGGCGCCGACGGAGTACCGCGTCATCGCCAAGCGCGCGACGCTGCGCCCGATCGCCTCGCTGCGCGGCCTGGTGGCGGCGGGCGAGGCGCTCAACCCCGAGGTCCTGCGTGCCTGGCAGGAGGCCACCGGCCTGCAGATCCGCGACGGCTACGGTCAGACGGAGACCGGCCAGCTCACCGGCATGCCGCCCGGCGAGGCGGTGCGGCCGGGCTCGATGGGCCGCGCGCTGCCGGGCATCGAGCTGTCGATCGACGACGGTGAGCTCGTCGCCGACCCGGCGACCGTGCCGACGTTCATGCTGCGCTACGGCGGCGCGGACGGGCGGGCGTCGCAGGCGCAGCCGTGGCGGACGGGCGACCGCGTCGCCCGCGACGAGGACGGCTTTCTCTTCTTCGAGGGCCGCACCGACGACGTGATCATCTCGGCCGGCTACCGGATCGGGCCGTTCGAGGTCGAGTCGGCGCTCGTCGCGCACGAGGCGGTCGCCGAGGCCGCCGTCGTCGCGGCGCCCGACGAGGAGCGCGGCTCGATCGTGCGCGCGGTCGTCGTGCTGCGCGCGGGCTTCGACGCCTCCGACGCGCTGGCCCGCGCGCTGCAGGACCACGTCAAGGCCCAGACGGCGCCCTACAAGTACCCGCGCCGGGTGGACTTCGCCGACGAGCTGCCCAAGACCGCGAGCGGCAAGGTGCGGCGCGCGCGGCTGCGTGGCGAGTGATCAGACGCGTGGCGCGCTGCCGCGTTCAAGCAACGCACCGATCGCGGCAACGTCCTCGAGTCCTCCGGTGGCAACGCTCACCACGAGGTCATACGCCTCGTCGTCGGACAGCGTGAGCCGCAGGCCGTTCAGGCCGTAGAACGCGACCGTCGCGGCGAGTGCCAAGCGCCTGTTGCCGTCGGCGAGCGCGTGGTTGCGGGCCAACGAGTGCAGGAGGGCGCCCGCCTTCTCGTGGATGCTCGGGTACGCGTCCGCTCCGAAGGCGGTCGCCCGCGCGGACGTCCGAGCGCCGACTCGAGCAGCCCATGGTCGCGAACCAGCGGTGGCAACCCGAGGGCGCGCTCCGCGACATGCAGCAGTGCCTCGAGATCGAGAAAGATCATTCGCCGAGGCGCTTGAGCGCCTCGGCATAGCGCGGCAGCTCCTCGTCGAGCACGTCGTCGAGCAGCTCGCGGCTGCTCGTGCGCTCGACGTACTGGCGCACAGCATCGCGTGCGACCTCCTGCATCGACCGGCCCTCGCGCTCAGCGCGCGCGCGCAGCGCGGCGCTCTCGGCGGGCGTCAGGCGCAGGGTCATGGCCACGCGGGCGATGATACGAGGGCAGATACCGTCAGCCGGCCGACAGCGCGACGATCGCGTCGATCTCCACCTGGGCTCCCTTCGGCAGCGCGGCGACGCCGACCGCGACACGCGCCGGCGGATCGGCGGAGAAGAACTCGCCGTAGGCGTCGTTGACCTCCGCGAAGGCGCCCGCGAGATCGGTCAGGTAGACCGTGCAGCGCACCGCGTCGTGCAGCGACGCCCCGGCGGCGGCGCAGACCGCCTCGAGGTTTCGCAGGCAGCGCGTCGCCTGCTCGGCGGGCGTCTTGCCGACGAGCTCGTCCGTGTCGGGGTCCAGCGGGATCTGGCCGGAGCAGAACAGCAAACCGCCCGCGCGGACGGCGTGGCTGTAGGGACCGACGGCGGCGGGCGCGCCGAGCGCGGTGACGGGCTCGCGATGCTGGGACACGTTGGCGTGGGCTCCTCGTTCGGGGATCTGCGGCGACGGTGACGGTAGCGCTGCCCGGCGGCCTACTCCCGGCAGTCCTCGCGCAGCGCCAGCACGAGCGACCAGCAGATCGCGACCATCAGCAACGCGAACGGCGTGGCAGCCACGATCGCCCCGCTCTGCAGGGCGTCGAGCCCGCTCGCGGCGAGCAGGACGGCGGCGATCGCGCCCATGATGACGCCCCACGTGAGCTTGACCGAGCGACGCGGATCGTCCTCGCCCCGGGACGACATGCTGCCGAGCACGACCGTCCCGGCGTCGGCGCCCGCCACGAAGAAGATCCATACGAGGAAGATGGTCACGGCGGAGATCAGGCCGACGAGCGGGAACTGCTCGATGAACGTGAACATGCCGGTGGCGGCGTCCTGGTCGGCCGCCCGCCCGATCGCGCCGTCCGTCGCCCGATCGGCGTCGATCCCGGCAGCGCCGAAGATGCCGAACCAGACGACGCTGAACAGCGTCGGCGCCAGCAGGACCCCCACGAGGAACTCGCGGATCGTGCGCCCGCGCGAGATCCGAGCGATGAAGGCGCCGACGTAGGGCGCCCAGGCGATCCACGTCGCCCAGAAGAACAACGTCCACTCGCCGAGCCAGTCGCTCGGCTCGAAGGCGCTCGTGCGCAGGCTCGTGTCGAGCAGGCCGGAGGCGTAGTCGCCGACGCCCTGGGTCATCGCGTTGAGCTCCAGCAGCGTCGGGCCGACGACGAGGAAGTAGCCGAGCAGCATCACCGCGACGACCATGCTGAGGTTGCTCAGCCGGCGGATCCCGCGCTCGATCGGCGTCGCCGCCGAGAGCATGTAGCCCACCGCGGTGACCGCGATGATGCCCAGCTGCATGCCGAGGCCGTCCGGGGCGCCGAACGCCTGGCTGAGGCCGGCCTCGATCTGCAGCGTCCCCAGGCCGAGCGAGACGGCGATGCCGAACAGCGTCGCCAGGATCGCGAGGACGTCGACCGCCTGCCCGGCTGCGCCGTCCACGCGGTCGCCGAGCAGGGGCCGCAGCACCCCGCTGATGCGCAGGCTGTTGGCGCCGCGGCGGTAGCTGAAGTAGCCGACCGCGAGCCCGACCACGGCGTAGATCGCCCACGGGTGAAGGCCCCAGTGAAAGAACGAGTACTCGATCCCGAGCGCCGCTGACTCCGGCGTCCCGGCGCGCTCGAGGTCAAACGGCGGCTGCGCGGCGTGCAGCACCGGTTCGCTGACGCCCCAGAACAGCAGGCCGATCCCCATGCCGGCCTGAAAGAGCATCGCAAACCACGAGAAGCGCCCGAACTGCGGCCGCTCGTCGTCCGCGCCCAGACGGATCGACCCGTAGCGGCTCAGCGCAAGCCAGACGACGAAGACGAGAAAGCCGGTCGTGATCAGCAGATACAGCCAGCCGAGGCCGTCGATGATGCGCTCGACGACCGCCGCGAGCGCGTCGTTGAAGGGATCCGTGGCGAGGACGCCGGAAGCGACGAAGGCCGCGGCCGCCGCGACGGAGATCCAGAAGACCCGGCCGGGACGTTCGGGCCGATCTCGTTGCGGCGGCAAGCCGTCCTCGGTGGCCTGCACCGGCGCGGTCGGCGTACGCCGGCGAAGCTTGGCAACCGGTTCGGCCATCGCGCCGCGGTCGTACCCGCCGGTTCGTGCCGCGAAGCCGCGGCGGCACGGCCGCCGGCCGGCGCTGCTCGATCTCGGGGTTTGTGCGGCGACGGTCGACGGTAGCGTTCAACGGCATGGCCAACGCGCTCGCCGCCGAGACCTCGCCCTACCTGCGCCAGCACAAGGACAATCCCGTCGACTGGCAGCCGTGGGGGCCGGCGGCGATCGATCGCGCCCGTCAGCTGGACCGGCCGATGCTCGTCTCGATCGGCTACTCGGCGTGTCACTGGTGCCACGTCATGGAGCGCGAGTGCTTCGAGGACGTCGAGATCGCCGCGCTGATGAACGAGCACTTCGTCTGCATCAAGGTCGACCGCGAGGAGCGCCCCGACGTCGACGCGATCTACATGGAGGCCGTCCAGGCGATGACCGGCAGCGGCGGCTGGCCGCTGAACGTCTTCATCACGCCCGAGCAGGTCCCGTTCTACGCCGGCACGTACTACCCGCCGCAGCCGCGCCACGGCCTGCCGAGCTGGCCGACGGTGCTGCAGGCCGTCGCGCAGGCGTGGGACACCCAGCGCGAGGAGATCCGCGCGCAGAACGACGCCATGGCGGCACGGCTCTCCGGCGCCGCGCGCCTGAAGCCCGCCGAGGGTCCGCTGAACGCCCGGATCCTCGACGATGCGCTCGCGCAGCTCGCCGCACAGTTCGACGCGGCCAACGGCGGCTGGGGCGGCGCGCCGAAGTTCCCGGCCGCTTCGACGATCGAGTTCCTGCTGCGCCGCGGCGAGACGCGGATGACCCTCTACACGCTGCGCTCGATGGCCTCGGGCGGCATCAACGACCAGATCGGCGGCGGCTTCGCGCGCTATTCGACCGACAGCAACTGGACGGTCCCGCACTTCGAGAAGATGCTCTACGACAACGCGCTGCTCGCCCGCGCCTACCTGCACGGCTGGCAGGTCAGCAGGGCGCGCGATGGCGGCGGCGATCCGATCCTGCGGCGCACCGTCGAGGAGACGCTCGACTGGGCGCTGCGCGAGATGACCGGGCCGGAGGGCGCCTTCTACAGCGCATTGGACGCGGACTCCGAGGGGGTCGAGGGCAAATTCTACGTCTGGAGCCTGGACGAGCTGCGCGCGGTCCTCGGCGACGACGCCGGCGCGGCGATCGCCTGGTTCGGCGCCAGCCGGCAGGGCAACTTCGAGGGCGCGAACATCCTCGAGTCGCGGGGGGCCGAGCCTGCGCCCGAGGTGCGCGAGCGGGTGCGTGCGACGCTGCTGGCAGCGCGCGACGAGCGCATCCGCCCGGGCCTGGACGACAAGCGCCTGACGGCGTGGAACGCGCTCATGGTCGGCGCGCTGGCCGAAGCCGGCGCGGTGCTCGAGCGCGCCGACTACCTCGCCGCCGCACGCCGCGCGGCCGGATTCGTGCTCGACGAGATGCGCGACGGCGACGGCCACCTGCTGCGCACCTACAACGCCGGCGAGGCGAAGCTCAACGGCTACCTCGAGGATCACGCGTTCTTGCTCGAGGCGCTGCTGACGCTCTACGAGGCGACGTTCGAGCCGGGCTGGTTTCACGCCGCTCGCGAGCTCGCCGACGACATGATCGAGCGCTTCGGCGACCCCGAGCGGGGCGGCTTCTACCAGACCTCCAGCGACCACGAGCAGCTCGTCGCGCGGCGCAAGGAGATCGACGACTCGCCGATCCCCTCGGGGCAGTCGAGCGCGGCGTTCGGCCTGCTGCGGCTCGCCGCGCTGACCGGCGAGGCCCGCTACGAGGACGCCGCGCTGGGCGTCCTGCAGCTCTTCGGCGACCTGCTGCGCCGCTCGCCGCTGGCCTTCGGCCATCTCCTGCAGGCGCTGGACTTCCACCTGTCGGCGGTGCGCGAGGTGGCGCTCGTCGGTGCCGACACGAACGCGCTGGAGCGGATCGTGCGCGGCGTTTACCGGCCGGACGTCGTGCTCGCCGGCGGCGACGGCGAGGACGACGGCGGCGTGCCGCTGCTCGTGGGGCGCACGGCACAGGACGGCGCCGCGACGGCGTACGTCTGCCAGCGTTTGCACTGCCGGGCGCCGGTCACCGAGCCGGCCGCGCTCGAGGAGCTTCTACGATCGGAAACGTGAACGTCATGCGCGTGCGGTAGAAGTACCGCTTCCCGTGGCGTCCCTTCTCAGCATCTTTGCCGGGCGCCGCGCCAAGGTGGTCGTCGCGGTGATCTGGCTGCTGGTGATCGCCGGCTCGTTCGCAGCCAACCTGCCCGGCAAGTTCACCGACGCCGAGAAGAACGAGTCGACGTCCTTCCTGCCCGGCGACGCCGAGTCGACGAAGGCGCTGGAGGCGACGAAGCGCTTCCAGGACGGCGAGGTCGCTCCGCTGGTGATCGTCTATCGCCGCGAGGGCGGGCTCAGCCCCGTCGACAAGCGCAGGATCGCCGCCGACCGCGCCGCCATCAACGCGCTGGACCTGCGCTCGACGTCGGCCTTCGCGCCGCCCGTGTTCTCGCCCGACGCCACGGCGGCGATCGTGCAGGCGCAGATCACCGGCGACGGCGAGGCGGAGACGATCCTCGACCCGGTCGACGCGGTGCGCGAGCGCGTCAGCGACCCCGGCGGCGGCCTGGAGGCGAAGGTCACCGGGCCGGCCGGCTACGCGGCCGACCAGATCAAGGTCTTCGAGGGCATCAACGGCGCGCTGCTCGGTGCCGGGCTGCTGCTCGTGCTCGTCCTGCTCGCCCTGATCTACCGCAGTCCGATCTTCCTGTGGATCCCGCTGCTGGCGATCATCTTCGCCGAGCTCGCCACCCGCGCGCTCGGCTACGGCCTGACGGAGGCGGGCGTCACGGTCAACGGCCAGTCCTCGGCGATCCTCTCGATCCTCGTGCTCGGCGTCGGCACGGACTACGCGCTGCTGCTCGTGGCGCGCTATCGCGAGGAGCTGCGCAAGCACGAGGACAAGCACGAGGCGATGGCGCTCGCGCTGCGCACCGCCGGTCCGGCCATCTTCGCCTCTGGGATGACGGTGATCGCGGCGCTGCTGTGCCTGACCCTCGCCGACGTCAACGGCACGTCGGGTCTCGGCCCGATCGGCGCGCTGGGCGTGGCCGTCGCGATGGTGGCGATGCTGACGCTGCTGCCGGCGTGGCTCGTGATCTGGGGCCGGCGCGCGTTCTGGCCGCGAATCCCGCGCTACGGCACCGAGGGCGTCGACGAGACCCACGGCACCTGGCGGCGCGTCGGCGACCGCGTCGCGCGCAGCCCGCGGCGCGTCTGGGTGAGCACCGTCGCGCTGCTGCTCGTGCTCGCGGTCGGGCTGCTGAACTTCGACACCGGCCTGACGAGCGGCAACGGCTTCCGCGACGATGTCGAGGCGGTCGCCGGCCAGGAGCTGCTCGACAAGTCCTTCCCGAGCGGCTCCAACGCGCCGACGGACGTCGTCGTGCCCGATCCCGCGCGAGTGGGCGAGGTGCGCACGGCGGTCGCCGCGGCGCCGGGCGTCGAGTCCGTGCGCCGGGTCGCGCAGAGCTCCGAGGACGGGGTGCTGCTCGCCGCCGTGCTCGAGGTCGACCCGTTCTCCACGGAAGCGTTCGACCTCATCCCGGGGATCCGCGATGCGGCCAAGCGCGCCGGCGGGCCGCAGACGCTCGTCGGCGGCGGCACCGCGGTCGAGTACGACCTGCGCCAGGCGGCCGCCCGCGACAACAGGGTGATCGTGCCGATCGCGCTGCTGGTCGTGCTGCTCATCCTCATCCTGCTGCTGCGCGCGCTCGTGGCGCCGCTCATGCTCATCGCGACCGTCGTGCTGTCCTTCGCCGCGTCGCTCGGCGTCGCCGCGGTCGTCTTCGACGTGATCTTCGGCTTCCCCGGCAGCGACCCCTCGCTGCCGCTGTTCGCCTTCATCTTCCTCGTCGCGCTGGGGATCGACTACAACATCTTCCTCATGGCCCGGGTGCGTGAGGAGACGCGCCGGTGGGGCACGCGCGACGGCATGCTGCGCGGCCTGGCGGTGACCGGCGCGGTCATCACCTCCGCGGGCATCGTGCTCGCGGGCGTGTTCTCGGTGCTCGGCGTCCTGCCGCTCATCTTCCTCACGGAGATCGGCTTCGTCGTCGCGTTCGGCGTCCTGCTGGACACGTTCATCGTGCGCTCGGTGCTCGTCCCGGCGCTGACGTTCGAGATCGGCCCGAAGATCTGGTGGCCCTCGCGGCTCGCCGAGGAGAAGCCCGCCGAACCAGCGCCCGGTTAGGCGGCTTCGTCGAGCTGCTGGCGCGCGGGCTCGTCGAGCACGAGCTCGGCGGCGTCGACGTTCTCCTCGAGGTGCGCGATCGAGCCCGTGCCGGGGATCGGCAGCATGACCGGCGAGCGCGCGAGCAGCCACGCGAGCGCGACCTGGCCGGGCGTCGCGTCGTGGGCCCGGGCGATCTCGTGGACGAGGCCGCCGGGCTTGGCCAGCTCGCCGGCGGCGAGCGGAAACCACGGGAAGAACCCGAGCCCGTCGGCCTCGCAGACCGCGAGCACGTCGGCCGAGTCGCGGTCGGTGAGGTTGAAGCGGTTCTGGACCGTGACGACCTCGACGATCGAGCGTGCCTCCGCGAGCTGCTCGAGCGAGACGTTGGAGACGCCGATGTGGCGGATGAGCCCATCGCCCTGCATCTCGGCCAGCGCGCCGACGGACTCCTCGTAGGGCACGTCCGGGTCGGGCGCGTGCAGCTGGTAGAGGTCGATGCGCTCGAGGCGCAGGTCGCGCAGCGAGCGCTCGCAGGCCTCGCGCAGGTGCTCGGGGCGCGCGTTGCGCGTCCACTGGCCCGGGCCGCTGCGCGTCAGGCCGCCCTTCGTCGCGATCAGCAGCCCGTCGGGATAGGGATACAGCGCGTCGTGGATGAGCTGCTCGCTGACGTGCGGCCCGTAGCTGTCGGCCGTGTCGATGAGGTTGACGCCGAGCGAGATGACGCGGCGCAGCAGCTCGAGCATCGTGTCGCGATCCTGCGGCGGCCCCCAGACGCCCGCGCCGACGATCCGCATCGCGCCGAAGCCGAGGCGGTGGACCTCGAGGTCCCCGCCGATCGTCAGGCTGCCGCTGGAGGCGACGCCGCTCATCGCGCGGTTGCGGTCACGCAAGCAGCCATCTACAGGACCGGCAGGTAGCGGTCGAGCTCCCACTGGCTGACCTGCACGCGGTAGTCCTCCCACTCGCGGCGCTTGATCTCCACGTAGCGGTTGAACATGTGCTCGCCCAGCGCGCGCAGGACGAGCTCGGACTCGGCGGTCAGCTCGATCGCCTCGCCGAGCGTCTCGGGGAGCTGCTCGATGCCGAGGCGGCGGCGGTCGTCGGGCGAGAGGTGGTAGAGGTTCTTCTCCATCGGCTCGGGCAGCTCGTAGCCCTTCTCGATGCCCTCGAGGCCGGCGTGCAGCAGCGCGGCGAACGTCAGGTACGGGTTGCAGGCGGGGTCCGGGCAGCGCAGCTCCATGCGCGTGGCGTTCTCCTTGCCCGGGTGGTAGAGCGGGACGCGGACGAGCGCCGAGCGGTTGCGCCGGCTCCAGGCGACGTAGACGGGAGCCTCGAAGCCGGGCACGAGGCGCTTGTAGGAGTTCACCCACTGGGCGAAGATCGAGGAGATCTCGCGGGCATGCTTGAGCTGGCCGGCGATGAACGCCTTGCCGACATCCGACAGGAAGTAGGGGTCGTCGGCGTCGAAGAACGCGTTGCGGCCGCCCTGGAAGAGGCTCATGTGCGTGTGCATGCCCGAGCCGTTCTCGCCGAACAGCGGCTTGGGCATGAACGTCGCGTGCCAGCCGTACTTCATCGCGTACTCCTTGACCGTGATGCGGTACGTCATGCAGTCGTCGGCCATCTTCATCGCGTCGGCGTAGCGCATGTCGATCTCGTGCTGGCTGGGCCCGACCTCGTGGTGGGTGTACTCGACATGGATGCCGAGCTGCTCGAGCGCGAGGACCGTCTCGCGGCGCACGTCGGAGCCGGCGTCGAGCGTCGTCAGGTCGAAGTAGCCGCCGTTGTCGAGCACCTCGGTGCCCTTGGAGTCGCGAAACAGGAAGTACTCGAGCTCCGGGCCGACGTTGAACGTGTCAAAGCCCAACGACCCGGCGCGCTGCAGCGCGCGGCGCAGGACGTGGCGCGGATCGCCCTCGTAGGGCGTGCGCTCGGGGGTGAGCACGTCACAGAACAGGCGCCCGACGCCCTGCTCCTCCGGGCGCCACGGCAGGACGGCGAACGTCGTCGGATCGGGCATCGCGAGCATGTCGGACTCCTCGATCGCGTTGAAGCCCGTGATCGAGGATCCGTCGAAGCCCATTCCGCCCTCGAACGCGTCGTCGAGCTCGGCGCGGTTGATCGAGAACGACTTGAGCTGTCCGAGGATGTCGGTGAACCACAGCCGGATGAAGCGGATGTCGCGCTCGGCGACGATCGCCTTGACGTCGGCAGGCGTCTGGGGACGGTCGTCGGTCATGGCTGGAGCGTAGTCCGTGAGGCTCGCAGCGGCTTTGTTGCTTGCGTGTTACAGGCGGTCAGGCGAGCCAGCGCTGCGCCCAGCGCTCGAGCTCGCGCACCGTGGGCGCGAGACCGCGCCCCATCTCGGTGAGTTCGTACTGCACCCGCACCGGGCGACCGGGATGCTCCGTGCGGCGGACCACGCCGCGCGCCTCGAGCTCCTTCATGCGCTCCGACAGCAGGCGGTCGGACAGCTGCGGCACCGCGTCGGCGATCTCGCAGAAACGCAGCGTCTTGCGGTAGATGAGCACGCTGACGATGGCACCGGTCCAGCGCCGGCCGATGAGCTCGACGGCCTCGTGGTAGTACGGGCAGCAGCATGCCCGGTCCTCGGTCGCGACGAGCGTCCGCTTGACCGGGCCGCGCTGGCGCGGATCCGGCTGCGGACCACCGTCGTGCGTTGCCATGCGGCTGCGGCTTCTAGGCGGCGCGCAGCGTGCGGGTGTCTTCGACCGAGCCGTCGACCGGCACGTCGCCGGCGACGTTGACCATCGCGGTGAAGCGCTCGAGCGCGACGTAGGCGATCGCCTCGAGGATCTGCTCGTCGCTCCAGCCGGCCTCGCGGGCCTCCTCGTGCAGGTGCACCGGGGGGCGACCCGGGTTCTCCACGACCGCCTTGAGGTAGTGCATGAGCGCGGCGGCGCGCGGGTCCTTGGAGTCGAACTTGCGCGCCAGCGCGACCTCGTCGAGCGCGAGCCCGGCCTGCCGGGCCGTTCGGGTGTGCAGCGCGATGCCGGGCCGCGAGCCGTGATGCTCGGCGACGGCGAGCGAGATGCGCTCGAGCATCGCCACGTCGAGCTCTCCGCGGCGCAGCTCAGAGCGGAAGCGGGCGTAGCCGCGCAGGGCCGCCGGCGAGCCGGCGAGGGCGCCGAGGAAGTTCGGCAGCTGACCGCCGGTCGCCAGGGCACCGCGCAGGACCGGCACCGAGCCCTCCGGCGCGGTGAGGTCGTCGTGGATCTGGAACCTGCTCATCGATGTCTTCATGGGGGGAAGCCTTCTGGGGGAATGGCTGGGATGAGCGTCCGTGCCGGTGCTTCGCTTACTTGTCGTAAGTGTAGGCCGCTCTGGCCGCCCGCACAAGTGGGCTCGACCAGTTCTACGCACTCGGCTAAACCTCGGCTCAGGCGGATGTGTGGATGTTGCGAAGAGATGCGCCGGTGCAGGCGCTCCATGCGACGTGGCCGGGCACGCGAAAAGCAGCCCGAACGGCCCGCCGCGACACGACGCCGGCTGTGGCGCCGAGCTGAAGGTACGCGACTCTGTGGCGCGTCAGCGCGGGCGGATCAGCGCGCGAGGACCGACGCGTCGGCCGTGCCGACGGCGACCAGGATCAGCATGAGCCCCATGAGCAGCGCCCACAGCGCAAGCCGGTCTGGGCGCGGGCCGACGCGTTCGATCGGTCGCCGCACCGGGCGCCGGCGATCGAGTTCGAGGCGCGGCACGGCCGGCGCCGGCACGGTGCGCCCGCGGATCTCGACGGTGCGGCGGGCGGGGATGGCCGTGCCCCGGGGATGCGGGCCGCGGCGGGCCAGCGGCGCGGGCCTGGCGCCGTCGGACCGACGGCGCTCCGCGGGCTCGGGCTGACCGCGCTCCACGAGCTCGGGCTGACGGCGCTCTCCACCCTCGGGCTGACGGCGCTCGACTGCCGCGGTCGGCGGACTCTCGAGCGCGGACCGGCGCTGTGCGACGTCGGCCCGGTCGGCCCGGTCGGCACGTCGGCGCGCCTCGTCGGTGCGCTCGTAGACGTCACGGAGATGTTCGACGTCGGCCCACCATGCTGGGGCCCCGGTGTGTCCCATGTGGTCTTGACCCTCTTTCCGTGGAGGCCTACGGGGTGAGCTGACGGGCTCGCGCTGAAAGAGTTGCGCTACGCCAAGCATCTGGCGATTCGCCCCAACGAGTGGTTCCCCCGCTCCGAAGGCCCTCCCGAGCCCACGGATTCGGCGTGCTGACGGCGGCATCGTAGCAGCGTTCGATTTCCCTGCATATGCGCAGTGTTATGGAGACTGCGGACGGAATCGCGCAGTTTGCGGCTTTGCCGCCTACGGGCATCTCGCGCCGGTGGCGTGGCGCTGTCCGGGGACGAGTCCGCGATAGGTCCCGGGAGCAGCCCGGGGCGCGCCGCGGGGCGCTGCCTTAACGCCCGGCGACTTCGGCGATGTACTCGGCCACGTGCTCGGCCTCCGCGCCGGTCAGCAGCTGGGCGGGCATCTGTCCGGTGCCGCGCGCCCGGCCCTTCGCGATCGCGTCGATCGTCAGGCCCTTGGTCGGGGCCAGGATGTCCAGGTCGGGGCCGACGCGGCCGACGGCGTTCGCGTCGGCAAGCGTGTGGCACGTCGCGCAGCGCGCGTTGAACAGCTCGCGGCCCTCCTTCAGGTCGGCGCTGAGCTTCTCGCCGCCCGGACCGGCCGAAGCCTGGTCGCCGAGCAGCACGACGGCCGGCACGACGAGGCCGAACAGCACGATCGCCGCCACCACCGCAAACTCGGCGACGTGCAGGCGCTGCGTGCGCCCTCGCTCGAGCGTGTCGCGCACTCCACGCGGGCCGCCGCGCATCGCCACGAGGACGACGCCGAGGCCGAGAGCGACGAAGATCGAGACGAAGATGAGTGCTGCCATGCGGCGGGCAATCTACTCGACCGGCCGCCCGTAACGCCCCACCGTCAGCCGCACGCCGCGCGCATGCTGCTCATCGGCTCCGTCCCGCACCGAAATTCATGACCGGGGGAGCGACCGCGCGGAAGTCGCCGGTGCCCGTCGCGGCGAGCTCCTCCAGACCGCCCGCGCCGCCCGCGGCCGCCGCGAACTCCTGCATCGCCGCCTGGCGCGCCAGCTCGATCGCATCCAGCAGCGAGAAGTCCTTGACCTGCGCCGCCACGCGATCGCCGACCTCCAGGCGCGTCACGTCGCGCGCGACGATGTTGATCGCCCCGCCGGCCGACGCGTGGCGCTCCAGGCGCCCCTCGATGACGACGAGCGGCTCCGTGCGCACCGTCAGCCGCTCACGCTCGTAGATCTGCGGCGAGACGATGACGTTGACCGTCCCGTGCTCGTCCTCGAGCAGCAGGAACGTGATCCCCTTCGCGGTCCCCGGTCGCTGGCGCGCGACGACGAGGCCGCCGACGCGCACCGCCGCTCCGTGCTCCAGGCGTGCCAGGGCGCCGATGTCGACCGCCCCGCCGGCATGCAGGCGCGGGCGCAGCAGGCCGATCGGATGCGTCGAGGCGGTCAGCCCGGTCGTCGCGTAGTCGGCGACCATCTCGTCCCAGGCCGACAGCGGCTGGAGCTTGGGCGGCGCGGGCAGGTCGAGCGCAAGCGCGAGCTGCACGCCCTCGCGGCCGCCGCCCCGCACGCCGGGCGCCGTCACCCCCAGCTGCCACAGCGCCACGCGCCGGTCGCCGCCGGCCAGCGCGTCGCAGGCGCCCGACCAGGCCAGGCGCTCGAGCGCCGCCCGGCCCGCGCCGGCACGCGAGGCGAGATCCTCCAGCGAGGTGAACGGACCGCCCTCGTGGCGCGCGGCGACGAGCGCGGCGATCTCGTCGGCGCGCACGCCGAGCACGTAGCCCAGGCCGACCTGCACCGCGGGCGGGCGGGACGAATTCGTCACGGTGCAGCCGACCTCGCTGGCGTTGACCTCGGGCGCGAGCACCGCGATGCCGCGCCGCTGGGCCTCGTGGACGAGTGCGTCGGGCGGATAGAAGCCCATCGGCTGCTCGTCGAGCAGCGCGCAGAGAAACTCCGGCCCGTAGTGCACGCGCAGCCACGTCGACTGGTAGGCGAGCAGGCCGAACGCGGCGCCGTGCGCCTTGGGAAAGCCGAAGCCCGAGAAGCCCGAGACCATCGTGAAGACCGCCTCGGCCAGCTCGGGCGTGACGTCGGGGTGCGTGGCCAACGCGCCTTCGACGAAGCGCTGGTGGTGGGCCTCGATCGCCTCCGCCGAGCGCTTGCGGCTCATCGCCCGGCGCAGGCCCTCGGCCTCCCCCACGCTGAAGCCGGCGAACGCCTGCGCGACCTCGAGCACCTGGTCTTGGAAGATGATCGTCCCCAGCGTGTCGCGCAGCGGAGGCTCCAGCGACGGGTGCAGATACGGGATCTCGTACGCGGGATCGGCGCGCAGCCGCTGGCGGCGCTCGATGTACGGGTTGACCGCGCCGCCGACGATCGGCCCCGGCCGGACGATCGCGACCTGGATCGTGATGTCGTCGAGGTTCTCCGGCCGCGTGCGCCGCAGCGAGCCCATCTGCGCGCGCGACTCGATCTGAAAGACGCCGGTCGTGTCGGCGTTCTGGATGCACTCGTACGTCGCCGGGTCGTCATAGGGGATCCGGCTGAGGTCGATCCGCTCGCCGCGGCGCGCGGCGATGTGGTCGACGCAGCGCTCGACGGCCGACAGCATCCCCAGCCCGAGCAGGTCGATCTTCAGAAAGCCCGCGTCGGCGCAGGAGTCCTTGTCCCACTGCGCGAGCTGGCGGCCCTCCATCGCCGCCGGCACGAGCGGGACGCAGTCCACGAGCGGGCGCGTCGCGACGATCATCCCGCCCGAGTGCTGGGAGAGATGGCGCGGCAGGCCGTAGGCCTCGTAGGCGAGCTTCACGAGCCACTGCCAGCGGCCGGTCCGCCGCCCCTCCCCGAGCGCGAGGTCGATGTCGCGGTCGACCTGCAGCGACGACCAGCCCTCGCTGCCGCGCGCGACGCGCTCGATCTCCCCCGGCGGCAGGCCGAGCGCCTTGCCGAGCTCGCGGATCGCGCCCCGCGCGCGGTACGTCGGAAAGGCTGCCACGAGCGCCGAGCGCTCGGTGCCGTAGCGCTCGTGCACGCGCGGGATGAGCTTCTCGCGCACGTCGCGCGGGAAGTCGAGGTCGATGTCCGGCAGCGCGGTTAGCTCCTCGTTGAGAAAGCGCCCGAGCAGGAGCTTGTTGGCGATCGGGTCGACGTGGCTGAGGCCGGTGAGATGGCAGACGATCGAGGAGACGCTCGAGCCGCGACCGCGGCCGGGCGGCAGCAGCGAGCGCGCGTTCTCCGTGCCGCGCACCTCCACCGCGACCTCGCGCGCGAGCTCGAGCAGGTCGCGATGCAGCACGAAGAAGCCCGCGAGGCCGAGGCTGTCGATGACGCGCAGCTCCTCCTCCAGGCGCGCCTTGGCCTCCTCGTGGTGCACGCTGCCGCGCGGGTAGCGCTCGTCGAAGCGCGCCTGGCAGACCTCGGCCAGCGCACGGCTGGCGGTGCCATCCTCGGCGCCGGGATAGCGGTAGCCGAGGTCGCGCGTCAGGTCGAAGGTCAGCGTCTCGGCGAGCCGCCCCGACTCGGCGACCGCGTCGGGATGGTCGGCGAAGCGGGCCGCCATCGCCTGCGGGCTCGTGAGCACGTGCGCGTGGTTGCCGCGCCGCAGCGGCTCGGAGGCGTCGAGCGTCGTGTGCTCGCGGATCGCCACGAAGGCGTCCTGCAGGTAGGCGCGCTCGCGGGAGTGCGCGTGGACGTTGCCGGTCGCGACCGCCGGGACGCCGAGCCGCTCGGCGAGCCCGGCCAGCCCGCGATTGAGCGTCCGGTCGTGGCGGGCCAGCGGGCGCTGCAGCTCGACGCGGAAGCTGTCGCGGCCGAAGGCGCCCAGCAGGCGGCGCATCGTCGGCTCGTCGCGCACGCCGCTGCGCGCGCAGCCGCTGAGGCAGACGAGGCCGGCGTGATGGATCATCACGTCGACCAGCGAGACAGCGGGCTCCGAGCGGTCGCGCTGCGGGCCGTCGCGCGTATGAGCGTGCGCACGCGTCAGCAGCCGGCAGAGGTTGCGCCAGCCGGTCGCGTCGCGGACGAGCAGCGTGAGATGGCGCCCGTCGTCGAGCGTGACCTCTGCTCCGTGGATCGCCCGCAGGCCCAGCGACCGCGCGGCCTGGGCGAACTCCATCGAGCCCGACAGCGAGTCGTGATCGGTGAGCGCGAGCGTCGCATGGCCGCGCGCGATCGCCGCCGCCACGAGCTCCTCGGGTTGCGAGGCACCGTCGAGGAAGGAGTACGCGGAGTGGCAATGCAGTTCGGTGTAGAGAGGGGCCCACGACATACGAACGCATGTTCGCATACCCGGTGGATGGTGTGACGAGGGCAGCCACAGACGGGGCCTGGGGTGCTCCCCAGGACACCAAAGAGATCCTCAAGTCATGTACGCGCTCAGCCGATGAGTGGACCACGGCAGCAGGGCAGCTGCCAGACACCGGTGGCAGGGCTGCCACCACAAAGCTTCCGAGGGGACGACATGCAGCAGCCTTTCCGTGGGGTCGACAGGCGTACGCCTGCGCCGAACCGATTCGCCGTGCGCTATCCGTGGGTCGTGCTGACGGCCTGGATCTCGGTCGTCGTCGTCCTCGGCGTCATCGGTCTGGGCATCGACAGCCGCCTCTCCGCCGGTGGACTGCAGGTCTCCGGCTCGGAGTCCTCTCGCGCCCGCGCCCTGATCGGCGGCAACTTCGGCGATTCGGCGACCCTGCCGGTCCTGCTGCGCGGGCCGCGCGCCGACGTCAAGACGCAGGGCAAGGCGCTCGTCACGCGGCTCTCCAAGCGTCCCGGGGTGCGTGTGATCAGCCCGTGGTCGGCCTCCAGCGGCCGCAGCTCGCTGCGCCCGTCCGCTGACCGTGCGCTGGTGCTGCTGTCGATCAGCGGATCGCACGCCGACATCGCGCGCCGCAGCGAGTCCGCGGAGCGACTCGTCGACGAGGTGACCGCCGCACCCGTGCGCGCCACCGTCACCGGCCTGCCGCTGCTCACGCGCGACGGCACGCGCTCCTCGCTGGCCGCCGTGCACCGCGCCGAGCTGATCGCGCTGCCGCTGCTGTTGCTCGCGCTGCTGCTCGTCTTCCGCTCTCCCCTGGCGGCGGCGATCCCGGCCCTCTTCGGCGCCGCCACGATCGCCGCCTCGACCGGCGCGCTGTCGCTGCTGGCCGGCATCGTGCGCCTGGACTCGTTCGCGCTGGCCGTCTCCTGCATGGTCGGCCTGGCGCTCGCCGTCGATTACTCGCTGCTGTTCGTCTCGCGTCTGCGAGAGGAGCTCGCCGGCGGGCGCCACGACGACATCGAGTCCGCCGTCAACGCGTCCGCCGCCCCGACGACGCGGACCGTCGGCGCGGCCGCCGCCGTGATCCTCGTCGCGATGGCCGTCGCCGCGGTGATGTCCCCCGGCACCGCCCTGCTCGCCGCCGCCCTGGGCGTCAGCCTCGTCGCCCTGCTCAGCGCGGCCACCGCGGTCTTCGCGGTGCCGGCGATGCTCACGCTGTCCGGGCCGTGGCTGGACACCGGCGCCCTGCCCTCCTCGTCGGAAGGCGGCATCAGCGCCGCCCTCGCCGGCGCCGCGACGCGCCGGCCGGCGCTCGCGATCGGCGCCACGCTGCTGCTGCTCGCCGCGTGCATCCCCGTCATCGGGTTGCGCACCGGCGCGCCGGCGGCCCAGTCGCTGCCCTCGGCCAGCGAGGCGCGCATGCAGTACGACGCCGTGGCCACGTCGATGGGCGCCGGCTGGACCGAGCCGTTCGAGATCGTCGCCGTGGCGCGCAAGGGCGCCATCACGACCGCCGAGCGGCTGGCCACCCTGGAGCGCGCGCAGCGCAAGCTCGCGCGGGATCCCGCGGTGCGCGCGGTGCTCGGCCCAGGCACGATCGCGCGCTCCGCCGAGCGCCTGCGCAGCGCCGGGCGGCGCGCTGTCGACGGGCAGCGGGGCGCCTCCAGCCAGGCCGGCGGCCGCCTGCGCAGCCTTGGCAAGAACGTCTCCAGCGCCGCCTACGGCGTCGAGTCGCTGCGCAGCTCGCTGTCGAGCGCCGACGACGCGGCCACCCGTCTGGCCGCCGGCTCGCGCGAGGTGAGCGGCGGGGTCGGCTCCCTGCGCAACGGCCTCGACGGCGCCAGCAGCGGAGCGCGCCGCCTCGCCGCCACGCTGGCCGACGCCAAGCGCGGCTCGAGCGCCGTCGAGTCGCAGTCGGTCGCCGCGAGCAGCGTCGTGCGCGACGTCCGCAACGGCGCACGCGAGCTCGGCATAACGCTCGCGACGCTGGCGACGAGCGCACGCGACCTGCAGAACCGTCTCCGCGCCCGCGCCGACGCGATCAACCAGGTGCAGGCCGGCGTGCGCGCGCAGCGCCGCCAGGCCGACGACGCGCTCGCCACGGCGGAGCGCTCGATCTCCGGGGTCAGCCTGTCAGGGGCCCGCGCCCGTGCCGCGCTGCGCCAGGCCCGCCAGGCGCTCTCGACCGATCCCGCCGCCGCACTCGACGACCCGGTGCGCGAGCTCGGGCTCGACGCGCAGTACGCCGCCTCGATCGCCACCACGACCGCGGCCCGCGACGCCGGCCGCCTGGCGACCGCCGTCGGCGGCCTCGCCGACAGCGCCGACGCGATCGCCCGCAAGGTGCGCGGCCTCGGCGGGACCGTCGGGTCGCTGTCGGATGGCAGCGCGTCGCTCGCGAGCGCGATCGAGCAGCTCGACGGCGGCGCCGACAAGATCGGCACGGCCGTGAGCGCGGTGAACGCAGGCGTCGACGGCTTGGCCAGCGGCATGCGCACCGGCGCGCAGCGCAGCAGCGCGCTCGCCAGCGGCCTCGACGACGCCAGCAGCGCGGTGCGCGGGCTGAGCGGCTCCGACGGCGGCGGGGGCGCTCAGACGAAGGCCAGCGCGAGCTTCTTCGACTCGGGCTACTTCCTGCTGGCCGCCCTGGAGAGCGGCAACGGCGGCAACGCGTTCGGCGTCAACGTCGACAGGGGCGGCCAGGGCGCCCGGATCGTCGTCGTCCCGCGCCACCCGGCCTCCGATCCGCGCACGCAGGCGCTGTACGAGCGCCTGCAGGCGCTGGCGGGCCGGCTCGGCGACAAGCTCGGTGCCGACGCCGCCGTCGGCGGGCCCGCCGCGGTGCTGTCGGACTACGACGCGGCGGCCGGTACACGGCTGCCGCTGATCGTGCTCCTCTTGACGCTCGTGACCGCCACGCTGCTGGCCTGCCTGCTGCGCTCGATCGTCGTGGCGTGCATCGGCGTCGCGCTGAACCTGCTCGCGGTCGGCGCGACGCTCGGCCTGCTGGCCCTGCTCTTCCAGGGCAACGCGCCGTTGCTCGGCGGCCCCGGCGAGATCGACGCCGTCGCCGTGACCGCGATCTTCGGCGTCGTGTTCGCGCTGTCGATCGACTACCAGGTGTTCATCGTCAGCCGGGTGCGCGAGGAGTGGCTGCGCAGCGGCGATGCGGCGCAGGCCGTCCAGGTCGGGCTGGCGCGGACCGCGCGGGTCGTGACCGGCGCGGCCCTGAGCATGCTCGGCGTGTTCCTCGCCTTCGGCCTCTCCGACGTCGCGAGCCTGCGCCAGTTCGGCGTGGGCCTGGCGATCGCGGTCGTGATCGACGCGACGCTCGTCCGGCTCGTGCTGCTGCCCGCCGCGCTGCATCTGGCCGGCCCACTGGCCTGGTGGACGCCGAACCTGGCGTTCGAGGACACCACGACGGCGATGCCCGCGAACCTTGCCTGGGAGGCGCCCGCGCGAGCCGAATAGACACTCGAATCTGCCGAAAACCGGTTGATCTCGGAAGCCGGGGGTCCGTCCAGAAGCATCGTCTGAACGGGTCGTCCGAATGTCCACTCCAGCGCGTCTACGCGAATGGACGGTGGTCTGCGTCCCGACACAAGGGGCATGCCCAAGCTCAAGTCCGCCCTCGCTCTCGCATTGCTATCACTGGCTATGACAGCGCCCGCCAGCGCCGTCGCGGCTGACCCGGTCCTCGACGCCGAGGAGAAGGCCCTCTGCACGGCGATCAACCTGTACCGCGCGCAGAACGGGCGCGCGGCGCTGCGCGTGTCGATCTCGCTCACCAACGCGTCGAAGTGGATGAGCGACAGCCTCGCCACGAACAACTACTTCAGCCACACCGACATCCTTGGCCGCAGCTTCGGCACCCGGCTCGGTGCGTTCGGCTACGCGTACCCCACCGCGCGGGCGGAGAACCTCGCCGCCGGCAACTCGACCGCAGCCGGGACCTTCAGCCAGTGGCGCAACTCCGCCGGCCACAACACGAACATGCTGAGCTCGTCTTACAGGGTGATCGGCATCGGCCGCGCCTACTCGGCGACATCGAGCTACCGGTGGTACTGGACGACGGACTTCGGCGGTTACGTGGACCGCACCATCCCGTGCTGACCGCCCGCCGCGCCTGAACCCTCACGCCGCCAGGCAGTCCAGCCGCCGTTCCCACAGTCCCGCGGGCGGTCGCGAGGACGCAGCGATCAGCCGCGTGCGGTCGATCGCGTGGTCAAACTCCGCCCCGACGCGGACGCCGCCGGCGATGCCGGCGGCGACCCCGTCGGCGGTGGCATCCGTGCGATAGGCGCGGACGTCGAGGTGGGCGCGGTCGCGGAGCGTCGCGGCGAGCGCCCGGATCGCGCCGGCGCTGGCCGGATCGCCGCGAAAGCGCGCCCAGACGGCCCGCAGCACGGGGTCGCGCAGGTCCAGTCGCGCGGCGAGCTCGTAGCGCCGGCCGGCCATCTGAGCCCGCGTGCCAGCGGCGTTGGCCGGGCCGATCGGGCCGGCCAGCGCCAGCGGCATGACGCCGCCGGCGACCGTCCCGGCGACCGACAGCGAGAGCTCGGTCGGGCGGCGCCGGCGGTCGAGCGTCAGACCGAGCGAGATCGCGCGATCGGCCGAGCCGGTCGGTCCGAAGACGGCGCTGGCGAGCCCGCCCCAGCCGGAGCCGCTCGACGTCAGCGCGACCGTCACCTCACCGGTCCGCCGGTCGCGGCGCGCTCCGATCGTGTTCCCGGCCAGGCCCTCCAGCCATCCGCTGCCGACCCCGGCCTGCGCCAGCCCGCGCAGGCCGCCGTCGTAGAACACCTCGCGCACCGGCCCGGGCGAGCGGCCGTCGCCGAGCGCCCGCATGAACGCCTTCGCCTCGCGCGCGTCGCGCGCCACGTAGACCTCGCCGCGGCCGAGCGCCACCTGCGCGGCCGCGCGCAGCTCGTCGGTCACCCCGACCGGACGCCCCTCCACCGACGCGCGCGCGGTGACGCCGACACCGGCCTCGAGGCCCGCCGCGCCGCCGCGCGCGACCGTCAGGCGAACGGTCCCGTCGGACATCGCCTCGCGCAGCACGTAGCGGTCGTGGTCGATGCGAAAGACAAGCACGCTGACCGCGACGTGATGCTGCTCGCGCGTGCTCGCGACGACGCAGGGCTTGGACCGGGGATCCGGACACGGCCCGCCGGCGACGACGCACAGCGCGTGGCGGATCTGGCCGGTGACCGCGTTGACCACCCCCGCGGCGCCGACCGGCGCTGCACCGACCGCCAACGCGAACACGATCGCCAGCACGGCGACGAGCGCCACGTAGTCGATCGTCGCCTGCCCACGCTCCGAGCGCATGGCAGCGAGGCTGCCGGACCGCGCGTGCCCGATCTACGCGTGTTTGCTCAAAAAGAAGCCCAGGTTCGTGCCGGAGCTCGCGCGCGAGCCGGGCATCCGGACGTAGCGGCGGCCGTTGCGCGCCTCGTCGGACGCCACGAGGCGCTCGACGAGCACGGCCTGGGCGAGGCCGACGAGCAGGCAGCCGAGCGTGATCCGCAGGCCCGCGTCCCAGCCCACCGCGCCGATGCCGAGCTCGCCCGGGACGACGAACAGCGCGGTCAGCACGACGACGACGAGCGGCGGCTTCCACAGCGCCGTCGGCTGACCGGTGAGCTGCGTGCCGGGCGCGACCGGCTGCGCGGCGGCCAGCCAGCGACGCACGTAGGACGGCCCGGCCACGGCGAGCACGGCCGCCACGAACGCGAGCTGCAGCGCGGTGCTGGCGGCGCGCTCGGTCGCCTCGTCGGCGAACGCGAGCAGCAGCACGCTGGCCAGCGCGCCGGCGCCGGCCAGCACGGCGCCCTCGAGGCGCAGGCGCTGGCGGTAGGTGGGGGGCGTCGGCGTCGGCATCTACAGCACGAGTACGGCTCCGCCGACGAGCGCGATCACGCCGACGACCAGCACCCGATCGTGCCAGCCCGCGCGCAGCACCGGCAGCACCGGCAGCGCCGGCAGCGCGGGTCCCGCGCGGTGGTCGCAAAGCGCCCGGCCTCCGCGACGATCCACCCCAGCACCGCGCGGGCGAGCGCGCCGGGGCGGCGCCGGACGCCGCGGACCTGCTCGAGGAGCGCGCGGGCCCGATGCGCCGAGCGCGCCGCGCCGAGCGGCGCCGAGCCGGTCGAGCAGTTGCGCCGCCTCCCCGCCACCTGCGCGGCGCGCGCCAGCGCCACCCCACCGGCCAGCGCCACGGCGTAGCCGCCGGTCGGGACCACGCGCGACGCAAGCAAGGAGGCCGTCGCGACGTGGGCGAGACCGGCCTGGGCGTCGGCCGCGGCGGTGAGCTGGTCGTCGGGCATCGCGATCCACAGTGTGCGGCTCGTCGCCGCCCGGGCACGCCGGCGCGCTGCTCCTGTCGCGCTGAGCGCCGGCTTCGCGGTTTTCGCGCGCGGCCGCCGTGCTGTGCGGCGCAGCGCGCGGTCAGTCGCGCCAGTGAAAGAGCGCCGCGGTCGCGGTCAGCTCGAAGATGCGCTGGACGGGCTGCGGCGCGCGCACCAGGCTGAGCCGGCGGCCCTCGCGCTCGGCTGCCTGGTGCAGGCCGATCAACAGGCGCAGGCCCGTGGAGTCGATGAACTCGATCGCGCGCAGGTCGATGACGATGCGGTCATGGCCGGCCGCGTGCAGCGCCGCGACCGCGCGCTGCAGCCGCTCGGCCGAGTACAGGTCCAGCTCACCGGATACGGCGACGACGGCCTCGTCGCGGCCGACGACGACATCGGCGCGAAACGGCGGGACGAGTACGGATGAAGGCGCGGTCATCAGGATCTACCTCCCGGTCCGGGGCACGGCGCTCATGCTCCCTTCTTCGGCAGCCCGGCCGTCGACCTTTAGTCCATGTCCGCCGGCGACGCTCAAGTTCGCCGGCCACCCGGCAGCCTCAGCGCTGGCGATACCAGCGTCGCTCCTCGAGCTCGCGGAAGACGACGACGTTGCGCCCGCACGTCGTGACGACCTCCCAGTAGCGCCGGCGCAGCGGCTGATCGGTCCACCAGCGGTCCTCGATGAGCCAGCTCTCGCGGACGGCGTCGACCGTGCGCCCGTCGACCTCGAGCGGGACGCCGTGGTCGTCGGCCTGCACGCGGACGGGGCGCGGCTCGGCGATCCTGCGCGGACCGGGACTCATGGGCTGCTCACGGTCCCGGGGTGGGCGCGCCGGGATCGAACGGGGTCAGCACGACGCGGCGCTCGGGCACGCGCGAGTCGGGGTCGATCTCCAGGACGCGCAGCGCGGCGTCGGGCCCGGCGCAGACGCGCGCCTGCCGGACGGCCTCGCGCAGGCGCTCGTCGCGGCGCGCGGCGCCGTCGTCGAACAGCGCGCGGTCGCCGGAGTGCGGCGGGCCGAAGCGCTCGACCGTGAGCTCGAGCAGCTCGGCCGGCGCGGGCAGCAGCGCCAGGCGGTTGCCGAGCACCATGCGCATCCGCTGCGCGTCGGCGAGCGCCTCGCGAAAGACGACGCGCTCGCGCCACGTGCCGCCCTCGACGAGCCGGGCCGCGAGCACGACGGCGCGCAGCGTGCGGCCGCGCCGCTCGCGGCGCGCGAGCAGGCGGTCGATGAGCAGCCCGAGCGCGCGGCCGAGCTGCTCGCCCGAGCCCGACTCGGGCAGCTCGAGCTCCTCGCGCAGCAGCTCACCCGGCAGGCGCGGCGCGAGCGGCGTGTCCTGTCCGCGGGCGAGGTCGTGGGCCAGCAGGCCGGGGCGGCCGAAGCGGTCGGCGACCGCGCTGCGCGGCAGCGCCGCGAGAGCGCCGAGCGTCGCGATGCCCAGCCGCTCGAACGGCTCGACGAGCGCGGCGGTGTGCGCGCGGCGGCGCAGCAGCGCGACCGGATGCGGCGCGAGGTCGGCCGCGCCGGCGATCGTGGCGGGCCGGCGCACGCGCGCCGCGGAGGCGGCGACCATCGCACAGAAGCGCGTCGGTCCCTGCCCCACGCGCGGGCCCGCGAGCACCCGGCGCAGGCGCTCGTCGCCCTGCGCGGCGAGGTAGCCCTCGGCGAGCATCCGTACGACACGGCCGGCGTGCAGGCGCTCCAGGCCGCGCGCGTCGAAGCAGGCCTCGCCGGGATGCAGCGACTCGACCGCCGCGCCGAGGCTCTCCAGCCGCGACAGCCCGCGCTCCCAGGCCTCGGCGACGCCCATCGGATCCGGTGGCACGAGCGCAAGCCGCGGGCAGCGCGACAGCGCCTCCCCCATCCGCATCCCGGCGTGGATCCCGTAGGCCTCGGCGGCCTGCGAAGCGGCGCCGATGAACAGCTCGCGGCCGGGCTCGGGCGCCAGCGCCGCGGGCTCGCCCAGCAGCCCCGCGCGACCGCCCGCGGCGACGGCGAGCTCGAAGCGGTCGAGCAGGATGCAGACGATCGTCATACGAACACATGTTCGCAGCCAGCGGGCCGGGCCGCAAGGCTGGATCGTTCGCTTCCCGGACGCTCAGATATTTCACCATCCACGCCGAGTTGCTGCATATGCTCAGCTCGATACGTCCTACGCCGTTCCAATATCGGGAAGGGTTAATCATGAGCGCCGACGCGCAGCTGCGAGTTCGCCGATCGATCACCGATCTGCAGCACGATTATGAAAACGGCAAGCCCAAGGAGCTCGAGAAGCTGATGCGGGCCTGGCAGGGGATCACGGCGCCCACGCTCGACCCCGACGCCCCGAACTCCTTCTTCAAGCTCGGGGGGTATCACGGCGAGCCATTTCGCGGCGCCGGCTGGGGCGACAGCCGCTTCTGGGGCGGCTATTGCAACCACGGCAACGTCCTCTTTCCGATCTGGCATCGCATCTACGTGCTCAAGCTCGAGGACGCGTTGAGGAGCATCCCGGGTTGCGAGGACGTGACCATGCCCTTCTGGGACGAGTGCAGCGAGGATTCGCTGAACAACGGCATCCCCTGGGCGCTCACCGACGCGACGTTTAAGTTCGCCAATGGATCGAGCATCGCGAATCCCCTGTGCTCTTACCAGTTTCCCCGCAACATCGTCGACCATCTCGTCGAGAACGAGCTTGTCACGGGCAACCTCATGATCTACAGCAAGCACGCGGGCTACAAGACCGTCCGCTATCCCTACTCGGGTCTGGTGGGGAGCCCCAGGGACCGCAAGCAGACCGCGGAGCACAATAAGCAGTGGTCATATACGGACGCGATCAAGATCCTCAACAAGAACATCAGAGCGTGGCTGAACGAGAAGGTCGTCATAGGCAAGAAGACGATCAGCACCGGCGTCTACGACGCCTTCGTGGACTGCCTCAAGGCGCCGAACTACACCGTTTTCTCCAACACGACGTCGGCCGCCGCCTGGAAGGACAACAATCCCCCGGAGGTGCCGCTCGAGAATCCGCACAACAAGATCCACCTCGCCGTCGGCGGGTACGACGTTCCCAAGTCATCCGCTCACGGCCAACCCGATCTTTCGGTGATCCGCGGAGCCAATGGGGACATGGGCGAAAACGACACGGCGGGCCTGGATCCGATCTTCTTCTTTCACCACTGCTTCATCGACCGCGTCTTCTGGCTGTGGCAGCAGGCCAACGACGCGACCGACGATCTGCCGATCATCGAGCGTTATCCCGGGACCAACTCGGCGGACTCCCAGGGCGCCACGCCGGGCGTTTCCCCCAACGCGTGGCTGACGATGGACACGCCGCTGGAGCCGTTCACCCGGATCGACAACGGATCGTCGCGCCCGTACATCGGGCGCGACGGGTTCAACATCGAGACCCAACTCGGCTACACGTACGGGCGGGGCTCGCTGGTGCCCACAGCCCGTACGCGGCGCAGTCCTCGGCGGCTCCCGCCGACGAGCCGAGGCTCCACGTCACCGGGATCGATCGCAGCCGCATCCACGGCTCCTTCCTCATCAACGCCTTCGCGGAGGTCGACGGAGAGAGCACGCACCTCGGCTCGGAGGCCGTCCTGAGTCGCTGGCACGTCGGGGGATGCGCCAACTGCCAGACGCATCTGCTGGCCGGCGCGAGCTTCCCGCTCCACGGGCTCGATGCCAACACGCTGGTCAAGGAGGACGCGCTCAGGGTCGAGGTCCGAACCCGCCACGGGCTTCTCGGCGGCCAGCCGCATGGCCTGGCGGCGGCCGCCGTCGAGCAGCAGCCGCGTTTCCACATCGAGGTGCGCTGAGCCTTTGCGCACCGTCGACAGTGCTGATTGCGGGGCGAGGTAGCGCTCGGGCGCGCGCCAGTGTGCGCCGAGAAAGCCGTCGGTGCAGTCGTGCGGGACCGCCACCGTCTCGGCGCGGTCGGCCCCCAGTGCCTGTATCTGGTCGGCGAGCGTGGCCGGAAACCGGCGGCGGTCGGTGTCGAGCAGCCTGGGCACGTACTCGGCCACGAGCCAGAAGGTCGCGGTCGCAGCCGGATCCCAGGTGAGCACGACGCACCGCCTGGCCACGCGGCGAAGCTCCGCGCAGCCCGTGCGCCAGTCGCCCCAGTGGTGAAGGTCAGTACCGCCAGCGCGGCGTCGAACGCGAGATCGTCGAACGGCAGCGCCTCGGCCTGCGCGGCGACGCACGGCGCTGCTCGGGGCGGTCGCTGCGCGCGCATCACGGCCGAGGGCTCGACCGCGACGACGTCGAGGTCGGCGGGCTCGTAGCTGCCGGTGCCCGCGCCGCCGTTGACGATGCGCCGCGCGTCGCCGAGCGCCGCGCGGATCCGCGCGGCGATCCGGGGATCGGGTCGCCGCTGCGCCGCGTAGCCGCCGCCGAGGGTCTCGTCGAAGCCGGCCACGTCGACGTTCTACGCGATGGGACGCGCGGGACGTAGAAAACCCCCGCAATTGCGGGGGTTTTCCGTAGCGGACCGATAAGCCGGATTCTGTCGTGAGCAGCCATCCATCTGACGCGGCCGACCTGGACCTCGGCGGGCAACCTGCAAACGGTCCTGCTTGGCCTTGCATCGAGTGGGGTTTGCCTGGCCGCCGTGTCGCCACGGCGCCGGTGCGCTCTTACCGCACCTTTTCACCCTTGCCTGTGCGCGCTCGCGCGCGCCATCGGCGGTGTGTTTCTGTGGCACTTTCCCGCGGGTTTCCCCGGGTCGGGTTCCCGACCACCCTGCCCTGTGATGTCCGGACTTTCCTCGAAGGGCGAGCCTCCGCGGCTGCTTGGTCTGCGCGTCCAGCCTAGCGCCGGGGCGGTGCTCGCGCGATCGCTGCACGAGCGCTCGCGCGACCGCCGGCGCGCGCGTTCGCGCGCCGTCGGCAGGCGCGCCAAGCTAAGGTGCCGCGCATGGGAGACGTGCTTGGCCGGCGCATCGCCGCAGCGCTCATCGACGCCGCGATCATCACCATCCTGCTCGTGCTCGTCGCCAAGGGACTCGGCGAGGAGGGCACGACGAAGCGCTCGCTCTGGGCGGAGACCGAGGGCAGCCCGCGGGCGGTGTTCCTGCTGCTGACGTTCGCCTACTTCTTCGGCACCGAGTTCGTATGGGCGCAGACGCTCGGCAAGCGCGTCATGAAGCTCCGCGTCGTCGGCCTCGACGGCGGCCGGCTCAGCCCCGCAGCGGCGGCGATCCGCAACCTCGTGCGCTTCGTCGACGCGCTGCCGTTGCTCTACATCGTCGGCGCCATCACGGTCTTCGCAACCGGTGATCGCCGCGCCCGGCTCGGCGATCTCGCCGCCAAGACGAAGGTAGTCGCCGACGACGCGCCACCCCCGCCGCCGCCCGCGTCGGGCGATCGCCGTGACCGGCCCGAGGATGACGACATCCTCGCCCAGGTTCTGCGCTGACGCCCGCGACGGCGATGTCGCCGCCGTCGGGGCTCAGATCAGCTCGGTGCGGCAGGACGTGCAGCGCCCCCCGACCGCGGACGGCCCGGTTCCGTAGCGGGGCGCCATCGCCCCGTCGCAGATCGGGCACGTCGCGGTGCGGTGCGCGCCGAGGTCCTCCCAGGCGCCGGAGAGCACGTCCTCCAACGTCCGGCCCTCGCGCGGGGACGCCTGCAGCCGTTCGGCGGCCGAGCGCTGCTGCCGCTGCCGGTCTGCGTGCCGCGACGGCGGGAAGCTCCGGACGGGCAGCTCAGAGAACAGCGCGGGCGCGTGGACGGCCATCACTGCACGCTCCGAAACAGCCCGACGACACGGCCCAGTACCCGCACGTCGCGCGAGCGGATCGGCTCCATCGTCGCGTTCTCCGGCTGCAGGCGAATGTGGTCGGCCTCGCGGTAGAAGCGCTTGACCGTCGCATCCTCGCCCACGAGCGCGACGACGATGTCGCCGTCTTCGGCCGTCTCCTGCGAACGTACGACCACGTAGTCGCCGGGCAGGATGCCAGCCTCGATCATCGACTCACCGCGCACGCGCAGGACGTACTCGCCGACCTCGCCGCCGGCCAGCGACGGGACCGAGACGTACTCCTCGATGTTCTCCTCGGCGAGGACGGGCGAGCCGGCCGCCACCTGGCCGACGAGCGGCAGCCCGTCCGGGCGAACGACCGACCTGACCTGCTCCAGCGCGCGGTCGAGCAGCTCGATCGCCCGCGGCTTGGACGGGTCGCGGCGCAGCAGGCCGAGCTTCTCGAGGTTCGCGAGGTGCGCGTGGACCGTCGAGGAGGAGGCAAGGCCGACCGCCTTGCCGATGTCGCGCACGGTGGGCGGATAGCCGTGCTTGGCCGAGTGTCGCTTGATGAAGTCGAAGATCTCCTGCTGGCGCTTGGTCAGATCGAGATCCATGGCGCAGGCTCCTTGACGGGGGAAGTGGGATCGAGCGGGGCGAACATCTGTTCGCACAAGCTAGAGGGGCGGTCGGACAGAAGTCAAGCGCCTGCCTATACTGGCCCTCGCCCTGCGCCGGTGGCGGAATTGGTAGACGCGCAAGGTTGAGGGCCTTGTGGGGGGATTCCCCCGTGGAGGTTCGAGTCCTCTTCGGCGCATGAGATGAAAGACCCCGGTCTAGCCGGGGTTTTTCGTTTCCGGATCGAGCAGGCGCTGAACCTCCTGGAGCCGGCTCAGCAGACACCCCTCGACGCAGATTCTGGCACCGTGCCGCCACAGCGTCGGGTGAGACGCATTGGGACGCCGGCCCGGTCCCTTCCATCTGCGGGGCACCCGTTGCATGCGACCGAGC
The DNA here is from genome assembly GCA_963825485.1 of uncultured Actinomycetes bacterium. GTDB lineage: Bacteria > Actinomycetota > Thermoleophilia > Solirubrobacterales > Solirubrobacteraceae > CADCVQ01. Next base: position 121,066 of record CAWGTK010000037.1, read on the forward strand.
AACGCGGCATCGGCGCGACACAGTTTTGCAACCGCGCGATAGGGAAACTCTCCGGGTCCCGTCGCCGCGCTGCTCAGATTCATGGAAGGCAGTAGTGGTGCGACGCATCGCGGCGCGACCGCTTGTCGCGCGAAGGAGGAGCGTGGCGCCAGGCGATAATCGCGCCTGGCCCACCGGCTTCGACTAGCCCCGGGCAGATACTTGTTGCACGGCCCACCCGTTTCCGTCGGGGTCGCTGAAGAAGACGAACCCGACGTTGTCGAGCGGATCTGCCTCTGGGGCGGGGTTTTCGCCCAAGACCTGGATCTCGGTGACCCCCACTCCTCGCTCCGCAAGCTGAGCACGCGCCGCCTGGATGTCTGGAACGACCAGCTGCAGACCTCTGAGGGAGCCCGGTTGCATGTCCGCGACAGACGCCTCACGCACCACGATCGAACATCCTGAGCCGGGAGGCGTGAGCTGAACGACGCGGTTCCCCTCGATGATCTCGACGTCATGGTCGACGTTGAAGCCGAGTTGCTCGGCGTAGAAGGCCTTGGCGCGGTCCACGTCCGAGACCGGGACGACGACCACTTCGAGCGTCCAATTCATGAAGCGTCTCCTGTGTTGTCGTGTTGACCCGACAGCGCTGGTCGGGCTGCCTAGATGACAGTAGACCCGAGGAGCTCGATGAATTCATCGCTAGCGTCCCGCTACTCCCTTCGCGTGGGTGGGGCGGCGGTGGCCGCTTGAGCCGGGCTTCCGCGTCGGACGACGAGCGGGTGCTGCATTCAGAGCCGTAACGAGGCGTCGACGGGAATCATCGGTGCGCGTCGGGAGTGGACGGCGTCGATGATCTCGGCGCTGTCGATGCCCTGCAGGTAGATCGAGGTCACGCCGAGGCTGGTGTGCCCGAGCTGGCGCTGGATGACGATCAAGGGCACGCCTTCGCGGGCCATCTCGACGCGTGCGCGACGCAGCTGATGGGGAGCGAAGCGGCGCCGAACGCCGGCCTGCGTCGCGATGTGCGTTAGCTGAGCGCGGACTGCGGTGTTTGACCATGCGCGTCCGCGGGTCGGGCCGGTGACGATGCAGAACAGCGGGCCGACGGGCAGCTCGGCGCGGGCGTCGAGCCACGGTTGCAGTTGCTCCCAGGGCGTAGCTCGCCGACGGTTCCGTCCAACCAGGCACTGAACTCGCGGCCGCCCCGCACCTGGCGCAGGCGCGAACTCACCTCGTCCGCGATTGCGAGCAGGGTTATGAGGTCGGCGCTCTCGAGGCGCGTCCGCGCTAGGTCGCCCCAGCCGCGCGGGAGATCCGGCACCTCGCGCTCGCACACGGAGACGCCGTCGCGCAGCAGTCGGTCCAGCTTGCGAACGGTACGAGGCCGGACGCCTGCAGCGACACGCCCGAGCCCACGAACGGGATCAGCCTGGTCGTGGAGACATCGAACAGACGCTCGAGGCGTGCGGCCATCGCGGCACTATCGCGCGCGGCGCGAGCGGATGCGGCACGAGCGCTTGCAACCGCCGCGGCTCAGATCGCGGCGACGGCCACCTTTGCCGCGCCGCACCAGCAGCGAGCCGCGCCGGCGATCGAGGTCGCTCTACTGGTGCCCGCTCGCGTCTTTTACGAGCAGGGCGATCTGGACGCGGTTGTCGACGTCGAGCTTGTCGAGCAGGCGGGAGACGTGGGCCTTGACCGTCGGGACGGAGAGGTGCAGAGCTGCGGCGATCTCGGCGTTGGCCTGGCCGCTGGCGACGGCGAGGGCGACGTCGTGCTCGCGCGGGCTGAGCGTTGCCATGCGGGCGCGGGCGCGGTCGGTGCGGACGGCCGCGTCGGAGTCGCGGGCCACGAGGGAGATGAGCCGCCGCGTGATGGCGGGGGAGAGCATCCCGTCGCCGGCGTGGACGAGCTCGATCGCGCGGACGATCTCCGCCGGCGGGGTGTCCTTCAGAAGGAAGCCGGCTGCTCCGGCTTGCAGCGCGCGCAGGACGAGCTCGTCGGCGTCAAACGTCGTGAGGACGACGATGGCGGGCGGGTCGGGCTGCGTGGTCAGCAGTCGGGTGGCCGCGATGCCGTCGAGCTGGGGCATGCGGATGTCCATCAGGACCACGTCGGGCCGGTGCAGGTCGACAGCCTCCAGCACCTCGCGGCCGTCCGCGGCCTCGGCGACGACGTCGACGTTCGCGGCGCCGGCGAGCATGATGCGCAGGCCCGAGCGCACGAGCGCGTCGTCGTCGACGAGCAGGACGCGGATCATCGCGGCAGGCTCGCACGCAGCACGAACGCGCCGTCGGGGTCGACGCCATGCTCGAGCGTGCCGCCGGCGAGCGAGACGCGCTCGGCGAGCCCGATCAGGCCGGTCCCTGCCCCGGGCGGCGGCGCGGCCGCGGCGACGGCCACCGGCGCGAGGCTGCGGACCTCGACCTGGAGGGCGCCGTCGGGCGCGCGGACGGTCAGCGTCACCGCTGCTCCCGGCGCGTGCTTGCGCGCGTTCGTCAGGCCCTCCTGCGCGATCCGGTACGCGGTGCGCCCGACGGCGCCGGGCGGCGCTGCGTCGCCCAGCTCGATTCGGGCGGTGATCCGCATGCCGGCCGCGCGCGACTCCTCGACGAGGGCAGCGAGGTCGGCCAGCGTCGGTTGGGGCGGTTGCGTCAGGCTCTCGCCGCTGTCCTCGCGCAGGACGCCGATGACGCCGCGCAGCTCCTCGAGCGCCGTCTTCGCGCTTTCGCGGATCACACCGGCCGCCTCGGCGACCTCCTCGGCCGGGGCGTCGGGGTGAAACTCGAGTGCGCCGGCGTGGACGGAGAGCAGCGAGAGGCGGTGGGCGAGGACGTCGTGCATCTCGCGGGCGATCCGCCGCCGCTCGGCCGCGCGGGCCTCCTCCGCGGCGTGATCGCCTTGCGCGCGCAGCGATCGCACGAGCTCTCGCCGCGCGCGTACGAAGAGGCCCCAGCCGAGGACGACGCCCGTCACCAGCACGCAGGCCCCTGCGTTGGCCCAGTAGCTACCAGCGCGCGGGTAGAGCAGCGGGCTCGCGAAGGCCCAAGCGATCAGGAGCCCGGCGATAATGGCCAGATCACGGCCACGAGCCCGTATCGCTGCGTTGAAGGTGGCAGCGAGGTTCGCGCCGGCGGCCGGGAGGATCACGAGCGAGACCGCCCCGATGCCGATCCCGACGGCGCCTGGATGGGTGCGCCGCCAGTGCAGCGAGACGAGCGTCGCGATCGCGACCACGACGGCCACGACGCGCAGCCAGGGCGAGTGCATCTCCCAGGTGCCCGCGAGGGTGGCCGCGCCGATCGCGAACGCGCCCAGGTAGACCGTCGCGTCGACGACTCGGTCGCGGCGGCCGCGCTCCTCGTCGCGGGCGTCGATGACGACGCCGGGCAGCGCGGAGCGCAACCAGCCGGACAGGCCATCGGTAAAGCGTGCTGTGGCCGGGCGTGCCATCGCTCGAGGACGAAGGCTAGGCCAGCGTCACGGCCGCGACCACCTACCAAAGTCGTTGTCTGCCACCGCCGTAGGGCTCGGCGAGCGTAGCCCGCGGACCGTGGTTGCAAACCCGCCGGGCCGCGAGTCTGCCCGGCATGATCCAATCCAACGGACTCACCAAGCAGCTCGGCGGCCGCACCGTCGTCTCGGACGTCACATTCCGCTGCGAGCCGGGCACCGTCACGGGATTTCTCGGCTCCAACGGCGCCGGCAAGACCACCACCATGCGCATGCTCGTCGGCCTCTCCGAGCCCGACAGCGGCCACGCCCAGATACTCGGCGGGCGCTACCGCGACCTGCCGAATCCCGGGCGGCGCGTCGGCATCCTGCTCGACGCGTCCGCCCAGCACGCCGGGCGCCGCGGCCGCGAAGCGCTCGCCGTCTCCGCCCACACCATTGGCGTGCCGGCGCAGCGCGTCGACGCGCTGCTGCAGCGCGTCGGCCTCGACGAGACGGCGGCCCGGGCGCGTGTCGGCACGTACTCGCTCGGCATGCGCCAGCGCCTGGGCCTCGCCCACGCACTGCTCGGCGACCCCGAGGTCCTGATCCTCGACGAGCCCGCCAACGGCCTCGATCCGGAAGGCATGCGCTGGATGCGGGGCCTGCTGCGCAACTTCGCCGACCGCGGCGGCACCGTGCTGCTCTCCTCGCACCTGCTCGCCGAGGTCGAGGCCGTCGCCGACCGGATGATGATCATCGGCGGGGGACGGATCCAGGCGCAGGGCACCCGCGCCGAGCTGCTGACCGACTCGGGGACCATCGTCGAGGCGGACGACCTCGCCGGCCTCGATGCCGCGCTTCACCGCGCCGGCCTGGCGACCCACCCGGCCGACGGCGACCGGCGGCTGGTCGAGGCCGAGCCCGAGGTCGTCGCCCGCGCGGCGATGGCCGACGGCGTCGCACTGCGCCGGCTCACCCCAGCCGAGGACGCCGGCCTCGAACGCCTCTTCTTCGAACTGACGAACCCCGGCGCCGACACGCCGTCGACCCGGACCGATCCGATCCATCCCGAGCTGGCAGGAGCAGACGCATGAGCACCACCGCCCTCGCCGCACCCATCCCGATGAACACCGCCGGCGTCCACGCGCGCCCCGGCCTCGGCCGCCTCGTCGCCGTCGAGCTGCGCAAGATGGTCAACACCCGGGCCGGCTTCTGGCTCCAGGTCGCCATGGTGGCGCTCACCGTGGTCGTCGTGGTCGTCCGCCTGCTCGTCGGCGATGCGGCCGACCACACGTTCCAGTCCGTCCTCAACGCCGGGCTCCAGCCGACGGCCGTCCTGCTGCCGGTTCTCGGCATCTTGCTCGTCACCTCCGAGTGGTCCCAGCGCACCGGGCTGATCACGTTCGCGCTCGTCCCCGTGCGCTCGCGCGTCCTCGGCGCCAAGCTCATCGCGAGCCTCCTGGTCGCCCCCGCGATGCTGACGGCCGTCGTCGCCGTCGTCGCCGCCGGGGTGCTCGTCTCGTCGCCCGTCGTCGAAGGGACCTGGTCTGACGCCGCGCCGCTCATCGGCCAGTCGGCCGTCAACCTGACGGCCGGGATGGTCGTCGGCGTCGCGCTCGGCGCGATCCTGCTCGCCCCCACGCCCGCCATCGCCGTCCTCCTCGTGCTGCCGACGGCGTTGTGGGCGGTCCTCTCGCTGCCCGTCTTCTCCGACGTCGCCCCGTGGGTGGACTACGCGCGCGCCCTCGGCGGGGTGACCGAGGACGTCATGAGCGCGACCCAATGGGCGCACCTCGGCACCTCGCTCGTCATCTGGATGGTCCTCCCGCTCCTGATCGGCGCCCGGCGGATCACGCGATGCGAGGTCACCGCCTGACCGCTCGCCCCGCATGACAACCCAGCGCCCCCAGTAGCGGCGGCCGCCCGCCGGTTGCAACTCGCGCCAGATGTGACCCGCTGCTGCTTTGGACGAGACAGGGAAGCGCCTGGCCGCGCTGGCGAGAGTGTCGCAACGCGCGAGAAGCGGAAGCGCTGATGACCGGCGTTGGCCTCGGGGTCGCCGGAGCGTGGCAAGCACCGCGCACAGGCGTCGACCGTGACGCGCCGAGTGCGATATCCGCACCTACGGCGTCACGAGCGCGTGGCCCTCGCGGTTCGTGACGCGCCGAGTGCGCTATCCGCACCTGCCGCGTCACGATTGGCTGAACCTCGCGGTTCGTGACGCGCCGAGTGCGGTATACGCACCTGCCGCGTCACGGGACGCGCCCACGCGACAGGCAGCGGCCGTGGAGTGCTGGATCTCGACGATACGAGCTCTCTCGCGGCCAGCACGCCGGCTCCGGGATTCGTGTGCGCCAATCCGCGCCTCGTCGAGTTGCGCGATTCGCGCGCCGGCCCCAGGCATACCCTCAAGCCTGTGCCGATACCTGCCAACCACCATCTTGCGGTCCGGCATCCGGTAGACGCCAAACGACTGGCCGAACAGGTCGGGCGACTGCTGTCCGCCGACGTAACATTTGACCGCCTCGATGGCGAGCCCGGCGCGCTCGGCATCCCCCGTTGGACGACGTTCGTGTTCTCGATGAACGAGGTGCAGCTCGCGACGTCCACGTCATCAACCGATTGCTTGCGCACGCCAACCTCCGTGACGCGTTCGCGGCGCCCGAGCTCGTCTGATCTGACCTTGGCACACGCCGCGACGGCGTAGCTCCACGACGCTGCAGAACACCGCGTTCTGCAGGATGCCCGTATCGCGTGGAGCAGCAGCGCATCCAGAACCCAACAACCCGCGGGCCGACGGATCGGGACGCTTCGGGTCAGGTCCGGCGGCGGCTGTCAGCGCGGGGGGCTGAGCGAGGCCCGTGACACCATCGCCGTGACACCCGCGTGACAACAGTTGCCTCGTCCGAATGCGTCCACCACGTCGCATCCCGTACCAGCAGCCGCGACTCCGTGGACGCATGTCACGCCGGCGACGCATGTGAACAGCTCTGACGAAGTTGAGGGCCGGGATTCCCCTGTGGAGGTTCGAGTCCTCTTCGGCGCATGAGATGAAAGACCCCGGTCTAGCCGGGGTTTTTCGTTTCCGGATCGAGCAGGCGCCGAACCTCCTGCAGCCGGCTCTGGAGGTGGTCGACGAGCACGGACATGCCGGCCGCCCGAGCCGCGTCCAGCATCTGCGTCAGCATCTGCGCGGCCGCGTCCAGGTCCCCGGGGGCGCGGCGCGCGAGCAGCATCTCCGCGTGGTCGCGCCGGACGACGGCGGCCGCCATCGGGGCCCCGCTCGCCTGGTTTCTCGCGATCGCCGCCGCGAAGTGCCCGGACGCGGCGTCCAGGCGCGACATCGTCGCGGCGAGCAGGCCGAGAAAACGCTCCGAGGAGCCCCAGAACGCGGCCTGCGTGACCTGCACATTGCAGTCGCGGTGGGGCACGAGCAGGTCATAGAGGATCTGCGCCCGTGCGGCGTCGCCGATCAGCGAGCAGGTCTCCGCCAGCACGCAAACTGCGGCGAACCAGAACATGTCGTGGGGAACGGCCTGGAAGTCGTCGACCGCCAGCAGCTCGAACTCGGCAACCGCCGCGGCCTGCTCGCCGGCGGCTAGGTGGGCGAGCGGCAGCACCGCCCGCCAGGCGATCAGCGAAGGATGCTGCTCGATCGCGGCCTTGATCGTCGCCACCTGATCAGACAGCCGGTCCTCGCGGCGGCGAAGGGCGATCAGCTGGATCGCATAGACGGTCTCGGCGTCGCGGGCCTGCGCCTGCATGCCGAGCTCGAAGGCCTCGCGCGCCAGGCGCTCCGAGTCGGCGACGCGGCCCTCCATCTGGGCCCAGACGACCTGCCACCCACGCGCGAAATGGTGATACAGCGGCTGGCGCAGCTGCGCGGCGAGCTCGCTCAGCGCCCGGTGATCGCGGCGCGCGGCGGCGACGTCGCCGGCCTCGAGCAGGTCGTAGATGCGCCAGTGCAGCCCGACGGCTTGCAGCTCGCGTTCGCCGACGTCGTCTGCCAGCGCGAGGATCTCCTCGCTGAGACGCAGTCGCTCCTCGAGATGGGCGATGTGCAGCAGCGCCGTATGACGGCTCTCGAGCGCCGCCACCAACGTGTGCGTGTCGGCCGTCCGCCGCGCCATGGCGAGTGCCGCGTGGCTGAGCTGCGAGCTGCGTTGGACCTCGGAGGTGAACTGCAGAGCGTCCGCCAGCCGGGCCATGAGCTGGGCGCGCAAGGTGCTGTCGCGCTCGGCGAGCTGCCCCAGCGCCTCCTCGAGCAGGTCGATCGCCTCGCGGTCGATGATGCCCGCCTCGCCGTAGCGGCTGGCCAGCCCAAGCGCGGCACTCCCCAGCTGGTCGGGATGGGGGTGCCGGCGCGCCAGCCCGGCCGCAGCTTGGAAGGTGGTCCGGGCGGCCGGGTTTCCCTGTCGCAGCTCAACGCCACCGCGCGCGAGCAGCACCTCGCAGCGCCGGCGCTCATCCTCGGGCGCGTGCATGTCCAGCGCGCGCAGCGCGCGGTCGTAGAGCTCGAGCGCGTCCTCGTGCGCCAGCGCGCGGGCCGCGGCATCGCCGGCCTGCATGCTGTGCTGCAGCGCCTTTCGCCCGTGATCGAGGTGGCGGCTGGCGTAGAAGTGATGGGCGAGCTCGGCGGCATTGACCGGCGCCTCCTGGGAGGTCTGCTCGAGCGCCTCGCCGATGCGCCGATGCAGGCGCTGGCGACGGCTTGCGCTCTGCTGCTCGACGAGGGCATCGCGCACGAGCGCGTGCGTGAAGGCAAACCGGTCGATCTGCTCGCCGGCCTCGCGCACGAGCCCGGCCCGCTCTGCCTCCTCGAGCGCCGTGATGATCTCGTCGGCGGGCCGGTCGAGCAGGACGTCGAGCACTGAGAGGGAGAACTCGGTGCCGATCACCGCGGCGTGGGCGAGCACCAGCTGCGTGGTGTCGGCCAGGCGCAGGATGCGCTGGGCGATCATCTCCTTGGCGCCCTCGGGAACGCCGACGAGGCTCAGCGCGCGCTCCTGCGACATGCCCTCTGCGCCGCGCAGCTCGGCCAGGCTCTTGAGCATCTCGCGGATGAAGAGCGGGTTGCCGGCAGTGGCATGTCGCAGCCGGCCGATGAAGCTGTCGGTGGCGGTTTCGCTGTAGTGCGCTGCGACGATCGCGGCGGTCTCCTCGCCGTCCAGCCCTCCGACGGCGACGCGTGCGAAGTTGTGCTGCGGTCGCATGCGGGCCAGCAGCTGCACGAGATCGTCGGAATGGCAGTTCTCCACGTCGCGCAGCGTGCCCAACACGAGCAGGCGGACATCCTGCAGCTGCTGCACGACGTGGCGCAGCAGCAGCGCCGTGGAGGCCTCGGCCCAGTGCAGGTCGTCGAGGATCAGCACGACGGGCTGCTCCTCGGCGATGAACGCCAGCAGCCGGGTGACCGCCTCGAAGAGGCGGTAGCGCCTGGCCTCGGGCTCGACGGCGAGGGCGTCGTCCAACGGCGCGGCCGTGCGGCGCAGGCCGGGGATGAAGCGCCCGAGCTCGCAGAGCTCGAGATCGAGCCGCTGCGCCAGCGCGCCATCGCGTCGATGGGCGAGGTACTGCCCGATCGCCGTGATGAACGGCTCGTAGGGGACGACCGACTCGGCGTTGCATCGGCCGTAGAGCACGGACGCGCCGGCAGCGTGCACCTGGTGGGAGAACTCGCTGACGATCCGCGTCTTGCCGACACCGGGCTCGCCGCAGAGCACGACGAACTGCGCGCTGGCGCCGGTACCCAGCTCGTAGCGCCGCGTAAGGCGCCTCACGATCTCCCGGCGCCCGACGAATGGCCCCGCGCGCGCCTCGCTGGCCAGCGCGGGCGGAATCGGCGAGGCCCGATCGTCGGTCCCCGGGCCGGGGGTCGCGTAAGGCACGCTGCCGGGCGCGATCACGAACGTCTGCGCATCGCCTGCCGCCGTCGGCGTGCCGACGGCGGCGCGCGCGGCACCGCCGAGCTCGCCGGCGGACTGATATCGATCCTCGGGCCGCTTGGCCATCGCCCGCGCGACGACCGCCTGCAGGGCAGCGGGCACGTCGGCGACGAGGGAGCTGATCGGCGGAGGCGCGGTCTGCAGGTGCGCGAGGATCTTCGCCGTGCTCGTCGCGCGCGGAAACGGCACCGCGCCGGTCAGGGCGTGAAAGAGCAGGCAGCCAAGCGCGTAGACGTCGGCGCGCGCGTCGACGTCGAGCTCCTCGAGTTGCTCCGGCGCCGCGTAGTCCAGCGTGCCGAGGATCATGCCGGTGCTCGTCAGCTGCGACGCGCCGGAGATGGCCTTCGCCAGGCCGAAGTCAGTCAGGAACGCGTGCATCGCCTCCCCGCGGTGTTCGATCAGCACGTTCGTCGGCTTGACGTCGCGGTGCACGATGCCGCTGCGATGCGCGGCCTCGACCGCGTCGGCGAGATCTGCGACGAGCAGCGCGGCCGACGCCGGTGCGAGGCGGTGCTCGAGCGCGAGGATCCGGCCGAGGTCGGCGCCCTCGACGTACTGCATCGTCACGTACAGCAGCTCATCCTCTTCGCCGGCGTGGTAGACGGGCAGGACGTGCGGGTGCCGGATCGACGCCGCGGCGCGGCACTCGCGCTGAAAGCGCGTGCGAAAGTCCGCGTCGGCCGACAGTGCCGGTGCGATGAGCTTCAGCGCGACCTGGCGCTGCAGCGGCTCGTGGCGGGCGTGGTAGACGACGCCCATGCCGCCGCGTCCTGCCACACCGAGGATGACGTGATCGGCGAAGCGCTCACCGACAGCGAGTTCAGCCATGCGTCAGCGTGCGGTAGTGCGTCAACGTCAGCGCAGTACACCGCCAAACCGGTCGCAGCGCAAAGAGCACAACATGTCGTCGATCGCGGCGCCGTCCGCGCGGACCGCCTTCGGTGGCAACCGCCAGCCAGCCCGATCTGCAGACCGCGCCGTCAGCGGCGCGGCGCGCTACTCAGGGCAACGCGTCGGTGTCGACCCGTCAGGCGCGCCGCTGAGCAGCTCGTCCTCGGTCACCACGCCGCCCTGGAGCGCCCGCCGCGCGAGCTCGGCGCGCTTCTGGTTCTGTGGCAGGCCGCGGATGCCGAAGGCCTCAAACAGCGCCTGCATGTGCGTCTTGACGGTCTCGACGCCGAGAAAGAGCTGCTCGGCGATCTGCTGATTGCTGCTCGCCGAATGGAAGCGGCCCTGCACGAGCGGGCGGCACAGCGCCACCAGCACGCGGCGCTGGGCGGCGGTCAGCGACGGCAGAAGCGACGACGACACCGCGATCGTCGACGAGGACGGCTCGCGCTCTTTGGGCACGACATAGGCAAACGTCGTGAAGCCGATCCGGATGACGTCGCCGTCGCACAGTCGCCTGCGGCCGCGGATGCGGACGGCGTTGACGAACGTGCCGTTGCGCGAGCTGCCGTCGTCGACGAGCGTCCATTCCTCACCGATGCGCTCGAGTCTGGCATGGACCCGCGAGACGGCACCGTCCCACGGCAGCGGGATGTCGCTGGCCTCCTGCCGACCGATCGTCAGGCGCTGCGGACCGTCGAGGACGACGATCCGCTGGCGCCCGTCCTCTTCGCGGTACAGGACGAACGGAGTGTTCGTCTCGGCGGCCGCCATCCGTTCCTGCAGCTCGCTGGCTGATGTCGTGCGCAGCGTAGCGGGCATGGCGGGCATGGGTTTCACCTTACGGGCAGCCGCGTCGGTCAACAAGCGAGCGTGGTCGGGCTCACGCTCACCGCGCCGCTGATTGACCTGCGTGCTCATGTCACGCTGCAGAGCTCTTCATGACACTGCAGGCGCGCGATGCTGCGCTGGCGGATCGGGCCGATACTGCCGCGCGGCATCCCGAGGGTCGTGCTGACGGTGTGGTAGTCGA
>CAWGTK010000038.1:0-414617 GCA_963825485.1 uncultured Actinomycetes bacterium
CTGGTGACCAGCTCGTCGCGATCGCGCAGCAGGCGGGGCAGCCGCGCGGATTCGCTCTGGCCGAGGAGGATCGCGGCGACGTCGAGCGCGCGCGAGGTCGGGGTGCCGCGTCGCCGGCACGTGAAAGCCGACCGCGAGGTACGCCTCGCGACGATCGCGGAACGGTCGCCGCTCGCACGCGGTGCGGTCTGCGCTGGCTCGCGGGCGACGAGGCGCGCCGGGCGGCCCGCCGGCATCGCGCGGAACCGGCGCTCGACGCGTGCGCCGCACGCGCGCCGGATCGACATCGCCGGCGACGACGAGCGTCAGGTTGTCGGCGACGTAGTAGCGGCGGAAGAACTCGACCAGCTCGCGCTCGCCGAAGCCGCGCACGCTCTCGGCGGTGCCGATCACCGGCCGGCGATACGGATGCGCGACGAACGCGGTCGCGAACAGGCTCTGCGCGACGGCGCGCGCGGGATCGTCGGAGCCCTGCCGGATCTCCTCGAGGATGACCTCGCGCTCGCGCGCGAGCTCGTCGCGATCGACGCGCGGCGTCGGGCAGCGTGTCGCCGAGCGCGTCGATCGCCGACGTCGACGTGATCGCGGCCGAGCACCGCGTGATAGACGGTGTGGTCCATCGCGGTCCACGCGTTGATCTCGCCGCCGCCGCCCTCGATCGCGCGCACCAGCTCGCCGAGGCCGTAGTCGCGCGAGCCCTTGAACAGCATGTGCTCGACGACGTGGGCCATGCCGGCCTCGTGCGGCGCTCGTCGGCCGAGCCGACCCCGACCCACGCCTGCACGGCCGCGACCGGCGCCGGATGGCCGGCGGCGATGTGCAGGGTCAGCCCGTTATCGAAGCGATGAGTCTCTACGTCGTGCACGGACGCACTCGCCGCGGCCAGGCCAGTGCGGCAGCGGCGAAATGATAGGCACGAGGTCACGCGAGCGGGGCATCTTTTGAAGACCGTCGCGAACATAGTGAATATTGGGGTTATCCTGAACGACATTCAGCGCCAGGCCTCCTCGCGATCCAGGACCCCGCAGCTCCGTGACCGAGCGGCTCGTCCTGCGCGCGCTCGCGGCCCCGATGCCGCGGCGGTCGTGGAACGGTGCCGGTGATCGCCGGGTCGCGCGCTACCTGATCGCGGTGCCGTCGCCGTATCCGGTCGCGCTCGCCCGGGCGCTGGGTCAGACGCGCGTGCGCGCTGGTGGGCACAGGGCGCGGCGTGACGTTCGCGATCACGCGCCGCGGCGACGACGAGCTACTCGGCAGCGTCAGCCTCCGCGCGCTTGCGCGCGACCGCCGCGCCGAGCTCGGCTACTGGCTCGCAGCGGCGGCGTGGGGCCGCGGCTATGCGACGCGAGGCGACGCGCGCCGCCGTCGACGTTCGGGTTTGGCGAGCTCGGCCTGGCGCGGATCTACGCGCAGGTGCTCGCGGGCAACGTCGCGTCGATGCGCGTGCTCGAGAAGCTCGGCATGCTGCAGCGAGGGCACGAAGCGCCAGCACGTCAAGAAGGGCCGCAAGCTGCACGACATCTGTGATCTACGGGCTGCTGCGCGACGAGTGGGACTCTGACTTTGCGCGCTGACGCGCGATCGCGAATCCGACGACGAGCCCGACGACCACGCCGATGAGGAGTCCGCGGTGAAACCGAGTCGCGAGTCGCGCGCCGGTGCTCCCGCCACCCGACCCGCTGCCGTCGGAGAACAGGACGACGCCGAACGCGACGACGCCGCAGACGAGGCCGATGGAGACGGCGGCGATCCACATTGCCCGGCGACGTCTTGGGCCGGGTCTTTCGCGCCTCGCGGAGGATCGCATCGATCTCGTCCGACGCGGCCACGGGCCGAGGGTACCGGGCACGTGCCTTGCTGCGGGCAACGCGCGCGGCCGCGGATCGCGCACTTGCGCGCGAGCGCGTTGCGAAGGTCAACATGCGCCGCCTCCTCCTGTCCTGTCTCCTCGCAGCGTGTGGCTCGACGTGAAACACCTTCGGGGGCTCGACGGCTCGACGACGGCGACGGCACGCCCGATGGGACCCGGATGTCCCGGGGCGACCGCGTGCCCGCGCGGGAAGGCCGGCGCCGCCTGCATCCTCGCGCTGCACGACGAGGCCGCGGCGACTGCACCGCCGATGCGATCGCGGCGCTGCGCGTCGAGCTCGATGCCCGCGCCGACCTGGGCCCGCTGTGGGCCGATGGCCGCGCGTTGTTCCGCACCGCCGCGCCGACCAGATCGCAGGCGCGTTCAACGGCTGGTCGGCGACCGCGCTCGCGAGCGCGCCGCTCTGCGCGTCCGATCTCGTCCTCGCGGTCGGTGACGGTCGCGATCCGGCCATCACCAGTACAAGCTGACCGACGGCGCGACCTGGACACTCGACCCGCCGAATCCGGCGTTCGCGTCACGACGACTTCGGCGGCAACCCCGACGGCATGAACAGCGTGCTCGCGACACCGGACTCGGGCCGCGGCTATCTCGTGAAGCTCGACCGCGCGTGCTCGACCGCGCTCGGCAACTGCCGCGACGTGACGGCGTATCTGCCGCCCGGCTACGACGCACTCGCGAACGAGAACAAGCACCTATCCCGTGCTGTTCATGCACGACGGCCAGAACGTGTGGGACGACCACGACTGCTGCTTCGGCCACACCGGCTGGGAGATCAACGTGGCACTCGACACCGAGATCGCAGCCGGGCACGTGGCGCCTGTGATCGTGATTGCGCGCGGATCAGCACCGGCCGCGCGCAACGACGAGTACGGCCTGTCGCCGACGACCATGGCGACGTTCATGGAGTTCCAGGTCGGCGAGCTGCAGCCGCAGGCGCTCGCCCAGGTGCGCTGGGATCATGAGCCGGTCGCGGTCGCTGGTAGCTCGCTCGGCGGACTGGTCTCGATGTATCTCGCGCTCACGCTATCCGCAGATCTACTCGGGAGCAGCCTCGCTCTCCGGTGCGTTCTGGCCGGGCCAGGACACCGGGACCGCGCTGCGCGATCGACTGCCGACCCTCGGCAAGCAGGCGGTCGCGATCTATCTCGATCACGGCGGCGACGCCGCCAACAACAGCGACGGCGCAGCCGACTCGATCGAGATCCGCGACCTGCTCGACGGCATGGGCTGGCAGCGCGCCAACTCGCCGGGCTGCACGCGCGAACGGTCGATGCGCTCTGCTATCACGCCGAGCCGGGTGCGACCCACGACGAGCTGGCGTGGAGGGCCCGGACCTGGCGGTTCCTGCGCTACCTATTCCCGGGAAGCTGAGTCCTCAGTGACTGGGGGATGGGGCCCCGATCCGGGGATCGGCCCGTTGGACCTACACGGGCCGATTCCAATGATCTTCACGATCACGACCGGGCCGACCATTCCCCAACGGCACATCCGTTGCTTTACATTCGTTACATGCGAAAGCTCCTATTCGTTGCCCTATCCCTTCCCTTGATCGCGTGCACCGTTGGTGGCGCTGGAGGGGAAAGCGATGACGATGGCGATGACGACGGGAGCGGCTCGAACCCCGACCCGAGCGATGGCCTCTCCGGCCACATCACGACCAGCGCCGAGTGGTCCGGCACGGTGAAGATCGCCGGCAAGACCTCCGATGGCGGCGCGGTCACGATCGATCCGGGCGTCACGATCACCGTCGCCCCGGGCACGATCCTCAACTTCACGTCGAACGTCGCGCATCGACGTCCGGGCACGCTCGACATCAACGGTACGTCGGCCGGCAAGGTCACGCTGCAGATCGAGCCCGGCGCGGCCGGCGTGAACTACGGCGGACTCAACGTCTACGGCACGCTGACGATGGACTACGCGGTCCAGATCGGCGGCGGAATCCACGACGTACGCAGGCTCGACCAGCACCATCACCGATACGGCGATGTCGAAGGGTCGCCGGCGACTTCCTCGTCATGAACGGCGGAAACCTGAACGTCACCTACTCGGCGCTCGGCTCCGGCACGGGCGACACCACGCACTGCCAGATGCACTTCGGTGGCACTGGAAACACGATCTCGGTCACCAAGAGAACATCAACACCGCGCCGTACGGCCTGATGTTCTACAGCGGCACGAACGCGATCTTCACTCGGCAACAACTGGGACTCCGGCCCGACGCCGAACAAGGACGTCGACACGATGCCGGGTGTGTCCGGTGACTTCTCGAACGGCTATTTCGCGGCCGGCCCTCCGGACGCCGGCACGGGCGCGACGATCACGGCGGACAACCTGTCGGGCACGCGCCTGACGGACGCCGGTCCACGCCCGTAGATTCCAAACTCCGGTTCCGCTTCCACAGGTTCCCTATTCATCTGGGGTCGCCATCGGCTCGACCCGGGTCGAGGGGCCGCGAGCTCGACGACGGGAGCTCGTCGGGGTCGTATTCCTTCGCGAATAGGGAACAATGGAACCGGAACCGGGAGGTTGAATCTGGGCTCACTGAATTGGATGATCGCCTCGAGGATGCTCGCATCCTCCGGTGGCGTTGGGGTCAGTAAATACACGCCGGCGAGCGTGCCGGCGTCGACGCGGAACGCCTTCACGGTGCGCGTGCCTGGCTCGAGGAGCTTGCTGCGCAGCGCCTGGTCCGCCTCGGGAGAGCCCGGGGTGACCTTCTCGCGCGCCTCGACGAGCTGGTTCCACCGCTCGACGGCGCGAGCCTCCTCGGTGAAGCGCTCGTAGCGCTTGAGCTCGACGAGCGTGTCGCCGTCGTACCGGGCCAGCACCCACGATTCACCCCACTCGGTTCCGGGGCGATCGCAGCGAATGAACGTCTCGGTCTTCTGCGGCGGACCGTCCTGCTTGCGGCAGTACTTGTGATGCTCGAGCGCCAGTTGCGCCTGATCGCGAGGGATCCCGAGGGAGACGGTCAACGGCGAATCTGCCGTCACACCACCGCACCCCCGATCACGAGTAGCGCAAAGAGTCTCATTGGCTAATCCCCCGGTCCCGCATTGTACGGCGGGCCCTTGTATGGTCCATTCGCCGACAGCGCTGATCTCTAATCCTAACTCGGCGCAGAGGATTACCGAATGAGTGATTTGCAAACCGAGATGAATCGCGTGGTGCAGGGCTTCGTCGCTCAGATCACCGAGCTCGCTCGTCGCGCCGCCGTCGATACGCTGCAGTCTGCGCTCGGCGGTGGCGGAAGCGTCGCGGTGGCGCGGTGCCGTCGCGGTCGGTCGCCCGCGCGGCCGCGGCGCGAAGCGCACGGCCGACGAGCTCGACCAGCTCGCCGACGCATTCGTCGACGTTCGTGCGCGAAGAACCCGGGCCTCCGGATCGAGCAGATCAACAAGCAGCTCGGCACGTCGACGAAGGATCTCGCGCTGCCGATCCGCAAGCTGATCGCCGACGGCGCGGTCAAGACCAAGGGCAAGAAGCGCTCGACGACGTACTTCCCGGGCGAAGCAAGCGCGCAAGAACGAACTAGGATGGCGTCATGGGCGCTCGACACGATTCCGCATCGCTTGCTGCGTCAGGCGGTCGAGCGACCCTCCACGATCGCGTATCAGGCCAAGGTCAACGGTCGCTGGCAGCCGACGACCTGGCGGGTGTTCGTCGATCAGATCCGCACCGCCGCGCGCGCGCTGATCGCGCTCGGCTTTCCGCGCGGCGGCAAGGTCGCGATCCTCGGCTTCAACCGGCCCGAGTGGGTGATCCTCGATCACGCGGCGATGATGGCCGGCGGCGCGCGCCGCGGGCATCTACACGACGTGCTCGCGCCGAGGAGGTCCAGTACATCGTGCACCACGCCGAGGCGCACGTCGTGCTCGTCGAGGACGCGGCGCAGCTGCGCGAAGGTCGAGGCGAAGCGCGCGCGAGCTGCCGCATGCTCAAGCACGATCGTGATGATGCGCGGCGCGCCGGCGATCGGCGACCGACGTGCTGACGTGGGACGACTTCCTCGCGAAGGCGCGACGGCGTCGCCGACGACGAGCTCGACGAGCGCCTCGACGCGATCGAGCAGGCCGACCTCGCGACGCTGATCTACACGTCGGGCACGACCGGTCCGCCCAAGGGCGTGATGCTGTCGCACGACAACCTCGCGTGGACGCGCGCAGACGCTGATCGACCGTCGGCGGCGTCGCCGACGACGACGTCTCGCTGTCGTACCTGCCGCTGTCGCACATCGCCGAGCAGATGGTCACGATCCACATGCCGGCGACCGCCGGCGTCGACGGTCTACTTCGCCGAGTCGATCGAGAAGGTCGCCCGACAACCTCAAGGAGGTGCAGCCGACCGTGTTCTTCGGCGTGCCGCGGATCTGGGAGAAGTTCCACGCCGGCATCGTCGCACAAGCTCGGCGCGGTCGACCGGCGTGAAGAAGCGGCTCGTCGACTGGGCGCGCAGGCGTCGTGCGCGCGAGGTCAACGCGCATCGCGATCGCGGCGCAGCCGATGCCGCGCTCGCTCGCGCTGCAGTACGCGCTCGCGCAACAAGCTCG
Source organism: uncultured Actinomycetes bacterium (assembly GCA_963825485.1). Classification (GTDB taxonomy): domain Bacteria; phylum Actinomycetota; class Thermoleophilia; order Solirubrobacterales; family Solirubrobacteraceae; genus CADCVQ01. The sequence continues at coordinate 6,422 of CAWGTK010000038.1, forward strand.
TCATCTCGCAAGCTCAAGCCCGCGCTCGGCTTCGATCGCGCGCGCGTGCTGATCTCCGGCGCGGCGCCGATCGCGCCCGACGTGCTCGAGTTCTTCGCCAGCCTCGACCTGCCGATCCGCGAGGTCTACGGCCAGTCCGAGGACACCGGCCCGACGTCGTTCAACCTGCCGCGGCAAGACGAAGCTCGGCACCGTCGGTCCGCCGCTGCCCGGCCTCGAGGTGCAAGATCGCCGAGGACGGCGAGATCCTGGTCACGCGGCCCGAACGTGTTCCTCGGCTACTACAAGGAGCCCGAGGCGACCGCCGAGACGCTGAAGGACGGCTGGCTGTGCTCCGGCGATCTCGGCGCGTTCGACGCGGACGGCTTCCTGACGATCACCGGCCGCAAGAAGGAGATCATCATCACCGCCGGCGGCAAGAACATCGCGCCGAAGAACATCGAGGCCGCGCTCAAGCAGTCGCCGCTCGTCGGCGAGGCGGTCGTGATCGGCGATCGCCGCAAGTTCCTGACCGCGCTGGTCACGCTCGACGAGGCGGCGGCGCAGGCTCGCCAAGGCACGGCTGCCGCGCGACGGCGCCGAGATCCGCGCGAGCGCGATCCAGGCGCAGATCGACGAGGTCAACGAGACGCTCGCGCGCGTCGAGCAGGTGAAGAAGTTCGCGATCCTGCCGCGGCCGTTCGGCATCGACACCGGCGAGCTGACGCCGACGCTGAAGATCAAGCGCAAGGTCGTCGCCCAGAAGTACGCGCGCGAGATCGAGGCGATGTACGCGCGGACGACGACGTGAGTGGTCGCGCCCTGGCCGCGCGAGAACTACACCACCGGCGGCGGCGTCGGCTGAGGTCGCGCTGATCGCGCTGTCGTCGGCGAAGCTCCCCGATCCGCTGCCGGTCTCGCGCACGCAAGCACGGCATGCCCGACGAGGGCGATGGCGCCGATGTCGGTCGCGCTCGTCGCGCGCGATCGCGCCGAGGATCCGAGCTGGTTCGCCGATCAGGTGCTCGCGCCGTTCACGGAGCTGATCGCCACCGACCTCGGGCCGTCGGCCGCCGCCGACCGCGCTCGCCGCCGAGCACGCTACGTGATCGAGGCGCAGCTCGACGATCCCGACGACCTCGGCCACGTCCAGGCGGCGTGGGCGCTCGCGAAGTGCGTGTGCGAGGAAGGCGCGGCCGTCGTGATCGATGTCTACGCCGCGCGCGCGCATCTCGGCAGCCGAGGTCGCCGCGCTGCGCGCCCGAGCGCAGCTTCGACGTCATGCACGAGGTCACGCTGTTCTTCGACGAGCACGGCGACGGCACGCTCGCCGCGTGGTCGCTCGGGCTGCGCAAGTTCGGCCGCCCGGACCTCGTCGTGCTCGGCATCGCGCCCGACGGCGGCGACCGATGCGGCGCTGCTCCTGCGCGACGTCGCGGCGACGCTCGCGGCCGGCGAGCGGATCGAGCCCGGCGATCAGCGTCGGGCGTCCGGATGGCCGGCGCTCGATCGCGGAGCGATTCGACCGGCGACGTCGCCGGTGGTCGCCGTCGAGGGCGACGCGCTGCTGCTCCGGCTCGCGCTAGTCGACCGCAGGCGCCGCTATCGAGGCGCGCCTGGACGAGTCGCCGGAACTGTTCGCTCGTGTCGAGCCCCACGCTCGGCATGAACCTCGGGTGCTCCGCGTGCGGGGGTTGCCCCGAGGACACGGCCATCTGGACGGAGGAGTTGACGATCATCGCAGCGTCGGCCGCACCCTTCGTCAGATCGACGCGTCAGGTACTGCAGCAGATGGCTGCGATTGCTCTGCAGCGTCGTCGCCAGGACCTGTGCGGTTCGGCGTGCCAAGGAAGCCGTATCCGCCACCGCCATGGCAGTTAGCGCACATTTGATTGTCCTGCGTCGTGATGCCCGACCACGTCGGCGCGAGATCCGTGGCTGTCGACGTCCTCGAGGTCATGCAGCTCTGCCAGGTGGTGATCACCCGATCGGTGGCCTGCGACAGCGTCTCGTCGCCAGCATCGACCACCGGCGATCGCCGGCATCCGGATCGTCGGGCTGCCTGACCGTTGTACTGTGACGCAGCCGGCGAGGGCGACACGCGAATGCACGACGCGCAGGAGCCTGCACGTCGCAGAGCATCTCACGGAATTCGCGCAGGGCGAGTCGCAAAATGCGGAGCCGAGCGCGCAGCGCTTCCAGGGGAGCTAAGATGCGCCATGGGTGACGCGCGGTTCGGCCATCGCGGCAAGGTGCTGTTCGTCGATCTGACGGAGCAGAGCCATCGCGTCGAGACGTCGACGAGTCGGTCTACCGCAGCTACCTCGGCGGCTACGGCCTCGGCGCGTGGCTCATGTGGAAGCACTTTCCGCCGAAGACCGACGCGCTCGCACCCGAGGCGTGCTTCGCGATCTGCTCGGGCCTGATGACCGGGCTGCGCACGCCGTTCTCGGGCCGCATCCAGATCGTCGGCAAGTCGCCGCTGACCGGCACGTGGGCCGACTCGAACTCGGGCGGCAGCGTGTGCAGTCACCTGCGGCAGGCCGGCTACGACGCGCTCGTCGTCGCGCGGCACGCGCCGCGGTGCCGACGCTGCTCGTCATCCGCGACGGCGAGGTCACGTTCGAGCCCGCCGGCGAGCTGTGGGGCCAGGAGATCCCGCGAGACGTTCGACGCGCTGAAGGCACGTTCGGCGGCAAGCGCGACGTCGGCGTGTCGCGCGATCGGCCCCGCCGGCGAGAAGCAGCAGCGGATCGCCGCGGTGATGAACGATCGCTATCACGCGTTCGGCCGCCAGGGCTTCGGCGCGATCTACGGCAGCAAGAACCTCAAGGCGATCGTCGTCGGCGGGCACCGGCGAGATTCCGGTCGCGCGAGCCCGACGAGTTCAAGGCGATCTGCAAGCGCGATCACCGACGAGTACAAGCGCGACCTCGGGCTCGTCGCGCGGTTCTTCGCGTACATGGCCAAGCCGAAGAGCTGGCTCGGCTGGATGTACCGGCTGATGACGCGGCATGGGCACGAAGCTGCAGTCGCCGACGGCGTCGATGCGCCGGCTGTGGTCGCAGCGCGGCACCACCGCGGCCGTCGCGCTGTCGATCGAGAACGGCGACGCGCCGATCAAGAACTGGACGCGGCGTCGGCTCGCGCGACTTCCCGCTCGCGAAGAAGGGCATGAAGATCGACGGCAAGGTCGTCGACAAGTACATCACGAAGAAGCTGTCGTGCGGCGACTGCCCGATGCCGTGCAAGGGCATCGTCAAGGTCAAGTCGCGCAACCTCACCGACGTGCGGCGGCCCGACTACGAGACGATCGTCGGCTTCGGCGCGAACCTCCTGAACGACGACATCGAGCTCGTCACCGCGTGCCACGACGCGTGCAACCGCTACGGCATCGATGCGGTGTCGTCGTCGGCGACGCTCGGCTGGGTCGTGCGAGGCGGTCGAGAAGGGCATCCTCACCGCCGAAGGACCTCGACGGCATCGACATGCGGTGGGGCAACGGCGAGGCCGCGCTCGCAGCTCACGATCAAGATGGGCACCGGCGAAGGTTGCGGCGCGTGGCTCGGTCAGGGCGTCCAGCGCGCGCGTCCGCGCACGTCGGCAAGGGCAGCGAAGAGTTCGCGGTCCACGTCCACGGCGGCGAGCCCGCGTATCACGACAGCCGCTTCACCTCGCTGATGGGCGTGACGTACATCGCCGACCCGACGCCGGGCCGCCACACCGCGGGCTCGGCATCGTGGAAGACCCATAGCCGGCCGTACACCTCAAGCGACAACCCCACCGGAAGGCGAACTTCAAGACGCTGAAGTACCGGCCCGAGTTCCCTGCCCGGTTTGACTCGATCGAGCACGCGCGCGAGCCACTGCCTGGACGTTCGTCGACTGGTACAACCACGCCCACCGCCACTCCGGGATCGGGCTGATGACCCCAGCCGCCGTCCACCACGGCCAGGCCACCGAGCTCCGCGCCGCCCGCGCCACCGTGCTCGACGCCGCGTACGCCCGTAACCCCGAGCGGTTCGTCCGCAAGCCGCCGGTTCCGCCAGAGCTGCCTACCGCCGCCTGGATCAACAAGCCAGCCGACGCGAAGGAGGCCGCCGCCGCTCACTAAATCCCACCAATGGGTCAACGTCCGGCGAGACGCTCACCATCGAGGAATCAATGACCTTGAGGGCGAGAACGGAGAACGCCGGACATGTTGGAGACGAGCACGAATGGAGCTGGTACTGCGGTTGAGGCTGCTGCCGCCGGCCGCGAAGACCAGGACGCCGTAGGCGGGCTGGGATTCGGGGCCGGCGGGCGCGCCGCGCCGGCGGGGGTCCCTGACCCTGAGCTGGTTGAGCGGGCGAAGCGCCGGACGTTCACTGCGAAGTACAAGGCCGAGATTCTGGCCAAGGCTCATGCGTGCACCAGGCCGGGCAAGGTCGGCGAACTGCTGCGCCGGGAGGGCCTGTACACGTCGCACTTGACGTATCGGCGCAAGCAGCGCAAGGAGGGAGCGTTGAAGGAGCTGGGGCGCCCGCGCGGGCGCAAGCCGGTGGATCGGCATGAGCCGGAGATCGTGGCGCTGAAGCGCAAGCTGGAGCGCTCCGAGGCGGAGCTTGTGAAGGCGCGTCGGGTCATCGAGATCCAGGGAAACGTCTCAGCGCTGTTGGAGGAGATGCTCGGTTCCGAGAGCGCGCAGAGGAGCACCGAGCGATGATCGCCCCACAGTCGAGGAGCTGACGCCGTTGATCGGGACCCGGCCGGCGTGTCGGGCGCTGGGCGCGTCTGTGGCGTCGATCTACCGTCGCCGGCGACCGCCCGAGCCGCGGCCTCGCAGGCCGCGGCCGACGCCCGAGCGGGCGCTCACGGCACCGGAGCGCGAGCGGGTGCTCGAGGTGCTGCACTCGCAGCGCTTCGTCAACGTCTCGCCGGAGGAGGCCTACGCGACGCTGCTAGACGAGGGCACCTACCTGTGCTCGACGCGGACGATGTATCGGATCCTCGCCGCTCGCCATGGCGGGGTGCGGGAGCGGCGCGCTCAGCTCGCCCACCCGCCCTACGCCAAGCCCGAGCTGCTTGCCGAGCGGCCAAACGAGCTGTGGAGCTGGGACGTGTCCAAGCTCAAGGGCCCGGCGAAGTGGACCTACTACTACCTGTACGTCATCTTGGATGTGTTCAGCCGCTACATCGTCGGCTGGACGGTCCAGTACCGCGAGACCGGCCAGCTGGCCACGGCGCTGATCGAGCAGGCCAGCGAGCAGCAGCAGATCCCACCGAAGATCCTGACGCTGCACGCCGATCGCGGCGCGCCGATGCGCTCCAAGCCGCTCGCGTTCCTCTTGGCGGACTTGGGCGTCACGAAGACCCATAGCCGGCCGTACACCTCAAGCGACAACCCCTACTCGGAGGCGAACTTCAAGACGCTGAAGTACCGGCCCGAGTTCCCTGCCCGGTTTGACTCGATCGAGCACGCGCGCGAGCACTGCCGGACGTTCGTCGACTGGTACAACCACGCCCACCGCCACTCCGGGATCGGGCTGATGACCCCAGCCGCCGTCCACCACGGCCAGGCCACCGAGCTCCGCGCCGCCCGCGCCACCGTGCTCGACGCCGCGTACGCCCGTAACCCCGAGCGGTTCGTCCGCAAGCCGCCGGTTCCGCCAGAGCTGCCTACCGCCGCCTGGATCAACAAGCCAGCCGACGCGAAGGAGGCCGCCGCCGCTCACTAAATTCGAACGCGAAGCGTCTCACCGGGCTTGACAGGCTCCGGAGCTTGACCGCGACACGCGCCGTGATGCTGACCGCGGGCGCGACGCCGAAACCGCCGAGATCCAGGTCAAACCGTCCGCCGAAGCCGAAGCCGAAGCCGAGGATGTGATTGGAGAGCGCGCCGGGCAGCTGCGGGCGGTCTCGATGGACATGACCGGTGGCTACGCCAAGTCGGTCCCCGCCACGCCCCGCAAGCGGTCATCTGCATCGACAACTACCACGTCGTTCAGCTCGCGACAAAGGCACTGGACGAGGTCCGCCGTGAGCATTGGAACGAGCTGCGCGCAGCGGGTGACCGCGAGGCCGCCAAGCAGTTCAAAGACAGCCGCTGGTCGCTGCTGAAGAACCCCGCCGACCTCACCGACCGCCAAGCCGACACGCTCACCGCGCTGCACACCGCCGGCGGCAAGGTCCCGCGCGCCTGGGCAATAAAGGAGATCGTCCCGCGATCTTCGCGCCCGGCCTGACCGTCGACGCCGTCGACGAGCTGATCGACCGGCTCCTGGCCCGCCTGTCGCGCAGCCGCCTCAGACCGTTCGTGCGGCTCGGCCGCACGATCCGCAAGCACCGCGATGGCATCCTCGCCGCCCGCCGCATGAAGCTCAGCAACGCTCGCGCCGAGGCGCTCAACAACAAGGCCAAGCTGATCACCCGCCGCGCCTACGGCTTCCACTCCGCCAACGCCGCGCTCGCCCTGATCCATCTGACCTGCGGCCCGATCTGGCTGACGCTCCCGCACGAGACGACCGCATGACTTCACCTACGATCACCCTGCGGAAAGCCACAATTCAGCGCAGCGCGGCCGGGCGGTCAAGAGCGGCCCGGAGGGTCGAGGCGCTCCTGCTGTTCCCGTGGGTCGGTGAGACGCGATAGGAGGGCGCACGCCGCGCCGCGCCTAGGGTTCCGGCTTCTTGACGGCTGGAATCGAGAGGAGCGGGATGCGACGTGCGCGGAACAAGGGTATGGGCGCGGTTGCTGGGCTTGCAGCGCGTTGTCGTCGAGGACGTGCAGATCGGCTCTGAGGACGAGATCGTCGTAGCGGTCAGGCCGGTGCTGGCGAGAGCGCGATCGTTGCGGTGTCTGCCGGCGACGAGCCCCGGGTATGACCTCGGTGAGGGCGCCGGCGCTGGCGCGCGCTGGATCTCGGCACGACGCGGGCGTTCGTCGAGGCCGACGCGCCGCGGGTGACCTGTCGCCGTCACGGCGTCGTGGTCTGCGCGGTGCCGTGGGCGCGTCATCGGGTCGCGGTTCACGCGGGCGTTCGAGGACCAGGCTGCGTGGCTGGCGGTCAACACGTCAAGTCGGCGGTCGCGCGAGCTGATGCGGGTCGCGTGGCGGACCGTCGGCGGCGATCTGCGAGCGCGTCGCTGACCAGGCGCAGCGCGAGGTCGATCTGCTTGACGGGCTGCGCCGGATCGGGATCGATGAGATCTCGCATCGCAAGGGCCAGCGCTATCTGACCGTCGTCGTCGATCACGACACCGGCCGGCTGGTGTGGGCGGCGGCCGGCCGTGACCGCAAGACCGTCGAGGCGTTCTTCGACGCGCTCGGGCGAAGAGCGCTGCAAACAGATCGAACTGGTGTCCTGCGACATGGCCGGCTGGATCGCCGGGCCGGTCGCTGACCGGCTGCCCCGACGCGGTGCGCTGCGTGGATCCGTTTCATGTCGTGATGCTCGCGACCGACGCGCTGGACGAGGTCCGCCGCGAGGTCTGGAACGAGGCCCGCAAGGCCGGTGAGCATCGCGGCCGCGAAGGATCTCAAGGGCGCGCGGTTCGCGCTGTGGAAGAACCCCGAGAACCTCACCGACCGCCAGCACGCGAAGCTCTCGAGCATCCAGAAGACCAACGCGCGGCTGTACCGCGCGTACCTGCTCAAGGAGCAGCTGCGCCAGATCTACCGGCTGCCCGCCGACGCCGCGATCAGGCTGCTCGACGAGTGGATCGCGTGGGCGCGCCGCTGCCGCCTGCGTCGTTCGTCAAGCTCGCCAAGACGATCACCGCTCAGCGCGCCGGGATCGTCGCCGCGATCGAGCACGGCCTGTCCAACGCCCGCGTCGAAGCGATCAACACCCAGATCCGGATGATCACCCGCCGCGCCTACGGCTTCCACAGCGCCGACGCGCTGATCGCGCTCGCGATGCTCGTCACTCGCCGGGCTCTGCCCGCCACTACCGCGGTGAACAGGCGTCACCGACCCACGGAAACGTCAGGAGACCCAGGGTCGAGCCCCCCGGGGGGCTCGCCGCGTAGCGGCGCTCTTGAGGGCCCGGCCGCGCGGAGCTACCGCGCGGGGTTGAGTCCGACGACGCGCAGCCGTCCTGCCGGGCAAGCTGTCGGCTGTCGAAGGTCCACAGCCCACGGAGGAGGACGTCGCCGCGCTGCACGCCGCCGGCGGGAAGATCCCGCGCGCCTGGGCGATGAAGGAGATGGTCCGCGCGATCTTCGCCCCCGGCCTGAGCGTCGACACTGTCGCCGAGCTGATCGACCGGCTCCTAGCGCGCCTGTCGCGCAGCCGCCTCAAACCGTTCGTGCGGCTCGGACGCACGATCCGCAAGCACCGGACCGGCATCCTCGCCGCCCGCCGCATGAAGCTCAGCAACGCCCGCGCCGAGGCGCTCAACAACAAGGCCAAGCTGATCACCCGCCGCGCCTACGGCTTCCACTCCGCCCGGGCCGCGCTCGCGCTCATCCACCTGACATGCGGCCCGATCACGCTCACGCTCCCACACGAACACGCCGCCTGACTTCACCTACGATCACCCTCGGAGAGCCGGAAAAACTCACGGCCTTGACGGGGCGTGATCGCGGCGCTCGTTGAGTGGTTCCGTCCGGTCTGATCGTCAGAATATGCCTGCATATGGGCATGTGCTTGGCGACGAGAGGGGTGGGCGATGTTGCGGTTGGTGGCCGCGCGCGGAGACGTTGTGGGACGAGGCGCTGCCGATCGAGGTGCGCGAGCTGCCCGCAGATCTCGCGGCGCTGGACGAGCTGTTGTTCGGTCCGGGGCTGTTGGAACCGTTCGTCGAGCATTGGCAGCGCGAGGCGCTGCTGACCGGCGTGTCGGCGGCCGATCATGGGCGTCCGACGCTCGCGATAGAGGGCCTACGTGCGGTTGATGGTGCTCAAGCACCGCTACGGCTACGGGTACCGGTCGCTGGTCGCGGAGGTCTCAGACTCGATTCACCTGCGCCGCTTCTGCCGGATCGCGCTGACCGATCGGGTGCCCGACGAGTCGACGGTCCGCAAGCTCACGCGCCGGATCGGCGCGGAGACGGTCAACGAGCTGACCAGGGCGTTGATCGAGGCGGCGGTTCGCGAGCGGCGCTTCCGGGCGCGGGCGGTCTCATCTCCCCGAGCATGACCGGCGACGGGATCGTCGCACCCCGCCGCGCGGGCGCGATCCAACAAAACCTGACCACCAGGCCCTCGGACTGCAACGAGCCCACGTACCCGGCGAGAAAGATCCGGTCCACCGAACGCCGCGCAACCTCACGTGGTCGGCGAGTGAGCTCGAGATCGTGGCCACGGCAGACGGCCTCCCATAGCGCCCCCGCCACAGGCGGGGCTCGCAGCGCGGAAGCGCATTACCGCAGGCCCCCCATGGGCCTGCACCCTGGGTGGAGGCTAGCCGTGGCCACACGCTCGCGCGACCCACCCGCCACGGCCCTCACCACCAACGCCCGGACCCCAGGCTCGACGGTATGAGGTCCTTCGCTACCTATAACGACTTCCCGCGGATAAACGCTTGAGCGCTGAAAGCGCGACGGCCGCGTCTGGTGAGGGCGCGGCCGTCGGTGTTTCATGGGGTGCTCTGGCGTGAGCGTCGGGGATGTTTTCAGGCGGTGCGGATGGCCAGGGTGTCGAGGTTGTAGGTCAGGATGCCCCATCCGGTCCAGGTCTTCTGGTCATCATCGCCTTTCAGCCGGCTGCGGCGCATCCCGTAGCCGCGTTTGAGGTGGCTGATGCGTCCTTCGGCGCCGGTGCGGTAGCGCTGCAGGCGGCGTTGGGTGCGTCGGGAGCCGGGTTGCTGGCGCCCGCTGATGAAGACGCGTTCGGGATCGAGGTCTTCGAGCTGCTCGGTCGTCGCGGTGGTGGTGAAGCCGCCGTCCAGCGCGACCTCGCGTGGTGAGATCCCGAGCCGCTGCAGCTCGGTCACGGTCTGCGGTAGCAGGGCGTTCTCGCCGGGGTTGCCGACCTGCGACGCCGCCGGCAGGATCAGTCCGCGCGCGCCGCGCTTGGTGTTCGGGGTGATCTCCGCGATCTGCGCGACGTAGCCGAACTCGTTGGGCTTGCCCAGCTTGCCCTTGCGGATCGGCCTGGCGTCGGGATCGGAGAGCGAGATCAACCTGTCGGTGATCTTCTCCCCCGCGAACACCTTGCTTGATCTGCTTGGCGACCTTCTCGCAGCGATCGGCGAGCTCGTCGAGCCTTCGAGCCGCCCTGAGCTTGGCCTGCGCGCCGCGGCCACGTGCCTTGCGGCGCGCGGTCGCGGCCAGCCGGCGCGCCTCCTTGACGGACCGCTGCAGCACTGCCCGGTCTGCTCGGTCAGCGCAAGGGCCTCGGCCTTCGCCTCCCCGCTGCGCCGGCGGATCGTGCGGGAGATCGCGCGCAGCTTGCGGCCCATCGAGCGCGAGCGGTCGCGCACCGTGGTCTTCTTCTCGCGCAGCTTTGCGGCCAGCTTGCGGCCCTCCCTGGCCAGACTCCTGGATTTCCGGGCGATGGACAACGGCTTCCGGGCGTGCGAGGACGCTGTGACGCCGTGCGCGGCCAGGCCCGCGTCGGTCGGGTACTTGATGTCGGCCTCGATCACCGTCGAGTCGATCCGAGAGGTTGGCCGCGATCTGCGGCTCGCTCAGCCACGAGCACGTGCTCGGAGTTCTTCGATCGCTGGATGGGCGCGCTGCCGTCGCCGTTCACCGCGGCGGAGCGCTCGCGCTACCGCTACGGGCTTCGGTCCGTCAGCTCGAGATCTCTGACACCCGCGTGTTCGATCCGCCCGCCGCCGCGCGCGGCGTGGTTTGAGCAGACGATCGGCGATCAGCTCGACCTCGGCCGGCCCGACAAGATGCAGATCGTGTTCGATCGCAAGATCACCAAGCGAACCCCGGGACGCTTTCAGACGAAGGTGATCCACCGCGGCGTCGAGCCGGTCCTCCAGGCGCATTACAAGCATTCGAAGGTCAAGCAGTACTTCAAGGACGGCCGCGCGCTACGGACCGAGACGACCGTCAACGACCCCTATGACTTCGCCATCAAGCGGACGCTCTCGGCCGAGAACTGGCAGCAGCTGACCCGGATCGGCGAGCAGGTCAACGAGCGCCTGCTCGGCGCCGAGCTTGCGGCGTGCCAGTGCGCGCCCGACCCGGCCGCCCTCCAGGCGGTCGTGCTGCCGTCCCTCATCGACGGCCAACCCGCCCCCGCGCCTGCGGTTCGGCGACCCGCGGGTGATGGCGCTGCTCGGCCTGTCTGTGCGCCTGGCAGCACCTGTTCGCACGGGTTGACGAACCGCAGCCTGCGCGAGCTCGATCGCCGGCCTGATCGCCGGCTACACCGCGGCCAGGCGACCTATGACCTGCGGCGCGTGCGCCGCAAGGGCCTCATCCGCCGAAGGTCGGCCACTCACGCCGCTACGAGCTGACCGACGAGGGCCGCCGATGATCGCCGTCTTCTTCACGAAGACCTACACGCGGATCGTCAACCCCGCGCTCGCCGAACTCGACCCCCAGCTGCCCGACGAGATCGCCCCGACGCGCCCCGCTCGGCAACCTGGCGCGAGTTTGAACGCGCGCTCGGCGCGGATCAAACAGGCCGCTATCGCGGCCTGATCCAGAAACGACCAAGCCGTGAACTTCTGAACGACCTAGCGGAGCTAGCATGGAGCGAACTGGTCATTATCGACTGTCGCGGTAGCGTAGCGGCCGAAGCGGTCACCAGACCACGCCCTTTTCGAACCCGGTGGCTGGCTGCTCCACGGCAGCGTCATCTCGCCGATCGCAGAGGTTATGTGATGTGCCTTCAGGCAGCCTTCGTCAAGATAGGACGATGACCGTCGATCGATCGCACGTGAGCCCGGCTCACGTTGACCAGGCCGGTGCTCCGCCTGCGCGGGAGCTTCGCTCGGGCGAGTTGCCTTGAGCGGGGCGCTCGTCCGATGAGCGACGACAACGGCAAGCCCGAGGTCTGGCCCGGCCGCCCGTTCCCGCTCGGCCCGACGTGGAACGGCGGGGCGGGACGAACTTCAGCCTCTTCTCCGAGAACGCCGAACGCGTCGAGCTGTGCCTGTTCGACGCCGACGACACCGAGACGCGCATCGAGGTCGTCGAGCGCACGGCCTTCAACTGGCACTGCTACCTGCCCGGCGTCGGCCCGGGCCAGCGCTACGCCTACCGCGTCCACGGCCCGTACGAGCCCGAGGAGGGCCACCGCTTCAATCCCTGCAAGCTGCTCATCGACCCGTACGCGAAGGCGATCGAGGGCGACGATCCAGTGGGACGCGGCCAGCACGCTGCCCTACATCCCCGACGACACCGACGACGCCGACCTCGAGCCCGACGACGAGGACGACGCCGAGGCGATCCCGAAGGGCGTCGTCGTCGATCCCGGCTTCGACTGGGAGGGCGACCGCCTGCTCGGCACCCCGTGGACGCGAGACGGTGATCTACGAGGCGCACGTCAAGGGCTTCACGAAGCTGCACCCCGACGTCCGCGAGGACCTGCGCGGCACGTACGCCGGCCTCGCCTCCGAGCCGGCGATCGACGTACCTCAAGGAGCTCGGCGTGACCGCGGTCGAGCTACTGCCGGTCCACCACATCGCCGACGAGCACTTCCTCGTCGAGAGGGGGCTGACGCAACTACTGGGGCTACAGCTCGATCGGCTACCTCGCCCCGCACGCCGAGTACGCCGCCACCGGCTTCACCGGCGAGCAGGTGCGCGAGTTCAAGGGCATGGTCAAGGCGCTGCACAAGGCCGGCATCGAGGTGATCCTCGACGTCGTCTACAACCACACCGCCGAGGGCAACCACCTCGGCCCGATGCTCTCGTTCAAGGGCGTCGACAACACGAGCTACTACCGGCTCATGCCCGACGACCAGCGCTTCTACATGGACTTCACGGGCACCGGCAACAGCCTGAACCCCGTCCACCCGAGCGTCCTGCGGCTGATCATGGACTCGCTGCGCTACTTCGTCGTCGAGTGCCACGTCGACGGCTTCCGCTTCGACCTCGCCAGCGCGCTGGCGCGCGAGCTCTACGACGTCGACCGCCTCAGCGCGTTCTTCGACATGATCCACCAGGACCCCGTCCTCTCGCAGGTCAAGCTCATCGCGGAGCCGTGGGACGTCGGCCCGGGCGGCTACCAGGTCGGCAACTTCCCGGTCCTGTGGACGGAGTGGAACGGGATGTACCGCGACACGATGCGCGACTTCTGGCGCGGCGAGGCCAGCGTCGGCGAGTTCGCCAGCGGCTGACCGGCGTCCAGCGACCTCTACCAGCAGGACGGGCGCGAGCCGTTCGCCTCGATCAACTTCGTCACCGCGCACGACGGCTTCACGCTCGCCGACCTCGTCTCCTACAACGAGAAGCACAACGAGGCCAACCTCGAGGACAACCAGGACGGCACCGACGACAACCGCTCCTGGAACCACGGCGTCGAGGGCGCGACCGACGAGCCGGAGATCGTCGCGCTGCGCGAGCGCCAGCAGCGCAACATCCTCACGACGCTGCTGCTCTCCCAGGGCGTGCCGATGCTGCTCGGCGGCGACGAGTTCTCGCGCACGCAGGGCGGCAACAACAACGCCTGGTGCCAGGACAACGAGATCTCCTGGTTCGATTGGGACATCAGCGAGCCGGGCCAGCCGGCTGCAGGCGTTCACGAAGCGGCTCATCACGCTGCGCCATGACCACCCGGTCTTCCGCCGCCGTCACTTCCTGTCGGGCAAGGCGACCGGCGACGCCGGGCTCGGGTTGCCCGACGCGTGGTGGTTCCGGCCCGACGGACGGCGGATGACGCACCGCGACTGGGAGCAGAACGGGCACGTCATCGGCCTGTTTCTCAACGGTCAGGAGTTCCCGTACCGCGGCGGCAAGGGCGCCCGCATCGTCGACGACTCGTTCCTGCTGCTCATCAACGGCCACCACGAACACGTGTCGTTCGTGCTGCCGGGCCGCCGCTACGGGCAGCGCTGGGCGCTCGAGCTCACGACGGCGGACGAGCACGCGGAGGCCGCGGCGTTCACGATCAACGCCCGCCAGCCGATCGAGGTCATGGCCCGCTCGGTGACCGTGCTCAAGCGCATCGATCCGCCGCGCTAGCGTGAGCGAGCTGCGCGCCACCTACCGCCTGCAGCTCGGGCCGCAGATGCGCTTCGACGACGTCCGCGCGCTCGTGCCGTATCTGCGGTCGCTCGGCGTCAGCCACCTGTACCTGTCGCCGTCGCTGACGGCGCGCTCGGGCTCGACGCACGGCTACGACGTCGTCGATCCGACGACGGTGTCCGAGTCGCTGGGCGGCGAGACGGGGCTGCGTTCGCTCGCCGCAGCGGGCCTCGGGATCATCCTCGACATCGTCCCCAACCACATGGGCACCGGCGACGAGAACCGCTGGTGGGCCGATCCCGACGAGCGCGTGCGCGTGTTCGACGTCGACCCCGACACCGGCCACTACCGGCGCTTCTTCGACATCGACGACCTCGCGGGCGTGCGCGTCGAGGATCCCGAGGTGTTCGAGCTGACGCACCGCAAGGTCCTGTCGCTGCTGTCCGACGGGGTGATCGAGGGGCTGCGGATCGACCATCCCGACGGCCTGGCCGATCCGGCGGGCTACCTGGAGCGGCTGGCCGGCGAGGGCGCCGCGCGCGTGTGGGTCGAGAAGATCGTGCATCCCGGCGAGACCCTGCGCGAGTGGCCGGTCAGCGGCACCGTCGGGTACGAGTTCCTCAACGACGTGCAGGGCCTGTTCATCGACCCGGCCGGCGAGGCGTGCCTGACGCAGCTCGCGTACGAGCTGACCGGCGAGGGACGCCCGTTCGACGAGGTCGCGCTGGAGGCGCAGCTCGAGCAGGCGCGCGGCACGTTCGATCGCGAGGTGCAGCGGCTGCGGGCGATCCACGACCCCGGCGAGCTGGAGCAGGCGCTGGCGCGGCTGCCGGTCTACCGCACGTACGTGCGCGACGGCGTGTTCGCGGAGGCCGACCGGGCCGCGCTGGCCGCCGCCGGCCGGCCCGACCTGTTCGACGGCGCGCCGCAGGAGTTCGTCTCGCGCTTTCAGCAGACGTCGCCGCCGGTGACCGCCAAGGGGATCGAGGACACGGCGTTCTATCGCTACGTGCGCCTGCTGGCGCTCAACGACGTGGGCGGCGACCCGGGCCGCTGGGGCGTGCCGGTCGACGACTTCCACGCCGGCAACCTCGAGCGCGCGCGCCGCTTCCCGGAGAACCTGCTCGTCACGCAGACGCACGACACGAAGCGCTCCGGCGACACACGGGCGCGGATCGGCGCGCTGAGCGCGCTGGCCGAGGGCTGGGCGACGTGCGTGCGGCGCTGGTATGAGCTCACCGACGAGCTCGTCGAGGGCGGGGCGCCGGACGGGCAGGAGCGCTACCTCATCTTCCAGACGCTCGTCGGCGTGTGGCCGATCGCGCCCGAGCGCCTGGAGGGCTACGTCGAGAAGGCGCTGCGCGAGGCCAAGCGCAACACGAACTGGGTCGATCAGAACCACGACTGGGAGGAGCGCGTGAAGCGCTTCGCGGTCGCGCTGCTCACGCACCGGCCGTTCGTGGAGTCCTTCGAGCCGTTCGTCGCCGAGGTCGCCGCGCATGGCGAGCGCTCGGCGCTCGGGCAGCTGCTGCTCAAGCTCACCGTGCCCGGCGTGCCCGACGTCTACCAGGGCGACGAGCTCATCGACCTCTCGCTCGTCGACCCCGACAACCGCCGGCCGGTGGACTGGGCCGCGCGGCGGGCGGCGCTCGACGCGCTGCGCGACGGCGCGGAGCCGGCGCGCGCGACGATGAAGCTGCACCTCATCGCGCGGGCGCTGGAGCTGCGGGCGCGGCGGCCGCAGGCGTTCGGCGGTCCCGGGGGCGCATACGTCCCGATCGAGGCGGGGCCCGACGTGGTCGCGTTCAGCCGGGGCTCGGCCGGCGACGTCGTCGTGGTGGTCGCGCTGCGCGGCGCCGGCGAGAGGGTGGCGCTGGGCGTCGCCGCCGGGACGTACCGCGACGTGCTGAGCGGGCGCGAGCAGCGGGTGACCGGCCCGACGCCGGTCGCCGAGCTCGCCGGTCCGCACGGGCGCGCGCTGCTCGAGCGCGTGTGACCCACGCCTGATCCGGGCCGGATTGGCAGCCGCCGGGCGATCCGGTGCCTCCGCGCCGCACTGGTGCCAGGGCGGACCAGGGCTCGGTCTACCCGTTCGCACGCACGGCCCCGGACCCTTCCGCTCGACGTGGTCGCTGAGCAGCTCCAACACCGCCCCGGCGGTCGACCCCACGATCGACCTCGGCCTCGCCAACGACCTGCCGCTCGTCCGGCGCTGACCCCGCCGAGGTCAGATCGCGGCGGCGCGTGCGCGCGCGCTCGGAGGGTCGGCGGCGAGCGCATGCGCCGTGACGAGCGGGTCGCCCGCGGCGTGGTGCACGCCGATGCGCTCGGCCAGCTCGGCGCTCGCCCCGCGGCCGGCCACGATCGTGTGGTGGTGGCGGCCGAGGTCGGCGATCGCCGCCGCGCCGGCCGTCAGGTGCCGCGCGTCGAGCGCGCACAGCACGACGACGGCCGGGCTCAGCGCGGCGCTCATGTCGGCGACCTGGTCGACCGGGGTGTCGGCGCCGAGATAGGCGATCCGCCAGCCGCGATCGGCGAGCAGCAGGCCGAAGCACACCAGGCCGAGCGTGTGGCGCTCGCCGGACGGGCAGGCGAGCAGGGCCAGCGGGCCGGGGCCGGCGTCCCAGCCCTTGGCCTGCATCAGCAGCCGGCGCTCGACGAGGTGGCTGGCGAAGTGCTCCTGGCCGACGCTGATCTCGTTGCGCGCCCAGCGCCGGCCGATCTCGCCGAGGACCGGCAGGACGACGTCGCCGATCGCGGCCACGGGCCCGCCGGCGAAGGCGGCGTCGAGGAGCGCGTCGAAGCGCGTGGCGTCGAACGCCTCGGCGGCGGCGATCAGCTCCTCGAGCAGCGCCGCCGGGTCGGCGGGCGCCACGACGTCGCGGGTCGACTCGGCGACCGCGAGCGCGGCGGCCTGGGCGGCTGAGATGCCGCGCTGCATGTGCGCCTGCATCGCGCGGATGCGGCGCTCGTCCGCCGGCGAGTAGAGGCGGTAGCCGCCCGTGCTGCGCTCCGGCTGGAGGAGGTGGTAGCGGCGCTCCCACGCCCGCAGCGTCTCCTCCTGCACTCCCACCAGGGCCGCGAACTCCTTGATTCGCCAGCGGTCCCCGGGGTCGGCCACGGGCGCAGTATCGCAGATTGGACCAACCTTTGACAAACCCTGTGCAAGCTCTGTACAATAGGCGCATGCCCACTCCCCGCGCCAGCGCCACCGCGTCCCCCGTCCGCAGCTACGGAGTCACCACGACCGCCCCCGACAGCGTGCTCATGGCGCGCGTCGCCGACGGCGACAGCGCCGCGTTCGACGAGCTCTACCGCCGCCACGGGCACCGCGCCCTCATGCTCGCCCGCAAGCTCTGCTCCAGCCGGGAGCTCGCCGAGGAGGTCGCGCAGGAGGCGTTCATCTCGCTGTGGCGCGGCGCGCACGCCTACCGTCCGGGCGCCGGCAGCGTGAGCGCCTGGCTGTCGAGCATGGTGCGCAACCGGGCGATCGACGCCTGGCGCCGGGCGTCCGTCCGCCCGGTCGAGGTCGAGGCGTTCGCCGAGGGGCCCGATCAGCTGCGCGCGACGGCCTACGCGGAGCCGCCGGCGCCCGAGCGCGCGGTCGCGCTGTCGCTCATCGCCGAGCTGCCGGCGGGCCAGCGCGAGGCGGTGTTCCTGGCCTACTTCGGCGACATGACCCACTCCGAGATCGCCACCCACGCCGACGCCCCGCTGGGCACCGTCAAGGGCCGCATCCGGCTCGGCCTGGAGAAGCTTCGCTGCGGCCTCGAGGACGTCACGTCCGGCCCCGCGGGCGCCGCGATCTGCTGACCGGACGGCGCGCGCGGCGACGGCCGTTCGTCATACTCGCGCCCGTGAAACTTCCAATCCAGCTCGCACTCGCCGCGCTGCCCGTGGCCGCTGCCGTGCTGGCGCCGAGCGCCGCCGCCAGCCCCGCCGCCGACCTCGCCGCGATGATCCGCGACCACGCTCGCGACGACAAGCTCACGCCCTGCCGCTTCACGAAGAACCAGCTCAACCACGCGCGCACCCAGATCTCGGGCGACATCGACGCCTACGGGAAGGGCATCCGCACCGCGCTCAACCGCGAGCTGAGGCGCTGGAGCGACGGCGCGTGCAAGGGCAAGCGCGGCGGCGCGAAGCTGCAGATCGTGACGGTCAGGGGGGCGGGCGCGTCCGGCCAGGAGTACGTCACGATCCGCAACCTCGCCGGCAAGACCGTCAACCTGCGCAACTACGCGCTGCGCGACGCCGCCGACCACGTCCTGAAGTTCCGCTCCACGAAGCTCAGGCGCGGGGCGAAGCTGAAGGTCGTCACGGGCTGTCGCAGCGGGCACAAGCAGGCCGTGCGGCGCGGGTCGAGCTATTACGCCTGCCGTTCGGTGGAGGTCTGGGACGACGCCGGCGATCTCGTCGAGCTGCTCGGCCCGGGCGGCGGCCTGCTGTCGCGCAAGCAGTACGGGGAGGTGGCGCCGGCGTGAGCGTCGTCAAGATCAACGCGATCACGGTCCCGCGCGAGCGCTTCGAGGACTTCGCGCAGCGCTTCGCCGCCCGCGCCGGCAAGGTGTCGAGCGCCGAGGGCTTCGAGGCCTTCGAGCTGCTGCGCCCCAACGACGACCGCGAGGTCTGCCTCGTGCTGACCCGCTGGCGCTCGGAGGACGACTTCAGGGCCTGGCTGAACGGGCCGGACTTCAAGGCCGGCCACGCGCAGCACCGCACGGGCGGTCCGGTCGGGACCTCGAGCGAGCTGTGGTCCTTCGACGTGCTCGAGCTCGAGGGCCCGTCCGCCGCGGCGTAGTGTCGCGCCGCGCGGTGGTGGTGCTCGCGGCGCTGGCGGTGGCCGCGGCCGCGGGGGCGGCGGCGGTCGTGGCCTCGGCGCCGCCGTCATCAGGGAGCGCGGCCGAGGCGCCGCCACCGGAGTTCCGGGTCCTGGACGCGCGCGTGCGCCCGCGCCACGCGTACTTCGCCGGCCGGCCGGTCGGCATCAGCTTCAGCGTTGCCGCGCCGGCCGCGCTGGACCTGCAGATCGACGTCGTCCGCGACAAGACCGGCGCGCCGGTGCGGCGCCTGCTGCTGCCCGCGGCTGCGCCGGGCGTGGCGCAGCGCGTGGAGTGGGACGGGCTGACCGGCGGCGGGACGGTCGCGCCCAACGGCGACTACCGGATCCGCATCCGCGGTCCCGACGCCCGCGTGCGCCGCGGCGGCACGTTCCGGCTGCGCAGCCACACGTACCCGGTCCGCGGCCGGCACGCCGACCGGGGCGCGACGGGCGCGTTCGGCGTCGGGCGCAACGACGGGCGCACGCACGAGGGCTTCGACGTCAACGCCGCCTGCGGCACGCCGCTCGTCGCGGCGCGCGGCGGTCGCGTCGTGCGCGCCGGCTACGACCCGGTCCTCTACGGCAACGTCGTGATCGTTCGCGGCGAGCGCACGCAGCGCGACTACTGGTACTCGCATTTGAAGAACACGACGCGCCTGCGGGTCGGCGACCGCGTGCTCACCGGCGCAGCGCATCGGCAGCGTCGGCGACACCGGCAACGCGCGCACGATCGGCTGTCACCTGCATTTCGAGATCCACGCCCGCGGGCGGCCGATCGACCCCGCCCCCGAGCTGCACGCCTGGGACCGCTGGAGCTAGCGGCCTACCGGCTGCGCTACGACGCCTCGAGCGAGGGCGGCTCCGGCGGTGTGCGCGGGACGCTCGAGGGAGCGATCGTCTGCGACTGCTCAGACCGACTGCGTCGCGTGTGCGTCGAGCTCTCCACCCTGCCCACCGGCAACGGGCCGAACCCGCGGGTGGAGCAGGGCGTCTCCTTCGAGGTCCGTGACCACACGGGCGCGCCCCGGCCGGACAGCGTGATCGGCAACCAGGGATCTGCCTTCACGGGACTCGACGTCGGCTTCAGCGTTGACATCACGCTCCCGCAACCGTGCGCGGCGGTGGAAGCATCCCTCGTTCACTTCGCGCACCCCGCGACCCTCGAGGCGTTCAACACCGATGGCAGCTCGGCCGGAGTGGTCACCATGTCTGGCCCTCAGAACGTTGTCGAGGCGCTGACGGTCTCCGGCGCCGCCATCCAGAGCGTCACCATCCGCGCGCCGAAGGACGAAACGCTGCTACTCCGACTCTGCTACGAACCACTGAACTGACGTCGCGCTCGGCGCGCTCACAGGGCGCCGTCGGGCACCGTGCCCGCGGCGAGCGCACGCACCTGCGCCGCGGTGAACGGCTCGCCGAGCAGCGTCTCGTCGAGGTGAAAGGCACGGAAGAGGTGAGCGATGTAGTGCATGCGCTGGTCGAAGTCTGACCAGTCCCGGGCGCCGGTCCCGGCGCGAAGCGGCCCCCGTGGCGCGAAGCGCGCGAAGAGCGCGGTCAGCTCGGCATCGCTGAGGTCGTGCAACGCCTCGGGGAACGGCTCGTCCATGTCGGCGCCGAGCGCGAGCACCCTTCCCGGCAGCGACATGACCATGAGCGCGCGCGTGATGATCTCGCGCACCATCTCCGCCATGGCGTTCTGCGCGCGCGTGCCGAGCATGCCCGCGGGGGCGGCGAGCACGCGCGGGATGCCCCGCCGCCACCAGGGAAACAGCGCTCGCACCAGGCGGCGGTCGAGGTCTTGCGAAACCGCGTACGGCGAGTCGAGCGACTCGCGGATCTCGGGCTGCAGGCGCGCCTGTTCGTGCATCCCGATCTCGAGGTTCGCGAGCAGCAGCAGCTGAGCGCGTTGCGCCGCATCGGTGGTGGCGCCCGCCCGCGCGTAGCGCATGAACGCCTGCGCCAGATAGCGCTGCCCGTCCGGCGGCTCGCCGGCCTCGAGCCCGTCGAGGAACGCGCGCAGCTGCGGGGACTGCGCGCCGGCATCCGGCGGGACCTCGGCCAGATAGCGCGCGAACTGCAGCCCGACCTCCTCGAAGACCTTGCGGTTGCCGCGCGCGACGGCGTCGCTCGTGCGCTCGAAGGCATCGAACGGCGTGTGCAGCTGGGCGGTCAGGCGGCCGAGCATCGAGTGCGGGTCGAACAATCCGCGCCGCAGCAGCCGGCGCCCGAGCCAGCCCAGCGGATGCAGGACGTGCGGCCCCTGCATGAGCCGCGTGCGCAGCGTCTCGATCAGGTCCTCGCCGCGGATCGTCCGGCCGGCCTGGCGCGACGCCCAGGTCGCGAACGTGCACCAGTTCGCACAGCGCCCGGTGCGCTGCGCCATCGCCGTCGACAGCCGCGCGTAGCAGTGGGTGATCGCGAGGTTGCGGATGACCGGGTTGGAGATCGCCACGATCCGCCGCACCTCGTCGACGGTCGGCACCGTGGGGTGGTCGGCCGGGGTCATGGGAGCCGCACGCTAACCGTCCGGCCGGCTGAGGTCACGAACGTCCACGATGCGCTCGAGGCTTGCTCCCGGCTCTCACGGTCTCGAGGGTCGGGTGTCCGTGACGTGCCGGCGAAGACTCGGACGATCGTCGGACTCGCTGACACACGCAGCATGCACAACTGCCGGATCGACCGGCCCGCGCAGGATCGGCGGCAGAACTGCGCGCATCTCATGCACAACTGCCGGCACGACTGCGCGCGATCACCGATCCGGCAGAAGGGCATCGCGGCCAATGTGCGCCCGCACCGAGCACCCCCCATCGTCGGGGCCGTGCTGCCCGCCCAACGTCAGAAGCCGGCCCAGCGCTCCTCGGAGCGCGGCCGCTCGCGCTGGCGGCGGCAGAGCACGCAGACGACGTCCGAGTCCTCCGGCTGCGCGGCCTCGGCGTCGGCGTACTCGTGGCGGCGCTCGCCGGCGAACCAGACGTGGCCGCAGTCGTCGCAGGTGCGCTCGTGGGGGTCCGGCCAGCCCTCCGGCCGCGGCGCTGCGCTGCCCGGGGTCATCGGCTCGACGACGCCCGCGCGGCGCCCTGGCGCGGCGAGAGGTCGCCGCTGGCGACCTTGAAGGCGATCGTGTCGCGGTAGTCGCGCTTGCCGTCGCGCGTGCGCTTGGCCGCCTGGCCCGGCGTCACGCGCAGATCCTCGAGCTCGCGCGCCGACTCCGGGTCAAAGCAGCGCGCCTCGAGCCACTTCGCCGTCTGCTCGTCGTCGAAGCCGGCGTCGGTCCAGGCGTTGGCGGCGTCGGCGGGATCGCCGACGTGCTCGGCGAGATCGTCGAAGCGGCTGATCGTGTCCGCGCGCGTGCGGGAAGTTCCCCAGTGGGTGGGCATCGCTCTTGCATGGTCCCCGATTTCGCGCGTCATTGGTAGCGCGTCGCCTGGCCTGGTCGGCCGATTGCGGCTGGGCGCAGCCGACGCGCGATCATCCGGCGATGTCCGATCAGGCCGATCTCGCACGCTGGTTCGCCCGGCTGCCCGCCGGCGCGCAGCCGCCGGCCCGCGCGGGCGCCGGCCTCGCGCGCCGCGCGTTCGCCCCTGAAGCCCGACCGGGATGAGCGAGCCCCTGCACCTCGCGCTCGACGCCGAGCGCGCCGTGCGATCGCTCACGACCGCCGACCTCGACGAGCTCTTCGCGCTGCAGCGCGCCAACCGCGACCACCTCGCGCCGTGGATGCCGTGGGCCGAGCGCCCGGACCGCGACCAGGCCGCCGCCTTCGTCGCGCAGGCCGAGCAGCAGGCCGCCCGCGACGACGGGGGGCAGTACGCGATCACGCAGGCGGGCGCGATGGTCGGCGTCATCGGCGTGCACTATGTCAACCGCATCCACCTCGCCACGAGCGTCGGCTACTGGCTCGCCGCCGACGCCCAGGGCCGCGGGACGATGACGCTCGCCCTCACGGCGCTCGTCGACCACGCCTTCGCGTCCTGGGGGATGCACCGCGTCGAGCTGCACGCGGCCGTGGACAACGCCCGCAGCCGCGCCGTCGCGACGCGGCTGGGCTTCGTCCACGAGGGCGTGCTGCGCGACGCCGAGCGCTTCGCCACCCGCTACGCGGACCTCGACGTCTTCTCCGTCCTCGAGCCCGAGTGGCGCCTCAGGCGGGACCGCACAGCAGAGCCCGGCCGGTGAGCTCGCCGGCCGCGATCTGCGTATGCGCGGCGGCCGCGTCGGCCAGGTCGAAGCGGTGGATCGCCGGAACGGGCAGGCGCCCGCCGTGCACGAGCTCGGCGATGAGCGCCGTGCTCGCGCAGCGCGTCGCCGGTGAGGTTCTCCGAGCTCCAGCCGGTGAGCACGAGCTCCTGGATGAGATCCCACGCCGACAGCGCGAGCTGCGCGCCGGTGAGCGCGCCGACGAGGCACAGCCGCCCGCCGCGGCGCAGGAGGGCGGTGCTGTCGGCGAACGTCCGCGCGCCGGTCGTCTCGAGCACGGCGTCGACGCGGCGCGCCGAGCGCGTCGAGCAAGCCGGTCTCGTCGAGGTGCACGACGCGCGCGGCGCCGAGCGCGCGCACGTAGTCGTCCTTGCCGGCGCGCGGCAGGACGGCGCTCACCTCGCAGCCGCGCGCGCTCGCCAGCGCGACGGCCGCCGAGCCGACGCCGCCGCTCGCGCCGTGCACGACGACCCGCGCGTCCGGTTGCAGATCCAGCCGCGCCAGCCCCTCCGCCGCCGTCACCACCAGCCCGAGCGCGGCCATCTGCTCGGCGTCGACCTCCGGCGGGAAGGTCGCGACCGCGTCGGCCGACACGACGACGAACTCGCCGTAGCCGCCGGGCCGCTCGCCCCAGATCCCGCCGAGGCGCTGCATCATCGTGATGACGCTGGCGCCGGGCCAGACCCCGGTCACGCGCGCGCCGACGTCGTCCACGACGCCCACCACCTTTAGGCCCGGCGTGTACGGGAACGGCTGTCGCGCGCGATCGGCCACTCGCCGCCGCGGATCTCGAGGTCGGCGGGGTTGACCGCGGCGTAGACCGTGCGCATGCGTACCTCGTCGGGCGCGAGGTCGGGGCGCTCGACGGCGCGCCAGACGAGCTCCTCCGTCCCGCCGTAGCGGTCGATCTCGATCGCGTGCTCGGTCATGGGCGATTGCGGTCACCGAGGTTCATCAGCGCATGCAGCTTGTCAGCTCACGGTGGTACCCGCGGCCGGTGCGTCTACCATCTGCACCGCTACACGCGCGCGACGGCGGGGATCGCCGCGCAGCGCACCATCCGCTCTTGACGCAGGAGGAGAACACATGGCTTTCGAGGTTGGAGATCGCGTCTACGCAGAGAAGTCCGGCCGCCGGCGGCGCACCGCGCGCCAGCCGATGCGGCCGGGGCGCCACGGCGTCGTGGTGCGGGTGCTGCGCGGCGACCCCAACCCGCGCTACGAGATCAAGTGGGACGAGGGCATCACGACCGTCTTCTCCCCGAGCGGCGCCTCGCTGCACGCCGACGACAACTACGTCGCGCCGGAGGGCTCCTCCTCGCAGAGCTGACCGCGCCGCGCCGCCGCCGGAGCCTGGTCGGAGCCGGGCCGGCCGCATCGCCGCTACGGGCCGCCGCCGTCCGCGTACGCCGCGCGCACGGCGGCCAGCGCCGGCTTGGCCTCGCCGGCGAAGTCGTACAGGCCCTTCTCGTTGAGCCCCGGCGTGAGCGTCAGGCCGGGCCGCAGGTCGAGCACCGAGCCGCCGCGGAAGTCCGGTCGCAGCGCGTAGTCGCGCAGGTTCCAGACGATCGTGCCGCTCAGGCTCGGCGCCTCGCGCAGCTCGCCCAGGCGGCGGCCGAGCAGGCCGGCCTGGAAGCCCAGGCCGCCGAAGCCGCCACCGGCGACGCGCGCGCTGCCCGCGGCGCCGAGCTCGGTGATGACGATCGGCATGTCCGGATACAGGCCGCGCAGCTTCTGCAGGCGCTCGCGCGTCATCGCCGCCTGCCCGGCGGCGTCGCGGTCCAGGCCCTCGTACCAGCCGACGTAGTCGGTCATGCCGATCGCGTCGACCTCGGTGAAGACGCCGGGGCGGTTGGGCAGCACGCGCCCCCACAGGTCGGCGGCGACCGGGCGCGACCGGTCGAGCTCGTGCAGGCGCCGCGCGGTCTGGCGCACGTACTCCTGCTGGCCGGGCTGGCCGTTGCCGGCCACCTCGTTGGTCAGCGTCCACGCGAGGATCGACGGGTGCGCCTGGCCGGCCTCGGCCGCGCGCAGGGCGCGGTCGCCGGCCGCGGCGATCCGCGCGGGCGTCGTCGCGCGCCAGGCGCCGCCCGGCTCCCAGGGTCCGATCTCCTGCCAGACGAGGATGCCGGCCGCGTCCAGGCGCGCGAGCATGCTCTCGGCCAGCGGCAGCTGCGAGCGCGTGGCGTTGGCGCCCGCGGCGCGCAGGCCGTCGACGATCCGCGCCTCGTCGGCGGCGGTGAGCGCGTCGCCGTGGCCGCGCGCGTCGGGCGGCAGCGCGACGCCGCGTAGCACGAGCGGCGCGCCGTTGAGCGCGAGCCGGCCGGCATCCCAGGCGAGCTCGCGCAGCCCGATGCGCCGGTGCAGCGTCGCCTCGCCGGGGACGACGATGCGCAGGTCGTAGAGCGCGGGGTCCCCCGGCGACCACAGTCGCGGGTCGTCGATCTCGACCGACGTGGTGAGCGCGCGCGAGGTGCCGCCGGGAACGCCGGCCGGGGCGAGGTCCAGCGTGCGCACCGTGCGCCCGGCGCGCGAGATGACGCCGCGCAGGCTCACGGTCCGCGACTCGCCGCGGTTGCGCAGTCGCACGCCGATCGCCACCCGCGCGCGCCGGCCGCCCGCGTCCAGCCGCGTGCGGATCGTCAGCGCGCCGAGCTCGCTGGGTCCGAGGCGCATGAGCGTCACCGGCCGGTTCAGGCCGCCGTAGTTGAACCACGCGCGCGCCCAGCCGCTCTCGGCCTGTTGCTGCGGGCCGCGCCAGTCGACGCGCACCGCGATCGTGTGGCGGCCCGGGCGCAGGGCGACCCGCGCGGTGAAGGGCTCGTAGGCGCCGACGTGCTCGCGCACCCGCTTGCCGTCGACGTAGACCGTCGCGCTGTGGTGGGCGGACTCGAAGCGCACCGCGTAGAGGCCGGCCACCGGCGCGTCGATGCTGCGCGCGAACCAGCCGACCGAGCCGTCGTAGGCGCGCCGGCCGGCGGCGCCGCCGTAGGCCCGTGCGTTGGGCGAGTGGGGAACCTGCACCGGCCGGCCCTGCCACGTGCCGCGCGCCCAGCCGCGGTCGCGGCCGCGGTTGGCGGGATCGGCCCGGTAGCGCCAGTCGCGCAGCGCGACGATCGCGCTGCCGGCGGGCCCGTCGCCGGTCTGCGCGAGCGCCGAGCGATCGCCCGGGCCCGGACGATCCTCGCCGCTCAGGGCGACGGCCAGTGCGACCGCGCAGGCGACGACGACGAGCAGCGCGGCTGGAAGGAGGCGGCGGAGCATCCCTGGTGCAACGCGAGGGTAGGCGATCGGTCGCGCGCGGCGACGGCCGAGCGGGCGCGACGGCGGTCGGCGCGAATGGTGCGTCCGCACCGGCGGGCGCACCACCGCGAAACCATCTAGGATCGCCCGCGGCGGGCCTGGCCGGGCCCGCCCGCGCCCGTGAACCCGCGCATCCTCATCCTCTCGTGGGAGTACCCGCCGATCGTGGCAGGTGGCCTCGCGCGCCACGTCCACAAGCTCTCCGAGGCGCTCGTCGCGCACGGCGTCGAGGTTCACGTCCTCACGCGCGGGACCCGCGACCACGTCGCCGAGGAGCTGCGCGGCGGGGTGCACATCCACCGCGTTCCCGAGTCGCCGATGCCGCGCGACCTCGACGCGTTCGTCGCGTGGGTGGAGGGGATGAACTCGCACATGCACGCCGCCGGGCGACAGCTCGGCAAGCGGCTGCGCTTCGACGTCGTCCACGGTCACGACTGGCTCGTGGCCGGCGCCGCCGCCGGGCTCGCCGAGCGCCTGCGCTGCCCGTACCTCACGACGATCCACGCGACGGAGTACGGCCGCCACCAGGGCTGGGTGGCCAAGCACCCGCAGTCCTACATCCACGGCATCGAGACCTGGATGGCCCGCCGCGCCGACCACGTGGTGACCTGCTCGCACTACATGCGCGGCCACGTCGCCGACATCTACGAGATCGACGAGCGGCGGGTGACGGTGATCCCCAACGGGATCGACCCCGCCGACCTGCAGCCCGTCGGCGACCTCGACGAGCTGCGCGCGCGCTTCGCCGCGCCCGAGGAGCGCCTCGTCCTGCTCGTCGGCCGGCTCGTCTACGAGAAGGGCTTTCAGATCGCGCTCGACGCGCTGCCGCAGGTTATCCGCCGCGCCGGCCGGGTGCGCTTCCTCGTCGCCGGCTCGGGCACCCACGAGGCCGAGCTGAGGCAGCAGGCGCGCACGCTGGGCCTCATGCGCCACGGGACGTTCATGGGCTGGATCGGCGACGACGTCCTGCACTCGCTGTACCGGATCGCCGACCTCTGCGTGGTGCCGAGCATCTACGAGCCGTTCGGGCTCGTCGCGCTCGAGGCGATGGCGAGCGGCTGCCCGTGCATCGTCGCCGACACCGGCGGGCTGCGCGAGGTCGTCCCCGACAACGACGCCGGCCTGCGCTTCCGCTCGCGCGACCCGCGCGCGCTCGCGCGGATGATGCAGCGGGTGCTGACGGAGGACGGCCTGCGCGAGCGGCTCGTCGCCGAGGCCTCGACCCACGTGCTGCGCTTCGACTGGGCCGACGTGGCCGAGCAGACGGCGGCGGTCTACGCGGCGCTGGGCGCGGATGCGGCGGGTGGCACGGCAGCGAAGATCGCCCGGCGGCCGGCCTGAACTGAATCAGGAGCCGCGAGGACGGGAGCTTGCGCGTGAAGCGGCTGCGCAGCTCCTCGTCGGCCTTCTTGTCGCCGCGTCCGGAGACGATCGAGACGACGACGAGGCCGGTCACGATCGCGGGGATGAGGATCCCGTACGTGAAGAGCAGGCCGACGGTGTCCGTCCAGACTCCCCGGGCGGCGCCGTCGGCGGCGGCGACGATCATGGCGGCGTGCATGTGCGCGCAAGCATAGCCGGGCGACCCCCCGCCGCGGCACGCCGACCCGGGCGGGCGGGCGGGCTGGCCGCCGTCAGCCCGCCGGCGGTGAGACCGAGGCGCCGATCCAGCGCAGATAGTCCGCCGACCCGCCGGCGACGTCGAGCGCGACGAGCTCGAAGGTGTCGTAGGGGTGCAGCTCGCCGAGCGCGGCGTCGAGCGCCGGGATGGCGGCGCGCGTGGTCTTCATGACCAGCAGCGCCTCGTCGTCGTGCTCGACGGCGCCCTTCCAGCGGTAGACCGACTGCACCGGCGCGACGATGTTCACGCAGGCGACGAGCTCGCGCGCGACCAGCGCGTCGGCGATCGGGCGGGCTTGATCGGGGGGCGTCGTGACGAGGCAGACGACGGCATCCATCGTGCCACGACCCTAGCCGATGAGTTTCGCCCCCGGAGCCGTCGAAGGGACCATCGATCAACCACGGAGGCGCAATCATGGGAACCATCGTCGTTACGGAGTTCGTCACGCTCGACGGCGTCATGGAGGCGCCCGGTGGGGAGCAGACGCATCGCCACACGGGCTGGGTCGGGGACTACTTCGGGCCGGAGGTGGGGGCCTACAAGCGCAGGAGATCCTCGACGCCGAGGCGCAGCTGCTCGGCCGCGTCACCTACGAGAGCTTCGCCGCCGCCTGGCCGCAGCGCGACGACCCGCAGGGCTTCGCGGCGAAGATGAACGCGATGGCGAAGTTCGTGGTGTCGTCGACGCTCGACACGCTCGAGTGGAACTACTCGACGCTGCTCGAGGGCGACGTCGTCGAGGCGGTGACGCAGCTCAAGGCGCAGGTCGACGGCATCATCCTCGTCGCCGGGAGCGGCACGCTCGTGCACACGCTGATCGAGCACGACCTCGTCGACGAGTTCCACCTCATGGTCTTCCCCGTCGCGATCGGTTCGGGGCTGCGCGTATTTCCGCAGACCGAGAAGAAGACGGCGCTCGAGGTCGTCCACACCAAGGCGCTCGACGCCGGGGTGATGGTCAACCACTACCGGGCAGCGTAGCCGCGCCGCTCAGGGCAGGTACGGCGGCGCCTCGTCCCAGCCCAGCGCGGGACGGGGGCGTGCGGCGCGACGGCCGCGCCGGGCTGTGAGTTGTGCAGCGCCAGCCGCGTGCCCCACTCGAGGTAGGCGACGAGCGCCGAGCGAAACTCGGCATCGTCGGGCAGCCCCGCGTCGTCGGCGGCCAGGCTCATCAGCGCGGCGAAGCGAAATCGCTGCTCGGCGGTGATGCCGAGGTCGCGGTGCTTGGCGAGCATGTGCTCGTAGGCGCCGAGCTCCTCGGTGTAGCTCGCCGGCCCGCCGAAGACCTCGCACCACCAGGCGGCGACGTGCTCGCGGTGGGCGGCGTGCACGCCGCCGGGGAACAACGGGGCAAGCAGGTCGTCGGCCTCGACGCGGTCGTAGAACGCGTCGATAAGCCGCTCGAACGCGGTCTGCCCGCCGGCCCATTCGTAGAGCGTCTGCAGAGCGACACGGATCGCCGGCGGCGCGGACTAGACTGACGCGATGTCGGCTCCGCGCGTGAAGATCTGCGGCATCCGCTCCGAGCGTGACCTGCGGACGGTGGTCGCCGCCGGCGTCGACGCGATCGGTCTCATCTGCGGCGTCGACACGTACCTGTCGGAGGACAAGCTCGAGCCTGCGCAGGCGTTCCGCCTTGCACGCCTCGTCCCGCCTTTCGTCTCCGTCACACTCGTCACCCACCTGACCGATCCGCCCGCGATCCTCGCGCTCGCCGATCGCATCGGCGTGGACACCGTCCAGCTGCACGGCGACGTCACGCCGCAGCAGACCGCGCAGGTCTTCGCGCGGCGCGCCGGCCGTCGTATCACGCAGCGCGTCCACGTCCTCGACGAGGGGGCGGTCGTTCTCGCCCGCGCGTTCGCGGACGTGTGCGACGCGATCCATCTCGACTCGCGCACGCCGCAGCGGGTCGGCGGAACGGGCCACACGCACGACTGGGCGATCAGCCGCCGGGTGGTCGACGCGATGAGCGAGTTGGGGCGACCGGTCATCCTGGCCGGCGGCCTGACGCCGGAGAACGTGGTCAGCGCGATCGAGACCGTCCGGCCGTATGCCGTCGACGCGAACTCCGGCGTCGAGGACGACGCCGGCGACAAGTCCGCGGAGCGATCCGCCGCGCTCGTGCGCGCAGCACGCGAGACGGCGCTTGCCGTGACCGAGTGACCGCGAGGGCCGGGTGCAGACGGCCTTCGCATCGCAGATCGAGGCGGCCCAGCACTGGCTGCTCGACGTGCGCGTGGAGTCCGACGACGGCACGCGCCTGGCGTGCTGGGGCGTCCAGGCGGATGCTCGCGCCAGCGCGCTGAACACCGCCGAGGCGCTCATTGCCCTCGATGGGCATGCCGCGCTCGACGAGGTGTCGACCGGCGCATGCGAATTCATGATCGCCGGGCTCGGCGACACCGAACGCTGCAGCGTGCGCCACGTCGCCTGGATCGCGGCGGCGCTCGACCTCTACGCCGTGCGTTGTCCGTCGTCCGAAGTCCGGGCCGCCATCGCCGGCGC
The DNA here is from genome assembly GCA_963825485.1 of uncultured Actinomycetes bacterium. Classification (GTDB taxonomy): domain Bacteria; phylum Actinomycetota; class Thermoleophilia; order Solirubrobacterales; family Solirubrobacteraceae; genus CADCVQ01. Next base: position 36,923 of record CAWGTK010000038.1, read on the forward strand.
ACTGGCCGCTGCACGCAACCGGCTCGTCGCCGAGCAGCGGTTTGACGGCGGATGGTCCGGCTCGCGCGGCGAGGCCTCGATCGTGTCGACGACGGCGCTCGTGCTGCGAGCGCTCGGTCCTGATGCCTCGACTCTCTCGCGGCTGAGCGTCGACGCCGGGGTCGGCTGGCTGCTGCGCTCGCAGAACGGCGACGGCGGCTGGGGTCTCGTCGCCGACTACGCACGAGAATATGAGGACGTCAAGGGACAGCTCAGCAGCCCGGCCGAAGACCGCAGGCTCACCCGCCTGCGGACCGAGTCCAATGCGGCCTGCACCGCCTACGCCGTGCTCGCCCTGTGCGAGGTCGGCCGCGCCGGCGGCCTCGAGGGCGGGGCGATCCAGCGCGGTGCGGGGTGGCTGCTCGACCGGCGCGAGCCGCGGTCGATCGAGCGGCCCGACCCCAGCAGCGGCGGCTGGCCCGTCTTCCACGAGCGTGGAATCCACGGCCGGCGCTCCTACACCTTTCGGCACTTCAGCACGGCATGGGCGATCCTCGCGTTGCTGGCCGCCGGCAGGCACCCTCGCGATCCCGTGCTCCTGGAGGCGACGGAGTACCTGCTCGGCCTGGCCCAGCCGGCGGTGTTCAACCGCGAAGGCCATCAGATCGAAGGCGGCGGCTGGCGTTGCTCGCGCGACGGCGAGCCGTTCACTTGGTCGACGAGCAATGCGATCATGGCGCTGCGCGAGGCGGCTAGGCGGATCGAGGCTTTGAGCGGCGACGAGGTCGTGGAGATCATGCTGGCCGACCGGCGCTCGCGAGCCGCGAGCTTCCTCGGGCAGCCCGCGCGCCCGTTCGTCATCAACGCGCGGTCCGCGCATGCGGTCGGCATCGTGACGACGCTGCTCGCGGCGGCGGTCGTCGTGGCGGCCGCGACCGCAGCGGCGAGCAGGTCGTTGGGGTTCGTGATCGCGGCGGCGGCGGCCGCGATCGCCGCCGCGCCGTGGTCGATCTGGCTGGCGGTGCGGCGCGACGCACGCGACCCCAAGCTGCTCGTGAGCGCCGGCCATCTCTACGGCGTGGTGGTCGCCGTGCTCGGTGTCATCGGCGCTGCGTACTTCGGCTGACTGCTCGGGTCCCAGGATCAATTGCCGCGGCAGACGCATAACCTGCGGGCATGCGCCTGACGACCTTCCTGCCGCCCGGTTCCGACACGCCGCGCGCCGGCCAGATCCGCGACGACGAGGTCATCTCGTTCGTGCTCAAGCGCGAGACCGTCCTCGAGCGCCTGCGCACGAGCGACTTCGATCCGGCGCTCGGCGATCCCTACCCGGTCGCCGACGTGACGCTGCTGGCGCCGGTGCCGCGGCCGCGCGCGATCTTCGGCATCGGGCTGAACTACGCCGCCCATGCGTCGGAGCAGGGCAAGGAGCTGCCGGAGTTCCCGATCGTCTTCATGAAGCTGCCGACCTCCAGCGCGCCGCCCAACGGACCCGTCACCTGCCCGGACGTCGTCAAGCGCCTGGACTACGAGGGCGAGCTCGCCGTCGTCATCGGGGAGGGCGGCAAGATCGCCGGCTACGCGGTGGCCAACGACGTCAGCGCGCGCGACCTGCAGCGCCGCGAGCCGCAGTGGACGCGCGCCAAGGGGGCCGACGGCTTCTGCCCCTGGGGCCCGTGGATCACCACCGTCGACGAGGTGCCCGATCCGCAGCACCTGCAGATCACGACGCACGTCAACGGCGAGCTGCGCCAGGACTCCTCGACGAGCGACATGGTCTTCGGCCCGCAGGCGATCGTCGACTTCATCGCCGAGACCTGCACGCTGGAGCCCGGCGACCTCATCCTCACCGGCACGCCGAGCGGCGTCGGGATGTCGATGGACCCGCGGCGGTTCCTCGCGTCCGGCGACGTCGTGCGCATCGAGATCGAGTCGCTCGGCGCGATCGAGCACGTCATTGCCTAGCCTGGACCCGCAGCTCAGCGAGCGGCTCGCCGAGCTCGTCGACCTCGGCCACGCCGGCCACCTGATGGCCTGGGATCAGCAGGTGATGATGCCGGCCGCGGGCGGCGCCCGCCCGCGGCGAGGCGCTCGCCACGATCAGCCGCATGCACCACGAGCGGCTCGTCGCGCCGGAGCTCGGCGTGCTGCTCGACGCGGCGGCCGCCGGCGAGCCGCTGATCGTCCGCGCCGTCCGCCGCGACCACGAGCGTCGCCCGCCGCGTCCCCGGCGAGCTGACCGCCGAGATGTCGCGCGCCGGCTCGGACGGCTACGCCGCCTGGCTGCAGGCGCGCGAGGACAACGACTTCGCGATCTTCGAGCCCGCGCTGCGGCGCAACATCGAGCTCACGCTGCGCTACGCCGAGTGCTTTCCCGAGGCCGAGCATCCCTACGACCCGCTGCTGGACCGCTACGAGCCGGGCACGACCGCGGCCCAGGTCACCGCGCTGTTCGTGCGCCTGCGCGAGGGGCTCGTGCCGCTGCTGTCGCAGATCGCGCATGCAGCCCGCCCGCCAGGCGCTTCGCCGGCGACTTCCCGGTCGCCGCGCAGCGCGAGATCGGCCTGGAGATCATCCAGTCGATGGGCTTCGACGCCGAGGCCTGGCGCCTGGACGACGCCGTGCACCCGTTCGCCGCCTCGCCCGCGCGCCGCGACATCCGCGTCACGTCGCGCTTCGACGACCACAGCCTGACCGGCCTGTTCGCGCTCATGCACGAGGTCGGCCACGGCCTCTACGAGCACGGCATCGACCCGGCGCTGGAGCGCACGACGCTCGGCGGCGGCGTCTCGCTCGGCGTGCACGAGTCGCAGAGCCGGCTGTGGGAGAACCTCGTCGGCCGCAGCCCGGCGTTCTGGACGCACTGGCTGCCGCGCATGCGCGACCGCTTCCCGCTGACGCTGCGCGACGTCGACCTCGACACGTTCATGCGCGCGATCAACGTCGTGCGCCCGACGCTCATCCGCGTCGAGGCCGACGAGGTGACGTACTCGCTGCACGTCATCCTGCGCTTCGAGCTCGAGCTGGCGCTCGTCGAGGGCACGCTCGACGTGGCCGACCTGCCCGACGCCTGGGCCGCGAAGATGAAGCAGTTCCTCGGCGTCGACGTGCCCGACGACCTGCAGCGGCGTGCTGCAGGACATCCACTGGTCGGAGGGGATCCTCGGCTACTTCCCGACCTACGCGATCGGCAACGTCCTCGCCGCCCAGCTGTGGCGCGCCGCGCACGCCGAGATGCCCGAGCTCGACGCCGAGCTCGCCCGCGGCGAGCTCGGTGCGCTGCGCGTCTGGCTGCGCGAGAAGATCCACCGCCACGGCCGGCTGCTCATGCCGCCCGAGCTCATCGAGCAGGCGGTCGGCGGCCCGCTGGACCCCGAGCCGATGCTCGAGCACCTGCGCGCGAAGTACGGCGCGCTCTACGAGCTGTAGACCGCGCCCGTCGCGGCTCAGTGCTGCTCGAGGACGCGGTCGATCAGGCCGTACTCGACGGCCTCGCTCGGGCTTGAAGAAGCGGTCGCGCTCCATGTCGTTGCGCACCTGCTCCTCGGTCTGGCCGGTGTGGTGGGCGTAGATCTCGTCCATCCGCTTGCGCGTCTTGAGGATCTCGTTCATGTGGATCTCGATGTCCGTCGACTGCCCGTCGAAGCCGGCCGACGGCTGGTGGATCAGCACGCGGCTGTTGGGCAGCGAGAAGCGCTTGCCCTTCGCGCCCGCGGTCAGCAGCAGCGAGCCCATCGACATCGCGACGCCCATGCACATCGTCTGGATGTCGGGCTTGACGAAGTTCATCGTGTCGTAGATCGCCAGCCCGGCGTAGATCGAGCCGCCCGGTGAGTTGATGTACAGCGAGATGTCCTTCTCGGGATCTTCTGACTCGAGATGCAGCAGCTGAGCGACGATGAGGTTCGCGACCTGGTCGTTGATCGGCGTGCCGAGGAAGATGATGCGCTCGTTGAGCAGGCGCGAGTAGATGTCGTACTCGCGTTCGCCGCGCGCGCTGCGCTGAACGACCGAGGGAATCAGAGGCATGCGCGCATCCTAGTGAGCGTGCCCCCACTAGCCTGGATCGGGTGACCAACGCGCTCAGCATCCGCGGTCTCACCAAGCGCTACGACGGCCGTCGCGCCGGCCGGCCGTGGCCGCCTGCGCCGTGGCGAGCGCCCGGGCGCGAGCGACGCGGGCGGCTTTCTCGCCGTGCAGGACTTCGACCTCGAGATCGAGGCGGGCAGCTTCTTCGGCCTGCTCGGCCCCAACGGCGCCGGCAAGACGACGATCATCAGCGCCGTCTGCAACCTCATCCGCGTCACGAGCGGCGAGATCGACATCTTCGGCGAGCCGCACGACGCGCTGGCGGCGCGGCGGATGGTGGGCCTCGCCGAGCAGGACGTCAACCTCGACCGCTTCCTCGACGTCGAGGAGACGCTGCTCTACCACGGCGGCTACTTCGGCATGAAGCGCCCCGAGGCGCGCCGGCGCGCAGCCGAGATGATGGACGTCTTCGACCTGCGCGCGAAGGCGGGCGTGCGCGCGCCGAAGCTGTCGGGCGGCATGCGCCGCCGGCTGCTGCTCGCGCGCGCGCTGATGCACGAGCCGCGCATGGTGATCCTCGACGAGCCGACCGCCGGCGTGGACTTCGAGCTGCGCCTGGAGCTGTGGCGCTACATCCACCGCCTGCACGACGAGGGCACGACGATCCTGCTGACGACGCACTATCTCGAGGAGGCCGACGAGCTCTGCAAGGAGATCGCGCTCATCCGCGGCGGGCGGCTCATCGCGCGCGACTCGGCCGACGGTCTGCGCTCGGCGTACGGCGCAGACTCGCTCGCCGACGCCTACGTGCGAGCGATGGGCGCGGCCCCTGCAAGCAGTTGACCGGCGCGACCTTTAGCTTTCCGATACGTTTCGACGACCTCCACCAGGGCACGGTCGGGGTTGGATCCAGCATTCGCGACAGGGATCGGTGGGCGCGGATGCAACACAGTGGGAGGGAACACGCATGACCCGTAAGAAGCTCGGGGCATTTGCGCTAGTTATCGGCAGCCTCATCATCTTTGCTCTGCCGGCCGGCTCGTTCGGCAGCACGAGTGCCGAACTGAAGGCTGCGCGCGAAGCGCTTGCGAAGGCGGGCCAGCAGCTGCAGGCCGGTCTTGAGAGCACCGTTCAGAAGACCGGCGAGCGACGGCCGGCGCTCGTCAACAAGACGAAGGCCGGCCTCAAGAAGGCGACGCGCGTCCAAGACGCGCGCGACCGCGACCGATCCGGCGACGCAGCCGCCGACGCACGGCACGAACCCGCACGGTCAGGGCAGCGTCGCCGTCGTCGACCTCGACCCGAGCTCCGAGCGTCCGCTGGCCGCCGATCCCGACGGCGGAGACTCCGGCGAGGACGTCGTCGTCGGCCGCGCCCGCGGCGAGCGAACGCCGACGGCACGTACCACGGCCACATCTCGGCCGTCGGCCTGTTCGGCAACGACGTCATCCCGGTCGACACCGCGCAGGGCGAGACGAAGGACGGCCCGCTGCAGCGCCTGCAGGCCAACGTGCTCGATCCGCTGTGCACGATCGACCAACCAGCAGGTCTGCCTGACCGTGCTGACGGCATGCACTCCGCGACGACGGCGCACGAGCTCGACGAACGACTTCGCCGTCGCGCGGGCATCGCTGCTCGGGCTCGGCGTCGGCGCCGCCGACAGCCAGGGCGTCGATCGGCCAGGACGCGCGCCTGCCAGCCTCGGGCGGCGCCGCCAACACGGCGAACGTCAGCCACGAGCACCGGCACGGCAGTCGCGCAGGTCGCCAAGTCGTCGAGCACGTCGAAGTCCTGCAACGGGCGAGGCGCCGGTCGTCACGAACACCTCCGAGGTCATCGGCCTCGGCGGCACCGGCGTCCCGCTGCCGGCCGCCGGTTGCGCGAACGGCACGCCGGACACGCAGGCGGGTCTGCCGGGCCTGCTGCCGATCATCTGCAACGCAGAGGAGCTCGTGGGCAACAACGCCGCCGTGCGTGAGGCGCTCGACGTGTTCGCGCTGCAGGTCGGCACGAACTCGCTGCTGAAGGAGACGACGGCGGCGTCCGAGTCGCTGAGCGTCGCTCCCGAGGGCGGCGCGCAGTGCTCCGACGGCGTCGACAACGACGGCGACGGCCTCATCGACGCGGCCGACCGCGGCTGCCACAGCGATGGCAACGCCGGCAACCCGAACTCGCTACGTGCCCGAACGACAACGACGAGAGCGACGGGACCGAGCGCCGGACCGGCACCGGCTCGGGCGACGACGGCGACGACGGCGACGACGGCGGCGACGACGCGCAGTGCGCCGACGGCCGCGACAACGACGGCGACGGCGTCATCGACGAGGACGATCCGGGCTGTCACGAGGGCAACAACATCAACAACCCGTACAACCCCGACGACGACTCCGAGGGCAGCGACGGCGGCGGCGCGGCGGCGGCGACGACGGCTCCGGCGACCTCGACGCCGGTGCGCTGCCGTTCACCGGCACCGACGTCATCGGCATCTCGCTGGCCGGTCTGCTCGTCCTGGCGGGCGGCCTGCTGCTGCGCCGCCGGGAGGATGTGCGTACCGTCCGGTAGATGCGGCAACGCATCACCGCAGCGCTGACACGGCGCCGCCTCGGCGGCGCCGTGTTGCTGTTGGCGGGCATCATCATCGCGACGCTCGTGCTGTGGCCGAGCGGCGAGCGACAACAACGCGGTCAAGCCGTTGCCGGTCCGGATCGTCTCGGTCCCTCCGCTGGGCATCGGCTTCGCGCATCCGCGCGACTGGAAGCGCACGGTCAGCGGCCAGACCATTCGCCTGACGAGCCCCGACGGCTCGCTCGTGCTGATGTTCTCCTCGCCGTTGGACCAGCCGCGGGCGCGAGTTCGCCAAGCACGAGGCCAGGACGCACGCTGCTCAAGCGGTTCGCGCCGGCGAAGATCGTCAGCGAGCGGCGCGTCGCCGCTCGGGCGCGCCGGCAACGGTGCAGCAGCTTCGAGCTCACGGGCGAGCGCGACGAGCAGCTCGTCCGCGCGCTCGTCTACGTCACCGCGACCCAGTGGCGCACCTACGTCGTCACGATGCTCACGCGGCGAGAACCCGTCCAGGCGCCGGCTCACCGAGGCCGCCGGATCCTCGACACCGTGAGCTTCAGCAAGCCGCGCAAGATCTGACGGCCCGCCGGGCAGCTACTAGCCTCGAAGCGGTGACCGCCCTGCTCGATCGCCACCGCGGGCTGCATCGCGCTCGCCGCGCGCGAGACCGATCGCGTGCTCAAGCTCTGGTCGCAGACGATCGTCGCGCCGGTGCTCGCGTCGTTTCTGTTCATCGTCGTCTTCGGGCTGTCGCTCGGCGGGCGCATCCGCCAGATCGACGGCGTCGAGTACGACGTCTTCATCGTGCCCGGGCTGATCGCGATGGCGATGGCGCAGGCGGCGTACTCCAACAACTCCTCGTCGGTCTTCCAGGCGCGCGCCGACCGCTACATCAACGACGTGCTGTCGGCCCCGATGCGCTCGTGGGAGGTCAACCTCGGGCTGGCGATCGGCGGCATCGTGCGCGCGCTGGCGATCGGCGGCTCGCTGCTCGTGCTCGCGCTCGTCGTCACCGACGTGCCGGTGCGCGAGCCGCTCGTGCTCGCCGCCGCGGTCGCGCATCCTGCTCGTGCTGTTCGCGTCGCTGGGGGTCGTCGTCGGCGTCTACGCCGAGACGTGGGACCAGGCGGGCTTCGTCAACAACATCGTGATCCTGCCGCTGAGCTTCCTCGGCGGCGTCTTCTACTCCGTCGACCTGCTGCCCTCGCCGTGGCAGGAGATCAGCCACGTCAACCCGATCTTCTTTCTCATCAACGCGGTCCGCTACGGCTTCCTCGGGCACGAGCGACGTGCCGGTCGGGGTCGCGCTGGCAGTGACGGCGGCGCTGGCGCTGGCCTGCGTCGCGTGGAGCGCGTCGATGTTCCGCTCCGGCCGGCGGCTGAAGGCATAGCGGCCGGCTCTGAGGTACACGCCGGCGTGCGCGCCGCCCCGGATCGGCCCGCGGACGGTGCGGCGCGCGCGCCGTTCTGACAGGCTGGGCCTGACGTGTTCGCGCTGAACCTGCCGAACGTCCTGACGCTGATCCGGATCCTGCTCGTCCCGGTGCTCGTCGTCGTGCTGCTCGGCGAGACCGAGAACGGCGACCTGTGGGCGGCGATCGTCTTCGCGCTCGCCTCGGCGACCGACGCGATGGACGGCTACCTCGCGCGCACGCGCAACGCGATCACGACGTTCGGCAAGCTCATGGACCCGATCGCCGACAAGCTGCTGATCATCGCGGCGCTCGTGGCGCTCGTCTCGCTCGACCGCCTCGCCGCGTGGGTCGCGATGGTGATCATCGCGCGCGAGCTGACGGTGACGGTCACGCGCATGCAGGCGACGCAGCACGGCGTGATCATCGCCGCGAACTGGTGGGGCAAGGCGAAGACGATCGTGCAGGTGGCGGCGATCTTCTTCCTCATCGCGGCCGGCGAGCCGTCGCCGGCTGGGTCGACGGGCTCGTCTACGGCGCGGTGGCGATCACGATCGTCAGCGGCGTGGACTACTTCTTCGGGCTGCGCCGCGTGCTGCGCGAGGCCGAGGCGCGGCGCGAGGCGACGGCGGCGGCCGCGGCCGCGCCGCCGCGCCGACGCAGACGCCGCTGCCGTAGGCGCGGGCCACGGCGCGTCAGCGCCCGGCGGCGTCGAGCCAGTCGCGCATCGACACGTGATGCAGCGCGTGCTCGCCGGTCGCGAGCTCGTGGCGCAGCTCGCCGAGCAGGCCGAAGCGCTCGGCGACGACGTTGTGCTGGTGGATCGTCTCGAGGTTCTCCTGGCGCGCGCTGACGAAGTGCCCGTCGCCGAGGTCGGCGAGGCTGCTCGACGACGCCGCCGATCATCTCGCGCACGCAGTCCTCGACGAAGCGCGGCCGGCGGTGGGCCTTCTCGACGACGGCGCCCTCGTCGCTGCGCTTCATGAGCTCGTAGATCTCCGACGACATCGAGCCCTCGACGATGTCGAGCAGCGTGCGGGCGTCGATCTCCTTCGCGCAGCTCTCGGGCATGCCGATGTGCAGCGTGCCGAGGCCGCGCTGGTTGTGCGTCGCGACGGGGACGTGGTCGAAGATCCGCTCGACCTCCTCCTCGCTGAAGCCGTCGTCGAGCAGGCGCTCGCGCGAGCGTGCCCATGACGAGCTGCTGCGCGCAGGGGCAGGCGGTCAGGCCCTGCGCGGCGACGCCGACGAGCCGGCGCGTGCCGGCGGCCGAGGCCACGGCGACGCCGTAGAGCGTGTAGATCTCCTGCGTCGGGATGCCCGGAGACCGGCGCCGGCTTGTGCTCGGGGTAGCGCGCGGCGACGGTCACCTCGGCGCGCGCGGCGCTCTGGCGCTCGCGCACGAGCTCGGCGATGCGGGTGGCGAGCGCCTCGGCCTTGAACGTCGCCTCGCCGAGCACGACCTCGCCGATCGACCTCGTTGACGACCTCCTCGAAGCGCGACATGTGCGCGCCCTTCTGCTGCGGCGCCGAGGTCGACGAAGCACTCCAGGCGGGCGGAGAAGAGCTGCTCCTCGCCGTTCTGGCGGATGCGGACGATCTTCTCGATCTCCGGTGACGCCGACGCGCGACAGGCTGACGCGCAGGCTCGGCGTCTGGGCCTGCACGTCGGGACCCGCGGGCGCTCAGGCTCTGCGACATGCGCCCAGCGTATCGAGCGGTCTCCGAAAATCGCGCTTGCGGGCGCGCGGATCATGTGCTATCACTCACAAGCCGCTCCCTCGACGGAACCGAGGGAACGGGCGCGTGAGCGGCGGCACCGAGGTCCGAGGGGGGCCGAGCGATCAAGAACCAAGTTCTGCTGGCGGACGAGGCTCCGATCTACGAGCTGGACGAGCTTCGCGGCGCTCATCTCGGATGGTCAGGAGCGCGGCTTCCTGACGTTCGACGAGATCGCCACGGCGCTCGAAGAGGTCGAGGTCACCAAGGAGCAGGTCCATGAGCTGCACGCCTACCTCTCCGAGCAGGGCATCGACGTCGTCGGCGCCGACGGGCGCCAGGTCTCCTCCGAGGGGGCGCGCGTCGAGGCGGCCGCGCGAGGCCCGCAAGGAGGGCGCGGACGGCGGCAACCCGGACGCGCCGAAGAAGCCCGAGCTCGACCTGACCGTCGAGCCGTCGCTGGACTCGCTGCGGCTGTACCTGCGCTCGATCGGGCGCGTGCCGCTGCTGACCGCCGACCTCGAGATCTCGCTCGCCAAGCGCATCGAGCGCGGCGACATGGACGCCAAGCAGCACATGGTCGAGGCCAACCTGCGGCTCGTCGTGTCGATCGCCAAGGGCTACCTCGGCCGCGGCCTGACGTTCCTGGATCTGATCCAGGAGGGGTCGCTGGGCCTGATCCGGGCGGTCGAGAAGTTCGACTACCGGCGCGGCTACAAGTTCTCGACGTACGCGACGTGGTGGATCCGCCAGGCGGTCACGCGCGCGATCGCCGACAAGGGCCGCACGATCCGCATCCCGGTGCACATGGTCGAGAAGCTCAACAAGGTCGTGCAGGTCGAGCGCCAGCTCGTCCAGTCGCTGGGCCGCGAGCCGACGCCCGAGGAGATCGCCGACGAACCTCGAGTGCACGCCGCGCGAGGTGCGCGACATCCTGCGCATGTCCCAGCAGCCGATCTCGCTGGAGCGCCCGGTCGGCGAGGAGGACGAGTCCGAGCTGGGCGACTTCGTCGAGGACGAGGCGGCGGAGTCGCCGTTCGAGCTGGCGTCGGAGAACCTGCGCCGCGAGAACGTGCGGCGCGCGCTGGCGGCGCTGCCGCAGCGCGAGCGCGAGGTCATCGAGATGCGCTTCGGCCTGACCGGCGGGCGGCCGCGGACGCTGGAGGAGGTCGGCCGCGCGTTCAACGTCACGCGCGAGCGGATCCGCCAGATCGAGAACCACACGCTCAAGAAGCTCGAGTCGCTGCCGGAGGCGCAGACGCTGCGCGACGCGTCCTGAGCCGGGGCGCGGGCGCGCGCGTATGGATGGGCATGCGGTTCGTGCTGCTGGTGGTGGTGGTGCTCGCGGGCGCGGTGCTCGCGGGCTGCGGCGGCTCCGGCTCGGATGACGACGGGCCTGGCTCCGCGCCGGCGGCGGCGCGGGACGTGCGGCGTGCAGCGGCCCGCCGCCGATTCGGATGCCGATGCGGCGGACGCCGGTTCGGCTTCGGCGGACGGCGGCATCCTGCGCGGGACGTACCCGCGCCTGAACGGCCGGCGCGACGACCTCGCGCGCTACCGCGGCGATGTCGTGCTCGTCGTGAACACAGCGACGGCGTGCGGCTACACGCCGCAGCTCGAGGGGCTGGAGGCGCTGTACCGCGAGCGGCGCGGCGATGGCCTCGATCGTGCTCGGCTTCCCGGCCAACGACTTCGCCGGCCAGGAGCCGCGCTCGAACGAGGAGATCGCCGAGTTCTGCCAGGCCAACTACGGCGTGACGTTCCCGATGTTCGCGAAGACCGTGGTCACGGGCGAGGACGCGAACCCGCTGTTCCGGCGGCTCTCGGCCGCTGTCGGGGCGCCGGAGTGGAACTTCAACAAGTACCTCGTGGACCGGCGCGGGAAGGTCGTCGCGCGGTTCGGGGCGGGGGCCGAGCCCGATGCGGCGGAGCTGACGGAGCGGGTGGACGCGCTGCTGTGATTCCGTCCGGACCAGAACGTATGTTCTGGTCATGGAAGCACGAATCCCCGCGAGCAGGGCGACATCGGCGAGCGATCGGCGGGCTGGCTACCGACCAGCTGCGCAAGCGTCTTCGTGCCGTTCGGGCACAGCCCGACGTCGATCTCAGTCGCGGACTCGACGACCGCTCGCGCGTGCAGGTCAAGACTCGACTGTCATCAACGGCGCTACCAGGTCGCGCTGGCGACGAAGGGCGGAAACCAGAGCTGGAACGGGCTTGTCAAGCGGTTCAGTCCGCTCGCCGCGACTACTTGTTCGTTCTCGTCGCCGACGGACGGCGCTGGTTCATCCCCTCGCGCCGTCGAGGGCGGCCGGGATCGTTCTCGGCGGGCCGAAGTACGCGCCTACGAGGTCGAGCGGCCGCCCGATCGAGCGCTGCGCGACCTGATCGCTAGACTCCGCGGGCCCTGGCGGGGTTCCGGAGCGGTCAAACGGGCTCGGCTGTAAACCGAGTGGCTACGCCTTCGCAGGTTCGAATCCTGCCCCCGCCACTGAGCTTCCGACGGCGCCGATTTCGACGATCGAGACGGCGCCGTCGACGCCGTTTGGCGGCGACGCGCCAACCTGACAGGATCCAGCGCGTCCCCGAGCCGAAGGAGTCGCCCATGGAATCCTCCGCGCCCGCGCGCGTCCTGGTCGTCGCACACCGGACCGCCGCCACGCCCGCGCTGCTCGACGCCGTCCGCGCGCGCGCCGCAGCCGGCCCGGCGACGTTCACGCTGCTCGTGCCGCGCGCGCCGCACGGGCTGCACCGGTTCGTCGATCCCGAGGACACCGACGACGCCGAGGCGCAGGACGTCCTCGAGCTCGCGCTGCCGCTGCTCGAGGAGGCCGCCGGCGCGCGCGTCGAGGGCAAGATCGGCGATCCCAACCCGGCCGACGCGATCAGCGACGCGGTCAACATCGACGGCTACGACGAGATCATCATCTCCACGCTGCCGGCACGCGTGTCGCGCTGGCTGCACATCAACCTGCCGAGCAAGCTCACGCCGCTGGGGCTGCCGATCACGACGGTGACGGCGAAGAGCTCGCGCGCGGCGCGCGGCGAGCCGGACCGAGCCGCGCCGGCGCTCGGGCCCAGCGCGTCGCGCAGCGCCTGCTCGGTCGACCAGAACGCCAGCTCCTCCCACGGCAGCTCGTCGGGCGCGAACGCGCGCACCTCCGATGCCTCGGCCGTCACGTGGCCGATGCCCAGCGCCCGCGCGTCGAACACGATCGAGCACCGCGCGCGTGTCGGCGCGCGAGTAGACGCCGACGAGCGCGCCGAGCTCGATCTCCATCTCGAGCTCCTCGCGCGTCTCGCGCACGGCGGCGTCCTCGACGGACTCGCCCAGCTCGACGTAGCCGCCGGGAAACGTCCAGCGGCCCGCGCCCTCGTGCTGCGTGCGGCGCAGCAGCCAGATCCGGCCGTCCTCGTCGCGCGGGATCGCCGCGGCGACCGGCTCGGGGCTCCACAGCGCGTGGTAGCCGCAGCGCTCGCAGCGCAGCTCGCGCGGGAACGTGACGTGCGCCGGCTGCGCGCAGCGCGGGCAGAAGCGGACGTCCTCGAGCGCGGGGTTGAGGCTGGCCATCGGCGCCGAGACGCTAGCGCGCGCGCCGCCGTGCGAGCCGTTCGTCGAGCCGCGGTCCTCCCGGGCGCTACGCTTTCGCGTCTCGCCCTCCTAGCTCAGTTGGTAGAGCACTTCCATGGTAAGGAAGGGGTCATCGGTTCGAGTCCGATGGAGGGCTTCATCCGATCTCCCCGCTCAGGCGGGGATTCTCATTTCTCGGGCCGCTCGAGCGCCGATCATCTCGTGGACTGGTGGGGCGTTTGTGGGGCGCCTGCGCTCCTGATCGCGCCCCAACTGCGGCCGGCCGAACACGCAGGGGGCCGAGATTCCCGCAACGTGCGACATCAGCGGTGAGCAGCCGATGCCGCACCATCCCAACACCCCGTTCGACGACCTCGAGCCCGCTGCCGTGCTCACCGCGGTGGAGGTCGCCGAGCGCATCCGGGTCGATGCGCGGTCGGTGCGGCGCGCGGTGGCCCGCGGTGATCTCACCGCCAGCCGCGCCTGCGGGCTGCGGATCCTGGCCAGCGACGCGGCGGATTGGTGGCGATCGCGGACCGTGCTCGCGACGACGCCACCACCGGCGGCTGCGTCGGCGCCCTTCGACGGCCTGCCGGAGCGGGCGCGCCGCGCGGCTCGGCCGCGACGTCCAGAGGCTCCCGCCCGCCTGCCGCTTCCCCCGCGCCGTGGAGATGGGCCATGACCGAAGCCCCGGTCCGCGAGGGCGTCGAGGTCCGGCGCTTCGCCCGGAAGGACGGAACGGTCACCGAGGTCTTCAGCGTCCGCGTCAAGGACGTCGACGGCACGCGCCGGCGGCGCAGCTTCGACAGCCTCGAGGATGCGCTGGACTACCGAGCGCGGCTGCGGTCGGCGCGGCGCTGGCGCCCGGAGGAGCTGCGTCAGGAGCAGGCCGGCACCCAGACGCTCGGTGCGTTCTTCGAGCAGTGGTGGGTCGAGCGCGCGATGCCCGAGCTCGCGCGAGCGACGCTTGCGGTCTATCGCTGCCTGTGGGAAGCACACGCCGCCCCGCGTCTTGCCCGTCTGCCGATGCGCGAGATCGACGCGCGCCGGGTCGTCGCCTTCCGCGGCGAGTTGCTGGCGGCGGGCGTCGGGCCCACGTCCGTCGTCAAGACGATGGCGATGCTCCAGCGCGTCTTTCGCGACGCCGTCGAGTACGGCGACGTCGCATTCAATCCGTTCAAGGCGGTGCGCAAGCCCTCGCCGGGACCGTCGCGCGTCGCCCGTCCGCTGACACCGCTGCAGGTCGAGCGGCTCGTGGCCGACCTCGAACGCGGCGGCAGCCGCCTCAGCGCCGTGCTCGTGCGGCTCATGGCGTACACGGGGCTGCGACCGCAGGAGGCGCTCGCGCTGCACTGGTACGCCGTGGGCAAGGCGACGCTGCTGGTCGAGCTCGCCAACGCCGACGGCCAGCTCGACCGCCTGAAGAACCGAAAGCGTTCACGCAAGCGCAGCCGCACGGTCGACCTGATCGCGCCGATCCGCCGCGACCTTCTGTCCTGGCGACAGGAGTCAGGGGCGCCCGACGACGGCGCGCTGGTGTTCCCCCACGAGGTCCACGGCCGCCTCTGGTTCGGCGACGAGTACCGCAACTGGCGCCGACGCGTCTACGTTCCCTCGGCCGAGGCCGTCGGCCTGCCGTCGCGCCGACCCTACGACTTGCGTCACACCTGGGCTTCATTGCTCATCGCCGAGAAGCGCCTGTCCATCGCCGAGATCGCCGAGCAGCTCGGCGACAAGACGTCCACGGTGCTGGATACCTACACGCACGTGCTCAACGAATGGCGCGGCGCCGGCCCGGTCGACATCGAGGCCGAGATCCGCGATGCCGCCGATCGCGCCGTCACAGACCTGTCCGCGGAAGGAGAGCCAGATGCACGACCCCGTTGAGATCCGCCGCCGGATCGACCGGCTGCTGGTGCGTCTGTCGCGCCGCGACGACTACGGCGAGCTCCTGGCCCACGGACATGTCGTTCGTCAGGTCGAGGACGCCGACGCGTGGCGGGCCGCCATTCGCGCCCAGGCACGGGCGGACCGCATCGAGGTGCGGACCGGTGCTGACGGATGTGCTGTGTACGCGCTGCTGGTCGGTCGGCCCGACGACGACACCGGCGACGGCGAGTACATGGCGGCCCTCAAGGAGATGGCCGCCAGGGCCGCCGCGCTGCGGCACGAGCCGGCCTTGGTCGCGCGCCATCGTTCCGAGATGCTCATCAGCTGCGATCGCTGCCCGGCGCTCGGCTACGCCGATGCCGAGGATCACGTCATCGGCGGCAGCCTCCTCGATACCGGCTGCCCCAACGAGGGGGAACCGCGGGCGACGCCGCTCAGCATCGTGTGGGCGCGCTCGGCGTGAGATGGGTGCTCGCCCGGCGGAAGCGACGGGCATGTTGCCCAAGTCAAGCTCAGCAGCCGCGACGAGCTATCCCAGCCCACGGCGGTGTCGGTCGTACCTGCGCTGACGAACCCCGCCGGCACGTGGCCGCAGCGGTCGTGTTCTACAGCCGCCGCCGCGCGGAGTGCGTCGGCGACGACCTGCTCGATGTCGCGGCCTTCGCGTGCCGCGCGTTCGGTCAGGCGGTCGAGCGTCCCGCCGTCGACGGGAACCGTGACTTTCACCGCGATGTCCGGGTTGCCGGACGTGACGTGGACCTCAGCTCCTGTGAGCGCGTCGTCGAACGCGTCGGGAGCGATGTCGTGAACATCGGCCATGTCTTCCATCCTGACGGGTCAGCGGGCGTTCCGGTACGCGCGTCGTGATCGGCGGCGACGCCGTGCTACGCGGCGATCTCGCTGCCAGGCCATGCGCCGGACTTGACGCGAACGTAGAGCGTGTCGGGCGCGAGGTCGGCGCCGTCTGGCCAGACGACCGTGCCGGTTTCGTTGTCCACTGAGACTTTGACGAAACCCTCGGGCGTTCGGGCCTGCTGGAAGACGGGTCCTCGCATCCGGTCGAGGATGGCGACGTCGGCGCGCGATCCGTCGGCGAATGTGATGTTGAGAACGCCGTGTGCGACGACGCTCACGTCCGTGATGTCTGGGGTCAGTCCGGTCATTGCAGCGGCTCGATCTCCATCAGTGTTTCACCAGCGCGAGCTCGCCGCCAGTTCTCGGTGAGCTCTTCCTGATGCAGTTCCGCCCACGCGAGGACGAACCGGAGCTGCCGCCGGCCGAGCGTGCTGTCCATGACTTCGAGGGTGTCGATGCGGACCTTGGCCTGGCCGTCGACGTGCCGTGCGTGGAAGTGCGGGAAGCCGTGATCGTCGAAGTACATCGCGATGACGATCCCGAGGAAGCGGCTGATGGTCGGCACGACGTCATGGTGTCGCGCGCGCCGGTCGTCAGCGGCCTCGCAGGTCGGCCGCTCATGGGCGCGGCGGGTTTCGAACCTGCGACCTCTCGCGTGTGAAGCCGGGAATGGCACCACAGCACATATTTTCCGAGTGAGCGCCAGAAATTTTCCGATGTAGCGGCTAGACTTCTCCGAGATGGCGGCTGGCGCTGAGAGTCTCGGGCTGATCGATCGGGGGCTCGCGGGCGTGGTGGTGGACGCGATGTCGTCAGCCCGTGTCGTGGCGTTGCTCGGCCCGCGCCAGGCAGGGAAGAGCACGCTCGCGCGGGTGCTCGCACGCGGGGCGCTGTCGGCGGAGTACCTCACGCTGGATGATGCGCCGGTGCGTTCGGCGGCGAGTGCCGACCCGGAGGGGTTCGTCGCAGCGCTGGGACGTCGGACCGTGATCGATGAGGTGCAGCGCGCTCCGGACCTCCTGCTCGCGATCAAGTCGCGTGTCGACCGCGACCGCTCCGCGGGGCAGTTCCTGCTGACGGGTTCGGCCAACCTGCGACGTATCCCGCGCGTGTCAGACGCGCTTCCCGGCCGGGTGGACTACCTAACGCTGTGGCCGTTGGCGCAGAGCGAGATCGCTGGACGTCGGGGCGACGTGCTCGGCCGCTGGTTCGACGGCGACATTCCGGTGGTCACGGACGCGCTCGTCGGGCGTGACGCGTATGCGCACCTGCTGCTTGCCGGAGGGTTCCCCGAGGCTCGTGTGCGCGCCGGCGCGAGTCGCGCGCGGTTCTTCAACAGCTACGTCGCATCGATCGTCGATCGCGACGTCGCCGACGTGGCGCGCGTCCACGACCCCTCGTCGATCGGGACGCTCTTGCGGCTTGTGGCGGCGCGGTCGGGATCTTTGGCGCGCTACGAGGCGCTGGGCCGTGACGCGAGCCTCGACGGCAAGACGGTCAAGAGCCATCTCGACGTCCTCGAGCGGCTCTTTCTCATCAGGATCCGTCGTGCATGGCACGTCAACCTCGGACAACGTCAGGTCAAGGCTCCAAAGCTCTACGTCAGCGATTCCGGGTTGCTGGCGGGGCTGATCGGTGTCGATGATCGGCGCCTGCGTGACGATGGCGGTCTGGCTGGCGCGCTGCTGGAGACGTTCGTCGCCACCGAGTTCGAGCGCTTGGCGTCATGGGGCGATCAGCCCTTGAGCTTCTGGCATTACCGGGAGGACGGACGTGAGGTCGACACGATCATCGAGCACCCGTCCGGTGACATCGTCGGCGTGGAGGTCAAGGCGAGCGGAACCGTCCGCACGCAGGACTTCCGCGGCCTTGTGCACCTGCGTGACCGTGTCGGTACGCGCATGCGGGCGGGCATCGTCGTCTACGCCGGCCAGCGCACTCTGCCGTTCGGCGATCGCCTCTGGGCGCTTCCGCTTGCGGGTCTTTGGTCGGCGTGAGTGACTTGCGCTCGGGCAGAGACTCATCGCGGTCCCGGCCGATCGGCCGCATCGGCCACCGTTACCGCTCTGCTCCGGCGGTCAGATGTGGACCGATATCGCCTGATCTGTCTACTGTGGGCACTGGCGCAATCCGGTGCCCAAAGCTCCCAGGGGCAGCAGATCTTCATGGTCATGCGGCGGATTTGCGGTGCGTCTCGTAAGTCCATACTGTCCCGGCGCGAGCGCTCATGCCGGTGACGCTCAGCGCACTCGGCAGGAATACTTGGGAGTGTGCGCGTCTCGCTCTGCCCGCCCGCCTCCTGGTCGCCGTCCTGCTCCTCGTGGCCGCCCTCGGGGCTCTCGGGTGCGGCAGCTCCGACGACGCCGAAGGGGGCGGACGCCAAGACGGCGGCGTCTCGACGGTCGCCGCGGGCACGCCGGGCGAGGGCAAGAGCCTGCGTTACGCCGTCGTAGGCGACTCGAACTCCAACGGCGAGGCCGCCGGGCCCGACGGCGGGGCGGA
Source organism: uncultured Actinomycetes bacterium (assembly GCA_963825485.1). Classification (GTDB taxonomy): domain Bacteria; phylum Actinomycetota; class Thermoleophilia; order Solirubrobacterales; family Solirubrobacteraceae; genus CADCVQ01. The sequence goes on from CAWGTK010000038.1 coordinate 55,442, forward strand.
CCCCGAGGGCGTCGCCTGGCTCGCCCTCGCCCGCCTTCGACGTCACCGAGCAGGGCAAGGGCTACGCCGATGGGCGGGACGCCGAGGCCGGGGTCAAGGAGTTCAACACCATTGTGCGCGACGAGAGCGAGGCCGCCCGGCGTGGCCTTCGTCAACCTCTCCGAGGCCATGACCGACCCATCGCTCGTCGCCCCCGACGGCCTTTATGCGTCTGCGCGCGAGCTGGGGCTCTGGGCTGACCGGTCGCTGAGGTCGCGCGCCAGCGGTGGGCGACCTCCAACCGTAGTCGTCCACGAGTCCCGCGGCGGGCTGCGGCGGTGGAGACGGCGGCCACCTGGATCGAGCCCGTCAGCGGACAACGAAAGCCCGCTCATCGAGGCCTTTCGGAGCGGCGGGTTTCGAACCTGCGACCTCTCGCGTGTGAGGCGAGCGGAGTGCATCTCTTAAGCGCGAATCGTGGATGCCCGGCGGCCCTGTAGATCGGCCGATGCGCTAGCGGCTTTGAACGGGACGTCGTTTCAGGGGTTGGTGAGCTTGGCCTTGTCGAGGGTTGCGATGAATGTCGGTCGGCGGCGGTGGACCTCGCGCAGCCGAGCGACGTTTGCCGCGAAGGCGTCGGTCTCGCCCGCGGCCTGCGCCGCCGCGCGGGCCTGCTTGAGGATCTGTACGGCGCGCCGATAGGCGCGACGATCGGTCTCGACGAGGATCTCGTCGACCATGCGCGTGTAGACGAGCAGTGCTTCGCAAGGATGACTCAACTGGCGACGGTCGGCGAGCCGCAGCAGCAGATCCTGGCCGAGCTCATCTGATACGGATCTGCTGGCGGCGTCCCAAGCAAGCTCATCGTCGCCGTCGTCCAGGAGCGCCGAGACGAAGGCCCGCCGGTCTGAGCGCTCGAGCGCATGGCGCGCCGCGCCGCGTTCGAGATGCCACGCGTCGCACGCGCCGGCCGCCGATCGCAGGGCGCCGTAGGTCGACCCGGACGGGGCGCGCTCGTGGTGGGCACGGCGCAGCCGTAGCGCCTCGCTGGGCGAGCCGGCCTGGACATGTAGCTTGGCGGCGAGGTCATAGAGGTTGGCGATCTGCCAGCCGCCCGTCTGCTCGATGCCGCGTATCGCCCAGTCAAGCGCGAGGTCGGGCCGGTCGAGTTCCGCCATCGCCTCGGCCACCCGCCCGAACTGGTGCGGTCCGGACAGATCGCCACCCAGGAGCCGCACGAGCTCGTCGATGTCACCGTCGAGGATGGCCAGCCGCTCATGCGCGTAGCGCGCGGCGAAGGAACGCGGGCTGGCGCTCTCGGCGACAGCTTGGCGGTACGCGCGCAGGCCGCGCTCGCCCAGCGCATCTGCGTAGCGCACCGGGTCGACCTCGAAGAAGTCCTGATCCTCGAACCGAAAGCGGATCATCCACCGCGCGAGCTTGACCGGATCGGCGGCCCCGGCATCGCAAACCTTGGCGTGGACGCGCAGCAACTCGACCGCGACGTCGCCGATCAATCCGGAGGAGTCGTCGGCATGCATGATCACCTTGACGACATGGCCGATTGCTCGCTGCACGAGCTCCACCAGCTCACGCGATGGGGCACCGACGGCGACCTTGTCCAGTTCGGCGACGACGTGCCGCGCGGCATGCGCCCAGGCCATGCTCTCGCGGTAGTCGAGGAAGCGACGGGTGCGAAGCCCTTGGTCGACCGCGGCGCGCAGTGCGGCAAGGTCTCCGTCGGCGCGTGCCGCGACGAGCCGCACCATGCCCTCGACGTCGCCGTGGCGCTCGACCGCCGTGCTGATCACTTCGACCAATTGCGCCTTGTCGAGCCGGGCGATGGCTTGCTCGATCGGCGTCTCGGCCGAGCGGCCACGCTGCGGGGCTGACATGGCGCGAGTGTCGCACAGAGCACGCGGTCACCTGGGCTGGGTAGCGGGTTGCTCGACCAGCGATCACCGTGCGAGCGACCGGATGAGGCGCCGAGGCGGGTGATCCTGCGCGATCGGAGTTGGCGCGATCGTAGATCGCCCGGCGGACCGGGCGCAAGCGACGTTCGGGCGAGGTTCGGACGCCGCCGCCGGCGCTCAGGCCGAGCGGCGCGCGCGCGCACGGCGCGCCGGCTCGCGCGCCCCGAACTCCGAGTAGCGCGCCAGGAACACGGCGAGCAGTTCGTTGGTGGCCGCCAGCGCCTGCGCGGACTCGTGCAGGCTCTCGGACCCGGCCGGCGTGAGCTCGTAGGTGCGCCGGTCGGGGCCGCTGCTGGACTTCTCCCACACCGAACGCACGAGCCCGTCGTTCTCCAGCGAGCGCAGCGCGCGGTACAAGCGGCCAGGGTCGTCGCGGTTGAAGCCCATCGGGCGCAGCCGTTCGAGCAGGTCATAGCCGTGCGCCGGGCGCTCGCGCAGCAGCAGCAGCAGGCATGGCCGCAGGAAGTTCTTCGGCAGGGCCTGCGCGGGTGTGTGGTTGGGTCCGATGGACGTAGTGTGCCGGTTTGCAGCGGTTCTCCCACCGCCGCGCACAATCATGCCAGCCCGGCGACCGGCGTCAGCAGCCGCTGCCGCCGACGGCGCACGTATCGTCGCTCGCGGTGGCGGCGACCGCCGCCGCGGCGGCCGGCGGGTTCGCCGCGCGGGCCTGGCGCAGCAGCTCGACGAGCTGCTCGGACGGGTGCGCGCCCGAGGCGCCGATCGCCCGGTCGACGACGAAGAACGGCACCGCGCTGATCCCCAGCCGGGCGGCGGTGCGCTCGTCGTCGCGGACCTCGGCGGCGAAGCGCTCGGAGGTCAGGACGTCGCGCGCCGCGCCGGCCGGCAGCCCGACCTCGCGCGCCAGGCGCTCGAGCGTCGCGTGGTCGGAGATCAGCTCGCCCTCGGTGAGGTAGGCGCGCATGATGCGCTCCTTCATCGCGTCCTGGGCGCCGTGGGCGGCCGCGAGGTGCACGATGCGGTGCGCGTCGAACGTGTTGCCGCCGCGCGTGAGGTCGAAGCGGAAGTCCAGCCCCTCGCCGGCGGCCGTCTCGGTCATGCGGGCGCTCATGGCGAGCGCCTCGTCGCGGCTCATGCCGTACTTCTCGGCGAGATGGGTCGCGGTGTCGTGCTCACGCTCGGGCGGCGCGTGCGCGTCCAGCTCGAAGCTGCGCCACGTGACCGTGACCTCGTCGCGGTGCTCATAGGCGGCGAGCGCGGCCTCGAAGCGGCGCTTGCCGACGTAGCACCACGGGCAAGCGATGTCGGACCAGATCTCGACGTGCATGCGGTCCTCCTCGGATGGCGATGACACGGGCGATTTCAGCCTAGCGCCGAGCCCGGCCCGGCCCGGCCCGGCCCGGCCCGGCCCGGCTTGGCGAGGGCACCGGGCGGGTATCCCGGCGATCATGGAGACCGTTGCCCTGATCGTCATGCTCGTCGTGATCTGCCTCGTGCTCGCGTGGGTCGTCCTGCGCTTCCGCGAGCGCGAGCGTCAGCGCGAACTGCGCCGCGACAAGCTCGACTCCGTGGCCGAGGGCCACCACGAGATGGCCGAGGCCCACGCCGACTCGCTGGAGGGGCTGCGCGCGCAGGCGCTCGAACATCGCCAGGCGGCCGTCGACCACACGCGCAAGGCCGAGGGCCTGGAGCAGCGCATCGAGCAGAAGGAGCGCCAGGCGGCGTTCCACGCGGATCGCGCCGTCGAGACGAAGCACGAGCGCGAGCTCATCTGAGCCGGAGCGGCTCGCGCGACGCGTCTCCCCGGCTGGCGCGGGGCGGTCAGTCCGCTCCTCACAGCACGACAGCGGCCCGCGATGCCGGGCGTGCTATCGGCTCGTCAAGCGCTTCGGACCGCGAAGTCGAGGCGGTCCGGCACGTCCCGGTTCGTCGCAGCGCGAATGAGCAGGTGACGCACGCGCTCACTTGCGCCGATCACCCCCAGGCTCGCCGCACCGCGCTGCTCGAGGATCTGCTTGACCAGCTCGTCGACAAAGGACGGGGTGCAGACCAGGATGTCGGAGAAGGCGAGGCGCACCGTCTGACCGGCAAGATCTTCGGCAAGCCCGTGCACGAGCTCCCTTGCCTGCTCGCGCGCGCCGACGTGCTCCGGGGTCTTGATCGGCTGCGTGCTCACGACAAACCAGGGTACGGAGGCAGGCTCAGGGCAACGATGACGCCAGGGAGGGCTTCGACCGTCCGCGCCTCCCGTCCTGCGGGACCAGCAACGACCATCGCAGAACCACGGCGGACGTACATGCTGTCTTGGAGCGCGACGCTTCCTCCATCGTCCTTGGGAGCACAGGCATGGGGCCAAACCTATTGGGCGACGAACTCCGGCGGCGCTTCAGCATCCGCGGCGGACGCGCGACGACGGCAGCCCCGCCCGAAACATGCGAGGGTGCGCGCCGTGATCCTCGGGGTCAACGCACCGCCGACGGGGTGGCACGACCCCGCGGCCTGCCTCGTGGCGGGCGACGGCACACTGCTGGCGTTCTGCGAGGAGGAGCGGCTCAGCCGCGCCAAGCACGCCGAGCACAGCGGCCCGCTGCTCGCCGTCGCGCACTGTCTCGAGCGGGCGGGCGCCGCGCACGGCGACGTCGAGCTCGTGGCGATCGGCTGGGACGTGCCGCTCGCCGCGCCCCTATACGGCGTGCAGTGGCGCCTGGAGGACACGCCCGCGTGGCTGAAGCGCTACCTCGGCTTTGACTGCTCGCTGCGCGACATGCCCGAGGTGCGCTTCGTCGGCCATCACCTCGCGCACGCGACGATCGCGTTCCAGGCATCGGACTTCGACGAGGCCGCCGTGCTCGTGATCGACGGCAACGGCGACGACGAGAGCATCTCGATCTACCGCGCCGAGCGCGACCGCCCGCTCGTGCGAAGGCGCGTCTGGCCGCGCTCGCACTCGCTGGGCTACATGTATGACGCCGCGTGTCGCTTCGCCGGCTTCGGCCCCCTGCAGGCGGGCAAGCTCATGGGCCTCTCGGCCTACGGCCGCGCCGGCGGGGTCGAGCCTTGGGACCTGCTGCCCGGCGGCGCCCCCGTCGCGCCGCAGAGCGTCGATGCCGGCGATGGCTTCAACCGCTACCTGCACGCCTGGACGGCGCAGCTCGACGCCCTCGCCGGCGGGCGGCGCGTGGTGCGCGTGCGCGACGAGCTGCAGCTGGACCCGCTCGCGGTGCAGGTCGCGGTCTCCGCGCAGGCGGCCGTCGAGGGCGCGGTGCTGGGGCTCGCGGCGCTGGCCCGCGAGCTGACCGGCAGCGAGAACCTCTGTCTCGCGGGCGGCGTCGCGCTGAACTGCAAGGCCAACGGTCTGCTGGACGGGCCGGTGTTCGCGCCGCCCGTGCCGCACGACGCCGGCACGGCGCTGGGCGCGGCATGGCACGTGGCGCCGCCGCGCCGCCGCGTGGCCGGGCGGATCTCGGCGTTCCTCGGTCCCGCGCCCGGCTCCGCACGGGCCAACGGGGCCCTGGAGGGCCTGCACCGCGAGCCGCTCGCGTTCGAGCGCGTCTGCGCGGCCCTGGAGGCGGGCCGGATCGGCGCGATCGTCGAGGGCGCGGGCGAGGTCGGCCCGCGCGCGCTCGGTCACCGCTCGATCGTGGCCGATCCCAGCACGCCGCAGATGCACGAACGCCTCAACGCGCTCAAGGGCCGCGAGCCGTGGCGGCCGTTCGGGGCGGCGGCGCTCAGCTCGCGCGCCGCCGCGCTGTGGCAGCCGCGGCCGCGGCTGTCGGACTACATGCTGGCCGGCACGCCGGTCACCGAGGCGGGCCGCAGGCAGCTACCGGCGGCCGTCCACGTCGACGGCACGACGCGCCCCCAGGAGCTCGACCCGGACTCCAGCGACGTGCTGCCGGCGCTGCTGCGCGAGTGGGGCGAGCGGGCGGGCGGCGCGCTCATCAACACGTCGTTCAACGGGCGCGGCGAGCCGATCGTGTCGAGCGTCGCCGACGCGGCCGGCGCGTTCCGGCGCCTCGGGCTGGACTTCCTCGTGCTCGACGACGAGCTCGTCGCGCACGACGCGGCGTGGTGGCGGACGGCATGACCGGCGCGAACCTGCGTCGGGCCCGGTTTTGACCGCCCCGCGCGGGGGCACCTGACACCCGTGCGGCTCGTGCTGAACGTCATCTGGTTCGTCCTCTCGGGCCTCTGGCTCGCGATCGGCTACGCCTTCGCGGCGCTCATCTGCTTTGTGCTCATCATCACGATCCCGTTCGGGATCGCCGCCCTGCGCATCGCGGCCTACGCGCTGTGGCCCTTCGGGTCGACGGTCGTCAAGCGCGCCGACGCCGGCGTCGCGTCGGGAATCGGGAACGTCATCTGGGTCCTGCTGTGCGGCTGGTGGCTGGCGCTGGCGCACCTCGTCACGGGAATCGCGCTGTGCCTGACGGTCATCGGCATCCCGCTGGGCCTGGCGAACTTCAAGCTCGTGCCGGTCGCCTTCCTGCCGCTCGGACGCGAGATCGTCAGCATCGAGGACGCCGAGGCGATGCAGGTCATGCCCGCGTAGGCGATGGCGCCGTCCAAGTCGCTCCTGCGCGGGTAGGGTGCCGGGCATGACGCAGCGCACGAGGGTCAGCTTTGCGCTCGAGCGGCTCGCGCTCGAGGGCGACGAGCTCGTGGTGAGCGGTTTTTGGACCGGTGTGCGGGGGATGCGGTTCGTGCGCCCGACGTTGCTCTGCGAGGACCGCCGGATCCTCGCGACGCTCGAGCACAAGCCGTGGGCGCCGTCGGAGGATGAGAAGTGGACCGCGGCGTTTCCGTGGACCGGCGGCATCGCGATCGATCCCGACAGCCTTGCGCTCGCGGTGGCCCCGAAGGTGATCGTGCCGCTCGGCGAGACCGCGACGGGGGCGCCCGCCGTGGCAGAGCCCGCCCCCGCGCCCGACTCGGCACGCGCCCAGCAGCCGGGGTTGGCGGTGGCGCCGGCGGCGTCCCCCGTCGTCTCCCTGGCGCCTCCCGCCGCCGCGGCGAAGCCCTCCGCGGCGCCGGCTCCGGCCCAGCCCGCCGCCGCGAAGCCCGCCCCGGCGCCGGCTCCCGCCACATCCGCGGCCACGGCACTCGCTTCCGCCACGCCCACCCCTCCGGCCGAGACCAACGGCGCGTCCGCGGCCTCGGTCGACGCCGTCGCGGCGCGCGCGCTCGCGGCCGCGGAGCGCGAGCGTGATCGGGCGCTCGCCCAGCTGACCGACGCGCTCGCGGCGCGCGACGCCGCCGTGCGGGCGCGGACACAGCTGGAGATCGAACGGGACGAGGCGATCGCGGCACGCGAGGCGGCCGTGCGGACGCGCGCGCAGCTGGAGATCGCGCGTGACGAGGCGCTCGCGGCGCGCGAGGCGGCCGTGCGCACGGGTGCGCAGCTGGAGATCGCGCGTGACGAGGCGCTCGCGGCGCGCGAGGCGGCCGTGCGGGGGCGGGCGCAGCTGGAGACCGAGCGTGACGAGGCGATCGCGGCGCGCGAGGCGGCCCTGCGGAAGCGGACGCAGATGAAGAACGCCCGTGACGATGCGGTCGACGCGAGCGCGATCGCCGAGTCCGCGCTGGCCAGCGCCGAGACCGAGCGTCAGGAGGCCGTGACCCAGCGCGACGAGGTGCTGGTCGCCTTCCGGGCGCTGCAGCGCAAGCTGCAGGCCGAGCGCGCGCAGGCCGATCGCGACGTACGGGGCGAGGCCAAGGACGACGACGAAGCCGAAGGGCCGCTCGGCGTGCGCACGGTGCCCGCGGTTCGCCCCGTCCTGGCCGAGCTGCAGTACCCGCCTCGCGAGCGCAAGCTGCGGTTCACCCAGTTCGACATGTGGGTCGTGCGCGTGCTCGGCCTGGCCGGGGCGGGCTGCGTGCTCGTGCTGCTGCTCTCGATCCTGCGCGTCGTCAACTAGACGCGACGCGCGCCAACGGTCAGCCGCGCGCCTCCCGGAAGCGCTCGAGGCCGTCGTCGGGGATCGGCTCCCACGACGCGGCGTAGGCCACGTACGCCCGGAAGCTCGGCCGCACGCCCGGATCGCCGTCGAAGGCCGACATCCGCAGCGCCCGCCACACCTCGGTCTCGGGGTCGCGGCTGCCGAGGTGGGCTCCGCACGCGCGGCAGAAGCACTTCTCCATGCCGCCGTCGGGGTGTCGCCAGCCCTGCACGAGCTCCACGCCCTGGACGAAGCGCAGCGCGTCGCCGTCGACGTACGCCTGTGCCGACGCCGCCGTGCCCGTGCGGCCCTGGCAGCGCGTGCAGTGGCAGTAGCCGGCGGACGACGGCGCGGCGTCGAGCTCGAAGCGCACGCCGCCGCACAGGCACCCGCCGCCGATCGCGCCGCCGTCGCTCATGCGCCGTGACACTTCTTGAACTTCTTGCCGCTGCCGCAGAAGCACGGGTCGTTGCGCGCCGGCGTCGCGCCGACGACGCGCGGCGGCTGCGGGGCGAAGATCGGCTCGGGCAGCTTGTTGATGCGCATGACCGCCTTGTCGATCGCGCGCCAGCCGGCGGGGTTGGACTGCCGCGCGCGGGCGATCCGCTCGGTGTTGACCGCCTTCGCGGCCGCCTTGTGCGCCCCGCACAGCGACTCCTTGGCGTCCTCGAGGCTCGACGGGTAGCCGAAGGCCTGGCCCTGGCACGCCGGGCAGTCCGCGGTGGCCGACTCGACCGGGTCCAGGACGACGTTCGAGCGATCGAGGTCGACCGCGCCGAACGCGTGCTGGACGAGGTCGGTGAGGGCGCCGAGGCCGACGGCGCTCCAGCTGCGGCGCGCCTGGATCGAGGGCCGCACGAACGTGCCGTGGTCGCCGTCGAGGTCGGCCAGCAGGCGCGGCGTCTCGCCGCGCGCCGCGCGCCGCGGGTAGTCGCCGGCGATGAGCTCCTCCTCGCGCGCGAGCGCCGCCGCCATCACGGTCCCCGCGTAGCGCCCGACCGCCGCGGCCATGTCGCCGTCGCACTCCTGCATCGCCGCGCGCACGGTGGGGACGGTGAGGTAGAGGTCGACCTCGAGCACGTCGTCGTCGATGGTGACCGCGGTCCACGCGTCGCCGCGGTCGGGGATCCAGCCGAGCGGGTCGGCCGTGATGACGAAGCAGCGCAGCCACAGCTGCATGTGCTCGGGGTAGATGTCGAGGTCCGGCGGCCAGTCCAGGCGCAGCTCGATGAGCGCGAACTCCTCCTCGGGCGCGGCCTCGAGCAGCGCGGCCGGGTCGAGGTTCGGGGTGGCGGGCTGGGTGGCCATCGGAACCCTGAGGTTAATGCACGCGGAGCGGCGCTCATCCCGGCAGCAGCAGCGCGCTGCGCGCGAGTTCCACCAGGCTGCGCTCCAGCCAGACGGCGAGCTGCGACCGGGCGACCGTGGCCTCCATCGCGCTCGCGCGTTCCGTCGAGCAACGTGACGAGCAGCCTGGCGGGGTCGTCGAGCGTCGTCGCCTCGTGGCGCAGGTTGGCCACCATCGGGCCCTCCGCCGCCTGCAGGCGGGCCATCGCGGTCACCCGCGGGTGCGTCGCGGCGCTCGTGCCGAAGGCCGCCGGCTCGGCGTGCAGGTCGCCAGCGCCGCGCTGTAGCAGCGCACGAACGCCTCGGTGACGATCAGCCGCTGCTCGAGGTCGGCATCCGCGGGGAGCAGGTCGGCGATCGGAAGCACCGCCGGCCACGCGGCGACGACGCGCTCGAGCGCGGCGATCACGATCGCGTGGTCGGTCGTGACGTTCGACCCGTTGGCGCCGGTGAACGTGACGCGGCCGTCCTCGTCGCGCACGCCCGCCTGGGCATCCGCGGACACCGCGAGCGCCGCGAGCCGTTCGAGCCGCGGCGTCGCATCGAGCGCGTGCCGGGCGCGGCAGAGCAGCGTCTGGCGAAACGTGCGCATGCGCAGCTGGTCGAGCAGCTCCTCGCGGCGCAGGCGGTCGTCGGTCGCCCGCGCGCCCGCGCGCAGCTGCGGCGGCAGCCAGCCGACCTGCATCTCCCCCAGAAGTTCGCCTCGGCGAGGAACTGCAGGCCGTGGCGTCCCGCGTGCGCGACGAAGTCGGCGAAGCGCATGCGCCGGTTGACCGGCGCCGGCGTGTCATGAAAGGGCAGCGCATCGCTGCTGTCGCGCAGCTTCGCCGCCAGCGAGACGAGCGTGTGCAGCTCGGGGTCGTAGGCCCACGCCGCGCGCAGGCCGTCGAGCAGATCGCGGGGCCGCGTGCGCGAGCGATCGCGGCGGGGAGACGTCGAGGCCGACGAACTGCGCGCCGGGCAGCGTGCCGGGAATCGGCAGCAGGTTGCCGCCGTCGCCGCAGCCGATCTCCAGCAGGCGGCACGCCGAGGGCGCGGCCGGCGTCAGGCCGTAGAGCGTCGCCAGGCGGTCGGGATGCGTCTGCGGGAACGGATGGCCGGGGTAGGGCACCGCGTCGTCGAGCACGCCTGCTCGGTCGTCCGCCTCCACGTCCGCGATCCTAGACACGTGCGGCGTAACGGTACGCCGGCCGCCGCGACGAAGCCCTGACCGCGCTCATCGAGGAGGAACCGAGAATGGCCGACCTGACCGAGATCGACGAGGAGCTCTGCGCGAGCTCGCCGTGGGACTTCTCCGACCTGCGCGCGCTGTACGTCAACTGCACGCTCAAGCGCTCGCCGGAGGTCTCCAACACGCAGGGCCTCGCCGATCGCTCGATCGCGATCATGCGGCGAAACGGCGTCACGGTCGACGTCATCCGGGCCGTCGACCGCGACATCGCGACCGGCGTCTGGCCCGACATGACCGAGCACGGCTGGGACGGCGACGAGTGGCCGGCGATCCACGAGCAGGTCATGGCCGCCGACATCCTCGTGCTGCTGTCGCCGATCTGGCTGGGCGAGAAGTCCTCGGTCTGCACGAAGGTGATCGAGCGCCTGTACGGCAACAGCCATCTGCTCAACGAGGCCGGTCAGTACGCCTACTACGGGCGCGCCGGCGGCTGCATCATCACCGGCAACGAGGACGGCGCGAAGCACTGCGCGATGAACATCCTCTACTCGCTGCAGCACCTCGGCTACACGATCCCGCCGCAGGCCGACTCGGGCTGGCTCGGCGAGGCCGGCCCGGGGCCGAGCTACCTCGACGAGGGCTCGGGCGGTCCGGAGAACGACTTCACGAACCGCAACACGGCGTTTCTGACCTGGAACCTGCTGCACGTCGCGCGGATGCTCAAGGACGCCGGCGGCATCCCGGCGCACGGCAACAAGCGCAAGAGTGGGACGCGGGCTGCCGCTTCGACTACCCCAACCCCGAGCACCGCGCCTGACCGATTCCCAGCCGCCGCTCAGGCAGCGCGCCTAGGCTGGCGCCATGTCCCGAGATCCCCTGAAGACGCGGCTCAGCCGCCGCCAGGCGCTGGGCGCCCTGGGCACGGTCAGCCTCGGCGGCCTGCTCGCGGCCTGCGGCGACGACGGCAGCGGCTCCACAGCCGTGCCGACGACCGACGGCGCGACCGCGACGGTCGAGCCGAAGACGACGACGTCGGCCACCACCGGCGCCCTGTTCGACGACGCCGCGAGCTGCGCGCTCACGCCGGAGGAGACCGAGGGCCCGTACTACTACTTCGACGCCGACAGGATCCGCAGCGACATCCGCGAGGATCGCGAGGGCACCCGCCTGCGGCTCGCGCTGCGGGTGCGCGAGGCGGCCTCCTGCGCGCCGATCCCCGACGCGGTCGTGGACATCTGGCACGCCGACGCCGGCGGTGCGTACTCCGGCTTCGACGGCGGGGGCGGCGCAGCGGGCGGCGGTGGCGGACCCGGCGGTGGCGGCGGCGCGCAGACCGACAGCCGCTACCTGCGCGGCGCGCAGGTCACCAACGCCGAGGGGATCGTCGAGTTCACGACGATCTACCCCGGTTGGTATCCCGGCCGGACCGTGCACATCCACGCCAAGGTGCACCTCGACGCGCGGACCGTCCTGACGACACAGCTGTACTTCGACGACGCCCTGTCGGACCGGGTCTTCGCCGCCAGCGCCTACACCCGTCGCGGCGAGCGCGACCAGCGCAATGCTTCCGACGGGATCTTCGACGCCGCGCTCGTGGTGACGGCCAAGCGCGAGGGCGCCGCCGTCCGCGCCGCCATGAGCTTCGACGTGCGCAAGGCCTGAGCCGGCAGCGCGCTACTCGGCCTGGCGGCCGAGGATGACGGTGAAGCGCTCCACGCGCTTGCGCTCGTCGTCCGACAGCGGTCCGGCGGACTCCACGAGCAGCGTCATCGGGCCGCGGGTGTGCGCCCAGCCCCGCGCGGCATCGCCGAACGACGCGGCGATCCACACGAGCGGCTTGGCGGCGGCGTACGCCATGACCGTCGCCTCCTGCTCCTCGCTGCTGGTCTCCGCGCGCAGCACCGGCACGGTGACCATGTCCAGCTCGTGGGCCAGCGCGGTGATGGCGTCCAGGCCGCCGGCGTCGGCGAGCAGGGCGACCTCGCCCTCCTCGAGCATCGTCGCGACCCAGCCGTCGGGTGCGGCGGCGAGCACGCCGGGCGCGCAGGCGAGGCGAAAGAGCGGGTCGGCCACGGCCGAGACGCTACAGCCTCGGCGCGCTCACGAGCGCGCGGCCGCGCAGGCCGCGCGGCCACGACGCTCGCCTCGCGTCGTCCTCAGTCAGGGAACACGACGACGGGCCGCACCTCCACCGAGCCGTACTCGATGTTCGGCATCTGCGCCGCCATTGCCTCGGCCGCGGGGCGATCGGCCACCTCGATGACGTAGTAGCCGCCGAGCATCTCCTGAGTGTTCACGGCCGGGCCGTCGGACGTCTGGAGCTCGCCGCCGCGGGAGCGCAGCGTCGTGGCCTGGTCGCTGCTCTCCAGCGGGGCGCCGGCCACCATCGCGCCGGCGGCGACGAGCGAGTTCGTGTAGTTCGTCCACGCCTCGAGCTGCGCCTCCTGCTCGTCGGGCCCGGGGGCGTTGGCAGGGTCGCCATAGATCAGGAGCATGAACTGGGCCATACGGTGCACCTCGTCGTCTCGGGCCGGCGAATCCGGCTTCGAAGGGGTCGTTACCCGATTGGCGACTTTCGCCATGCCGTCGCATTCTCAGCCAACGCGCAGGAAGTTCCCGCACGCCGCCGAGGTGCGGGGACGAGCGTGCTCGCATGAACTCCGATCCCCACACCACCCACACGAACACGGTCACGCGGCGCCGGGCCGTCGGCGCCGCCGGCGCCGCCGGAGCCGCGCTGCTGCTGGCGAAGGTCAGCGGCCCCGACCGCCTGCTCGGCTCGATCGGCGTCGCCGAGGAGGCGCAGGCCGCCGCGACGTCGTGCGTGCTGATCCCGGCGAAGACCGAGGGCCCGTACTTCGTCGACGAGAAGCTCGACCGCTCGGACATCCGCCCGGATCCCGGCGACGGCACGCTGCAGCCGGGCACCCCGCTGAACCTCACCATGGTCGTCGTGCGGGCGGATGCGAGCTGCGCACCCGTCGCGGGCGCCGTCGTCGACATCTGGCACGCCAACGCCGCGGGCAAGTACTCCGACATCGCCAGCGAGGGGACGTCCGGACAGGAGTTCCTGCGCGGCCTGCAGGCGACCGCTGGAGACGGCCAGGCGAAGTTCACGACGATCTTCCCCGGCTGGTACGCCGGCCGCGCCGTCCACATCCACTTCAAGGTGCGCGTGTTCAGCGGGTCGACGACGACATACGAGTTCAACTCCCAGCTGTTCTTCGATCCCGCGACGGCGAACGCCATCTACGCCGCGAGCCCGTACAGCTCGCGCGGCACGCCGGACGTCGCCAACGCCGCGGACAACATCTACGGCAGCGACGGCGCGAAGCTGCTCGTCGCGCTGTCGGCGAACGGCAGCGGCGGCTACGACGGCACGTTCGTCGTCGGCCTGTCGGGCCTGCCGAGCACCGGCGGCGGGACCGGGACCGGGACGGGTGGCGGCACGTCCGCCAACGGCGTCGCCGCCGCGCTGAGTGCGACGAAGTTCCGCCGCACGGCGGCCAACCGCCGCATCCTGCGCGCGACCTCGACGGTCGCCGAGAGCGTGAAGGTCAGGGCGAAGCTGTCGCGCAGCGGCACCACGATCGCCGCCAAGACGGTGACCGGGGTGACGGCCGGGGTGCGCTCGCTCGACCTGGCGATCCCGCGCAAGACGGCCGGTGGCACGGCGCGGCTGACGATGACCTACACGGATGCGGCGGGTCTGGCGAAGACCGTGCGCAAGACCGTCAGGGTCCCGCGGAAGCGGCTCGTCTGATGCCCTCCATCGGACCCATGGAGCTCCTCCTCGTCCTGGCCCTCGCGCTGCTCGTGCTCGGACCCAGGCGCGTGCCCGGCGCCGGGCGCGCGATGGGGCGCGGCCTGCGCGAGTTCAAGGACGCCATCGGCGGCGACGGCCGCGCAGACAGCCGGGATGCGCTCGCCGGCGGAGACGGCGCTCCGCGCAGGTCGACCGAGTCCTCGATCGCCGCGTAGCGCGGGGCCGGGCGGGCGCGGCGGCGGCGTGGCGCTGGGCCCATCCGCGGCGCGCGGTGCGAAGCGTCTGCTCGGGGACCGGATCGACGGCGGCGAGCACGCGGCCGATGGCGCGCAGAAGCTCGTCGTCGGAGGTGATCGTCGGCGTCGGCGGCGTCGGCGGCGTCGGGCGCTGCGGGGACCGGCGGCGAGACCTCACGCGTAGAGCGCGGCGAGCTCGCGTCGGTCAATGCCCGCGAACACCCCTCGATGACCACCCACACTCTCGAACACGCCGGCCCGCTCGAGCTCGCGTACCGCGTCGATCACGTCCTGCTCGTCGATCTGCGGATACTCGGCCTGCAGGGCATTGAGCAGATCGTCGATGGTGCGCGAGCCGTCAGCAAGCTCGACGAGTCGGTGGATCGCGCCGTCTGGATCAGCGATCGTGTGGACGCGGCTGCTTCCGATGATGTGCAGCAGGCCGCCGCCACGCAGCAACGGTGCGGTGTGCTTCATCCGGGGACGCGGGGTGGGGGCGGTCGGCATGGAGAGCTCCTTCGGCTCGGCTGATTTGGTGGCGGTCGGCCGTGAGAGGGGCCGGCACAGGGGATGAGCGCCGCGCCGGGCCGTTGATACATCGCCGTTCAACTAGGCCGGCCAGGTCGGGGCTCTTCGCCAATTCTCAGGTGACGCACACGCCGGGCGGAGGTCGCTCACCGAGGATCGCCGCATGACGACGATCCCCGGTGCCAAGGCCCGCGCGCTGCTCGGCGGCGGCGGCGGTGGCGGCGGCCGGCGAGACGCCCCCGGCGGCCGGTCGCCGCGCCGCGCCCCGCTGACCCTGCTGCTCGTGCTGAGCGCGATGCTCGGCGGCGGCGCGAGCGTGGGCGTCCTCGCGGCGACCGGCGTCGTCGGCGGCGAGTCTGGCGCCACGACGACCATCGTCCAGGGCGAGCCCGCGTCCGCGTCGTCGCGCGCGTCGGGCGATGGGGCCGCCGCCGGCCGGCTCGACGCCGAGGCGCTGTACGCGAGCACGTCGGCCGGCGTCGTCGACATCTCCGCGAAGGGCGTCGCGTCGGCGAGCGCGCAGCCGACGCCGTTCGGCGGCCCACCGCAGCAGCCCCAGTCCACCGCGACCGGCACCGGCTTCGTCATCGACCAGGACGGGCACATCGTGACGGCGTCGCACGTCGTCGACGGCGCGTCCTCGATCACCATCACATTCGAGGACGGCGTCACGCGCACCGCGACGTTGCTCGGCCAGGACGACGTGACGGACGTCGCCGTGCTGAAGATCGACCCGGCGGGCCTGACGCTGCACCCGCTCAAGCTCGCCAGCTCCGCGTCGCTCGACGTCGTCGACGAGGTCGCCGCGATCGGCGACCCCTTCGGCTACGCGCGCAGCATCAGCACCGGCATCGTCTCGGGCGTCGACCGCACCATCGAGGCCCCGAACGGCTTCACCGTCGCCCACGCGATCCAGACCGACGCAGCGCTGAGCCCCGGCAACTCCGGCGGACCGCTGCTCAACGCCGCCGGCGAGGTCGTCGGCATCGCCGACCAGATCGCCACCGGTGGCTCCGAGCAGAACGCCGGCGTCGGCTTCGCCGTCCCGATCGACCTCGTCACCGCGTCGCTGCCGCAGCTCAAGGCGGGCGAGCAGGTCAGCCACGCGTACCTCGGCGTCGCCACCTCCGGCGCCTCGACGGGCACGCGCGGAGCCGTCCTCGGGACGCTGACCTCCGGCGGCCCGGCGGATGACGCCGGCCTGCGCGCCGACGACGTGGTGACGAGGTTCGGCGACACCACGATCGCGAACGCCAACGACCTCGTCGCGGCGATCGCCGATCACCCGCCAGGCGACAAGGTGGCGCTCACCGCCAAGCTCGGCTCGCAGACCGTCGAGCTGACGGTGACGCTCGGCACGCAGCCGGCGCAGAGCACCCGGGGCGGGTAGCGCACCGGGGGTCGGATGGTGAACGCGCGGGCCGGTGGCTGCCCCGCCCGCCGGACGGCTCGCGCCGTCGAGAGGACAGATCGGCGCTGTGGTGCTATCCATGCGTGCACCTTGTGCCCTCCTGGCTCGCAGCATCCGGTTTCGCAAGCGAGAGCGTGAGCTGGATCGTCGCTCCGCTGGCGACCGTGCTCGTCGCGGTGGTGTCCGGCTTCGTCGCGTGGTACGTGCCCGCCTGGAAGCTGCGGCGCGAGACGCGCTTGGACACGGCACGAGCGCTCCGCCACATCCGCGACCCTCTCCCGCGCCGCCTTCGACCTGCAGAGCCGCTGTTACAACATCGTCGCCCAGAACTTCCTGCCGAGCTACCTCAAGGCCGGCACCGCTGACCAGCGTGACTACGTCGTGATGAGCACGCTCCGGACCGTCGGCCGGTTCCTCGGCTGGGTGGAGATCCTGCGGCGGGAGGTGCAGTACCTGGACCTGGGGTCGCGCACGGTCAATCGCACGCTTCAGTTGCGGCTCAGCGACATCTCCGACGCGCTGGCCACCCGATTACCGCCAGAGCGACGCGTCCTTCATGATGTTCCGGGCCGATCAGCGCGCGGTCGGAGAGTTCATGGTGACCATGCGGGACCTGGGTGCCGACGTCAAGCGCCCGGATTGCCTGGGCTACTCCGAGTTCTGCGAACGCCTGTCGGCCGCAGCCGCAGGCCCAGGCCCAGGCCGGCGGGCCGAGGCCGCCGGTCGTGGTCTGGGCGGAGCGCTGGACGGCCGACCTGGACGCCGCCGACGCGCCCCACGAAGCGTGGCGCCTGGGGCAGGTGCAGCGCCAGCTGATCGAGCTGGTGGACGTGCTCGACCCCGACCGCGTCCGCTATCCCGACCTGAACATCCGCGGCAAGCTGCCGCTGCCCGCGTCGGACGCGCAGGCCACGAAGCCCGTCGCTCGGTGGCTGTGGCGCGAGGACCCGTGGCGCGTCGTGGAGCGCTGGGCCGCGGACACCTCGCATCGCCTGGGGTCCAGCGGGGACCACGCGCGGACCTACCACGGCAGGCGCGGCCTGACCGGGAAGCGACCGGAGGTCGTGGTCAAGTACGACGGGCGGTGGGTCACGCTCGATGCCCTGCTCGTGGGGCGCAAGGCGGCCACGCCCGTCGCGGGCTCGCTGCGCAGCACGCGCGGACGGTCCGCGATCAACCGGCTGCTGCGGTCGTTCGATCGTCCGACCGTGGCCGGCGGCTCGACGCTGCCGTCGCGCCTGGCCGGACGCGCCGCTGACGGCCTCGCCCGGTTGCGGGACTGAACAGCGCTGGGCGGCCCACGACGACAGGAGCCCGGCCGTCGGCCGGGCTCCCGGTTCGCGCACCGTGCGTAGGGCAGGGAGCTACGGGCGCGTGAACTCCTTGACGGAGGTCGCCTCGAAGTCCGAGTTGACGAGCACCACGACCTCGGTGCCGTCGGACTTGCGGGCGTGCGCGTGGTAGGCGGCGCCGTCATGGCCGCCCTGCTCGGTGCGCAGGACGGTGGCGCCGGGGACCTTGGCGAGCGCGGCGGCCTTGACCTTCGCCGCCGTGTCGCCGGTCAGCGCCGTCTGGGCGCCGCGCGGACCGCCGGGACCGCCGCGGTGACCAGGCCCGCCCGCCCCGCCGCGGCCGCCGGCCGGCCGCGTCTGCACCGCCGTCGCCTCGAAGCTCGAGCTCACGAGCACGACGACCTCGCTGCCGCCGGACTTGCGCACGTGCGCGTGGTACTTCGTGCTGTACGGCCCGCCCGCCTCGGTGCGCAGGACCGTGCCGCCGGGGACCTTCTCGAGCGCCGCCGCCCTGACCTTGTCGGCGGTGTCCCCGGTCAGCGCCGTGTCCTTCACCCGCTGCTTGGCAGCCGCGGATGACGACGAGTTGGTGGCCGCGCCGGCGAGCGCGGCGCCGCCGGCGGCGAACGCCGAGACCGCGGCGATGGCCGTGAGCGTCTTTCGTGACGTGGTGAGCATGCGGGGGGATTCCTCCTGTGGATGAGCTTGCGTGGTGAGAAGATGGACGGCGAAGCTGGGAGCACGCCCGGGCGAACCTGAGAATTCGCCGAGCGTCACGGGCAGCCGGGCGCGCCAGCGCACGCCGCCGAGCAGCAGCACGAGCGCGCCGCCTGCGAACGCCGAGCCGACCTCGCGGCGCTCCTTGCGCGAGCCGATCCGCGAGCCGAGCTGCTCGTAGACCACGCCGAGCGCGTCACCGGTGGCGGTTGCGCCCCGCGCCTACACCGCGTTCAGCGCGGACCGCAGCGGCAGCGGTTCCGGCACCATGGCGCCGGAGTCGAGCGCGCCCTCCACGCAGAGCGAAACGGAGGTCTGAGCCGCGCCGGCGGGCCGCACGCCCTCGCTCACGCGCGGCGTGCGGTCGACCCGCCGACGGCGACGAAGCTCAGCGCTTCGCAGGCAGCGAGCGGGCGTACGCGACGCCCAGCTTCACCCAGCGCTCGAGCTCGCCCGCGGTGCCGAGGCCCTCCTCGCCGACGCGCAGCCACCCCTTCATCGCCCGGCCGCGCATCTGAAACGGCGCGGCATGCGGCTCGGCGGCGAGGGCGCCGGTCTGCGCAGGCTCCACGCGCACCATCAGGCCGCCCTGGCCGCTGGCGGCGACCGCCATGTGGCCGCCGACGAGGAAGGCCAGCCCGCCGAACATCCGCCGCTCGGTGACGTCGGGATCGCCGCCCAGCTGCTCACGAATGCGATGTGCGAGATCTTCGTCGTACGCCACGCGACCATCATCGCCGACCGCGCCAGGCGACGGTGACGCGCAGCGGCGCTGAGCGAGCTGCACGCGGGCGGCGTGCCAGACTCGGCGGCGTGCTGCGCCCGTTCGCCCAGGTCGACGTGTTCACCACGACGCCGTACGGCGGCAACCCCGTCGCGGTCGTGCTCGACGCCGCGGGGCTCAGCACCGAGGAGATGGAGCGCTTCGCGCGCTGGACGAACCTCTCCGAGACGACGTTCGTCCTGGCGCCGTCAGAGGACCGCGCCGACTATCGCGTGCGGATCTTCACGCCGACGGTCGAGCTGCCGTTCGCCGGGCACCCCACCCTCGGCACCTGCCATGCGTGGCTCGCCGCCCATGACGGGCAAGGTCGCGACGAGGTCGTGCAGGAGTGCGCCGCCGGCCTCGTGCGCATCCGGCGCGGCGACGCCGGGTTGTCGTTCGCGGCGCCGCCGCTCCTGCGCGACGGACCGGTCGACGAGGCGCTCGTGCAGCGGATCGCCACGCTGCTGGGGATCGAGCGCGGTGAGATCCTCGATGCCGAATGGGCCGACAACGGGCCCGGCTGGGTCGCGGTGCTGCTCGAGGACGCCAGCGCCGTGCTCGCCGTGCGGCCCGGGGGCGCGAACCTCGACCTGGGCATCGTCGGTGCCTACCCACCGGGCTCGCCGGAGGCATTCGAGGTCCGGGCGTTCTTCCCGCAGGACGGCGTCCTCGTGGAGGACCCGGTGACCGGGAGCCTGAACGCCGCGATCGCGCCGTGGCTGCTGCGGACGGGCCGCGCGACGGCGCCGTACGTCGTGTCGCAGGGCACGCTGCTGGGACGCGCCGGCCGCGTCCACGTGGAGCGCGACGACGACGGCACGATCTGGGTCGGCGGCGCGACGGCGACGTGCGTGTCCGGTGAGGTCGATCTGTAGCCCACCGCCCGCACCCGACATCATGGGCGCATGCACGTCCGCCACGCCGATCCCGCGCGCGACGCCGCCGCGTGCGCGGCGATCTACGCGCACTACGTGGCCGATACCGCGATCTCCTTCGAGGAGGTGCCGCCCACCGCGCAGGAGTTCGACGCGCACATCGCCGCGACGGCGGCACGCTACCCATGGCTCGTGCTCGAGGACGCGGGCGCCGTCGCCGGCTACGCGTACGCGACGCAGCACCGCCTCCGCGCCGCCTACCGCTGGGCGGTCGACGTCGGGATCTACGTCGATCCCGCCCGCCACCGCAGCGGTGGCGGCCGCGCTCTCTACGAGGCGCTGCTTGATCTGCTGCGCCGCCAGGGCCTGCGCAGCGCCGCCGCCGGCATCACGTTGCCCAACGACGCCAGCATCGGCCTGCACCGTGCGCTCGGCTTCGAGCATGTCGGCACGTATCGCGCGATCGGCTGGAAGGCCGGGGCGTGGCGCGACGTGTCGTGGTGGCAGCTGGCGCTGGGCGGAGGACGGGCGGGACGAGGGCCCGCCGCCCGAGCCGCTCGGGCCGCAGCGGCTGTGAGCCCGCCGGGTGAGGACGTCTGCGTCGGGCTGGACGTCGGCACCGCCAGCGCGCGGGCGCTGGCCGTCGCCGCCGACGGCACCGTCGTCGGGCGCGGCGCGCACCCGCTGCACAGCCGGCGCGAAGCCGGCCGCCACGAGCAGGACCCCGCGAGCTGGTGGGAGGCGGTCGCCGCCGCCTGCCGGACGGCGCTGGACGGCGTGGCCACCGAGCGCGTCGCCGGGGTGAGCACCTGCACGACCTCGGGCACGATCGCTGCTCGTCGACGCCGACGGCCGTCCGCGCAGCCCCGCGCTCATGTACGACGACGGCCGCGCCGTCGTGCAGGCCCGCCGCCTGGACCTGCCGGCGTCCTGGGCGCTGCCCAAGCTGCACTGGCTGCTCGAGGCGGCGCAGGACACGGCGGACCGCGCCGGCCGCAGGCGGCGGCTCGCCCACCAGGCCGACGTCATCACCCGCGCGCTGGCCGGGCACGACGTGCCCGCGGACTCCAGCCACGCCCTCAAGAGCGGCTTCGACGCCGCCGCCGGCGAGTGGCCGGCGGAGCTCGTGCGCGACATCGGCGAGCTGCTGCCGGCCGTCGTCGCGCCCGGCACCCGGCTCGGCGAGGTCTGCCCGTCCGCCGCCGCACGGACCGGCCTGCCGGCGGGGACCCCGATCATCGCCGGCATGACCGACGGCTGCGCCGCCCAGATCGCCGCCGGCGCCCTGCGCCCCGGCGACTGCAACTCGGTGCTGGGCACGACGCTCGTGCTCAAGGGCTGTTCGCAGCAGCGCATCGAGGACCGCGCCCACGGCGTCTACTCGCACCGCGCGCCCGACGGGGCCTGGCTGCCCGGCGGCGCGTCGAGCAGCGGCGCCGGCGTGCTGACCGCCGCGTTCGCAGACCGCGACCTCGACGCCCTGGGCGAGCAGGCCGCCGCCCACGAGCACACGCGGGTGCTGAGCTATCCGCTCGTCTCGCGCGGGGAGCGCTTCCCGTTCGCCGCGCCCGACGCCGAGGCGTTCACGCTCGGGACGCCGGCCGGAGACGGCGAGCGCGCGGCCGCGCTCCTGCAGGGCCTGGCGCTCGTCGAGCGGTTGTGCTTCGCGCAGCTCAAGCGGCTCGGCGCGCCCGCCGGCGGCGAGCTCAGCCTGACCGGCGGCGCGACGCGCAACCGGCGCTGGTGTCAGCTGCGCGCCGACGCGCTCGGGCGTCCCGCCCGCCTGCCCGAGCAGACCGAGTCGGCGTTCGGCATGGCGATCCTCGCGACGGCCGCCACCACCGGCGAGCCCGTCGCCGCCGCGGCGCGGCGGATGTCGCGCACGGCGGCCGTCTTCGAGCCGCGCGACGCGATGCGCGCGCACCTCGACGAGCAGTACGAGCGCCTCACGGCCGAGCTGCGGCGGCGCGGCTGGCTGCCCGCCCGGGCGCCCGACGAAGCCTGAAACGCGGCGCCTGCGTCGGACGCCGCGGGCGCCCGCGCCGGCCTGAACGTCTGGCCCGCAAATCGATCAGGCGTCCAGGCCCCGTCCAGATCCGTGGACGGCGTCTCGTCCGTCCGTCCAAACGACGTTTGGACGTTGGTAGGCCGAGCGCCGACCGCCCGACGGGGGGCGTGTGCGCCACCGGACCACACGCCCGCTCACGGCCGTCGTCGCGGCCCTGGCCCTCGGTGCGTTCGCCACTCCGGCGCTGGCCGCATCCGACCCCATGCTCGACGAGCAGTGGGGCCTGACGACCGCGGCGACCGGCGCCCCGGAGGCCTGGACGCAGTCGCGTGGCGACGGCGTCCTCGTCGCCGTCCTCGACAGCGGCGTGCAGCTCAACCACCCCGATCTCGCGAAGAGCCTCTGGCGCAACAGCGCCGAGACGCCCGGCAACAACGTCGACGACGACCGCAACGGCTACGTCGACGACGTCCACGGCGCCAACATCAAGGCGCTCAACGGCAACGTCGAGGACGACAACGGCCACGGCACGCACGTCGCCGGCATCGTCGCCGCCCAGGCCGGCAACGACACCGGCGGTTCGGGCATCGCCCCAGGCGCGCGGATCATGTCGGTCAAGGTGCTCGACGCCAACCGCGCCGGCGACTCCTCGCAGCTGGCCAAGGGCATCCGCTACGCCGTCGACCGCGGCGCGAAGATCCTCAACGTCTCGATCAACGGCGACGGCACGAGCCCCGACCTCGATGCGGCCCTGGTCTACGCGGGCGACAAGGGCGCCACGGTCGTCGCCTCCGCCGGCAACAACGGCCGCGACCTCGACCTCATGCCCTCCTATCCGGCCTCGTCGCCCGCGCCCGCCGTGCTGACCGTGACCGGGACCGAGAAGACCGGCGGCCTGCTTTCGATCGCCAACCGCGGCCTGCGCTCCGTCGACCTCGCCGCACCGGGCGCCAACATCCTCTCCACTGCCAAGGGATCGCGCTACGAGCTGCGCGTCGGCACCTCGATGGCCGCGCCCTTCGTCTCCGGCTCGCTGGCGCTGCTCGCCGCCGCCCGCCCCGACCTCTCCCAGCCGCTCCTGCGCGCCGCCCTCGTGCAGAGCGCGCCGCGCCCCAAGCTCCTCGCCGGCCTGCTCGGCTCGGGCGCCCTGAACGTCGCCGCCGCGCTGCGCGCCGTGCTGCCCGGCGACATGTGGCGCGCGACGGCGGGCGACGCCGGCACGCGCGCCGTCTCCGCCGACGACGCCGCCGAGGCGGCGCGCCTGAAGCTCAGCTCCAAGCGCCGCATCCGCGCCGGCCGCGCGGCGACCGTCCGCTGGACGGCCGTCGGCGCCGAGCGGGTCGTCAGCTGGCAGGTCATGCTCAACGGCCAGCGCATCAAGACGCTGCCCGGCAAGAGGTCGCGGCTGCGCAAGCGCGTCAACCGCGCCGGCACGCACCGCTGGAAGGTCGTCGGCGTCGACGCCGAGGGCGAGCGGATCGTCTCCGCGGCACGCTCGTTCAAGGTCCTGCGCAAGACCTGATCGCCCAGCCGCTCGCCAGCCGGGCGAACACCGGCGGCGGCGCGGTGGCCGCTCGGGCGCAACCTCGCCCGCCGCGCCGACCGCGCGGCTGCTCGGCGGCGTCTTGCACGCCGACCTGCTGGGCAGCCCGAGCACCCAGCGCGACGCGGCTGGGGCGGGACTCGCTCATGCCCGTCATGGGCGGCTCGCGCACCGGCGACGTGCCCGCGCACCGCGACGCGGCGCGACGCGCTGACGCGCGACCCCGCCAGTCCGGCTTCGGTCCTATCCAGTCCGGCTTCGGTCCTGTCGTGTGTCGCGCGCGCGCGCGAGGGCGCCCAGGCGGTGCGCCCGCGCGTCGCCTCCGGGCCGGCGGGGCGGTGCCCTCGGCCGCGGCCCGGCGGGGCGCGCTATCCTGCTGGCCAGACCTGCTTGCACGCAGGTCCTTTTTCTGTCCTCTCGCCGTCACGGAGCGCCGAATGGCCCGCGGAGACGTGCGTATCGCTGTGACTCTCGCCTGCGAGACTTGCAAGCGACGCAACTACCAGACGAATAAGTCCAAGCGCAACAACCCGGATCGCATCTCCCTGCGCAAATACTGCAAGTGGTGCAAGGAGCACACGAGCCACCGGGAGACCCGGTAGCGCTCAGGACCCCCCGCATCCCATGGCACGTAAACGCCAGCGAGCTAAAGAGCGCAAGCAGAAGTTGCACCGGGAGAACGTCCCGGGGTCGCTCGACCACGCCTCCGGCGAGGTCGAGGAGGTCGAGGCGGCCATCGTCGCGGGCGCCGACGGCAAGGCCGTCGAGCCTGCTCCAGACGACGTTGCCGACGAGCCGGTCGATGCGCTCGAGCCAGAGCCCACTGCCCAGGCGAAGTCCAAGGCCCGGCGCGGTCGCAAGCCCGTCGCCGCCGCTGCGCCGGCGCCGCCCGCTGAGCCCGTCGAAACCGAGGACGACGTCTTCGACGACGACTACGAGGGCTACGAGCCCGACGCCGACGCCGCCTCGGTCGAGCACGGTCGGCTCGGCAAGGGCGCCGGCGACGTCGCCGCCCCGCCCGATGCGCACAAGCCCGCCGGCTTTCGCCTCGCAAACTTCATCCGCGCATGCTGGGCCGAGCTTCAGCGCGTGGACTGGCCCGACAGGCGCCAGGTCGGACAAGCCACCGCGGTCGTTCTCGGCTTCGTCGTCGTCGCGGGAGCCTTCCTTGGGCTCGCCGACGTCGTAGCGCAGAGAATCGTCGACTTCATCATCTAGATCGATCCCCCCGAACTTCGAACTTCTAAGGCACGCATGTTTCGCTGGTACGTCGTAAACACCTATTCAGGCCACGAGAACAAGGTCAAGCAGAACCTCGAGCACCGCGTGGTCTCCCTCAACCAGAAGCGCAACGTCCGTCAGGTCGTCGTGCCGACCGAGTCGGTGTCCGAGATGAAGGACAACCAGAAGATCACGGTCGAGAAGCGCACGATGCCCGGCTACGTGCTCGTCAACATGGAGCTCAACGAGGACTCGTGGGGCCTGGTCAAGGGCACCCCCGGGGTCACCGGCTTCGTCGGCGCGTCCAACGAGCCCGTGCCGCTCACGCAGGCCGAGGTCGATCGCCTGCTGCACCGCGAGGTCGCGGTGCGCGAGCGCAAGAAGGCGACGTTCGCGATCGGCGAGACCGTCAAGGTCATCTCGGGACCGCTGTCGGACTTCTCCGGCGAGATCTCCGAGATGAACGAGGACGCCTCTCGCCTCAAGGTGCTTGTGTCAATCTTCGGTCGCGAGACGCCGGTCGAAGTCGGTTTCGATCAGGTCAAGAAGATCTAGATGGTTGATCGCACGACCGCAACCGCCATCTGCACGCGTCTCGCGGCGCAGGATCGCCACGGACCGAAGGCACCCGTGCCGCTGGCACTGTGTACCTTCGCCCCGCGGCGCCCTGCATCCGCGATACGCGCACATCTGACGGCCCCGGCCGCGGAATCAACCATCTCGAGGATTTATGGCTAAGAAGGTTCTCACCCAGATCAAGCTGCAGGCCATGGGCGGCCAGGCCAGCCCGGCTCCGCCGGTCGGTCCCGCGCTCGGTCAGCACGGCATCAACATCATGGAGTTCTGCAAGGCGTTCAACGCGCAGACCCAGGCCGACACGGGCACGACGATCCCGGTCGTCATCACGGTCTACGAAGACCGCTCGTTCACGTTCGTCACGAAGACGCCGCCCGCCGCCGTGCTCATCAAGCAGGCGATCGGCATCGACAGCGGCTCCGGCGAGCCGCATCGCATGAAGGTCGGCACGATCAGCGCGGCGCAGATCCGCGAGATCGCCGAGCGCAAGTTCGACGACCTCAACGCCAACGACCTCGACCAGGCGTCGAAGATCATCGCCGGCACGGCACGGAGCATGGGAGTCGACGTTGTCTAAGCGCGGAAAGACCTATCTCCAAGCACGCAGCAAGGTCGATCGCGAGCGTGAGCACACGCCCGCCGAGGCGGTGGCGCTCATCAAGTCGCTGCCCGGCCCGACGTTCAACGAGACCGTCGAGGTCCACGTCCGTACGGGCCTGAACGTGCGTCACGCCGACGAGCAGCTGCGCGGCACCGTCGCGCTGCCCAACGGCCTCGGCAAGGACGTCACGATCGCCGTCTTCGCGCAGGGCGACAAGGCCAAGGAGGCCGAGGAGGCCGGCGCGGACATCGTCGGCGCCGAGGATCTCGCCAAGCGCATCGAGGATGGCTTCACCGACTTCGACGTCGCGATCGCCACGCCGGACCTCATGCCGGTCGTCGGTCGCCTGGGCCGGATCCTCGGCCCGCAGGGCAAGATGCCCAACCCGAAGGTCGGCACCGTGACGATGAACGTCACCCAGGCCGTCACGGAGGCGAAGGCCGGCAAGATCGAGTACCGCACCGATCGCACCGCGATCGTCCACCTTCCGATCGGCAAGAAGCAGTTCACCGAGCGCCAGCTGCTCGAGAACTACGCCGCGATCGTCGAAGAGCTGATCCGCGCCAAGCCGTCCGCCGCAAAGGGCCGCTACCTGCGCACGATCACCCTGGCTTCGACGATGGGCCCCGGCGTGAAGGTCGACCCGTCCCGCACCCGCGACATCCTCGAGGAGGCCGCTCCGGCTCCCGCCGCGTGAGCGTCCATCTCTGAGGCCACCGCAGACCCCGGGCTGCCGCTGACGCGGCAGAAGTCCCGGCGAGGAGGCAGATGAACCGAGAGCAGAAGACCGCGGTGATCGACGAGATCGCCGCACAGATCAATGAGTCCGAAGCGGTCTACGCGGTCGATTACCGCGGGATCACGGTCGCCCAGGCCGCCGAGCTGCGTGGCAAGCTGCGCGACGCCGATGCGACGTTTCGCATCGTCAAGAACACGCTGACGATCCGCGCGGCCGATCAGGCCGGCGCGCAGGCCCTCAAGCCGATGCTCGAGGGCCCGACGGCGCTGACGTTCGCGAGCGGCGACGCCGCAGCCGCCGCCAAGGCGGTCTTCGACTATGCCCGCACGACGGGGCTTCTGCCCTTCAAGGGCGGCACGCTCAACGGCGAGGGCCTGGCGCCCGAGCAGGTGCAGTCGATCGCGCGCCTGCCCACCCGAGACGTCCTGAATGCGCAGTTCGTGAACATCGTCGCGTCGCCGCTGACCGGCCTCGTGACGAGCCTCTCGAACCTCATCAGCGGCCTCGCCCGCCAGCTCCAGCAGGTGGCCGAGAAGAAGGAGAGCGGCGAGATCCCCGCCGGCGACCTGCCGGCCGCCCCCGCCGCCGCTGCCGCAGCCGAGCCCGAGCCCGAGCCCGCTGCCGACGCGGCGACGGCGGAGCCCGAGGCCGCTGCCGACGCACCGACTGCAGCGCCCGAGGCCGCCGCCGAGCCGGCGGCCGACGACACCCCATCTGACACTGACGAAGACAAGGAGTAACCCATGGCCCAGTCCACAGCGGAATGGATCGACGAGCTCAAGAGCATCTCCGTGCTCGAGCTGAGCGAGCGCATCAAGGCCCTCGAGGAGGAGTTCGGCGTCTCGGCGCAGGCCGCGGCGGTCGCCGCCCCGGCGGGCGGCGGCGACGGCGGTGCTGCTCCGGCCGAGGAGGAGCAGTCGGCGTTCGACGTCGTCATCACGGCGGCCGGTGACAAGAAGATCCAGGTCATCAAGGTCGTCCGGGCCGCCACGAGCCTCGGCCTCAAGGAGGCCAAGGCGCTCGTCGACGAGGCCCCCAAGGCCGTCCGCGAGGGCGTCGACAAGGACGAGGCCGACAAGCTCAAGCAGGAGCTCGAAGAGGCCGGCGCAAGCGTCGAGATCAAGTAGACCTGCGCGCATCGCGGGTCCGCCGCTCGCGGCGGACCGGTCGCGACGACATCGGTTGCGAGGGGCGCCCGCGGGCGCCCCTCGTCGTATTCGGCGGCGTCGCCACGCGGCGGCTGACGCCGAGCGTCGTCCAGGCGCCCGAGCAGGATCCGCACAGTTCCTCGACGTCGGTGCGTCATCCTGTCGTTCGTGGCCGACGCTCTCCTCGCCGCCGGGCTGCGCAAGGCCTACCGCGCGGCGATCGCCCTCGACGGCGTCGACCTGCGCGTCGGCGCCGGTGAGCTCGTCGGCCTGCTGGGGCCCAACGGCGCGGGCAAGTCGACGCTGACGAAGATCGCCTGCGGGCTCGTGCGCCCGACGGCGGGCGGCGTCACCGTGCTCGGCCATCCGGCCGGCAGCACCGCCGCGCGCGCTCGCACGGGCTACCTCGCCGAGCTGTTTCGGTTCCCCGGCTGGGCGACCGCCGACGAGGTGCTCGAGCTGCACCAGCGCCTCGCGCGCTCGGCCGGCGGCGCGCCCGAGCGGGCGGAGCTGCTGCGGCTCGTCGGCCTCACCGAGGCCACCCGCCGCCGCGTCGAGGCGATGTCGAAGGGGATGCAGCAGCGGCTGGGCATCGCCCAGGCGCTCGTCGGCGAGCCGGGCCTCGTGCTGCTCGACGAGCCGACGAGCGCGCTGGACCCGGCGGGCCGGCGCACCGTGCGCGAGCTGCTCGAGGAGCTGCGCGGGCGCGGTGTCGCGGTGCTGCTGAACTCGCACCTGCTCAGCGAGGTCGAGCTCGTCTGCGATCGCGTCGTCATCGTCGACCACGGCCGCACGATCGCCGAGGGCACGCCGCACGAGCTGGCGATCGCCGGCGGCGTGGAGATCGAGACCGGCGGCGGTCTGCAGCGCTTCCCCGACGCCACCCGCGACGACGTCCCCGCGCTCGTCGCGCGGCTCGTCGCCGAGGGCGCGGCGATCTACGCGGTGCGCGTGGTCACCGGCACGCTCGAGGACGCCTACCTGCGGCTCGTCGGCAAGGACGCACGGTGAAGCTCGTGCTGCGCGACCTGCAGACGATCGCCGGCTACGCGCTGCGCGAGGCGGTCCGGCGCAAGGTGCTCGTCGTCGTCGTCGTGCTGACGGTGTGCTTTCTCGCGCTCTACGGGTTCGGCACCTACCAGGCCTTCCAGGAGGTCTCGGGCGTGGACGGCGGCGGCTTTCCCGGTGGCCAGCTGGAGGAGGAGGTGCTGACCGGGTCGACGCTGCTGGGGCTGGCGATGTTCGTCACGCTGTTTCTCGGCACGGTGCTCGCCGTCTTCGTGACGCTCAACGCCGTCCGCGGCGACGCCGAGCGCGGGCTGCTGCAGCCGCTCGTCGTGCGCCCGGTGGGGCGCACGACGCTGCTGCTCGCGCGCTTCTCGGCGGCGGCCGCGGTGTGCGTGATCTACGTGCAGATCGTCTACTGGTCGGCGGTCGCGCTGACCAACGCGACGGGCGGCTACTACCCCGGCAACGCCGTGGCGGGGGCGGTCGCGCTCGCCGCCGCCGTCACGATCATCGTCGCGATCGCACTGCTGGGCACGACGCTGCTGTCCTCGACCGCCAACGGGATCGCGATCTTCATGGTCTTCGGCGCGGGGCTGGCGGCGGGCCTGATCGGCCAGATCGGCGAGGCGCTGGACTCCGCGACGCTCGAGCGGATCAGCTCGATCGCCACGTGGGCACTGCCGTTCGAGGCGCTCTACCAGGACGGCCTGCACGCCCTGACCGCCGACATCGACGGCGTCACCGGCGTCATCGTGCAGCTCGGACCGTTCGGCGGGGCGCAGGACGCGGGCCCGCTGCTGTACCCCTTCGCGCTCGTCTACCTCGTGGCGGCGGGGTGGCTGGCCGACCGCGCCTTCCGGCGGGCCGACCTGTAGACCGCTACTCGAAGTCCTCCTCGAGCAGATCCGGATAGGCGATGACCTCCACGCGCGCATCGCCCGGCGCCTGGAGGTAGAACGAGCGGCTGTCGTCGCGGTGCACGGCGATCTCGGCGCCGTGCTCGGCGGCCAGGCGCTCGAGCTCGGCGCCGGAGACCTTGAAGGCGAGATGGTGGGGATGCTCGTCGGCCATGACGAACGCGAGCTTCGCGCTGCCGGCCTCGACCAGTCCCCACGTGTCGTCGGCGTAGAGGACGCGCGTGCCCGGGACCGTCCGCTGCCACCACGCGATCGCGGCGGCGATGTCCGGCACCGGCTGGGCGACGTGATCGAACTGCACCCGGGCAGTCTCGCAACCTTGGGCTCCGAACGCGCGGCGTCCACGAGACTCCCCACATCCCGCGATACGCGCTACGCTGCGCGGGTCGACCGATAGCCGTAGCCGCCTTCAGCACGGTTTTGCGCCCACATAGCGCAGACTTGAGGCGGGGTCCGTGAGTGTCGATAGCCCCCCTGCGGGGGCCGCACTTTGCTGTGCTATCCTGGCGAGTCCGCGCCCGAAGGCCCGTGGCCGCGGCGCCGCCCCCCCGTATGAACGCCCTCTCCGACCCCTTGAGGAGTCGCCGCCTTGCCCCTTGTTGACGCCCCCCGGACGCGCCGGACCTTCGCGCGCCTGAACCGAGTCCACGATGTCCCGAACCTCACCGACATCCAGCGCCGTTCGTTTGCCTGGCTGACCGATCCCGAGAAGGGTGGTCTGCGCGAGACCATCTCGGACATCTCGCCGATCGAGGACTACACCGGCAACCTCGCCGTCGACTTCGGCGAGTTTCACTTCGACGAGCCGGTGGCGTCGATCGAGGAGTGCCGCGAGAAGGACCTCACCTACGCCCGCCCGCTGACCGTCACCGTCGCGTTCGTCAACCGCGAGACCGGTGAGATCCGCGAGCAGTCGGTGTTCATGGGCGACTTCCCGTGGATGACCGAGCGGGGCACGTTCATCATCAACGGCACGGAGCGCGTCGTCGTCACGCAGCTCGTCCGTTCCCCGGGCGCCTACCTCATGGAGGCCAAGGACCGCGAGAAGCAGGTCTTCATCGCCAACCTCATGCCGGCGCGCGGCTCGTGGCTGGAGCTCGAGATCGACAAGAAGGGCAAGGTCTTCGTCCGCATCGACCGCAAGCGCAAGCTGCCGGTCACCGTCCTGCTGCGCGCGATGGGCTACGCGACCGACGAGGAGATCATCAACCTCTTCGACAACAGCCTCTACATCCGCAACACGATCGACGCCGACACCGAGCCGACGAGGACCGAGGAGGGGGCGCTCGTCGAGCTGTTCAAGAAGCAGCGCCCCGGCGAGCCGCCGAGCGTCGACAACGCCCGCGCGCTGCTGCACCAGCTCTTCTTCGATCCCAAGCGCTACGACCTCACGCGCGTCGGGCGCTACAAGCTCAACGCGCGCCTCGGCCTCGACATCGACCTCGAGACCCGCACGCTGACGCACGACGACATCCTCGCCCTCGTCAAGGAGCTCGTCTCGCTGCCGCGGATCCTCGGCATGCCCGAGGAGCCCGACGTCGAGATCAAGGACTACGCCGCCGAGGCGCAGACCTACCCGCGCGAGGCCGTCGGCGAGCACCTCGACGAGTACGAGCACTTCGGCAACCGCCGCCTGCGGACCGTCGGCGAGCTCATCCAGGAGGCCTTCCGCATCGGCCTGTACCGGATGGAGCGCGTCGTGCGCGAGCGCCTCACCACCGAGGACGCCGACACGATCACGCCGCAGACGATCATCAACATCCGCCCGGTCGTCGCCGCGCAGAAGGAGTTCTTCGGCTCCTCGCAGCTCAGCCAGTTCATGGACCAGACGAACTCGCTGGCCGGCCTGCGCCACCGCCGCCGCCTGAGCGCCCTCGGCGCGGGCGGCCTCACGCGTGAGCGCGCGCCGATCGAGGTGCGCGACGTGCACCCGACCCACTACGGCCGGATGTGCCCGATCGAGACGCCGGAGGGACCGAACATCGGCCTGATCGGCTCGCTGTCGAGCTACGCCGAGGTCTCCGAGCACGGCTTCGTCACGACGCCCTACCGGGTCGTCAAGAACGGCGTCATCACCGGCGAGGTCGTCCACTACGACGCGACGCAGGAGGAAGAGCTCAAGATCGCCCAGGCCAACCACCCGGTCGCCGACGACGGCAAGCTGCTCGGCGACGAGGCGGTCTGCCGCACGCTCGCCGGCCAGTACGTCACGGTCGACCCCAGCGAGGTCGACCTGATGGACGTCTCGCCCGAGCAGATCTGGTCGGTCACCACGGCGATGATCCCGTTCCTCGAGCACGACGACGCCAACCGCGCGCTGATGGGCTCGAACATGCAGGCCCAGGCGGTGCCGCTGCTGCGCACCGACGCGCCGGTGATCGGCACGGGCATGGAGCGCCGTGCCGCGCTTGACTCCGGCGACGTCCTGCTGGCCAAGAACGCCGGCACGATCTCCTACGTCGACGCCGAGCGCATCGAGGTGACTCCCGCCACGGACGGTTCCGGAGAAAGCAAGGACGAGTACATCCTCGACAAGTACCGCCGCTCCAACCAGGGCACGCTGATCCATCAGAAGCCGATGGTCAGCGCCGGTCAGACCGTCGAGGCCGGCGAGATGCTCGCCGACGGCTCGGCGACCGACCACGGCGAGATGGCGCTCGGCAAGAACCTCAAGGTCGCCTTCATGTCCTGGGAGGGCTACAACTTCGAGGACGCGATCATCCTCTCCAAGCGCTTGGTCAAGGACGACGAGCTCACCTCGATCCATATCGAGGAGTACGAGATCGACGCCCGCACGACGAAGCTCGGCGACGAGGAGATCACCCGCGACATCCCGAACCGCTCGGAGGAGTCGCTGCGCAACCTCGACGACCGCGGCATCGTCCGCGTCGGCGCCGAGGTCGGCTCGGGCGACCTGCTCGTCGGCAAGGTCACGCCGAAGGGCGAGACCGAGCTGACGGCCGAGGAGAAGCTGATCCGCGCGATCTTCAAGGAGAAGGCGCGCGAGGTCCGCGACACCTCGCTGAAGGTGCCCCACGGCGAGGGCGGCGTCGTCATCGACGTCATGACGTTCTCGCGCGACCAGGGCGACGACCTGCCGCCGGGCGTCAACCACCTCGTGCGCGTCTTCGTCGCCAAGAAGCGCAAGATCTCCGAGGGCGACAAGCTCGCCGGACGCCACGGCAACAAGGGCGTCATCTCGAGGATCGTCGACGAGGCCGACATGCCGTTCATGGAGGACGGCACCCCGGTGGACGTCATCCTCAACCCGCTTGGCGTGCCGAGCCGGATGAACGTCGGTCAGCTGCTGGAGACCCATCTCGGGTGGGCCGCCGCGGAGGGCTGGTACGACGACGGCACCGAGGCCTACAAGCTCGCCCAGCAGCAGACGACGGCCGACGGCCGTCCGGGCAAGGTCTACACGGCGACGCCGGTGTTCGACGGCGCCTCGGTCGAGGACGTCGACAACGCGCTCGTGAAGTGGCAGGACGAGCACAAGGGCCGCATCCGGATGGACATCGACAAGTCGCGCCGCCCGGGCATCCGCGCGTCGGGCAAGTTCACGCTCTACAACGGGCGCACCGGCGAGCCGTTCGAGCAGCAGGTGACGGTCGGCTACATGTACATCCTCAAGCTCCTGCACCTCGTCGACGACAAGATCCACGCGCGCTCGACGGGCCCCTACTCGCTCGTCACGCAGCAGCCGTTGGGCGGCAAGGCCCAGTTCGGCGGCCAGCGCTTCGGCGAGATGGAGGTCTGGGCGCTGGAGGCCTACGGCGCGGCGTACACGCTGCAGGAGATGCTCACGATCAAGTCCGACGACACGGTCGGGCGCGTGAAGGCCTACGAGGCGATCGTCAAGGGCGAGAACATCGCCGAGCCGTCGATCCCGGAGTCCTTCAAGGTGCTGCTCAAGGAGATGCAGTCGCTGGCGCTCGACGTCAACGTCGTCTCCGAGGAGGGCGCCCGCGCCGAGATGCGCGACGAGGACGACGACCTGCTGCGCGCCGCCGAGGAGCTCGGCATCGATCTCTCGGGCGTGCGCGCCGCCGGCAACGGCGGCCAGACGGTGCAGCCCGAGGCCGAGCCGCTCGGCGAGACGGATGCGCCGATTGACGCCGCGGGCGATGCCGCCGACGAGGATGTCGAGGAGGTCGTCGACCCCGATGCCCTCGCGGCGCCCGTGATCGACGACGACGACGCGGACGCCGACATCGCCGGAATCGACATCGACGCCGAAGCACCTGCGGAGACGTGAGCGCGGCGCAGCGCCGCGCTCACGCAACGACACCGCTTCCGGCGGGGGTCGACGGACCTCCCGCCTCACCACTGACGTAAGGACTCACCTTGATCGACATCAACAACTTCGACGCCATCGAGATCGGCCTCGCCTCCTCCAAGCAGATCCGCGGCTGGAGCTCCGGCGAGGTCACCAAGCCGGAGACGATCAACTACCGCACCCTCAAGCCCGAGAAGGACGGCCTGTTCTGCGAGCGCATCTTCGGGCCGACGAAGGACTGGGAGTGCTACTGCGGCAAGTACAAGCGCGTCCGCTACAAGGGCATCGTCTGCGAGCGCTGCGGCGTCGAGGTCACGCGCTCCAAGGTGCGCCGCGAGCGCATGGGTCACATCGACCTCGCCGCGCCGGTCAGCCACATCTGGTTCTTCAAGGGCGTCCCGTCGCGCATCGGCTACCTGCTCGACATGGCTCCCAAGGAGCTCGAGAAGGTCCTGTACTTCGCCGCGTCGATCGTGACGTGGGTCGACGACGAGGCGCGCGAGCGCGACACCGCCGACCTCGAGGTCAAGGTCAACGAGGTGCTCGACGCCTACGCGGCCGAGCGGGCGGAGCGGGTGCTCGAGCTCTCCGAGCAGCAGGCCCGTCGCGAGCTCTATCTGGGAGGTGACCTGCCCGCCCAGGCCGGAGGCACGAAGGACTTCGACGACGAGGACCACCTCTGGGCCGAGGCGCTGGACATCGACGTCAAGAAGCTCGATGACGACGAGCGGGCGAAGATGCTCAAGGACCTGCGCAAGACCTTCGAGTCCGACATCGCCGACACCGAGGCCTACATCGAGGACGCGGCCGAGCGAATGCGCCAGGTGTGGCAGCTCTTCAAGGACATGGAGCCCAAGAAGATCGAGCACGACGAGACGATCTTCCGCGAGCTCAAGGAGCGCTTCGGCTCCCCCTACGGCTTCGGCGAGTACTTCCGCGGCGGCATGGGCGCCGAGGCGATCCGCGACCTGCTCCAGCAGGTCGACCTCGAGGACGAGTCCGAGGAGCTCGGCGAGATGGTGCGCACCGCCAAGGGCCAGAAGCAGGCCCGCGCGGTCAAGCGCCTGAAGGTCGTCAGCGCGTTCATCCAGTCCGGCAACCGCCCGGAGCAGATGATCCTCGAGGCCGTCCCGGTCATCCCGCCCGAGCTGCGCCCGATGGTCCAGCTCGACGGCGGCCGCTTCGCGACCTCCGACCTCAACGACCTCTACCGCCGCGTCATCAACCGCAACAACCGCCTCAAGCGCCTGCTCGACCTCGGCGCGCCGGAGATCATCGTCAACAACGAGAAGCGGATGCTGCAGGAGGCCGTCGACGCGCTGTTCGACAACGGCCGCCGCGGGCGTCCGGTCACGGGTCCGGGCAACCGGCCGCTGAAGTCCCTGAGCGACATGCTCAAGGGCAAGCAGGGCCGCTTCCGCCAGAACCTGCTCGGCAAGCGCGTCGACTACTCGGGCCGCTCGGTCATCGTGGCCGGCCCCTACCTGAAGCTGCACCAGTGCGGGCTGCCCAAGCTGATGGCGCTGGAGCTCTTCAAGCCGTTCATCATGGCCCAGCTCGTCGAGCGCAAGGCGGCGCAGAACATCAAGGCCGCCAAGAAGATGGTCGACTCGATGATCCCCGAGGTGTGGGACGTCCTCGAGCAGGTCATCCACGAGCACCCGGTCCTGCTCAACCGCGCGCCGACGCTGCATCGCCTGGGCATCCAGGCCTTCGAGCCGGTGCTCGTCGAGGGCAAGGCGATCCAGGTCCACCCGCTCGTCTGCCACGCGTTCAACGCCGACTTCGACGGCGACCAGATGGCGGTCCACCTGCCGCTGTCGGCCGAGGCGCAGGCGGAGGCCCGCATCCTCATGCTGTCGAGCAACAACATCCTGTCGCCGGCGCACGGCCAGCCGCTGGCCACGCCGACCCAGGACATGATCCTCGGCGCCTACTACCTGACCTACGGTCCGGAGTCCGACGAGCTCTCACAGGTCGACCGCGCGACGCACGACCCCAAGCCGCACGTCTTCCGGACCGCCCAGGAGGCCGAGCTCTCCTACGAGCTCGGCGGCGTCAAGCTGCACGACCTGGCCGAGTTCCGCCCGCTCGGGCGCGAGGGCGGCCACGTCCTCACGACCGTCGGCCGGATCATCTACAACGACCGCATCGAGCGGGCGCTGCTGGAGGCGATGGGCGACGAGTTCGACCCGACGCAGTACGAGTTCGTCAACACGTCGATGAAGAAGCGCGACACGACCGAGCTCGTAGACCAGCTCGTGCAGACGTACGGCGCGACGACGATCTCGCAGGTGCTCGACGCCTTCAAGGACCTCGGCTTCGAGTTCTCCACGAAGGCCGGCATCACGATCTCCAAGAACGACGTGGTGATCCCGCCGAGCAAGGGCGCGATCGTCAAGGGCTACGAGGAGAAGGTCGCCGAGCTCACGAGCCAGTACGACATGGGGCTCATCACGCAGGAGGAGCGCCACGAGGCGGTCGTCGAGCAGTGGAACGAGTGCACCGAGGTCGTCGCCGAGGCGATGGTCCAGAACCTCGATGTGCTCAACCCCATCTTCATGATGGCCAACTCGGGCGCCCGTGGCTCCTTCAAGCAGATCCGCCAGCTGGCGGGCATGCGCGGCCTCATGGCCAACCCGAAGGGCGACATCATCGAGCGTCCGGTGAAGGCGAACTTCATGGAGGGCCTCGACGTCCTCGAGTACTTCACCTCCACCCACGGCGCGCGCAAGGGGCTGGCCGACACGGCCCTGCGTACCGCGGACTCCGGCTACCTGACGCGCCGCCTGGTCGACGTCGCGCAGGACGTCATCATCCGCGAGCCCGACTGCGGCACGGAGCAGTTCATCGAGCTGCAGCTGCTCAAGGACGACGGGTCGCTCAACGACAACCTGCTCGGGCGCTTCGCGGCGGCCGAGATCGCGACGAAGCGCGGTCGGGTGATCGTCGCCAAGGGCGCCGAGATCGACCGTCCCGAGATCGCGGACATGCTCGAAAGCCAGGATCAGCTCAAGACCGACAACCATGGCCACGTGAAGATCGCGGTCCGCTCGGTGTTGAAGTGCGAGGCCCAGAGCGGCGTCTGCCAGGCGTGCTACGGCCGCTCGATGGCGTCCGGCAAGACCGCCCAGATCGGCGACGCGGTGGGCATCATCGCCGCCCAGTCGATCGGCGAGCCGGGCACGCAGCTGACGATGCGCACGTTCCATACCGGCGGCGTCGCCGGCGCGGACATCACGCACGGCCTGCCGCGTGTCGTGGAGCTCTTCGAGGCGCGCAAGCCGAAGGGCCTGGCGAAGATCGCCGAGCAGGACGGCGCCGTGACGATCGAGGACTCCGACAAGGCGCTGACGGTCGTCATCACCGACGCCGCCGGCGAGGAGCATCGCCACACGTTCCCGCGCCGCACGCGGCTGTTCGTCGAGAACGGCCAGACCGTCGAGGCCGGCACGCAGCTCAACGAGGGGTCGCTGTACCCGCACGAGCTGCTGGCGATCCGCGGGCGCACGGAGACCGAGCAGTACCTCGTCAAGGAGGTGCAGGAGGTCTACGTGTCCCAGGGCGTGGACATCAACGACAAGCACATCGAGCTCATCGCGCGCCAGATGCTCAAGAAGGTGCGCGTCGACCAGAAGGGCGACACGGACTACCTCCCGGGGCAGTTCGTCGACCGCTTCGAGTTCGCGAAGATCAACAACGAGATCATCCGCAAGAGCGGTGAGGCCGCGCAGTTCGAGGACATCATCCTCGGCATCACGAAGGCCTCGCTGAACACGGACTCGTTCCTCTCGGCGGCCTCCTTCCAGGAGACCACGAAGGTGCTGACCGACGCGGCGCTCGAGGGCAAGATCGACCGCCTCAACGGTCTGAAGGAGAACGTGATCATCGGCAAGCTCATCCCGGCGGCCACCGGTCTGAAGCGCTACCGGCGCATCGAGATCGAGCCGTCCGAGCCGCTGCCCCGCGCGATGGACGACGTCGGCCTGCTCGACCAGGACGAGATCGCCGCGGAGCTCGGGCTCGGCGACGGCGACGGCCTCGGCGGCTTCGGCTCGGCCTTCAACGAGGACATCGCCTCGCTGGAGGAGATCGGCACCGGCGGTGGCGACACCGGCTTTGCCGAGGAGCTGGCGGACCTCGACGTGCCCGACAACTCGTAGGGCGTCTCGCCTGACGACGGTCTTGTGGACCGGTGCCGCCGGCCTGGGTTGGCGGTGCCGGTCGTTCGTCGTTCTGCGGTAGGTCGGCGCCTGCCCGGTCGCGTAGCCGGAGGGCGCGTTCGTCAAGCTCGCTTCGCGGCGAGCCGATCCGCCTCGTGTGGATCGCCGCCTCTGGCTCGTCGCCCTGACCCTGCTCGTCGCCGTCGCGTTCGCGGGGCCCGGCGACCCGCGCCCCGCACCGCCGGCGCGGGCGGCGTCGGCCGGGCATACGCCGGAGGATCCGGCTGCGGTCGCCGCGGCGCGGGCTGTGGCGGCTGAGCGCGCGCGGGCGCGGCGCGCGGCGCGGCAGGCGCAGGCGCGGCGGCTGCGCCGCTCGTCCACCGTGAAGGGCGCGCTGCGCCGCGCCTGGCTGTCGGGTGCGATCGGCCGCCGGCGCCACGCGGCGCTGCGCCGCACGTGGTGGCTGGCCCGGCGCGACGTGGGGCGGCTGAGCGGGACGCGGCGGGCCGAGCTCGCGGCGGTGGTGGGAATGGTCGAGCGTCTGGCGCGCGGGCGGATGCTCACCGCCAGCCGCCTGGAGCCGGTGTTCCTCACACTGCGCCGCAACCGCGAGTTCTGGACGACGCGCCCGCTGATCGCCGCGCGGTCGCGTCTGAGCTTCCGCGGCGACCCGGTGATCTTCGAGTACTACGCCGGCTGCGGCCTGGCGATTCAGCCGCTGGCGAGCTTCGGCCGCGCCAACGCGCTATCGGCGCGACGCGTCCCGTCCTTGACGACGACATCGCACCTGGTCGCGACCCGGACCGCGACGCGCAAGCGCAGACGCAGAACTCGCAGGCCGGGTCGGCTTCTACATGCCCCACATGAACAACTCGACCCGACCCGGACGGGCGACCGACCGGCTCAGTCCCGGGCACCGCGTCGGGGGTGGGTCGACCTCTGCCCCCACCACGGTGCATCACCTGACCTCGCCCATCGCAACCGCCTTCCACGCCGAGGCCGGGGCGAGCCAAGCCCGCCCCGCGTGGCATGACTCGACCCGGACACCCGGCGGTCGCGGCGCCCGACGCAACCCCCGGACGCCCCACCAACCCAGCTCGACCCCTCACAGATGCAGCTCGACGAGCGCTGACACCCCAACAACCAGGCAACAACACCAAGGACCTCGTGCTCATCGGGCGCGCGCCGACGACTTGGGGGCACGTGGCAGGCAACACATACGAGGCTGCCAAACGGCCGCCCGCCCAAGAAGCACGCGCACTCACGCACCCAACCCGCCACCCCCCAGACACGCCGCCGCAAACCGCTCCCCCTCGCCGGCCGCCACCTCGATCACCCCCCGCGCCCGCAGGCACGTCCGCACCCGCCAGGGCGCGACCCCACGGTCAACCCGCACCACCGCCCCGCCCGCCCCGATCCACAGCAAGTCCAGCGCAAACCGCATGCCGACCGTGTGCACCGAACGGCAGCGCTCGAACAGCAGCCCATGACCGGCCGGAAGCGCAACCCCATCCAGGTACGCCAACCCCCGCCGGCGCGCGCCCCTATCCCCGGCCACGAGCAGCGTCAAGCCACCGGGCAGTGCCCGCCGCTCCAGCCCCGCCAGCCGCTCCGCGGGCGTCATGCCGCCCGCGCCAGGTCAGCTGGCCAGGCACGAAGCTCGCCGGCAGCAACCGCGTCCAGCCCGGCGGCCGGCGATGTCGCGACGAGCAGCGTCGGAGCGTCCCGGGCAGCGGCCCACGCGTGGCCGGCGCCATCGTGCGCGTCGTCGATCCTGGCCACCGGCCGCCCCGCTGCGGCATGAGCATCGATCGCGTCGAGCTTCCGGTGGGCACGGGAGCGCCCCGGATTTCTGGCGAACGTGAGAAGCGGCAGCCGGCGGGGTAGGGCCAGCGCGTGCGGAAGACGCTCGTCGGCCTTCTCCTCCCAGCCGCTGCACCACACGAGGTCGAAGCGTCGCGCGAGCGCGAGCGCGGGCAGGTGCATCCCAGCGTCGGACGAAAGGAAATGGATGACCCCGTCGACGTTGTGGAAGGCCCCCGGTGGACGGGTGTCCGACGCAAACCCCCACAATGAGAGGACGCCGTCGATGTCGACGAAGAGCAGCGGTTTGTCCTGGATTTGCGGCATCTTTGCAACGAAAGAGCGATCGCGGCGCGCTCGGCCGTCGATCACGCTAGCCTCCTCGGAGCACGCTCTGCGCGTCAAGCAAGTCCACCGGGTTGTCGATGGGAGGGGTGCCGCCCGGCGCCGAGAATCTTGCTCGACGTGCGCGCTGCCCTGCCTTTCATGAGCCTTTATCTCGGAATCCTCATCGCCCTGCTCTGCGCGTTCGCGTCGAACCTGGCCTTCCTCTACAAGCACCGCGGCTGCGGCACGGCCTGCACGGTCGACATTCGCCACCCGCTGCGCACCGCCGTCTCGCTCTGGAGCCAGCGCTGGTTCGCGATCGGCATGGGCGTCGGCCTCGTCGCGTGGCTGCTGCACGTCGCCGCGATCTCGCTGGCCCCGCTCTCGGTCGTGCAGGCGGTGCTCTCCGGCGGCCTGGTCCTGCTCGCCGTCATGGCCGATCGGCTCTTCGGGTTCAGCATCGGCCCGCGCCAGTGGTGGGGCCTGGGCATGACCTGCGTCGGCCTGATCCTGCTCGCGATCACGCTGCCCAAGACGCACGGGGCCAGCTCGAGCTTCTCGTCCACCGCGATGATCGCCTTCGAAGCGGGCCTGTTCGGCCTCGGCGCCCTGTTCATCATGGGCAAGCGCCTCGGCGGTCCCGCCGAGCACCACGGCATCATGCTCGCCGCGGCCGCCGGCATCCTGTTCGGCGTCTGCAACCTTGCCGTCAAGGCGCTGACCGGCGTCGTCGGTGACAGCGGCGCGATCGGCGTCATCCTCAGCCCCTGGACCTGGGTCGCGCTGAGCGCCTCGGCGGCCGCCTTCTACGCCTCCGCTCGCTCGCTGCAGGACGGCGACGCCGTCCCGGTGATCGCGATCACCGGCACCGCCGCGAACATCGCGACGATCGCCGGCGGCATCATCGTCTTCGGCGATCCGCTGCCCAACAGCGGCATCGGCATCGCGCTGCAAGCGGTGGCCTTCGTGCTCGTGATCGTGGCCTCAGCGCTCACGCCCGCCCCGGTTCGTGCCGCAGGCGTCGCCTCGGGTGCCCCGGCGCCCGCGGCCGCCGGCGCATAGCCCGCCCGCCCCCGCCCGCTCAGCGCAGCTCGAGCAGGTACTCGGCGAGTTCGAGGCCGAGCTCGCCCGACGTCTCGAGCCCACCCGTGGCGCGCCAGCCCTCACGCTCGTAGAAGGCGCGCGCTCGCTGGTGGCCGGCCGCGACGAGCAGCCGCCCCTGCGAGAAGCCCCGGTCCTTCATGTCGGCGACGCCGATCGCGTTGAGCTCGGTCGCCAGGCCACTGCCCCAATAGCCCTCGCGCACGAAGAGCTGCGTGAGCAGCGCGACGTCGGTGCGCGGCGCGTCGGCCTCGTCGCGGTCGGGGCGCAGGCTGATGTGGCCGGCCGGCCGCGGGCCCTCGGAGGCGACGTGCGCCCACGAGCCGTCGTGCGGGAAGCGCTGCAGCAGGCCGATGAGCATCTCGGTGCGCCCGGGCGGGTTCCACCCGATCGGCGTCCAGCCGCGGTACGTCGAAAGGCCGGCCACGAGGCTGTCGGCGATCGTCCCGAGATCGGCGGTCGTGGCGGGCCGGATCGTGAAGCGCTCGCTCATCGCGCCGACAGTAGAGCACCGTCCTGAGCTCGGACGCCGCGGCGCGACGGCGCACGACCACGGCGCACCGGTCACACTGCGCGCATGAGGCGACCCGCCCCGATCGTCGCGCTGCTCGCGCTCGCCCTGGCCGTCACATTCGGACCGACCGCCTCGGCGCAGACGAAGGCCAAGGCGCCGACGGTCAAGCCCAAGCCCGCCAAGCCGAAGGCGCCGCCGCGCTCGAGCAAGGGCCTGGAGACGATCATCCAGGACGACGGGCTGCTGCTCTACCGCCCGCCGGCCGAGGTCGAGGCCGCCGTGGTGCGAATGCGCGAGCTGGGCATCGACCGTGTCCGGATCACGGCCAGCTGGTCATCGCTGACGCGCACGCCCGAGGCGGAGACCAAGCCCGTGGGCTTCGACGCCGCCGATCCCGGCGCCTACGAGCAGGCGCGCTGGACCGGCCTGGACACCGCGATCCGGGCGATCCGCGCCGCCGGGCTGAAGGCGCTCGTCGACATCGGCTTCTGGGCGCCGCACTGGGCGACCGACGACGCGCCGGGCCCGCGGGCGCGCTCGAACATCGACCCGCAGGCCTACGCGGACTTCGCCACCGCGGTCGCGCTGCGCTACTCGGGCGCGTTCACGCCGCCCTCCACCGCCGGCGCTCCCGCGCCTGAGCCGACCGAGGACGCCAGCCTCATCGCGGAGTTCATCCAGCCGCTCGTCCCCTTCCCGATCCCCGATCCCCCGGTGGACATTCCGCCGCTGCCGCCGCTCCCGCTGCCGGCGGGCCTGGCGGCGGGCCAGGCGCGCGCCGCCGAGGCCGCGCCCGCTGCGCCCGCCACGCCCGACCCGGCCGGCCCGCTGCCGCGCGTCGACCGCTTCGTCATCTGGAACGAGCCCAACCACCAGGGCCTGCTGCTGCCGCAATGGAAGTCCGACGGCCGCACCCCCGCCAGCCCCGCCGTCTACCGCGCGATGGTGCGCTCCGGCTACGCGGCCGTCACGGCGGTGCGCAGGACCGCCACCGTGCTCATCGGCAACACGTCGAGCACCGGCGGCGAGCGCGGCAAGGGCCCCGTCGCGCCGCTGGAGTTCCTGCGCGAGCTGGCCTGCGTCGACGCCAGGCTCAAGCCGCGCACCACCGGCGACTGCGCGGACTTCACGCAGGTGCCCGGCGACGGCTGGGCGCACCATCCGTACTCGCAGAACGAGCGTCCCGAGCGCGTCTCGGACGCCAAGAAGGAGCCCGGTGACCTGCGCCTCGCCGACACGCCGGTGCTGGCCAAGACGCTCGACCGGCTCGTCCGGCTCGGCCGCATCGCGCCGGCCAACCGCAACATCCACCTCACCGAGTTCGGCTACGAGACGAAGGGCATCCCGGGCCGGCCGCGGGTCAACGAGACCCAGCAGGCGCGCTGGATGACCTGGGCCGAGCACCTTGCCGACGCCGTGCCGACCGTCCGCTCCTTCGCCCAGTTCCTGCTGCGTGACCAGCCGCCCGCGCCGGTCCGCGTCTCGCAGAGCGACAAGCGCCCGTTCGGCGAGTACTCGACGGGGCTGCTGCACATCGACGGCTCGGAGAAGGTGATCGCCCGGACGTTCCTCGCCGGCCTGTTCGCCCAGCTGCAGCCCAAGGGCAAGGTCCTGCTCTACGGCCGCCTGCGGCTCGGTGCCGGCCCGAAGGTGGTCGTGCTGCAGGCCCGGCGCAAGGGCGGGCCGTGGCAGCGTCGCGGCCGGCTGAGCATCGACGGGCGCCACGCATTCGTGCGCACGATCGCGCACCGCTCCGGGGCGTCGTATCGCATCACCTACCCCGGTGCCGACGGCAGGCGCCGCACCGGCCTGGCGATCAAGCCCGTTCCTGCGGCCCGTTGAGGCGCGCCGAGGGTTGCTAGCATCACCGCCCGCATGCCTACGACTTCCCAGCTCGTCCGCAAGGGCCGCAAGGTGCCCAAGAAGAAGCTTTCCACTCCCGGTCTGAAGTCCGGCAAGGGGCGCAAGAAGAAGGTCGCCGCCCCCCAGCGCCGCGGTGTCTGCACGCGCGTCTACACGACGACGCCGAAGAAGCCGAACTCCGCGCTGCGCAAGGTCGCGCGTGTGAGGATCACCGGGTCGATCGAGGTCACCGCCTACATCCCCGGCGAGGGCCACAACCTTCAGGAGCACTCCGTCGTGCTCGTCCGCGGCGGTCGCGTCAAGGATCTGCCCGGTGTGCGCTACAAGGTCGTTCGCGGGACGCTCGACGCCGCCGGCGTGAGCGAC
Source organism: uncultured Actinomycetes bacterium (assembly GCA_963825485.1). Lineage (GTDB taxonomy): Bacteria > Actinomycetota > Thermoleophilia > Solirubrobacterales > Solirubrobacteraceae > CADCVQ01. The sequence continues at coordinate 99,577 of CAWGTK010000038.1, forward strand.
CGCAAGAAGGCCCGTAGCTCGTACGGCGTGAAGAAGAAGTAATGCCGCGCCGCTCTGCCGCCACGATCCGGCCGATCGATCCGGACCCCCTGCATCGCTCGCGCATCGTCCAGCAGGTCATCAACCGCGTGATGCTCGACGGCAAGAAGTCCGTGGCCGAGAAGATCGTCTACGACGCGCTCGCGATCATCGGCGAGCGCACCGGCAAGGATCCGGTCGAGCAGCTCGAGCTGTCGATCAAGGCCCTGACCCCGGTGCTCGAGGTCCGCTCCCGCCGCGTCGGCGGTGCGACCTACCAGGTGCCCGTCGAGGTGCCTTCGCGCCGCGCCCGCACGCTCGCCGTGCGCTGGCTCGTCGAGTTCGCCCGTCAGCGTCGCGAGCGCACGATGGCCCAGCGCCTCGCCAACGAGCTCATGGATGTCCAGTCCCAGCAGGGCGGTGCGTACAAGCGCAAGGACGACATCTACCGCATGGCCCAGGCCAACAAGGCCTTCGCCCACTACCGCTGGTAGCCCGCCGCGGCGCCATCGCAGCCTGACTGAATCGCCTGTTGCAGCGCGCCGGTCGTCGCGCTGAGACGCTACTTGCGTGCCGCTCACCGGTTGCAACGTCCCATGAGGCTCCGCGTCGCCACGATCGTCTGCGGGCTGGTGTTCGTGCTGGCGCTGATCGGCCTCGCCGGGGCCGCCCAGGCCGCCTCGAAGGCGCCGCGCCTGACCGGCCTGCGCTGCGTGCCGGTCACCGCGAAGGCCTGCAAGCAGAGCGTGCGCATCGCCGTCGGCAAGCAGATCCAGCTGCAGGGCCGCGGCCTGAAGCGCGGCATGCGCGTGACCTTCCGCTGGTCGCGCGGTGCGCTGGCGACGAAGCTCGCGCGCACCCGGGGCGGCTGGACGGCCCGCGTGCCCGCCGGCACGGCGCTCGGCACCATCGGCGTCACCGTGCGCGACGGCGCCGGCCGGCGCTCGAACAAGCGCAACATCAGGGTCATCGCGCTCGCGCCGCTGCCGTCGCTGAACGCCGCCAAGCCGGGCGCGCTGCCCGCGGTCTTCGCCGGCGACGGCATGTGGATCTGGTACGTCGACAAGAGCGAGGGCGGCAACCTCGACGCGATCGCCGCGCGCGCGAAGGCGGCCGGCATGAGCACCGTCTTCGTCAAGAGCGCCGACGGCGGCGACGTGTGGGGGCAGTTCACGCCCCAGCTCGTCGCCGACCTGCACGCCCGCGGGCTGCGCGCCTGCGCCTGGCAGTTCGTCTACGGCGTTGACCCTGCCGGCGAAGCGGCCGCCGCGGCGGCCTCGATCGCCGCGGGCGCGGACTGCTTCGTCATCGACGCCGAGACGAAGTACGAGGGCCGCTACGCCTCCGCCCAGCGGTATATGGCTGCGCTGCGCGGCGCCGTCGGTCCGAACTACCCGCTGGGGTTCACGTCATTTCCGTATGTCGACTACCACCCGCGCCTGCCCTACTCGGTCTTCCTCGGTCCGGGCGGCGCGCAGGCCAACCTGCCGCAGGTCTACTGGAAGGCGATCGGCGGCTCGGTCGACGCGGTCAGCGCCAAGACCGTCGCGCAGAACCGCATCTACGGCAGGCCGATCGCGCCGCTCGGCCAGTCCTACGACGCACCGAAGGCCGACGACCTGCGCCGCTTCCGCGCGCTGTGGGCCGGCTACGGGGCGGGCGGGATGTCGTGGTGGAGCTGGCAGGCCACGGGCGACGCGGCGTGGACGGTGCTGACCGAGCCCGCGCCGGCGTCCCTCGTCCCCTCCGATCCCGGCTGGCCCGCGCTCGACCAGGGCTCCAGCGGCGACCAGGTGATCTGGCTGCAGCAGCACCTCGCCTCCGTCGACCCGGCGTTGGCCATCGACGCGAAGTTCAGTTCGGCGACCAAGGCCGCGCTCCGAGCCTTCCAGACCGCCCGCGGCCTGACGGCCACGGGCGAGACCGACGCCGCGACGTGGCAGGCGCTGCTGACCCTGCCGGTGCGGGTCGTGGACTGGACGGCGGCGCGGTAAGGCTGGCTGCGCGCGCTGCCGGTGGCCGTCGCCGGCTCGCTGCTCGCTGCTCGCTGATCGCTGGCTCGCGGGCCGAGCGGGTGGTGTGGCGGCGTACGTGTCGCACGAACAGCGGCTTTGAGGGATGAGTCGAAGGACTGGTGGCGCCTGCGTTCGTGCGGGGGTTCGCCGTGGGGGTGGGGCGCCCGCGCGGGACGCCAGCGGTCGTGGCGTCACCGGCGCCGGATGAATTCGCCACGGCGCCTGCGAGAGCGCCTGGCCGCTCGCCAGCGTGGCGGGTTTCTGTTCGCTACGAACATCTTCGCGTCACGCTCGGCGATCTCGTGCGGCGTCCGCTCGGCCAGGGTGGCGGGTTTGTGTTCGCTGCGAACATCTTCGCGTCACGCTCCTGCGGCGTCGCGTCGGCAACCGCTCAAACCGTGCGAGGTGGCGAAGCCACCCTCCTCGGAGCCGCCGTTCGTCGACGCCCAAAACCACGCGGGGCGGCGCCCCACCGCGCCCGCGCCCAAGACCACGGGGGGCGGCGCCCCACCGCCCCGCGCCAAGACCACGCGGGGCAACGCCCCCCGCCCCGCGCCGCCGCCCGCACGCCGCGCGCATGATCGAGCGACACCTGGACGAGCCCGGCCGCCCGACGTGTCAGTGCTTCATGGCATGCATGAACGATCGACACACGGCGCGCGTCCACGCCTCCGGGTGTCGCTCGATCATGCGTCGCGCTCCCCTGTCCGCGCACGGTGGCGGCGCTCACCACCGCCACCGGCACCGGCACCGCCGCCCGCACCCGCCCGCGGGACGCCCGCCGCGCCCACAGCGCACAGCAGGCCGCCCGCCACGACCAGCAGCACCCCACCCGCGATCTCGAGGCCCACCCCCGCGCCCGCCCGCGCCCGCGCGTCCTCGTACGCCAAGGACTCCGGCAGCCGCCCGCTCCCGCGCGTATCCGGCAGGTCCACCGCCAGCGCCACCACCAGCGCAACCGCACCCAGCGCGATCAACGCCAGCCCGGCCGCCGGCCCGCCACCCCGCAGCCCCAACCCCGTCACGACCAGCGCGAACAGCGCCACGACCAGCAGCGCGTAGCCGTGGTTCTCGCCGCCCGTCGCATCGCGCTGGACGACCTCCAGCGAGCCGACGGTGACCTCGTAGACGGTCGCGAACTCGGCGGCCAGAAGCACGGCGGCCGCGGCGATCGCCAGGGCCGCGGCGAGCCGCCGGAGGCTCACGAAAGTCCCGGGCGGGCCATGGGCCCTTTGCTATAGTCGTCGATCGTTCCCCGGGCCGATGTGCTCATCCGCGGCCGCCCCGGGACGCAGTGCGCACCACGATGGATTTCTCGACCACATAGCGCGCCGGGCCTGACAACGATCAGACGTGCGCGCGGGCCCCACGGGCCCGCTTTTTTTGGTCGCGACCCAACAGAAGAGACAAGAGACGACATGCCACGTACACACTCGCTCGAGAAGACCCGGAACATCGGGATCATGGCGCACATCGACGCCGGCAAGACGACCACCACCGAACGCATCCTGTACTACACGGGACGCACCTACAAGATCGGTGAGGTCCACGAAGGCGCCGCCACGATGGACTGGATGGAGCAGGAGCAGGAGCGCGGGATCACGATCACGTCCGCGGCGACGACCTGCGAGTGGCGTGACCACCGCATCAACATCATCGACACGCCCGGCCACGTCGACTTCACCGTCGAGGTGGAGCGCTCGCTGCGCGTCCTCGACGGCGCGATCGCGCTCTTCGACTCCGTCGCCGGCGTCGAGCCGCAGTCCGAGACCGTCTGGCGCCAGGCCGACAAGTACGCCGTCCCGCGGATCGCGTTCATCAACAAGATGGACCGCATCGGCGCGGACTTCGAGGGCTCGCTGAAGACGATGGAGACGCGCCTGGGCGCGAACGCGGTCCCGGTGCAGATCCCGGTCGGCGCCGAGTCCGAGTTCAAGGGCATCATCGACCTGCTCGAGATGAGGGCGATCGTCTACAAGGACGATCTCGGCAAGGACCAGGACGTCATCGACATCCCGGCCGACTTCGTCGAGGCCGCCGACACCGCGCGCGAGCGGATGCTCACCCAGCTCGCCGACCTCGACGACGAGATCGCCGAGCTGTACCTCGCCGAGGAGCACGTCCCCACGGACATGATCAAGGCGGCGCTGCGCAAGGCGACGCTGTCGATCGCGATCACGCCGGTCTTCTGCGGCTCGGCCTTCAAGAACAAGGGCGTCCAGCCGCTGCTCGACGCGGTGCTCGACTACCTGCCCTCGCCGCTGGAGGTCAAGCCGATCGAGGGCCACCTCGTCGACAAGCACGGCGAGTCCACCGGCGAGATCGTCCTGCAGCCCAACGACGACGACCCGTTCACGTCGCTGGCCTTCAAGATCATGGCCGACCCCTTCGTCGGCAAGCTCACCTACTTCCGCGTCTACTCCGGCAAGCTCGAGGCCGGCTCGAAGATCCTCAACGTCTCGACCGGCCGCCAGGAGCGCGTCGGCCGGCTGCTCGTCATGCACGCCAACGACCGCGAGGAGGTCGGCACCGTCTACGCGGGCGACATCGCCGCGGCGGTGGGCATCAAGCAGATCGTCACCGGCGACACCCTCTGCGACCCCAACCGGCCCGTCAAGCTCGAGATGATCGACTTCCCCGAGCCGGTCATCAAGGTCGCGGTCGAGCCCAGGACGAAGGCCGACCAGCAGAAGATGTCGATCGCGCTGGCGCGCCTCGCCGAGGAGGACCCGACGTTCCAGGTCGCCACGAACGAGGAGACCGGCCAGACCGAGATCTCCGGCATGGGCGAGCTGCACCTCGAGATCCTCATCGACCGCATGAAGCGCGAGTACAAGGTCGAGGCCAACGTCGGCCGCCCGCAGGTCTCCTACCGCGAGACGATCCGCGGCACGGCCGAGAAGGTCGAGGGGCGTTTCGTCAAGCAGACCGGCGGCTCGGGCCAGTTCGGCATCGTCTACATCAACATCGAGCCGGCGCCCGGCGAGGGCTTCGACTTCGTCTCGAAGATCCGCGGCGGCTCCGTGCCCAGCGAGTTCATCCCCGCCGTCGAGAAGGGCGTCGAGGAAGCGCTGACCACCGGCGTGAAGGCCGGCTACCCGATGGTCGACGTGCGCGTGACGCTCGTCGACGGCAAGTACCACGACACGGACTCCTCGGAGATCGCCTTCAAGGTCGCGGGCTCGCTAGCCTTCAAGGAAGCCGCGCGGCGCGCCAAGCCCGTCCTGCTCGAGCCGGTGTTCGCCGTCGAGGTCGTGACCCCAGAGGACTTCCTCGGTGAGGTCATCGGCGATCTCAACCGGCGGCGCGGACGGATCGAGGGTCAGCAACGGCGTGGCAACGCGCTCGCAGTCACCGGCCGCGTGCCGCTCAGCGAGATGTTCGGTTACGTCAACGACCTGCGATCCAACACGCAGGGCAGGGCCAGCTACACGATGCAGTTCGACGGTTACGAGGAAGTGCCGCCGAACATCGCCGAGAAGCTCGTGGAGCACCGGTTGGGCGAGTCGCAAGCCGCCTGATCGCAACAGATTCGGTAGTTTCATCCAGTTCATCGACAGACGTAGAGGAGCGAACGCAAAGTGGCAAAGGAGAAGTTCGAGCGCGACAAGCCGCACGTCAACGTCGGCACGATCGGTCATATCGATCACGGCAAGACGACGCTGACTGCTGCCATCACGACCGTGCTCGCCGAGCACGGCGGTGGCGAGGCGCGCAGCTTCGCCGAGATCGACAACGCGCCCGAGGAGAAGGCGCGTGGCATCACGATCGCCACCTCGCACGTCGAGTACCAGACCGACAATCGGCACTACGCCCACGTCGACTGTCCGGGACACGCCGACTACATCAAGAACATGATCACCGGCGCCGCGCAGATGGACGGCGCGATCCTCGTGGTCTCCGCCGCTGACGGCCCCATGCCGCAGACGCGCGAGCACATCCTGCTCGCCCGCCAGGTCGGCGTGCCCTACATCGTCGTGTTCCTCAACAAGGCCGACCTCGTCGATGACGAGGAGCTGCTCGAGCTCGTCGAGCTCGAGGTGCGCGAGCTGCTGAGCTCCTACGACTTCCCCGGCGACGACATCCCGTTCGTCATCGGCTCCGCGACCCAGGCCCTCGAGGGCGATGCGGACGCCAAGGCGAAGATCATGGAGCTCGCCGACGCGCTGGACACGTACATCCCCGAGCCCGAGCGTGCGCTCGACAAGCCCTTCCTGATGCCGGTCGAGGACGTCTTCTCGATCACCGGCCGCGGCACGGTCGCCACCGGCCGCATCGAGCAGGGCATCGTGCACACGGGCGACCAGGTCGAGATCGTCGGCATCCGCCCGGCGTCGTCGACGACGGTCGTCACCGGCGTCGAGATGTTCCGCAAGATCCTCGACGAGGGTCGCGCGGGCGACAACGTCGGCTGCCTGCTGCGTGGCACCAAGCGCGAGGACATCGAGCGCGGCCAGGTGCTGTGCAAGCCGAAGTCGATCACGCCGCACACGAAGTTCAAGTCCGAGGTCTACGTCCTCAAGAAGGAGGAGGGCGGCCGTCACACCCCGTTCTTCACGGGCTACCGGCCGCAGTTCTACTTCCGGACCACCGACGTGACCGGCTCAGCGCACCTTCCCGAGGGCGTCGAGATGGTCATGCCGGGCGACAACGTCACGATGCAGATCGACCTGATCCAGCCGATCGCCATGGATCCGGGCCTGCGCTTCGCCATTCGCGAGGGTGGCCGCACGGTTGGCTCTGGCGTCGTGACGGAGATCATCGAGTAAGGAGCACGCGAGTACTTTGAGCAGCACGAAGGGGCGGTCCCGGACGTTCTCGGGTTCCGCCCTTTCTGCGGCTTTCACGCACGCACGCACGCACACACCATGGCTACCACCACAGAGAACAAGATCCGCATCCGCCTCAAGGCGTATGACCACTCGGCGATCGAGACGGCCGCCAAGGAGATCGTCGACACCGCGACGCGGACCGGTGCAACCGTTTCTGGCCCGGTGCCGTTGCCGACCGAGAAGAACGTGTACTGCGTGATTCGCTCGCCGTTCAAGGACAAGGACTCGCGCGAGCACTTCGAGATCCGGACCCACAAACGGCTCATCGACATCCATCAGCCCACGCCCAAGACGGTCGACTCGCTCCAGCGCCTCGATCACCTGCCGGCCGGCGTCGACATCGAGATCCGCCTCGCCACCTGATGCCCGCGATCCTCGCCAAGAAGCTCGGCATGACGCAGCTGTTCCTCGAGGACGGAACGGTCGAGCGCGTCACCGTGCTCGAAGCCGGCCCCTGCCCGGTCACGGGTGTGCGCACGCATGACGTGGACGGCTACGAGGCCGTCCAGCTCGCGTTCGGCTCGGTGAAGGAGAAGTACCTCACCAAGCCCGAGCTCGGCCATCTCAAGAAGGCCGGCGCTCCGCCGATGCGCCTCGTCAAGGAGTTTCGCGACGAGGCCGGCGAGCATCTCGTCGGCGAAACCGTCACGGTCGAGAGCTTCGAGGTCGGCCAGAAGGTGAAGATCTCGGGCACGTCGAAGGGCAAGGGCTTTCAGGGCACGATCAAGCGCCACAACTTCGCCAGCGGCCCCAAGTCGCACGGCTCGCACAACGTCCGCGCCCCCGGCTCGATCGGCGCCTCGGCGTGGCCCGCCCGCGTGATGAAGGGCATCAAGGGCCCCGGCCAGATGGGCAACAAGCGCGCGACGCAGAAGGGCCTGGAGATCGTCCGCCTCGACCCGCGCGACAACCTCATGCTCGTGCGCGGCTCCGTGCCGGGCCCCCGCAACGGCTTTGTGGAGGTACGCACCGATGCCTAGCGCCAAGATCCTCGGCGGCTCGAAGACGGCCAAGCTCGACGACGACGCCTTCGGCGCGCCGTTCAACGAGGCGCTCGTGCACGAGACCGTGCGCGCCGAGCTCAACGCCCGCCGGCGGGGCACGCACGCGACGAAGACCCGCGGCAACGTCCGTGGCGGCGGCGCCAAGCCCTGGCGTCAGAAGGGCACCGGCCGCGCCCGCGCCGGCTCGTCGCGTTCGCCGATCTGGACGGGCGGCGGCACGACGTTCGGTCCCTCGCCGCGCCACTACACCTTCAAGGTCAACCGCAAGGAGCGCCGCGCCGCGCTGCGCAGCGCGCTGTCGGTCCATGCGGCCCGCGACTCGATCGCCGTCTTCGACCCCAAGCCGTTCGACACCCCCTCGACGAAGCAGGCGTTCGCGCTGCTGGCCGACTCCGGCCTGGCGCTGCCGACGCTCGTCGTCCTCGCCGACGACCAGGAGCAGGCGGCGCTGTCGTTTCGCAACATCAAGCGCATCTCCGTGCTGTCGACCTCGATGGTCGGGATCGCCGATCTCATCGGCGCCCGGTCGGTCATCTGCTCGCAGGCGGCGCTCGACGCGCTGACCGCGCGCGCCAAGGGCGAGCGCGGCGCCGACATCGCCGACAGCGCAGCGGAGGTCAACTCCTGATGGATCCCAGCCAGGTTGTCATCCGCCCGGTCGTCTCCGAGAAGTCCTACGTGCTCGCGACGGCCAACAAGTACGTCTTTCGCGTCCACGCCGACGCCCACAAGACGCAGATCCGCCAGGCCATCGAAGCGCTCTTCGACGTCTCGGTCATCTCCGTGCACACGATGAGCGTCAAGTCCAAGCCCAAGCGGCGCGGGCAGATCCACGGCCGCACGCGGCAGTGGAAGAAGGCCATCGTCCATGTGGGCGAGGGCGACTCCATCCCGATTTTCCAGGGCCTCGAGTCCCTCGAGGACTGAATCTGACATGGCCATTCGCAAGCCCAAGCCCACGAGCCCCGGCCGTCGCTTCTCGACGTACGCCGACTTCGCGGAGATCACGAAGGACAAGCCCGAGAAGACCCTCGTCGAGGGCCTCACGAAGTCCGGCGGGCGCAACGCCCGCGGGCGCAAGACGGCTCGCCACCGCGGTGGCGGCGCCAAGCGTCTGTACCGCAAGATCGACTTCAAGCGGCGCAAGGACGGCGTGCCCGGCAAGGTCGCCGCGATCGAGTACGACCCCAACCGGTCGGCCTACATCGCGCTGATCCATTACGTCGACGGCGAGAAGGCCTACATCCTCGCGCCCGGCCGCCTGCGCGTGGGCATGACCGTCGAGTCGGGCGAGGAGGCGGACATCACGCCGGGCAACTGCCTGCCGCTGACCCGCATCCCGATCGGCACGGTCATCCACAACGTCGAGCTCGAGCCCGGCCGCGGGGGCCAGCTCGCCCGCTCGGCCGGCACCGGCATCCAGCTCATGGCCCGTGAGAACGGCAGGGCCACGCTGCGCCTGCCCTCCGGCGAGATGCGCCTCGTGCGCGACACGTGCCGCGGCACGGTCGGCACGATCGGCAACGCCGATCACCAGAACGTGAAGATCGGCAAGGCCGGCCGCAAGCGCCACATGGGCGTTCGCCCGCAGACGCGTGGCACGGCCATGAACCCCGTCGACCATCCGCACGGCGGTGGCGAGGGCTCGACGACCGCAGGTCGCCATCCGGTGACCCCGTGGGGTGTGCCGACGCTCGGCTACCGCACGCGCAAGAAGAACAAGCCGTCCGACCGCTACATCGTTCGCGGTCGAAGGAGAGGGAAGAAGCGGTGAGTCGCTCAAGCAAGAAGGGGCCGTGGGTCGAGGAGCGCCTGATGGCGCGCGTCGAGGCCCTCAATGCCTCCAACTCCAAGCAGATGCTCAAGACCTGGTCGCGCACCTCGACGATCTTCCCGGAGATGGTCGGTCACACGATCGCCGTCCACGACGGTCGCAAGCACGTGCCGGTGTTCGTCTCGGAGTCGATGGTCGGCCACAAGCTCGGCGAGTTCGCGCCGACGCGGCTGTACCGCGGCCACGCCGGCAGCGGGAAGGTCCGCTAGTCATGGCTGACAAGAAGGATCCCAAGGATGAGGCCGCGCAGACACCGGCGAAGAAATCGCGCGCTCCGCGACGCAAGAAAGCTGCTGCGGCGAAGGCCGAGCCGGCTGCGGCTGGCGCCGCCTCGGAGGAGACGACCGCCACCGTCGACGAGCCGACCGCCGGCACGGCCGCCAAGCGCGCTGCCGGCAAGCCGCCGGGCGCGAAGACGACCGCCACCGTCGACGAGCCGACCGCCGACACGGCCGCCAAGCGCGCTGCCGGCAAGACGCCGGGCGCGAAGACCACCGCGGCCGCCAAGGCCGCCGTCGTCGATCCGCCGGCCGGCGCCGAGGCCGACAAGCCCAAGCCGGCGCGACGCACCCGCCGCAAGGTCGAGGCCGATCCGCCGGCCGCTCCCGCCGCGCAGCCCAAGCGCGCCGCCGCTCGCACGGCCGACGGCCCGCCGATGGTCCGCGCGCACGCCAAGTACGTCCGCACGTCGGCCCGCAAGGCCCGCCTGGTCTGCGACCACATCCGCGGCAAGTCCGTCGACGAGGCCCGCATGATCCTGGCCCACGCCAGCCGCGACGTGGCCCGCGACTGGTCCAAGCTGCTGGAGTCGGCGGTCGCCAACGCCGAGCACAACCACGAGCTGCTCGGCGATGACCTGCGCATCCACGCGGTCAAGGCCGACGAGGGGCCGACGCTGAAGCGCTTCCGTCCTCGCGCGATGGGTCGCGCGACGAAGATCCGCAAGCGCACGAGCCACCTCTCGATCACCCTCACGCCGAAGGACGACAACTAGTGCTCCCTCCTGTGAATCCGAGCACCGCCGGATCGGCCGCTGATCGGCGCCTGGCGGCGTCCTCGGTCGTCGATGTGCCACAGGCACACCTTCCCCCCTGCGTCCTTGCCAGCCACCGCCAGCAGCCGCCCAGCGGCACCCGGATTCACAGGAGGAACCACTAATGGGTCAGAAGGTTCATCCCGAGTCCATGCGCGTGGGGTACATCCACGACTGGAAGTCCAACTGGTTCAACGAGAAGCACTTCGCCGACTACCTCGCCGAGGACGTCGCGATCCGCAACCACATCACGGGCAAGCTCTCGCACGCCGGTCTGTCGGACATCACGATCCGCAAGGACGCCAACGAGGTGGAGGTCAACATCCACACAGCGCGTCCGGGCATCGTGATCGGCAAGTCGGGCTCCGAGGTCGACGCGCTGCGCAAGGACCTGCACCGCATCACGCGCAAGCAGATCAAGGTCAACATCCTCGAGATCAAGCGTCCCGAGCTCGACGCCAAGCTCGTCGCGCAGTCGGTCGCCGAGCAGCTGCAAAATCGCGTCGCCTTCCGGCGCGCGATGAAGCGCGCCCTGACGAGCGCCATGCGCTCGGGCGCCAAGGGCTGCAAGATCCAGGTCGGTGGCCGCCTCGGCGGCGCCGAGATGGCGCGCACCGAGAGCTACTCCGACGGTCGCGTGCCGCTGCACACGCTGCGCGCCGACATCGACTACGGCTTCTTCGAGGCGAAGACGACCTTCGGCCGCATCGGCGTGAAGTGCTGGATCAACAAGGGCGAGATCATGCCCGAGGGCTACTCCGGTGCCGACCTGACCGACATGGAAGGCCCGTCCAACCAGCAGTCCGAGCGCGACGGCGGCCGTGGCCGTGGCCGCGGCGACCGCGACGGTCGCGGCGGCGGCGGCGGCGGGCGCGGTGGCCAGGGCGGCGGCGGCCGGGGCGGACCGCGCGGCGGCGGTGGCGGCGGCGGCGCAGGCGGCGGCACGTCGCGTCCCGGCTTCGGCCCCGGTGCGCGTGGAGGCGGCGGTCGCTGATGCTGTCTCCCAAGCGCGTCAAGCACCGCAAGCAGCACCGCGGCCGCCGGGCCGGGCTGTCGCGCGGGCAGACCTCGATCCAGTTCGGCGAGTACGGCCTCAAGTCGCTCGACGCCGGCTGGCTGACGAACCGCCAGATCGAGGCCGCTCGTATCGCGATGACCCGCAAGATCAAGCGTGGCGGCAAGGTCTGGATCAACGTCTATCCCGACAAGCCGGTGACGAAGAAGCCCGCCGAGACCCGCATGGGCTCCGGCAAGGGCTCGCCCGAGGGCTGGGTCGCCGTGGTCAAGCCGGGGCGCGTCATGTTCGAGCTCGCCGGCGTGCCGGAGCCGCTCGCCCGTGAGGCGATGCGCCTGGCCAGCCACAAGCTGCCCGTCAAGACGAAGTTCGTGATGCGGGAGGACACCCCCTCATGACCGCCAAGGATCTGCGCGACCTGTCCGAGAAGGAGCTCGTCGAGCACGTGGCGACGACCCGCAAGGACCTTTTCGGACTGCGCTTCCAGCACGCCACCGGCGAGCTGGAGAACACAGCCGGCATCCGGCTCGCCAAGCGCGACCTGGCCCGTGCATTCACCGTCGCGCGTGAGCGCGACGTAAAGATTCCCAACCGGAAGTAAGCGATGGCCGACGACGAAACTCCCGAGACCGAAGAGACCGCCGACGCAACCGCGGCGCAGACGCCGGCCGAGCCCGCGGGCCCGACGCTGAGCGCCCGCGATCAGCGCGCGGCCAGCGCGCACGCCGCGCGCTCCCAGCGTCCGGCGCGGACGGCCGAGCAGCGTGATGCCGACCGCCGCGAGCTGCGCAAGGCCAAGGCGACGGCACGCAGCCGCCGCCGCGCGCAGGAGAAGGTCAAGCGTGCCGAGGCGGGCCCCGGAACGGGCACGCCGCCCGCCGAGCCCGGCGTGTCGACGCCGCAGCTGCGTACCGGCAAGGTCGTGTCCGCCAAGCCCGACAAGACGATCGTGGTCCAGATCGACCATGCCCGCCGGCACCGCAAGTACGAGAAGATCGTGCGCTCGAGCACCAGGCTGCACGCCCACGACGAGACCAACGACGCCAACGAGGGCGATGTCGTGCGGGTCGTCGAGAGCCGTCCGCTGTCGCGCACGAAGCGCTGGAAGCTCGTCGAAGTCCTGGAGCGCGCGAAGTGATCCAGAACGAGACACGCCTCAAGGTCGCCGACAACACCGGCGCTCGCGAGATCCTCTGCATTCGCGTCAAGGGCGGCTCGCGCCGCCGCTACGCGTTCGTCGGCGACATCATCACCGCGACCGTCAAGCAGGCCAACCCGCAGGGGACGGTCAAGAAGGGCGAGGTCGTGACGGCCGTCGTGGTTCGCACGAAGAAGTCCTTCGGCCGCGACGACGGCACGTACATCGCGTTCGACGAGAACGCCGCGGTGATCATCGACGCCGCCAACAACCCGCGCGGGACGCGCATCTTCGGACCGGTCGCTCGCGAGCTGCGCGACCGCAACTTCATGAAGATCGTCTCGCTCGCCCCCGAGGTCCTGTAGCCATGCCTTCGAGAATCGTCAAGGGCGACGAGGTCGTCGTCATCAGCGGCAAGGACCGCGGCAAGCAGGGCAAGGTGCTGCGCGTCGATCCGAAGTCCGAGCGCGTCTACGTCGAGGGCCTGAACATCATCAAGCGCCACACGCGCCCGCGCCCGGGCTCCATGGAGCCGGGCGGCGTCATCGAGCGCGAGGCGCCGATCCACCTCTCCAACGTCGCGCTGCGCGATCCGAAGGACAAGAGGCCCACGCGCGTCAAGACGATCGAGGAGCACGGCAAGCGCCTGCGCGCGTCGGCTCGGACCGGAGCGAAGTTCTAGATGAGCACCCAGACCGCCGCACCTCCCGCGCGCCTGAAGGCGCGCTACCTCGAGGAGATCCGACCGGCGCTCGTCAAGCGCTTCGGCTACACCTCGGTCATGCAGGCGCCGAAGATCGAGAAGATCACGGTCAACATGGGCGTCGGCGACGCCAAGCAGGACTCCAAGGCCCTCGAGGCCGCGCTGGAGCAGCTGGCGACGATCGCCGGCCAGCGGCCCAACGTGCGCCGCGCCCGCAAGTCGATCGCCAACTTCAAGCTGCGCGAGGGGATGCCGGTCGGGCTCGCCGTGACGCTGCGCAACGAGCGCGCCTACGAGTTCCTCGACCGGCTCATGTCGGTCGCGATCCCGCGGATCCGCGACTTCCGCGGCCTGAAGGCCAACGCCTTCGACGGCCGCGGCAACTACTCGCTGGGCGTCCGCGAGCAGACGATCTTCCCGGAGATCGACTACGACTCGGTCGACACCGTGCGCGGGCTCGACGTCACGATCACGACGTCGGCGCAGACCGACCTCGAGGCGTTCGCGCTGCTCGAGGCCTTCGGCATGCCGTTCACGAAGGAGAACCGGCCCGACCACGCCGAGCAGGAAGCGCGTGCGGCGGCGGCCGCCGAGGCCGCCCACCACGATGAGCTGCGTGCGAAGGCCGAGGCCGAGCGGGCCGCGCTCGAGCAGCTCAAGGAGGAGAACCCGGAGGCCTACGAGAAGCCGCCGGAGGAGCCCGCTGAGCAAACCGAAGAGCAAGCAGACCAGTGATCGCTCTCGTGACCTCGCACGCGACCCGGTCGACGCCGATCACCGACCGGCGGCGTCGTCCGTCGTCGATGTGCCCGAGGCACACCTTCCTCCCTGCGTCCTTGCCAGTCGGCGCCGGCGCCTCGCCGGCCCACGCCCGAAGCCACGAGAGGAACCACTAAGATGGCCAAGACGTCCCAGCGGGTTCGTCAAGCACGACCCGCGAAGTACAAGACCCGGGAGTACAGCCGATGCCGCCGGTGCGGCCGTGCCCGCTCCGTCTATCGCAAGTTCGGCCTGTGCCGGATCTGCCTGCGTGAGATGGCGCACGAGGGCTATGTGCCGGGCATGACGAAGTCTTCGTGGTAACCAAGCAGCACCTAACGAGAGCACGACCGTGAGCGCCAGCACCGACCCCATCGCCGATTTTCTGACCCGGATTCGCAACGCGATTCAGGCCGCCCACGAGACGGTCGACATCCCGTCGTCGCGGTTGAAGTCCGAGTGCGCGCGCATCCTCGCCGAGCAGGGCTACATCGACGGCTACGACGTCGTCGCCCCGGATGCCGAGCATCCCGGCGAGCTGATCCGCGTGCGCCTGAAGTACACCTCCGACCGTCGCTCGGCGATCTCCGGCCTCAAGCGCGTTTCGCGCCCGGGCCGTCGCACGTACGCCGGCGCGCAGGACATCCCCAAGGTGCTCGGCGGCATGGGCACGGCCATCGTCTCGACGTCGCGCGGCGTGATGACCGGCCACGAGGCCCGCAGCGCGGGCGTCGGCGGCGAAGTCGTCGCGCACATCTGGTAACCGGGCATGTCGCGAATCGGAAAGAAGCCCATTCCCCTGCCGACCGGCGTGACCGTGTCGATCGAGCCCGAGCTCGTGCGCGTCAACGGTCCCCGCGGCGAGCTGTTCGAGCGCGTGCCGCTGGCGATCTCCGTCGAGCAGGAGGGCGAGCAGATCGTCGTCAAGCGCCCGACCGACCGCGGCGAGCACCGGGCGCTGCACGGCCTCACGCGCTCGCTCGTGGCCAACATGGTCGAGGGCGTGACCACCGGCTACTCCAAGACGCTCGAGATCCAGGGCGTCGGCTACCGCGCGCTGCTCAAGGGCCGCGACCTCGAGCTCGCGCTCGGCTACTCGCACCCCGTGCCGATCAAGGCGCCCGACGGCATCGAGTTCGAAGTGCCGATGCCCACGCGCGTGATCGTCAAGGGCAACTCCAAGCAGCAGGTCGGCGAGACCGCCGCCAACATCCGCAAGCAGCGCCCGCCGGAGCCCTACAAGGGCAAGGGCATTCGCTACGAGGGCGAGTACGTCGCCCGGAAGGTCGGCAAGCGCGCATGAGTGCAGCGAAGCGAGACGTTCAAGACCGGCCGGATGGCGGTCAGTTGTTTCAGAAGCGCCGGCCGGATGGAGGCAAGGCGTGCCTCTGAAGACCAAGCCTCAGGCGCGCCTGCGCCGCCGCCGTCGCGTCCGCGCGAAGATCACCGGCACCGCCGCGCGTCCGCGCATCTCCGTCTTTCGCTCCAACCGCGGCATCGCGGCACAGCTCGTCGACGACGTCGCCGGCCACACGCTGGCCGCAGTCGCCTGGACCGAGGCGCCGCTGCGCGACCAGCCGCCGATGCAGCAGGCTGCCGCCGCCGGCAAGCTGCTCGCCGAGCGCGCATCGGCCGCCGGCGTCACCACCGCGGTCTTCGACCGCGGCGGCTACCAGTACCACGGCCGTGTGAAGGCCTTCGCAGAGGGCGTCCGCGAAGGAGGAATCACCGTATGAGCGCACCAGTCGTCGATCGCTCGGTCAACCAGGCGGGGCTGGACCTGCAGGAGCGCGTGGTCGAGATCAACCGCGTCGCCAAGGTCGTCAAGGGCGGCCGTCGCTTCTCGTTCACGGCGCTCGTCGTCGTCGGCGACGAACGCGACGTCGTCGGCGTCGGCTACGGCAAGGCCAACGAGGTCCCGCTGGCGATCCAGAAGGGCGTCGAGCAGGCCAAGAAGAACCTCTTCCGCGTGCCCAAGCACGGCGCGACGATCACGCACCAGACGATGGGCATCTACGGCGCCGGCCGCGTCTTTTTGAAGCCCGCCTCGCCCGGCACCGGCGTCATCGCCGGCGGCGGCGTGCGCGCGGTGCTCGAGCTCGCCGGGATCCACGACATCCTCTCCAAGTCGCTGGGCTCGCAGAACCCGATCAACCTCGTCAAGGCGACGGTCGCCGGCCTGCAGGGCCTGCGCCGCCCCGAGGAGGTCGCCGAGCTGCGGGGCCTGTCGATCAACCAGGTGCTCGGCATCGGTGCGAGCGAAGAGGTCGCCTCCGAGACGATCGCCAACGGCACGGAGGCGGTGGCGGAGGGCGACGGTGACACGATCGCCGATCCCGAGACGGGCCTCGACGAGGCCGTGGCCGAGGAGATCGCCGGCACCGACGCCGAGGCGGGCGTCGACGAGGCCGTCGCCGCGGCTGCGGCCGAGGCCGAGTCCGAGTCCGAGGCTCCCGCCGAGCCGGCCGCTGCCGCCGAGGGTGAGCCGGCGTGACGATCACGCAGTACAAGTCCAAGAACGGCTCCGATCAGCGCCAGCTCGACACGCTGCGCTCGCTCGGCCTGCACCGGATCGGCCAGGTCGTCGAGGTCGAGGACAACCCCCAGACGCGCGGCATGATCCATCGCGTGCGCCATCTCGTCCGCATCGTCGAGGAGCAGTCATGACCCCGTCCAAGCCCACCGAGACCGATCCCCAGGACATCGGGTTGCACACGCTCAAGCCCGCTCCCGGCAGCCGCAGGCCGCGCAAGCGCGTCGGTCGCGGTCACGGCTCGGGCACCGGCAAGACGTCGGGCCGCGGCCACAAGGGCGCCGGCGCGCGCTCGGGCTCCAAGGACCGTCCCGGCTTCGAAGGCGGCCAGATGCCGATTCACATGCGGATGCGCAAGCTGCGCGGCCCGCACATGAAGAAGTCGATGCCCTTCGAGCCCTTCCGCACGCACACGCAGGCCGTCAACCTGCAGGATCTCGAGCGCCGCTTCGAGGAGGGCGACGACGTCACGATCGAGGCGATGAAGTCCAAGGGTCTGGCCTCGCGCAAGGACGTCCGGGTCAAGGTGCTCGCCAAGGGCACGATCTCCAAGCCGCTGACCGTGCACGCCCACCGCTTCAGCGCCACCGCGCGCGCGGCGATCGAGGCTGCCGGCGGGACCTGTCACACCGTCGCTGACTGACGCCGGCGTGGGAGCGCGAGAGCGCATCCCCGCGTGGCACGTGGCCGTTGCCATGCGCCCGCCCGGCCGTCCGTCGCGCGCGGTGCTCTAATCTGAGCCGTCGTGCTCGCCACGATCCTCACGGCCTTCAAGGTCGCCGACATTCGCAAGAAGCTTGCGATCACGGCATTCATCCTCGCCCTGTACCGGCTCGGTGCCCACATCCCGGTACCCGGGATCGACGTCGCGGCCGTCAAGGCGGTCAGCGAGTCGTTCAGCGGCTCGAGCATCCTCGGCTTCCTGAACCTGTTCAGCGGCGGGGCGCTGTCGCGGATCGCCCTGTTCGCGCTGGGGATCATGCCGTACATCACGGCCTCGATCATCCTGCAGCTGCTGACGGTCGTCGTGCCGTCGCTGGAGAAGCTGCAGAAGGAGGGCGAGGTCGGCCAGCAGCGGATCACGCAGTACACCCGCTACCTCACCGTCGGCCTCGCGTTCGGCCAGGCCATCGGCTACGTGTTCCTGTTTCGCTCGTTCACCGCGAGCGCCGGCCAGCCGATCATCGAGAACTTCACCGCGGCGCGCGTGTTCATGATCGTCCTCGCGCTGACGACCGGCTGCGTGCTGGTCATGTGGATGGGCGAGCTGATCACCCAGCGCGGCATCGGCAACGGCATCTCGCTGATGATCTTCGCCTCGATCGTGGCCGGCCTGCCCAACGGCATACAGGCGTGGGCGACGAGCTCGGACCCCGTCTTCAAGGTCATGATGCCGTTCATCGCGCTGGCGGTGATCGCGGCGATCGTCTTCGTGCAGGAGGGCCAGCGGCGGATCCCGATCCAGTACGCCAAGCGCGTCATCGGCCGGCGCATGACGCAGGGCGGTCAGACCTACCTGCCGCTGCGGGTGAACATGGCCGGTGTCATCCCGGTCATCTTCGCCGCCTCGATCATGGCCTTCCCGCCGACCGTCGGCCAGCTCATGAACAACGAGTTCGGCCGCGACTTCGCCCGCTTCTTCGGCCCCAACGGCGGGGCCTACATCGTCGGCGAGTCGATCTTCATCATCCTCTTCACCTACTTCTACACGGCGGTCACGTTCAACCCCGTCGACCAGGCCGACAACCTCAAGAAGTACGGCGGCTTCATACCCGGCGTGAGACCCGGCCGGCCGACGGCCGAGTTCCTCGATCGCGTGCTCGCGCGCCTGACGTTCCCGGGCGCCCTGTACCTCGCCGCGGTGGCCGCCATGCCGACGATCCTCATCAACCAGACGAGCGCCAACTTCTTCTTCGGCGGCACGTCGATCCTCATCGTCGTCGGCGTCGCGCTGGACACCATGAAGCAGCTCGAGGCGCAGTTGATGATGCGCAACTACGAGGGTTTCCTCAAGTAGCGTCGTCCGGCGGACGAATCGGTTCTCCGCGGGCCGCAGCGCAACGCCCGCCGGTCTGCTCTGCGCAGTAGTCTCCGACGGCCTCATGTCGAGCGAGCTCAACCTCATCCTCATCGGACCGCCGGGCGCCGGCAAGGGCACCCAGGCCGAGCGTCTCACCGACGACTTCAACCTGCCGTACATCGCGACGGGCAACATCCTGCGCGGCGCGATCCGCGACGAGACGTTGCTCGGCACCCAGGCCAAGGGCTACATGGACAAGGGCGAGCTCGTGCCCGACGACATCATCACGGGGGTCATCCTCGAGGCGCTCGGCAGCGCCGACGCCCGCGACGGCTTCCTGCTCGACGGCTTTCCGCGTACGATCCCGCAGGCCGAGGCGCTGCACGAGGGCCTCCAGGCCGCCGATCGCCGCCTGACCGCCGTGATCCTCATCGACGTGCCCGACGAGGAGGTCCAGCGCCGCCTGTCCGGGCGCCGCGTGAGCGTGAAGACCGGCCGCGTCTACCACGTCGAGTTCGATCCGCCCAAGCGCGAGGGGCGCTGCGACATCGACGGCTCGCGGCTCGTCCAGCGCGACGACGACAAACCCGCGACGATCGCCAACCGCCTCGACGTCTACCACGCCGCCACCGAGCCGCTGGTGGAGTTCTACGAGCAGCGCGGCCTGCTGCGCCGCTTCGACGGCACGCGCACGCCGACCGAGGTGCACGACCACATCCGCGCGACGATCGCCACGCTGCGACTCGAAGACGAGCTGTAGGAACCGCGGGTTGATCGTCAAGAAGACTCCTGAGCAGATCGAGAAGATGCGCGCCGCGGGCGACATCCTCGTCCGCACCCTGGAGCTCGTCGAGCGCAAGATCCGCCCGGGCGTGACGACGATGCAGCTCGACAGCGCGGCGGAGAAGTTCATCCGCTCGCAGGGCGCGACCCCGGCCTTCAAGGGCTATCGCGGCTTTCCCGGCTCGCTGTGCACGTCGCCCAACTCGATGGTCGTCCACGGCATCCCCGGGCCCTACGCGCTGCGCAAGGGCGACGTGCTGTCGGTCGACTGCGGTGTCATCCTCGACGGCTGGGTCGCCGACGCCGCGCGGACGTTCGCCGTCGGCTCGATCTCGCAGACCGCGCGCAAGCTGCTCGACGCGACCGCCGCATCGCTGTTCGCCGCCGTCGAGCACTGCCGCGTCGGCAATCGGCTGGGCGACGTGTCGCACGCCGTGCAGGCGGTCGTCGAGGCCGAGGGCCTGTCGGTGGTCCGCTCGCTCGTCGGTCACGGCATCGGCCGCGACATGCACGAGGACCCGCAGATCCCCAACTACGGTCCCGCCGGCAAGGGCATCAAGCTCGAGGACGGCATGGTCTTCGCGATCGAGCCGATGGTCACCACCGGGCGCCACGCGGTGCGCATGGGCGAGGACCACTGGTCGATCTACTCGCAGGACGGATCGCTCGCCGCGCACTTCGAATTCACGGTCGCGATCACTTCCAACGGCCCCGACGTACTGACGCCCTGGCACAAAACGGCTGGCTGAAACAGCTTTGCTACCCTCATTGGTCGCGCTCGCGGCGGGATGTCTGTCGTCCCGCGCGCGTTTCCTCACGTCTGCCAGAAGGGGCTCATGAAGGTACGTCCGTCGGTCAAGCCGATGTGTGAAAAGTGCAAGATCATCCGCCGCCACGGGGCGGTTCTGGTGATCTGCTCCAATCCGCGGCACAAGCAGCGCCAGGGTTAGTCGATGGCTCGAATCGCCGGCATCAACATCCCCCTCAACAAGCGCGCCGAGATCGGTCTGACGTACATCTACGGCGTCGGGCGCCCGACGGCCAACGAGATCCTCAAGGCGACGAACATCGAGCCCGACCGCAAGGTCCGCGATCTCACCGAGGACGAGGTCGCCCGCCTGCGCGAGGCGATCGACGACCGCACGGTCGAGGGCGACCTGCGGCGCGAGCGCTCGCAGAACATCAAGCGCCTGATGGAGATCGGCTGCTACCGCGGCCTGCGTCATCGCCGCAACCTGCCCGTCCGCGGGCAGAACACCAAGACGAACGCCCGCACGCGCAAGGGGCCCAAGCGCATGCAGGTCGCCGGCAAGAAGAAGGCCACGAAGAAGTGATTCACGCGAGACCGGAGGCCGCCTCGCCTCGTTGGCGCTCCGTCACCACGACGCGGGGGCCGGACGCCCCGCGGAGGTAATCAAGCATGCCTGCTCCCAAGCGCCCTCAGCGTGGCCGCCGTAAGCCGAAGAAGAACATTCCCATCGGCCAGGCCCACATCAAGACTTCGTTCAACAACACGATCGTGTCGCTGTCCGACCCCCACGGCAACGTGATCGCCTGGGAGTCCGCCGGTGGTGCCGGCTTCAAGGGCTCGCGCAAGTCGACGCCGTTCGCTGCGCAGGTGACGGCCGATGCCGCTGCGCGCAAGGGCATCGACCAGGGTCTTCAGAAGGTCGAGGTCTTCGTCAAGGGCCCCGGTTCCGGCCGCGAGACCGCGATCCGCTCACTGCAGGCCGCCGGCCTCGAGGTCACGGGCGTCAAGGACGTCACCCCGCAGGCGCACAACGGCTGCCGTCCGCGCAAGCGGCGGAGGGTCTAGCGCATGGCACGCAACACCGGACCAGCCTGCAAGCAGTGTCGCCGCGAAGGCCAGAAGCTCTTTCTCAAGGGCGAGCGCTGCCTGACCGACAAGTGCGGCGTCGAGCGCCGGGCCTACCCGCCGGGCGACCACGGCCGCGGGCGTCAGAAGCAGTCCGAGTACCGCGTCCAGCTGCGCGAGAAGCAGAAGGCGCGGCGCTACTACGGCGTGCTCGAGAAGCAGTTTCGCATCTACTACGCCAAGGCCTCCCGCCAGGAGGGCATCACCGGCGAGAACCTGCTGCGCATCCTCGAGTCGCGCCTGGACAACGTCCTCGTGCGCCTCGGCTTCGCCGGCTCGCGCAGCCAGGCGCGCCAGTTCATCCGCCACGGCCATTGGACCGTCAACGGCCGCCGCGTGGACATCCCCAGCTACCAGGTGCGTGACGGGGACGTGATCGCCGTCAAGGCGGGCACGCCCGTGGAACCCCTCATCCGTGACGCCACCGAGTTGACCGCACAGGTCCCCGCGTGGCTGCAGGCCGATCATGACTCCCTGACCGCGAAGGTGCTGCGCAAGCCCGAGCGCCGGGAGATCGCCGCTCCGGTTCAGGAGCAGCTCATCGTCGAGCTCTACTCGAAGTAGCCCCCGCCTTTCCTGCCTTGCCCGTGCGCGCACGGATGCATCAGCGCACAGCGGCCCCCCAGTGACACCCCGACGTTAGGACCCCGATGCTCGACTTCCAAGTCCCCCGGATCACCAGTGAGACGGTCGAGGAGAACCGTGGCTCGTTCACGATTGAGCCCCTCGACCGAGGTTTCGGCTACACATTCGGCAACTCGCTGCGGCGGGTGCTGCTGAGCTCGCTCGCCGGCGCAGCCGTGACGAGCGTGCGCATCGAGGGGGTCGCCCACGAGTTCTCGACGATCAAGGGTGTCAAGGAGGACGTCACCGACATCGTCCTCAACCTCAAGGGCATCGTCTGCCGGATGCACTCCGACGCGACCGAGGTCGAGGCCCCGCTCGTCGTCACCGGCCCCGGTGAGATCACGGCCAAGGACATCGACCTGCCCGCGGGCGTCGAGATCCTCAACCCCGACGTGCACATCGCGACGCTCGAGAAGAAGACCAAGCTGGAGCTGTACCTCACGGTCGGCCGCGGCCGCGGCTACCGCCAGTCGGAGGACAACAAGTCCCCCGACCAGCCGATCGGGGTCATCCCGATCGACTCGATCTTCTCGCCGGTGCGGCGCGTCGCCTACGGCGTCGAGCCCGCCCGCGTCGGTCAGCGCACCGACTTCGACAAGCTCACGCTCGACATCGAGACCGACGGGTCGATCGACCCGCAGGCCGCGCTGCGCGAGGCGGCGGAGATCCTCATCGCCCAGCTGGCGATCTTCACCGACGCCGACCGCATCGAGGAGCTGCGCGCCGGTCCCGGCGGCCAGATCGAGGGCTCCAACGGGCACGGCACGCTCGCCGGCGCCGCGGGGGGCGCAGCGTCGGCCGGCCCGATGCACGACATCCTCATCGAGGAGCTCGAGCTCGGCGTGCGCTCCTACAACTGCCTCAAGCGGGCCGGCATCCAGACCGTCGGCGACCTCATCGCCAAGTCCGAGGGCGAGCTCAACGCGATCCCGAACTTCGGCAAGAAGTCGATCGACGAGGTGATCGAGACGCTGCACAACCGCGGCCTCGGTCTCCGCGACGACTAGACTCGGCCGCGACCATGCGCCACCAGAAGACCCGCAACAAGCTCAGCCGCTCGTCCTCGCACCGCAAGGCGCTGCTGATGAACCTCTGCAAGGAGGTCATCGAGCACGAGCGCATCAAGACGACCGAGGCCAAGGCCAAGGCCGTCAAGCCGGAGATCGAGAAGCTCATCACGCTGGCCAAGCGCGGCGACCTGCATGCGCGCCGCCAGGCGCTCTCGACGCTCGGGCAGGACAAGTTCGTCGTGCACACGCTGTTCGCCGAGGTTGCTCCGCGGTACGCGGAGCGGCCGGGCGGCTACACGCGGATCTTGAAGCTGGGCCCTCGGCGCTCGGACTCGACGGAGATGGTCTACCTCGAGCTGGTGTAGCTCGCGGGTTGCGCGGGCCGCTGTTGGGATGCTGGCTGGTTCCGGGCGATCAGCGCACGCCACGCCGTACCTCGAGCGCGTCTGACTCGAGCGCGCCACGACGAAGGGCCCGCTGAGCGGGCCCTTCGCCGTTCGTGGCGCGCGCGGCGCCGGCTGCGGAGCTACGGTCCGAACGAGTTGACGGTCTGTCCGGAGTCGACCGCGGCTCCCTTCTTGCCCTGGTCGTGAGGAACGCTGACCGTGACGGCGCCCGTGCACGTGCCGCCCGCACCGTCTGAGCCGGTGAAGGCGATCCGGTAGACGCGCCCGTCACCCGTGCCGCTGCGCTCGGCGCGCAGGAACACCTGGTGGGAGGACGGGCCGGCCTTCGCATCGGGCGACGTGTCGCCGTCGCCGAGCCCGTTGAGCGCCTCGTCCTGGGTGACGCCGGTGATCGTCAGCGTGACCGGATCACCGTCGGGATCGGTTGCGCCGCCGAGCGTGACGAGCTTGAACTTGTGGTTCGGCGGCCACAGCGTCGGGGATGTCGGCGCGACCGCCGAGCAGTCCGGGTCCGCGTTGGGATCCGGGACGATGATCGTCAGCTCCTGATGGCCGATGTCACCGCCGTCGGCCAGCGCCACGATGTCGAACACGTACTCACCGGCCGGCGTGCCGTCGGGCACCGTCGCCGTCAGGGTGAAGACGAGCTCGGCCGGTGTCTCCACCGGTCCCGCCGACGCGGGATCGAACGAGATCCACGACGCATCGGCCGGTGCGGGAGCGGCCGACGCGACCTCGAGGTGGACGTCGTTCACGGTCGACGAGGCCTCTTCGATGAGCGTGACGATCTGGTCGGCGAACGCCGAGCCGAGCAGCACCGAGGCGCTGCCGCTGAAGCCGCCCGCGACGAGCTGGTCGTAGCACGGCTTGATGAACTCGTTGGCCGCGACCATGAACAGCGTGCGCTCAGCGGCGGCGAGCCCGCTCAGCACCGTGGCCGTGTTCAGGCTGTGCGGGTCGGCCGAGCTGTCGAAGCAGTCGCTGAAGCCGGCCGGGACGGCGCCGTGCGGAGGAGCATCGCCGATCACGACGACGAACTTCCGCGAATCGGCGCGCCAGCCGATGTCACCAGCGGTGAGCGGGTCGGCGGCGTTCTGGAACACGAGGTTGTAGGCCTCGGGGAAGTCGCCCCCGCCGCCTGCCACCATGCCGTCGATCGATGCCTGCACGGTCGCTGCATCGTCGGTCATCTGGTTGTGGACGGCGTACTCGGGCGTGTCGCCGTCGTCCCTGAACTCGACGACGGAGAACTGTGCGTCGGGAATCTGCGCCTTGACGGCATTGACGAGGTTCGTGGCCTCAGACTTCGCCGTGTCGATGGCGCCGCCCATGCTGCCGGTGGTGTCGATCGCGATCTCGATGTCGGCCTTGGTCGGAACCTCCGGCACGGTCACGGTCTTCGTTTCGTTAGCGCTGTCTCCAGCGAGGATCTCCAGCGTGGCGGATGCCGGGGAAAGCCCGGCCTGGGCCGGGGCGGCCATCGCCATCGCGGGCAGCATCGCCAGCGCCGCAACGATCAGCGCCAGCCGTGGTCGGGTGTGGTGCGCAGTCATACGACCTCCATGTGAGCCGCGTCTTGGCGCGGCCGATTCGGGCGGATGGTGTGGCCAGCAAGCGAGGTCCCACTCGTGCCCCTGTCACGAGGACCCTCCCAGTGCGCTCTACCGGTAGGTGTGACATGTGTCACGCTGGCCGGCCGGCGTCACAGCCCAGGCAGGCGCCGGTCTGCGCGCCGCCGTAGTCTGCGGGCGTGACGAACGAGGAGGCGCACCGGCTCGCGCGCGAGAAGGGCGCCTCGCGCCTCCTCTATGCGGTGATCGAGGTTCTCGTGACGCCGTTGATGGGCCTGCGGTTCGGACTGCGCACGAGCGGCTCGACCGGATCGCGGACAAGGGCCGCGTGATCATCGCGCCGAGCCACAAGGGCTTCTGGGACGCGTTCTTCATCGGCGTCGTGACGCCGCGCCACACGCGCTTCATGGGCAACAACGAGCGCTTGCCGGCTCCCAAGCGGCGGCCGCCGCCGCGCTGGTGGCGACGGCGCACGCGGGGCAGGCGATGACGAGCCGGATGGTGCTGGAGTACGACGGAGGCGACTTCGCCGGCTGGGCGCGTCAGCCTGGCCAGCGGACCGTGCAGGACGAGGTGGAGCGCGCGCTGTGCACGGTGCTGCGCGTCGACGCGCTGCCCACGCAGGTCGCGGGACGCACGGACCGGGGCGTGCACGCGTGGGGGCAGGTGTGCTCCTACGAGCACGAGGCCGTCGATCCCGTGCGGCTCAACGCGCTGCTGCCGCGCGACGTCGCGGTGCTCGACTGCAACCCCGTCCCGGACGGGTTCGACGCACGCCACGACGCGATCTCGCGGACGTACTGCTACCGCGTGCTGCATCGCCGCGCGCGCTCGGTGTGGCTTCACAAGCGGGCGCTCTGGCACGGCTGGGACTTGGAGACGGCGGCGCTGCGAGCCTGCGCCGCGCTGCTGCCCGGCGAGCACGACTTCACCGCGTTCACGCCGACCGACTCCTACCACACGCGCTTTCACCGCATCGTGCACAGCGCCGAGTGGCGCAAGGACGGCGATCTGCTCGAGTTCTGGATCACCGCCGACACGTTCATGCGCTCGATGAACCGCATCCTCGTCGGCACGATGCTCGAGGTCGCCACCGGACGGCGCACGCTCGAGGGCTTCGCCGCCCTGCTGGACGGGGCGCCGCGCTCGCTGGCCGGTCCGACCACGGCGGCGCACGGGCTGGCGCTGGCGGCCGTGCAGTACCCACCGGTCCCGTGACTATCCTCGATCACACGCTATGAGGGTCCTGCTCACCAACGACGACGGGATCGAGGCCGACGGCCTGCAGACCCTCCGCCGCGCCCTGCTGCAGGTGCCGGGCGTCGAGCTCGTCGTCATCGCGCCGGACGGCAACCGCTCGGCGATGGCGCGCTCGATCACGACGATGCGCCCGCTCTGGGTCGAGGAGCTCGCCTTCGACGACGGCACGATCGGCTACGCCACCGACGGCACGCCGGTGGACTGCGTGCGGCTGGCCAACCTCGGCCTCGTCGAGGGCTTCCAGGCCGAGCTGATCGTCTCGGGCATCAACCACGGCGCCAACCTCGGCGACGACATCACGTACTCGGGCACGGTCGCGGCGGCGCTCGAGGGCGTCATCCTCGGGCTGCCGGCGATCGCCGTCTCCCAGCAATCGTCCGCCCGCGAGATGGACTTTCGCCTCTCCGACCGCTTCGACTTCGAGGAGGGCGCGCGCTTCGTCGCCCGCGTCGTGGAGGAGATCGACGACGTGCCGCTGCCGAAGGGCACGCTGCTGAACGTCAACTGCCCGGCCGGCGACGCCACCGGCGTGCAGGTCACGCGCCTGGGCAAGCGGATCTACCGCGACGAGCTGACGCTGAGCGACCCCGAGGGTGAGGACGACACCGATCCCGCCCGCCCCCGCAAGCGCTACTGGGTCTACGGCCGCGACCACGGCTTCCACGACGAGCCGGGGACCGACCTCTGCGCGGTGGCGGCGGGCGACATCGCGGTGACGCCGCTGCACTTCGACCTCACCGACGCGGCCGGGATGGACGCGCTCGAGCGCCATGACCTCGGCCGCCTGCTCGCTCCGGCGGCCAAGGAGGTGGAGTGAGCACCTCGGCGCAGGCGCAGGCGCAGGCGCGGGCCGCGCAGTTGCGCGACGAGCTGCACCACCACGGCTACCGCTACTACGTCCTCGACGACCCCGAGATCGGCGACGACGACTACGACGCGCTGCTAGACGAGCTGCGCGCGATCGAGGCCGCTCACCCCGAGCTCGTCACGCCCGACTCGCCGACTCAGCGCGTGGGCGGCGAGCCGGTCTCGTCGCTGCCGAAGGTCCGCCACGAGATCGCGATGCTGTCGCTGGCCAACGCGCGCACGGAGGAGGAGCTGCGGGCGTGGGTCGCGCGGATGCGCGCGCACCTCGCGCGCGAGGGGATCGAGGACCCGCAGTTTCAGTTCGTCGCCGAGCCGAAGATCGACGGCCTGGCGATCTCGCTGCGCTACGAGGACGGCATCTTCGTCCAGGGCGCCACCCGCGGCAACGGCGAGATCGGCGAGGATGTCACCCACAACCTGCGCACCATCCCGACGATCCCCCTGAAGGTCGATGGGGCGCCGCCGGTGCTCGAGGTGCGCGGCGAGATCTACATGTCGCTGAAGGACTTCGCGGGCCTCAACGAACGCCGCGCCGAGGCCGGCCTGTCGACGTTCATGAACCCCCGCAACGCCGCCGCAGGCACGATCCGCCAGCTCGACCCCAAGCTCGCCAAGGACCGCCCCCTCTCGATGTGGAGCTACGGGATCGGGCGCGTCGACGGGCTGCGGTTCGCCGGCCACTGGGAGGCGCTGGAGTGGCTGCGCGAGCACGGCTTCCGCGTCAACGCCGACGTCCAGCGGCTGGACTCCGAAGACGAGGTCGTCAAGCGGTGCCTGGCCTGGCAGGAGCGCCGCGGCAACCTCGACTTCGAGATCGACGGCGTCGTCGTGAAGGTCTCCGATCTCGAGCTGCAGCGCCGCCTCGGCGTCGTCGGTCGCGATCCGCGCTGGGCGATCGCCTGGAAGTTCCCGCCGACGACGAAGGTCACGACGCTGCGCGACATCATGTGGAACGTCGGCAAGTTCGGCGACCTGCACCCGTTCGGGGTGCTCGAGCCGGTCCACGTCGGCGGCGTCACGGTCAAGCTCGCCACGCTGCACAACGAGGAGGATCTCGCGCGCAAGGATCTGCGGGTGGGCGACGAGGTCATCGTGCTGCGCGCCGGCGACGTCATCCCGCAGGTGCTCTCGCCGGCGCCGCACGCCGCGGAGCGGGCCGATCGCGCCGACCCGCCGCGGCCGCCCGCGCAGTGCCCGTCGTGCGACACGCCGACGGTCAAGCCGGAGGACTCGGTCTTCACGATGTGCCCGAACCGGCTCTGCCCAGGGCGCCAGTGGCAGCTGCTCAAGCACTTCGTCTCGCGCGGCGCGATGGACATCGACGGCCTCGGCGAGAAGCAGGTCTACCAGCTGCAGGAGGCTGGTCTCGTGAAGACCGCGGCCGACTTCTACCGCCTGACCGCCGAGCAGCTGCTCGAGCTCGACCGCTACGGCGAGATCTCCGCCCAGCGCACGGTGCAGAACATCGCCGAGTCCAAGCAGCGACCGTTCGGCCGGCTGCTGTTCGCGATCGGCCTGGAGGAGGTCGGCTTCGTCACGGGCCGCAACCTCGCCCAGCGCTTCCGCACGATCGACGCCCTGCTGGCCGCCACCGCCGAGCAGATCGAGCAGACCCCGGGCGTCGGGCCGAAGATGGCGCTGAAGATCCAGGAGCAGCTTGCCGACGAGCAGATGCGTGCGCTGATCGAGGACCTCGGCGAGGTCGGTGTCAGCATGGCGCTGGAGGGCCCGCCGCCGGGCGAGGGCCCGCTCGCCGGCAAGACGTTCGTGCTGACCGGCACCCTGCCCGACCTCACGCGCGAGCAGGCGACCGAGCGCATCGAGTCCGCCGGCGGCCGGGTCACCTCCGGCGTGTCGAAGAAGACCGACTACGTGGTGGCCGGCGCCTCCCCGGGCACGAAGCTCGCCAAGGCCGAGCGCCTCGGCGTGCCGGTGCTCGACGAGGCGGGGCTGCTGGCGCTGCTGCCGCAGACCGTCCCGCTGCCGAGCTCGCTGCCGCCGGCCCGACCCTGAGCGCGCCCACCGGTCAGCCGCCGCGTCGCCGTGGGTTCAGCCCAGGCGGGCGATCGCGGTCGTTATCCGGTCCTCGCGCGCCTTCGCCGCCGGCGTGTTGGCCTTGTTGAACATGAGCGCGAAGCCGATGTCGCGCCCGTCCGCGGTGCGGCAGTAGCCGGCCAGGGCGCTGACGAGGCGCAGCGTGCCGGTCTTGACGTGGCAGCGGCCGGCGGCCGCGGTGCGGCGCATGCGCGCCTTGACCGTGCCGGTCAGTCCCGTCACCGCCAGCGAGTCGCGGAACGTCTGCGCGATGTCCTGGTCGTGCATCCGCTCCAGCAGGCGCACGACCTCGCGCGGCGTGGCGCGGTTGGAGCGCGAGAGCCCCGAGCCGTCGACGATCTTCGCCCGCACGCCGAAGTCGTCGAGCGTGTCGCGCACGACGGCGGCGCCCGCGGCGAGCGAGCCCTGGTCGCGGTACTGCGCGCCGAGCTCTCGGAAGAGCATCTCGGCGGCGAAGTTGTTGGAGGGCACGTTGATGTAGCGCGCCAGCTCGCCGACCGGCATCGAGGCGACGAAGGCGACGGTCTTGGCGCCCTGCGGCGCCGGGCGTGCCGTGCTCTTGCCGGTCGCCGTCACCCCGGCGGCCTTCAGCTGCGCGGCGAAGCGGCCGGCGGCGAAGCGGGCCGCGTCGAGCCGGGCGCGGCCGCGGAAGATCCCGCGGTCGTACGCCAGCGCGCTCAGGACACCGCCCAGATCGGGGTCATAGCCCAGGCAGCAGCCCGAGCGCTGCGCGTCGAAGGCGCTCTCGTCGCCGACGACCGCGCCGGCGATGCGGTGGATCCCGGCGGCGCGAATCGCCTTCGCGAGCTTCGCCGCGGCGGCGTCGCCGAAGAACGGATCGCCGCCGCCGACGAGGACGAGATCGCCGCGCAGCGTCCCGCCCGGCTCGACGATCACCTCGGGCCCCGTCACGGCGCGCGTCATCAGCGTGGCGGACGGGCCGAGGCGCAGCAGCGCCGCCGACGTCGTGAAGAGCTTCTCGACCGATGCCGGGATGCGGACGGTGTTCGCGCGCTTGGCGTAGAGCTCGGCGCCGGTGTTCATGTCGCGCAGGTAGGCGCCCGACGCAGCGGGCGCCCTGGCCATCTCGCGAGCGATCGTCGACTTGAGCCCCGCCTCGGTGAGCGCGGCCGCGGGGGCGGCCCCCGCGAGCAGCGCGACGAGCGCCAGCAGCGCTGTGATGACCCTTCGCATCCTCGGTAGAGAACAACACGCAGCGGCGTCCGATGCGCCGGACGTCCGGATTCCGGGGCTGCGGCGCCGTAGAATGCGGCGATGGGAGATGTCGTCAAGCTCGCGCCGGCCGATCGCCCCGGCGCGAAGCGGCGCAAGCGCTCGAAGACCGCGCTCGTGCTGGGCGGCGGCGGCTTCACCGGCGGCGTCTACGAGATCGGCGCCCTGCGCGCGCTGGACCTGCTGACGGTCAACCGCACGGTCAACGACTTCGACGTCTACGTCGGCACGAGCGCCGGCTCGTTCGTGGCCTCGATGACCGCCAACGGCGTCACGCCCGAGGAGATGATGCGCGTCGTCGACCGCCAGCGCCCGACGCCGTTTCCCGACCTCGACCTCGGCAGCCTCCTGCGACCGAACCTCGGCGGCTTCGCGCGCAGCGCCGTCACGCTGCCGCTGCGCACGGCCCAGCTCCTGCGCGGGGTGGCGACCCATCTGGGCCAGGTCTCGGCGATGGATTTCGTGCTCGGGCTCGCCGAGGGGCTGCCCGCGGGCGCCTACTCCGGGGCGGGCGTCGAGCAGTACCTGCACAAGGTGCTCACGAGCGACCCGAGCCGCAGCGACGACTTCCGCACGGTGGCGCCCGAGCTGTACATCCCGGCCACCGACCTCGACACGTGCGAGCGGATCGTGTTCGGGGCCGAGGGCTGGGACGACGTCCCGATCTCGACGGCGGTGCGCGCGTCGACCGCCCTGCCGATGGTCTACTCGCCGGTCACGGTGCGCGACCGCGAGCTCGTCGACGGCGGCGTCGTCTCGACGACGAACCTCGACATCGCCGTCAGCGCCGGGGCGAAGTTCATCGTCGTCGTCAACCCGCTCGTGCCGTACGTCAACGACTTCAAGACGAAGATCCGCACGCTCGGCGGCGCCCGCACGCGCCACGTCAGCGACATGGGATTTCCGCAGATCGGCTACCAGGTGTTCAAGATGGTCGCCTACCAGCGCCTGCACGAGATGGCGCGCCAGTGGGAGCAGCGCTACCCCGGCGTGGACATCATCCTCATCGAGCCCGAGCCCGACGACGAGCTCATGTTCCAGACGCCGATCATGAACTACGCCTCACGCGTCGAGGTGGCGCGCCACGGCTTCCAGTCGGTCACGACGCAGCTAGCGTTCGGCTATCCGCGCTTCCGCGAGATCTGCAAGCGTCATGGCATCCAGATCTCCGCCACGCGGGTGCGCAAGGTCATGAAGCACTTCGAGGCCGAGGAGGGCCGCACCCGGGCCTGGCGCAAGATCCTCGAGCAGACGACCGGCGCCCTGCTGCGCCAGTCCGCCGATCAGAGCGAGCGGGGCTAGCGGGCGCGGCTCGCGGCCACGGCCACGAGCTCGGTCTGAGCCCGCAACGTCATGCGCCCGCGAGATCGCGGGCGCAGAGGACGAAAGATGTTGTGCGAACGGCCTTAGAGCTTGGCCGGCTCGCGCTCGCGCTGCTCAGCGTCGAGGCTGGTGAGGAAGAGCGACTTATCGATTCTGCCCTGGAAGATCGGTACCCCCATCTCCATGCACTTGGAGATCACGTCGCGGCGGTCGAGTCCGGCTTCGCGAGCGAGTTCCGTGGGGGTGAGGTGATTGGGCATCGGCAGAGACCCTCCTGGTGTGGATTAAGGCACGCCCATCTTGTACCACCCTCGGTGGACGGGCTCAACGCCAATTCTCAGATCGGGTTCGGAATCTCGACGAACTCATGCCGAATTCCGAACTGTTCGGCGAGCAGATCGCCGAGCCGGCGCACGCCGAACGTCTCCGTCGCGTAGTGGCCGGCAGCGATGTAGTGGATGCCCTCGTCGCGCGCCTGGTTCATGACGCGCTCGGTGGGCTCGCCGGTGAGAAACGCGTCGTGGCCTGCCGCGATCGACTCGCCGAGGTAGTCCGATCCTCCGCCGGAGACGATGCCGATCGTGCGCACGCGCTCCGGGCCCGCCAGGAAGGCGAGCGGCGCGCGACCGGTCAGCTCCGCGGCGCGCGCGACGAGCTCGGCCGCCGGCACGCCGTCGCCGGGGAAGCGCGCCGCGACCCCGATCGCCGCGCCGCGGTGAAACGCGAACGGCTCGTGCGACGCGCACCCCAGGCCGGCGGCGAGCAGCGCGTTGTTGCCGACCTCCGGATGGCCGTCGAGCGGCAGGTGGTAGGCGGCCAGCCCGATGTCGTGGCGAAAGAGCAGCTGCAGGCGCGCCTTGGCCGCCGGCGTCAGGGCCAGGGGAGCGCCGTTCCAGAACAGCCCGTGGTGGACGATGACGAGGTCGGCGCCCAGCGCGGCGGCCCGTTCGAAGAGCTCGGCGCCGGCGGAAACGCCGGTGACCACAGTGCCGACGTCCTGCGGTCCGGGTACCTGCAGGCCGTTGGGCCCGTAGTCCTGAAACGATTCGGGCGAGAGCAACTCGTCGAGGTGAGCCAGGATGTTGTCGAGCATCGGATCGAACGCTACAGTTGACCGTCTGTCACGGACGCTCTGGCTCGGAGGCCGGACCGCGCAGACGTCGGTTCCACTGGAGGGATAGGGAGATCATGTCTGCCCTGGCAGTTGCCACCGGGCCTGAGGAACGACAGCAGGACGACCTCGAACTGGTCGCGGCGGTGCGCGCCGGCGACGACCGCGCCTTCGAGGTCCTCTTCCGGCGCTACCAGCCGCGGATCACGGCCTACGTCGGCGGGATGGTGCGCGACCACGGACGCGCCGAGGACATCACCCAGGAGGTCTTCATCGCTGCGCTGCGGCGCCTGCGCACCGACGACGAGCGCGAGATCCTCTTCCGGCCCTGGATCTACGAGATCGCCAAGAACAAGTGCATCGACGCCTATCGCCGCGGGCGCAACGCCCCCGAGCTGTCCTTCGATGCGCACGACCAGATCGGCGCGGCCGAGCACGGCCGGCTCACCGAACCAGGAGCCACCCCTGACGCCGCGTTCGAGGGCAAGCTCGCCGTCGACAACCTGCGCGGCGCCTTCGGCGGCCTCTCGCCGGTCCACCACGAGATCCTCGTGATGCGCGAGTTCGAAGGGCTCTCCTACCGGGAGATCGGCGAGCGGCTGGGGATGAGCCGGCCCGCCGTCGAGAGCACTCTGTTTCGCGCTCGCAAGCGCCTGGGCGAGGAGTACGAGGAGCTGGTCAGCGGCAAGCGCTGCCTGCGCGTGCAGCGCATCGTCGACGCGGACGGCATCCGCACATCCGGCCTGCGCGAGCAGCGCCGCGTCGCGCGCCACCTCGCGCACTGCCAGCCCTGCCGCCGCCATGCCTTCCTCGCCGGCGTCGACCTCGACCTCGCGCGCCCGGCGTCCGTCGCCGCGCGGGTGGCCGCGCTCGTGCCGCTGCCGGCGTTGTTGCGCCGGCGCTGGGGCGGCGGCGAGGAGGCCGCTGCCCAGCTCTTGGGCAGGCAGGCCACCCGCCCGGTCGCGCAGTGGTCGGCGCAGGTCGCCGGCGCGGTCGACCCGGGGACCGTCTCGGGCTGGGCGAAGGTCGCCGCGACAGCTGCGACGGTGGCCCTGGCCGGGGTCGGCGGCGCGGCGATCGAGCATCGCGCCCGGCCGGCGCTCGCGCCGCCCGCTGCCGCCACGGCCGCGGTTCAGCCGGCGGGCACCGCACCGCGCACCGCGCAGACGCGCCGCGTCGCGGCTGGGCTGCCGCTGCCGGCGAGCGCCGCGGCTGGCGCGACAGGTGCGGGCGGCCCGGCGCCGCCGGGCGAGCGCGCGACGGCCGGCCAGCCCGGCGGTACGGGGGCGCCGGCGCCGGGCGGGGAGCGCTCACAGCCGGGCGCGGGCGTCCTCGGCAGCGATCCACAGCTTCCGCTTGGTGGTACGGGGCCGCCGCCGCAGGTACCGCTGGAGGGTGCGGCCGGCGGACCGCTGAGTCCGGTGCTGGACGCTCTCGCCGACCCGGCGGATCGGCTCGGCCTGCCCGCGCGCGAAAGCTCGGACTCCACCGCCCGCGCCGGGTCCAAGCCGGGCAGTAGGGTCGCAGACAAGGCGAAGGGCCTCACGACCACCGCCGGTGACGTGCTCCCGAAGATCGGGAGCCAGGACGGCCGCAGTCTCCGGCAGCACAAGCCAACCGGCGACGCGCCGGTGCCCGGGCGCAGCGGAGACGGGCCCGGCCGCGGTCGGCTGCAGGACAAGAACGCGCCCGCCGTCGGGCAGCGTCCGGCGCACGCAGCCGAGGTGCAGGCCAAAGCGCCGCAAGAACCTGTCCGTGGACTCGTGCCCCGCGGGGTCGAGACGCTCGCGAACCCGACCGGCGCAGTGTCCAGCCTTGGCGGCTGAGCACGGCGGCGGCGAGCTCGAGCCGTTCACCGACACCGCCCTCTACGCTCTGGGCGCGTACTTCGCCGATCGCCATCCCGAGCTGATGGACGACGTCGTCGCCCAGGCCCAGCGAATCGAGGAGGCGGGCGCCGCGCGCTACGCTCACAAGGAGGGCGTCTCCCTGGAGACCGCTCTGCAGACGCTCATCACGGGTCTCGCCGTCCGGTACTACCGGGCGGTGGCCGGGTCGTCGTGAGATAATCGTCTGGCATCGGGGCGTGGCGCAGCCTGGTAGCGCGCACCGTTCGGGTCGGTGAGGTCCCGAGTTCAAATCTCGGCGCCCCGATTTGTAGGACCACCGAGCAGCACTGAGAAACCCCGAGAAGCCCCAGGAGAAGCTCCTGCGAAGCCCTGCGAAACCGCGAGAAGCGTTTGCAGCGGTTTCGCAGGCTTTCGCGGTTCTTTCGTGAGAGATCAGGGCGAGCTTCTCTCACGAGTCGCGGCGGTCGTGAGACCGACTTTGCCAGAACCTCAAAACGAGGTCTACGGTGCCCCACCCCATGGCGCCAACAACCTCGGACATGCGACGCGACGACAGCCGCATGCTCGCCGTCAACGGCCTCGTCGACGTCCTTGTCGGGCGGGCGCCCCGCCGCATCCAACGGCCCGCGCCGCAGTGGGCAGACATCGTGAGCGCCGCGGCAAGGCCCGGCACGGGCGGACGTCGCAAACGCGTCGATCTCGGATTCGAGATCGAAGCCACCCGCGACCTGCGCGAACGTCACGGTGCGCCCCAGGAGATCGCTCACCGCGGATCGCTGCTGCTGATCTGGGATCTGGACGCTGATGGCGATGGCATCGTCTGCGCGCGTCTCTCCGCCCGGGACGTCCAGAAAGGCGAAACGGCAATGGCGCAGATCCACAACGGCCTGGCGCTCGCCGCCAGTCACGGCCTGACGCCGGCGTGCGCCGTCGTCGCCATGCGAACGAGCGGCGGCGCGGAGTACGACCGTCGCATCGACTTCGCGTTCATCCGAGACCGGATCGCAGCCCACGGGCTGAAATGGGTGGTCTACAGAGAACCGGACCGGATCGCTCGCGAGCTCCACGCGGCGCACTCGTTCTACAAGTTCCTGCGCGACAGCGGCACCGACCTCTACCTCTGCAGCCTCGGACGCAAGGTCAGCTGGGACAGCCAAGGCGACCGCCTCATCGTCGGCACGCTCGGCGTGATCGGCGAGTTCGAGCGCGGCGCGATCAAAGCCCGGACACACAACGCGATCAAGTCGCGGTGGCTCGAGACCGGGCGCGGCTACCCCGGCTACAAGCCGATCGGCTTTCGTCGCGACGCGCACATGTTCCTCGAGCAGGACCTCGAGCAGTGGCCCTACATCCACCAAGCCAGCGCCATTTACGGGCAGCTGCGCTCGGACGGCGGCACCAGCCTTCGTGACCTCGCCGAGTTCCTCACCGACAAGCTCGGGTTTCCGATCAGTCGCGACCGCATTCGCACGATGCTCAAGGACCCCATCTACGTCACAGGCATGGCCCACGTCACCTACGGGGGCGTCAACTATCCACTGCGTCCGATCCAGCTCGTCGACCCCGTATCGCCCGAGACCTTCGAGTTCAACCAGGCGCTCATGCGCACCGTCAAGGGACGCCAGCGCAACAACCCGCTCGGATACTTCCTGCTCAACCGCATCGACCTGCTCCACGATGCCTGTCAGCACCACCTCGACGATCGTGGCAACCCGGTGAGGCTGCGCTGCGAGAGCACGAGCTATACGCACAGCAAACGATGCCCGCTGCCCGAGTGCCAGGGGTTCGCCCTCCCGCACAAGGAGCTCGACGCCGCCGTCGTCCGGGAGCTGCTGCGCTTGTGCGAGAACCCCGATCTCCAGCGCGAATACCAAGCCCGCGCGCGCAGCGGAAAAGATCCGACCCCAACCGGAGTGCTGAGCGAATCGCAGCGCCGAAGCTACATAGCGCGAACCAACGACCTCAAGCGCCAACGCGAAGAGATCGTCCGCGAGTGGCTCAACGAAGGCGCCACGAGCCAGAATCTCAACCCGCGCTACCTACAAGAGTCCGTCGAACACATCGACGCCGAGATCACGCGGCTCGAGCGCCAGCTTGACCTGTCGAACAGGTTGCTGGCGACACACGGCGGCCACGGCGGCGTCACGCACCGCAGCGAACTCCTCGAGCGCGCTCGGGAGATCCTTACGCCCGAACCTCCCGACGACCCCGCATTCAGACAGCGCCGCATGATCTTCGTTCAGCAGGCACTCAGCAAGGTCGTCGCCCGGCGCACCGATACGGGCTTTGAGATCGAACTGCAGGGCCCGCTCATCCCGGCCGACGCCGCGCCGTTGCATTTCGATCCGCTCGCGCACGCCCGCTCGACACTGCAGGGAGCAACTGACTTGGAAGAGTACTCTTGGCAGTCAGTTCCCCTGTGGCGCGGACGTGGGCCTGCTTGGCGTTCAAAGCCGATTTGCCTCCGCTGTGCAGCCGCTCCCGCGCGACTCGATCAATCCGCGCGTCTTGCCGATGGCGAGACGAGCGCATCCAGAATCCCACGGAGGTTGGCGTCCAGAGCGGAGGTACGTTTGGCGATCGTGACGATCTCCGGCGAGGCGCCGCCGGGACCCATGAAGGCGCGGCTGGACGCTGGGCTTCCTCACCGGCGTGACCTGCTTTCGCTGCATCGGATCCTTCGGTGCCTGACCGTGGCTGGTACGTCCCTAGATGACGAGACTCGGGCTGTGCTAGGTGCAGAGGAAGCGCTCAGGTTGCTGCGTGTCAGTCCGGCGACCGTCGATGACTGGCAACTGATCGTCGGATGGGCGATTGATGCAGGCTTGTCGTTCGGTCGGGGATGGTCAGACCGGTGGACCGAGCTGAACATACGGGTCGGGTGGATGCGCTCGCACCGGCGCCTGGTTGACGCGCAGCGGACGCTCGGCTTCGATCTCAGTGATGTCATCGAGGACGCGCTGGCTGCGCGCGGTCTGCCGATGCCGGTTTTCGATCATCGGCCTGGTCTTGGCAGGGACGCTCGCTTCGAGGCCTGCGTGGAGGCGCTGCGCGAGGCGTCGCGGGTGGCAGATCCGGGCCGTCTGAGCTGGCCGAAACTTCGGATCGCGCTGTCTGGACGCGACGACTTGCCGACCGCGAGCCAGATCAACAACGGGCTTCACTCTCTGCGGATGTCAAAAGACACGGCGCTTCGAATCGCGCTCGGACACAGGGAGGCGCTTGTCGCTGGCCGGGTTGCCCCACGGACCGGCGCAGACTGGATCATCGTGATCGGCGCGGCGATCGATGCCGGCTATCGGGGTGACGGCGACTGGGTACGGCCATGGGCAGCTTTGCATCACAGGGATCCGCGGTTCGTCAGCGTGGCCACCGTGGTACGTGCCGTGACTCGTTTCGGCGGTTTTCGGCGGCTCTACGCCCAAGCTCTGCTCGACCGCGAGTCAGTCTGTCGCGGGAGCCCGTGAGCAGTGGCGGTGCGGTCGAACGCTCGTCGCTCAGCCTCGCTCGCTGTCCAATGGGCGACGATCTGTGCGGCGCAGGCTGACGGTTCAGGCCGCCTGTTCTAGGCGATGCCGGGTACGGCGTCGGTCGACGGGTTCAAGCATGGCCGGCGAGCACGCCGACGCCGAACGTCGCCGCGCCAGCCGGGAAGCGCTGTACGTGCGCCAAGACCGCGTGCTGCCCGTGGCCGCGGCGGACGCCGCGGCGCCGCTGCACGACGGCGACCGGGTATGGAGTGGCGTCCACACGCGTCGAGTGCTCGCCGAGGTCGCCGTTGACCGGTTCACCGCGGCGGGCAACAACGGACCGCCCGCGTCGCAACGATCTGGACGGCCGCGACCGCCAGGCGCTACGGTCTTCGCGGTCTGTCGCCGTCGCCAGCCGGATAACGCCCGGCTTGCGCGAGTTAACGCCGCCGGCGCGTGCAGGTGTACGTCTCCGAGCGCGCCGAGGCCGATCGCGTAGCCCGAGCGATCGGCTAGCCACTCGAGAGCCTGCATGTGAAGCGTTATGGGGTCTGGCTAGCAGCGGAGCAGAACTGCGGCCGTTCGGTTAGTGGAAGCCACCGAGCCGCGCGATGTCGCCGGCCGCGGCGTCCTCAGCTTGTTGATGGACGCGAGATCAGGTCCTTCCGGGCCGCTCAGCACCGCGTGGGTGGAAGCCCGGACGGTCGCGCGGTTCGATCAACGGGTGTTGGTAGACGACGTGCGCCCACCCCGAGTCCCTACCGTGTGCGTCTGAGCCTAGGTCCGCGGAGGGCGCTGGGTCGGACATACCTGGGGCGGCCTACGACTCGTGGACGTCGTCTCTACGGGGATTGCTCGTCGGCCGGTGATCGACCGGGTCGGACCGCTCGTCCAGATCTTCGAACAGGGTGGTTAGCACCGCGAGAGACTCCTCATCAAGGCTCTGGGAAGCGATGCGCGCCAGCGCCGTGGCTCCGAGACGAAGTCGCGCTTGCCCAACACGATGAGCGCTGTCTGCGTAAACCTGCAACACGCCCATCCGGATACTCAACCCCAGCGCGCGAAGGTCATACGGGATCGCGGCGTCGGGGTCGCCACGCTCGGTCATCAGTGCGGCCAGAGCAGCGCAGGTCGTCGCGATGAGCTCGGGGTTGCCGTCTTGCTCGGATAGCTCGATCGATGTCGTGTACCGGTGCTGTGCGGCGTCCTGGTCTCCTTGGTCCTGAGCGAGCATGCCGAGCCGGAGGTGCGTGGTCGCAAGGTTGGCAAGATCGCCCCGCTGCTCACTGATTTGCAGCGAGCGGGCATAAAGGCTCGCAGCGCCGTCGTAGTCCCCGCAGCCCTGCGCCACGGTCCCCAGCGAGCTGCAGCTCTTGGCGACGCCGCTCTGACTCCCGATTCGCTCGAAGATCTCCAAGGATTGGCGGTAGCGCCGCGTCGCGGTGTCGTCGTCTCCTCGAAGCTGCGCCAGCATGCCGAGCTGGTGATACTGGCTGGCGACACCCCCATCGTGACCGTCTAGCTGCTCAAAGACTTCAAGGGCCTGGGCGTAGCGATGCTCAGCACGGTCGTAGTCACCCCGCATGAATGCCACAAGCCCGAGCTGGTGGAGGTTCTTCGCTAGACCCTCCTGGTGGCCAAGTCGCTGGAAGATCTGGAGTGCCGCGGTGTGGTGCTGCTCAGCTCCGGCGTAGTCCCCACGGTCCTTCGCGAGCACGCCGAGTTGATGATGCATCGTGCCGGCGCCGCTCTGGTCTCTGTCACGGACGTGGGCCTGCAAGGCTTTGGTGTAGAGCTGCTCCGCGTCGGCGTAATCCCCTCGGTCATGGGCGAGGTGTCCAAGATTGCCCCAGGTACCGGACAGATCGGCCTCATCGCCTAGCCGTTCTCCGATCTCGATAGCCTGCCTGTAGCGTCGGGCGGCGGTGTCGTAGTCGCCTCGCGTCTGCGCGATCTGAGCGAGGTGATCCAGGGCCCCCACGGCGGCGGCTACGTCGCCACGGCGTTCGGAGATTTCCAAGACCTGACCGAGCAGCAGTTCCGCGCGGCTGACATCTCCGCGATGTTGCGCGTTGATGCCGAGCATCATGAGGAGACCCGCCGCCTGTACGGTTCCCTCGGGCACCCACTCAAGCGTGTCTCGGCCGACCTCGGCCGCGCGCCCGTAGCTTCCCCACGTCTCGAGCTGCCACATTGCGAGCTCTGACATGAGGACAGCCTCTTCGAGCTCGCCGGCCGCGTGGTAATGATGCCGTGCTTCCATGATCTCCTCGAGATCCTCGATCTGGAGTGGTCCCCCGACTTCAAGGCGCCACCGCCAGTAAAGCGCGGCGCGTTTGTGCGCGCGCGCCGTGACGACGGGATCGAGTAATGCGAGCGTCGCGGCGGTCCAGCGATGGACGACGTACGCAACTCGGTTGTCGGGCAGCCTGAGAGGACTGATGAGACCAGT
The DNA here is from genome assembly GCA_963825485.1 of uncultured Actinomycetes bacterium. Lineage (GTDB taxonomy): Bacteria > Actinomycetota > Thermoleophilia > Solirubrobacterales > Solirubrobacteraceae > CADCVQ01. The sequence continues at coordinate 140,376 of CAWGTK010000038.1, forward strand.
GGCGACGGCCGCGGTAAGCGCTCTGTCGAACCCATCCGGGGCACTGGCTGGCGGGAGCGTGCGAGCGTCCCAATCGGCCTGGTACGCAGCAAGGATCTCTTCGGGCTGGAGCCCGAGGTCATCGGCGAGCTGCTCAATCGCCTCGGCAGTGCCGGCGCGAATCGCATCGCTGATGCGCAGCATGCGGGCCTCGCGCTCGGGGTCCGAGAGCTGGCGCACCTCGTCGACGAGCTGCCAGACGAGGCCCGTGTGATCGATCGGTACGCGATACACGGCGGCGCTTATGACGAGATCACGCGCCAGCGCGGTCCGCGCAACATCGGTGAGGAGCTCGTTGAGCATGACCTCGTCAACCGCGAGCGTGACTGCTTCAGACAGCGAGCTCCCGAGAGCCTGGTCGCGGGTGGCCATCCAGGCGCCAGGGTCGGCGATCCCTCTATCGCGGAGCGTGCGCTCCATGCGCTCGGCGATGTCGTGAAATCGCGCCTGCCCCCCGCTCAAGAGGGCGTCGAGGTACTCCAGCGTGCGCGGATGTCCGCCCACGTCTCGGTATGCACGCTTCCGGTCGTTGAACGGGAGGGCGTCGATGCCTGGTAGCTGCCAGACCAGCTTGGCCGTCTCAGCCTCCGACAGCGGGCCGAGGTGCATGCTTGCAAGCCGTCGGTGGGCGCCATCCGGCAGCGCCATGAGATGGCGGGACGTGATCAGCAGCTTGGACTGACCGGGGCGCTGCACCCAACGCGCGAGGAGGTCCGCCAGCTCGGGCCCCCGTACCTGCCGCGGAACTCCCTCGTCGGAAAGGTTGTCCTCGAAGTTGTCCAGCAGCACGATCATGGGGAGCGAAGGCAGCAGCTCCGAGAGCGCTCGCCAGCGATCGATCCACTCCACGTCGGTGCTGCGCAGCTCAGCTGCGACGGCCTGGCGCTCGTCGTGGGCTGGCAGGACGTGGCGTAGGCGAGCACCGATCTCAGCGAACAGGCTGTCGACGGAGATCGCGCCGTGCATCGAGATGATCGCGCCGACCTCGGAAGCGAGCGTCGCGATCATCTCCGCGGCCAGTGTGCTCTTGCCGACCCCCCCGATGGCGTTTACGACGAGCCCGGCCGTGTCGCCGCGGAGGATGCGTCTGGCCTCGCGCAGCTCGCGACGGCGCCCCACGAACTCACCCGCTCGCCGCACGACAACACCTTCAACGAAGCTGGGGGGGACCGGGCGGGCGATGTCGGCGAATTGCTCATCGCGACGAAACAACGGCAGTCGCGATCCTCGCACCAGCAGCGTTGGCGTCGCCCAGTCTGCTCGGGGCCGACCGGGACCATCTGCCGGCAGCGCGAGGCGCGCACGCTCCACGCGGCGCCGCGCCTCGCTCAGCGCGACCAGGGGGTCGGGCACAGCCGCACTCGCAAGGTGGCCGTACAACTCGCCGACGAGTTCGGTCGCATACTGATCGGAGACCGGCGCCTGCATCGCCAAGACGACCGGCACGCCCGCGCGAAGCAGCGCCTCGCCCACGGCCGGGAGCTCCTGTTCGCCCTCGGCGTTGTCAGGGGCGACAACCCCTCCAGGCGCCAAACGCCGGCGGGGAACCTCGTCGTTTCCGACGCCAGCCGATGTGCTCCTGCGGTCAGCCAAGCCCGTCGAGCACCCACTGAGGACGACCATCGGCAGATCGGTCCCCGCCGGCAGCGCCTCGGCAAGCAGCCGGTCGGCGGACACGCGGTCCTCTCGACCCTCGGCGTCCTCGAGGATCAAGACGCCAGGTCGAGCATGGCATGACAGGTGCAGCACATGGAAGCCCTCGGGATCGTTCGTCAGCGCTTCGCGGATCGCGCCGACGCTGCCCTCGGTCAGCACTCGAACATACGCCTCGCCGCGCCGGCGAGCCGGGTCGACAGCGCCGATGATCCGCGCAAGCTCCGCCTCATAGTTCAAGAGCTCACCGACTCGATCCGAGCTGTCGGGGCTTGCGATCGCCACCAGAATACGCAGCGGCCCGCGCACCCTGTACGCAGGTACGGCGCCAAGTCCACTGACTGTTCTGTGCAGCGCGAGGTTGCGATGAAGTACGAGCGGCGTTGGACGTCGAGCGGCTGCATCCCGATCCTCGAACGGGACCAGCAGGGTTTCCCAGGGGACGAACTCCAAGCCAGGCGTCTCAATGCCGAGCTCGAGCAGTTCGTTCGCCGCTAGGGCGACCGCGAGGTGCTGGTTGAGTGCCATGCCCACGTCACCCGCGAGGAAGTTCGCCGTCAGGCATCGCCCAACCCGCTCAAGCAGTTCGTCGTGGCTGTCACCCACCACGCTGCTGCGCCCCCAGCTGCGATCCAGATCCTTGATGGCCTGGGTCGTCGCGGGCTCAACCTTGGGCACGCCAACGGCCAGCTCTGAGGAGTCGTCGCGAAGGCTTACCTCGTCCTTCGAGATGCTCAGCCGCAGCCGCATCGGCCCCGCCGGACGCATTGGTTCCTCACCGTGCTTGGGCCACTGTCGCGGGCTGCCGCGAGCAGGGCGCTCACTCGCAGCTCGCTCTCGCAATGCGCGCTCAAGCTCCTCTAGCGCCCTGTCGTACGCCGCCGCGGACGAGACCCCGCGAAAGTCGACCCACCGTCGGCTGGCCAGGAACGGCGGCAGCTCGCAGTCGCGGTACAGAACCGCGATCAATCGCGACCCGGGTTCGCGACCGCTTGGGCGAGAAGGGCCTCGTACTCCTCCATCACCCACGGTCGCGACAGCGCGTGCGGGCTGACCAGAAGGACCCCGTACGTAGCGCCCCGCAGACCGACCTCTAACCGCCCGGTCACACGGTCGCCCCCGATGATCTTCCACTGATCGAAGAACACGTCGAAGCCGTCGCGATGCAGGTTGTCGGCCAGGGTCCCGACCCAGTCGGCGTCCTCGTGACCATATGAGATGAAGACGTCCCAGCGATCGTGGCCCATGACGACAACCTAGCCGGGCCGAGCTACACGGGTCCGAGCTCGAGACGGATCTGCGTCGGCCGCCGTGGAGGGACCCCGTTCTTCGGTCCACTGACTGCGAGAGTCGAGTGACTGTAGGTCCTGGACGCTAGGAGGCGGGTCGGACGGAAGCTCGTCGCGAAGGCGAGCCCGAGGGCGAGCCGAGCGGCGTGCTTCCGTCCGCGCGAGCCACGGCCCCGCACGGTCACGTGTCGGTCGCGCAGGCGTCGGCGAACGCGGTCGGGGTCTGCATTCCGAGCGCCGAGTGCGGGCGGTGCTGGTTGTAGTCCTCGCGCCAGTCGTCGACGAGTACCCGTGCCTCGACGATGCACGCGAACTGCTCGCCGTTGAGCAGCTCGTCACGAACGCGGCTGTGGAAGGACTCCACGAACGGGTTCTGCTAGGGGCAGCCCGGCTCGATGAACACGCTGCCGGCGGCGCTGAAGCGACACCAGTCTCTGAGCGCGTGCGACGTCAGCTCGGGCCCGTTGTCCATCCGCACGAACCGCGGCGCGCTTCCGCGCCTGGCCACGAGCGCGTCGAGCTCGGCGACGACGCGGTCGGCGTCGATGCTGCGCGCTGCGTGCATCACGAGCGCTTCGCGGGTGTACTCGTCGATGACGTTGACCAGCCGGATCGGCCGGCCGTCGCTGGTCTGGTCGGCCTGGAAGTCCAGCGCCCAGACCTCATCAGGCATGGTGGCGTTGACGTCGCGGCCGTCGGGCCCGTCGCCGACCGGGCGCTTGCGTCGGCGCGCACGGGGCACACGCAGGCCTTCTTCGCGCCACACGCGCTGCACCCGCTTGCGATTGACTTCCCAGCCCTCCTGGCACAGGTGATGATGCGCACGCCGGTAGCCCCACCGCGGCCGCTTGGCGGCGAACGCGCGCAACGCCGCGCGTAACGCCTGATCATCCGCCGCGAGCACCGGCTCGCGGCGCTGCGTCGAGCGGTGCTGATCGACATACCGGCACGCCCGACGCTCGCTGACACCGAGACGGTCGCGCAGCATCGCGACCGCCTGGCGCCTGCGGGCCGGGCTCACCAGTTTCCCCGCGCGACCTCCTTCAGCGCGTCGATGTTCAGCGCCTGATCGGCCACGATCCGCTTCAAGCGCTGATTCTCGCGCTCAAGCTCCTTCAGGCGCTTGGCAGCGTCGGCTTTCATCCCGCCGTACTGGTTGCGCCAGCGGTGATAGGTGTTCTCCGAGATCTCCAGCTGCCGCGCGACCTCGACGGTCGTCGTGCCCTCGGCCAACAACCGGTCGGCCTCGCGCAGCTTGCGGATGATCTGCTCCGGCGTGTGCCTGCGTCGCGTCATGCCCGTGTGTCCTCCTCGCCCACGATCGTAGGCGCATAGGACTCTCACAAGCACCGGACCGAACCCCCGGGGTCACGCCACACTGGTGCCCGTGCCCAAGTCCCGGTGTAATCGCCGGATGGGTGCAATTTGGTTTCGAACGCGCGAGTTCGGCGGCGTGCCCAGCGAGAAGGCTGGGTACAAGTCCGGGCTCGCGCTTGACGAGGCACGACTGCGCGGCTTCCTCGAAGACGGCGGCTACAGCGACCTTTGGCCGAACGAGGACACGCTGATGAGGGTCCGCTCCGAGGTCTTCGAAGAGATCTTCGCGTATGTGCTCTACCGGCTCGGCATCGGGCCTCCAACCCACGACCCGACCGTCCTGATAGCCGTCTGGCATGGCATTAAGGATGATCCGGAGCGCAGGGCGCTTTTCGAGCCTGTAGCGAACGCGTTCGTAGAGTGGCTGAAGAGCGCGGTTGCGGAGGACGGTGGACCTCTTGACCCGCGTCCGCTCGTTGAAGACGTAGCTCGCTCGCATGGCCCGACCGCAGCGCTCCTTGCGGTCGACATGGTCAAGCGTGCGGCGGCTCGTGTGAACAACAGTCCATACAGCGCCGCGCGCAGCGTCAACTGGGCCGATACCCGCGACCTCGACGAGCTGTTTCGTTCGGAGCGGTCAGCGGCCCCCACGGCGACTACTTCGACCAGCGCTTCGTCAACTTTCTTGCAGCCAACTTCGAGTCGATCGACAAGATCAACTGGCGGCAGTTCGAGGGACTCGCCGGCGAGTACTTCGCGCGCGCGGGATTCGCGGTCGAGTTGGGCCCCGGTCGGGGTGACGGAGGCGTGGACATCCGCCTCTGGCCTAGCGAGGTCAGCGCGCATGGCACGCCGGCAGCGGTACTGGTCCAATGCAAGCGGCAGAAGGCGAAGATCTCGAACACGGTCGTGAAGGCGCTCTGGGCCGACGTTCATGCCGAGAGCGCCGAGAGTGGTCTCATCGTGACAACGTCCTCATCTCGCCGAGCGCGAAGAGTGCCCGGATAGCCCAGGATGACGCAGTGGCGGAGGCAGGCCGCCCGCCATCAAGTCATCGGTCAGCAGATGCGTACGCCCGGCACTGGCTTCTCCATGGCCGAGAAGTGGCACGACGCGATGTGCGGCCGGCCCGGGCGAGCTGAGGTCGAGCGCTGCTGTAGCGGCGCGCTACCGGCAGCCTGGGCACTGGTCGGGTGGCCATGTCGCGAGTTCGAGCGTTCCGAGGCATGCCGTAGGGGCATCGAGCAGCGTCGCCACGTCAACGTTGCTCGACGTAGGAACCAGCATGCGCCTGCGAGCGTGCGCCTGCGTAGCGGATGATGGACGCGAGCGACTGTAGGCCCTGCCCGGCAGCGACGATGTCGTCGACGAGCAGCGGATCACGATCGGCGATGTCATGTCGCCGAGCAGACCGTAGCGCGTCCGTCGTCGTCGAGGTCGGCGAGCAGCAGGGGGATCGCGAGGTATCGGGCGAGCTGGTGGCAACGCGACACCGGCGGTGGATGGCGCGACGACTACGCGAGGTCGCCACGGGCTGACGACAGGCGTCAGGTAGCGGCCGATTAGTGCGAGGGTGTGGGCGGGCGCGGCGAGGCCGGAGAACGCGAGGAAGCGGTCGGAGTGCAGCCCGGAGAGCATCCGGAAATGGCCGCTGCGGAGTACGCCGGGACGCGCTACGATCTCCTGGCGGATCAGCTCGGGGTCGCCGAGCTGGACGCGTAGGGTCGGTTGCAGGTCGACAGGGGCCACGGAAGCGGGACCGGCGGAAGCAGTCGTGAGGCGTAGTTCATCGGCCGCGGCGGCGCTCCTCCATTTCGCCGGAAGGGCCGGTGGCTACAGGCCGTAGCGGTCACGCAACAGTGCCAGTCGCCGGGTGGAGCGGCACAGGCACTCGCTGCTGGGCCAGCGTGGCGGGTTGGTCAGCATGCCCGCGGAGCCGTGCGCGAGCGACTCCTCGTACTTGACGGCCAGTCCGCCAGGACCGAGAGCGGTCGCGCGTAGCTCGGGATCACCGGCGCGTTTGAGCAGTTCGGATGCGAGAAGTACTCCGGCGAGCGCGGTCACGTACGGGGCGACGACGGCGGCGCTGGCGTCGCCGGAGCGCACGCGGGCTTCGCCGTAGAGGATCCGTTCGCGATACAGATCGTCGAGCGTTTGGCCTTGCCAGTGCGAGAGGGCGCCTGGAGGTTCGCCGCGGTGCTGTTCGATTGCGCGCAGATGCGTGGTGTTGAGGGGCACCTTGCCGAGCGGATAAACAACTCGGCGACCATGCGGTCGTGGATGCCGGTTTCGCGGGCGAGTATCCGCATCCGGGTCGTCTCACTGTCGAGAACGTTCTCGATATGCAGGCAGTAAACGCACGGTCCGTCGTCGGTGCGGTGCGCCGACACCGTCGCGTCTAGATCGCCGCAGGCGGCGTTGAGGACGTCGAGCGGACCGTGATCTTGCAGTTCGCGGCGCGCGGCGATCGAGTCCACTGCGCATAGCACGAGCGGCTAAGGACGCTCTGTCGGGCGTCCGGCGACCCACTGCGCGAGGGTGACCGCCTCCCCGTTCACCGCCAGGGCGGGCAGGTGAGCCAGCTCTAGTGCTGCGACTTGCGCCTTGGATGCGCGGGCGGTCACGTCGGCCTCGCGAGCGAGCAGTGCCTTCAGAGCATTGCGCGCCTCGAGTGTCTCGCGGTCGATTACGTCCAGACGGCCGGCGAGCCGCGGTGTGCGCGCCACCGCGTAGACCGCCGCGCCGCCGATCGAGCCGGCGCCCATCAGCAGCGCATCCACGGACGGATGCTGCAGCGACGGGCCGACATCGTCGGGTGCCGTGCCCAACCCTTGCAGCGTCAGGGCGTCCACCAACTCTGCGGGTCCTGCGGGCGCTCGACCTGCAGGTTGCCGAGGAACCGCTGGTGCACCTGTGACGCGGCACGGCAGGCGGCGCTCAGCGGCCCGATCACCACCGTGTTCTCGTCCGGCATTACCGACCCCGGCTCCGTTCCGACGAAGGAGACCCAGCCCGACCCGTCCACGTAGAGGTCCGCGCCGTCGGTGGCGGCGACCGCGACGCTCACGGCCGGGCTCGGACTGCCGTGCGGCTGAGGCGGGCTGCCACCGTTCGCGGCTGCCTCGTGAAGGCGCTCGAGCAACAGCGCCGGACCCGGCGGCAGCGCCGGGTGCGCAGATGCCGCCGCGTCGCAGGCGATCGTCAGGTGAGTGCAGAAGCGGCCGAGGAGATCCGCGAGGGCGATCGCAGCAAGCGGACGACGCCACGCCGGGTTGCTGCCTGCGACTGTCAGGCGAACTGGTTGTCCGAGGCGTTCGCGGACGACCTGCTGCATGTCGCCGCTGAGCTGCCGTTGCTCGTCGCCGATCCGTCGCTCCCTCTCAGTGCACCTGGAACCGCTGCCGGGTTTCGCGGGCGGTCAGCTCACGCCAGCGGAAATCGTCGTCGAGCTCGTTGACGGAGCAACGCTCGAGGCGGACTGCGTCGCGTGCGAAGTGCGGAACGACGATCGAGATCGCGCCCGCGTGCGAGAGCAGGGCGTTGAGGTCATCGGTTCGTGAGTGATATGCCGCGCCGGGATGTGAATGGACACGACATGCGACCGCCAGCCCTTCGGGTAGCCAGGCGATGATCATCGCGATCTCGTCGTCGGGAATTTGCACCGCGACGCCGTGCTCGCTGCGGTAAGCGATCTGACGCGGCACGTAGTCACCGAGGATCTCGACGTGCGTCCCGTGGCGGCGCCCGATCCACAGCACGACGCCTTCGAGTTCTTCGCGCCCGGCGACCCGCAGCACGTCTCGGGTGTTTGGGATCACGGACGCCGGGATCGCGTAGGTGGCGCCCAGCCAGCTCACCGCATCGTCCAGCGTGTCGTCAGGTCGACGATCAGCCCGAGCACAATCGCCGACAGCGTCGTACCTTCGCGGTAGAGGTCCCACGGGTGGTCTTCGTGTTGGGGGTGGCTGTGGAACTCGCGTGTACCAGGGCGACAGAAAAACGGGCGATCACCGAACAGCGGATGGTCGGCGACGATCCCTTGCCCTTCGGGGTCGCGCGGCCAACGCTCGCGTGGCAGCGCGGAGCCGTCGGCGAGCTCGAGGGTTGCGGTCGGCGGCTGGGAGTCCCAGTCCTCGCAGTCCATCGTCAGCACGCGGGTTTCGCGCTGGCGCGTCCCCAAGATTGGGATGTTCATCGTCGCCGGCTGCAACACGCCGGGCGCGACCGCGACAGCCAGGCCGCGCGGCACCGCCTGCGATTGCATCGTCTCGACGGCGAAGCGCGTCCGCAGGCACGTGCCATCCAGCCGGCCACGCCTTCAATCTGGGCGTCCGCCGGCCAGCGACAATGTCGCGCAGCTCCGGAACGGAGGCGCTCAGGTGCTGCGCGGCGTCCTGCGATGAACGCCGCTTCAGCCGTCGATGGCCTGTGTGGGCTGGATCAGGACAACGTCGCCGTCGCGCAAGCCCAGCGCGTCGATCTTCTGGTCCAACGCGAGCGCTGAGTCGTCGGCCTTGCTCGCGGCGCAGCACGTACGGCCGTGCCGGATTGGGATCCAGCCGGAAATGCGCGATCGCGTCGTCGAGGATCTTCTGGGCGCGGTTGTTGCGGTTGAATCGGGCGTCCGTCCAGACGCCGGCGGTGGACTTGACCGTCAGGGTGATGTGCGGCTCGGGCCGCGGAGGCTGGGGAGACATCGCTCCCTCCTTGTCGGCTCGGATGGGGTTGTCGGCGCTGCCGCCAGCCTTGGACCACCCAGCCACGCAGACCACCGATCATCATCGCCGCCTGCACCGGACGAGAGGCGGGCGCGACAGCGGGGGTGGTGAGGCCCCGCTGTCGCGCCGAGATGGCGGACCGAGCAGCGACCGCAGTTCTACGCGACGCGCGCCTAGGACAGAAGCGCCCGTTAGCGTCTGGGCGCTAGTTCATCAGCTGGCTAGACGTGAGGCTTCAGCCGGGCCTCCGCGCGGTCGAGGAGGCGCATGAGCAGGTCGGCGAGCAGGACATACTCTGCCGCTTCCTGATGGGCCACCGAATTCATACTCAGTGTGGGCGAGCAGGTTGCGCACCGCATCAAAGGCGCCGCAGAACAGCTGCATGAACCCAACCTGTTCTCATGGTTGCGCGTTGGAAGCGGCCCGGTGCCGTAGAACGGGCGGAGAAGGCGTGCTGCATGAGCGCGACGCCGATCAGGTTCCCACGCCGGTTCCGGGGCTCGCCGCGCATCCGCGCTACGACGGCCCGCAAAGCCGTGGATGCCCCAGTCTCGAAGCGCCCCCGCTCACGTTGTCGCGCACGCGCTTCGAGCGTGGTGTGGAGTTCAGCGTGCAGCTGCCCCGGGCTGCGAGGCTTCCGGATTTTTGCTTCATCACTGTCGGCGAGGCCGACGCGCGATGGCCGCACACGCTCATCGCGGTGACAGCGCGGGTGCGGTGAAGCGCGCCGAAGCGCGTGCTACTGGGTTCCGACTCAGCTCGGTCGTGAGGTCGGGGACGGGGAGGCCGGGGGGTGGGGGTGAGGTGCAGCCAACCCAGGACCCCGAGGTTCCTGACTGCGTCAGCGACCTCTTGGGGAGCAGGCGGCTAAACCCTTTCCCCCTTCGAATCGAGCACGTACTCCATGACCTCGCCCTCAGTCGGCGTGCGGTCCAGCTGGCGCATGAGCAGCTGGCGACCGAAATGCATGCATGCGGCTAGCTCGGCGTCGCCCGTGCGCATCCGCGCAAAGGAGATCGGCGAGGCGGTCGACGACGCTGTGCCAGCGCTCCAGCTCGCTGCCGTAAGCGCGCTGGGCCGCCTCAAACGTCGGTCCGACCTTGAAGGCATTCATCCGTCCCAGGCGCTCCTGGCGCAGGAGCCCGTTGTTGAGCAGCTGCGTGGCGATGCTCCGCAGACCGTGCGCAAACGGACCGTATGGTGCCCGGGTGAACGTCAGAGAGGTGGGGCAGGCCGGCAACAGTGCCGAGGTAGCCGGCGAGCTTCTGGAACGTCGTAGACCCCACCGGCCAGTGGTACGGATCCTGCTCCATGCGCGCAAGCACCGCTACCAAGCCCACGAACGCAGGTGGCACCTTGGAGGCGGGCTCGTGTTCGGGCAGAGCCGGGCTGCTCTTGCGCCGAGCGCCGAGGTAGTCAGGAGTCAATTGCTCGTGCGGGGTCGCAAAACGGTGCGTACAGCTCGATGGGGATCTCTAGGGGTGCGAGATGCTCGTAGAGGGTTGGCCCCACCACGCGCCACTCAAGCCCGCCATAGCCGCAAGCCAACGGCGGGACCGCGAGCGATGTCACGCCCCAGGCGCGGTAGTGGGCCTGTAGGTACTCGAGACCAGCAACGATGTCTTCAAGCCGCGATGGCTTGCGCCAGTGCCCTTTGGTCGGGAAGTTCAGCACCCAGGGTTCGACCAATGGCTGCCAGAGATAGGGCTCGCCGAGCTTGACGAGGCCGAGCTTCGCAGCGTTGAACGTAATCGCGATACATCTCAGGGAAGCGCTGCTTGAAGCCCAACGCGACGCCCTTGCCCATCACCCCCACCGTGTTGACGGTGTTCACGAGCGTCTGGGCGGAGGATGCGAACAGGTCGCCTTTTCGGACGTCGATGCCGGGAGCGCTAGTCATCGGCGAAAGAACAAGTCGGCGTCGGTCGTGACGGCGAGGGGTAGCCCAGCGGCCAGGCACTCAGCGAGTGAGTCCTCGCACGAGACGTATGCGCCCAACACGTGACGCGGGTCCACCTGATCCGGGACCAGCAGCTCGGCGCTACGGTGCGATTTGCGGCGCCAGTAGTCGATCTGGTCGACAGTTGGATCGCCCCATTCGCGCGCGAATACCTCGTCCTCGTCGAGATAGGCCAAGCCCTGCGGCGAGGAGTAGAAGCGCGCATACTTGCTGGCGGCGTTCTGGTCAGCGATGACGACATCAGGCAGATCGAGCACGTTGACGCTGATCCGCACGACGGCCACTGTCTCGTGGCCGCACCGGTAGCACAGCTCTTTGAGCATGGAGTTGCGGCCGTGCAGAAACAGATTTGCGTAGGAGTGAAGCTTGCGTTGGCGTCGTTGGCCGGCGTAGGCGACCGTCTTGCCCTTGCGCATGTCCTGGATCCGTTGATTCGACAGATCGACGTGCGGCAGCTTCGCGGCCAGATCGTGGCTCAGGACGCCACGCTCGCAGATCGAAGGCAGATTGCTGATCGACGTGAGGTAGTGCAGCTCGACCAGCAGACTGCGGTCCATGGGCAATGTCTAGCGGCTGGACGTCGCGAGTGCAGAGCGCCGCCGGGGGCGGGCGACCTGTGGACGCTGCTGATAGATGTCGAAGGATGAGAACATGCGTTCGGGATCCAATCTTACGAGCCCGTGCGGCGGCAGACCTCGGTCGGCGGCCGTCCGCTTTCGAGCTCGGCTTTTTCGGATCTCGGCGCACCTTTCCAGCTCGGCGGGCGGTTGGCCGCCGCGTGCTGACGATGAGGCCGCGTCTTGCGACAGAATTCGCCCCGGATCGCCCAAGGCAGCGGCGGTCGGCTGGGCGCGATCACACCCGGCACCGCCCTGCTAGGCGTGACGGGGCGACGCGGGCTGGCTGCGCGCCGATGCGCGCTTCTGCGCGCAATTTCTCGTGCAAGGGGGGGTGTAGGATATCGGGCCCAAACCTAGGGCGAGCATGTCAACCTCAGACGGGTCCCAGCCGCCCGAACGGCTGCTCAGCAAGCAAGAGCTCGCGACCTACATCGGTCAACGACGCGCACGATCGACAACTACGTCCGCCGCGGGATGCCGTACATCCCGTGCGGCGGCGGCAAGCGATTTCACCTGCCGTCGGTGATTGCCTGGCTGCAGGCCGGCGGCGGTCCTGCGGGAGCATCACAGGAGAGCAGCTCATGAGTTGCGGGCGAGATTTCCTTTGTGGTATTGGTCTACCGCAGGGTCCGACTCCAGCTCGAACGGGGGATGAGCCAGTCGTGTATCCCATCGACGGCGAAGCGTCGGCAGCCAGCACATGCGCGGTGGCTGTCGAATCCGGACGCGCATCCGGTGTAGTCGCCGCACGGAGAGGCGGCGCGTAATGCCGGCGACGACTCCTGGCATCAAGCAGGTCGAGCTCCCAGGCCGCAAGGGCCGCAACGGCAAGCGCAGGCAAAGCGTTCGCTACGAGGTCAAGGCTTACAACTCCGCGACCAAGCGGACGGAAGATGCGGGCGTACGAGACGCTGAGCGAGGCGAAGGACGCCAAACGGCGTTTCGAGGAGGCCCAGGGCGTCGGCCGTCGCAATCGGACGCGGCTGACGGTACGCGCGCTCGTCGAGACGCATTACCTGACGCGTCGGATGACGATGGGGCGAGTGCCGACACGCATCAAGGAAAGCACGATCAAGACAAACCGCTACGCGCTCGCGCCGTTCATGGCCACATTCGGCGAACAGCGCGTCGATCGGCTCAGCGAGGACATCATCGTCGCCTGGTGCCACACGCAGCCGGCTCACGCGGTCGAAGGGCTCCGAGCCATGTTCGCTTGGGCGGTAAAGCAGCGCTGGATCGACGAGTCGCCGTTGCGATTCGTGGACTCCGGCGCACCGACGGCCGCAAGAACCTCGACCTGATCACCACTGCCGAGCTCGAAGACCTCATCGCTGCCGCATGGAGGTCTGGGGGGAGGTGATGGGCCTGCGGCTCTCGGTGCTGCTCCGTGTCCTGGCATACGGGCATGCGCCATCCGAGGCGTTCGCACTGCGCCCGGAGAACATCAACCTTGCTAAGTCGCGCATCTATGTCGATTGGCAACTCGATGATCGAGGAGCCTTTCAAGCGGTCAAGAACAGCCAAAAGCGTCCCATCGTCCTGGATCCTGAGGTCGCGGCTGCGCTGAAACCCTTGCTCGCGCAAGTCGACGGAGACGATCTGCTGTTTCGCACCGTGCAGGGCAAGAAGTTCAACTGCAAGGGGAAGTGGAACTACTACTGGGACCCGATCCGCAAGTCCGTGGGCCGCAACGACATGCATGTCTACGAGCTCCGCCACTACTGCGCGACGCTGCTACTCGAAAACGACGCCACTCCCGAGCAGGTCGCATTGCAGCTCGGACACAGCGACCACGGCTATCTCGTTCGCAATCTGTACGGGCATCCGGACAAGGAGCGCCAGCTTGAAAGTCTCGAGCGAACGATGCGCGATCGTACGGTGACGATTGAGCGGCGTATCCGGGCTGACGCCCACCGTCCTCGACGGGAACGCTCCCCGGCAGTCGGCGTTGTCGCGCCATCGAGGGGTGCCCGGAGCGGAGGAGCGGGAGGCCGGGGGGCGTTCGAGCGCATAGTGCGATTTCTGCGCGGACGCGGCGCACGATTCTTCGTCGACCAACCGACCTGGGAGTCACGATGAGTACCACCCCTGTGATGCAGTCCGAACTGCTCGAACTCAGCCGCCGTGCCTTGATCGCGGGCCTCGGAGCGACGCTTGGCGGACGGCCGAGTTCCGCCGTCACGCGGAGATCGTCAGTGCAGCCATGCCCGCGCGCCTTGCGACGGCGATCCATCACCGCGGCTGGATCGTCGAGCCACATGGAGGCGATGTCGCGCTGCAGCTCGCTGGCCGCTACGGGCAGGGCAGGCGGCGGCGGTCGATTGTGGCGGTGTTCCTGCGTGAGGCCGCGGCGGCGCTGCAGTTCGCGCCGCCCGAGTTTCCGGATCCGCACGACTGGGCGATGCTGATGTTGATGAACGTCGGCAGCTTGGCCTACACGCCCGAGGGGCAGGCTGCCGGCGTGACACGCCGGCCGTCGGCGCCAGCGCTGCACAGACGCGAGCGTGGGTGCCGCGCGATCGCGCGCCGCGGCGCCGGTCGATGCATCGTCTGCGATGCACCCGTGCAGGCCCTGCCCGTCGGCGGAGCGGTGGTGGATCGCAAGAACCAGCCTTTCACCTGCTCGGTGCGATGCGCGAGCGACGAGCGCTACTACGTCGATGCGATGGCCACCGTCTTTGACCGGTGCGAGTGGCTCGTCGACGAGAGGATGGTCCTCCGCGTCGATCTACTGCCAGCCCAGTAGCCCATCTCCTCGTGGCCTGGCCGCTGCGCCGCGGATCGCTGGCATACGGGCTACAGACAGGACGGAGACTCCGAGCTTGTCGACGTCGCGTGCGACGGCGGCCTTCGCGCGTTGGCGGGCAACGCGCGACGCCGTGACACCGCTGGGTCGCGACGTCCGACGTGACGTGAAGACTTCGTCGTCATGCGTGTCGGTGGTCTGCAGTGCGAGACAGCGGTGACGTCATCGTCCGGTCGATGGGCGTCGGCCAGCATCAGCGCGCCTGACGCATTGACGATGAGTGGCTGGGACGAGATCCTCGACGCGTTCGGCGAGCTGCCGCAGATGTCCGCGGCGCTTGACGCGCTAACGGGCCTGCTCGAGCACGACGTGACGGTCATGATTCACCCGACCGGTCGCCACAACGACGGGCGCCGACCCGTGCAGATGGCGGCGGTCCTTCGTGGCGTACTGCGCCACGGCCAGCCGCGGCTCTCGCAGACGTTCGCCGACGAGCCGGAGACCGAGACCGTCTTTCTCACCGTTGGCGAGGACTACAACGGGTTCTACCTCGTCGCGTCAGCCGTGCAGGCCGTGGAGGTGACGGGCGACTGGATCGACGTGGATATGGGATCGGTCCGCCTCTGCGTTCAAGGGGTGGGCTAGAGAGGCGACCGCCCCACACAGGGTTTCGACTGGCCCTACACGAACCGTCCGCCGGCGTTGTCATGAAATCCCTCGCCGCGTGGCCAGATCACGGCGATGTTCTGCGCGGACAGCAGCTGCTCGAGGTCTGGCTCTGGCTTGGCCTCAAGCAGGACGGCGAGCTGCGGCGGTGGATCGATGAAGCGCACATAGTCGGCCAGCTGGCCGATCGCCATCCGAACCGAAGCCCTGTCGCCCGATGCCTTCGCCTCGACGAGCTGGTGGCGTGTGGTGTTGAAGACGTCGGAGTACAACGCGCTGTGGCCCGGAGTGGGGCGGATCTCGGAGCGTCCGATGGAGTCCCCGGTGCGCTCGAGATAGCGGGCGTAGTCGTGGACCAAACGCGATTCGCGGCGAGCGGCTCGCCTGGCCGTGGCGGCCGTCGTGATGTCGTAGCCCTCGACGTGTCCGGCCTCGATCGGCACGAGCGCATGGTGGGGGGCGCCCTGGGGTTGCGGAGCGGCGGCGCGGCCGGTAATGAGACGCTCGGCTTCGGCGTAGTGCCGGTCGTGGAGGTGGATGTGCCCTTTGCGGGCGATTGAGGACTTCGCGACGCCGATGTCGCCGAGGTGGACGTGGTCTGCTGCGGTGTGGATGCAGCGCACGGGCGTCACGACGCCCCAGCGATCGCCTTCGCCGGCGTGCGCCGCGTCGACGGTCGCGGGGTCCCAGCGCGGGTCGTCGGTGACCTCGAGGATCGCTGGGCAGCGATCGACCTCGGTGAGGTACATGACGAGTCGATCGCCAACGTGGTACAGCGGCCCGAAGACGGGGTGACGCATGCCGGCGCGTGGTCGCGCGTGATGCCTCCATCGCGGCGATACGCGGCCAGGGCTGTCGCTGACCCAGGCGATCGTGGGCCAGTAGTCCGGAGTGGTGCCGAACTCCGTGAAATAGCCGAGCTTCAGCCAGTTCGCCATCGCGGCCCGGACTCTACGGCCTTCCGCCCGCGCCGCTCCTGCCGGGCCAACTAGCCGATGAAGGCTGACACGCGCGTCGCCGTGGGCCGCTTTCTGACGCTGGGTGCTGACAGACCTCGGCCGGGTCGGCGCGTCATCATGTACGGCTTGCGCGTAGATCCTGCCCGCTATCGACAGACGCTCCTGGACTCCATCACCGACGACGGCCTGGAGGAGCTGACACTGCGCCTCGCGCGCGACGAGCATCCCGACGCGCACCGCGCCGGCAAGGGCAAGGACGCCGGCATCGACGTGCTGTCTGACTTCGGCCAGCCACCAATGCGCGCCTGGCAAGCAAAGAATGTCAAGCGGGACTTCTGGGATGACTGTCGCGACTCGCTGCGCCAGGCGATGAGCACCGAACATCCACCCCCGCACTACACGTATGTCTTCCCGCAACCGCTCACCGGCCCGCAGCGCGAGTTCTGGCGCAACAGGTTCCTCACCGAGCAGCTGAAGCTCCACCCTCAGCTGGAGGTACTCGACCTCTGGGACGACCTCGCCGAGCGCCTGGAATATCTCCCGGAACTCGTGAACATCCTCAGCGAGGGCGCGTTCGCCTCGGGCTACCGCTCGGTCGCTGAGCTGATGGCCCAAACCGGCGTCAACCCGCTCGCCTCGATCACCGACCTGGTCGGCGACGCGCCCGAGCTCGCGCGACGCGCGGTCGAAGCAGGCCGGACCGATCCGCGCTACCGCTACGAGAACCGCCAGCGGGAGGCCCGCGAGGACGACCTCACGATCCCCGACGACCGCATCCGCATCGGTTTCGAGGCGCTCCCGGGCAAGCCTCGCGAGTTCACCGCGACGCTACGCGCCGGCCAGAAGGTCCAGGAGAAGGCCGCGGGCCCGCGCGAGGACGTCGAGCTTGGGCCGGTGAAGATGTGGTTCGCCGACACGCCGCAGGGCGCCGCTGCGCGCCAGCTCATCCGCGCCGAGCTCGCGGCAGGCCGACCGGTCGACGTCGTCTGCAGCGAACACGTCGGCCTTGACGCAGGCCCGGTCCCCGACCGGTTCGGCGACATGCTCGACAGCGACGGGATCCTGCACCGCGGCGACGCTCACCTCGGGCTGTCAGAGCCGCTCCAGCTGAACGTGAGCATGCAGACCGATTCCGGCGCTACACCCGAGGCGACGATCGCCCTCTACCGCATCCCCTCGCCGCCCGGGCACTCGATCAGCTACGGCGGGAGCTTTCACGGCGCGCGGCTGTTCCTCGACCTGAACCCCGACGCGCCTCGGCCAGACGGTCAGCCAGGCCCGTGGACGGCGAGCGAGATCTCAGGCGGCCTTGACCCGGGCACCGACGCGACCGAGATGCTCACCGGTTTGGGCTTCGCGATGAGCTTGCAGCGGGCGACGCACATCCAGCTTGACTGCCCGGCGCTAATCGCCGACGGCAGCGCCGGGCTGGACCTGGAACCGGGCGCGCAGAGCACGCCGCACGCCGACCAAGTCCTAGAGCGCGCAGCAATCATCGCGAACGCGTTGGCTGCTTTGACGCGGCTGGACGGCCGGCCGCGGATCCTGCCTGACGCTGTTAGTGATGGCTACGTCGCTCTCGCCGAGATGGTGTATCGCCTGCTCAGCGAAGGCGAGGTACGGGTCACCCTCGACGCGCCCTACCGCTTCTCTGTGCCCGACGAGACCGACACGTCTGACCCCGAAGCCGTTATGCGCGGGGTCGCCAGGCCGCTTGCGTCGATTGCAGGCCAGCCGACCGTGATCGCCCAGCTGCGCATCGAGGGGCCGGCGAGCGCTCGGCTGGTTGCGACCGAGCCGCAGCAGATCATCGAGGTGACGCCGCAGAGCGAAAACACGCAGGCGGTGATGACGCTCGTCGGTCCGATCGCGGACGACGCGACGGGCGACGGCGCGTCGGCTGATTACCGGCCGACTGGCGACAACTGATTGCTCGGCCGAGTGGGTTGAACGGTTCGGTCGTCGGAAGGCTGGGCGCGAGTCGCGTGCGCGAAGATGTCGGGAATCACGGCTCCTGGCAACTTCACGTTCTCCCGCGCGGTTCGCGAGTGGTGCTTCGTCCAACTCCCACTCATTGAGCTCGCTGCGCTGCGCACGGCGCTCAAGGCGCGCGGCCTCAGTGACTTCGGGCTGTTCGCGCGAGATCCGTGGGAGACGCTCGACCGCGAGGGCGTGGTCGTGCCGGTCGCGTATGCGCGGCATGGCTTCTGGCAACACGAACTCCTGGCGTGTCTTGAGGACGGCGATCTCCGCGTGCGTGAGGAGAGCGGGCACGTTCCGTGGGGCGAGTTGCGCACCGAAGCCGACGAAATCCACGGGGACAACGCAAACGTGCAGGTGCTCTATCACCACTGGCAGATCCTGGCAGTCGCAGAGCTGCAGGATTGGCTGACCCCACGGGCTCCTTGGGGGACACTCGGCGACGGGTTGGAGGCGTTTTACGAGATGCGAGCACGGTTCGCCGCCGCTCCCGAAACTCCGCCACGAGCTGACCTGCATGCACACGCCGCAGACGCCCGCGCCCGCGAACTGGTACTGGTCCGCGTACAAAACATGCTGTGGCCATTGGAACGTGGCGACCCAGGGCGCAGTCGATGGCGTGGTAGCCCTGTGAATGGGCTCACGGACGACGCCGCCGCCTGGGCCCACGAGCTGCTACGTAGCAGCGACTTCGCCGCGCTCGCCGCCGACTGCGGCACGGACGCCGCCGAACTCGCTGAGCTTTACGACAGCCTCGTCCGCAAGGCACTGTGGACTGACCCGAACGCGCGCCTGCTCGACCTGCTCGACCAGATTCGTCGCGACCATCGTGAACGGCTGACGGGCGGAGCCCGGCTCGCCGTTGACTACTACGACGCGGCGCGGATCGTGCGAGCTTGGCACCACCTCGCCAGCGGCGAGGACGCGTGGCTCCCCGACATCGACGAGATCGACGGCCTCAACGGAACGGAGTTCAAACGCTCGCGATTCGGGACCCTCGATGTTCGCGGCAACCGCGCGGTGTTATCGACGCTCCTCGAGGACTACGGCCTCTACCCCTGGCGCGTGCAGCTCATCGCGGAGGGGGAGTCGGAAGTGGTCGCGCTGCGAGAGATCATTGAGGTTGCCCACGGCCTCTCATTTGAACGCCTGGGCATCGCCGTCACGGACATGGGCGGCGCCGGCATTCCCGCCAAAGTGGATCGGCTGCTCGGTGATCTCCGGGCTTACGCCAACTACTTCCTGCTGGTGTTTGACAACGAGGGCCGCGCCCGCGAGCTGATCGAGGCACTCCAGCGGGCAGGCGTCGTGGAAGGTGTCGGCGATCAACAACGCAAGGCCCTGCTTGCTGAGCTGGTCAAGGCGGCCAAGCAGCTGGACGACCCGCCCGCGCGGCGGGCCGCGCTCACCGCTGCTCGCACGCGCGCCGCCAACATGCACGAAGAACCTGGCGCCGCCCCAGAGTTCGTCCTGTGGCGCGAGAACTTCGAGGCCGACAACTTCACGAACGCCGAACTCTGCAGCGTGGTCAACGACCTAGCCGGAGGCGACGCGGCGATCAATCCGGCCGACTTGGAGGCCGCCATCCCCGAGCGACCGATGACTGGGATCGCGACAGTGCTTCTTGAGCTCGTCGAGAAACGCGGCGCCACGCTCTCCAAGCCTGAATTCGCTCGTGCACTGGCGCGATACGCCGTCGATCATCCCGAGCACGGCGATGACACAAGGCCATTGCTCGCGCTCGCGGAGCACCTTGTGCGCCTGACCGGCGCCGACCGCCGTCTGATCGGGCGGCTGCGCATCTGACCCGGTCATTTGGCTTGGCCGCACCCGGCGGGTGAGCCCGTCGTCGTACGACGCGGCTTGGCCGCTACTGATTGCCGCCGTCGCGCTCAAGAAAGGCCTCGAGGGCGTACCGATCAGCGTCAACAGCGATGCGTCCAATCGGCCAGGTCTAGGCTACGTGCCATCGGCCGAAGATCAGAAGAGCGTCGAAATCGCGGGCACGGAGATCCTGCTTCAGGAGGTCGCCGCGTTCACGCTGACTGGCCCATGAGCATCGGCCCCCGAGACGATCAGGCCGCCAGGTCCGTGAAGTAGCTGGAGTGGTACATGTCGCGCCCGACGGAGCCGGCCCACTCGGGTAGCCACTCGGGGACGAGCTCGGCATCGACAGCTGCGCCGAACTCACCGAGCAGCTGCAGGAGCAGCTGCACCGGCCAGCTTGGATCGCCGGTGTAGCGATCCACGTGTTCGACGCGGGGTCGCTCTGTCGTCAAGTGCGCGACGAGCTTGCTCACGCTGCTGCTGTATCGGAGTAGCTCGCTCGTCGCCCTCGGCGAGCGGATCTCGCCCCATGTGCCAGGGGCGAAGAACTGCGCGGCGGTCAGCTCATGCGCCTCGTAGCGTCCTCCCGGCGCCTCGCCGATGAGGAACGAGATGACAGCGCGGATCTTGATGTTCAGCCCAGCTTGGGCGAGTCGGCTCACGGGCTCGCCGCCCGTCAAGAGGGCCAGCGCCTCGATGAAGTCCCACGCGCGGCGGCCGCCGACAATCAGATCGACGTCTGCGCGGAGGTGCTCCAGGAGGTGGACGCGGCCGCCGTGATCCCACTCGACGGCGGGAACGAATGACGCGCCGCCTTTCTGGTCTCGCAGGTAGGTGAGAAAGCGTACGCGGGCCTGCAGCACAAACTCGTCGATGTCCACGACGTCGGGGCGGTCGGGCCAGGCGAACCTCAGCACCGGCTCGAGCGACTGCAGCACGAGGGCCGCACCGAGCTTCTGCGCCACGCTCGGACCGCTGTTCGCCTCGTGGATGAGCAAGGAGTCCACCCAGCTGATCGCGTTCGACAAGGCGATTTGCTCCCGGAACTCCAGCTGCTCAGCGGCGGCAGGGTCGACGGCATCCATCGGGCGCCTCCTCGGGGTCGTGGCATCTCAGCTATGCGGTCCCCTAGGTGTCGGCCTTCCCCGGCCCCGCCTTGAGCCACGCGGCGGGGATCACCAGCCGGTCAGCTCTTCGCCGGGCCGTCAACTCGCGAGACAAAGCCCCGCCGCGACGACGACCCAGCTGCGTGTCAGCGGCCCTCGCTGTCGATTCCGTGTACGCCCCAGTTGCGCGTCGGGTCAAGCCATGCAGGGAGCGCCCTGAGGAAGATCTGCTGCGCCAGCGGCGATCGGTAGACGTGGTGGCGGAAGGCAAACAGCCAGTGGCCGGCCAGCCAGAGGACGGTCCCGAGCAGGACCACGAGTGCTGCCAGGAGCAACCCGCCGGATTCGTCTGTGGCGATACCGGCGAGCCCCGCGAGGACAATCAGCGCGCCGGTCACCCGCAGGACCACGGAGCCGATCTTCCAGACGAGCAGCGCTCCGAGCCCGATGAGGACCACCAGCATGCCAATGCTCATGCTCTGGAACGGTACCCAATCTTTGAGGTATTGGCTCTGGAGACTTCGGCTTAGTGGCGACAGCATCGCCGCGTGGAGCCCCGCGACGTTTTCGCCGTGAACTTGCGCAAACGCCGCCTCGCGGCGGGACTGTCTCAAGAGGCCCTTGGCACCGTCAGCGGTATGCACTTCACGGAGATCAGCCGGCTTGAGCGCGCCCAGCGCGACCCTCGGCTCGGGACGATCGTCAAGCTCGCGCGGGCGCTTGAAGTCAAGAGCAGCGAACTGCTGGTTGGGATCGATTGAACGTCGATCGCATAACCCGCCAGCCGGGCATCAAGAGCGCTCCGGCTGACGATCGACGGGTGCGTGGTGCGGAAGGGCAGGACGCCTGCACCGAGTAGCCGCTGGACAGCGATAGGGCGATTCTCGCGATGGTGCGCGCCGCAATCGCCCGTAGACACTGGAGGCATCGGGATGTTGGACCAATCGCCCCGATAAGGCCGGACCGCGAGAAGACCCGAGAAGTTGCCGAAGCAGGCACGGGCGAAGCCTGCGAAACCGCGAGAAGCGGATTTGGAGGGCCGCACCGGCGTGGCCCGCTTGCAGGGCTTTCTCTGCGGCCGCGGTTTCGTCCGGTCCGCCGTGGAGGATGTCCTGATGTCCGAGCGCGTGCTCGACTCCTCCGACGAACGACGGACGCTCGTGCTCGTCGTTGCGCTGCGCGTCCTGCGCGACCCCGTGCTGGCCCTGGACGCGAGCAACGAAGCGCTCGCCACCGAGTCGGCGGGCGCGGATGACGTGGCCGCGCTCGAGTGCCTCGGGCGGCTCGTCGAGGTGGCCGGGCGCGACGGTCGCGTGCCGTCGGTCGAGCGCCGCCGGCACCGACTGGGGCTGGACACGGTGCGGGTGGGTCCCGAGATGCGCAGCGAGCTGCACGCGCTCGGCAGCTGCAGGCTGGCCCGTGGCGGCGAGCCGTTCGCGCTGGCCGAGGACGTCATGCGCATCGTCGCCCGGCTCGAGCGCGACGCGCCGACCATCCAGGTGCTCGACACGATCGCATCGTCTGGCCTCGTCGTAGCGCTGCACACCGAAGCGGCCGAGCGCGATGGCGATTGAGCTGTCCCACACGTTGAGCGCGGCGCTGCGCGTTGCGCCCGTTCCCGACGCGCCCGCCGTGCGGACCCGCGACGAGCCGCTGCGACGTCACTCGGTGCTGCGCTACGCGAGCGCCGAGGAGGCGGAGTCCTACCGGCGGATCATGCGCGTGCTGTTCTTGGAGCATCAGGCCTTCGGGCTGCGGCTGCGCCCGACGCAGGTCGCCGACCGGCTCGCGGCGCGCTACGCGACGCGCATCGATACGAAGCTGCTCGACGACCGGCTCGCCCAGCTCGTCACGTGGGGCGCGCTCGAGCAGGAGCACGACGCGAGCCTCGCGGCTTCGGCGCAGGAGTGGCGGCGCAATCGCTTCACGTTCGACGTCACGCCCGCCGGTCGCCTCACCGAAGAGCTGCTCGCGCGGCTCGACGGCCTCGGCCGCGAGCACGCCCTGCTCGACGGGCAGCGGATCCCGGCGATCCGCGCGGCGCTCGACCGGCTCGCCGCCGAGCTCGAGGGCGCGGCTCCGGACGGGTTGGCGCTGCGCGCCGAGCTGGAGCGCGCGCTCGCCGAGCTCGAGGCGCTGCATGCGGGCGCGCTGTCGTTCATGTCCTCGCTCAACGCCCTCATACGGCGTTCGGAGCGTGTCGACGAGGAGTCCTTCGAGCGTTCGAAGGGCTCGATCGTCGAGCACCTCGAGGTCTTCCGGCGAGACCGCCGTCGCTGGACGTACGACGTGCTCGCGGCGATCGAGCGCATCGAGCGGGCTGCGTCCGCGGAGCGCGTGGTCGATCTCATCGTTTCCGCCGAGGAGTTCGTCGAGCTGCCGGGGGGCACGCCGGCGTCGGCGCAGCGCGCGCGTCGCGGCGAGGAGCTCGCGGGCCAGTGGGCCGGGCTGCGAGCTTGGTTCGTCGGCGACGACCGCGCCGCGGGATCGCCATGGCGAACGCTCGACGAGAACGTCGTCGAGGCGATCCGCGCGCTACTGGACATCGCGGAGCGCCTCATTGCCCGCCGCACCGACCGGATCGACCGCGCCACTGTCCTGCTGCACCTCGCCGGGCTCGCTCAACGGGGGCCGGACGGCACGGCCGTCGAGGTCGTGCGCCGGGCGTTCGGGCTCATACAACCACGCCACGTTGGGGTCCCCGAGCGCGATCCGGAGGACGTCGTGGCACCCGGCCGGACCTCGTGGTCGGTGGCGCCGCCTGCGCCGGTCGTCGCGCATCTGCGCCGCCCCGGCGTGCCGTTGCCCGGTCGCGGGCGCTCGGCGCGCGTCCTCGACCTGGCCGACGGGCATGCACGCATGGTGCAGCGACGCCGTGCCGAGCGCGCCGAGCTCGAAACCGTCCTGCGGCGCTTTGCCGACCACAGCCCGCTGACGCTGTCCGCGCTCGACGAGCTCGACCCGCGCAGCTTCGCCCACCTGCTGGGCTGGATCTCTCGCGCGTACGAAACGCCGGCGGTCGGCGGGCGACGCCAGGCGAGCTCCAGCGACGGCCGAGCCGACATCGTGCTTGTCGCTGCGCCCGACGGTGCACGGACGATGCTCACGGTCCCGCACGGCCGGCTCGACACGCCCGACTACCGCCTTGAGGTGCGACTGCGATGAACGTCCGCGAGCTCGACGCCGAGCAGCAGCGCAGGACCGCGTTCCGGGCGCTGTTCGCAGCCCCGTTCGTCGGGGACGGCGAGGACGCGTTTGCGCTGGTCCGCCGCCACGAGCCGGAGCTCGCGCGTATGGCGACCGACGTCTTCGGCTACCGGCTGCACGTCGGCCCGACCGCGGCGCGGCTCGTCGGCGCACCGACCGATCGCTCCGCCCGGCGACCCTTGCGCGTCCCGCCGGCGAGCGAATCGGGCCGCAGGCGTCCGCGCGACGAATGGCCGAGCCTCTCAGACCGCGGCGCCGTGCTGCTGCTCTGCACCCTCGCGGCACTCGAGCGCGGAGGGGCGCAGACGGCGCTCGCCGAGCTCGCCCGCGACACGGCGGCGGCGGCGGCTGACTGCGATCCGCCGATCGCGATCGACTTCGAGGCGCGCGCCGAGCGGTTTGCGTTCGCCGACGGGATCGAGCTGCTCGTCTCCTGGGGCGTCCTGGAGCACACGGCCGGCTCGAAGGCGAGCTATCGCAGCTTGGAGGCCGGCGACGACGAGGCGTTTCTCACGGTTGACCGGCGCCGCCTCGCCGCCCTGCTTCGCGACCCCGCGCAAGCGCTCGCAGCCGACTCGCCGGCGGCGATCGACACGTTCGGCGAGGGCTATGCGCCGACGGTCGAGGGTGCTCGGCGCTCCGTTGCGCACGAGCTCGCACGGCGCCTCGTCGAGGATCCCGTGCTCCTGCTCGACGAGCTCGACGACGGCGCGCGGACGTACTTCCTCGGCCAGCGCGCGCGCATCGAGGACGGGGTCGCCAGCGCCACCGGAATCGATGTCGAGCGGCGCGCGGAAGGCACTGCGCTCGTGACCGACGATCGCATGCTGACAGACCTCCCGTTCCCGACCCGCTCGACCGTCAAGCAGGCCGCCCTGCTGCTCTGCGACGCCTTGCACACCGAGGCCCGATCGGCGCCGGAGGGCGGCCTGGTCGCACGCGAGCGGGTCCTCGTGCTCGTCCGCCGCCTTGCCGCCGAGCACCACCCTCACTGGCAGCGCGACCCGAAGGACCCGGCGGTCGTCAGCGCGCTGGCCGCTGATGCTGTCGCAACGCTCGCTGCCCTCGACCTCGTGGCGCTCGATCCGTCCGGCGCGCTGCGGCTGCTGCCGCTCGCCCATCGCTTTCGCGACCCCGAGCTGCGCAGGTCATCGGTGCAGATGTCATGAGCCAGGCCCGATTCGTCCCGGCGCGTGCGGGGATCATCAACCTCTACGAGTACGCAGACCAGACGTTCGAGTTCGCCGACGGCCGGCTGCTGCTGCGCGGACACAACACCTCCGGCAAGACGAAGGTTCTCGAGCTGCTCTTCCCCTTCTGCCTCGACGGCGATATCTCGCCCGTGCGGCTGGACCCCTTCGCGGGCACGGCCAAGGAGATGAAGTGGAACCTCGTCGGTTGCGTTGAGCAGGACACGCGCGTGGGATACGTGTGGATCGAGTTCGAGCGCGCCGATCGGGCGCGGCGGGGTCGAGCGGGTCACGGCCGGCATCGGCATGAAGGCCTGGCGCGACCGCCCGGGGGTGACGCGGTGGTACTGGGTCCTGGCGAACCGGCGCGTAGGCGATGACGTCTGCCTCGTCCGCGACGACCGCGAGCCGCTGTCGCGCGCCGATCTCATCGCGGCGCTGGGCGAGGACGGCGAGCTGCTCGGCACGGCATCGGAATACCGCGAGCGGCTTCGCGAGCGGGTCTTCGGCTTCGCAACGGCCGACGAGTACCGCGTCATGCTCGAGCTCATGCGCCAGCTGCGCCGCCCGCACCTCTCCAAGAGCCTGGATCCGGCGGGCGTCGCCGCCATGCTCGCCTCGGGTCTGCCCGCCGTAGACGACGGGCTGCTGCGCCGCCTGGCTTCGGGGCTCGAACAGCTCGAGGCGCTCGAGGCGGGGCTCGCGCGCATCCGGGCGAACCGAACGCGGCTGCGCTCCTTTCACGACCGCACGTACCGGGCCTACGCGCAGGCGCTCGTCCGCGAGCGAGGGCAAGCGCTGCGGTCAGCCGACGCGGCAGCGCGCGGCGCTGCCGAGGCGTTGCGGGAGGCGACCGCGAGGGCTCAGGGCCTACGCGACGAGGAGACGCGCTTGGCGGCGGAGCAGGCAGCGCGCCAGGCGCGGCTGACGACGCTCGATGGCGAGGAGCGCGCCCTCGTCACGTCGGCGGCGTGGGCATCGGTCGCCGAGGTCGCCCAGCTCGGACGGTCGGTCCAGGCCGAGCGCGCGACCGCTGGCGCGCGCCGCGAGGCCGCGGCCGAAGCCGTCGCGCAACTCGTCGCCGCCGAGGCCGAGCTTGTGACCGCGACAGCCGCCCTGGAGGAGGCCGAGGCGGGCGCCCGTGAGCGTCTCGACGACGTCGACGCCATCTCGCTCGCCGGTGGCCTGGCGGCGCGCGCCACCGCCTTGCGCGACCAGCTTTCGGCCGGCTTCGAGCCGATCGCCTGGCGCGACGCGCTGCGCGATCTAGCGCATGGCATGCGCGCCGTGCTGATGCGCCAAGGCGAGCTGCGGCGCGCGGTGCGGACCGCCGACGCCGTGGCTGCGCGGGCACGCGCGACGCTGGACAGCGCCTCCGAGCGGCTCGCGGCGGCCCGGCAGCTGGCGCTCGAGGCCGAGGCGCAGGTGCAGCTCGCGGGCTCGGAGCGGGCCGCGGCGGTCGAGAGCTGGGCGTCTGCCCTGCACGTGCTCGAGCTCGAGCCGGCCGAGGTCGCCGCTCTCCGGGTCGCCGCGCTGGCGGCCGAGGACGTCCAGCCGCTGCTGGCGCCCGCCGTCGGGCTCGCACGGGCGCGCATCGCAGGGGAGCGTGCAGTGCTGGAGGGTTCACTTGACGCGCTCGAGGGCGAGCGGGGCGAGCTCGTGGAGGAGACTCGGCGTCTGGAGAACGAGGAGGACGAGCCGCCGGCCACGCCGAGCTGGGCGCGCAGCTCGCGTGATGGGCGGCCCGGCGCGCCGCTCTGGCAGGCCGTGGACCTGCGACCCGAGGTAGGCGCGAGCGAGCGGGCGAGCATCGAGGCCGCGCTGCATGCGGCAGGGCTGCTTGACGCCTGGCTCACGCCCGAGGGGGCGCTGCTCGATCCGGCCACGCTCGACACGCTGCTGCGTCCCGCCGCGCCCGTCCCACCAGGGAGGACGCTGGGCGCCGTGCTCTGTGCTGATCCGGCCGCCGCGCTCGACGCGACCCCCGTCGACCGGGTGCTGGCCACCGTGGCCTATGGGCCGACGGCGCTCGGCACGGGCGCCCAGGCGGCGATCGGCGCCGACGGGTCGTTCGTCCTCGGTCCCCTGCACGGCCGTGCCGCCAAGGCGCAGGCCGAGCATCTCGGGGCCGCTGCTCGCGCGGCTCGTCGCGCGCGCAGGCTGACAGAGGTCCGCGTCGAACTCGACGCCCTCGTGGTGCGGCAGCTCGAGATCGAGGCGTCGCTTGCGCGGCTGGTCGAGCGATCTGCGGCGCTCGACGCCGACCTCGCGGCGTTCCCCGCCGGCGCGGCCCTCGATGCCGCGCTGCGCTGCCTTGGCGTGGCCGTCGCTGTGGAGGGGCGGGCCGTGACCGAGCACGAGCACGCGGAAGCCGAGGCGACGCGGCACGCCGGCGTGCTGCTTGTCGCGCAAGCCGAGCAGCGCGACCATGCGGTGACCCACGGGCTCGCCCCCGGGCTTGACGACGACGCGCTGGTCACGCGCCGAGAAGCGTGCTCGCAGCTCGCAGGCGTTGTCGCGGGCGTGGCGCGCGAGCTCGAGGCCCTTGCGCGCGCCCGGGAAGCCCTGGCGGGCCAGCGCGAGCGACAGGCGATCCTCGCCACGCGGTCCGGCGTGCGCGAGCGTGACGCGCTCGCGGCCGAAGAGCAGGCGCAGCGCCTGGGCGCCGAGCACGCCGCCCGCGAGGCCGCGCTTGGCGAGGAGGGGGCGGCGCTTCGCTTGCGCCACAAGGAGGTGACCACGGCGCTTGCCGAGCTGCGCGGCGTGCACCGCAGCGGCGTCGCCGCGCTCGCGAACCTCCACGACGCCGCGCGCGACGCCGCACGCGACTCGCGTGACGCCGAGTCGGCGCGTGCCGCGACGCGCGCGACACGCGAGGCCGCGCTCGGGGCGGTGCGTGGGCTGGCCCGCGGTGGGCTCGTCGCTGCGGCGCTCGGCGCAGCGGCGCCCGACGACGTGGCGCAGGCAGCCGAATGGCCGCTGACGCGCGCGCTCGAGGTCGCGCGCGGGTTGCCCGACCACGTCACGCGCGTCCGCACCCCGTCGGGCGAGCTGGCCCAGCGTGTGTCGCGGGCGGTGATGGACCTAGGCCAGCAGCTCGCCGAGGCCGACCTTGGCGTCTACACCGAGGCGCACGACGGCGTGCTCGTCGTCCGCGTCACCGAAGGACCGGCCGACCGGCTGCTCGACGAGGTGCTGCTGGGCCTTGATCTCGACCTCGCCGAGCGTGAGCGGCTGCTGACCGCCGAGGAGCGGCGCGTCTTCGGCGCGACGCTCGTCGAGGAGCTCGCAGATCACCTGCGGGTGCGGATACGCGGGGTCCATGATCGCGTGGCCCGGATGAACAGCATCCTGCGGCGCTGCCCGACCGCGAGCGGCAAGGTCATCCAGCTCGACTGGCGGGTGCACGACGACGAGGGCCTACGCCCGATGGTCGACCTGCTGCGGCGGTCGATTGCCAGTGCCGGGCTTCCTGAGCGCGACCGGCTCGTCGAGTTCTTCCGCGCGCGAATCCAAGCGGCTCGCGGCGCGGCAGGGGGCGGCGCCGGCGCTGGAGCCGAGGCGATGGTGGACACGCTGTCTGCGGCCTTCGACTACCGCGCGTGGCACATCTTCGACCTGCTGCAGGAGCAGGGTGGGACGCGCGAGCGCCTCACCCGCAAGCGCCATGCGGTCGGGTCGGGCGGTGAGCAGGCGGTGCTCATCCACCTGCCGCTGTTCGCGGCGGCCGCCGCCCTCTACGACGACACCACGGCGCCACGGATGATCTTTCTCGACGAAGCGCTGTCGGGCATCGACGACGACACGCGCGGGCGCGTGCTCGGCGCGACGGTCGACTTCGGTCTCGACCTCGTCATGACGTCGCATGAGCTGTGGGGCACCTACGTCACCGTCCCGGCGCTCGCGATCTACCAGCTGCACCGCGACAACGCCGAGCCCGGCGTGCATACGGTCGCATTCCGCTGGAACGGAGACGTGCTGCGCGAGCTCGAGCAGGCCGAGCTGCTCGTCGCGTGAGCGCTCCCGCGGCCGGCGATCCCGCGCTCGCGCGCGTCTGGTCGGCGGCGCTCGATGCCCGCGAGCGGGTCGGCTACGACCGCGACGGGACCTTCGCGGTCCCCGAGCTCTCGGTCACCGAGGCGGACGCCTTCGATGCGCTGCCGTGGCGCGAGCGGCGACGGCGAATCCTGTCCGGACGGGATCTCAAGGAGCGACTCTCGCGGTTCGAAGCGGCGGTCTACGACTCGGGGATCGACCCGATCGAGGCCTACGAGCGCTTCGCGGGACGCAGGCCGCGAGATCTTCCCGCCGCGCGCGCCGGCAAGCGCGATCACCGTGCGGCTCAGCGCGCCCGTGTGTTCGAGCACCCTGCGGTCGCGGCGCGCCCCGCGCTCGTCGAGGCCCTCCAGACCAGCGTGATCCGGCTCGCCGACGTCCCGGCGTGGCTGCAAGCGCTGGATGTGGTCGAGGTCCTTCCGGCGGAGCCGGTCGTCGAACGCGCCGTGCTCTCGGCGCGGCTGTTCGCGGGCGATGCCCACATGCTCGATCCCGACACGAAGGTCGAGCGCCTCGTTCGTGGCCTGCTCGAGCGCCTCGCCGGCATGCCGGGCCAGCGCAGCGTTCGCGAGCTGTGGTTGGACTGGGGCGTCGAAACCGATCCGCTCTCGTCCACCGTGCTCACGCTCAATCTCGAAGGGGCGCTGGACACACCGCTCGGCATGGCGCTGAGCACGATGCGCGGTAGCCACATGGTGCTGACGCTTGCTCAACTCGAGGAGTCCGACGTCGCGTGGCGGGGCGAGGACCTGTTCGTGTGCGAGAACCCGACCGTCGTCCGCGCCGCGCAGCGGGCGCTCGGAACGGCATGCCGCCCGCTCGTCTGCACGGGCGGTTGGCCGAGCGCCGCGGCATCAGCCCTCCTCGGTCAGCTTCGAGCCTGCGGGGCCACGCTGCGCCACCACGGCGACTTCGACTGGGATGGCCTGGCGATCCATCAGGCGCTCGTGCGCGACGCGGGCGTGGTGGCCTGGCGATACGACGCCGACGCATACGACCGCGCAGTATCGGACAGCGGTGTGCCCTTGCGCCGGCTGATGTCCCGCCGCCGTACGGTCAGCGGCACCCTCGCTGACGCGCTTGCCCGCAGCGGCTGCCTCGTCCCGGAGGAGTTGGTCCTCGGCGGCCTGCTCGAGGACTTGTGTCGCAGTCCGTCGGCGCCGTCCCCGCAGACCATCTCGAATGCGCACGCGGAGTGGCCGGACTGAGCTGCGCGCCGTGGCCGCGGCCCGCAGTGGGTCGACGCGGCCTCGCCGGACTTCAGGCCGGAGCGTCGAAGCGCTCGATGAGCGTGCGAGGCGTCAGAACGGCGACCGGCGGGTCACGGAGTTCCAGCAGGTCGCGGTCCCCCGTGACGATCGCGCCGGCCCGGGTGGCGACCGCGAGTGCGACGAGGTAGTCGTCCCGCGGGTCGCGGCAGACCGCCGGATGCGGGAATGGCGCGTCGTTGATCTGTGTCGTCTGGGCCGCAAGGTCGGCGACGAATCGCTTGGCCTCCTCAAGCGAGAGGTAGCGACGAAGACGAGGGCGTATGAGTACCGAGGTGATCTCCGACAGCAGCGTCGGTGAGCTGAGAAGCTCGAGCCGGCCGTCGAGGGCGGCTTCGAGAACGAGCGCGGAGGGAGCGAGCGGTGACCGGGGAGCGCCGCCGACACCAAGACGTTGGCGTCCGCGATGACGCGGTTCACGCTGTGTGTTCGGCTCGCGCCGCGCGAAGCTCCTCCTGCACGAGCGCCATCGCATCGTCGTCATCGAGATCGCTGCGTGCCCGTACGCGCGCGACGAGCGCACGCAGATCCATCGCGCGTACTGCCCGCTCGACGATCTCGCTCTCGCTCACATGCGCGTCGGCGGCGCAGGAGGCGAGCAGCGCGGCGACCGCTTCGTCGAGATCGAGGGTCACGCGTTGACGCTGCATGAGCGGATGGTACCGTTCGTTCACGCAACCGCTGAGCTTGCGCGTCGGTCTAGAGGGCGGGGCACGAAGGGGATCGGGCTGGGCGACGCCGTTACCGCGCTCATGCGCGCGGGCTACTCGTTCGAGCGCATCGCGGGCACGTCGGCGGGCGCGGCCGCCGGCGCGCTGGTGGCGGCGGGGATCGGCGAGCGGGCCCTGGTCGAGGCGATGGGGCGGCTGCAGTACGCCCGCGTCCTCGATCGCGTGGTTGCCGAAGATCCCGATCCTCAGCGAGGGGATCTTGCTGCTGCACTCTGCCGGCGCCTACGAGGGCGACTACATCTACGGCTTCGTGCGCGACAAGCTCGAGCGCCTCGGCGTGCGGACGTTCGGCGACCGACGGCGGCGACGACCCCAACCTGGCGCCCGGGCGGCGCAACTCGCTCGCCGTCACCGCGACCGACGTCACGCGGGGGCGGCTGCTGCGCCTGCCCGGGGACTACGGACTGCTGGGCCTCGATCCCGACGAACAGCGCGCGACGGTGATCGCCGACGGGACGATCGCGGCCGCGCGCTTCCTGCAGACCTGGGACTGGGACGCGTCTCGCGGCGAGTGCCCGCCGCTGCCGGCGCGGTAGCGGCGGTCAGCGGTCAGCGGTCGCGCAGGCTGAGGACCGCGACCTCGCCGGGGGCGAGCGCGAGCTTGACGCGGTCGCGCGCGATCCGTCCGCCGGTCGGCGCGAAGCCCGGCCAGCTGCCGTCGGCCGCGACGGCGCGGCCGTCGATGCGCACCTGCGGCGCGTCGAGCGTGCGCCCGGCGCCGGTCGGGTCGTAGGGCGTCATGCGGCTCAGCGTGTAGCGCCGCTCGTCGGCGCGCAGCGTGACCGTCTGCGCCACGGCGCTCATGTTCGCGAGGAACACGCGCCGGCCGGAGCGACCCGCGCCGAGCTCCCACGCCTTCAGCGCAGCGCCCGCCGCCGCGCCCGCCCCGGGGGTGATCGCGACCGGCCGCAGGCCGTCCGTGCCCTGCGCGAAGCGCGAGAACAGCAGCAGCGCGTAGTACGGCGGGCGGGCCTGCGGGGCACCCATCGCCGGCGACGGGTCGTAGTCGATCGCGTTGTAGAACGCGTTGCCCTCCTCGGGCGCGAAGAACTTGTTGACCTCGGCGTTGTGGAGGTTGACGCCGACCGATCCGATCTGGCAGTCGGCGTTGGCGCCCGGCGCGTTGGGCGGCTGCGGGCAGGCGGCCTCGAACATCATCGCGATCGCCCAGGTGGCGGCTGCCGCCACGTCGCTGACGCCCGCCACGCCGCGGCCGGCCGCCGAGCTGACCTCCTGCAGGCGGTAGTTCAGGCGGCGCTCGCGGGCCAGCGACGCGTGCAGGTAGGTGTTGTAGGCGAGGTTGTCGAGGCGCTCCTGGGAAAGCAGGCGCTCGATCGTCGCGCAGCGGTACGCGTCGCTCTCGCAGCCGCGGGCGGCGGGATAGAAGTGGTCGGTGGCCAGCGCCCCGTAGGCGCCGCTGCGAGCGCTCATTGCCGGCGCGATGACGGCGAGGATCGCCGGCCAGTCCCAGAAGAAGCGCGTCTGCACGCTGCGCGCCTCGATCGCCTGCCACGGCGCGATCGTCTCGCTCGTGCTCGGCGCGGCGATCGGCAGCGAGCCGGTCACGTCGGCGTCGCGGTAGGCGGCGAGGTCGGCGAGGTAGGGCGCGAGGTCGTAGCGGTAGGAGATGTCGGGTTCGTTGCCCAGGCCGATGCCGGCGACGGTGCGCTCGGCGCCGCCGGCGAACGCCGGCAGGACGCCCTCGGTGACGAAGCGCCGCGCGTGCTCCGGGCCGACCCAGGGGCGCTCCTCCTCGACCGGTGCGAGCGCGGTGCCGAGGATCGTGCCCCAGCGCGGCACGCGGCGCCGGTCGTCGCTGCCGTTGGCCGCGTCGAGGGTCGCGCGGACCGCGCGCAGATCCTCGGGGGTGATGACGCGGTTGGTGTTAGGGGCCGCGGGATCGAAGGGCATGAGATCCTGCGAGCTGCCGCCGATGCGCAGCTCGCCGGTGTCGAGGTTGCGCAGGAGGGCGGCGAACGCCGGCCGCGCGGCGTCGCCCATGTAGCGCTCGATCAGCGACCACTCGATGCTGAAGCCGACGAAGTGCGGCGGGATCCGGCCGCCGCCGGGACGGCGCTCGTCGAGGGAGATGGTCGCCCCGGCGCCGAGCGGCGGGCCGGCGGGGGCGACGGTCGCCGAGCCGCCGCGCGGCTGCTGCTGTGCCGCGGCGTTCGCGGTCGCGGCGCCGAGCAACAGAGCGGCGGTCACGGCGAGGGCGACGGCGGCGGTGCCCGGGCGGCGCGTGGGCGAGAGAGGCACGAACGCGGTCTCTACCCGCCGCGTCCTCGGCTAAGCGCGCCCGCTCTACGCGCCGCGCGGCGGCATCCGCGTCACGTCGCCGACGGGCAGCGTGAGCTCCGTGCCGCCGGGAAAGCGGACGACGACCTGGTACTCGTCGACCATCCCGAGCACGACCGCCTCGATGATCTGGATGTCGCCGGTGATCGGGGCGGTGCGCATGAGCGCGACGCGGTCGCCCTGCTCGTAGGTGACGGGCTCATCGGTCATCGGAGGCCGATCCTCCCACGCCGGGCGTCGCGCGGCCGAGGATGTGCGGCACGGCCGGCAGCGGCGGGCCGGGGGAGAAGTGAAACCGGCGCACGTCGGTGACGGTGAAGCCGGCGGCCTCGATCGCGCCCAGCGTGTCGCGGGCGCCGTGGCAGCCGCCCGCCAGGAGCGGCCAGACGCGCGTGGCGTCGGCCAGCGACTGCACGGCGCGCAGCGGCTGGCGCTCGGCGTGGACGTGCTCGAG
Source organism: uncultured Actinomycetes bacterium (assembly GCA_963825485.1). Lineage (GTDB taxonomy): Bacteria > Actinomycetota > Thermoleophilia > Solirubrobacterales > Solirubrobacteraceae > CADCVQ01. The sequence goes on from CAWGTK010000038.1 coordinate 174,460, forward strand.
GAAGCGCAGCTCGCCGCCCGGGCGCAGCACGCGGCGCAGCTCGGCCAGCGCCGCGGCCTGGTCGGGGACCGTGCACAGGACGAGGCAGGCGACGGCGGCGTCGACGCTCGCGTCCTCGACCGGCAGCCGGCCGGCGACCCCGTCGCGGACGCCGATCCGGCCGCCGTGCTGCGGCTCGGCCGCGGCCTGCTCGGCCAGCGCCCGCAGGTAGGCCTCGGGCTCGACGGCCACGACCTCGTCCACCTCGGCCGGATAGAAGCCGAAGTTGCGTCCGTTGCCGGCGCCGACCTCGAGCACGCGGCCGCGCAGCCCTGCGAGCGTCTCGCGGCGATGGCCGATCTGCTCGGCGGACTCGCGCTCGCTGACCCGCGCGTAGAGGCGCGCGAAGAGCGGGTGGCGGACGGTCTCGGACTTGCCGGACGGCGGTGATGGGGGCATGTCGTCACAGCATGCCCGGCGGCGCGGTGACAGGAACGGGGCGGAGTGTCTCTGTGAGTCGATGGCACGGTCCTCGCTCACGCTCGCTGCGGCCGGCCGGCAGTGCCCCAGACCGCCGATGACATCGATGCCCTCTACCGCCGACCCGAACGTCCGCTACCTGACGTTCTCGACGCCGAGCGACGTGCGCGCGATCGCGCCGAACGACCCGGCTCACGTGGGCCTCATCGTCTACGCGGGCGGCTTCCCGACCGGTCAGACGATCGTCACGACGACGTTCGGCGACGGGTGGACGCGCCGCGACGAGCTGCCGAACTTCGGCTTCTGAACGCCGGCCCGGCGGCTACGCGAGCCAGTAGGCGGCGAGCACCGACAGCACGACGACCTCGGTGACGAGCACCGCCGCGCCGAGCGTGTCGCCGGTGCGGCCGCCGACGAGCTGCCGCGCCGCGAGCGCCGTCGCGGCGGCGGCGATGACCGCGGCGGCCAGCGCCGCGAGACCGGCGACGATGCCGGCGGCGGCGAGCGTGATGGCGACCGCGGTCGCCGAGCCGATGACCAGCGCGGGCGTCGTGGCGGAGAACGCGGCGCCGAGGCCGTCGGCGCGGGCGGGGCCGAGGAGCGCGAGCTGGGCCAGCGCGGCCCAGCGCCCGAGGACGTGCCCGCACACGATCGCTGCGGCGCCGTCGGGCGCGTCGAGCTGGGCCAGCGCGCCCGTGACCAGCAGCGCGTACGCGACGAGCGCGAGCGTGCCGTAGGCACCGATGCCCGAGTCGCGCATGACGGCCAGGCGGCGGCCGTGGTCGCCGCGCACGCCGAGCCCGTCGGCCATGTCGGCGAGGCCGTCGTGGTGCAGCGCGCCGGTCACGATGGCCGCCGTCGTGAGCGCGAGGGCGGCGCCGTAGAAGCCGCCGAGCAGCGCCTCGCCGAGCGCGTAGGCGGCGGCCGCCACGATCCCGATCAGCCCGCCGACGAGCGGCAGCCAGAGGGCGGCGCCGCGCTGTGCGTCGTCGGGCAGCTCGCGGCGTCCGACGGGCACGACGGTGAGCAGCCCGACCGCCGCGCGTGCCTCGTCGAGGACGCTCATCCCGCGTCGGTCCGGGCGTCGACGCCCGACTCGGCGAACGTCGCCATCTGCGCGTGCAGCAGGCCGGCGCGCTCGATCAGCGGGAGCGCCATGAGCGCGCCGGACGCCTCGCCGAGGCGCATGCGCAGGTCCAGCAGCGGCTCGAGGCCGAGCTCGGTGAGGACGAGCGCGTGCCCGGGCTCCGCCGAGAGGTGGGTCGCGAACAGGCCCGCGCCGGCAGCCGGATCGATCCGCGTGGCGGCCAGCGCGGCGACGGCGGTGGCGTAGCCGTCGAGCAGGACCGGCAGGCGGCGCTCCCAGGCCTCCAGGGCGGCGCCCGCGAGCGCGGCGAGCTCGAGGCCGCCGGTGGCCGCGAGCATCGCCTCGGGTGTGGTGGCGCCATCCGCGTGCAGCGCCACGGTCTGCGCGACGAGCGCGCGCTTTCGCTGCAGGGCGGGCGCATCGAGGCCGGTGCCGCGGCCGACGGTGACGGCGGCGGCGGCGCCGGTCAGCAGGGAGGCGAGCGCGGCGCTCGTCGCCGTGTTGCCGATCCCGATCTCACCGAGGACGAGGCACTGCGCGCCGCCGGCGTGCAGCTCGGCGGCGAGCTTGCGGCCATGGGCGAGCGCTGCGTCGAGCTGCACGCGGGTGAGCGCGGCGCCGGTCGTCATGTCGGCGCTGCCGCCGGCGACCTTGCGGTCGAGCACGCCGTCCGGCGTCGGGCCGCGCAGGCCGAGGTCGGCGACGAGCAGCGTGTGCCCGCCGGCGCGCGCGAGCACGCCGGCCGCGCTGTCGCCGCGCGCGGCGGCCGCCGCGACCTGGGCCGAGACCGCGCTGCGAAAGAGGCTCGTGCCGTGCGCCGTGTGGCCGTGGTCGGCGGCGCAGACGAGCACGCCGGCGTGCAGCCGCGCCGGCGGCGGCGCACCCGCGGCGGCGGCCCAGCGCTCGATCAGCGCCTCGAGCAGGCCTAGGCTGCCGCCCGGCTTGACGAGCGTGTCGGAGCGGTCACGGGCGCGGATGGCGGCGGCACGGTCGGGGGCGCGGGGTGCAGCGGCGCGGGGGGCGGCGGCCGGCGCGGGGTGGGCGGGGACCGGCGCCGGCGCTTCGGCCTCCCGCCAGCGCTCCTGCATGACGACGTGCTCGAGCGACGTCCGCGCCGCCCAGCCGCTGGACTCCAGGCCCGGCCGCACCGGGCGCTCGTCGGGCCAGCCGATGCAGAGGTAGGCGATCGGGTCCACGCGCGGCGGGATGGCCAGGATCGCGCGCAGGTCGGCGAGGCGGTAGAAGCTCACCCAGCCGACGCCGAGCCCCTCGGCGCGGGCGGCGAGCCAGAGGTTCTGGATCGCGCAGGCGGTGCTGTAGACGTCGGTCTCGGGGATCGTGCCGCGGCCGAGGATCTCCTCCCCCGGCTCGCCGTGGTCGCAGCACACGCAGACCCCGAGCGGGGCCTCGACGATCCCTTCGACCTTCTGGTCCAGAAACGCGCGCGCTCGCTCGTCGAAGCGGCCGGCCTGGCGCAGGCGCTCGCGGGCGGCGACGTCGCGGATCGCGATCCGCGGATTCATCCCCCGCACGACGATCAGCCGCCACGGCTGCATGAGGCCGACCGACGGCGCCCCGTGCGCCGCCCGGAGCACCCGCTCCAGCACGTCATCCGCGACCGGATCGGGTCGGAAGCGGCGGATGTCGCGGCGCTCGGCGATGACGCGATGGACGGCCGCCAGCGCGTCGTCGTCGTAGCGCCAGCCGCGCGGATCGGCCGCGCGCTGGGCGGCGCGGGAGGGGTCGTGCCCCGCGGGCGTCGCCGGCCGGGTCGGGCGCGTCGCATCGTGCATGCGCGTCGACACGGTAGTGCGGTAGGTTCCGGGGCGTCAGCGCGGCGGCGCGAGGAACCTGGTGAGAATCCGGGACGGTAGCGCCACTGTGACGGGGTGAACTCATGCCCCGCGAGTCAGGAACTCGTCCGCCGCGGCACCTTCCATGAGGGACGCACCATCCCGAGGAGGCCGCATCCATGCAGCCGTCAGTCGACGTCCAGCCGTTTCCCCTCCGTGAGCTCCTGCCGGCCCTGCTGCTCGGCGCGCTCTTCGTCCTCACGATCTACCTCGTGCAGTACGACCAGGGGCTCCTCTCGCAGAGCGGCACGTTCCTCCACGAGCTGATGCACGACGGGCGTCATCTGCTCGGCGTGCCCTGCCACTAAGCACCCCGGCGCCACCCATGGTCTGGACCCTGATCCGCAGGGGCCTCGTCGTCGGCGCGATCGCGGGTCTGCTGGCCGGCGTGTTCGCGTTCGTCTTCGGCGAGCCGCGCGTGCAGGACGCGATCGACATCGAGAACGCGGCATCGGCGCACGCGAGCCTGCTGCCGCTGGCCCACGTCAGCGACTGGGTCGTCGGCCGCGGCGAGCAGCGCGGCGGCCTCTTCCTCGCCACGGCGCTCTACGGCATCGCTGCCGGCGGCCTGTTCGCGATCGCCTTCGCGGCGCTGCGCGGGCGCGGCACGCAGCGCAGCGACTGGGAGCTCGCCACGCGCCTGGCCGGCGCGATCTTCGTGGCGATCGTGCTCGTCCCGTTCGTGAAGTACCCGCCCAACCCGCCGGCCGTCGGCGACCCGGACACGATCGGCGACCGGACGGCGTTCTACGTGATCCTGCTCGTCGGCTCGGCGCTGGCGATGCTCGCCGCCGCGCGGGTCATGTGGTCGCTGCGCTCGGACGTGCCGCCGTGGGCACGGCCGCTGGCGGGCGCCGCGACGTTCATCGCCGTGGCCGGTGGCCTGGCGCTCGCGCTGCCGGGCGTGCAGGAGGTGCCGGAGAGCTTCCCGGCGCCGCTGATCTGGGAGTTCCGGCTCAGCTCGCTCGGGACGCAGGCCGTGCTGTGGGCGGCGCTCGGGATCGGGTTCGGGATCGCCATGCAGCGGGCGGCGCAGCGCGCCGCGGCGGTCCGCGCCGGAGCCGGGCGTGTCGAATGAGGCTCGCCAGGCGAGTGGTGTTCGACACACCCGCGGCCGGGTGAGGCGCCTGGTGTTGATCCGCCACGCCTCGACGGACGCCGTGCGCCGCGCGGCGTTCCCGGTCGACGAGCCGCTCGACGCAGCCGGGCTGGCCGCGGCGCGAGCGCTGGCCGGCCGGCTCGGGCGCGGCGACGCGCTGAGCAGCCCGGCCCTGCGCGCGCGGGACACCGCGGCGGCGGCCGGTCTGCATGCCGACGTCGAGCCGGCGCTGCGGGAATGCGACTTCGGCGCGTGGGCGGGCCGCACGCTGGCCGCGGTGCACGACGAGGACCCCGACGCGGCCGCAGCGTGGATGACCGATCCGGCCGCCTGCCCCCACGGCGGCGAGCCGCTCGCCGCGCTGCTGGAGCGCGTGCGCGGCTGGCTGGACGAGCAGGCGGTGCACGACGGTCGCACGATCGCGGTGACGCACGGCGGCGTGGTGAAGGCCGCGGTCGTGCATGCCCTGGCCGCGCCGGTGGCGGCGTTCTGGCGCATCGACGTCGCGCCGCTGGCGCTGACCGAGCTGCATGCCCATGACGGGCGCTGGACCGTCGCGCACGTCAACGCGCCCGTCACGTCGTCCGAAGCTCAGAGCCTGCGATGACCGCAGGCCGAAACACGCCCGACGCCGCCGGCCTCGCGCTCGGCTACGGCGCCGACCTCGCCTTCGGCGACCCGCGCCGCCGCCACCCGGTGGCCGGCTTCGGGCGGGTGGCGCTGGCGCTGGAGCGGGTGCTCTACGGACCGAGCCGGGCGCGCGGCGCGCTCTTCACGGGGCTGCTCGTCGGCGGCGCCGCGCTCGCCGGCCACGCGCTCGAGCGGCTGCTCGGCCGCCGCGCCGCGCTCGCGCTGCTGACCTGGACGGCGCTCGGCGGGCGCTCCCTGCGGCGCGAGGCGGCGGCGGTCGCCGGGCTGCTCGAACGCGGCGAGCTCGGCGCGGCGCGGCGCGGGCTGCCCGCGCTGGCGGGCCGCGACGCAGGGTCCTTGGACGCCGGCGGCGTCGCGCGGGCGGTCGTCGAGTCGGTCGCCGAGAACACCAGCGACGCGGTCGTCGGGACGCTGCTGTGGGCAGCGGTCGGCGGCCCCGCCGGCGTGGCGGCCTATCGCGCCGCGAACACGCTCGACGCGATGGTCGGCCACCGCACGCCGCGCTACGCGCGCTTCGGCTGGGCGTCGGCGCGCCTGGACGACGCGCTCGGCTGGCCCGCCGCGCGCGCCGGCGCCGGGCTGACCGTGCTGTGCGCCGCCGCGCCGGCCCGCACCTGGCGCGTCCTGCGCCGCGACGGCGCCGCCCACCCGAGCCCGAACGCGGGCCGCATGGAGGCCGCCTTCGCGGGCGCGCTGGATCTGCGACTCGGCGGTCCGCTGGCCTACGGCGGGATCGTCGAGCTGCGACCGCGACTGGGCGAAGGCCAGCCGCCCGCGGCGGCCGACATCGCGCGGGCCAACGGGCTGTCGCGGCGGGTCGGCGCCGCCGCGCTGGCGGCGGCGGTGGCGGTCGGGAGCGTGCGATGAGCGGCGCGCTGCTCGTCTGCGGCACGCACTCCGACGCGGGCAAGTCGGTCGTCACGGCGGGTCTGTGTCGCTGGCTCGCCCGCCGCGGCGTCTCGGTGGCGCCGTTCAAGGCGCAGAACATGGCGCTGAACTCGGTGGTCACGCCCGGCGGGGCGGAGATCGGCCGCGCCCAGGCGGTCCAGGCGGCGGCGGCGGGCATCGAGCCCGAGGCCGCGATGAACCCGGTCCTGATCAAGCCGTCGGGCGAGCGCCACAGCCAGGTGATCGTCATGGGACAGCCCTACGCCGACACCGACGCGCGCTCCTACCAGTCGCTGAAGGCGCGGCTGCGGCCGATCGTCGCCGCCGCGCTCGCCGACCTGCGGGCTCGCTACGACGTGGTGATCTGCGAGGGCGCGGGCTCCCCGGCCGAGATCAACCTGCGCGCCGGCGACATCACGAACATGGGGCTCGCGCGCGCCGCCGGCCTGCCGGTGCTGCTCGTCGGCGACATCGACCGCGGCGGCGTGTTCGCCTCGCTGTTCGGGACGCTCGCGCTGCTCGAGCCCGCCGACCAGGCGCTCGTCGCGGGCTTCGTCATCAACAAGTTCCGCGGCGACGCGTCGATCCTGGCCCCTGGGTTGGATGACCTGCGCGGACGCACCGGCCGGCCGGTGCTCGGCGTGCTGCCGTTCGCCGAGGACCTCTGGATGGACGGCGAGGACTCGCTGGCCCTGGAGGCCCGCGCCCCCGAGACCTCGGCGCTGGCCGGGGGCGACACGCTCGACGTCGCCGTCGTGCGGCTGCACTGGATGAGCAACTTCACCGACCTCGACGCGCTCGGCGCCGAGCCCGGCGTGCGGGTGCGCTTCACGCGCTCGCCCGCCGACGTCGAGCGCGCCGACCTCGTCGTGCTTCCGGGGACGAAGGCCACGCTGGAGGATCTCGCGCGGCTGCGCGCGGCCGGGCTGGATCGCGCGCTGCGGGCGCGCGCGGCCGCGGCGGCGCCGATCCTCGGCATCTGCGGCGGCTACCAGATGCTCGGCGAGCGGATCGAGGACGCCGGCGTCGAGGCGCGGGCCGGCGGCGCGGTCGCGGGCCTCGGCCTGCTGCCGGTGCGTACGGCCTTCGAGCGCGCGAAGATCCTGCGTCGCCGCGCGGGCGTGAGCGCCGCGCTGGGCGCGCGGACCGACAGCGGCTACGAGATCCGCCACGGCCGTGTCTCGCGCCATGGCGGCGAGCCGCTGCTGCGCGCCGACGACGGTGAGCCGGACGGCTGCGTTGTCGGTCAGACGTCCGGCACGTCATGGCACGGCGCCTTCGAGAGCGACGCGCTGCGGCGCGCGCTGCTGGGTGCCGTCGCGGCCGCGCGCGGGCGCACGTTCGTGCCCGGCACCGGCGCGTTCGCCGCCGCCCGCGAGCGGCGGCTGGACGTGCTCGGCGACCTCGTCGAGCGCCTCGACACCGGCGCCGTGCTCGCGCTCCTGCGCGACGGCGCGCCCGACGACCTGCCCACGATCCGCGCGGAGGTGCGCCAATGCTCGATCTCGTGACCCGTCGTCCGGCACGTTGCTCGCGCATGGCGCAAGAAGCGTGCGCCACCCTCCGCGGGAGGCGGCGCTAGATGCTGCGCTTCGTCACGACCGCCGACACCGAGATCCTGGTCGCCGCGGCGGCCGTCGACCGGCTGGGCGACGACTTCCCCACCGTCCGCTGCGCGAACCCGGCCGGCGCGATCGACCAGGCGGCGTTCGTCGACGACGTGCTCGACGGCGCCCGCGTCGTGCTGTGCCGGATCCTCGGCGGACGCCGCGGCTGGCCGGACGGCTTTGAGCTCATGCGCGCGCGCTGCCAGGCGCGCGGGATCGCGCTGCTCGCCCTCGGCGGCGAGCTCGAGCCCGACGCGGAGATGACGAACCTCTCGCTCGTGCCGGCCGGCGCGGTCGCCCAGGCCGGGGAGTACCTGCGCCACGGCGACGTCGACAACGTCGAGCAGCTGCTGCGCTTTCTCGCCGACACGTTCCTGCTCGAGGGCCACGGCTTCGCGCCGCCGCACGAGGTGCCCGACCTCGGCGTCTACGTCCCCGGCCGCGGCGACGTGCCGCTCGATGACGCGCTCGCGGCGCTCGACCCGCAGCGGCCCACCGTCGGCATCTGCTTGTACCGCTCGCACCGGATCACCGGCAACGCCGGGTGGGTCGACGAGCTGGCCGCTCAGCTGGACGCCGCCGGCGCCAACGCGCTCGCGGTCTGGAGCACCACCCTGCGCCGCGACATCGACGGCAAGGTGCCCGCGCTCGCGCTGCTCGACGGCCATGTCGACGCGCTGCTCGTCACGATGCTCGCCACCGGCGGCTCGCACGCCGGCGACGCCGACGAGCGCTGGGACGCGCGCGCCCTGGAAGCGCTCGACGTGCCGGTGCTGCAGGCCGTCTGCGCGACGTGCACGCGGGCGGCGTGGGAGGACAGCGCCAGCGGCCTGACCCCGCTCGACGCCGCCACGCAGGTCGCCATCCCCGAGTTCGACGGGCGGCTGCTCGGCGGCGTCGTGTCGTTCAAGGAGCGCGGCGACGAGCGCGAGTCGAACGTCGGCGCGCCGATCGCGCGCTACGTCGCCGATCCCGAGCGCTGCGCCCGCGTAGCGCGGCTGGCGGTGCGCCACGCGCGGCTGCGCGCCACGCCCAACGCGGCCAAGCGCATCGCGGTCCTGCTCACGAGCTTCCCCACCAAGCATGCGCGCGTCGGGATGGCGGTCGGGCTCGACACGCCCGCCAGCGCGCTGGGGCTGCTCGACGCGCTGCACGAAGCCGGCTACGCCGTGCAGCGCCCCTACGCCCACGGCGACGAGCTCATGCACGCGCTGATCGCCGGCGGCGGCCACGACCCCGAGTTCGTCACCGACGAGCAGCTCGCCGACGCCACGCTGCGCTTCCCGATCGCCGCGTACGAGCGCTGGTACGCGACGCTGCCAGGCACGCTGCGCGCGGCGATCGAGGCGCGCTGGGGCCCGCCCCCGGGCGACGAGTTCGTCGACGGCGAGGACTTCGTGGTCGCGGGGCTCGAGCTCGGCAACGTCCTCGTCGCGATCCAGCCGCCGCGCGGCTACGGCGACGATCCGGTGGGGATCTACCACGACCCCGAGCTGCCGCCGACCCACCACTACCTCGCCTGCTACCGCTTCCTCGACGCGGCCTGGGGCGCCGACGCGATCGTCCACCTCGGCAAGCACGGCACGCTCGAGTGGCTGCCGGGCAAGATGCTCGCGCTGTCGGCCGGCTGCGCGCCCGACGCGGCGCTCGGCGCGATGCCGCTCGTCTACCCGTTCATCGTCAACGACCCCGGCGAGGGCGTGCAGGCCAAGCGCCGCGCGCACGCCGTCATCGTCGACCACCTCGTGCCGCCGATGATGCGCGCCGAGACGTACGACGAGCTGGCCGAGCTCGAGGCGCTGCTCGACGAGTACGCGCGCCTGGAGATCCTCGACCCGCCCAAGCTGCCGGGCCTCGCGGTCCAGATCTGGGACGCGATCGAGCGCGCCAACCTGCAGTCCGACCTCGGCGTGTCCGAGCGCCCCGACGATCTCGGGCTGCTCGTCGAGCACATCGACGGCTACCTCTGCGAGGTCAAGGACATCCAGGTCAAGGACGGTCTGCACGTGCTCGGCGCGGCGCCCGCGGGCGAGCAGCTGCGCGGGCTCGTCGGCGCGGTGCTGCGGCTCGGCTCCGGCGACGTGCCGGGCCTGCGGGCGGCGCTGGCGACGGCGCTGGAGCTCGACGACGACGTCCTCGCGACGACCCGCGGCGCCGACCTGCTCGAGGAGCGCCAGGCGGCTCTGCTCAACGCGCTCGCCACAGCGGGCTGGTCCTGCGATGCGGTCGCGCGGGTCGTGCCCGCCGTGCTCGGCCGCGCGGACGCCGACGTGCAGCACGCGCTGCGCTTCGCCTGCGAGACCGTCGTCCCGCGGATCGCCCAGACGCCCGACGAGCTGCACCACGTGCTCGCCGCGCTCGACGGCCGCCACGTCCCGGCGGGCCCGAGCGGCAGCCCGACGCGCGGCCGCGTCGACGTCCTGCCGACCGGGCGCAACTTCTACTCGGTCGACCCGCGCGCGCTGCCCTCGCAGCTGTCCTGGGAGACCGGGCGGCGGCTGGCCGACGCGCTGCTCGAGCGCCATCTGACCGACCACGGCGAGCTGCCGCAGATGGTCGGCCTCGTGGCCTGGGGCACGTCGGCGATGCGTACGCAGGGCGACGACGCCGCCGAGATCCTCGCGCTGCTCGGCGTCCGTCCGCTGTGGGCGCGCGAGTCGCGCCGCGTGACCGGCATCGAGGTCATTGCCCTGGAGGAGCTCGGCCGGCCGCGGATCGACGTCACGGTGCGGATCTCCGGCTTCTTTCGCGACGCGTTTCCCCATCTTGTCCGGCTGCTCGACGACGCGGTATCCCTCGTCGCGTCGCTCGAGGAGCCGGCCGAGCAGAACTTCGTCGCCGCCCATGCGCGCGAGGACGCCGCCGCGCTGGCCGGCGCGCTCGACGCGGCACCCGCGTGGCGCCAGGCGACGACGCGCGTCTTCGGCTCCAAGCCCGGCGCCTACGGAGCGGGGCTCGCCCAGCTGCTCGACGCCCGCGATCGCGCTCCCGGCCCAGGACAGCATGCCGGGCCCACGACAGGCTGGCGCGGCGAGGGCGACCTCGCCGAGGTCTACGAGGCGTGGGGCGGCTACGCCTACGGTCGCGGCCTCGACGGCGAGCGGGCCCGCGACGCGCACCGCACGTGCTTCGGGCGCATCGATGTCGCGGTGAAGAACGTCGACAGCCGCGAGCACGACATCCTCGACTCCGGCGACTACTACGAGTACCACGGCGGCATGGTCGCGACCGTGCGCGCGATCCGCGGCGTCGAGCCGGCGGCGGTGCTCGGCGACTCGTCGGATCCGTCGCGCGTCGTGACCCGCTCGCTCGCGCAGGAGACGCGCCGCGTGTTCCGCGCGCGGGTCGCCAACCCGCGCTGGATCGCCTCGATGATCCGCCACGGCTACAAGGGCGCGGCCGAGCTCGCCGCCACCGTCGACTACCTGTTCGGCTACGACGCGACGACCGGCGTCGCGGAGGACTGGATGTACGAGGACGTCGCGCGCAAGTACCTGCTCGATGCGGACGTCGGCGCGTTCATGACCCGCTCGAACCCGTGGGCGGCGCGGGCGATCGCCGAGCGGCTGCTGGAGGCCGCCGAGCGCGGCCAGTGGCAGGCGCCGTCGGAGGAGAGCGTCGCCGCGATCCGGGCGCGCTACCTCGAGCTCGAGGGCGAGCTGGAGGAGGCGTCGGCGTGACCGTGCCGGGCTATCCCTTCTCGGCGATCGTCGGCCAGGCGGCGCTGCGCGAGGCGCTGCTCGTCAACGCGGTGGCGCCCGCGGTGGGCGGGGTGCTCGTCCGCGGCGAGCGCGGGACCGCGAAGTCGACGGCCGTGCGCGCCCTGGCCCCGCTGCTGCCGGCGGTGGCGGCGGCCGCGGGACAGGCGTTCTGCTTCGGCCCCGGCGACCTCGCGCCGGACGGCCCGGTCGACGCCGGCGCGCCGGTGCAGGAGCGCCCGGCGCCGCTCGTCGAGCTGCCGGTCGGCGCGACGATCGACCGGCTCGTGGGAGCGCTCGACCTCGGCCGCGCGCTCGCCGGCGAGCGGGCGTTCGAGGCCGGGCTGCTGGCCCGCGCGCACCGCGGCGTGCTCTACGTCGACGAGGTCAACCTGCTGCCCGACCACCTCGTCGACGCGCTGCTCGACGCCGCCGCGATGGGCGTCTGCCACGTCGAGCGCGACGCGGTGTCGGTCCGCCACGACGCGCGCTTCCTGCTCGTCGGGACGATGAACGCCGAGGAGGGCGAGCTGCGCCCGCAGCTGCTCGACCGCTTCGGCCTGGGGGTCGAGTGCAGCGCGCCGGCCGAGCCCGCCGCGCGCGCGGAGATCGTGCGCCGGCGCCTGGCCTACGAAGCCGACCCGGTGGCGTTCGCCGAGCGCTTCGCCGCGGCCGACGCCGAGGTCGCGGCGGCGATCGTCGCCGCGCGCGCGCGGCTGGCGTCCGTGCGGTTGCCCGAGCGCGAGCTCGACCGGCTCGTACGCGCCTGCGCGCTGATCGGCGTCGACGGCATGCGCGGCGACGTCGTGACCGCGCGCACGGCGCGGGTGCTGGCGGCGCTCGACGGCGTCGACGAGGTCGCTGCCGAGCACGTGCGCCGGGCGGCCCACCTCGCGCTCGTGCACCGCCGCCGCCGCGACCCGCTGGACGGTGGCGCCGGCGCCGATCCGGTTGACATCGATCGTGCGCTGCAGCAGGCCGGCGGCGACGCGCCCGACGAACCTCCGCCCCCGCCCCGCAACGGCGGTGGCGCTCCGCAACCGGACGAGCGGGGCGACCCGGGGGAGCCGCGCGAGCGGCGCGACGCACCGGCGCCGCGCGACCGCCTCGACGTGCCCGAGCCCGCGCAGCCGCTCTCGCTGGCGCCGCTGCCGCGCGTGGCCGGCGGTCCGCACACAGCGGCGATCGACAGCCGCCCCGCGGCGGCCGGCGACACCGACCTCGCGCTCGTCGCGACGCTCCGCGACCGGCTCGCCACCGGTGACGCGCGCGCGCTACGCACCAACGTCCGCGCCGGCCGCGACGAGGGGCTGCTCTGCCTCGTCGTCGACGCGAGCGGCTCGATGGCCGCGCGGCGCCGGATGGCGCGCGTCAAGGGCGCGCTGCTCGAGCTCCTGCGCGAGGCGTACGCGCGCCGCGAGCGTGTCGCGATCGTCGCGTTTCGGGATGCGCGCGCGCACGTCGTGCACGAACCCGGCGCGCCGCTCGAGCACGCGGCGGCCGCGATCCGCGCGCTGCGCACGGGCGGTCGCACGCCGCTGGCGGCGGGCCTCGACGTCGCCGGCGAGCTCATCGGCCGCGAGCGACGCCGCGACCCCGCCGGCCGCGCGCGCGCCGTCGTGCTGACCGACGGGCGCGCACCCGCCGCCGCGGCCGCCCGCTCGGCCGCCAAGCTCGGCCGCTGCGCCGACGCCGTGTACGTCGTCGACACCGAGGAGGGCGCGGTCCGGCTCGGGCTGGCGCGCGCGCTCGCCGTCGCGGCCGGCGGCAGCGTCGTCGCACTGGGGAGGGCGGCATGACCGAGTCCGACCCGCTCACCCGCCACAGCGGCGACGACGTCGACGTCCCGCACCGCCCGGGCGACCGCGGCAGCGCCGAGCCCAAGCGCCGCAAGCGCCGCGACCGGCCGCTGCTGATCGTCATCACCGGCCACGGCAAGGGCAAGTCGACGTCCGCGTTCGGGATGCTCCTGCGCTGCTGGGCGCGCGGCTACGCCTGCGGCGTCTTTCAGTTCGTGAAGTCCGGCAAGTGGAAGGTCGGCGAGGCGAAGGCCGCCGCCGCGCTCGGCGGGATCGACTGGGAGAAGATGGGCGACGGCTGGTCGTGGCTGTCGAAGGACCTCGACGAGTCGGCCGACCTCGCGCGCGCGGGCTGGGAGGGCGTCAGGGCGGCGATCGCCGAGGAGCGCTACGAGTTCATCATCCTCGACGAGATCACCTACCCGCTGAAGTGGGGCTGGATCGACGTCGCGGAGTTCGTCACCACGCTGCGCGACCGGCCGGGCTTTCAGCACATCGTCGTGACCGGTCGCGACGCGCCGGCCGAGCTCATCGCGGTCGCCGACCTCGTGTCCGAGGTGGCGAAGGTCAAGCACCCGATGGACGAGGGCATCCGCGCCCAGCAGGGGATCGAGTGGTGACCGCGATCCCGCGCATCGTGGTGGCGGGGACGAGCTCCGGCGCCGGCAAGACCTCGGTCGCCTGCGGGCTGATCGGCGCCCTGCGCGCGCGCGGCCTCGTCGTGCAGGGCTTCAAGGTCGGCCCGGACTACATCGACCCCAGCTACCACGCGCTGGCGTCGGGTCGGCCCGGCCGCAACCTCGACGCCTTCCTGGCGGGGCCGGAGCTCGTCGCGCCGCTGGCGCTGCACGGCGCGGCCGGCGCGGACATCGCGGTGATCGAGGGCGTGATGGGGCTCTTCGACGGCGCCTCCGGCCGCGGCGAGCTGGCCTCGACCGCGCACGTCGCGAAGCTGCTCGGCGCGCCTGTGCTGCTCGTGCTCGACGCGGCCTCGATGGCGCGCAGCGCGGCGGCGATCGTCCACGGCTACATGACGTTCGACCCCGACGTGGCGATCGCCGGCGTCATCGTCAACAAGGTCGGCTCCGACCATCACGAGCTGCTGCTGCGCGAGGCGATCGAGCCGCTCGGCGTGCCGGTCGTCGGCGCGCTGCGCCGCGACGATCGCGTGGCGGCACCCGAGCGCCACCTCGGGCTCGTGCCGGCCGGTGAGCGGGCGGCGCGCACGCGGGCGGCGATCGCCGCGCTCGGCGAGGCGGTGCGCACGCGGCTGGATCTCGACGCGGTGCTGCGCCTCGCCCGCACCGCGCCCGCGCTGGGCGGGGCGCCGTGGTCGCCGGCCCCCGCGCGCGCCACGTCAGCGGACGCCCGCCCGGATGGGTGCTGCATCGCGATCGCGCGCGGACCGGCGTTCTCGTTTCACTACGAGGAGAACCTCGAGCTGCTGCGCGCGGCCGGGGCGACGCTCGCGCCGGTTGATCCGATGCACGACGAGGCGCTTCCCGCGGACGCCGGCGCGCTGATCCTCGCGGGCGGCTTTCCCGAGGTCTTCGGGGCCGAGCTGTCGGCGAACACGGCGATGCGCGAGCAGGTCGCGGCGTTCGCGCGCTCCGGGCGGCCGGTGCTGGCCGAGTGCGGCGGGCTGCTGTACCTCTGCGACACGCTCGACGATCTGCCGATGTGCGACGTGCTGCCCGCCCGCGGGCGGATGGCCGGCGCGTTGTCGATCGGCTACCGCGAGGCGGCCGCGCAGCGCGACTCGCCGCTCTGGCGTGGCGGCGAGGCGGTGCGCGGGCACGAGTTTCACTACTCCGCCGTCGAGGGCGAGGGCGCGGCGGCGTGGGAGCTGACCGCGCGCGGGACGACGCGGCCGGAGGGCTTCGTCGCGGGCGCCGTGCACGCGTCGTACCTGCACGTCCACTGGGCCGCCTTCGCGCACGTCGCGCGCCGGCTCGTCGCGGCGGCCGCGCGCGAGCGCTCGGGCGCATGGGCCTGACGCTCGTCCTCGGCGGCACGCGCTCGGGCAAGAGCGCCTACGCCGAGGGGCTGGCGCGCGCGACCGGACGGCCGGTGCGCTACCTCGCGACCGCCGATCCCGACGACGACTCGATGACCGCGCGGATCGCCGCCCACGTCCTGCGCCGGCCGCCGGAGTGGGAGACGGTCGTCGTCGGCGACGACCTCGCGGCGATGGTGTGCCGGGACCACTGCGTCCTGCTCGACGGCCTGGGCACGTGGATCGCCGGCGTCATGTTCGGCGGCGGTGACGTGCCCGCGCGGATCGCCGGGTTCGTCCGGGCGATCGCGGCCACGCGCTCGACGGCGATCGTCGTGGCCGAGCAGGCCGGCTCGGGGCTGGTGCCGCCCGACCCGCTGTCGCGGGACTGGCTCGACCGTCTCGGCGAGGCGACGCAGGCACTCGCCGCGGCCGCCGAGCGGGCGGTGGTCGTCGTGGCCGGGCGGCCGATCGAGCTGCCGGCGCAGCGCGGCGCGGCGCGCGACGACGCCGACGACGCCGACGACGCGGCCCTCCGCCGCCACGGCGACACGCTTGCGCGCCCCGGCGACACCGACCACGCCGTCAACGTGCTCGCCGGCGGCGCGCCCGCGTGGCTGCGCGACGCGCTCCACGCGGCCCTCGCCGGCGGCGACCTCGCCGCCTACCCGCGCGAGGACGCGGCCGTCGCGGCGCTCGCGCAGCTGCACGGCCGCACCCCCGAGGAGATCGTGCCGACCAGCGGGGCCGCGCAGGCGCTCTGGCTGCTGCCCGCCGCGCTGCGCCCGCGGCTGGCCGCCTGCGTCCACCCCGCCTTCACCGAGACCGAGGCCGCGCTGCGCGCCCACGGCGTGGCGGTGCAGCGGGTCCTCTGCGATCCCGACGACGGCTTCGCGCTGCGCCCGCATGACGTCCCCGCGGCGGCCGACCTCGTCGTCGTCGGCAACCCCGCGTCGCCGGCCGGCACCCTCGTGCCCGCCGCGACGCTGCTCGCGCTGCGCCGCCCGGGTCGCACGATCGTCGTCGACGAGGCGTTCATGAACATGGTCCCGGGCGAGCCGGCGTCGCTCGTCCGCGCCGCGCACGATGGCGTCATCGTCGTGCGCTCGCTGACGAAGTCGCTGGCGATCCCCGGGCTGCGGGCCGGCTACGCCGTGGCCCCGCCGCCGCTCGCCGCCCGGCTTCGCGCCGTCCGCCCGCCGTGGTCGTGCAACGCGCTCGCGCTCGCGGCGCTGACCGCGGTCGCCCGCCGCCCGGACGCGCTGGCCAAGAACGCCGTGCGCGCGCAGGCCGAGCGCTGCGACCTCGAAGGCCGGCTCGCCCGGATCCCCGGCCTGCGGACCTGGCCGGCCGCCGCCAACTACGTGCTCGTGCGCGTCCCGGGGATCGGTCCGGGCGTCACGGCCCACCTGCGCGACGAGGGAATCG
Source organism: uncultured Actinomycetes bacterium (assembly GCA_963825485.1). Taxonomy (GTDB): domain Bacteria; phylum Actinomycetota; class Thermoleophilia; order Solirubrobacterales; family Solirubrobacteraceae; genus CADCVQ01. The sequence goes on from CAWGTK010000038.1 coordinate 191,025, forward strand.
CGATCAGGCCGGCCGGATCGTTCCCCGGGCTCACCGCGGACGACCTGCGCCTGACCGCGCGCGGACCCGAGGCCAACGAGCGGCTGGCCCGCGCGCTGGCCGAGGCGGTCGCCGGGTGATCACCGTGATCGGGATCGGCGCCGACGGCTGGCCGAGCCTCGGCGAGGCAGCGCGTACGGCCGTGCTGGCGGCCGATCTGCTCGTCGGCGACGGGCGCCAGCTCGACCTCGTGCCGGCCGAAGCGCCGGGTGAGCGGCGCGCCTGGCCCAAGCAGCTGACCGAGCTGGTCGACGAGCTGCCCGCGCTCGCCGCCGACCGTGCGGTCGTCGTGCTGGCCAGCGGCGACCCGCTGCTCCACGGCGTCGGCGTGACGATCCTGCGCCGGCTCGGCGACGACGACGGCCGCACGCGCTTCATCCCGGCCGTCTCCTCCTTCGCGCTGGCCTGCGCGCGCCTGCGCTGGCCGGCCGCCGACGTCGAGCTCGTCTCCGCGACCGGACGCATTCCCGAGGTCGTCGCGCCCGCGCTGCAGCCGGGCCGGCGGCTCGTCGTCCTCGGCTTCGGCGCGGGCACGGCGGCGCAGATCGCCCGCGTCGCCCGCGACCGCGGGTTCGGCGCCAGCCGGCTCGTCGTGCTCGAGCACCTCGGTGCCGGCGAGCGCGAGCGCGTCGAGGAGTCGACCGCCGACGCGTGGGGAGAGCGCGAGGCCGGCGCCCTGCACGTCGTCGCGCTCGAGGTCCGCGGTGACGGTCCGCTGCTCGCGCGCGCGCCGGGGCTGCCCGACGACGCCTACGAGCACGACGGCCAGATCACCAAGCGCGAGGTCCGTGCGGTGACGCTGGCGGCGCTCGTCCCGGTGCCCGGCCGGCTGCTGTGGGACATCGGCGCCGGCAGCGGCGCGGTGGCGATCGAGTGGCTGCGCGCGGCACCGGGCGCGCGGGCGGTCGCGATCGAGCGCGATTCCGAGCGCGCGCAGCGGATCGGGCGCAACGCGCGCACGCTCGGCGTGCCCGCCCTGCGGGTCGTGGAAGGCGACGCGCCCGACGCGCTCGACGCGCTCGACGACGAGGGCGAGCCGCCCGACGCGATCTTCGTCGGCGGGGGCCTGTCGGGCTACGGCCTCGTCGCGCGCTGCCTGCGCTCGCTCGCGCCCGGCGGGCGGCTCGTCGCGAACGTCGTCACCGTCGAGGGCGAGACCATCCTCGCCCGCGCGCACGAGGAGCGCGGCGGCCGGCTGACGCGGATCGCCATCGCCCACGCCGAGCCGCTCGGCCGCTTCACCGGCTGGCGGCCCGCGATGACCGTCACGCAGTGGGAGCTGCAGGTCCCGTGACCGTCCACTTCATCGGCGCCGGCCCCGGCGCGGCCGACCTCATCACGCTGCGCGCGCAGCGTCTCGTCGCCGCCTCGCCGGTCGTGCTCTACGCGGGCGCGCTCGTGTCCGACGAGGTGCTCGACCACGCGCCGTCCGGCGCGCGCCGCGTCGACACCCAGGACCTCGACCTCGACGCGATCGTCGCCGAGTACGTCGCCGCCGACGCAGCCGGTCACGACGTCGCGCGGCTGCACTCCGGCGACCTCTCGATCTGGAGCGCCGCCGCCGAGCAGATGCGCCGCCTCGACGCGCTGCAGCTCGCCTACGACGTGACCCCCGGCGTACCGGCGTTCGCCGCCGCGGCGGCCACGCTGGGCCGCGAGCTGACGCTGCCGGGCGTCGCGCAGACCGTGATCCTCACCCGCCACGCCCGTCGCGCCACGCCGATGCCGCCGGGCGAGGAGCTCGACGCGCTCGCCGCCCACGGCGCCACGCTCGTCCTGCACCTCGCCGTCCAGGCGATCGACGAGCTGGCGCCGCGGCTCGCGGCCCACTACGGCGCCGGCGGGCCGGTCGCCGTCGTCGCCCGCGCCTCGCAGCCCGACGAGGTCGTCCTGCGCGGGACGCTGGCCACGATCGCCGCGCAGGTGCATGCGGCCGGCGTGCGCCGCACGGCGGTGATCATCGTCGGGCCGGCGCTCGGCGAGCCGGGCTTCTGCGACAGCCACCTCTACTCGGCCGCCCGCGAGCGCGAGCGCGTGCCCGCGCCCGACCGCAGCACGCCCTGATCACCGCGTCAGACGTCCAGCGGCGGCGGGTCCGCGGTGTTGACGACCTCCAGGCCCTCCAGCGCCGTCTGCACGATGTCCTCGTCGCCGAGCTCGCGGCCCAGCTCCAGCACGTGCGTCAGCTCGCGCCGCGCCTTCTCGAAGACGCGCTGCTCGATCGCGATCGTGGCGAGGCTGTGGCGGGTCGCCGCCTGGCCGACGAGGTCGCCGAGCTCGCGGTAGACGGCGAGGATGCGCATGAACTCGCGGCGCGCGTCGTCGAGCGAGCCGAGCTCGATCCCGAGGCGCGCGAGGTTGTGGCGCGCGTCGGCCTCGCCGTGACGGTCGCCGAGCGCGCGGTAGGTCTCCAGCGCGGCGTCGAGCTCGGCGCGCGCCGCGTCGAAGCTGCCGGTCTCCATGTCCAGCCGGGCGATCCGCAGGCGCGTGCTCGCCGCGCCACGCCGGTCGCCGGCCTGCGCCTCGAGCTCCCTGACCGCGACGAGGTGTGCGCGCGCCTGCTCCGGCGCGCCGAGCGCCACGTCGATCGTGGCGAGGCTCTCGCGCGTGGCCGCCTCGCCGTCGCGGTCGGCGATCTCGCGGTAGATCTCGAGCACGAACGCGAGCTCGAGGCGCGCGTCCTCGGCCGAGCCGCGCCGGCTCTCGATCAGCGCGAGCGCGGCGCGGGCGTCGGCCTCGCCCTTGCGCTCGCCGAGATCGCGGTACAGCGCGCGGGCCATGTCGAGGGCCTGGCGCGCCTCGTCGTAGGCGCCGCGCCTGAACTGGTGCACGCCGGTGAGGTACTGCGCCTCGGCGCGATCCTCGCGCAGCGGCGCGAGCCGGAAGGCGGCGGCGCAGAAGCGCACGGCGTCCTCGCGCGGACCGCCGCCCGAGAGGCCGCGCGCCGCCGCCAGCAGGATCGCCCCGGCGCGGCGGCGGTCGGCGCGGTCCTGCGGATCGGCCCGTGCCAGCAGCGCCTCGGCTCGCCACAGCAGGACATCGCGATCCGCGCCGGCGTCGGCCAGCCGCCGGTAACGCCGCGCGGGCGCCTCGTCGCCGGCGATCTCGTAGAGGTGCGCGAGCGTGCCCGCGACGTAGTGCGAGCCGCCGTAGACGTCGATCAGCGCCTGCGCCAGCCGCCGGGCGGCCTCGCGGCGCTCGGACTCGGCGAGGCCGCGATGGGCGAGCGTGAGCCAGTCCAGCTCGGCGTCGAAGCGATACAGCCACAGGTGGCGCTGGGCGCCGCGGTCGTCGGTGACGTCGATCGAGCCGGCCTCGTGGACGATGCCGTCGGGATGCTCGCCGTCGTGCACGAGCGCGTCGTCGAGCAGGTCGATCAGCGCGTCGCGGTCGCGCCGCAGCACGCGGGCGATCGCGTCGGCGGTGAAGACCGGCCCCTCCAGCGCGGCGTGGGCGAGCAGCTTGCGCGCGCCGTCGATCACCCCGGCGAGCACGGTGCGGTCGGCGTCCTCGGCGTCGACGCCGGCGATCCTGGCCAGCCGCCCGCCGAGCACGTCCTCGAACGCGTCCAGCGTGCGCTCGCGTCCACCGTCGGAGAACGTCCACGGCGGCCGATCCCTCGCCGGGCCATCCGCCGCCTCCGCCTCCGCCTCCGCTGCCGGCTTCCCCGCGATCACGACACCGGTGGCGATCCAGTGGCGCCACAGATCGGCCGCCCAGGACGCGCGCCCGCCCGTCGCGTCGAGCAGCCGTTCGAGCGCTTCGGGCGCCGCCGGTCCGGTCCACGCCGCGAGCGCCTCGATCGTCACCGGCTCGAGCGTCAGCCAACGCGCGCGGGCGCGCCCGCGCACGCGACGGGCGAGGTAGAGGCTCTCCGGCTCGTCGTCCTCGTGGGCGTCGAGCTGCGCCGGTCGCTCGATCGCGAGCACGAACAGCAGCGGTCGGTCGCGCCCCACGCGCTCGGCCAGGTCGATCACCGCGTCGCCCCACAGCCCGCCGGGCGCCTGGTCGGCGTCGTCGACGAGCAGGACGACCGGGCCCGCTGAGCACAGCTCGCCGATCAGCAGCGGCAGAAACTCCGTCGGCGCGAGCGGCTCGTTGCGCTCGAACAGGCGGCGCACGAGCGCGAGCGACGCCTCGCCACGCGACATCGCCAGCCCGATCAGCGCCGCGTACGGCACGAGCCCCTCCGGCAGCGAGACGACCTTCTCGACGACCGCGGTGACCCGCTCGGGCGGCGGGCCACCGTCGTCCCAGGCGACGAAACGCCCGTTCTCGAAGGCCCCGGTCAGCAGCGTCGGGGGGGCGTCGAGCGCTGCGAGCTGCGCCGCAAAGGCGCGCAGCAGCCTGCTGCGCCCGCTGCCCGAGGCGCCGGTCACGTAGTGCGTCTGGCCGGCCGCGCCGTCGCGCGCGACGCGCTCGTAGGCCGCCCGCAGGCGCGCGAGATCGCCGTCCCGGCCGGGCATGTCAGTCGCCATCTGGTCGCTCCACATCCGCGATCCTCGCGGGTCCGGACCGGCGGCGCAGGAGATACGTGTCCATGATCCAGCCCTTGCGCTCCCGCGCCTCCGCGCGGACGCGCTCGATCTGCGCACCGACCTGCGTCAGCGGACCCGCCACGAGGAGCTCGTCGGGGGTGCCGAGATAGGCGCCCCAGTAGATGTCGACGTCGGCCGGCTCGGCGATGTCGGCAAACGCGCAGCGCGCGTCGAGCAGCACCACGACGTCGCACACCCGGGCCGGCCAGCCGTCGCGCGCGAGGCGCCGCCCGGTCGTCACGAGCACCGGCTCGCCGACGCGGTTGAGCGCGATCGCGTGGCGCGCGCAGAGCGCGGCGATCGCGCTCACGCCGGGGATCACCTCGACGTCGAAGGCCAGCCGCCCCGCCGCGCGGATCGAATCGACGATCGCCAGGGTCGAGTCGTACAGCGACGGGTCGCCCCAGACGAGGATCGCGCCGACGCCGTCGTCGCCGAGCTCGGAGCCGATCAGGTTCTCCCAGATCCGCGCCCGCGCGGCGCGCCAGTCGTCGACCGCGGCGGCGTAGGCCGCCGCCTCCCGGTCGCGCTCGGGGTCGCGCACGGCGACGATCCGGTAGGACTCGCCGTCGATGTAGCGCGCGCAGACCTCGCGGCGCAGCGCGACGAGCTCGTCCTTGCACTCGGACTTCTCCATGACGAAGAACACATCCACCTCGTTGAGCGCCCGGATCGCCTGCTGCGTGACGTACGCCGGGTCGCCGGCGCCGATGCCGATGAGCAGCAGCCGCCTCATCGGTCGGGCCTGAGCCCGTGACGACCCCGAGGCGAACCGTGCTCGTCCTCGGCGGCACCGGCGAGGCGCGCGCGCTGGCCGGCGCGTTGCACGACGGCGCGGGCGGCGACGGCGTCCGGGTGATCTCGACGCTGGCCGGCCGCGTCGCCCACCCGCGCCTGCCGCACGGCGAGGTGCGCGTCGGCGGCTTCGGCGGACCCGCCGGCCTGGCGGCCTACCTCCGCGCCGAAGGCGTCACGGCGGTCGTCGACGCGACGCACCCGTTCGCCGAGCGCATGTCCTGGTCGGCGCACGAGGCCTGCGCGGCGACGCAGACGAGCCTGCTGCGCCTCGAGCGCGCGCCGTTCGCGCGCGATCCGGCGATCGACTGGCGCGAGGTGGCCTGCCTCGACGAGGCCGCGGCGCTCCTGCCCGCCGCCGGCCGGCGCGTGTTCCTCACGACCGGCCGCCAGGGACTCGCCGCCTTCAGGGCCGTCGGCGGCGCGTTCTTTCTCGTGCGCTGCGTCGACCCGCCCGACCCGGCGGCGCTGCCGCCCGACCACGAGGTGCGCCTCGACCGCGGCCCGTACGACCTCCCCGGGGAGCTCGCGCTGATCGACCGTCACGCGCTCGACGTGCTCGTCACCAAGGACTCGGGCGGCGCGCTCACCGCGGCCAAGCTCGCGGCCGCGCGCGAGCGCGGGCTGCCGGTCATCGTGGTCGCGCGCCCGCCGCGACCCGCCGCCGAGACGGTCGCCGGCGTCGAGCAGGCGCTCGCCTGGCTGCTGCGTCACGCCGGGTAGTCGCGCGGCGTGTAGACGAGCTCGCGGCCCGCGCGACCGCTGATGACCCGCGTCGTCGAGGAGCCGACGACGAGCAGCGTGCGCATGTCGACGAGCGTGGCATCGAAGGCGCCGAGCGTCGTGATCGAGACGTCCTCGCCGGCGCCGCCGACGTCGCGCGCGACGACGACCGGGGTGCCGGGCGCGCGGTGGCGCAGGAGCACCGCGCGGGCGCGCTCGAGCTGGTCGCGACGCGTCGCGGACGCCGGGTTGTAGAGCGCGAGCGCGAGGTCCGCCGCGCCCGCGGCCTCCAGCCGGCGCTCGACGATGGTCCACGGCTTGCGCTGGTCCGACAGCGAGATGACGGCGAAGTCGTGCCCGAGCGGGGCGCCGACGCGGGCGGCGGCGGCGTGCATCGCCGACAGCCCCGGCACGACCCGCAGGTCGATCTCGGCGAACTGCCCGTTGCCCGACTCGACGGCCTCGAGCACCGCGCTCGCCATCGCGAAGATCCCGGGGTCGCCGGAGGAGACGACGGCCACCGTGGCGCCGGCGGCGGCGAGCTCGAGCGCGAGCTGGGCGCGGTCGAGCTCGACGCGGTTGTCGCTGGCGTGGCGGCGCTGGCCGGCGCGCGCCGGAACGCGGGCGAGGTACGGGCCGTAGCCGACGAGCTCGTCGGCGGCGGCCAGCGCGGCGCTCGCCTCGGGGGTCAGCCAATCCGGCCCGGCCGGGCCGAGGCCGACGACGGCCAGCGAGCCGCGCGCGGCGGCCGGGCTCGCCGCGACCGCGCCGGCGGGCGCGCTGCGCGCCGTCGGCACGAGCACGAGCGCCATGTACGGCACGTCGCCGCCGGCCTCGCCGAGCGTTGCGATGCGCTCCCCGTCACACGAGGCACGCTCGACGTAGACCGCGCGCGCGGCCACGTCCGTGCCCGCCCGCGAGACCGCCGCGCGCGCGCCGTCGAAGCGCCGCCCGAGCTTCATGACGACCGCCGCGTCGGCGTCGCGCAGGTGACCGGCCAGCACGTCGGGCGCCAGCGTGCCCGGCGCGACGACGAGCACGTCGTCGCGCTTGGCCAGCGGCGTGCCGGCGGCCGCGGCGGCGGCGCTGAACGCGGTGACGCCCGGCACGACCTCGGTCTCGTAGCGTGCCGACAGGCGCTCGTGCAGGTACATGTAGGAGCCGTAGAAGAACGGGTCGCCCTCGCACAGCACGGCGACGTCGCGGCCGGCGTCGAGCAGCTCGGCGATCCGCGCCGCGCCCGCGTCGTAGTAGTCGCGCAGCGCCCCCTCGTAGCCCTCCGGGTGGTCGGTCTCGCCCGTCGTGACCGGATAGACGAGCGCGAGCTCCTCGCAGCCCGCCGCGATCCATGGCGACGCGGCGCGCCGCGCGATCGAGCTGCCCGCGCGCTTCTCCGGATAGGCGACGGCATCGCAGGCGCCGATGATGCGCTGCGCCTTGACGGTGACGAGCTCGGGGTCGCCGGGCCCGACGCCGACGCCGAACAGCCGGCCCGCGGCCACGGCCGTCATTCGGCCTCCCGTGCCAGCGCGTTGACGGCGGCCGCGGCGATCGCGCTGCCGCCGCGCCGGCCGTGCACGACGAGGTACTCCAGGCCGGCGGCGTTGCCGGCCAGCGCCGTCTTGGACTCCGCCGCGCCGACGAAGCCGACCGGCACGCCGATCACCGCCGCCGGCGGCGCCGGGCCGGCGGGCTCGCCGACCAGCTCGAGCAGCCGAAACAGCGCGGTCGGCGCGTTGCCGACGACGACGAGCGCGCCGTCCAGGCGCTCGCGCCACAGCTCCAGCGCGGCCGCGCTGCGCGTGGTGTCCAGCGAGCGGGCCAGCTCGGCGATGCCGGGCTCGGTCAGCGTGCAGACGACCGCGTTGTCCGCGGGCAGGCGCGCGCGCGTGACGCCGGCGGCGACCATCGACGTGTCGCAGAGGATCGGCGCGCCCGCGCGCAGCGCCGCCTGAGCGGTGGCGCCGAAGCCCGCGGAGGCGGCGATGTCGGCGGCCAGGTCGACCATCCCGCAGGCGTGGATCATCCGCACCGCCACGCGCTCGAGGATCGGGTCCAGACCGGCCAGGTCGGCCTCCGCGCGGATCGTCGCGAAGGACCGGCGGTAGATCTCCGCGCCGTCGCGCTCGTAGGCGATCATCGCGCCGCCTCGAGCCGCAGGCGCTGCGCGGCACCGGCGAGCGAGGCCACCTGCCACGTGTCGTCGTGCAGGCGCACCTCGACGGCATCCGCCGCGCCGGCGGTGACGGTGATCGGCGTCGCGGGCAGCTCGCCGCAGCGCCGCTCGCAGGCCGCCCAGTGCTCGGCGGGGTCGCGCGCCGAGCGCGCGAGCGCCCGCTCGGTCGCCGCGCCGCGGACGTCACCGAGGGCGCGCGGGCAGGCGCCCGTGCCGGCGCAGGCGGTCAGCCCGACCCAGCCCGAGGCGCCGTCGAGCACGAGCTCGGCGCCGGCCAGCGCCGCGCGCATCGGCGCCACCTGCCCGCCGTCGAGGTCGACGATCGACACGGTGCGCCGCGTCGCCAGCCGCACGCCCGCCGGGCTCAGCCGGGCGAGCGCGCGCAGCAGGTCCGGCCAGAGCTGACCGAGCGGGGCGAGCGCCGTCAGCGCGACGCGGCCGTCGCGCTGCGAGACGGCGCCCGGACCGAACGTGCGGGTGCGCACTGCACGCGTCACCGCTGCCAGGCCGAGGCCCAGCGCCGCCGCGATCGTGCCCGCACCGCCCGGCGTCTGCGAGAGTCGCCAGGCATCGCCGCCGGCGTCGACGAACGCCTCGGCGGCGCGCAGCGCAAGGGCGACCGCCGCCGGGCCGCCGCCCTCGAAGTCGAGCTCCCGCCCGTCGAGCGCGACGCCGAAATGGCCGCCGCCGCGGGCGACGACCGCCACGTCGGGGCCGATCTCGCGGCCCGCGCCCGTGCCGTCGTCGGCGAGAAAGCAGAAGCGGGCGGGCAGGTCGCGCAGCGCGGCGCTCGCGCAGATGCCCGCGTCGAGTTGCGCGACGACGTCGTCGACACCGTCCAGCGCCCCGGGCGCGCGCCCCGCCAGCGGGCTGGCCAGCACGTTGCGCGCGCGGTCGTGGTCCACCGAGGGCAGCAGCCCGGCGGCGTGCAGCCGCGTGGCCAGCGCGGCGGCCACCTCGTCGCCGGCGCGCAGGCCGCGCAGCTGGAGGTTCGCCCGCGCGGTGATGTCGAGCAGCCCGTTGCCGAGCTCCTCGGCGGCCGCGGCGAGCGTCAGCAGGGCGCCGGCGCCGAGCCGTCCGCCGGGCACGCGGACGCGCGCGAGCCGGCCGTCGGCGGCGTCGTGCAGCGAGAGCACGCCGGGACAGCGATCCTGGCGGGCGCGCTCATTCGGCGCTGGGGGCGTCACGACCCGGCAACTCCAATCCCTCGTGGAAACGAAGGCGGCGCAAGTGTCCTGACTTCCGGATCGTCGCCTCAGTCCGCCTTCCCAGGCACATGCGCGCCCAGTGGCCCGGATGGACCTGGCTCCCCGGTCACAGTGGCGAGGACCGCCCCGGAATCGCGCCGGAGTTCCTTGCGTCGCCGCGCGCCATCCTAGTTCGTCGGGGGTCGGAGCGCGGCCTCGGCACCGCGGGGCCCGGCGAGCTACCGTTGGCGGGCGCATGACCTGGCCCGTCGCCTCCGGCTCGCTTCTGCTCGGCTTCGCCGTCGCGCAGCTCACGGGCATCCGCCCGCTCGGCGCGATCGTTCTGGTAGCCGGCTGCGCGTGGTGCGCGCTGCGCTGGCTGCGCGCCGCCGGAAATGCGCGCACCGCCGTGCTCGTGGCGCTCTACGCCGGGGGGTTCGTCGTCTCGCACCTCATCGCCGACACGCTCGGCGCCTGGCCCGCCGTGCTGCTCGTGGCCGCAATCGTCGGTGCCGCCACGTATGCGCTCGCCGACAGCGCCCCAGCGCGCGTCAGTCCTGCCCGCGCTCGACCTTGACGCCCTCGAACGTCACGTCGACCGGCTCCTTGAACCGGCAGCCGTTGACCTCGTCGTGACGCATGAAGGTCGGCGGGTCGATGTGCACCTTCAGCGTGTACTCGCCGTCGGCGGGCACCTTCCAGTTGCGCCCGTAGTGGTAGATCATCGGGTGCCAGAGCAGCTCGTGCACGTGCGTGCCGACCTCGTTGCCGTCGGGGTCGATCAGCGTCCCGGTGACCTTCAGGCACGGGACGAAGCGCTCGTCCGACGCGTCGAGGACGGCGATCTCGACGTGCAGGTTCTCGTCGTCGGGGTCCTGCCAGGCAAGCTCGCCGTCCTGCCACATGTACATGCCCTCGGCCTCCTCGACGGCGTAGCCGACGATGTAGTCGCCGGCCGCCTGCGTGCCGCCGTCGTGGGCGACCTCCGTGGCCATGTGGTCGAGCGCCTGGCGGTACGTCGCGCCCTGCTTGCGGGCGAGCTCGAGCTGCTTGGCGTCGGCTTCGGAGCTGGTCGGATCCATCGGTGGCTGATGTGTGCTCATGGCCCCAGCGGTTACCCTGTCGGCCGGTCCGGCACGCTGCCGGTGATCCGCTCGAACGATCGCTCGTCGGTCGGCGCCTCCGTGCAGATCACGAGCGCGGCCGGCCGCGCGCCCAGCCCGAAGCGCTGCCATGTGTCGTCCGGCCGGTCGGCGCGCAGGGCGAGCAGCCCGGCCAGGCCGGAGGCGCCGGTCTCGCCGCAGCGCAGCCCGTCCTCGAGCAGCAGCCGGACCGCCGCCTCGGCGTCGGCATCCTCGATCGTGCAGAACGCCGCGATCCCGGCGGCGATGTCGGGCAGCGCGACCTGCGAGGCCAGGCCGCAGTTCAGGCCCGCCATGATCGAGCGGTGCGGGCCCGGCACGAGCACCGGCCGGCCGTCGCCGCCGCGGATCGCCGCCAGCACGCAGCCCGCGTCGGCGGGCTCGACGCCGATCAGCACCCGCCGGCCGTCGGCGAGCGCGCGGACGGCCGCGCAGGCCAGCGCGCCGACGCCGATCTGAATCGGCACGAGCGGTGGCACGGGCTCGTCGCCGAGCTGCTCGACGACCTCCGCAAAGATCGTCGAGTAGCCGTCGGCGACCCAACCCGGCACGTCCTCGTAGCCCGGCCACGAGGTGTCGGAGATGACGACGTGGTCGTCGTCGGCGAGCGACGCCGACAGCTTGACCGCGTCGTCGTAGCTGCCGTCGACCACGTCGACGGTTGCGCCCTCGGCGGCGATCGCGTCGATCCGGGCCTGCGCCGAGTGCGCGGGGATCAGGATCCGCGCGCCGAGCCGCAGCAGCTTCGCCATCCGCGCGACCGCGCGGCCGTGGTTGCCGTCTGTCGCGGCCACCAGCGACAGACCGTCGAGGCGCGGCAGCGCGGCGCGCAGCTCGTCGAACGTGGCGATCGGGTCCTCGGCCGAGCCGAGCCGGCGGCTGAGCGCCCGGCACGTCGCCCACGACGCGCCGAGCAGCTTGAAGGAGGGCAGGCCGAAGCGCTCGGTCTCGAGCTTGACGACGACCCTCTCCAGGCCGAGTCGCGCGGCGGCGGTGGGCGCCTCGGCGACCGCGCTGGGGGCGTAGCCGGGCATGCTGCGATGAAAGCGCGCCGCGCGCGGATCGACCTGGCCCGCGACGGGGCCGGCGGGCGCAGGGTTGTCGAGGAGGTCGACGAGGCTCATCGAGCGCGGAGCCCTGCGACGGCTCGTGAGTCGTGAGCTAGGCGGGCCCTTTGGACCGCCACGCGCCGGTCGGCAGGTCGTGGCCCTGGTCGAGCGCGCTCGGGGCGTTGGCGGCGTAGTCGACGTGTTTCTCCAGCGCAAGCGCGTAGATCGCGTCGCGCCGCTTGCCGAGGCGCTTGGCGAGCTTCTCGGCCTCCTGGAAGAGGTCCTCGGGAATCTCGATCGTGAGCTTGGGCGACGAGGCCGGAATCCTGCCGCGGTTGCGCAGCGCGCCCGGCCGGGTGTGCTGGTTGGCCTCGATGAACTCGACGATCGCCGCCTCGTAGAGGTCGTCGATCTTCTTGCCGGCCGCGTGCGCCGCATCCGCGGCGACCTGCAGCAGGGGGTCGGGAATCATGACTTTGACGCGCGGCATGTCGCGGGACTCTATGCGACCGGGTGGCCCGCCCGCACCGGTGCGCCGGTTCAGACAGCACGCTTAGACGGCAGACGTCGGGTGCGGTGGGTCTGATCGGAGTTGCGGTGAGCGCACTTGCCCCGACCCGCGGTCTATGTAACGATCGTTGCATAGATTTTGGGAAAGGAGGTACCGATGGCGCTTGACGCTCAACCGCTGCCCGAGCCACGTCCCGTCCCCAGACCATCGACCGCCACGGCCGAGCGCCGTGGTCAGCGCGCCCGTGTTCGCCAACCCGTGCGCGCCGCCGTGCGCCGCCGCTTCGAGGAAGCGGCGCTCGCCGCGGCCGTCCGCGAGCTGCGCACCTACCGGCACACCCGCCTGCCCGGCTGAGCGCGGACGATGCGCAATCCGATCCGCGACGAGACGGACGCCTTCTACCTCGCTTTCGGCGGCGCGGGGCTGACGGCGGCATCGGTGGCGATCGGCGCGCTCGTCAACCCGATCGCCGGCGGCACGCTCTTCGTCGGCGCGCTCGTCGGCGCGCTCGTCTGGGAGTTCTCCACCCAGGATCCGGACCGTCGCCGGCCGCTGCGCGAGGCGGCGGAGGCGGGGCGCCGCGCGGCGCCGTCCGCGCGTTCGCGGGTGCTGGTCGTCGCCAACCGCACGCTGCAGGGAGAGGAGCTCGCCGCGCGGCTGCGCAAGCGCGGCGACAGCGAGCTGCGCATCGTGGCGCCGATCCTCGTCTCGCGCGTGCGCTACCTCGCCTCGGACGTCGATCGGGAGATCGCGGCGGCCCACGAGCGCCTCGCCGCCGCGCTCGTCTGGGCATCGGCGGAGGGCATCCAGGCCAGCGGCAAGGTCGGCGACCCCAACGTGGCGCTCGGCGCGATCGAGGACGAGCTGCGCCTGTTCGCGGCCGACGAGGTGCTCATCTCGACCTACCCGCCGGGCCTGTCGAACTGGCTGGAGACCGACATCGTCCGGCGATTGTCCGACGAGCTCGACATCCCGGTCACGCACGTCATCGTCGAGCCCGACCCCGCCCTCCCCGCCGGGCGGCTCACCGGCGCCGGACGACACAGCCGCGCCTGACGGCACCCGCCACGGCGTTGGCGCCGGCGCGCGCGTGTTAGGTTGCCCTTAGAGATGACCCTGCACGCCCAGTCGGTCTCCTTCGCCTACGGCCAGAACGCGGTCCTGCGCGGCCTGGACTGCGAGCTCGCCGAGGGCCGCATCACCGCGATCGTCGGCGCCAACGCGAGCGGCAAGTCGACGCTGCTGCGCGCGATGGCGCGCCTGATCGAGCCGCAGGCGGGCGCCGTCCTGCTCGACGGCACGCCGATCGGCAGGCTGCCCACGCGCGAGGTGGCGCGGCGCGTCGGCTTCCTGCCGCAGGCGCCGATCGCGCCGGAGGGGCTGACGGTCGCCGATCTCGTCGCCCGGGGCCGCTACCCGCACCAGCGCCTGGGGCGCCCGCAGTCCGCCCTCGATCGCGAGCGCATCGAGTGGGCCCTCTACGCGACCGACACCACAGCGCTGCGCGAGCGCCCGCTCGACCAGCTCTCCGGCGGCCAGCGCCAGCGCGTCTGGATCGCGATGGTGCTCGCCCAGGACACCGGCGTGCTGCTGCTCGACGAGCCGACGACGTACCTCGATCTCGCCCACCAGCTCGAGGTGCTCGACCTGCTGGCCGAGCTCAACGAGCGCGACGGGCGCACGATCGCGCTCGTCCTGCACGACCTCAACCAGGCCTGCCGCTACGCCCACGTGCTCGTCGCGATGCGCGACGGCGTCGTCTACGCGGCCGGGCCGCCGGCGCAGATCGTCGACGCCGCCCTCGTCGACGACGTGCTCAACCTGCGCGCCGAGGTGATCGAGGATCCCGTCAGCGGCGCGCCGCTGTGCATACCGCTCGACCGCACCGCCCGCGGCGCGGTGCTCACGCCGTCGCCAGCCGTCCGCGCCACATCATCCAACTGAGGTACGGCGCGCCGATCATCGCGACGACGAGGCCCGAGGGGATCTCCGTCGGCGGGAAGAGGATGCGCCCGAGCGCGTCGGCGGTGGCCAGCAGGGCGGCGCCCATGATCATCGCCACCGGCAGCAGCCGCCGGTGGTTGCCGCCGGCGATCAGCCGCGCGGCGTGCGGGGCGAGCAGGCCGACGAAGGCGATCGCGCCGGTCACCGCGACGGCCGCGGCGGCGAGCGCGGCGCCCACCGTCAGCAGCGCGGCGCGGGCCGGACCGACGCGCAGGCCGAGCGTCGTACCGAGCTCGTCGTCGAGCATGAGCACGTCGAGGCGGCGCACGGCCAGCGCGGCGAGCGGCAGCAGCACGAGCGCCGGGATCGCCAGCAGCTGCAGCTCGCTCCAGCTCTGCGCGTAGGTCGAGCCGGCCAGCCACGTCACCGCGACCGACGCGGCCGGCTCGGCGTTGAGGATCAGCAGCGTGGTCACGGCCAGGCAGGCGGCGCTGACCGCTAGCCCGACGAGGGCCAGGCGCTGGGGCGAGCCGCGCCCGGCGCCGGCCAGGAACAGCACGAGCATCATCGCCGTCACGCCGCCGGCGAACGCGGCGAACGGCAGCACGCCGCGCGGCGCCGCCGGGATCGCCAGCAGGACGACGAACGCGGCGACCGACGCGCCGCCGGTGACGCCGACGAGCTCGGGCCCGGCGAAGGCGTTGCGCACCGCCGCCTGCAGGACGACGCCCGACGCCGCCAGGCAGGCGCCGGCCAGCAGCGCCACGCACAGCCGCGGCGCGCGCAGCTCGAGCACGAGGTCGCCGAGGCCCTCGCCGGTGCCGAAGATCGAGCGCGCGATCTCGCGCGGGCCGGCCGACAGCTCGCCGAGGCAGAGGCTCGCGAACGCCGCCGCGAACGCGACGAGGACCGCGAGCACGACGCCGCGCGGGCGCCAGCGCGCGGCGCTCGCGGCCGCGTCGACGACGGGCGCGCCGCCGTCGCGCAGGCGCTTGGCGGCCATGATGAGAACCGGCGCGCCGATCAGCGCGCAGATCACGCCGGCCGGGGTCTCGTCGTCGAGGCCGAACAGCAGCCGCCCGACGACGTCGGCGCCGACGACGATGCCGGCGCCCCAGGGGACGGCGATCAGCAGCTGGGCGGCGTGCCCGCGCGGGTGCGCCGCCCGCGCGATCGCCGCCGACAGCACGCCGACGAAGGCGATCGGGCCGGCGACGCCGACCGCCACCGCCGTCAGCAGCGTCGCCGCGACGACCGACAGCAGCCGGGTCAGGCCGTTGCGCAGGCCCAGCGCCCGCGCCGTGCTCTCGCCGAGCGCGGCGACGTCGAGCGAGCGCGCCAGGCCGAAGCAGCCGGCGAGCACGCCGCCGCCGATCAGCGCCCCCGCCTGGACCTGTCCCCAGCCGGACTGCAGCAGGCTGCCCGCGCCCCACAGAAACAGGCCGCTCGTCTCGGTCTCCTTCAGCAGCTGGATCGCGGCGCTGACGGCCGACAGCGCCAGGCTGATCGCCATCCCGGCAAGCACGATGCGCACCGGCGCCGCCCCCGCCACGGAGGCGATCGCCCCGATCAGCAGCGCGCCGAACACGACGCCGACGAACGCGACCGCGATCGTCGACACGCCGGGGGCGATCGAGGCGTAGGCGCTCGTGACGGTGACCGCCAGCGTCCCGCCGGCGGTCAGCCCGAGGGTGGCCGGCTCAGCGAGCGGGTTGCGGGTGATCGCGATGAGCAGGACGGCCGCGGCGCCGAGCGCGGCGCCGGCGACGATCCCGGCCACGGCGCGCGGCAACCGGACGTCGCGCACGAGCGCGCCGTCGAGCGAGGAGCGGTCGTGCAGCACCGCGTCGAGCACGGTGTGCAGCGACAGGCCGCCGGCTCCCTGGGCGATGTCGGCGACGACGGCGACGAGCAGCAGCCCGAGCCCCGTGAGCGCGAACAGGCAGGCCCGCCGCGTCATCGCCGTGCCTGCGTCAGGTCAGCGCGGCGGTCAGGCGCTGCGCGAAGACCCTCGCGGAGAGCGGTCCACCGAACAGCCAGGTGTTGCCCTGCAGCTTGCGCACGCGCTTCTTGTTGACCATGTCCAGGCGCTTGTAGGCGTTCTGGGCGGTGAAGCGCTTGATCTGCGAGGCGAACGCGCTCGGGTAGACGAACGCCAGCCAGCCGCTCTGCACCTTGCGCAGCGCCTCGACGCCGGTCGTCGTGAAGCCGTAGCGCGCGGGCGACGCGGTCCACGCGCTGCGCAGCCCGAGCCGGCGGACGATCTCGGCGGCCGCGGAGTTGCTCGTGAACAGCCGCAGCGCGGGCGAGCTGGCGGTGCCGCCGGGCGTGGCGATCGTGACGCGGACGCCGTCGCGGTTGGCCCGCGCCAGGCGCTTGCGCGCGGACGAGAAGGTCGAGCTCATGCGGCGCAGGGCGGCCTCGCCGCCCTTCGGCTTGCCGACCGCCTTGGCGATCGCGCGCAAGTCGCGCACCATCGCGCTGAAGTGCGAGCCGCCGGGATACGGGTTCGTCTCGAGCACCCGGGCGATCTTGCGCAGCGACCTGAGGTTGCGTCCGCCGCGGTAGCTCGGGATGATTATGAGGTCCGGCTTGAGCTTGGCGATGCGCTCGATGCTCGGCTCCTGGCGCGTGCCGACGTCGGTGACGCCGCCGGGCAGCCCGACCGAGACGTACGTGCGGTAGCCGCGCAGGTCGGCGCCGCCGACCGGCTTGACGCCGAGCGCGCGGAGGTTCTCGAGCGCGTCCCACTCGAGCGCCACCACGCGCTTGGGCGCGGCCTGCGCGACCGGCGCGAGCAGCACCGCGGCGAGGGCCGAGAGGAGCAGTACGGGGAGCAGTCGGCGGGTCATTCGCGGTCCTCTTTCGAACGGGGTCATCATCGGTGCAGGGTCAGGTCGCGCGTGACGGGCTTGCCCGTGGAGGGGGCGAGCGTCGCCCGGACGCGCAGCGTCGGGCGCGTCCTCAGCAGGGCTTGCACGGCCCGGCTGAGCGTCATCCGCACGGTCCGGCGCGCGCCCGCGGGCACGCGGTAGGCCGTGCCCGTCGAGACGACGAGCGTGCGCGAGCGGCCGGCGCGGCGCACGGGCGCGACGGAGCGCAGCGCGATCCGGCCCCGGCACGTCGCGCTGCCGGCCGGGCAGGCGATCACGACCGCGACGCGCGGACCGGTGCGCTTGAGCTTGGTGGAGGCGACGCGCGCCGCGGGCACGGCGGCCGTGGCCGGCGGCAGCGGGCCGTCGGCCTCGAGCGTCGCGAACGGCGGTGCGAGCGCGGGCGTGAAGGTCTTGAAGGGCGCCACGGTGCTGCCCGGCTGGCAGTCCATGATGAAGCGCAGGTTGGCGAGCCTGGGCTTGACGAGGATGCTGCCGGCGACCGGCACGGTCGCGTCGTTGAGCCCGACCGGCAGGCTGGGCAGCGAGCCCGCGGCGGCCTGCGCGAACGTCACCGGGCCGTCGCCGGTCGCGGTCCACTGCGTGTTGGGGATCGGGATCCGCACGACGATCGGCGTGCCCGAGACGAAGTTGCCGCCGGCGCCGACCTTGATCGTCGTCGACGCGGTCACCGCGAGCTCGCGGACCTGTGTCGCCGGCGTCGCGTTGGCCGCGGCGATCGCCACCCACACGCGCGACGGGATCGTGTTGACGCCGGCCTTGAAGATCCCGAGGTCGTAGCCCGTCTGCGGCAGCGTCGGCGGCAGCGTCGCCGAGATGAACGTGCCCGACAGCGTGACGGTCGCGCCGGCCGCGGCGTCACGCGGCGAGCCGGCACCGCCGAGCGTCACGAGCTGGTCGCGGTACTCGTTGTTGACGCTGTACAGACAGGCGTTCGTCGTGGTGACGGTGGCCGCGCCCGCGGGTGCGGCGAGCGCGAGCGCGAGCAGCCCGGCGGCCATCGCCACGTGCGTCCGGACATCGAGTCTCATCGCGCGCATCCTCCCAATCCGATGAAGGCGCCCCAGGGGAGCGGCCACGGGCACCCCTGGTAGCATCCGTTAGGAGACCCTAACAGACATGGGAGGAGGGCCTTGCCGCAACGTCGGTGCATTCACGACGCCTCGATCTCGGCCTCGCGGGATCGCCTCAGGCTCGGTTCGCATGCCCGGTCGAGGACTATCATCTGCGCGGTGGCGCACGCGCACGGGCACTCCGTCGAGGACTACCTCGAGGCGATCTACTTCCTGGTGTCCCCGATCGGCGAGTACCAGCCGGCGGAGGGCTCCCCGGCGAACGCCGCGCGGGTCGCCGAGCTGCTCGGCGTCTCGCGGGCGGCGGTGGGCGAGATGCTCAAGCGATTGGGCAGCGACGGGCTGCTGCGGCGCGACGGCGGCCGCGAGCTCGTCTTCACCGACGAGGGCCGCGAGCGGGCCGAGCAGGTCGTCCGCAACCACCGCATCATCGAGCGCTTCCTGACCGATTTCCTCGGCTACAGCGCGGCCGGTGCTCACGAGCACGCCGACCACCTCGGCGACGCCTTCACGAGCGACATGATCGAGCGCATGAACGAGCGCCTCGGCTTTCCCGACCGCTGCCCCCACGGCTGGCCGATCGCGCCCGAGCAGGAGCGCGCCGAGAACGCCGGCCTGCTGGCGCTGTCGGATCTGGCGGCCGGCGATCGCTGCGAGATCATGCGGCTCGTCGAGCACGACGGCGACCTGCTGCACTGGTACTACGACGAGGGCCTCGTCCCCGGGACGGCGCTCGACGTGCTCGACGTCCAGCCGGCCGCGGGCCACCTGAAGGTCGCGCTCGGCGGCGGAACGCAGGCGCCCGAGCACGTCATCGCCGAGAAGGCCGCGCGCGGGCTGATCGTCCGCGTCAGCGCAGCCTGAACGACGCCGAGCGCTTGCGCGACAGCAGGCCGGCGGCATCGACCGCGCGGACGCGCACGCCGACGCGGTAGCGCCCCGCCATCAGCGCCCGGCCGCCGGTGTCGCGCCGCAGGACCACGACCCCGGCGCCGGCCGGCCGCCCGAACGCGGCCCGCCGCACGCGCCGCCAGCCGGCCGGCGCGCGGCGCTCGAGCGCGACATGAACGCGCGCCGGCTCCGAGAGGCGCAGCCGCTGCGCGGGCGTCGCGACCTCGCTCAGGTCGACGGCGAGCGCGCGCGCGCTGAGCGTGCCCGGCAGGACGAACGCCAGCGCGGTCGGCCGCGTGACGCGCACGTACAGCAGCACGCCGTCCTCGGCGCCGTCGCCACGAAACAGCGCCAGCTCCGCGGTCGAGGCGGCGACGCGCACCACGCCGACGTGAGATCCGCCTGTTAGGTTCCCCTAAGCATGACCGAACCCACTCGCGCGCGTAAGGTCGTCCTGACGCCGGACTTGAGGTACGGTTGGCGGCCGTGAAGATGCAGGCGACCTCTGCCGAGCCGCCCGCGGACGAGCTGCAGGCCGCACGCGGGAACCGCCGCGAGTCCGCCGCCCGCACGTACGCGCGCCGCCTGCCGATCGCGCTCGCCGGCGGCGAGGGCGTCCACGTCCGCGACGGCGCCGGCCGCGTGTACCTCGACTGCCTCGCGGGCGCCGGCGCGCTGGCCCTCGGACACGGCCATCCGGCGGTCGTCTCCGCGCTGCGGGCGGCGCTGGACTGCGGCGTACCGCTCACGACGCTCGACCTCGACACGCCGCTGCGCGACGCCTTCGTCGAGGCGCTCTTCGCGGTGCTGCCCGCGTCGCTGCGCGGCGGCCGGATCCAGTTCTGCGGTCCGACCGGCTCGGATGCCATCGAGGCGGCGGTCAAGCTCGCCCGCACCGCGACCGGGCGCAGCGGAGCGATCGCGTTCGGCGGCGCCTACCACGGCATGACGCAGGGGGCGCTCGCCCTGTCGGGCGCGCACGCGCCGAAGGCCGCCCTCGGCGGGCTCGGCGGCGACGTCCAGCACCTGCCGTTCCCCGTGTCGTACCGCTGCCCGTTCGGCGCCGGCGGCGAGCGCGGCGCCGAGCTGTGCGCCCGCGCCGTGCGCTGGGCGCTGACCGACACGCACAGCGGGATCCTGCCCCCGGCCGCGATCCTCGTCGAGCCGGTGCAGGGCGAGGGCGGCGTGCACGCCGCACCGGCCTCGTTCGCGCACGCCGTGCGCGGCGCCGCCACGCAGGCCGGCGCGGTGCTCGTCGCCGACGAGGTCCAGACCGGCCTCGGTCGCACCGGCACGCTGTGGGGCTCTGACCCGATCGGCCTGGACCCGGACGTGCTCGTGCTGTCCAAGGCGATCGGCGGCGGCCAGCCGCTGGCGGTGATCGTCTACCGCGACGAGCTGGACGTGTGGGAGCCGGGCGCCCACGCGGGCACCTTCCGCGGCAACCAGCTGGCGCTCGCCGCCGGCGCGGCGACGATCCGCCACATCGCCGACCACGACCTCGCCGGGCGCGCCGCGACGCTGGGCGAACGCCTGCTCGACGGCTTGCGCGAGCGGACGGCCAGGCTGCCGGTCGTCGGTGACGTGCGCGGCCGCGGGCTGATGATCGGCGTCGAGCTCGTCGACCCGCAGCGCTGCGACGCCGATGGGGTGCCGCGGCCCGACGGCGCGCTGGCCGGCGCCGTGCAGCGCGCCATGCTCGAGCTCGGCGTGCTCGTCGAGATCGGCGGCCGCGACGGTTCCGTCGTGCGCTTCCTGCCGCCGCTGATCGTCGAGGCCGAGCACATCGACCGGATCGCCGAGACGTTCGGCAAGGCGGTCTGGAGCGCATGGCGGGCGACGTGACCACGGTGGCCCCCGCGGCGCCGGCGCTGTTCCTCGGCCCCGGGCCGCAGCCGGGCGAGCAGCTGCGCGCGCACGCGGTCGCGGTCGCCGACGCCGTCGCGGCCGCCTACGCCCCCAACCGGCCCTACTCGGGGGCCGACCCGGTCGTCCTGGCGGCGGCGATCGCCGCGATCGATCCGTGCCCGCAGGACGGCGTCGACTTCGCGGACGTGCTCGCGCAGCTGAGCGACACCGTGCTCGCCCACGGCGTCAACGTCGCCGACCCGCGCTGCGCCGCGCACCTGCACTGCCCGACGCTGCTGCCCGCCGCCGCGGCCGAGCTCGCCATCGGGGCGACGAACCAGTCGCTGGACTCCTTCGACCAGGCGCCCGCCGCGACGCTCGTCGAGGATCACCTCGTGCGTTGGCTGGCCGCGACGCTCGGCTTCGCGGACGGCTCCGGCGTGCTGACGAGCGGTGGCACCGCCTCGAACCTGCTCGCGCTGCTGCTCGCGCGCGAGCGGGCGAGCGCGCGCGTGGTCGGGCACGTCGCCGGGGCCGGCCTGCCGGCGCAGCACGCGCGCTGGCGGATCGTCGCATCGTCGGCGGCGCACGACAGCGTGCGCCGCGCCGCCGCCGTCCTCGGGCTCGGCGCCGATGCCGTCGTCGGCGTCGCCACCGATCGCGGCGGGCGGATCGACGTCGCAGCGCTCGACCGTGCGCTCGCCGCGCTCGCCGCCGCCGGCGACGACCCGATCGCGCTCGTCGCCACCGCCGGCACGACCGACCTCGGCGCGATCGACCCGCTCGCCGCGGTCGCCGACCGCGCGCAGGCCTGCGGCGCCTGGCTGCACGTCGACGCCGCGGTCGGCTCGGCGTTCGCGCTGTCGCCGCGGCTCGCGCCGCGGCTGGCGGGCATCGAGCGCGCCGACTCGATCACCGCCGACCTGCACAAGCTCTGGTTCATGCCGATCGGCGCGAGCGCGCTGCTCGTGCGCGACGTCGCCCGGCTGGACGCCGTCCACCACCACAGCGACTACCTCAACCGCGCCGACGACGAAGCCGACGGCGTGCTGAACCTCGTCGGGCGCTCGCTGGACACGTCGCGGCGCTTCGACGCGCTGAAGATCCTCGTCGGGCTGCGCAGCACCGGCCGCCGGCGAATGGCGGCGATGGTCGAGGGGCTCGTCGATCTCGCCACCGCGGCGGGGCGCGCCGTCGACGACCACGACGAGCTCGAGCTGCTCGCGCCGCCGTCGACCGTGACGGTCGTCTTTCGCTGGCGCCCGGCCGGCGATCGCGCGCCGCTCACGGAGGCCGCGGTCGACGCCGTCAACGTCGCCGCCCAGCGGGCGCTGCTGCGCTCGGGCCGAGCCGTCGTCGGGCGTACGACGCTCGACGGACGGGTCGCGCTGAAGCTCACGCTCGTCAACCCGCTCGCGGCCGAGGCCGACGTGCGCGGGCTGCTGGAGCTCGTCGCGGCGGCCGCTCGCGAGGCATGCCCCGGGCGCGGAGCCGTGTGATGACCGGCGGCCCGCCACGCGTGGTGGCGCAGGAGGCCGGCGCGCACGGCGCGCACGGCGCGCACGCCGCCGCGGCGCGGGCGGCCACCGAGACGCTGCTGAACTGCTACATGCGCGAGTACGGCGACTGGCACGTGGTGCCCGCCGGTGAGGTGCCGCGCCTGACCCGGCCGGGCGACACGCATCTCGCCGTGCTGGCGTTCCCGGCGCTGCACCGGACGCTGCTCGTCGGCGTGCGCTACCTGTCGCCGACGCGGCGACACCGCTTCCGGCTGCCGGCGCAGATCGCCGTCGACGGCGGCGAGCCGGCCGTGGCGTCGCTCGAGGCGGTCGCCGACCTGCTCGTCCGGCCGCGCGATGGCGCGGCGCGTCCGCCCGCGCCCGACCCGGCCGCGCTGCTGGCCCGGATCCACGCCAGCGTCGACGCCGTCGCGACGTTCCTCGCCGCCCGCGAGGACGAGATCGACGCGCTGTGGAGCGCGCGGCCGCTGAGCTTCGCCGACAGCGAGCAGGCGCTGCTGCTCGGTCACATGCTCCACCCGACGCCGAAGAGCCGCGGCGAGATGAGCCGGGCCGCCCTGCGCGCCTACTCACCGGAGCTGCGCGCACGCTTCCAGCTCGTGTGGCTGGCGGTCGACGCCGGGCTGGCCGAGCACGACAGCGCCACCGGCACGCCCGCGCCGCAGCTCGCCGAGCGCCTCCTGCGCGAGGATCCCGCCGTCGACCAGGCCGCGCTCGATGCGTCGCTCGCGGACCTCGGCGAGCGCGTCCTGATTCCGGCCCATCCCTGGGAGCTCGCCCACCTGCGCCGCCACGACGCGGTCTTCGCCGCCCTCCTGGCCGACGGCGCGATCGTCGACCTCGGCCCGCTCGGCAGCCCGGTCGCGCCGACGACCTCGGTGCGCACCGTCCAGCACCCCGACTGGCCGTGGCAGCTGAAGTTCTCGCTGCACGTGCGCGTCACGAACTCGCAGCGCGTCACGCTGGGCAAGGAGCTGTGCCGCGCCGTCGAGGCCGCGCGCCTGCTGCAGACGCCGGTCGGGGAGCGCGCGGCGGCGACCGCGCCCGGCCTCGTGATGCTCCAGGACCCGGCCTATCTCGCCGTGCGCCACGGCGGCGAGCTGATCGACGGCCTCTCGGTGCTCCTGCGCGACAACCGCTGGCGCGGCGGCACGCCGGCCAACGTCAGCGCGATCACGACGCTCTGCCAGGACCACCCCCACGGCGGGCGCAGCCGGCTCGGCGCGATCGTCGGCGCGATCGCGGCGCGCGCGGGCCGCGGCGAGGCCGACGTCGCCCACGCCTGGTTTGGGAGCTACTGCGAGGTCGTGCTCGTCTCCCTGCTGCGGCTCTTCCTCGACGTCGGGCTGTGCATGGAGCCCCACGCCCAGAACGTCCTGCTCGAGCTCGACGACGCGGGCTGGCCGGTGCGCGCGGTCTACCGCGACAGCCAGGGCTACTTCCATCGCGCGGCCGCGCACGCGGACATGACCGCGATCGTGCCGGGCCTCGGCGAGGCCAGCGAGTCGATCTTCCCGGAGGCGCTGGCCGACGAGCGGCTCGTCTACTACCCGTTCGTCAACAACGCGCTCGGCGTGATCAACGCCCTCGGGGTCGCCGGCGTCGCCGACGAGCACGCGCTGCTCGGCGAGCTGCGGGCGCTGCTCGAGCGCGAGCGTGCGCGGGCCCGGGGCGGGCGCTACCCGGCGACGCTGCTCGACCGCCTGCTCGACGACGCCGTGTGGCCGTGCAAGGCGAACTTCCGGACGCGGCTGCACGACCTCGACGAGCTGACCGGCGACATCGCGACGCAGTCGGTCTACGTGCGGATCGCCAACCCGCTGCACGAGGCCGGGCGATGAGCCACGCGATCGCGTTTCGCCACCTCGATCTCGACGCCGACCTCGAGCTCGTCCACCGCTGGATGCAGCAGCCGCACGTGCGGCCGTGGTGGGAGCTGGGCGGTTCGATCGAGGTCGTGCGCGTCTTCCTGCGCGCCCAGGCGGCCCTCGCGCACCTCGACCAGTGGATCGTCACCGACGACGAGCGCCACCCGGTCGCCTACGTCGAGACCTACCGGGTGCCCGACGATCCGCTGGCCGAGCTCTACGACGCGCAGCCCGGAGACCGCGGCTTTCATCTGCTCGTCGGCCCGCCCGAGCTGCTCGGCAGCGGCCTGGCGCAGACGCTCGTCAGCCACCTCGTGACGCGGCTGCTCGACCAGTACGCCATCTCGCGGATCGTCTGCGAGCCCGACGCGCGCAACACGAGGATGCTCGCCGTCTGCCGCGCGCTCGGCGGACGGGAGATCGCGCGGCTCGAGCTGACCGACCGCACGCGCGTGCTGCTGGGCTGGACGCACGCGCCGCGCATGGCGGCGGCGGCATGACGCCCGTCCACGACGTCGTCGGCGTGGGGATCGGACCGTTCAACCTCGGCCTCGCCGCGCTGCTGGACGGCGTCGCCGGCGTCGACGCGGTCTTCTTCGACGACAAGCCCGAGTTCGCCTGGCACGCGGGCCTCATGCTCGACGAGGCCGAGGTGCAGGTGCCGTTCCTCGCCGACCTCGTGACGCTGGCCGATCCGACGAATCCGCACTCCTTCCTCAGCTACCTGCACGCTCGCGAGCGCCTGTACCGCTTCTACTTCCACGAGCGCCTGCACGTCCTGCGCCGTGAGTTCGAGGCCTACTACCGCTGGGTCTCCGAGCGGCTGCAGAGCTGCCGGTTCGGGACGCGCGTCGAGGCGGTGGCGCCGGCCGCCGAGGGCGGCTGGAACGTCGGCCTGGCCGGCGGGGAGGAGCGTCGCGCCCGCGCGGTCGTGCTCGGCATCGGCGGCGTGGCGGCGGTGCCGGACTGCGCGCGGCCGCTGCTCGGAGGCGGTGACGTGGTCCACACCGCCGAC
Organism: uncultured Actinomycetes bacterium; assembly: GCA_963825485.1. Classification (GTDB taxonomy): domain Bacteria; phylum Actinomycetota; class Thermoleophilia; order Solirubrobacterales; family Solirubrobacteraceae; genus CADCVQ01. The sequence continues at coordinate 216,238 of CAWGTK010000038.1, forward strand.
TACGCAGATGTCCGCCGGCGCGCGCTCGGGGCGCGGCGCGTGACCGTGCTCGGCTCGGGCCAGAGCGCCGCCGAGGTCGTCGCCGACCTGCTCGACCACGCGCCGGCCGCGCGCGTCGACTGGTTCACGCGCAGCGCGGGGTTTCTGCCGATGGAGTACTCCAAGCTCGGCCTCGAGCACTTCTCGCCCGAGTACGCCGCGCACTTCCACGGCCTGTCGCAGGAGCGCCGCGACGCGCTGCGCGCCGGGCAGGACCTGCTCTACAAGGGCATCTCGGCGGACACGAGCGCGCGCATCTTCGACACGCTGTACCGGCGCAGCATCGACGGCGCCGAGCCCGACGTCGGCTACGCGGCACGCTGCGAGCTGCGCGCGCTGGGGCGCACCGCGGGCGGCGCCCTGCGGCTCTCGCTGCACCATCTCGACGCGGGCGTGACGTTCACGCACGAGGCCGACCTGCTCGTGCTCGGCACGGGCTACCGCGACGCGCCGGTGCCGGTGCCCGACCTGGCGGAGCTCGCGGTGCTCGACGGGCAGGGGCGGCCGGTCGTCGAGGCCGACTTCCGCGTGCGGCTGCGCGAGGGCGCCGGCCCGGCCGACCGGCAGCTGTTCGTACAGAACGCCGAGCTGCACTCGCACGGCGTCGGCGCGCCGGACCTCGGCCTGGGAGCGCACCGCAACGCGGTCATCGTCAACGCGCTCTGCGGGCGCGCGGTCTATCCGGTGCGCGAGCGCAACGTGTTTCAGACCTTCGGCCCGCCGGCGGGCGCGGCGGTCGCGTCGGCCGCCGGGCGCTCCGGGATCCGCGCGGCGTGATCGATGCCCTGCTCACCGCGCTGACGCGCGAGCGCTGGGAAGGCGTCAACCGCGAGCTGGTCGCCAAGCTGCTCACCGAGCTCGCGTTCGAAGACGTGCTGGCGCCGAACTGGGAGGAGCTGCCCGGTGGCCGGCGCGCGTTCGAGCTCGCCCTCGGCGACCGGCTCGTGCTGCGCTACGCCGGTCATCGCCGCCCGCTCGGCGACTGGCGGGTCGAGCCCGGCTCGCTGCGCACCTGGCTGGATGGCGCGCCGGTCGATCTGCCCGACGCTGCCGACGTCGTCGCGCTCGGCGCCCCGGCGGTGGGCGCCGACCCGTCGACCGCGGCCGGCCTGGTGCAGGAGATCGCGATGACGGCACTCGCGGACGTGCTCGGCGACGCGCGCGCCCGGCCGGCGGCCGAGCTGCTCGACCTCGACCCGCCGGCGCTCGAATGCGAGATGCGCGGCCATCCCTGGATCGTCGCCAGCAAGGGGCGCCTCGGCTTCGGCGCCGGCGACCTGCTCGCCTACGCGCCGGAGGCCGCGCAGCCGCTGCAGCTCGGCTGGCTGGCCGCCGTGCCCGTGATCGCCCAGCGGCGCAGCGTCGACGGGCTGGCGCACGCGACCGTCGTGCGCGAGCAGGTCGGCGAGGCCGATTGGGCGCGGCTGCGCGAGCGCGCCGCCGCCGCCGGCCTCGAGCCCGACGAGGCCTGCTACCTGCCAGTCCATCCCTGGCAGTGGGAGCACCGCATCCTCGCCCTGCACGCGGGCGCGATCGCGCGCGGCGAGCTCGTCGCGCTCGGCACGCTCGCACCGCGCTACCTGCCCGGCCAGTCGATCCGCACGCTGACCGACGTCGACCACCCCGAGCGCCGCCACCTCAAGCTCGCGCTGTCGATCCTCAACACGTCGACGTACCGCGGGCTGCCGCGCGACCGCACGCTCGCGGCGCCCGCCCTGACGCAGTGGTTCACGGCCGCCTGCGCGGCCGACCCGTTCCTGCGCGAGCAGGGGCTCGTGCTGCTCGGCGAGGTGGCCAGCGTCAGCGTCGCGCACTCCGCCTTCGAGGCGATCGCCGGCGTGCCCTACCAGCACACGGAGATGCTCGGCGCGATCTGGCGCGAGCCGGTGCACGGCCACCTGCGCGCGGGCGAGCGGGCGATCACGCTGGCCGCGCTGATCCACCGCGACAGCGCCGGCGTCTCGTTCGCCGAGCTGCTCGTCGCGCGCAGCGGCCTGACCGCCGAGGACTGGGTCGCGCGGTTGCACGCGGTCACGCTGCCGCCGCTGCTGCACGTGCTCTACCGCTTCGGCGCGACGTTCTCGCCGCACGCGCAGAACTGCCTCGTCGTCCTGCGCGACGACGTCCCGGTGCGGCTCGTCGTCAAGGACTTCGTCGACGACGCGATGATCAGCTCCGAGCCGCTGCCCGAGCTGGCGGACCTGCCGGCCGCGGTGCGCGCCGCGCTCGGCGAGGGGGTCGAGGCGATGCTGCTCGCGCAGTGGATCCAGAGCGGGCTGCTCGTCTGCGTGCACCGCTACCTGGCGGAGATCCTCGCGGAGCGCATGGGCTACCCCGAGCGCGCGTTCTGGGCCGCGGCCGCGCGGGCCGTGGCGGCCTACCACGAGCGCTTCGAGGACGAGCTCGGCCTGCGCTTCGACCTCTTCGACTTCGAGGCGCCGGCGTTCGTGAAGCTGTGCCTCAACCGCGTGCGGATCCTCGGCCGCGGCTACGCCGACGATCCGCAGCGGCCGGTCGCCTCGGCGTCGGGCTGGATCGACAACCCGCTCGCGCCCGCCGCGGCGCCCGCCGAGGTCGCGCCGTGACGATCGCCACCGTGCCGCTGCTCAGCGAGCTGACCGCCTACGCCGAGCACGAGCCCGCGCTCGACCGCCGCCTGTGGGCGCGCCCGCTCGTGCCCGAGCACGACACCGACCTGCTGTGGACATGGATGCAGCGCCCGCACGTCGCCGAGTTCTGGGCGATGGCCTGGCCGCGCGACTGGATCGGCGACTACCTGCGCGGGCAGGTCGCCGACGACGCGCGCGGCGCCTACCTCGGCTTCGTCGACGAGCTGCCGATCGGCTACCTGGAGGTCTACGACCCGTTCCGCGACGTGCTGGGCGCGCACGCGCCGGTGCTGCCGGGCGACCTCGGCGCGCACGTGCTGATCGGCGACGAGGAGCAGCTCGGCCGCTACAGCGTGGCGCTCGGCCGCGCCACCGTGCGCATGATCTTCAGGCGCCCGGGCGTGCTGCGGATCGTCGGCGAGCCCGACGTGCGCAACGAGAACTTCCTCTCGCTGCTGGCCTTCCTCGGCTTTCGCAAGCATTGCGAGATCGACCTGCCCGACAAGCGCGCGGCGTTCATGGTCTGCGAGCGCGCCGACTTCGAGCGCCTGGCCAGCCGCCGCCGGCGGGTGACGCGATGAGCGCCGCGCTCGAGCTGGCCGGCGTCGTGAAGACCTACGCGACCGGCCCGCCCGCGCTCGACGGCGTCGACCTCAGCGCCGACCCCGGCCGCGTGACCGCGCTGCTGGGGCCCAACGGGGCGGGCAAGAGCACGCTCGTGTCGCTCGCCGCCGGGCTGACCCGCGCCGACGCGGGCACCGTGCGCGTGCTCGGCGCCGATCCCGCGGGCCGCCGCGGCCGCGCGATGCGCCGCCAGATCGGCCTGGCCCCGCAGGAGATCGGCGTCTACCCGCAGCTCGGCGTGACGACGAACCTGCGCTGCTTCGCCGAGCTGGGCGGGGCGAGCAGGCGCGCGGCGCGCGAGCGCGCCGCCGAGCTGCTCGAGCCGTTCGCGCTCGGCGATCTCGCCGACCGGGCCGCCGGCCAGCTCTCCGGCGGCGAGCAGCGCCGCCTGCACGCGGCGATCGCGCTCGTCAACCGTCCCCGCCTCGTGATCCTCGACGAGCCGACGGCGGGTGCCGATCCCTCGACCCGCGAGCACATCCTGCAGGCCGTGCGCGACCTCGCCGCGGACGGCACGGCGGTCGTCTACACGACGCACTACCTGCCCGAGGTGGAGCGCCTCGACGCCGACATCGCGCTGCTCGAGCACGGCCGCGTGATCGCGCGCGGATCGGCCGGCGAGATCGTCGCCCGCCACGCCCGGCCGACGCTGCTGCTCGACTTCGGCGGGGACAAGCCTCCGGCCTTCGTGGCCGCCCGGCCGGGCGCGGTCGTCGACGGCGGCCGCGTGCGGCTGGAGTGCGCCGACCCCAGCGCCGCGCTGCGCGAGCTCGTCGTCGAGCTCGGCGACGACATCGCCGCGCTCGACGGCGTCGAGATCGTGCGCCCCTCGCTGGAGACGGCGTACCTCGCGCTGACGGGGCGCGCCTCGCCCGAGCCGGTCGCGGTGGCGCTGCCATGAGCCCGCTGCGCGCCATCGTCCGCAACGAGCTGCGCGTGCTGCGCCACGACCCCGTGCCGCTCGTGCTGCTCGTCGGGATGCCGATCGTGCTCATGGTCCTGCTCAGCCAGTCGCTCGGCCGGGTGCTGCTCTTCGAGGGCTACGACGACACGCCGGGCTCGATGCACACCGCGCCCGGCATGGCCTGCCTGTTCGGCTTCTTCTCCGTCGCGATCGTCGGCTTTGCCATCTTCCGCGAGCACGGCTGGCGCACGTGGCCGCGCCTGCGCGCGGCCGGCATCGGTCCCGGCACGATGCTCGCCGGCAAGCTCGTCGTGCCGGCCGGCCTGCTCGTGCTGCAGCATGCCGTCCTGTTCGGCTTCGGCACGGTGGCGCTCGGCTTCAAGGTCAACGGCGCCTGGCTCGCCGTCGCGCTGCTGGCGCTCGCGTTTGCGCTCATGATCCTCTGCGCCGGCCTGGCGGCGGCGGCGCTGCTGAGCACGGTCCAGCAGCTCAACGCGGTGACGAACCTCGGCACGATGGTGCTCGGCGGCCTCGGCGGCGCGCTCGTGCCGGTCATCGAGCTGCCCAAGTGGGTCCAGCCGATCTCGCCGGCCTCGCCGGTCAACTGGGCGATGGAGGGCTACCGCGACGTGATCCTCGACGGCGCCGGGGTCGCCGACGTCGTGCTCCCGCTGGCGGCGATGAGCGGGCTGGCGCTGCTGCTCGCCGCGATCGCCGTGTGGCGCATGCGCCACGACGTGCCCAAGCGCACGTGGGGCTGACGCCGGCCCGGCCGTCAGGGGCGGCGGCGCGCTGCTCGCGCGTGCGCGACGCAGCCCGCCTGGCCGGCGACGTCGTCTGGCGACGGGCGACGCTCGCCCTCCGCCGGCCGGACCTGCGCCGGCGGACGGCGAGCGCCGTCGGGCCTTGCCTGCGGGTAACCCGCGGCCCCCGACAAGCCCAGCCAACCCGCTGCGCCGGGATTGCGCGCGACGGACGGCGGTGATAGCTCGCCGGGCGACCGCGCGCCGCTGCTCGCCGTGCTCGCGCCGGTCCGCGCCGCCCTGCTCGTCGCCTCGCCGCTGCATGCGGTGGCCGCGGCGGCGTCGATGGTGCCGTTCGTCTGCGTGGTCGAGATCGCCCGCGAGCTGCTCGCGCCGCCGGCCGACGAGGCGCGGGTCCGCACGCTCGTGATCGTCGCCGTAGTCGCGTTCGAACTTACCGGCGCTAACGAGGCGCTCGTCGAGGCGGCGCTCGCCGAGCTGAAGCCGACCGGACGACGATCATCATCGCCCACCGCTCGTCGGCCGGCCGCGCCGCCGACGAGATCGCCGTGCTCGATCACGGCCGGATCGCCGAGCGCGGCACGCACGCCGCGCTGCTCGATTCCAGCACGCATACCTTGAGATCGACCCGCCCGCTGGTATTTCTGAAATCGAATGCGATGAGGAGGGAAGGGATGGGACAGACGGAGTTCCGCACGGATCAGGAGGTCGGCAATCAGATCAAGGCGCTCCGTACGGCGCAGGGGTTCTCACAAGAGGATCTCGGAGAGCGACTCGGCCTTGGGCAGCCGGCTGTGAGCAAGATCGAGAAGGGCGATCGCGCTTTGACTGGTCGCGAGCTTGTCGTGCTCGCGGCGCTGTTCGGTGTGACGACCGGCGACATCCTGCGCGATAGCGAGACCCCGCCGGTGCTCTTCCGGATCGGCGACGGTGACGCTGGCGGCGCCGCCGACTCACTGCGCATGTTCCGTCGCTGCATCGACGAGTACCACGGCCTGGAGACGGTGGTCCGTGGCGGGTCAGACGCCGTCTGAGGCCGCGGAGGCGGCGAGGCGTCGGCTCGGCGTTGGAGTCGACGGGCCGCTGCCGGACCCGCTGCGCTTGATCGAGGATGAGGCGGACGTCGCCGTCTTCGTCCTCTCGCTGCCCGAAGGCGGTGTCGACGGCGCGTACATGATCGACCGCGGTCGGCCTTTCATCCTCATCAACCAGAACGGCCACCCGAGCAAGAAGCGCTTCACGCTCGCGCACGAGTACGGCCACCACTTCTTGGAGCACGGGACGCAGTGGGACGCCACAGTCGACCCGCGCGGAGGGGCCGGCGTCGAGCGCGAGGCCAACGACTTCGCTGGTGCGTTCCTCATGCCGACGCCGGCGGTCGACCAGTGGTTCAGCGCCAACATGTCGCAGAAGGTGGACTTGGAAGTCCTCGTGCGGTTCGCCTTCTTCTTCAACGTGAGCACACCAGCGGCGCTCGTGCGGCTCGGCTCCAGCCAGCTGATGCGGGTCACGAAGACCGCGGAGCGGTCGCTCTGGACGGATCTCAGAGCAAGCCGTCACACGCGGTTGGCGAAGCAGCTGCTGCTGGAGTACGACGCCGACAGCCTGGCTGTTGAGCATGGTGCGGGCGGGCACGTGCCAACACGGATGCAGCGCCGGATAGTCGACGGAGTGACGCGCGGTCTGCTGGACGAGGACGCCGCGGTCGGGCTCCTGCACCTGCCCGACGCCGCGAATGCGAGGAAGCGGCTCGCGGATCTGCGGCGCGACGAGTGCGACTAGCGTGTCGTTCCCGCCGCCGCTGCTGCTCAGCGACTCCACGATGCCGGTTCACTTCTGCATGGCGGGGCGGCCCGCGGCGGAGGCGATGGCTGGGTTCCTGGGCGATCGCCGTTCCCACGACGCGCTTGCCCTGCTCGCCCCTCGGCGTTACGAATGACCAGACGGCTCGCAACTCATCGCGCGGGAGGCGGCGCCGCGCTGAGCAGGACCACGGCGGCGGCGACCGGCGGGTCGTGGCTGAGCGAGAGGTGGGTGCGTAGCGGCGCCGCGACCTCCAGCTCGGCGGCGAGGCGCTCGACCGAGGCGGCGACCGCTCCGTGCAGGCGCAGCGCCGGGCGGCCGTGGCCGTCGTCGACGACCTCGATCTCGCGCAGGTCGACGGTCGCCAGCGCGGGCGCCCGGCCGGCGCGGGCGCCCGACCAGGCCTTGAGGAACGCCTCCTTGGCGGCGTAGCGCGCGGCCAGCCGCTGGACGCGGATCGCCTCCGGCGCGCGCGCGGCGCGCTGCTCGCCCGCGGTGAACGTGGCGTCGACGAAGGCCGAGGCGCGGTCGGCGAGCTGGTCGGCGAACGTCGTCGTCGTGACGATGTCCAGGCCGATCGCGAGCGTCGTCACGGCGCGGCCGGCGCGGCCGGCGCGGGCGGTGCCGGCCCGTAGACCCCGTCATCGCGCAGCCGCGCGGTCGGGTCGGTGAGGAGCGCCGCCTCGGCCTCGCGCGCGGCGGCGGGGTCGGCGGTGCCGAGCCGGCGGTCGGCGCGGCGCACCGCGGCGGGCCGGCCGAGTTGCGTGCGCAGACGCTGCTGGACGCCCTCGGCGCGGCGCCGGCCGGCCCGGCGCAGGTACTCCTCGCGCCGCTCCGCGGGGACCGCCGCCAGGAACGTGTCGGGATGGGCGATCGCCAGCAGCGCCGACACGTGCCCGAAGCCGAGGCTCGTGACGAGCCCGGCGCGGATCGGCTCCTGCGGCGCGCGCACGATCGGCCGGTCGCCGAGCGTGAGGAACGCGCCGTCGCGCAGCAGCGGGTCGGCGCTCTCGAGGTTGCGGTTGCCCGGCACGACGCCCGACGCCATCATCCGCAGCATCCCGTCGACCTGCCACGCCGCGGCGCCGCCCTTGGCATGGCCGGTGACGGTCTTCTGCGAGACGACGAGCAGCGGATTTCCGGGGGTGCGGCCGAGGGCGGACTGGATGCGCTCGTGCAGGTCGGCCTCGTTGGTGTCGTTCATCTGCGTCGAGGTGTCGTGCTTGGAGACGACGGCGATGTCGTCGGCGCTCAGGCCCAGGCGCGCGAGCGCCCGCGCCAGCGGCGAGTCCGCGCCGCCGCGGGCGGCGGCCAGGACACCCATCCCCGAGGCCGGGATCGAGGCCTGCACGCCGTCGGCGAAGCTGCCCGCGTAGGCGAGCACGCCGCGCACCGGCAGGCCGAGCGCGAGCGCCACGTCGCCACGCACGACGAGCAGCGCGCCGCCGCCCTGGGCCTCGACGAACCCGCGGCGGCGCACGTCGTTGGCGCGCGAGCTCTCGGGCGGCGCGATGCCCATCGCCTCGAGGTCTTCGCTGCTCGCGGTGGCGCCCATGTCGCCGAACCCCTGCAGGCCCTCGGGCGTGAGATCGTCGAAGCCGCCGGCGAGGATCGCCAGCGCCTTGCCGGCGCGGATCTTGTCGTGCGCCTCCTCGAGCGAGACCGCCGCCGTCGCGCAGGCCGCGACGGGGTGGACCATCGGGCCGTAGGAGCCGACGAAGGACTGCACCGTGTGGGCGGCCACGACGTTGCCGAGCGACTCCTGCAGCCGGTCGGGCTGGCGCTCGCCGCCGAGCAGGTGGTCGCGCAGCAGGCGGCGCAGCGACGCCATCCCGCCCATCCCCGCACCCTGCGTGTTGCCGACGAGGGCGGGGTGGACCTCGGCCAGCAGCTCCTCCGGGGTCAGCCCCGCGTCGGCGAACGCCGCGACGGTGCAGGCGAGGTTGACGAGCGCCATCCGGTCGGCGGTGGCCAGCAGGTCGGCGGGGATGCCGAAGCGGGCGAGGTCGAGGCCGTCCGGCAGCTGGCCGGCGACGCGGCGCGAGTGCGCGACTGTGCGCGGGACGCGGACCTGGGCGCCGGCGCGCAGCAGCACCTGCCAGGTGCCGTCGTCCGGGTCGTGCCGCGCCCGCGCGTGCTCGGGGTCGGCGGCGACGAGCGCCCGCGCCTGGGCTTCGTCGTCGACCGCGATGCGGGTGTCGGCCGCGAGCGCGACGGCGGTCAGGACGGTGTGGCCGGCTGCGTCGAGGGTCTCGTCGTCGCCCAGCGACCGGATGCCGATCCGCGCCGCGACGGCCTTTGCGTAACGCGCCGCGAGCTCGGCCTCCGGCACGTCGGTGCCGCTCGCCGCGTCGACGTAGCGGCCGCGGTAGCCGTCGCGGCGGTAGCTCACGAGGCCGCAGAGCCACGCGAGCTCGCCGATCGAGGCGGGCGAGAGGGCGCCGTCGACCTCGAGCTCGAAGCGCGTGGCGCCGCTGCCGCCCGGGCCGAGCTCGCCGCCGCCGACGATCACGACGAGGTCGGCGGGGTCGAGGCCGCAGGCGGCGGGCGGGGTGGCGGTCGGCGGTGCCGTGTCGGTGTCGACACCGGGCAGCGCGGCGATCGCCGGCGCGGCGGGGGGCACGCCGTCCAGCTGCGCGCGGCGCCGCGCGTGCTCGCTGCGTTCGCGCAGCTCGGCGGCCAGCGGTGCGACGGCGGCGTGCAGGTCGCCGATCGCGCCGAGGCCGCCGGTCAGGTCGACCTGCAGCGGCGCGGTCGCCGCACGCTCGCGCAGCGGGCCCGGACCGGCCAGCGCGCCGAGCAGCCAGCCCAGCTCGGCCGCGGAGAACGTGCGCACGCCGAGGCGCTCCTCGACGAGCGCGGCGACGCCGTCCCCGTGCGCCATCAGCCCGGTGCCGCGCACCCAGCCGATCCGCGGCGCGACGATCCGCACCCGCGAGCCCCACGCGTCGTGCTCGCTGTGCCAGCGCGCCAGCAGGACCTCGAGCGCGGCCTTCGTCTCGCCGTAGACACCGTCGCCGCCGAAGGCGCCCCGGTTGGGCGAGAGGGGCAGAAGCACGGTGGGCGGGATCGCGCCCGGTGCGACCCGCGCGGCGATCGCGCCGACGAGCCGCTGGACGCCGAGCAGCTGGAGGCGCAGGGCGGTCTCGGAGTCCGGCCCCGCGTCGCCGGCGGCGCCGGCGCTCGCGAGCGCGGCGAACGGCGCGACGATCGTCGGCGCGAACGGGTCCAGCCGCAGGTCGGGCCGGCCGCGCGCGCTCGTCCGCGGCTCGTCGAGCCAGCCCGCCAGCGCGTCGACGTCGGCGAACGACGCGAGGTTGGCGGGCAGCACGTGCAGCTCGGCGCCGGGGCCCGCCGCGAGCCGGTACAGCTCGCGGTACCAGCGCCGCCGGGCCGGCGTGTCGGTCGACGTCGCCACGACCACGGTCGCGCCACCGCGCAGCAGCCGGCGCACGAGCTCGGCGGCGATCGAGCCGGGGCTGGCGCCGGTGACGAGCGCGGTCTCGCCGCGCAGGTCGGGCGTCCCGGTCAGCGCGTCGTGCAGCTCGGGTGCCACGGCGGCGAGCAGGTCGTGCGGCCGGGCGGGATCGTCGGCCTCGCGCGCGGCGGGCGCTGCGCCGGGCCCGATCTGCACCGTCGGGCGCCGGCCCGGCGGGAGCGCGGGCGTGGCGCGGCCGGACGCGACCTCGCGCAGCGCAGCGGCCAGCGCGCCCTCACAGCGGCCGGCGAGGTAGCGGGCGGTCTGGGCGATCACGGGATCGGCGCCGTGCGCGGCGACCCGCCGCAGCGTGGCCTCGTCGAGCTCACCGCGCAGCCCGTCGTGGTAGGCGGCGACGAGATCCCAGCGCGCGCTGGCCCAGGCCGAGGCGAAGCGCACGTGGCGACGGTGGTCCAAGCGCGGCGCGATCAGCCGGGCGCGACCCGCCCCCAGCTCGGCATCGAGCTGCGCCAGGCGCTCGCGCTCGCCGTCCGGCGCCGCGGCGGGCGGGGACGCGTCGGGGGTGTCGCGACCGAGCGCGGCGAGCAGCGCGTGCGCCGAGTCGGCGAGCGCCTGCTCGACGTGCGCGACCGCCGCGCTGACGACACGCGGGTCGGCCGGGGCGACCGCGGGCGCCGCCTCGTCCGCCGCGGTTCGGGCCAGCGCGATGCCGAGCGCCTCGCCGGCCAGCGCGGCGGCACGATCGACGAGCTCGCGCCCGGCGGCGGGCGTCGTCGCGGCCGGCTCGGCGAGGCGGCCGAGCGGCCCGCCGCGGGCCGAGGGCCCGGGCCGCGTCTCGAGCGCGAGCAGCGCGAGCACGTGGTCGGCGAGTCCCGGTCCCAGGCCCCAGGCGCGTGCGAGATGGGCCACCGCGTCGGCGCGCGAGAGGCCGCTGCGCCCGAGCGCCCGGGTCAGGCCCGCGGCCACGCTGTCGCGCAGATACGGACCGGGGAAGCGGTAGTGCGCGCCCTGCTCGCGCAGCGCGCCGACGAGCTCCCCGACCGGCTGCTGCGCGACGCCCTCGCCGCCCGACAGCTCGAACTCGCGCGCGAGGTCCAGCAGCACCTGGTTGCGCCGCGACGAGGCGCCCTGGAAGAGCTCGCCGAGCGGCTCGTCGTCGTCGAGCTGCTCGGGGCGGACGCGCGCCTGCGTGGCGAGCACGAGGCGCAGCGCGGTGCCGGCGTCGAGCGGCCGGTCGGCGGGCGCCCCCTCCGTCGGTGACGCGGGGAGGCTGGGGACCGGCGGCGCCTCGGCCGGGGCGATCGCGCCACCGGCATCTGGCGCGGCGTCGATCGGCAGCGGCGCCGGCGTCAGCGCGAGCACGGCGTCGCGATCGCGCTCGACGTGCAGCAGCTCGGGCGTCGCGCCGGGCAGCTCGAGCTCGGCGAGCGTCGAGCACATGAGCCCGGTCAGCACCGGCGCCCCCGCCGGGCCGAGCTCGACGATCCGCCGTGCGCCGAGGCCGCCGGCCACCGGCGGGTCGACGAGCGCGCGCTGGGTCGCGACCCACTGCACCGGCGACGCGAGCTGGCGCGCCAGCAGGTCGACGAGCTGCGCCCGCGCGGCAGCGTCCGGGTCCGCGTCGGCCCCCGCGTCGAGGGCGAACGGACGCCCGGTGACGTTCGGGATCCACCGCCCGACGAGCCGCCGATGGTCGACCGCGCCGACCAGCCGCTCGAGCTCGGCGCGCAGCGGCGCGACCGCCGGCGCCAGGAGGGAGCAGTGAAACGGCACGTCGATGCCCGGCAGCACGCGCACCGCGGACGCCCCGAGCCGCTGCGCGAGCACCGCCACCGCGGCGCGCGTCCCGGCCACCGCGTACTGGCGCCCGAGCGCGTTGTGGTTGACGATCTCCAGGCCGTCGACGGCGCCGACCGCGGCCTCGAGCTCGGCCAGGCCGAACCCCGCGAGCGACGGGTCGACGACCGCCAGCGCATACGCCGAGCGACCGTCCGCGTCGCGCGCGACGCGATCCTGCATGATCTGTCCCCGCGCGAACACGAGCTCGAGCGCCGTCTCGAGCTCGAGCACGCCGAGCGCCACGAGCGCGGAGAACTCGCCGGCGCTGTGACCGGCGGCGAGCCCGCCGTCGTCGCCCAGCGCGCCGGCCTCGCGCAGCTCCGCGAGCTGCGCCGCGTGCAGCGTCACGAGCGCGGGCTGCGTCAGCTCGGTGCGCTGCAACACGCCCTCGGGATGGCGCAGGACGCGGCCGTCGGCCAGCCGCAGCTCGGTCGGGTTGCGCTCGACGACGTCGAGCAGCGAGAAGCCCAGCCGCGCGCGGGTGCAGGCGTCGGCGCGCGCCCAGATCGCGTGCGCCGCGCGCGAGCGTCCGCGCCCGTCGGCGCCGAGGCCGCGGCGCTGCACGCCCTGGCCGCAGAACGTCAGCACCGTCCGCGGCGGCGCCACGAGCGCCTCGCCGGCCGCCGCGAGCTCTCCGCCGGCGAGCACCGTCACCTCGACCACCGCGCGTCCGCCCTGCAGCGCGACCCGGGCCGCCCGCAGCTCGAGCTCCGCGCCCAGCGCGACCGGTGCGACGAACCGCATCCGCCAGTGCCGCAGCGCGGCCCCGTCGCCCCCGCAGACCTCGTCGACGACGAACGCCGACGCGCGCGCCGCCGTCCAGGCGCCGTGCACGATCGGGCGCTCCAAGCCGGCGAGGCGCGCGGCCAGCACGCAGCGATGCAGCGGGTTGTGGTCTGCGCCGATGCGCGCGAACGCGTCCATCCGCGGGGGCGCGCTGTCGTCCGCCTCGGCCAGGGGCATGCGCGGGCGCGCGTGTCGCACGGGCGCCGCCGGCGCCAGCCGGGCCACCGCGGCGCTCACCGGATGCGCGCCGTCCGCGGCGTCGGGCGGGCCGTCCCAGGCGACCGTCGCCACCACGCCGCCGTCGCGCCGCAGCTGCCCCCGCGCGCTGCACCGCGCGTCGCCCGCGCGCGGCACGTCGGTCGTGCAGTCGACCCGCACGCGCACGCGGTCCCCGGCGGCGAGCGCAGCTCCCGCACACCACGGCCGCGCCGCCAGCCACCCGGCCTCGGCCGCCGTCGGGAGCACGAGCTCGCTGTCGAGCGCCTCGTGCCGGTAGCGGGCGCGATCGGTGATCGGCGCGCCGCCGAGCACCACGAACTCGGCGTCCACCGTCGCGACCACCCCGCGCTCGCCGTGCAGCACGGCGCGGCAGGTCATCCGCGTCGGCGCCCCGTCCGGGTCGTCGAGCGCGACGAGGCGCGCATCCACGCGGCCGCGGTCCTCCGGCCGCGGCGGCCACGCCGGCCCCGGGCTCACCGCGTGACCGGCCTGCACGAGCTCGGCCAGCCGCGCCGCCAACGGCGCGCTCGCCAGCAGCCCGGCGACCGCCGGCCACGCGAGCGTGAGCGCCAGGTCGAGCCCCACGGCGCCGTGCGCGGCGCCCGTCGCCGCACGGTGCGCCGCGGCGAGCGCCGCCGAACAGCTCCAGTCCGCGCTCACCACGTCGAACGGGTCGGCCGCCGGGCGCGCGGCGCCGAGCGCGCTGCGCGCGAAGGCGATCACGCCGGCGTCGCCGTCCACCGCGACGAACGTCGCGCCGTCGACCGGTCGCCAGCGCGTGACGAGCGACGCCGGCGGCCCGTCGAGCGCGGGCATCTGCAGCCTGACCGCGACCGCGCCGTCCTCCGCCGCGATGTGCAGGCGCTCACCCGGACCCGCCGCCGGCAGCACCTCGAGGTACGCCAGCCCGCCGTGCTCGTCGGGCGCTGCATGCACCTCGTCGCCCGGGACGACGACCTGCCACAGCGGGTTGGGTCGTGCGCGCAGCCCGCCGTCGGGATCGGCGACGAGCAGGGAGGGGGTTGCGCAGAGCGCCGCGACCGGCCCGCCGTAGCCGGTGATCGCGCCGGCCAGCGGCGCCGGCACGAGCCCCGGATCGGCCAGCCGCTCGCGCCGGCCCAGCTCGCCGCCGCCCGCCTGCACCCGGGCGATCGCCTCGGCCTCGAAGCGGGCCAGCAGCTCGGCGACCGGCTCGTCGGCGCGCGTGATGCCGGCGACGGAGCGCGGCCCGGGGATGACCACGACCGCGTCGACGTCGAGCCGGTCGTCCTGCGCCTGCCACAGCGCGTCGGCCATCAGCCAGCGGCGCACCTCGCCGTCGAGCACCGGCACGAACGGCACCGGCTTGCCGGGGCGATCGCAGACCTCGAGGAAGAACTGCGCGTCGGCCGGGTGCGGCAGCGTGGTGGCGGCGGCCGGGAACGCGTCGCAGAACGCCTCCAGCGCCGCCGCCGGATCGTCGAGCTGATCGCCCGCCTGCACCGGTAGCGCGATCGGACCCGCGTCGAGCGGATGCAGGCGCGCGCCGAAGCGGCGGTAGAGCGCCAGCGCGCGGGCGCGCCATGTCGGGTGTCCCCAGGCGCCGTCGTCGTAGCGCCCGCCGCGGCCGTTGGCGCAGTGCTGCGCGAAGCCCGCGAGCAGCTCGCGATAGCTCATCGCCTCGATGTCGCCGATGTACGGCTTCGCGGTGCGCGCGAGCGCGGCGACGATCTCGTCGCGCCGCGCCGCCACGGCGGCCGCGTCGCCGGCGACCTGCTCGAGCAGGTGCGCCGCATCGGCGGCGGCGGTGTCGAGCAGGTGGATGTCGGCGTCGAGCGTGCTGCGCGCCGACGTCACCCCGCCCGCGCGTCCGCCGCGCAGCACCCAGTCCTCGCTGCCGCGCGCCGCGACGAGCGCCTGCTTGACCGGCGCCGACGCGGCGGCCTCGGCGCAGGCCATCGCGGCGGTCCCGACGAGGACGGCGTCGACCGGCATGACCGGCTCGTCGTAGGCCAGCGACCAGGTTCCGCACAGCAGCTCGGCGGCGCGCGCCGGGTCGCCGACCCCGCCGCCGACGCAGAGCAGGACGTTGCTGCGCCCGCGGAGCTCGTGGTAGGTCTCCAGCAGCAGCTCGTCGAGCTGCTCCCACGAGTGGTGGCCGCCGCCCTGCCCGCCCTCGAGGTGGACGGCGATCGTGTGCTGCGGCGCGGCGTCGGCGATCGCCAGCACCTGGCGGACCTGCTCGACCGTGCCCGGCTTGAAGGCGTTGAGGCGCAGCCCCGCGGTGGCCAGCTCGTCGAGCAGCGCCAGCGCCTCCTCGACGTCGGGCACGCCGGCGGAGACCGTCAGCCCGGCCAGCGGCGCGCCGGCCCGCCGCGCCTCGACGACCAGGCGGTCGCCGGTGATGTGCAGCTCCCACAGATGGCGGTCGAGCAGCAGCGTGTTGAACACCACCTCGCGACCGGGCTCGAGCAGCTCGCGCAGCTCCGCGAGGCGGCGCTCGAACGTCCATCGATCGGGCTGTCCGCCGCCCGCGAGCTCTGCCGTGTAGCCCGCGTTGGCCGCCGCCGCGACGATCGGCGCGTCGGCGGTGGTCGGCGTCATCCCGGCGAGGATCACCGGCGGGCGGCCGGTCAGCCGCGGGTAGCGCCCGTCGAGGTGGCGCCGGCCGCCGGGCAGCTCGACGACGCCCGGCGCGAAGCTCGCGTAGCGCACGTCCGGGCCGGCCGCCGCGGCGCCGGGCGAGCTCAGCCGCCGGCGACCCTCGGGGGAGGCCAGCGCGAGGATGCGGGCGCCGTGGCCGCGCAGGTTCTTCGTCGTCATCGCCGCGACGCCGGTGCCGGGACCGAAGTCGAGCACCCAGTCCGCGCCGGCGTCGGCCAGGCAGCGCGAGACGATCTCCCAGCGCACCGGCGCGACGAGCTGGGCGCCGGCCACCGCGGCGGCCAGGTCGCCGCCCGCGCGCAGGTCGCGCCCGTCGCCCGGTGAGAGCACCGCCAGCGCGAGCGCCGCCGGGTCGGGCAGCAGGCCGGGCTCGGCGGCGAGCTGCGCGCGCAGCAGCGCGCAGGGCTCGCGCAGGGCGGGGGTGTGAAACGCCACGTCGACGTCCAGCGGCGTCCAGCCGAAGCGCAGCGGCGCGCCGCCGAGCTGCCCGCGCCGGCGCTCGCCCTGCTCGGCGCGCGCCTGCTCGGCGAGCCGGGCGCGCAGCAGCGCGAGCGTCTGCGGCGGCCCGCCGACGACGATTCGCCGCGCGGTGTTGACGAGCGCGACCGCGACGGCCGCCGCCGCGCCGACCTCGTGGTTGACGCCGTCGAGCACGGGCTGGAGGCGATCGCGGCGCACGCCGGAGATCGCGACGAGCGGCGGTTCGGGGCCGGCCTGCGCGGCCAGCGCGGCATGCGTGCCCACCGTCCAGGCGAGGCGCACGTAGCGCGCGAGCAGCGCGTCGCTCACGCCGTCGGCCCCCGCCTCGGACACGAGCAGCGCGGCGAGCAGGCCCTGCGAGTGGCCGGCCGCCGCCACGATCGCCCCGCGGCGCATCGCCTCGCCCAGCCCGTCCGTCCAGACCGCCCGCCACAGCAGCGCCTGCGTGACGAGGATCAGCGGATAGGAGACCGCGGTCGAGCGCAGGTACGCGGCGGACGGCGCGGCGGCGGGGTCCTCTGCCCACGCGACGAGGTCGACGCCGTGGCGAAAGCGCCCGCTCGCCTGGCCCGACGGCGAGGCTGCCGCGTCGGCGAGCACCGCCGCCGCCGCAGTCAGCCCGTCACGCAGGTCGGGTCGCTGGGCGACGAGCGTCGACAGCTCCGCGAGCGGTGCGCCGCCCTGGCCGGCGAACGTCACGGCGGCGCGCCGCCCGCCGGTCTGCAGCTGGCTGAGCAGCGAGGTGGCGGGCGCGGGCCCCGCTGCGGCGGTGGAGGGCGCTCCGGTCGCTCCGATCACGTGTTCGGGGACCCTAACCTGCTTGCCGCAGGCAGGCAAGTGAGCCTGTCCGACGGCGACTGCCGTTCCTGACAGGATCCGGGCCATGGATCGCCCCACCCAGGCCACAGGCGACGACGCTCCGCTCGCCGAGACGCTGGCCGCGGCGCGCGCGCACTTCGGCGGCCACGACGTGCTCGGCACGCGTCTCGGCGCGCCCGAGGGCTGGCGCCCCGCCGGCGAGATCGCCTGCGCCGGCCCGGCGCTCGACGACCTGCTGGCGAAGGCGACCGCGACCACGGGCGGCGGCCGCGCCGACATCGGCGGCACGCTGCTGGCCGAGGGCTACGCCTTCGCGCTGGCGCTGCGCGCGGTCGGGACGCTGCTGTTCGGCACGCGCATCCCGGCGATGGCGCCCGCCGAGGTGGCGCTCGAGTTCGCCGCCGGCGAGGCGACGATCACCGGCATGGCCTTCGCGGGCGGCGCCTACGGCGTCGCGGGCGACCCCCGAGAGGGCGACCCGGCGCTGGTCACCGTCGCCGACGAGGACGCGCTGCTGGCGCGCCTGCAAGAGGAGATGCGGGCGCATCTCGCGCCGCTGCTCGACGCGATCGCTGCGGCGACCGGCCGGCCGCGGCCGGCGCTGTGGCGCAGCGCCGGCGACCGCCTCGGCGGCGCGTTTCTCTGGCTCGGCGAGGTCGTCGGGATGCGCGAGCGGGCGTGGGATCTCGGCGGGCGCTGCATGCTGTCCGGCGGGCCGCTGGCCGTCGGCGCCGGCTACCGCGTGCTCGAGCACGCGGGCATCGCCGAGCCGACGCGCAACCGCCGCGGCTGCTGCCTGATCTACCGCGTCGCGGGCAACGCCACGTGCTTCACGTGCCCGCTGACCGCCGAGGACGAGCGGCGCGCCCGGCTCGCTGCGCGGGCGGCGGCGGCCGCGGCCGCCGCCGCGGCCGCCCAGCCAACTTGACGCTTTATGTCAGGACTCCCTAACGTCATGGCGATGAGCGACGTCTCCAACCCACCGCAGCGGGTGCTGCCCACACGCCTCGGCATCGCGTCGCTGGCGGTCATCGCCGCCGCCGGCGTCACCGCCGCGCCGATCGCCCTGGCCGCCAAGACGCGCACGCTGAGCGCCTCCGGCCAGCTCGTGCGCACGGCCAAGCCCTCGGCGCTGTCCAGCGTGCAGGCCGGGACCCTCACCGGCAGGCCGTTCGGCTCGGGCAGGATGGTCCTGCGCTCGACGCTAAAGCAGGCCACGGTGACGTCGACGTTCACGCTGACGACGAGCGCCGGCCTCGTGCGCGGCCGTGCCACCGCCCGGCTCACGCTCGACGGCGACACCGCGACCTACAAGGGCACCGCGAGGATCACGAGCGGCACGCGCCGCTACCGCGGGGCCAGCGGCTCGAACATCCGCTTCACCGGCGTGGGCCCCGTCAGCGCCAAGCGCACGAAGATCACGCTCAGCGGCCGCGTCCGCTACTAGCGAGCTCGCCCCCTCGACGACCACGCGCGCCGGACGAGCCCGGCGCGCGTGTTCGTCGAGACGGTCAGCCGGCTAGCGGCGCAGCTTCCCCCGCTTCGTGACGATCGCGCCCGAGGCCGGATCGACGACGACCTTGACCGACAGCCGCCGTGCGCGGTTGAGCACGGTCTTGCCCGCTTGCGACAGCGTCAGCCGGGCGGTCTTCTTCGTGGCGCCCGTCAGATTGAACGACACCGTCCGCGTCACGCTGATGACCTTCGTCGAGCGACCGACGCGTACCGGCGCGACGGAGCGCAGGCGCACGGTGCCCTTGCAGCGTGCCCCGGCGACGCAGCTCAGCGGCACCGAGACGGTCGAACCGGACAGCTTCATCGTGCCGATCGTCGCCTTGCGGTTGACGAGCGCCGGCGGTGGTGGTGGCGTTGTCGTGCCGCCGCCGGCGATGCCGGGCAGGCCCTGCGGTCCGACCGGACCCGGCGCGCCCGCCGGCCCCGTGTTCGCGAGGTCGAGGTTGGCGCGGACGATCGCCGCATCGTCACCGGCCCCGCCGGTGACGGCCTTGTAGCCGGCCACGGTCGCGCGGGTGTCGCTCGACGTGTCGCTCAGCCCGAAGAACGCGTCCCCGTTGCCGCCCAGGTCGACCTTCAGTGCGCCGCCGTCGCCGAAGGTCGTCTCGAACTGCCCGTTGGGGCGCAGCAGGTAGACGGCTGCGATGAGGTCGCCGGGGCCCTGCGCGGTGCTGCCGGCGATCACGATGCGGCCCTTGGACGTGACGTTGATGTCGCGCCCGCGGTCCTCCTGGCCGATTCCGGCGTCGTAGCGCGTGAAGCCGCCGCTGCCGAAGCTCGGATCGAGGTCGCCGTTGGCCTTGAAGCGGTAGGCGACCATGTCGACGGTGCTGCCCGGCGTGCCGGTGTTGCCGTAGCCGGTGAGGACGTAGCGCTCGCCCTCCTGGACGGCCACGTCGTAGGCCTCCGAGAAGGCCGGTGCCGGGCCGAGCGGCGCGCCGGTGCCGATGCCGTCACCGCTGTAGCTCGTGTCGAGCGCGCCGTCGGGCATGAAGCGGTAGACGGCGGGGGTGTTGGGAACCGCCGGCAGAGCCGGCGGACCCGCCACCGCGCCGGCCGAGCCGTAGCTGGCGGCGACGATCCTGTTGGCGGTCGTGAGCTTCGGCCGGCGAGCGTTGTCGTTCAGCGCACGGCCCGAGACCGTGTTGCCGGCGATCGAGATGCCGGCCACGCCGCCGGCGCCGCCGTTGAAGCTCGCATCGAGATCTCCGTCGGTGGTGAGCTTGATCATCGCGACGTCGCGGTCGGTCTTCGTCGCATCGGCGGCGATGTCGGTGCCGCGGGACGCCTCGATGACGACGGTGTCATCGGGGTTGATGACCGCGCCCCAGGCGTTGTCGGAGACGAGCGTGTTGGCCGCCGCGTCGCCGTTGGTCATGCTGATGCGCGACACGCCGTCCGGCGCCGGGTCGGGCGAGTTGGCGCCGCCGTAGCTCGTGTCGAGCGTGCCGTCGGCGTTGAAGCGCACCGCGTAGACGTCGATGTCGCGGACGTCGAACGGCGCCGGCGAGGCCGGCGTCTCGGCCTGTCCGGTGACGACGATCTTTCCGTCGGACTGCACGAGGACGCCGCGCGCGACCTCCTGGTTGCCGCTCGGTGTGGCCGGGAAGGTGCCGTCGGCGTTGACCGGCGGCTGGGCGAAGGGTGCGGGCCGCAGGTTGATGCTCGCGACGCCGTTGGTGCCGAACTCCGCGTCCCGCGAGCCGTCGGAACGCAGCTTGGCGAGCGCGATCGACTGATCCGCCGAGCCCGGCGACGTCGTGAAGCCGACGGCGTACGTCGTGCCGCCGGGACCCGGGGTCGAGCCGAGGAATCGATCGCCCGATGTCGCCGAGAGCGCAACCATGGCGATTCCGCTCACTCCATAGGTGGGATCGAAACCGGCCTGCGCCGTCGCTGCGCCCGAGAATGCCGCGCCCATGCTGAGCGCACCAACGAGCAGCTTGGCGTTTGTCCCTCTCATCTGCATGACCTTTCGGTAGCCCTGCACGTCGAATGCCGTCCCCCGGACAGACCCCGTAAGGCTGCCCTAACAAGCGAACACCGGCGAACCTACCAGAGCCGAGACACAACGTGTTAGGGTGCCCGAACATCCAGTGCCGGGGGTGGCTGATCGACCCGGCCGCGTCGTCGATCAGGGAGCCGAGCATGCGTATGACCCACCGCCGAAACGGAGCCTCCGTCCGCGGACGCGGGCGGCTCGCGCTGTCGGCCGCCCTCGTCCTCGCGGCCGTCGCCGTGCTCGCGCCGCCGGCCGCCGCCGGCGTCGCCGAGACGCCCAACGCCTGCGCGTTCAGCTACGACGGCGAGTACCGCACCCAGGGCGTCGAGATCACCGCGTCGGCGCCCGCCTCGGCGAGCGCCGGGCAGGCGTTCACGCTGACCGGCGAGGAGCTCGAGGTCAAGCTGCGCTCCGAGCTGGCCCGCGACGCCGCCGCGGTCGGGCTGATCCCGTCCGACGGCAGCCAGGTATCGGTCGGCACGCGGACCTGGATCGCGCTGAAGGGGACGAACACGCGCGAGGGCACCCAGGTGATCGGTCCGGTCGCGGTGACCGCGACGACGTCGGCGCTGTACGACGAGAGCTCGCAGACGATCTCGGCCACGCCGTTCGTCTACACCCCGCCCAGGCTGCCCGACACGACCTGGACCGGGACCGGCGGCGACATCGCCTTCAGCCAGGCCGGCGCGGGCGCGATCAGCGCGGCGAGGGGTCAGCTGCCCGTCGGCGGCGGCGGCAGCGCCCTGACGGTGCAGGGCAGCGCGGTCGTCCAGGCCAGCCTGCCGGGCGGCGCGAACTTCTACATGGACTGCCAGCCCGGCCAGACGAACGTGACGCGGCCCGAGGCCGGTGCGGGGACGACGTCCAACTCCCTCGTCGCGGGGCCGTTCGCCGGCGTAAAGGTGGCCGGCGCGGCGACGAACCCCGGCGGCACGCCGCCGCCGGGTTCCGCCACCCCCAGCGGACCGGCCGGCACGGTGCCGGTCGCCGGAGGGATTGCGTCGACTGTCCTGTCGGCCAAGGCCGGCAAGGTCCGCGTGCGGGTGCGTTGCGCGCTGAGCGGCCCCGCCTGCGCGGGAACCGCCACGCTGCGGACGCGCGCGAAGGTCAAGCTCGGCACGCGCAAGGCCAAGGTCATCAGCCTCGCCCGCAGCATCAGGTACTCGGTCGCCGCGGGCAAGGCCAAGGCGGTCACGCTGACGCTCGGCCTGGACGGCAGGCGGCTCGTCGCGCGCAAGCGCACCCAGCGGGTGACGCTCACGCTCAAGCCGGCCACGGGCAAGGCCGCGACGCGCACGCTCACCCTGCGGCGCGGATGACCGGTTCGGTCTGGCAGCCCGCGCGGGGAGGCGCGGGCTGCGCCGTTCGTCCGGCCGCGAGGTCTAGTCGCCGAGCTCGCGCGCGACGTACTCCTCGAGCAGCATCGGGATCTCACGGGTCCGCTCGGCGACCTTCAGGAGATCCTCCATCGTGGACTCCTCCTCGACCTGCTCGTCGAGGAACCACTCGATGAACTGCTCGCTCTGGTAGTCCTTCGTCTCGCGGGCGATCTCGAACAGCTCGCTGATGTGAACCGTGACCTTGCGCTCCTGGTCGAGCGCGAGCTGGATCGGCTCGATGTGGCTCTGGAAGTGGTTCGTCGGCGCGGTGATCGTGCCGAGATCCACCGAGCAGTTCGTATCGAGCATGTACTTGACCATCTTCATCGCGTGGCCGCGCTCCTCCTCGGCCTGGTCGTAGAAGAACTGCGCGAGGCGCGGGAACGTCTCGTCCTCGTAGTGCGTGCCGATCGAGACGTACTGGTGCGCGGCGGCGAACTCGCGTCCGACCTGTTCGTTGAGGGCTGCGGCAAGGCGCTCTGAGGGCATGGTTTTGCTCCAAATCGTCGGGTTGGTGGTTGGTGCTTACGTCCTGGCTACCCACCGATCCCGCTTCCGGCGACCCTAATCAGGCGTCCCTAATGTCGCGTGTTAGCCTTCCGGCGCTGTCATGGTCAAGCAGAGGAAGACCTGTTGCCGGTCCATGCCGCGGTGCGCGAGCTGCCCCGTGCTCGCCGTGCTCGCCGCCCGTCGGCGACCGCGGGGAGCGCCCCGCGCCGACGCCATGGCGACCGTGTTCTCGGAGATCTACGGCGCTCAGCCACGTCCACTGCCGGCGTCCGTGACCGACGCCCTGGCCGGGCTGGCGCTGGCGCGCCAGCCGTCGCGCAGCTCGCCGCGGCCATAGGGGACGGCCGGGACTCGCGGCGCCACGGCCCGCCGTCCCGGCCCCCGGAGGGAACGTAGGCGGGCTGGCCGAACGTGCAGCTGCCGCTCGACGTCGCGGACACAACGAGCGGGAGGCGCAGCCGGGGGGAGCCTGCGCACGACCGCGAACCTGCTGCCAGCGGCAGCGCGGCGCGGGCTTCTGACGCCGGCTCGGCGAGCACGTGGTGCGCCGCCACGTCGCGCACGACGAGATCGTCGGCGCCGCTGGCCGAGCGGACGGCACGATGGCGGCTACTCCCGACCGGCCGCCGCGATCTGCTTGAGCGTCCCGTCGATCGCGTAGGGGATGCTCAGCACGCTGTTGAACGCGACGGCCGCCCCGTACTGCGGGGGGTCGTAGTAGGGCAGCACGACGACGTCGCCGCGCTTGTAGACGTCCAGTCGCTTGAACAGGGGCTTGTCGAAGACCTTCGCCCGGTTCTTCTTGTCGAGCAGCAAGAACAGGTAGTCGACGTCGACCAGCTTCAGCCGCTCGTTGCTGAGCTCCGCGCCGAAGCCGTCCTTGGAGACCTTGTCGATCGCCGTCGAGCTCTCGAAGCCCAGCTCCTCGAGGAACTGGCCGCGCGGGTCGACCGACGTGAACCCGAAGAACTGGCCGGTGCTGGGGTCGGCCATCATCGCCTCCTTGCCCTTGAACTCCGGGTGATCGGCGCGAACCTTGGCGAACTTCGCGTCGACCTCGTCGATGAGCTTCTGGCCCTGCGCCTTGCGACCGACGGCCTCCGCGATCGTCAGCGTCTCCTCGCGCCACGGCATCGTGTAGGGCTCGTGCTCGGCGCTCTGGGCGATCGTCGGGGCAATCCGCGACAGCCGCTTGTAGTCGCCGGGCTTGATGTCCTGGTAGACGCCGAGGATCAGGTCGGGACGCTGCGCCGCCACACGCTCGAAGTTGATCTCGAAGCCCCCGCTGCTGATCAGCTGCGGCGGCGTTGCGCCCCAGCCGGCTCGCTCCCACGGCCACTTCGCGAACGTGCCCTCCTGAAACCAGTCCATCGCACCGGTGGCCTTGATGCCGAGCGCCAGCAGCGGCTCATGGTCGCGCAGGCCGACCGTGACGATCCGCTTGGGCTCGGACCTGATCGTCGTCGAACCGTGGGCATGCTTGATCGTGACGGGGAACGCGTCCGCCGCAGCCGCAGCCGCAGCCGGCTGCGTGGTGCTGCGGGAATCGGCGGCGTCATCGCCGTCGCCGCAGCCGGCGGCGAGCGTGGCGAGCAGCAAGAGAGCGGCAAGGAGTATCCGGGGTGCAGGCATGGTTAGGGCACCCTAACAAACCACAGCAAGGTTGGTTGTCAGCGCGCTTCGGACAGCGGGACAGCGCGACGCGCGCAGCGCGCCCCGCTGCCGGTGGGCAGGCACAGCGGCGTCCCGGTCACCGGATCCTCGATGACGCAGGCGGCGAGGCCGAAGACCTCCTGGACGAGCCCGCCGTCGATGATCTCCTCCGGCGCGCCGGACGCGTGGATGCGACCGTCGCGCATCGCGACGACGTGGTCGGCGTAGCGGCAGGCCTGGTTGATGTCGTGGAGCACCATGACGACCGTGCGCCCGTGCCCGGCGACGAGCGCGGCGAGCAGATCGAGCACCTCGATCTGGTGGGCGAGGTCGAGGAACGTGGTGGGCTCGTCGAGCAGCAGGATCTCGGTCTCCTGAGCGAGCGTCATGGCGATCCAGGCGCGCTGGCGCTGGCCGCCCGAGAGCTCGTCGAGGGGCCGTTCGCGCAGCGCCGTCATCTGCGTGGCTTCGAGCGCCGCCTCGACCGCGGCCTCGTCCTGCGCCGACCAGTGCGCAAAGAGCGACTGGTGGGGATAGCGGCCGCGGGCGACGAGATCCTCGACGGCGAGGCCGTCGGGGGCGAGCGGCGACTGCGGCAGGATCCCGAGCCGCTTGGCGACGGCCTTCGTGGAGAGCTCGGCGATGCAACGGCCGTCGAGCAGCACGCGGCCGGCCCGCGGACGCATCAGGCGTGCGAGCGCGCGCAGCAGCGTCGACTTGCCGCAGCCGTTCGCGCCCACCACCGCCGTGATCCGTCCGCTCGGGACGACGAGGTCGAGATCGTGGACGACCTCGCGCTCGTCGTAGGCGAGCGTGAGCGCGGCGGCTTGCAGAAGCGGCTCGTTCATCCGGTGACCCCCAGGCGGTTGGCGCGGCGCAGCAAAAACAGGAAGTACGGCGCGGCGATGATCGACGTGAGGATGCCGACCGGCACCTCGGTCGGCGCGAACAGCAGGCGTCCGGCGGCGTCTGCGGCCAGCACGAGCAGGGCCCCGGCGGCCGCCGCGACGGGCAGGACACCCGATGGCGACACGGTCGCGCAGACCCGCCGCGCGATGTGGGGCGCGATGAACGCGACGAACGCGACCGGGCCCGCGGCGGACACCGCGATGCCGGTGAGCACGACCGCGACGGCCAGCAGCGCGAGGCGCGCGCGCTCGACGCCGACGCCGAGCGCGCGGGCGACGTCGTCGCCGAGCTGGAGCACTTCGAGCTGGCGGCCGAGCGCCAGCGCGAGCGGCAGCAGCACGGCGAGCGTGGTCGCGAGCGGCCACACGTGCTCCCAACCGCGGCCGTTCAGCGAGCCGACCAGCCAGACGTAGGCGAGGGCGACCTCGAAGATCTGGCCGCGCGCGATCACGTAGGAGATGCCGGCTTGGAACAGCGCGGCCACGCCGATGCCGATGAGCACGAGGCGGTAGCCCTGCACCCCGCCGCGCCACGCGAGGCCGTAGAGCAGCACGCCGGAGATGAGCGCGCCGGCGAGGGCGGCGAGCGCAACGGAGATCGGGCCGCTGATGTCGCCGAAGACGATCAGCGCGACGCCGGCGAGCGCCGCCCCGGCGCTGATGCCGATGATGTCCGGGCTGACGAGCGGGTTGCGTGCGATGTCCTGGAAGATGGCGCCGGCGATCCCCAGCGCGGCGCCGGCGAGGATCGCGGTCAGCGCTCGCGGGAGGCGCAGGTCCATCACGATGAAGCTCGTCGCGTCGTCGCCCGCCCCGACGAGGGCGGCGAGCACGTCGAGCGGGGCGATCTCGAACTCGCCCCGCGCGACGTCGAGCGTGAGGGCGAGCAGCGTCGCCACGCCGAGGATCGCCAGCACGGCGAGCACCCGCAGATCGACGCGCGCCGAGAACCGCCGCGATCGCACCGTGATCCGCCGCGTGCTCACAGCTCCGCGAGCCTCCTGCGCCGGACGAGCCAGATGAAGAACGGCGCTCCGATGATCGCCGTGACGACGCCCACCTCGAGCTCCCCCGGCGGCGCGACGACCCGCCCGACGACATCGCTGAGGAGCAGCAGGGTCGCTCCCATCACGATGCTGTACGGCACGATCCAGCGATAGTCGGGCCCGACCAGCGCGCGCGCGACATGCGGAACGGTCAGACCGACGAAGGTGATCGGGCCCGCCGCGGCGACCGCGCCGCCGGCCAGGAGCACGAAGCCGACGCCCGCTGCCACACGCGCCCGGCCGACGTGCTGGCCCAGCGACCGCGCCACGTCGTCGCCGAGCGCGAGCGCGTTCAGCCAACGGCCGGCCGGCAGCGCGATCAGCAGGCCGGCGCCGATGAACGGCAACACCGAGAGCGCGACGCTCGTGTCGCGCCCGGCGATCGAGCCGACGATCCAGAAGCGAAACTGGTCGAGCGTCTGCGTGTCGAAGACGAGCACCGCGCTCGTCAGCGCCGTCAGCAGCGCGCCCAGCACCGCTCCGGCCAGAGCGAGCTTGATTGGCGTGGCGCCGTCGCGCCCGGAGGAGCCGAGCGTGTAGAGGAGCACCGCCGTGACGCCCGCTCCGAGCAGCGCGAACCACGCCCACAGCACGACCGAGGAGACGTCGAACAGGAGGATCGCCAGGACGACCGCGAACGCCGCGCCGGCGTTGATGCCGAGGATCCCCGGCTCGGCGAGCGGGTTGCGCGTGACGCCCTGCATGAGCGCCCCGGCGGCGCCGAGCGCCGCGCCCACGAGCAGGCCCACCTCGGTGCGCGGCACGCGCAGCTCCGTGACCACGACATGGGCGTCGGAGTCGTCGAACGCCGTGAACGCGGCGATCACCTCACCCACGGGGATGCTCATCGCCCCGATGGCCAGCGACGCCATCACCGCGGCGACGAGCACGACGAGCGCCACCAGCAGGCCCAGGGCGCGCAGGCGGTGTGACTGCAGCAGGAACGCCGACGCGCGACGCGCGTCTCGTGGCGGCACCTCCTGCGGCGCGACGACGCGGACGCTCATCGCGCGCGTATCCCGGAGACGCTCCGGAGACGACGCGCAGCCGCTGCGTTCCGCCAGGCCAGGTGGCCTTGCGGGCGATTGTCAGGGCACCCGAGCACGCGTTGAGTTAGGGTACCCGAATTCGCGTGCGAGGCCGTGGGCGTTCGCGCGTTCGCACGGGAGATGCGTCATGTCGAGCGAGGTCACCTCATCGGGCGCCACAGGCTGTGAAGGGCGACGCCGATTGGCTCGCGCGCTCGGCCGCCTGACCGGTCCCGCGCTCGCGCGCCGGGCGCGCGGATAGGCTGGCGCGATGGAGCGCGCCTACGACGCCATCGTCGTCGGCTCGGGGTTCGGAGGCGGGATCGCCGCCTGCCGGCTGGCCGAGCGGGGGATGAGCGTGTGCGTGCTCGAGCGCGGCCGGCGCTTCGGGCCGGGCGACTATCCCGATCGGCTCGCGCAGTTTCCCCACGCGCTGTTTCACCCCCGCCACAACCCGGGCGGCATGTTCGACGTCCGGATCATGCGCGACGTCGCGGTCGTGACCGGGGCGGGCGTCGGCGGCGGCTCGCTCGTGTACGCCAACGTCCAGCTGCGCGCGCCCGACGCGATCTTCGACGACCCCGCCTGGCCGGCGGCGATCGACGGCGCCGAGCTCGACCGCTTCTACACCCGCACCGAGGCGGCGCTGGACCCGCAGACGACGCCGCGCACCCCGGCGCCGCTGCCGAAGGTCGCCGCCTTCGAGGCGATGGCCCGCGCCGCCGGCCGCACGCCGCTGCCGCTGCCGATCGCCGTCCACTTCGGCGCAGAGCGCCGGCATCCGTTCAGCGGCGTCTTCCAGCAGGGCTGCGACAACCTCGGCCGCTGCGACGTCGGCTGCCCGCGGATGTCGAAGAACACGATCGACATCACGTACCTCGCCCGGGCCGAGACGCAGGGCGCCGAGATCTACCCGCTGCACGAGGTGCACGAGATCCACCCGCCCGGCCGTGCCGGCGATGGCGACGGCGACTCATGGCGTGTGGGCTTTCGCGACCTGCACTACAGGACGAGCGGTGAGGTCCGCGCGCCGCTGCTCGTGCTGGCGGCCGGCACGCTCGGCTCGACGCGGCTGCTGCTGTCCAACCGCAGGCGCCTGCCGAAGCTCTCGCCCGCGCTCGGCACGCGCTACTCCGGCAACGGGGACGCGCTCGCGCTGGCGCTGGACCCGACCGCCGAGGGGGTGACGAACGCGCGCACGGAGTTCGGCCCGGTCATGACCAGCCGCATCGACGAGCTGGCCGAGCGCGGTCTGATGATCGCCGACGGCGGCCTGCCGCGCAGCTTCGACGACGTGCTCGAGGTGCTGCGCGGCGTGCGCCTGCTGACCGGCCTGGGCCGCATCCGCGTCGCCGTCAAGAACGCCGCGACGAAGATCGGCCTCTCCGACCGGGTGCTGGCGCCCGCTGACATGCGTGTCCGCAAGCGTCCGCCGATCGGCGACTCGCTGATCTTCCTGTGCATCGGGCGCGACGCCGCCGACGGGCGCATGCGCCTCACGCCGCTCTTCAAGCGCTTCGACGTCCGCTTCGACACCGCTCGCAGCGCGGCGCTGTTTCACCGCATGCGCGAGACCGTGACCGACCTGTGCCAGGCGGCCGGCGCGACGGCGTTCTTCGCCCTCGACGCGGGCCCGCTGGGCAAGTACGTCAGCGTCCACCCGCTCGGCGGCTGCCCGATGTCCGACGACCCGGCGACCGGCGTCGTCGACGACGGCGGCAAGGTGTTCGGCTACGAGGGCCTCTACGTGCTGGACGGCTCGATCGTGCCGACGGCGATCGGCGTCAACCCGTCCAAGACGATCGCGGCGCTCGCCGAGCGCGGAATCGAGCAGCTGCTGGCCGAGCGCGGGCGCGCGAGCGGCCGCTGACCTCGCGGATGGACTTCGAGACCCGCACGACCTGGAAAAACCACCTCGGCAACCAGCGCATCGACCCGCTGCGCATCTACCGGCCGGGTTCGATCGCCGACGTCCAGGCGATCGTGCGCCTCGCGCGGGACGCCGGGGTCACCGTGCGCGCGGTCGGCTCCGGGCACTCGTGGTCCGACGTGGCGCTGACCGAGGGCTTCCTGCTGCGACCCGAGGGCATGGCGCGCGTGCCGTCGCCGGAGCCGGACTTCGTGCGGGCTGGGTGGGGGACGGACGCCGGGCGGCGGCTCGTGCGCGCCGAGGCCGGCTGTCGCATCAAGGAGCTCAACGCCTGGCTGGACGCCAACGGCTTGGGGCTGACGAACATGGGCGGCTACGACCACCAGACGATCGCCGGCGTCACGGCCACGTCGACGCACGGCTCGGGCATGCGGTTCGGGCCGCTCAACGACGCGCTGCGCTCGCTGGACGTCGTCGTCGGCGACGGCAGCGTGCAACGCATCGAGCCGTCGGACGGGCCGACCGACCGCGCCGCGTTCGAAGCCCATCATGGCGCGGCCCGTACGCTCGTGCAGGACGACCACGTCTTCGACGCGGTCTGCGTCGGCATGGGGAGCATGGGCGTCATCTGCACGGCGATGCTGGAGGTCGGCCCGCGCTTTCACCTGCGCGAGGTGCGCGAGCTGCACCCCTGGGCGAAGGTCAAGGCCGACCTGCGCGACGGTGCCGTGCTCGACCGCCACGAGCACTACGAGCTGGCCTTCAGCCCGTACGACGACGACTTCCCCTATCCGTTTCTCGTCACGACGCGCGACACGGTCGGCGACCCGCGCCACCGCTTGTGGCACACCCGCACGCGCAACCTGCTCGTCGAGGCCGCGGCGCTGTTTCCCTTCACGCCGCAGGTCATCAACCTCCTGCTCGACATCCGCCCGAGCCTCGCGCCGAAGCTCCTGCTCGCCTCGCTGAAGGCGCTCGTCAAGCGGCGCTACGACAACGTCAGCTTCAAGGTCTTCAACATCGGCAACGCGAACATCCTGCCGGCCTACTCGTGCGAGATCGGCGTTCCGATGGACGGCCGCCACATCGCGGCCGTCGAGACGATCTTCCGCGTCGCGGCCGAGCGGCGCGCGCTCGGGCGGATCTACCAGAGCTCGCCGATCGCGCTGCGCTTCGTGCAGGCATCGCCCGCCTACCTGTCGATGATGAACGGGCGCGACACGATGATGATCGAGCTCATCGGCCTGAACGGAAACGACGGCGGGATCGAGCTGCTGAAGGCCTACGAGGAGGCGTTGTACGAGCTCGGCGGCCGGCCGCACTGGGGCCACATCAACACGCTGACCGGCAGCCACGGCCTCGTCGAGTCGATGTACCCGCGGTGGCGCGACTGGATGGAGGTGCGGGCGCGGCTGGATCCGGACGGGGTGTTCGACTCGCCGTTCACGAAGCGGGTGGGGCTGTCGTCGGAGTCGTTCGCGCCGTAGCGCGCGGTCGCGGGCTCAGGCTCGGTGCGCGTCGGCACCGGAGCTGAGCTGCAGCGCGTGGGGCAGCATCGGCTTGAGCACCCCGAGGCACTCGCGGACGGCCTTCGGGTTGCCGGGCAGGTTGATGACGAGCGTGCGCCCGCGCGTGCCCGCGACCGCGCGCGAGAGCCAGGCGAGGCGCTGGAACTGGGCGGTCTCGGCGCGCATCGCCTCGGCGATGCCGGGCGCCTCGCGGTCGATCACCGAGCGCGTGGCCTCCGGCGTGACGTCTCTGGGGGCGAGGCCCGTGCCGCCCGACGTGAGCACGAGGTCGGCGCCCTCGCAGAGCTCGACGATGGCTTGCGCGATCTCGTCCTGCTCGTCGGGCACGAGCCGCGTCGCGCCGATCTCGATGCCGATCTCGGCGAGCAGCTCGACCATGAGGCCGGTCGTCGTGTCCTCGCGCGTGCCGGCCGAGCGGGTGTCGGAGATCGTGAGGATCGCGGCCGTTAGCATCAGTTCGATGGACGTTACCGTGAGACTCTTCGCCAGCCTGCGCGAGCACGCGGGCGCCGGCACGCTGTCGCTGCAGCTCGGCGGCGGGGCGACGGTCGCCGACGCGATCGCCGAGCTGCGCAGCGGCGCGCTCGCCGGGCTGCCCGAGAACGCGCCGTTCGTCGCGGCCGTGGCGCGCGAGTACGTCGAGCGCGACCATCCCTTGAGCGAAGGCGACGAGCTTGCGCTGGTGCCGCCGGTGAGCGGCGGCGCGGGGCCGAGCGTCGGCTCAGCGCGGGTGCGCCTGGCGCAGATCACCGGCGCGCCGCTGGACGTCGAGGCCGTGCGGCGGCTGGTCGCCGACCCGTCGACGGGCGCGACCGTCGTGTTCTGCGGCACGACGCGCGAGGTGCCGAGCCTCGAGTACGAGGCGTATGTAGAGATGGCGGAGTCCAAGATCCGCGAGCTGGCCGAGGTCGTGGTGGCGGAGCATGGTCTGGCCGCGATCGCGTGTGCGCATCGGACGGGGACGGTGCAGCTGATGGAGCCGAGCATCTGCATCGCGGCGTCGGCGGCGCACCGGGCCGAGGCGTTCGCGGGGGCGCGGGCGCTGTTGGACGCCGTCAAGGCGCAGGCGCCGGTGTGGAAGAAGGAGCATCCGGAGGATGGGCCTGCGGAGTGGGTGGCGGGGACTCTGCCTCAGGTGTGACGTCGTCGGGAGGATCGGCGGCGCTTGAGCGCTCCGCGCCGTGCGGCGTTTGAGTGCTTCGCGCGACGCTGGGGTGGTACCCGGCCTCCGGTTGATGTGGATGCTGCGGTGATTGCACCTATGCAATGCTTAGACTATGTGCCGTGTGATGCCGAAGCTTGCCCTCCTGCTGGCCACGATCGTCGCCCTCGGCATCGCCGGCTGCGGCTCATCCGACGACGACCGCGACGACCTCCTGGTCTCCGCCGCCACCTCGCTGAAGAGTGCGTTCACGACCTACGGCGAGCAGTTCGACGAGGCGACGGCGCGGTTCTCGTTCGCCGGCTCGGATGAGCTGGCCGCGCAGATCCGCACGGGCGCACAGCCCGACGTGTTCGCGTCGGCGAACACGAAGCTGCCCGACGAGCTCTTCGCGAAGGGGCTCGTCGAGCGCCCCCAGGTCTTCGCGACGAACCGGCTCGTGCTCGCGGTTCCCGCCGGCGGCGCGAAGGTGCGCAGCCTCGAAGACCTCGAGCAGCAGGGAGTGACGATCGCGATCGGTGCGGCCGGGGTGCCGGTCGGCGCCTACACGCGCAAGGTGCTCGACCGGCTCGGCGCCGTCGAGCGCAAGGCGATCCTCGCCAACGTCCGCTCCGAGGAGCCCGACGTCGGCGGCATCGCGGCGAAGCTCGGGCAGGACGCCGTCGACGCCGGGTTTCTCTACGTCACCGACGTCATCGGCGCGAACGGCCGGCTGAAGGCGATCGAGCTGCCCGACGCGCTGCAGCCGGAGGTCGCCTACGGCGTCGCGATCGTCAAGGGCGCCGCGCATCGCGACGCGGCGCGGAAGTTCATCGCCGGGCTGCTGGACGGGCCGGGCGCCAGCGCGCTCGAGCAGGCGGGATTCGGGGTGGCGGGTGACTCGCCGAGCGAGACGTCCTGACGGCGATCCGCCGTCGCGCCGCCGCCGGCCGGGCTACGGTGACGCGATGAGCGGCGCCGGCCCCAGCGCGCGGCTGCAGTGAAGCGCGGACGCTGGTTCGGCCCGGCGCTCGTCCTCGCGCTGGCCGTGGCGCTGACGTTCCTCACGCTGCCCGTCGTCGCGATCTTCGTCCGCACGACGCCCGGCCACCTCATCGGCGCACTCGACGACCCGGGCGTACTCGACGCGCTGTGGCTGAGCCTGCGCGCGACGCTCGTCGCGCTCGCGCTCGTCGTGCTCGTCGGCACGCCCGCCGCCTATTTGCTGGCCACGCGCACCTTCCGGGGTCACGCGCTCGTCGTGACGCTCGTAGAGCTGCCGCTCGTGCTGCCGCCCGCCGTCGCCGGCGTCGGCCTGCTCGCCGCGCTCGGCCCGGGCGGCATCGTCGGTCGGCACATCGCCGACGCCGGCGTGCGCCTGGCCTTCGAGACCGCCGGCGTGATCGTGGCGCTGACGTTCGTCGCCGCGCCGTTCTTCATCCGCGGCGCCCAGACGGCGTTCGCCGCCGTCGACCGCTCGTGGCTGGAGGCCTCGCGCACGCTCGGCGCCTCCGAAGCGCGCACGTTCATTCGCATCGCGATCCCCGCCGCGGCGCCCGGCATGCTGGCCGGCCTCGCGCTCGCCTGGGGCCGTGCCGTCGGCGAGTTCGGCGCGACGCTGATCTTCGCGGGCTCCTTCCGCGGCCGCACGCAGACCGCTCCGCTGGCGATCTACGAGCGCCTGGGCACGGACTTCGACGCCGCGCTCGCGCTGTCGGCCGTGCTCGTGATCGTGTCGGGCACGCTGCTGCTGTCGGCGAAGCTGCTCGGCCGCGACGAGACGAGGCTGCTGCGTGCTGCGCGTTGAGGCCCGCACGACGCTCGGCTCGGCCGCCGGCCTGGGAGGCTTCGATCTCGACGCGGTGCTCGAGGCGCCCGCCGGCACCTGCCTGGCGCTCGCCGGCCCGTCCGGCGCGGGCAAGAGCACGCTGCTGCGCATCGCCGCCGGACTGCTGCGCCCGACCCACGGCAGCGTCACCTGCGGCGACGCGGTCTGGCTCGACACGACCACCGACCAGGAGCTCGCGCCCGAGCAGCGCCGCTGCGGCTACGTCTTTCAGGATTACGCCCTGTTCGGCCACATGCCCGTGTGGCAGAACGTCGCCTACGGCCTGCGCGCCATGCGGCGTCCCGAGCGCCGCCGGCGCGCCATCGAGCTGCTCGAGCGCTTCGGCATCCAGGACCTCGCCGACGCGCGGCCGCGGACGCTCTCGGGCGGCGAGCGCCAGCGCGTCGCCCTCGCCCGTGCGCTGGCGCCCGAGCCGCGCGCGCTGCTGCTCGACGAGCCGCTCTCGGCGCTCGACGCCCGTACGCGGGCCAGCGCATCCAGAGAGCTCGCCAGCGTCCTGCGCGAGAGCGGCGTGCCGGCGCTGCTCGTGACGCACGACTTCACCGAGGCGGCGGTGCTCGGCGACCGCGTCGCGGTCATCGACGGCGGCCGGATCGTGCAGGAGGGCACGGCGGGCGGGCTGGCCGCCTCGCCCGCGTCGGCGTTCGTCGCGGACTTCACCGGCGCGGTCGTGCTGACCGGGGTCGCGCATCCCGGGCCCGGCGACGTGACCGTCGTCGAGCTCGACGGCGGCGGCGTGGCCACGAGCACCGACCGCCGCACCGGCCCCGTCGCGCTGAGCGTGCATCCCTGGGAGATCGCGCTCGAGCCGGCCGGGGCCCACGTCGAGGGATCGATGCAGAACCGCCTCGAGGCCGAGGTGCTGACCGTCACCCAGGTCGGCAACCGCGTTCGCGTCGGCCTCGCAGCGCCGCAGCCGCTCGTCGCGGAGATCACGACCGCGGCGCTCGGCGGGCTGCACCTCGCCCCCGGCGTGCGGGTCGCGGCCACGTGGAAGGCGACCGCGACCCGGCTGGTCAGCCTGTGAGCGTTCACAGCACAGCTGCGCGGGTTCGACAACAGCCGGCGCGGGCGCGGCAGGTCCAAGAACGCGGCCCTAGCCGGAAATCGCCCCTTCCAGCATCGCCGCGAAGCGCGTCCACGGCGCCAGCGCGGCGACGGCGACCGCGTCGTCGAACGTGTCGACGTCGCGCAGCGTCCCCAGCCGCGCCGTGCGCAGGCCCAGCTCGCTCAGCCGCGCCTGCTGGGCGGCGCCGGTCTGCGCCGTGCTCATCGGCACGCCGTCGAACACGCGCGGATCCGGCGCCGACAGGCCGATCGCCCAGTAGCCACCGTCCGGCGTGGGACCCAGCACCGCGTCGACGTCCGGCTCGTCGAGCCGCTCCAGGGCGGCGCCGAGCTGCGCCCGCGTGAGCTGCGGCGTATCCATGCCGACCATCAGCAGCGGTTCGCCGACGTCGGCCACGGCGTTGGCCAGCCGCTCACCGAACGCCGTGCCGCGCTGGGCGATGACCTCGAAACCCGCGGGCAGCCACGGCCCCGGCGCGCCGTCGAGCACGAGCACGCGCCGTCCGGCGCCGGGCGTCCCGGCGACCGCCTGCAGCGTGTCGGCCAGCGCCGCCTCGGCCAGCGTCGCGGCCTGGGCCGGCTCCAGCGGCGGGCACAGGCGCGTCTTGGATCGCCCCGCGACGGGAGCCTTGGCGATGACGACGAGCGCGGCGGGCATTCGGCTGCGGACGGTAGCGCCGGCCGGGACGCGCGCCCGCCTGCCCGCCGGCCGGGCCGTCCCGCGGGCGCGCCGCCGGCGGCGGGCCGCCGAACGACGGGTCGGGGATCAGCCCGGAGTGAACGCGGCCGCGGCGGGAACGGCGCGGTGCGCCCGTACCGGTCCCCCGGGCGCGACCGCCGGCGGCGCCCCGCGGTCCGGCGAGCCGATGCTCGTCACGACGACGCCGGCCGTGCCGAAGCTGGGGTCGGGCGCGCCGCCGGGCAGCGGGCGCAGCGAGACGATGCGCGATGCCCCGACGGTGCCTGCCGCCGGGCAGGGCGACGGCGACCGGCGCGGTCTCGGGCTCACTGCCGGGGCCGGCGCCCGGACTCCCGACCGGGGACGCGATGGATAGGGAGCGGTGGCGGCCGAGGCGGGAGTCGCCGCGGCGGCGAGCAGGACGAGGACGGCCAGGGCGAGTGAGCGGGTCATACCGCATGGGTCGCCGAGCGCAAGGTGAACGATGCGCTGGGGATCGCTGTGAAACGCCGTCTGCCGACGAACGTGCACTGCGTCATCGGTCCGGCCCGGCGTGCGATCCTCCCGTGCGTGTCTCGCACCGGACCGACATTCGCCTGCGTCGCGGCGGTCGCTGCGCTGGCCGCCTGCGGATCGGACGAGGGCCAGGCCGAGAGCACCGCCGCCACGCCGCCGCCGGCCACGCAGGCACCGGCCGCCGAGACGACGCAGGCCAGGCCGTCCGCCGCCGACGGCGTGAGGCTCGTCGCGGTCGGCACGTTCGACACCCCGGTCTACGTGTCCGCGCCGCCCGGCGACACGCGCCGCGTCTTCGTCGTCGAGCAGGGCGGACGGATCCGCGTGATCACCGGCGGCAAGCGTCGCTCGCAGCCCTTCCTGGACATCCGCGGCAAGGTCATCAACGGCGGCGAGCAGGGGCTGCTGTCGATGGCGTTCGCCCCCGACTACGCCAAGACCCGTCGCTTCTACGTCAACTACACCGACCGCAGCGGTACGCAGAGCGTCGTCGAGTACCGCCGCTCGAGGTCCAGCCGCGACCGCGCCGACGCCGCCAGCGCGCGGCTCGTCCTGCGCTACGACGACGAGGAGGCCAACCACAACGGTGGCCTCGTCACGTTCGGCCCCGACCGGATGCTCTACATCGGCACCGGTGACGGCGGCGGCGCCGACGACCAGCATGGCGAGCGCGGCAACGCCCAGAACCTCGGCAGCCTGCTGGGCAAGCTGCTGCGCATCGACCCGCGGCGCTCCGGCGGGCGCGCCTACCGCGTGCCGCCGAGCAATCCCTTCGTCGGCCGCTCGGGCGCGCGCGGCGAGATCTACGCCTACGGGCTGCGCAACCCGTGGCGCTTCTCGTTCGACCGCCGCACGGGGGACCTCACGATCGGCGACGTCGGCCAGAACGCCGTCGAGGAGATCGACTTCGCGAGGAAGGGCGCGGCGCGCGGCGCCAACTACGGCTGGCGCCCGTTCGAGGGGTCGCGGCGAAACTTCCAGGAGCCGGCGCCCGACGCGGTCGCGCCGGTCATCGAGCACCCCAATCCCCCCAACTGCTCGATCACGGGTGGCTACGTCGTGCGCGACGCCGGCGTGCCGGCGCTGCTGGGGCGCTACGTCTACGGCGACTTCTGCGAGGGCCGGCTGCGCTCGGCGCGGCTGTCGGCGGGATCGGCGCAGGGCGACGCCGCGATCCCCGGCCTCGCGAAGGTCGAGCAGCTCTCCTCCTTCGGCGAGGACGCGCGCGGGCGCGTCTACGTCGTCTCGCTGAGCGGGCCGGTCTACCGGCTCGTTGCCGGCTGACCGCCAACTCGGGCGCGTACGCTGCTCGACATGACGCTGGAGCGCTTCGACGTCGCGCTCGTGCACGCCGACAACCCTGGCCCGTTCACGCTGACGGGCACGAACACGTGGATCGTCGGGCGCGACCCCTGCTGGATCGTCGACCCGGGCCCGGCGCTGGACGAGCACGTCGCGGCGGTGCTCGCCGAGGTGGCGCGGCGCGGCGGCGCCGGCGCCATCGCCCTGACGCACGACCACGGCGACCACGCCGACGCGGCGGACGCCGTCCGCTCGGGGGCCGGCGGCGTGCGGGTCGGCGCTGCGCGCTGGGACGGCGCCGACGTGGTACTGCGCGACGGCGACACGTTCGGGCCGCTGCAGGTCGTCGGCACGCCCGGCCACGCGACCGACCACCTCGCGTTCGTGCACGGGGCGGTCTGCTTCACCGGCGACGCCGTGCTTGCGCAGAGCAGCGTCTTCGTCGCGCCCGACCCCGGTGCGCTGCGCGGCTACCTCGCCGCGCTGCGGCGCCTGCGCGCGATGGACCTCGAGCTCTTGTGCACCGGCCACGGCCCGCCGGTCACCGATCCGGCCGCGCTGCTGGATCGCTACCTCGCCCACCGTGCCGACCGCGAGCGCCGCCTCGTCGCCGCGCTCGACGAAGGCCTGCGCACGGTCGACGAGCTGCTCGACCGCGTCTGGGACGACGCCCCGGCCAGCCTGCGCCTCGCCGCCACCGCGACGCTGGCGGCGCACCTGGGCAAGCTCGAGGAAGAGGATCGGCTGCCGCCCGGCGTCGAGCACGTCGCGTGGCCGCCCGCCGGTGGGCTGCGCCCCGTGGTGTGAGCCGTCCGCCGCCACGCTCGCGCAGCGGTCGGCATCCGGCGGCAGCGCATGAACGAGCGACACCTCGACGACGGCACGACGCCCACCTGTCGCTCGTTCATGCATGCCATGAAGCAGCGACACCCCAACCCACAGCCGGCGTCCATCTGTCGCTCGATCATGCGATCACGACGGCCGACACGACGCCGGCCCGGACATCCCGCCCCGCCGTGCTCGAGACTCTGAGCTCGAGCGGTACGTTGCATCTCTCCCCCTCCAAATCAAGAGTGCAAACCAACTGCGCCAGAGTCCGCGACACCCAGCCCGGCTCAGCCCGTCCGCAGACACAACCGCCAGCGCCGTTCGCCGATCCGACCGCCGGCCCTGGCCCCGCCGCCGACACGACCACCCGTCACACGCACCCTGCAAAGCCGCCGTTCGCCGGCAGCACCACCAGCGCATCCCGACAGCGCACGACCAACGTGCGCAGCGCCCCGCTCAAACTCAGCCCGCGCCGCCCGCCTGCGCCTCTGCCGCCGCCTCCGCCAACCGCGCCCGCGCCAGCACCATGGCGGCCTCCAGCGGGGACACCTCGCGCGCCGCTGCGTCGTCGAAGATCCGCTCCAGCGTCGCGCCGATCCCGCGCACGCGCTCCCCGGCCAGGCGCGGGTCGTAGCCGCCATCCTCGAGCTCGACGGAGATGTTGATGATCCCGCCCGCGTTGGCGACGAAGTCCGGCGCCCACAGCACCCCGCGCTCGACGAGAAGCGCAGCGACGCCGTCGCCGGCGAGCTGGTTGTTCGCCGCCCCCGCGATGATCGGCGCGCCGACCCGCAGCACGCTCGCGTGGTCGAGCAGGCCGCCGAGCGCGCACGGCGCGAACACGTCGACCGGCGCCGCCAGCGCGTCCTCGGGCGCCACCCAGCGCGCGCCCAGGCTGTCGGCCAGCGCGCGCTTGCGCGGGTCGATGTCGGAGACCAGCAGCGTCGCGCCGGCCTCCGCGCAGGCGGTCGCCACGCGCCCGCCGACGTTGCCCAGGCCGGAGATGGCGATCGACCGGCCTTCCAGCGACGGCGTCCCGAAGACCCGCTCGCAGCAGACGCAGATCGCCGCCTGCACGCCGAGCGCCGTCCACGGGCTCGGGTCGCCGGAACCGCCCAGCCGTCGCGCCAGCCCGCTCACGTGGGCCGTCGAGAGCGAGATCGTCTCCATGTCGCGCGATGAGGTGCCGACATCCTCGGCCGTGATGTAGCTGCCGCCCAAGGACTCGACCGTCTCGCCGAAATCCAGCAGCGCGTCCGTGCGCCAGTCGCGATCGCCGGCGACGGCGGGGTCGGGCGCCATGATCACGCCCTTGCCGCCGCCGAGCGGCAGACCCGCGACCGCTGACTTGAACGTCATCGCCCGGGAGAGGCGCAGAGCGTCGCGTACCGCGGCCCGCGAGTCGTCGTAGTGCCACAGGCGACAGCCGCCGAGCGAGGGCCCGCGCGCGGTCGAGTGGATGGCGACGATCGTGAAGCAGGCCGAGCGTCGCCCGCGGCGCACGAGCAGGGTCTCGTGGTCGAGTGTGGCCAGGTAGCGGTCGATGCCTACGAGGCTACTTCGGCGCTACCGGGGACTTCTCGGCGCTCGCGGCCGTCGCCGTGGGCGGATTGGCCGCCGCCGTTCCGTCGCTCGCGCCGGCGCCCGCCGGCGTGGCCGGCGCGGTGTCCCCACCGCTCGGCGGCGGGGCGGTGGGTGGGCCGGAGCCTCCCGGCGCCATCTCGCTGCGCGGCGTCAGGCCGTCCACGCCGTGGCCGAAGCCGCTCTCCTCGTCAGGGGCCGCCGACCCACCGGTCACGGCGTGGGCGGAATGGGTCGTCACCGTCGACCCCGGTGCGGCCTCCGTAGCGCGCGTCGGCGACGTGGTGTTGCGGGTGATCTCCGTCGACCCGGCACCGGCACCGGCGCCGGCGATCGCGTCTGCGGTGCGCTTGGCGACGCCGCCGCGCGAGCCCGCACGGCCGGTGGTCGCCGCCGCGCTGCCCGTGCGATGCGTGGGGATCGCGCCGCCGGCCGCAGCACCGGCCGGCGCCTTGCTCGCCGCCGCGCCGCCGCCGCCGGAAGCCGGCTCGACGATC
This sequence comes from uncultured Actinomycetes bacterium, assembly GCA_963825485.1. Lineage (GTDB taxonomy): Bacteria > Actinomycetota > Thermoleophilia > Solirubrobacterales > Solirubrobacteraceae > CADCVQ01. The sequence goes on from CAWGTK010000038.1 coordinate 256,107, forward strand.
TTGTGCGTGACCTCGGCGGCGCCGCCGGCGGCGAGCGCCGCGCAGCACACCACCGCCGTCACCTTCGCCGCCGTCCCGCCGCCGGCGACGACGATCGCCCCGCCGCCCGCGGCAGCACCGCTGGAGGCCGCGCCACCGCCGGCCGCGCCGCCGATGCCGAGCAGCTTCAGCGCGGCGGCCAGCGGCCCGGGGCCCGGCGACAGCGCCGACAGCCCCTCGCGCACGCCGCGCAGTTGGGTGCGGTAGGCGCTGCAGCCGGCGCAGTCGCGCATGTGCTTGCGCGCCCGCCCGGACGCCCGCACGCCGCGGTCGAAGGCGTCGGCGAGGTCGCTGCGGATCTCCACGCACGCGGTCTCGCGCGCCTCGACGGCTTCGACGAGGCCGATCCGCGCGCGCACGAGCAAGGACTTGACCGCCTGCAGCGAGACGCCGAGCACCTCGGCGAGCTCGGCGTAGCTCAAGCCGTCCATCTCGCGCATGAGCAGCGCCGAGCGCTGCTGCTCGGGCAGGCGGCGGACGTCCTCGATCAGCCGGCGCAGGTCGTCGCGGCGCTCGGCCTCGATCGTCGGGTCATGCAGCGGGCGGCGCGAGGTCTCCAAGAGGTCGATCGCGGGCGGGATCGGCTTGCGCAGATGGTCGATGCAGCGGTTGTGCGCGACGCGGTACAGCCAGGCGCGCAGCGAGACGGGGCGGTCGCTGACGCGCAGCGAGGAGTAGGCGCGCAAAAAGACGTCCTGCAGCGCGTCCTCGGCGTCCTGGCGCGAGCCCCCGAGCATCTGGCGCGCGTAGACGAACAGCCGCTGGCGGTAGCGATCGTGGATGACGCTGAAGGCCGCGTCGTTGCCGGCGCGAAAGAGGGCGACGAGCTGTTCGTCGGAGCGTAGGCGCAGCAACGGCGCCGTGACCGAGATCCGGTTGCGTGCGGCGGGTGCTCTGAGCGCTCCGGCCTCCATATCCCTATCTCGTGAACTGTAACCGCAGGGCAGGCCGGAAGTTGTGCCGAAAACGCCGCCCGCGAGCGGCGTCACAGATCCGCGTGGCTGCGCAGTGACGCGGCGATGACGATGAGCGCGATGCCGGCGCTCTCCACGACACCCGGCACCTGACCGAGGACGATCGCGCCGATGGCCGTCGCCGTCGCTGGCAACAGCGCGAGCAGCAGGGCAAATCGGGCGCGCGGCAGGCGCCGCATCGCGACCTGTTCGAGGCCGTAGGGCACGACGCTCGACGCGACGCCGACGGCCAGGCAGGCGGCGAGCAGAAGCGGGTCGACGAGCGCCGGCACGGCGCTTGAGACCAGAAACGGCGCGAGCGCCACCGCGCCGATCGCCATCGCGAGCGCGAGCCCGTCCTGTGCGCGCAGCTGCGCATCGGCCGCCACGCGATGGCCGAGGACGATGTACGCCGCCCACATCACGCCGGCGGCCACCGCGAGCGCGAAGCCGCCGGGGCTGCCGGTCAGGTGCACGTCGGCGAGCGCCAGCACGCCGGCCGTCGCGAGCACGAGCGCCGCCGCGTCGCGCCGCGTGCGCGAGCCCAGCGCGGCGACGGCGATCGGGCCCACGAACTCGATCGCCACCGCGGTGCCGAGCGGCAGCCGGTCGATCGCGAGGTAGAAGGCGAGGTTCATGAGGGCGAGGGCGATCCCGAACGCCGCCGTCAGCCGCAGCCGCGACGCCGTCCAGTGCCGCTGCCACGGCCTCCGCCAGGCCACGAGCACGGCGGCCGCCGCCACGACGCGCAGCCAGGCGACACCGGCCGCCGGCACCGAGGCGAAGAGCAGCACCGCGAGCGCCGCGCCGACGTACTGCGAGATCGCCCCGAGGACGAACAGGGCGTGGGGCGGGAGCCGGTCGGCGACGCCGGTGGCGGGCGCGGGGCGCGGCATGCGAGCAGGCTAGACGGCGCCCCGCAGACACGATCCCCACAGAATCCCCATCCGGCCGGCCGCGCCGCGACCTAGCATGCGCAGCATGGTCGAGGCGACGCCGGCGGCGACGATCGTCATCGTGGAGGACGAGCCCGCGATCGCCGACGCCCTGGCCGCCCGCCTGCGCGCCGAGGGCTTCGCCGTCGAGGTGGCGCACGACGGACCGCGCGGCGTCGAGCTGTGCGAGCGGATCGGCCCCGATCTCGTCGTGCTCGACGTCATGCTGCCGGGCATCGACGGCCACGAGGTCTGCCGCCGCATCCAGCGCGAACGCCCCGTGCCGGTGCTGATGCTCACCGCGCTGGACGCGGAGACCGACCTGCTCGTCGGGCTCGGCGTCGGCGCCGACGACTACATGACCAAGCCCTTCAGCCAGCGCGAGTTCGTCGCGCGCGTGCGGGCGCTGCTGCGCCGCGTCCAGCGCGCCGCCGAGCAGCCGTCGGTGTCGCGGCCGATCGTGGCCGGCCCGGTCACCATCGATCCGGCCCGGCGCGAGGCCCGCCGCGACGGGCGGCTCGTGCACCTCACGCCGACCGAGTTCGACCTCGTGCACCGCCTCGCGCAGCGGCCCGGCATCGTCTTCAGCCGCGAGCAGCTGCTCGAGGAGGTCTGGGGCTACGCCGACGGGACGACCGGCGAACGCACGGTCGACTCGCACGTCGCCGCCGTGCGGCGCAAGCTCGGCGCCGACGTCCTGCGCACCGTGCAGGGCATCGGCTATGCGTTCGGAGCGCAGTCGCCATGAGGCCGCTGCAGTCGCTGCCCTCGCTGAAGCTCAAGCTCGGCATCGTCATCGTGGCGGCGGTCTGGGTCACGGCGGTGGCGACGATCGTCGGCGTGCGCTGGCTGGGCCTGCCGTCGATCGTGGGAGCGGGCGCGGGAATCGCGCTCGCCCTGGGCTGCGTGCAGCTGCTCGCGCGCGGCACGACCAAGCCGCTGCGCGAGATGGCCGCGGTCGCCACGGCGATGGCGCGCGGCGAGCACGGCCGCCAGGTCACGGTGACCTCCAACGACGAGGTGGGCGAGCTCGCGCGAGCTTTCAACCGGATGACGAAGGAGCTCGACGAGACCGATCGCCTGCGGCGCGACCTCGTCGCCAACGTCTCCCACGAGCTGCGCACGCCGCTCGGCGCGCTGCAGGCGGTGCTCGAGAACGTCGTCGACGGGGTCAGCGAGCCCGACCCCGAGACGCTGCGCACGATGCTGGCGCAGACCCGCCGGCTCGGACGCCTGGTCACCCAGCTGCTCGACCTCTCGCGCCTGGAGTCCGGCGAGCAGCCGTTCGACATCCGCCCGTTCGCGATCGGCGACCTCATGCAGAGCACCGCCCGCGAGGCGCGCCTGCACGCCCCCGACGACGTCGTGTTCTCGATCGACGCGCCCGCGGAGCTGCTCGTCGACGGTGACGCGGAGCGCATTCACCAGGTCGTCACGAACCTCGTCGAGAACGCGGTGCGCTATTCACCGCGGCCGGGCCACGTGACGCTGCGCGCGCGCGGCGTCGACGGCCACGTCGTCCTGGAGGTCGACGACGAGGGCCCGGGCATCGCCGCGGAGGATCGCGAGCGGGTCTTCGAGCGCTTCTACCGCGGCGACGGACGCGAGCGCGTCGCCGCCGGCGCCGACCGCGGCGGCGCCGGCCTCGGCCTGGCGATCGCGCGCTGGATCGTCGACCTGCACGGCGGCACGATCCGCGCCGAGCCGCGCGAGCCGCAGGGCAGCCACATGGTCGTCACGCTGCCGCGAGCACGCGAATGAGCCGGGTGGCGGCGGCCACCCGGCCCGGTCGGGTCCGTCTGCGAGGCTCGGCGCCGGTCAGCCGCGCAGCCTGATCGTCCCGTGTCCCGCCGGACCGCTCGGCTCCGGCTCCGGCGGTGGCGGTGGCGGTGGCGGCGCGGCGGCCTGCGGGGCGTTCGCGGTGCGCCCCTTGAGGCGGATCGTCCCGTGTCCGACGGCGCCCGTGGGGCTCGGCGGCGGAGCGGCCGCGGGCGCGGCGGGAGCAGAACGTCCGCGCAGGCGGATCGTCCCGTGGCCGTGGGAGGTGGCGGTTGTCGACATGTCTTCCCCCTGGGTTACTGCGTTGCAGCCGGTTTTGGTGTGAAATGGGGGTGCCAGCCGTGGCGTAGAGCGAGAGAGACCGGCTTGTCCGTCTCACACCTGGCGATGCCGTGCAGGGCCGGGTCAGTCTACGGATGGGCGACCGGTGATGGGAAGTGCAAACGGCGGATTTTTTCGTCAGTCGGCGCCGCTGCGGGCCGCCGGCCGGCCGCGCAGCCGCCGGGCCGGGCGCGGCGGGGCGTGACGTAGGCTGGCGTGCATGAGAGCCGGCCTCGCGCTGATCGCCGCCGCGTGGCTCGCTGTCGCCGGCTGCGGGGAGGACCGCGGCCGCGCGACGCGCACCGTGCCCGAGCCGGTCGGCACGGTCGCCACGCCCGATCCGCGTGCGGTCGCGATCGCCGCGGTATCGCTCGCCGAGTACGCGCTCGAAACGCCGGGAACGCCGCGGGTGGGACGCGCCGGCGTCATCGCGCTCGACGCCACCAACGACGGGATCATGCGCCACGCGCTCGCGATCGACGCGCCAACCGGACCTGCGCGCACCCGCGCGCTGCGACCGGGCGAGCGCGCGGTGCTGTCGATCCGCCTGCCGGCGGGCACCTACAAGTGGTACTGCCCGATCGCCGACCACGAGCAGCGCGGGATGGTCGGCCGGCTGCGCGTTGCCGAGTGAACGCCGTTCACGCGTCGTCGTAGCCCGGCTCGCCGGGCAGCACCACGCGCGGCTCGTCGTCGCCTCGCAGCACGACACGCGGCAGCACCGCGACGATCTCGCGCCCGCGGGCGTGATCGAGCAGGTCGTCGACCGTCGCGAAGGCCGCCAGCTCCTCGAGGTGGCGCAGGGTCGGGAAGACGAGCGCAAGCTCCTCGCGCGCGTAGGCGTCGAGCGCGGCGCGGGGGGTGGTCCAGCGCAGGTCGACGCACTCCTCGCCGTCGGCGCACGGCCGGGCGCCGGCCGGCACGCGCGCGACGAAGAAGCGCGTGTCGAAGCGGATCGTGATGCGCTCGGGCGTGATCCAGCGGCTGTAGGCGACGAGCGCCTCGGGCTCGACGTTCGTCACGCCCGCCTCCTCGGCGAGCTCGCGCGCGGCGGCCGTGCGGTGGTCCTCGCCGCGGTCGACGGCGCCGCCCGGGAACACCCAGAAGCCGCCCATGAAGCGCGCCGCCGGGTTGCGCCGGACGAGCAGCAGCTCGACACCGCGCTTGCCGTCGCGCACGAGGATCAGCGAGGCCGACTGGCGTGGGGTCGTCGGCTCGCCGTCATCGCGCAGGCGCTCGCGTGGGGTCGGACGCTTCATGTCGCGAAGGTATAGCTACCCTCCAGCGCATGACGACCGAGACCGCCACCATGCGCTGGATCTGCGAATCCTGCGGCTTCATCTACGACCCCGAAGAGGGCGACCCCGACGGCGGCATCCCGCCCGGAACCGCATTCACGGACATCCCCGACACGTGGTTCTGCCCCGTGTGCGGCGCGCGCAAGAAGGACTTCACGCCCTACGAGGACTAAGCCGTCGGGGCGTCCGGCACGTTCTACGCGCATGCAGCGAAGAACGTGCCGAACCCCTGAGTGTCAGACCTGCGCGGTCGCCTCGGCGCCCGTCGTCAGCGACGGCTGCGCCACCGGGCGCTGGGTGAACGCGCAGGACGCGACGGATCATCGCGGGGCTCAGCAGGGCCGGCGCCGGCTTGAGCATGCCCGTGACCTCCATGAACGTCCGGGCGACTTGTCGTGCGGGCGGCCACGCAGCAATGCATAGGTAGCGACTGTGGTGCGCGGTAGGCTCCGCCCCCGGTGGACGAAGGCATCCGAATCGGCGTCGCCGCGCAGGCGCTCGGCGTGAGCGTGGACACGCTGCGGCGCTGGGAGCGCGACGGGCGGATCAACTTCGAGCGGCGCGGCAACCGCCGGGTGCTCGCGCCCGAGGAGCTCGCCCGCGTGCTGCGCGAGCGCGGCACGAACCCGCGGTCGAGCGCACGAAACCGGATGGCGGGCGTCGTCGTCGACGTCAAGCGCGACGGCGTCATGGCGCAGATCGACCTCGCCTGCGGCCCGTTTCGGATCGTCTCGCTCATGTCGCGCGAGGCCGCCGACGAGCTCGACCTCAAGCCGGGCCAGACGGCGACGGCGGTCGTGAAGTCGACCATCGTCGTCGTCGAACGCACGTAGCGCCGCCCGCTGCGAGCGTGCGCCGACCGTGGGTCGCGCGCGCCGGGTGGCGCCGTGCGCCGCTGTGCGCCGTCGCGCCTCTGACGCCGAGCGCGCGGAACTCCCGAGAACGCGGCGGCGCGCGGCCGGCGACGAGATCGGTCACGCCCGACAGGTAACGACCGACCTTGACGTCGCCGTCGGCGACGAGCCGCGTGCTCGGCCACCGGACGCCGTCGAGCTCACCCAAGACGTCAGTCAGCGTGCACGATCGTCCCGACGTGCTCGCCGTTGAGCGCCTTCGTGATGTCGCCCGGCGTCAGCCCGTTGACGATCTGGATCTCCTTGACGTGCTTGGCGTTGGCCATCAGCTCGAGCACGAGCCGGTCGATCGGCAGCGTCGGGAGGTCCCGCGCGATCAGCTCGGCCGCGCCGATGCGGGGGATGAACTGCACATCGCGCGCCGAGTCCGCGGCCGCCGCCGGGTCCGACGTGTAGACGCCGTCGACGTCCTTGATGTAGACCGTCCGCTCGGCGCCGTACGCATCGGCGATGAGAAACGTCCCGGTGTCGGTCTGGTGCGGCGGGATCCTGCCCACGGCGGGCGGGAACTCGAACAGCTCGTACGGCGGATAGCCGTTGGAGACCGCCGCCGGGCTCGCCGCCAAGTGCGTCGCGAGCTGATGGCCGACGCTCGTGTGGGGCAGGTACGACACGCCGTCCTCGGCGAGCAGCGACGCGACGATGTGCCCGTTCTGCTCGGCCTCGGTCGAGGCGAGCGCCGCGAGGGCGCCGGTCGGCAGACCGAGGTCGAGGGCCACGCCGAACACATGGCGCGCGCGGATCCCCGGCCCGGTGGTGATGAGCATGCGCTTGTCCGCATATGCGGCGCGCAGCTCCTCGACGACCGGGAGCACGGCTTCGCGGCCGCGGTCCATGATCGAGCGCCCGCCGATCGAGACGACGTACAGCCACGGAAGCAGGCGGATGATCGGGCGGTCGGTCACGGGGCGCACGAGCGAACGGTCCAGCAGCGTCTGGCGCATGAGCGCGGACGGCACGTCCTTGGCGGCGAAGAGGTCGGGCTTCGGATCGGTCATGAGGTTCTCCTGGAGCTCGTCGCGGGGCCGGGGGACGGTCACGCCGCCGAGATGACGGTGCCGACGTGCTCGCCGGCGAGGGCGCGGGTGAGCCGCCCCGGCTCGAGGCCGTTGACGACCTGGATCGACGTCGCGTGGCGCGCGTTGCGGACGAACTCCAGCAGCGGGCGCTCGACGACGAGGTCGGGCAGATCCATCGCGACCAGCTCGTCGACGGTGATCGCGGGGATGAGCTTCGCGTCCGGCTCCGTCTTCGGATTCGCGGTGAAGAGCCCGTCCTCGTCCTTGACGTAGATCATGCTCTTCGCGCCGTAGACCTCGGCGACGAGCCAGCAGCCGGCGTCGGTGCGGTAGGGCGGGATGACGCCCTCGTCGGGCGGGTGCTGCCACATGCCGTAGGGCGGCATGCCGGGGAAGATCGCGGCGCCGCACTCGGCGAGGTACAGGGCAATCGCGCCGAAGCCCGAGCCGCCGACGACCGGGATGCCGTGGCGCGCCATGAGGTAGCCGAGGATCTGGGCGTTCTGGCCCGCGACGGCGCTGCCGATGTCGGTCATCACGCCGGTCGGCAGGCCGAACTGGGAGGCCAGCGCGTAGAGATGGCGGGCCCGCGTGCCCGCGCCCGTGCCGATCAGCAGCTGGTGGTCGGCACGCGCCGCGACGAGCTCTTCGACAACGGGCAGGATCGCGCGGCTGCCGCGGTCGATCAGGCTCTGGCCGCCGATCTTCACGACGTTGGCGTCGGGCAGGATCTTGAAGTCCGACGCGCGTCCGCTGGCCTCGACGAGCTCGCGGTCGGTCAGCGAGCGGCTCATCAGCAGCGACTCCAGCGCGCCGATGTCCTCGGTGTCTCCCATCAGGTGGCTCCTCGCCTCGCTTTCGTAGGCAATGCCCAGGATGGTGACGGAATCCCGTTCCAAGCGTCGGCCCGGAGCTCGCGTCACCCGCGCACGATCGTGAGCAGGCGGCGATCCCTGGCAGACGAACGGCGGGGCCTGCTTCGATTTCGCCGACGATGTCGAGTGAGCCCCTCGAGCTCCGCCGGGCTCGGCACGTACGGCTCGTCGACGGTGACGGCGACAACCTCGTCCGGGCTGTCGACCGCGGGGTAGCGGGCCGCGACGCCGGAGAAGTCGCCGACGCCGAAGACGACGAGGGGGCGCGCCGTCAGACGCCCGCGTCCCAGCTGACGAGCACCGTGAACTCCCACAGGCCGTAGTGCTCGCGCACGGCGACGCCGTCGGCGCCGAGCGTCGCCGCGCAGCGCTCGACCACGGCGTCAGGGTCGGCGTAGTGCAGCTCGGGGCGTGCGAGCTCTGGGGAGGAGGCCGGCGGCAGCATGTTGAACGCCAGCCGGCGACGGGCCAGCGAGGCGAGCGTCGCGATCGTCTCGTCGACGTAGCGCCGCCAGTCGGCGGGCGGGACGTCGAGCTTGACGTTGAAGACCCCGCTGGCGACGACGAGGTCGGCCTGCGTGAGCGCCGCGCGGTCGCTCGTGAAGCGGCGGTCGGCGCGCTCGCCGACGCTGCGCTGCGCGGCCTGCACCATCGCCGGCGCGATGTCGAAGCCCGTGTAGTCGCAGCTCACGCCGAGCCCGTCGAGGTACGCCGCGAGCGCGCCCCAGCCGCAGCCGAAGTCCAGCAGGCTCGGCGCACCGCTCCAGTCGACGCCGTCGAGCAGCGTCGCGAAGCGCAGCTCCTGCGAGTCGCGCGAGGACCAGTCGACGCCGCGGTGCGTCGGCCCGTGCACGGCGAGCGCCCGGCTGTAGTAGCCGGCGACCGCGGACTCGATCGAGTGATTCCCGGCGGGCAGTTCCATGCGAATCAGCGCGGCGGGGCGCTGGGCTCGATCTCGCGATCGGGCGTGCCCGCCGGACCGATAGGTCGCGCGCGCTCTGTCCGCTCGGAGATCACGTACAGCGGTCGCTGCTTGACCTGCTCGAACGTCTGGCCGACGTGCAGCCCGACGACGTCGCTGGAGGCGATCGAGAAGCCGGTCAGCAGCAGCATCGTCGCGATGCTCGTCCAGCCGGGCGCCGAGCCGCGCGTGAGGTGCGACACGACGAAGAAGCAGGCCAGCACCGCACCCGCGAGCGCGAAGTCCGCATACACGATCCAGCGCAGCACGAAAGTCGTCTGGAGCATGAGCCCGTCGAGCGCGGGGCGCAGCGGCGCCCGCAGGCCGTAGGAGCTCTTGCCGGAGTGCCGCGGAGCGGCGGGGAAACGGCCTCGGCCAGGTCGGCGGTAATCGCCATGTGCTGGCCGAGGTTGCGCGACATGCGAAACGCGCGCACGCGCGGGGCGCACGCGAGCACCTCCCACGATCCGTCGGCCGCGCGGTCGTCGACGAAGACGAGCTCGTACTCGACGGCCATCGTGCCGAGCGTCGCGGTAAGGCGCTCGTGCGACGCGTGCGGGCAGGTCGCGCAAGCGTACGTCGCGACGACGACGCTGATCTCGATCGCGCCCGCAGCGGCGGAAGGCGCCGCGGCCAACCCGCGCCGCGCATGCTGCGCCGCATGCAGCCATCGAGGGGACGGCGGCGAACATGACGGACCGTCGCGGGCGAAGGCTGCGCAGCGTCTCGCCGAGCCATCGGGACGCCGGGCGCTGAAGCGTGACGCGAGCGTGTCCAAGCCAGGGCATCCTACGGTTCGGGTGCGGCGCGTCAAGCGCTTCGTCGCCTGCGCTCGGCGGTGCCGCAGGACGCGCAAGGATTTCGCGGCGTCCGCAGTCTGAGCGGATGGCGCTCGCCCAGCGTCGAGCTGCCACGCGAAGGATCGACGATGAGCGACGTCAACGCCCGGAGGAGCGCTGGTAACCGGTCCTCTGGGGCTTGAGCTTCGGAGGCGGGATCACCGGCGTGCCGCTCGCGGTCTCGGGCTGGACCGCTGGAGAAGCGGCGGTGGCCGGCGCCGCGCGTGCCCAACGGCGAGCAGCAGGAGGATGGCGGCGCCGGCCCCGGAATCGGGATCGCTTGACCCTCCAGCCACTGGAGACCCGATGATGGGTCGATGGCCGGCGACGCGCCCCTCATTCCGATCGGAGCACTGGCGCGGCTGACCGGCCTCTCGGTCCGCACGCTGCGCTTCTACTCCGACAGCGGGCTGCTCGCTCCCGCGGGCCGCTCGCAGGCGGGCTACCGCCTGTACGACGCGGGCGCCGCGGCGCGCGCGGAGCTCGTGCGCACGCTGCGCGAGCTCGGCGTCGACCTGCCGACGATCAGGCGCGTGCTCGATCGCGAGCTCAGCGTGGCCGGCGTCGCTCGTGCGCACGCGGCGGCGGTCGACGCGCAGATCCGCGTGCTGCGCCTGCAGCGCGCCGTGCTCGCCGCCGCCGCGGCGCGCGCGACCACCACCCCACAGGAGATGAAGCTCATGCACGACCTCGCCCGACTCAGCGCCGCCGAGCGGCGCAGCATCGTCACCGACTTCGTCGATGACGTCTTCGACGGCCTCGATGCCGATCCGGGCATCGTCGAGCGGATGCGGATGGCGATGCCCGAGCTCCCCGAGGAGCCGACCACCGAGCAGGTGCAGGCGTGGATCGAGCTCGCCGAGCTGGTCGGCGATCCGGACTTCCGCGGGCGGGTGCGCGCGATGGCGCAGCGCAGCTCCGACGAACGCTCCGCGGGTGCAAGCGTGGCCGTGCGCGCGGCCACCGAGGCGCCGGCGTCCGGCAGCGAGCGCGAGGCGCACGGCGCGGCCGCGCAGCTCGTCGCCGAGCGCGCCGGCGCGGCGGTGGCCGCCGGCATCGACCCCGCGTCCGACGCGGCGCGCGCGATCGTCGACGATCTCCTCCCGCGGATGGCGGAGCTCTACGGCACCACCTATCAGCCGGCGTTCGGAGCCCAGCTCGCCGAGATGATCGAGACGTTCACCGACCGCCGCGTCGAGCGCTACTGGCAGCTGCTGGCGATCATGAACGGCTGGCCGCAGCGGGGATCGTCGGCGACGCCGGCGTGGGAGTGGCTGCTGGCGGCGCTGCGCGCGTCGTAGGCGCCGCGGGCGTGCGCGGCTCGCGGTGCCGGGCGACGCCGGCGATGACGAGCAGCAGGCCGGCGGTCGCGGCGCGGGTCGGGATCGGCGCGAGCACGGCGACCCCGATGACGGTCGCGGTCGCCGGCAGCAGGGAGACGAGCAGCGCGCAGGTGGCTCGCCTGAGCCGCGCGAGCGCGAGCTGGTCGCAGAGGTGGGGATGACCGACGACGCCGATGCCCCGAGCAGGGCGATCGGATCGGCGGTGACGCCGATCGCCTGCCAGCCGCCCATCGGCGTGACGACGATCGCGCACCTCGAGACGGTGATCGACCAGCTCGCCGCCTACGGCCAGACGACGAGCTCGATCATGCAGTCCGCGCCGGTGTCGCGGCGCGGCATCTCGCTCGAGGCGCTCGAGGGTTAGCCGCCCGCGAGCACGACCTGGTAGCCGTCGGCGCGCAGCAGCTCGACGACGACCGTGCGGTGGTCGCCCTGCAGCTCGATCACGCCGTCCTTCGCCGAGCCGCCCACGCCGCAGCGCTTCTTCAGCCGTCCCGCGAGCTCGCGCAGCTCGTCGTCGGCGAGCGGCACGTTGGAGATCGTGGTGACGGCCTTGCCGCGCCGGCCGGCCGTCTCCCGGCGGACCTTCACCGGTCCGCGGTTCGCGCGCAGCTCGCGCAGGCGCGGGTCGCGCGCCTTGCGCAGGTCGCCGTCGGAGGTCGACCAGACGACCTTGGAGTCACGGCGCTTGGCCATCGTCGGGACGCTAGTGGGTCCACTGGCGGAGGGTCGTCGTCCGCCACGATCTATCGTGCACGCCGTGGCCAAGACCCCGTCCAAGCGCTCGCTTCGCGGAGCCGGCCGCCGCGCGATGCTGCGCCGCTACGAGATCGCCGCGGAGGCCGGCGACGCCGAGGCGATGCTGTTGCTGGCGACCGTTCGCGCGCCCGACGATCCCGAGGCAGCGCGCGTCTGGTTTCGCCGCGCCGCCGAGGCCGGCAACGCGCACGCGATGTACATCGTCGCCCTGTACCTGGAGGCGAGCGATCCGGCGGGCGCCCGGATGTGGCTCGAGCGCGCCGCCAAGGCCGGTCACCGCGACGCGATCATCAAGCTCGGCGTGCTCCTCCAGGAGTCCGGCGACACGACGCAGGCGCGTCAGCTCTACGAGCAGGCGGCCGAGGCCGGCAGCACGGTGGCGATGTTCAACCTCGGCCTCCTGCAGGAGATCACCGATCCCACCGTCGCGTGCGGTTGGTACGAGAAGGCCGCGCAGGCCGGCGACGCCGACGCGATGTTCAACCTCGGCCGTCTGCTCGAGGCCAAGGACCCAGACGCCGCCCGCGAGCTGTGGGCGCGGGCCGCGGCGGCCGGGCAGCCCGAGGCGCAGGAGCGGCTCTGACGTCGGTCGCGGCGGCGCCCGGGCGCCCGGGCGGTCGCCGCCTCCGCTCGCGAGCGCACGGTCGTGGCGCGCCCGGTGCGGATATCGCACTCGGCGCGCCCCGACGTGCCAGGCCGCAGGCGTCGTGCAAGGTTCGTCCTCACGACGAGCTGCCGCTGACCGGCGCGATCCTCGTCGTCGCGCCCCTGCGGCGCGTGGGCGGGACGCAGCCCGGTGCGGGCACTCGCGCTCGTCCCCGCGTGACGTGACCGACACGGGCGCCGCGCTTGGCCCGATCGTCGCGCCCGGCCTGCGCGTGCGCTTCGTCGGCATCAACCCGTCGCTGCGCTCGGCCGAGGTGGGCTGCCGCTTCGCCCGGCCCGGCAACCGCTTCTGGCCCGCGCGGCGCCCCGCCGGGTTCACGCGAAACGTCGGCCTCACCGCCTGCCGCACCGCGTCGGACCGCGTCGGACCGACCGACGGCGACCATGGGCCTCTACGCCGAGGCGCGCGCCTACGCCGACGCTATGCCGCCTGCGCCAGCAGCACCGGCCGCGACGTCGCCTCCGCCACCGACGCCGCCGTGATCTGCACGAGGTGACAGAGCTCCTCCTCGCTGATCGCCAGCGGCGGCATGAGCACGACGACGTCGCCCAGCGGCCGCACGATCGCCCCGCGCCGCCGCGCCGCCATCGTCACCTGGTGCCCCGTCCGCGCCTCGAGCGGGAAGCCCGCCAGCTCGATGCCGCACATGAAGCCGCACCGGCGCACCTCGCCGACGCAGCGCAGCGCAGCGACGAACTCGTCGAGCAGCTCGCCGAACAGCGCGATCTTCGGCGCCAGCGCCTCCAGCGTGCGCTCGGTCTCGAAGACGTCCAGCGTGGCCAGCGCCGCCGCGCAGGCCAGTGGGTTGGCCGTGTACGTGTGCCCGTGAAAGAACGTCTTGAGCTCCTCGTGCTCGCCGAGGAACGCCTCGTAGACGCGCTCTGACGTGAGCGTTGCCGCCAGCGGCATGTAGCCGCCGGTCAGTCCCTTGGCGACGCACAGCAGATCCGGTGCGACGGCCTCCTGCTCGCAGGCGAACATCGTCCCGGTGCGTCCGAACCCGGTCGCCACCTCGTCGCAGACGAGCAGCACGTCGTGCTCGTCGCACAGCGCGCGCACCGCCGCGAGGTAGCCCTCGGGGTGGGTGATGATCCCCGCCGCGCCCTGCACCAGCGGCTCGAGGATGACCGCGGCCACACGGCCGGAGTGCTGCGCCAGCAGCGCCGCCATGTGCCCGGCGTCGCCCGGCTCGGCCTGCCACGTGTCGAACAGCAGCGGCCCGAAGCAGGCATGGAAGAGCTCGATCCCGCCGACCGAGACAGAGCCGATCGTGTCGCCGTGGTAGGCGTCGCGCAGGCAGATGAAGCCGTTGCGGCCGGGCTCGCCGCGATGGCGCCAGTACTGGAAGGCCATCTTCAGGGCGACCTCGGTCGCGGTCGAGCCGTTGTCGGAGTAGAAGACGCGGCTCAGGCCGGGCGGTGCGATGTCGACGAGCCGCTGCGCGAGCTCGATCGCGCCGGGATGCGTGAGGCCGAGCATCGTGGTGTGCGCGACGCGCTCGAGCTGCGCGCGCACGGCGCGGTCGATCTGCGGGTGGGCGTGCCCGTGGACGTTGCACCACAGCGACGAGACGCCGTCGATGTAGCCGTTGCCGTCGGTGTCGTAGAGCGTGCACCCGGCCGCGCGCTCGATGATCAACGGCTCCTCCTCGCACCAGCCCTGCTGCTGCGTGAACGGATGCCAGAGCACCCGCTTGTCTGAGTCTGCGAGCTCCCGCGTGGTCATGGCGATGACCCTAGGAGCGCGTTCGGACGAATACCCTCGCAGCCCGATGCGCCGCCTCCCCGAACCTCCGCTGGCCCTCATCGTCTTCGTCGTCGGCACGAGCATCCTCGGTGCCGAGATCGCCGCGGCGCGGCTGCTGGCGCCCTACTTCGGCGCCTCGACGATCGTCTGGGCGAACACGATCGGCATCGTCCTCGTCGCCCTGTCGATCGGCTACTGGTACGGCGGCCGGCTCGCCGACCGCAACCCGACCAGAGAAGGCCTCTACCGGATCGTGCTGCTCTCGGGCCTGCTGCTCGCGGCGGTCCCGTTCGTCGCCGATCCGTTCCTCGGCGTCGCCGTCGACGCGCTGGACTCGATCTCCGCCGGCGCCTTCGTCGGGTCGCTGCTCGGCGTCACCGTGCTCGTCGCCACCCCAGTCCTCGTCTCCGGCGCCGTCGCGCCCTACGCCCTGCGCCTCGCGGTCGGCGACGTTACGCAGGCCGGCACGGTCTCCGGGCGCCTCTACGCGATCTCGACCGTCGGCTCGCTGCTTGGCACCTTCACCTCGGCGTTGCTGTTCATCCCGCTGATCGGCACGCGGCGCACGTTCATCCTCTTCGGACTGCTGCTCGTCATGCTCGCCGTCTGGGGCATGGCGCGCGGCCGGCTGCTCGCCGCGCCCGCCGTGCTCGCGGTCCTGCTCGTCGTCCCGTTCGGGACGATCAAGGGCGAGACGGAGGCCGGCGCTCGCGTCATCCACGAGGCCGACACCGAGTACCAATACGCCCGCGTCGTCGAGGACCTCGACGGCACCCGCACGCTGGAGCTCAACGAGGGCCAGGCCGTGCACTCGCTCAAACGGCCCAACTCGTACCTCACCGACAACGTCTGGGACGAGTACATGATCGTCCCGTTCGCCGCCCAGGACCGCCCCCCCGACCAGATCGCGATCCTCGGCAACGCCGCCGGAACGACCGCCCGCGCGTACGGCCACTACTTCCCCGAGACGAAGATCGACGGCGTCGAGATCGACGGCGAGCTGACCGAGATCGGGCGGCGCTACTTCGACATGCGCTCGCCCGGCCTCACGACGCACACCGCCGACGCGCGCCCGTTCCTGCGCCGCACGACCCAGCGCTACGACGCCATCTTCGTCGACGCCTACCGCCAGCCGTACATCCCGTTCTATCTCGCCACCCGCGAGTTCTTCGAGCTGGCCCGCGACCGGCTGCGGCCCGGCGGCGTGGTCGTCGTCAACGCCGGCCACCCGGCGGGATCCGACGACCTCGAGAAGGTCCTGGGCGCGACGATGGCGAGCGTCTTTGCGACCGTCCTGCGCGACCCCTCCCAGCGCGTCAACACGCTTTTGCTGGGCACGAACGCCCGCGCCTCGGCGCAGCGCCTGCGCAACAACGCCGCCGCGCTGCCGCCCGACCTGCGGCCGCTGGCGCTCGAGGCCGCCGGTCGCGTCGCCCCGCGCCTGCGCGGCGGGCGCGTCTACACCGACGACGTGGCGCCCGTCGAATGGCTGATCGATTCGTCGATCGTCCAGTTCGCCGCCGGCGACGGGTGACCGCGCGCGGCGCCGGGTAAGCCGCCGCCCATGCGCGACGAGCACGAGGAGCTGCACTTCGGCGAGGGCGAGCCGTTCACGATCGGCCTGGAGGAGGAGCTGTTCGTCGTCGACCCCGGCGACGGGCGTCTCGTCAACAGCGGCCCGGAGGTGCTCGAGCAGCTCGGCGATCTGCCGCGCGGCGAGGTCAAGAACGAGCTGCACCGCAGCCAGCTCGAGCTCATCACCGGCGTCTGCACGACGGTGCACGAGGCCGTCGCCGAGCTGTGCGAGCTGCGCCGCGCCGTGCTCGCCACCGGCGCCGGCGTCGCCGCGTGCGGCACGCACCCCACCGCCGTCGAGGGCGACTCGCAGTTCACGCAGAAGCGCCGGTACAAACGCATTCACGAGCTGCTCGGCGACGCCGGCGCGACCCCGGTCTGCGCGCTGCACATCCATGTCGGCATGCCCGACGCCGAGGCCGCGATCCGCGTCTTCAACGGCCTGCGCCGCTACCTGCCGCTGCTCGAGGCGCTGGGCGCGAATTCGCCCTACCGCCACGGCCGCGACGCCGGCCTGGCCTCTGCCCGCGCGCTCACGCTGCGCGCCTGGCCGCGCGCCGGCGTGCCGCGCGCGATGGCCGACATCGACGACTTCCTGGACTCGACCGCGCGCCTCTCGCACGTCGCCGAGGTGCCCGACTACACGTTTCACTGGTGGAAGCTGCGCCCGCACCCGCGCATCGGCACGGTCGAGATCCGCGCGCTGGACACGCAGCTCTCACCGCGCCACACCGCCGCGCTGGCCGCCGCGGTCCAGTCGCTGGCGCTGCACGAGTCCCGTGCGCGGCCGGTCGAGGGGCCACCCGCCGATGTCCTCGACGAGGCGTCCTTTCGCGCCGCGCGCGAGGGCGTCGCCGCGACGCTGCCCGACGAGGAATACCGCCTGCGGGCGGTTCCCGAGCTGCTCGAGCGGATGGTCGAGGCCGTCCGCCCCGCCGCGGGCGAGCTCGGCTGCGAGGCGCAGCTCGACGACCTAGCCGGTCTGCTCGCCGACGGCGGTGGCGCCGCACTCCAGCGCGCCGCCTGCCGCGGCGGCGCGGACGGCATCGACGGCGTGCTCGACGTGCTCGTCGCGCGCGCCGATCCCACCGGCGCGGGCTACGGCGACAAGCCGCTCAGCGACGCAGCGTGATCGTCCGGCGCGCGGTCGCGCGGTTGCCCTCGCCGTCGCGCGCGACCACGCTGACGCGGACCGTCACCGAGCGCCGCGTGCGCAGGGCCGTGGCGAGCGCGCGACGTGCGCGGGCGGGCAGCGCGAGCCGCACCGTGCGGCCGGCCGCGGACGGGCGCACCGTGCGCGTGGCGGCCGTGACCCTGACGCCCGCGACGGTCGCGGAGGCGCTCACGCCACACGACTCGCCGCGGCAGCGCACGAGCACGACGAGGGCGCGGCCGCGGCGCAGCGGACGCTGCACGGTCGCGCCGCCGAGGCGCAGCGACGGCGGCGTGACGTCCGCCCACGGCGGGGTGCCGGTCGTCGTCGCCGTCCAGGCGATCGGCGCGCTGTGGCAGGGGCCGGTGACGGGGCGCTGGGTCACCTGCAGCGTGCCGCGCGCCCCCCGGTTGGTCGGGAACGAGCCGCTGAGCCGCGTGTGCGGGCTGCCGAACGTGAAGCGGCGGTCGGCGAGGGGCGCCGGGAGGTTGTACATCACCTCGGAGAACCACGGGATCGTGCAGCGGTCGCCCGGGATGTTCGTCGCGCTGAACCACGCCACGCCGGTGCCGTCCTTCGTGATCCGGATGCAGACCGTGCCGCCGGCCGCGTGCGTCCCGCTGTAGGTGATCAGGGTGGGGTCCGGGGAGCACGGCGGCGCAGGCGGGATCGGCACGTCGGGCGGCGCTGAAGGCGGGTCGGGTGCGGAGAGCTCGAGCCTGAAGTCGCTCGCGGCGTCGCCGTAGCCGCGCACGGCGATGTAGTACGTCGTGCCGGGCGTCGTCGCGAAGAACATCCTCGTGCGCTGGCCCGAGGGGCCGCCCTCGCTGCCGACCTCGGTGAGCCGGTTGACGGCGTCACCGGTGTAGACCGCGACCATCGCGCCGAACGGGCCCTCGGCCGTGCTCGCCCGGACGACGTCGCTCGTCGTCGCCGCGAGCTTGTACCAGACCGAATGACCGCTGCCGCCGAACATCGGGGGCTCCGGCTCGCCGGGCTGCACCGTCGCGTCGACGGTGGACCCGGTGATCTGCGCAGGCCGCCCCACCGGC
Organism: uncultured Actinomycetes bacterium; assembly: GCA_963825485.1. GTDB lineage: Bacteria > Actinomycetota > Thermoleophilia > Solirubrobacterales > Solirubrobacteraceae > CADCVQ01. The sequence continues at coordinate 274,335 of CAWGTK010000038.1, forward strand.
TGGGCGTTCTCGAAGTTGTCGTTCGCGGGGGCCTGCGGGCGAGCCACGCTGAGCGCGATGGCGCCGCCGGGGTCGTAGCCGGCGACGCGCAGGTAGTACGTCGTCGCCGCGGCGACGCTCACGTACACCCGGCTGCCCGAGTTGCAGCCCGTACGGGTGAGCGGCGTCGCGGTGAGATCGCCCAGGCCCGTGCCGGTGTAGATCGTCAGCTCCGACCACGGGCCCGCGCTGCACGTGTCGATGCGCAGGGTCTCGGCGGCGCTCGGCGTGAGGCGGTACCACACCGAGTGGGTGTGGGACGGGTCGCTCGGCGCGGGCTCGCCGGCCTGCGCGGTGGCCTCGACGGTGGTGCCGGTGACGCGGTCACCGACGCGGACGACCTGAGCGTCCGCGAACGCGTCGTTGGCGGGCGGCGCGGCCTGGGCGCTGGCCGCGGGCAGCGCCGCCAGCACGGCGAACATGAGCCATAGCCCGAGCCTCGCCGGCTGCGGCGTGCTCCTTCGGTCCGGCCCTGGACGCGGGGTCATCCGTACTCCCTTTCTGCTGGCGGCGTGCATGCACTCGAACGTGAGGAATGCAACGAAGTTGCGTGCGGTCGGGTCCACGCGGTGAGCTTGTGCACAACGCGCGTCCAGAGCTGTACCGGTCCCGCCCGCGCGTCCGCGGAAGACGACGACGCGCCCACGGCCCGGCGCGCAACGAGGTCGTGTCGACGACCTCGAAGTCGTTGAGCGCCCCCGCCGCTGCGCGGGTTGGACGCCTCCCCGGCGGACGCCATGAACGAGCGCCGAACCGATCACCCGCGCTCCCGAGTTCGTCGCTCGTTCACCGATCCGATGAACGAGCGGCGAACCACGCGGCGTCCCGGCTCGACCTGGCGCTCCTGCACGGACACCGGCGCCATCGCGCGGCGCGCCCGAACGCGCAGGCACTTCATGCGGGACCGGACGCCGCCGAGCCGGGCCCGCGTCACCCGACGGGGCGCCTACGCGCGTCGACCGCCGGCGTGATCGACACCCCCGACCCCTCGGCCAGCGTGACGTGCGACGGCTCGGCGTCGGCGAGAAACGCCCACGCCGGGCCGTACAGCGCGGCGAAGTCGACATCGACGTCGACGTCCAGCGTGCGCACCTCGTGCAGCGCCCACACCGGATGGTCGACCTCGTAGGAGCGCGCGCGCCCGGCGCGGTCGCGTCCGACGCCGAGGTCGTGGCGGGTCAGCCAGTAGGCGGCGCCGATCGTCGGCGGGCACGACCGGCTCGGGGTCGGCCCACGCCTCCAGCCGGTTGCGCAGCCCGCGGCCGAAGCGGTGGCGCACGCCGACCCGGCCACGCTCGTCGGGCCCGAGCACCTCGTCGCGCATGCGGATCGTGCGATAGGGCTCGTTGTGGGTCAGCTTGGCGACGAGCGAGATCGCCGGCCGCGAGACGAACTCGCGGATGAAGACGACCGCGCGGCGCCCGTCAGGGCGGGCCTCCTCACGACCCCCCGATCCAGCGGTCGAAGGGCAGCGTCGCACCGGCGCGCGCGAGGTCCGCGACGGCCGGCGTCGTGGCCGGCAGCGCCGCCACCTCGACCTCGCCCAGGCGCTCGATCGTCGCGCGGTTGGAGCGCTGCATGACGGTCGGCTCCGCCGGCCACGGCGTGAGCACGACCGCGCGCACGTCCAGCCCCGCCGCCCGCGCGACCTCGATCGTCAGCAGCGCGTGGTTGATCGTGCCCAGGCCCGGCCGCGCGGCGACGACGAGCGGCAGACCGAGCGCGATCGCCAGCTCGCGGACCGCGAAGTCGCCGAACGGGACGAGCAGCCCCCCGACGCCCTCGGCGACGAGCACGTCGGCGCCGGCCGCCGCCGCGTGCGCGGCGCGCGTCAGCGCGCCGAGCTCGAGCACCGCGCCGGCCAGCTCGGCGGCGAGGTGGGGGGAGACGGCGGGGCCGAAGATCGCGGTCGTCACGTCGCGGGCGTTGCCGCCGACGGCCCGCGCCAGCAGCTCGTGATCGGCCGGCCACCCCCCTTCGTCGGGCTCGTCGACCCCGGTCACGACCGGCTTCCAGACCGCGACGCGATCGCCGCGGACATGCAGCGCGGCGGCGATCGAGGCCGCCACGACGGTCTTGCCGGCGCCCGTGTCGGTGCCGGTGACCAAGCAGCCGCGAAGAGGCACGCGGCCGGCTACGCCGCGTCGGCCTCGTGGGCGAGGTCGGCGACCCCGCCCGCCGTCCGCACGGCCTCCTGCGCGACCGCGACCGGCATCGCGGTCGCGGGCCGGAAGCCGGCCTGCAGCGCGGCGCGGCCGAGCACCCGCGCGGCATCGCGCAGCTCGTCCTTGGTGTGCGTGGCCATGACCGCCAGGCGCAGCCGCGACGTGCCGGCCGGCACGGTCGGCGGCCGGATCGCCTGCGCGAACACCCCGCGCTCCAGCGCCGCCTCGCAGACGCGCATCGCCGTGCCCGCATCGCCGACGACGAGCGGGATGATCTGCGTCTCGGAGCCCGCGACGTCGAAGCCCTCGCGCGCCAGTTCGGCGCGCAGCACCGCGGCGTTGGCGCTCAGCCGCTCGACGCGCCGCGGCGTCTCCTCCAGCAGGTCGAGCGCCGCCAGCGCGCCGGCCACCGCGGGCGGCGGCGGCGCCGTCGAGAAGATCAGCGGCCGCGCGGTGTTCGTCAGCAGCGCCGCCATCTCCTCGTCGCAGGCGACGAACGCGCCGTAGGCGCCGAGCGCCTTGCCGAGCGTCCCGATGACGACGTCGATCTCGCCGTCGAGGCCGGCCTCGGCCACCGCGCCGCGCCCGCCGGGTCCGATGCAGCCGGTCGCGTGCGCCTCGTCGACGACGACGCGCACGCCGCGGTGGCGGCGCGCGAGCGCGGCGATCTCCTCCAGCGGCGCGACGTCGCCGTCCATCGAGAAGACCGACTCCGTCACGATCAGCGACGCGCGCGGGCCCGCCTGCTGCAGGCCCCAGGCGAGGTGCTCGACGTCGTTGTGTGCATAGACGAACGTCTCCGCCCGCGACAGGCGGCAGCCGTCGATGATCGAGGCGTGGTTGAGCTCGTCGGAGAAGATGACCTCGCCGGCGCGCGACAGCGCACTGACGACGCCGAGGTTCGCGAGGTAGCCCGAGCCGAACAGCAGGGCCGCCTGCGTTGCCTTGAACGCCGCGAGGCGCTGTTCGAGCCGGCGGTGGATCGTCATCGTGCCGCTCACGAGGCGCGACGACCCGGCGCCGACGCCCCAGCGCAGCGCCGCGTCGGCGGCCGCCTGCTGCACCCGCGCGTGGTCGGCGAGGCCGAGGTAGTTGTTGGAGCACAGCAGCAGCACGGGCTTGCCGTCGAGCAGGACGTGCGGGCCCTGCGGCCCGCTGACCAGGCGCGTGCGGCGATACAGGCCGAGCTGCTTGAGCTCTGCCAGCCGCGCCGCGATCTCGCTCATCGCCGTCAGCCTCGCGCGGAGGCGATGTCGCGGGCGGGCTCGGCGCGATCGGCGTGGGGGCGCGGCGGGATCGGCCCGCGGTTGCGCGCGAAGCGCAGCTGCGTCGAGGGATCCCACAGGCGCACCTCCAGGCCGGCGAACGCGCCGGCGACGTCCGCCCCGGATTCGGCCGGCGCGGGCGTGTCGCCCTCCAGCCAGCCGCTGCGGTTGTCGGGCCGCGGGTTGGCGCCGTTGTCGGCCTGGCGTGCCACGTTGAGCCCGAGGTGCTCGAACATCGCGCGGTCCTCGTCGGGCGTGTTGCCGAGCGTGGTGAGGAAGTTGCCCATCATCACGCCGTTGATCCCGGCGCGCACCGCGAGCTGCTGCAGCTCGCCGATGTTCTCCACGCGCCCGCCGCAGAGCCGGAACAGCGCGTCGGGCAGGATGAGCCGGAAGATCGCGATCCACTTGACCGCCTCCCACGGGTCCATGTACTCGCGATCGCCGAACTTCGTGCCGGGGCGCGGGTTGAGCAGGTTGATCGGCACCGACGTCGGGTCGATCGCCGCCAGCTCGAAGGCCATCTCCACGCGCTGCTCGCGCGTCTCGCCGAGGTTCAGGATCCCGCCGACGCACGTCTCCAGGCCCGCCTCGCGGACGGCGTCGATCGTCCGCAGCCGGCCCTCGTAGCGGACCGTCTCGGACACCTCGGGGTAGTAGGACTCGGCGGTCTCGACGTTGTGGTGCACGCGTTGCACGCCGGCCTCCTTCAACGCCTTCGCGCGCGCCGGCGACATGTGACCGATCGAGGCGCAGCGCTTGAGGTTCGTGTGCTCCGCGACGAGGCGCGTGCCCGCGAGCACCTTCTGGAAGTCGCGCTTGGAGAGGCCCTGGCCCTGCGTGACCATGCAGAAGCGGTGCGCGCCGGCCGCCTCGGCGGCGCGCGCGTGCGCGAGGATCTGCTCGGGCTCCATCATCGCGTGCATGGGCGTCTGCGCCTCGGCGAAGCGCGACTGGGCGCAGAAGCCGCAGTCCTGCGCGCACCCGCCGGACTTCGCGTTGACGAGCGAGCACATGTCGGTCGCGTCCTCAAAGCGCTCGACGCGCGCCTGCCACGCGCGCTCGATCAGCGCCTCGATCGCCGCGCGGTCCTCGAGCTCCCCCAGCGCCAGGGCTTCCTCGCGGGTGATGAGCGGTGGCATTGCGCGGCACAGTGCCAGCCGCGTCGGACGCGACGACGCCTTCCCCGCTGCAACCGGGGGCGCCCGGCGACCGCGGTGTCGCCGCGCGCGTCGAGCGCCGGCGCCGGCCCGCCGACCGCCGACGCCGCATCTCCCGACGGCAGTCGCTGCGCGCGCCATGCCGCGGATGGCGCCGGCGCGGCGATGACGGCGACGGTGAGGGGCCGCGCATGGTGGTCACAACACACATTGCGCGCCGGGCGGATTCGATTCGGGTTGCTCCGCCGCTTAGGTTTCACATAAGGACGGCGAAGATGATCGCGAGGACGTTACGTCAGCGCACGCATCGCGCTCGCGCCCCTCGGCTCGGCGCCCTACGAAGGGACAGCAGGTGGCTCGCTTCACGGTGAAGGGTCTTGGCATCGGACTTGCTGTGGTGACGCTGGCATCCGGCGCGACGACGGCGCTTGCGGCCAAGCAGCGCCATGACCACGCGGTCGACGTCTCCGCCCCTGCCCCGGTGGCGGTCAACCACTCCTTCGTGAGCCCGCTCGTCGAGCGCTTCGGCCGCGTCCAGCTCGGCCGCCGCGTCTTCGTGGCCGGCAACACCGTCCTGCGCGCCGACCCCGGCCGACGCGTGTGCCTCGGCTCGGCGACCAACGTCCAGGACAACGTCTTCGTGCTGGCCCTCGGCGATCGGCCGGGCGTGCGCGGCTCGTGCGCGCGCCAGGCGACGCAGACCGGCACCCGCACGAGCCTGGCCCACCAGGCCGAGGTCATCAACTCGCGGATCGGGAACTTCGTGTTCGTCGGCTTCCACGCCAGGCTGTTTCACGCCGTCGTCCAGGACGGCGTGTTCATCGGCCACGGCGCGGTGATCCGCCACGTCCGCATCCCGCGCGACCGGATCGTCGGGATCGGCCAGCGCGTGACGACGCAGCAGGCGGCCGACGCGCTGCCGCGCAAGGCCGACGCGCACACGGACTTTCAGCGCGAGGTGCTGGAGGTCAACGAGGAGTTCGCCGAGGGCTACGCGGAGCTCTACCGCAACGCCGGACACGCCGCCGTGACCGGCATCTCACGCTCCCCGCGCACCCCCTTCAACCGCGGGCTGCGGCCGACGATCGCCAGCGGCTTGGCCCGCGAGCCGTTCGCGCGCATCGTCGGCGACGTGCGCCTCGGGCGCGACGCGACGGTCGGCCGCCGCACGTCGATCCGGGCCGACGAGGGCGCGCCGATCATCATCGGCGCCGACGCGGAGATCGAGGACCGGGTGACCTTCCACGCGCTCAGCGGGACGTCGATGACGATCGGCGACCGGCTCGACACCGACGACAACGTCGTCTTCCACGGACCGCTCACCGTCGGCGACGACCTGACGATCGCCGACGACGCGATCCTGTTTCGCGCGATCGTCGGCAACGGCGTGACGATCGGCGACTCGGCGATCGTCGCGGGCCCGGCCGAGGCGCCGATCCGGCTGGCCGACGGCACGCGCGTGCCGCCGAACGCCGTGATCACGAGCCAAGCCCAGGCGGACGCCCTGCGCTAGTGCAGGACACGATCCGCTCCCTCCTGCATGACACGGCGACGTGGGCTGTCGTCGGCCTCTCGCCCGATCCCGCACGCGACAGCCACCGGATCGCGACGCTGCTGCAGCGCAAGGGCAAGCGTGTGATTGCGATCAACCCGCACACCGGCGAGGTGCTCGGCGAGCGCGCGTACCCCAGCCTGCAGGATCTGCCCGCCGGCACGACCGTCGACGTCGTCGACGTCTTCCGCCGCTCCGATCAGGCCGGCGCCCACGTCGACGAGGCGATCGCGATCGGGGCGCGCGGCGTCTGGCTGCAGCTCGGCGTGATCGACGAGGCGGCGGCCCGACGCGCGCGCGACGCCGGCCTGCTGGTCGTCATGGATCGCTGCCCGGCGATCGAGTGGCCACGGCTCACGGCCGGATGATCACCGGCGTCCCGCCGCGCACGTGGCGCGCCAGGCGCAGGGCGTCGGCGTTGCGCATGCGAAAGCAGCCGCCGCTGCGGGCGCGCCCCCGCGCGAATCCGCCGCCGCCGTGGAACGCCATGACGCCGCCGTCGGGCATCCCGGGGCTGGGGCGATGCTGCCACAGCCGCAACGCGATGATCACCGGCCCGTAGCTGCGCGGATCGAAGCCGCTTCTCGGCGTGACCTTGATACGTCCGGAGACGCTGGTCCGGGCGATCGGCGACGGCGAGCTCGGGGCTCCGACCGTGACGGGCGCGCTCATCAGCGGCCGGCCGCCGAGCAGCACGCCGACGCGGCGCTCGGAGAGATCGACGACGACGAGCAGGCGCGTGGTCGTCAGCGGCCGCCGGCGCGTCTTGCGAATCCAGCCCAGCCTGCCGTTGTTGCGCTCGATCGTGGAGATGCCCAGCCAGTCGCCCTGGCGGCGCACGACCCACGCGGCGCCGCGCTCGTAGAGCGGCTTGCGCCCGAACGCCATCAGCGGGCCGTCCGGGGCGCTGTAGAGCGGCGCGCGATCGAGGATGTGCACGATCGACCGGTCGGCCCGGGCGCTCGGAACCACTGCCACACCGAGGAGCCCGGTGACGGCTGCTGCGGCGATGACGGCACGGCGCACCGCTGCATTGTGCGGCGACGCGAGCGCGTCCGCGCCGCCCCCCGGGGCCCGCCCTACCGCCCCTTCCAGCTCGGCATCCGCTTCTCGGCGAACGCCGACACGCCCTCGATGAGGTCCTCGGTGTCAAAGCTCGACGCGCGCAGGGCGAGCAGCTGGCGCTCCATGTCGGGGTCCAGCGCCCCCTCGGCCGCGAGCAGCTCGCGCAGGACGCGCTTGTTGCCGGTCATCGACAGCGGCGCGTTGGCGGCGAGCTGCTTGGCGATGGTCAGCGCGGTCTCCTCGAGGTCGTCCTCGTCGACGACCCAGTTGACCAGGCCCCAGGCGCCCGCCGTCGCGGCGTCGATGTAGCGCCCGAGCAAGAACAGCTCGCGGGTGCGCGGTGCGCCGATCGCGTCGACGAAGCGCCGCAGGCCGCTGTGGGAGTAGATGAGCCCGAGCTTGGCGGGCGGCATGCCGAGCTTGACGTGGCTGCTGGCCAGCCGCAGGTCGCAGGCGACGGCCAGCTCGAGGCCGCCGCCGATCGCCGAGCCGGGCAGCACCGCCAGCGTCGGGATGTCGAGCGTGTCGAGCGCGGTGAGGCCGCGGCAGAACGGGTGCGCGACGAGCTTCTCGGCCTGCGCCGGGAAGTCCGCGAGCGGGATATCGGAGATGTCGTAGCCCGAGGAGAACATCCCGTGCGCGCCGGTGAGGATCACGCAGCGCACGCCGGCGTCGGCGGCGGCGAGCTCGTCGGAGATCGCGCCGAGGATCGCGTGGTCGAGCGCGTTGCGCGTCTTCGGGTTGGAAATCGCCAGCCGGAGGATGCCCTCGGCGGGTCTATCGACGATCAAGTCCCCAGGCATACGCGCCGAAAACGTACCGCTGCGGGGTGTAGTTAGCCCACCCTCTATAGCGCCTTAGCGGTGCTTCGATGCCTTACTCGAGGATCACAAGCGTGTCGCCCTCGTCCACCGGCTGACCCTCCGCGCAGAGGATCTCCCTGACGACACCGGGATCTTCGGCCTCGACGGGCATCTCCATCTTCATCGACTCCAGCGTGATGACGGTGTCGCCCTCTTCGATCTGGTCGCCGACCTTGCACTCGATCTTCCACACGATGCCCGTGATGTGGGCCTCAACCTCAACCATGCTGTCTCCTCGTTCCGGTCACGACCGCGTGTGGCAGAGTAGCCGCCGGTATGGACGCCGACACGATCGTGATCGTCACCGCGCACGACGAGGCCGACCGGCTCGGCGAGACGCTCGCCGCGCTGCGCGCCGCGTTTCCGCGTGCGCGCGTGCTCGTCGCCGACGACGGCTCGACCGACGGGACGGCCGCCGTCGCCGAGCAGGGTGGCGCCGAGGTCATTCGCAGCGAGCGCGCGATCGGCAAGGGCGGGGCCGCGACGCTCGCCGCTCGCCGCGTGCTCAGCCGCGCGCTGGAGCCCGATCCGCCGGTCTTCGTGCTCGTCGACGGCGACCTTGCCGGCAGCGCGGCGCAGCTGACGGCGCTCGCCGACGCGGTCCGCGCCGGCCGCTGCGACCTCGCCGTCGCGGTCTTCGCCGCGCGCGTCGGCGGCGGCTTCGGCTTCGCGATCGGCTTCGCGCACTGGGCGATCCGCAACCTCACGGGCCTCGACACGGCGGCGCCGATCTCCGGGCAGCGCGCGCTGAGCGGCCCGGCGTTCGCCACCGTCGTGCCGTTCGCACCGCGCTTCGGCATGGAGATCGGGATGACCGTCGACGCGGCGCGCGCGGGCTTTCGCATCGAGGAGATCCCGCTCGACCTCGCCCACCGCGCGACCGGCCGCACCTGGCGCGGCTTCGCGCACCGCGGCCGCCAGCTGCTGGACTTCCTCGCGGTCTACGCGAGCCGCCGCTGAGCGGGCGAGGTATCCGCCCCGCCGCCATGGAGACCGCCGACACGATCGCCGAGCTCTACGTCGAGCACACGCAGGGCAGCGAGCCCGCCGAGGAGCACGTCGTGCAGCTGCTCGCGCTGCTGGCGCCCGGCGAGGACCTGCGGTTCACCTGCGGCTGGACGGAGATGAGCGAGAAGTGGGGCCCGCCCGCGCAGCTCACGGTCACGACGCGCCGGATCATCGATCAGCGCTGGGCCGGTCCGGGGGCCGCCCCGCCGCGCGAGATCGCGCTGCGCGACGTGCGCGCCGTGCTCGACCGGCCCCGCGGCGAGGCCGCGCTGTTCACCACGCACGCGCTCGTCGTCGCCCTCGCCGACGGCACGACCGAGGTCTGGGAGCACCTCACCAACCACCAGATCGAGCCGGCCGCCGCGGCGATCGCGGTCGCGCTGGAGGATCTGGGCTGACGCCGGCACGACTGTGCGCTATGTCACTCAACCACGTGGTGGGTTCGAGGACACTGTGTAACTGGATTGCCTTGACGGCAATCGCTGCCCCGCGCCTCTTCGGAGCGGGGTGAAATGACGACGAGATCGAGATCCGCGAGCGTGCGGCCGCGCCTTGTGTGACCTACTGCACCGTATTCGCTCGCGCCGGGCTGCACTCTTGGGGCCATCAAACCCCCGGCCAGCCCAGGCCAGAAAGGATCTCCTCAGATGTCACTTCACGCGAAGCGCCAGCGGACGGACAGCGATCGAGGCCACACGCAGCGCCCGACTCGCAGCGTCCTGGCCGGCCTGGCAGGCGTCGCCGCCGTCGCGCTCGTCGCCACGGCCCCCGCGGCTGCTGCCGAGGCACCGCCCGCCCGGTCTTCGAGCGTCGTCGTCCACCAGGGCAAGCTGGCCGGCGACGGAGCGATCAAGCACTCGAGCGCGACGGTCCAGGCCGAGGTTCGAGCGACGCCCGCCGGCGAGCGCAAGGCCGACGAGCAGCCCAACGAGCTCACCCGCCCCGGCAAGGTCGAGCCGCGACTCATGCGCCAGGCGCAGGATGCGGGCTCCGGCGACAAGCGCGTTCGCGTGCTGATCACCTTCGACGAGGACCAGCAGGTCCCGCGGTTGCCCGATCCCGTCGTCGGCGAGTCGCGCAACTCGTCGGCGAACGTCGCCGCGAAGTCGCGGGCCGACGCGCAGGTCGCTTCGCTGAAGTCCCGCCGCGCTGACGGCTACCGCGCGATCCGCACCGATCTCGCCCGCCAGGGCGGCGAGGTCGTCGACGAGTTCTGGCTCATCAAGGGCGTCACCGCCGAGATCCCGCTGAAGGCCCTCGATGCCCTCGCCAAGCGCGCCGACGTGCGCCACATCGAGCTCGAGGACACGGGCATCGCGCCGCCCGCGGACGCCGATCCGGCCAACGACGAGGAGGACGCCCGCGCGCTCATGCGCACGGACCCGTACTTCGCGCTCAACCAGACCGCCGGCTGGATCGGGCTGCTCGACACCGGCGTGCGCGCGACGCACACGCTGTTCAACGCGCCCTCGAACCTCGCCTTCCGCGAGGATATGACGAACACGACGAGCCCCAACCCGGACGACGACTGCTGGAACCACGGCACCTCGTCGGCCGCGATCCTGAGCGCCAACAGCAACCTCGGCTTCGCCTTCCGCGGGGTGACGGGCATCGCCGTCGACAGCTTCAAGGTCTACCCGACCGGCTGCGGCGGCCTCAGCGGCACCGCCGCCGTCAACGGCTTCCAGCGCGCGGTGAACGTGCTCGACCGCGTGATCGTCGCCGAGATGCAGGCCGGTGGCAACGAGACGAGCGCGATCTCGGTCGCCGCCGACGCCGCGTTCGACGCGGGCGCCGTCGTCATCGCCGCCAACGGCAACAACGGCTCGGCGGCGAGCACCGTCAACGTGCCCGCCGTGGCGCAGAAGGTGCTCGGCATCGGCGCAGTCGACGTCAAGACGCTCACGACGCCGTCCTACCAGAGCCGCGGCCCCGCGGGCGACGGCCGGACCAAGCCGGACATCCAGGCGCCGACGAACGTCGAGACCGCCAGCAGCGCCAGCTCCACCGCCACGCAGGTGTTCACCGGCACGAGCGCGGCGACGCCGCACGCGGCAGGCGCAGCGGCGCTGATCCGCAACTTCCTGCGCGGCGGCACGGGTGACATCGAGCCGGGCGCGGTCTACGCGCACATGATCATGTCGGGCACGATCGCCTACCCGTTCAACAGCACCACCGGCGCCGGTCGCGTCAAGCTGCCGGTCGGCGGCAGCTTCTGGCGGGGCTCGTCGTCGATCGCCAACGGCCAGACGATCGACATCCCGATCGGGCTTCCGGCGACGAACGACGTCCTCAATGCCGCGATCTGGTGGCCCGAGGCGCCGGCCAACCACAACGACGTCGACCTGTCGCTCGTCGATCCGAGCGGCGCCGTCCGCGCGTCCAGCCCGTCGGCGTCCGGCGTGTTCGAGCGGGTGAGCGTAAACGGTCCGATCACGGGCGGGACCTGGAAGCTGCGGATCCGCGGCTACAGCGTTCCCAGCGGCCCGCAGCCGGTCTACTGGTCGATCACGCACACGTCGCCGTAGTCATCGGGGGCGGCGGGCCGAGACCGGCCCGCCGCCTCTGCCGCGTTTGGCCGGGCGCGGCTGGGCGGGCCTTGACGACGTGTCCAGTCTCACCGCCGCCGGTTTGTACGAGCGTCGATGGGTGGCCTCGCAGCCCGCCCGTACCTTGGATGCATCACCTCCGGCGAGCCGTCCTGTCGCCGGGGGCGAACAACACGGCGGCGCTTTGATCGCCAAGCATCCGCTGCCGAGCTGAGGGCAAGGCCGGGACCGTTCCATCCTCCCGGTCCCGGCCGGTCCTCGGCAGAACACGAGCCGGTAGCGTCCCGCGCGTGATCCTCGCCATCGACCAGGGCACGACCGGCACGACCTGCCTCGTCTTCGACGAATCCGCCGAGCCGGTCGGGCGCGCGTACCGCGAGTTCCAGCAGCACTTCCCGCGGCCCGGCTGGGTCGAGCACGACGCCGCCGAGATCTGGGACGTGACCCGTGCGGTCGCGCTCGAGGCGCTCGACGACGCGGGCGTGGGGGACGGCGACCTGCAGGCGATCGGGATCACCAACCAGCGCGAGACGGTCTGCGTCTGGGACCCCAAGACCGGGGAGCCGCTGCACCGTGCGCTCGTCTGGCAGGACCGTCGCACCGCCGAGCGCTGCGACGAGCTGCGCAGCGCCGGCCACGAGCACCTCGTGCGCCGCCACAGCGGCCTCGTGCTCGACCCGTACTTCAGCGCGACGAAGATCGAGTGGCTGCTCGAGAACGTCGAGGGCCTGCGCGAGCAGGCGCGGGACGGCAAGGCCGTGTTCGGGACGATCGATGCCTGGCTGGTCTTCAAGCTCACCGGCGAGCACCGCACGGACGTCACGAACGCGGCGCGCACGATGCTCTACGACATCCACCGCGGCGTCTGGGACGACGAGCTGCTGGCGCTCTTCGGCGACGTTCCCGAGGCCGCGCTGCCCGAGGTGCTGCCGAGCATCGGCGAGTTCGGCACGCTGCGCGACGGCGCGCTCGGCGCCGGCCACGACGGCGTTGGCGTGAGCGGGATCGCCGGCGACCAGCAGGCCTCGCTCTACGGCCAGGGCTGCCTGGAGCCCGGTCTCGGCAAGAACACGTACGGCACGGGCTCGTTCGTGCTCATGAACTCCGGCGAGCAGGTGCCGGTCGCGCCGTCCGGCGTGCTCGCGACCGTCGCCTGGGGCATCGACGAGCGCACGATCTACGCGCTCGAGGCCTCGATCTTCATCACGGGTGCGGGCGTGCAGTGGCTGCGCGACGGTCTGGAGATCATCGAGGCGGCCGCCGAGACCGAGGAGCTGGCGCGCTCGCTGGAGTCCAACGACGGGGTCTACTTCGTCCCCGCGCTGACCGGCCTCGGCTCGCCGCACTGGGATCCCTACGCGCGCGGCACGATCGTCGGCCTGACGCGCGGCAGCACGCGCGCGCACATCGCCCGCGCCACGCTGGAGGCGATCGCCTTTCAGACCGTCGACGCCGTGCAGGCGATGGAGGCCGCCTCGGGCCGCGAGCTCGAGGAGCTGCGCGCCGACGGCGGTGCGACCGTCAACACATGGCTCATGCAGTTTCAGGCCGACATGCTCGGCGTCCCGATCGCCGTTGCCGAGCTGGCGGAGACGACGGCGCTCGGCGCGGCCCTGCTGGCGGGCGTCGCCACCGGCGCCTGGACGCAGGACGACGTGGCCCGGCGCGACGGCGAGCGGGCGCGCTACGAGCCGAAGATGGGCGACGACGAACGCGAGACGTTGATCTCGCAGTGGCGACGCGCCGTAGAACGTGCCGGTGGCTGGGCACGAGGGTAAGGTCTCTTCTATGGCGAGGATGAAGCGCAGCGAGCAGCTCGCGGCGATGGGTAGCGGCGGGCGCGACGAGCGCCCGGCGGAGTGCTTCGACGCGTTTCACGAGCGCTCGCGCACGAAGGAGCCCGACTTCGCCTACGAGTGGGTGCGCGTCCTCACCGGCCTGTGGGCGCTGACGTTCTTCCGCACGCGCACGATCTCGTCGGAGAAGGTCCCGCAGAGCGGCCCGGTCATCCTCGCGCCCAACCACGGCTCGTTCATGGACCACTTCTTCCTCGCCGCGTTCATCCGCCGCAAGGTGCAGTTCATGGCGAAGTCCCAGCTGTTTCAGCCACCGCTGCAGTACGTCTACTCGCACGGCGGGGTGTTCCCGCTGCGCCGCGGCCACCGCGACGAGGAGGCGTTCGTCACCGCTCGCGCGATCCTCGAGCGCGGCGGTGCCGTGGCGATGTACTGCGAAGGCACGCGCTCGCGCGACGGCAAGCTGTCCGATCGCCCCAAGCCCGGCATCGGCCGGCTCGCCCTGGAGACCGGTGCAGCGATCGTGCCGGTCGCGATCCACGGCTCGGCGAAGGTGCGCAACTGGCGCAAAGGCGAGTTTCCGAAGGTCACGGTCCAGTACGGCGACCCGATCCGGTTCGAGGCGGTGCAGAACCCGACCCGCGACCAGCAGATGGCCGTGGCGGAGGAGATCTTCGGCGAGATCCGGGTGCTCTACTCGGGCCTGGAGACGCTCGGGCGCAAGGGCGTGCTGCAGCGCGTGCGCGAGCAGCGCCGCGCCGAGCGCCAGGGCAAGAAGCGCACCGCCACCGCGTAGCGCCGGCCCGGGTTCAGGCGACTCCCGCGATCGCCGCGGGCGGCGGCGCGGCCGCGCCAGGGTCAAGCCGCTCGAGCATCCGCGTCCCGCGTGGCAGCAGCCCGAGCGCAAACGCCACGAACGCGATGAGCGAGCCGCCGAGCAGCACCTCGGTCGCGCCGAATGCGTCGGCCGCCGGGCCCGCCAGCACGAAGCCGAGCGGGACGAGCCCGAGCGAGACCGTCCAGTCATACGACACCACGCGCGAGAGCTTGCCGGGCGGGATGCGCTCCGCGAGCGCCGTGACCCACCAGACGTCGAAGAGCGCGATGAAGCTGCCCGCGAGCGCCATCGCCGGCACGACGAGCGCCAGCGGCGCGCCGGCCGCGTACAGCGCGATCGCGGCCGGCCAGAGCAGGACGAAGATCATTCCCTGACGCATCGGGTAGCGCGGCCGCCAGCGGATCGCGACGAGCGATCCGATGATCGTGCCCCCGCCGAATGCCGCGAAGACGTAGCCGAAGACCGCGAGGTCGCCGTACTGCTCGCGCGCGACGATCGGGCCGAGCACGAACAGCGGCGCGAGCGCGACGAACAGCGCGACGCAGAACGCGGCCAGCGTCGCCCAGACCCACGACCGCGAGCGCACCTCGTGGAAGCCCTCGCGCAGATCGGACCAGACGGTCGGTCGCGCCGTGACCGCCGCCACCGCCGGCGCGCCGGGCTGTGCGGCGCCGGCGCGCTCCCGCGGGCGCACGCGCACGAGCAGCGCGGCACTGACGAGGAACGTCGCCGCGTCGATCGCGAACGCCGCCGCCGGGCTGAAGCCGAGCACGAGCAGCGTGGCCAGCGCCGGCCCGGCGAACTCCGCGATGTTCTGGAACATCCCGGTCACGGCGTTGGCCTCCTGGATCTCGTCCTCGGGCACCGTCTGCGGCAGCAGGCCGCTCGCGGCGGGGCGGTAGAAGGCCTCGGCCGTGCCGAACAGCACGCCGATGACGACGAGGTGCCAGATGCGAACCTCGCCGGTCACGATCAGCACCGCCAGCAGCGCGTGCAGCGCGAAGCGCACGAGGTCGGTCCCGACGACGACGAGATGGCGCGGCAGGCGGTCGGCGAGGACGCCGCCGAGGAGCAGGAAGCCGATCAGCGGAACGCTGTACGCGGCGAGGACGATGCCGAGGTCGGTCGCGCTGCCCGTCAGGTCGACGACGAAGAGCGCGAGCGCGACCGTGACGATGCGATCGCCGACGACGCTCGCCGAGTTGGCGAGCCACAGCAGGCGAAAGTCGCGGTGGCGAAGAACGCGCAGGAGGTCGCGCAGGCCGGGCATGGTGATGTTGAGCCTGGCAGGGCTCGGTGGATACGTCGAAGCGGACTCGAACCCCTGCGTGGTGAGTTGACCCCGGATGCGGGGGTCAAGTCACCACTGATCGACCGGCGGTTTCAGGCCTCGCCGTGGAAGTAGTCCACTCCGGCCGATCGCGGCGCGATGAGGTCGTCCTCGCGGTTGCCGGTCCAGACGGCGATCTTGTCGCTGTCGGGATAGACCGTCGCGGCGGGGTGGAGCACGGCCGACCACATGAGCACGTGGGCCGGCGCGTCGCTGTCGTTGCGGATCTGGTGCGCGCCCGCCGGACCGCGTGTGAAGAAGACGACGTCGCTGGGCGCGAGCTCGTGGGTTCCCTCGGCGTCGCGCAGCGTCGGCGTGCCGTCGACGACGAGCAGCCACTCCTCCTCGCCGTACTCGTAGTGGTAGGGGCACAGCGCCTCGCCCGGCGGCAGCTCGTAGAAGCTCGTGCCGGTCTGTGTGGCGCCGACCTGGGTGCCGAAACGGTGCATGCCCGCGCGCATGCCGGGCGGGTCGTCGTCGTCGTACTCGAAGGCGGGGCTCGTGAGGCTGATGCGTTGCATGAGGCGGTGTCTAGCAGGCGCGTCCGGCGTTTCGTCGAGCGTCGGTGTGTCGAATGCGGGTCGCTCCGCGTGCACGATTGGACACAGCTGGCCCGTGCGCGTCATGACCTCTCCGTCGTGATGCGCAGAAGCGGCAGCTCGCGTCCCGTCGCCGAGGACCGTCGCGCGCCCACCCGAACGGCCCCCTGGGAGAGATAGAACGGCACGGCGTACGGATCGCTGACGATCGCCAGCTCGGTCAGGCCACGCGCATGAGCTGCCGCGAGCGCGTGGCGCAGCAGCGCACGTCCGATGCCGGATCCCTTGTGAACCGGATCGACGAAGAGCAGATCCAGCTCCGGGGGCTCGGCAGCGTGATCGACGCCGGTCACGCCGGCGATCTCGTCACCGACCTGTGCCACGAACACATCGCGTAGCGCGATGTCCTGCTCGCTGACGACGAGCTCCGCGGCGGCGCGTCGCATGAACTGCGCGTCGTAGCCCCACACCGCCTTCGAGCGCAGCACCAGCGCGGTGAGCTGCGGCGCCTCGCTCCCCACGGCGCGACGCAGGACGAGCGGCCCCGTCGTCAAGCGCTCGCCTCCGAAGCGACGTCATCGATCGGCTCCGGACGCTCGTCGCACACAACGGTCATCGCGCGCACCATGATGGCGCACGGCAGGCGGAGCTTCGATGGGCGAGCCGCGAGCATCGCGGTCATGGCCGATCCGTCCGCGGGATCCGTCCGCGGGATCCGGGTTGCGGTTGCCGGTCGCGCGCGGACGCGCCCACCACTCGCCGCTCAGGCCGGGATCCGAACGCAATAGTGACGCGCCGGGTGCGGATATCGCTCCTTGCGCGTCACAACCGCTTCGCTGCGCGTCGTGGTGACGCGCCGAGTGCGCATGGCGCACCTTGCGCGTCACGGCCGCTTCGCTGCGCGCAGTGGTGACGCGCCGGGTGCGGATATCGCTCCTTGCGCGTCCAGGGCGCGGGCCGCGCGGGCCGCTGGCGCCGCCGCTCCCGCTGCCGCCGCTGCCGCCGCTGCCGCTGCTGCTGCTGCTGCAGTGCCGCCGCGCTGCCGCCGCTGCCGCCCCTGCCGCCGCTGCCCCCGCCCCCGCTCCCGCCGCGCGGGGCCTCACCGACCGCAGCGGTCAGACCTCGCGACCGGGAGGCCGATCCTCGACGACCACATGGGACCCGTCGTCCAGCACGATCAACCCGCCGTGGCGCAGCCAGCCCGCGGCGTCCTGCGGCCCGCTCAACAGCGCCGCCTTGGCCAGCGCCTCTGCCTCCAGCGCCGTTGGGGCCAGGGCGGTCGCCTGCACGATGCCGGTGTAGGCCGGAAGTCCCGTCGCCGGATCGAGCAGGTGGTGCACCGGCTTGAGTCGCTCCATCCAGCTGCGCTTCGTGATGTTCGTCGTCGCGACCGCGCCGTCGGCCACCACGAACTCGTGCAGGACCCGCTGGCTGAGGGGCGCCGCCACCGCGATGGAGCGCGCCACGCCTCCGCGGCCGCCGATGCGCAGATCGCCCTCGCAATCGACGAGGAAGCTGTCGTGCTCGGTCAGCATCTCGCCGATCACATCGGCGAAGAGGCCCTTGACGATGCCGCCTCCGTCGAGCCTGACTCCGGGCGGGCGCGTGACCGTCGGCGTCTCGAGGTCGACCGCGATCGTGCGCCAGCGCCGATCCGGATGGGCGCCCGCGGGCCGGCGGGGCGGGGCCAGCGCGAGCGCGAGCGCCAGCGCCAGCGAGCCGCGAAACCGTTCGGTGCGGTAGCCGAGAACCTCGATCGCGTCGAGCATCGTCGCGTCCACCAGCCCGCCGGTCGCCTCGGCGGCGTCGACCACCGCCTGCACGAAGCGCGCCATGAGTGCGCTGACCGGCACCGACGTCCGCGCGTCGTCGTTGAGGGCCGTCAGCTCACTCTCGGGCTTGAAGCGCGAGAACGCCGTGTGCCACACGAGCAGCAGATCACGGGCCGTGGTCACGGCCTCGCCCGGTTCGCCGAGCGGCCCCGCGCCCCCGACCAGCACCGTCGTGTTGCCGCCGAAGCACGTGAAGGTCCTGGTCGCTTCGATCATCGAGATCCTGCAGTGTCACGATGCTCCCGTGATGCTGCTGCGACGCCGCGAGTAGATGGACCGCCGGACCGCGGGCACGCGCGACCCGTGCCCTGCGCGCCCACGCGCCGCAGCTGCTGACCGCCGAGCTGACCGAGCTGGGTCACGGACTCGACCACACCGCCTACCTCGCCGGCGACCTCGTGCTGCGGGCGGCCGACGACGACCGCGGGGCCGAACGCGAGGCGCGCCTGCTCGACACCCTGGCGCCGCACCTGTCGACGCCATCCCCACGCCGCGGTTCGTCGATCCCGACGCCGGCGTTCTGGCCTACGAGCTGATCGTTGGCCGGCCGCTGCTCGGCAGGAGCGTGGCGGCCGGCGCCGCTCGCCGCCTGAGTCGGTTTCTGCGCGAGCTGCACGCCGTCGAGCCGGCCACGGTGGAGCATCTCGTCGACACCGACGACGCCGATCCGAACCGCTGGCTCGAGGAGCTCGCCGGCCCCGCCGGCCTCGCCGGCCTCGTGCACGCCAGCCGACCGCGGCGGACCCTGCAGCGCGTGGTGGCGCACCGCGCCGGAGGATCTCGCCTTCGCAATCGCCACCGGTCGCCACGCCTACGCGGCGAACGCCGAACGCAGCTTCAGATGGCTCTTCCCACCCGGCTGACCCGGCCCGGGCGCAGCCGCACGCTGCGGTGAAGCGGCCCCCCGAACGGCAGCCGGGCGACGACGAGCAGCCGCGGATACGGATCGCGCAGACGTGCCGCCCGAACCCACAGACCGCGTCCGCGCAGCGCCGCGCGCGCGAGCAGGATCTCCACCCGGGCGTTGTCGTCGAGCGCCGTGCCGGCCGCCTCGAGCCAGCGTGCGAACGCCAGGCCGTCGTGCCGCGGATCGCCTGAAGCCGCGGCGCCCGCGGCCCGGTCGAACGCGTCGAAGCGCCGGTCGAACGCATCGCCCAGGCACAGCGCGAGCGCCGGCCAGTCGTGCGCGACCGCCCGCCCGCGCTTGCGCCGCAGCGCGCAGCCCGCCGCATCGGCCTGCGCGGCGACGAACCCGGCGGGAAAGCCGTCGCCGCGCAGGAGCGAATCGAGCAGCTGCGCCTGCCGCGCCGCGTAGGCACCGCGGTCAGGGACGGACACGGCGCTCGCTTCCCCAGCGCACCGCAGCGGCGATCGCGCTCAGCTCCGCGACAAGCTCACGCGCCGCCGGGAAGTCGTCGTCGCGCTCGAGCATGACGCCGGGCGGATCGGTGATCGCGCACAGCTCCTCGACGAGATGCAGCACGCCGGGCACGACCGGGTGCGCGTGCGTGTCGTGGTAGACGCCGTCGCGCAGCACGCCGCCGCCCACGTGCACGTAGGCGATCCGCTCCAGCGGGAAGCGCTCGAGCGCCTCGAGCGCGTCGTAGCCGTGGTTGAGCGCGTTGGCGTAGAGGTTCGACAGGTCGAGCAGCAGCAGCGCGCCGGTGCGCTCGATCAGCTCGCGCACGAACGTCGCCTCGTCCATCTCCGCGCCGGGCCACTGCACGAGCGCCGCGACGTGCTCGAGTGCGAGCGCCACCGGCAGCGCCGCCTGGGCGATCGCGACGTTCTCGCAGAGGATCTCCAGCGCCTCGCGGGTGCGCGGCACCGGCAGCAGGTGGCCGGCCTCGCGCCCGTCGGCCCGCACGAAGGCGATGTGCTCGCTGACGAGCGGCGCGCCGACGCGCTCCGCGACCGAGGCGAGGTGCTCCAGGCGCGCCCGCTCCGGCCGGGCGGCGCCGCCGAGCGACAGGCCGATGCCGTGCGGCACGACGTGCAGCCCGCGCTCGCGCGCCGCGGTGACGCCGTCGGGCAAGGCGCCCGCACCGATCGACTCGGCGACGACCTCGATGAAGCCCAGGGCCTGCACCTGCGCCAGCGCGCCGTCGATCTGCGGGCGCCAGCCGGCGCCGGCGCCGAGCCTGGTGGTGATGGGGGAGGTGCGCATCGTCAGTTGCCTGCGCCGCCGCATCCGCCGCCGCCACAGCCGCCGCCACCGTCGCCGCCCCAGTCGCCGCCGCCACCGACGCCGCAGCCACCGCTGCCGCCACCGCCGTTGGGCTCCTGCTCGCGCGGCACGCGAAGCGCGGCCGCCGTGATCGGGTCGCTGAGCCACAGCGCGCCGCCGCCGTACAGCGCCGTCATCAGCCCGATCTCGCCGGCCGCGGGACGAGTGCGCCGCGAAGCGGACTCCCTGCGGCGGCGCTCGAGCAGGCGGCCGCCGCGGTGCGTCGCCAGGGAACGGATGCCCACGAGCCGCAGGGTCGCGAAGACCGCCGCGGCGACCAGGCCGAACAGCACCTCGATCGGCGCGCCGCTGTCGTCGGCGCCGGTCAGGACGAGGGCCAGGCCGATCGCCGCGAGCGCGGCGGGGACGACCCACAGCAGACGCAGGCGCCGGGCCTGCGCAGCGTCCAGCAGCAGCCCGCTGCGCGTCATCTGCTCGGTGAGCGCGGTCATCGCGCCGCTGTCTCGCACGCGGGCGTTCATCAGCTCGACGGTGACCCCCGGCTCGCGGCGGACGGTCTCGAACACCGCGCGCTCGAGCGGGTCGGCGGTCACCGGCAGCTCGCCGCTCGCCGTGAGCGTGGCGCCGTCGCCCTTCAGCCGGCCGTCGCCGAACAGCTGCACCGCCGCGGCGGTGATCGCGCGGTCGGGGCCGCCGCTCAGCAGCGCGAGCCGGTAGGGACCGAGCTCGGGCTGCGGGTCGCGGTTCGTCGCCGCCGGCCCGAGCACGCGCCGGCGCTCTCGCCAGACGCCGATCGCGCCGAACGCGCACAGGGCGCCGTAGCCCCACAGAACCTGCGCGCCCGCGATGCCCCAGGTGTACTCGATCGTGCTCATCGTCAGCCGCCACAACCGCCGCCGCCACAACCGCCGCCACAGCCCCCGCCGCATCCGCCCCCGCCGCCGTTGCCGACGGAGCGATCCTCCTCGCGCGGAACGCCGAGCGCCGAGGCGATCTCCGATTCGGCGAGCCACAGCGTGCCGGCCCCGAACAGGGCCGCCGTCAGCGCGATCTGCGTGGAGCTGGACTGGCGCTCAGCGGGATCGCTCGCGCCGCGCAGGCGCTCGAGGAGCTGCTGGCCGCGCCTGGTCGCTTCGGGCCACAGGACGACGAGCCGTGCGGTCGC
Organism: uncultured Actinomycetes bacterium; assembly: GCA_963825485.1. Taxonomy (GTDB): domain Bacteria; phylum Actinomycetota; class Thermoleophilia; order Solirubrobacterales; family Solirubrobacteraceae; genus CADCVQ01. Next base: position 295,689 of record CAWGTK010000038.1, read on the forward strand.
CATCGCGGCGACGGCGGTCATGACGGCCAGCGCCAGGATGGGGCGGTCGTCGGCGAGCCCCGCCAGGATCCGCAGGACGCCGATCGTCGTAACCAGGGCGGGGACGATCCAGAGCAGGCGGATGTGTCGCATCTGCCGCGCGTCGAGCAGCAGCCCGGCGCGCGACAGCTGCTCTGACAAGGTCTGCACGCTCGCGCTGTCGCGCACGCGCTCGAGCACCTGGCTGACGGACAGCCAGGGCTCCCGGCGGACGACGTCGTAGACCTCCCGCTCGACTGGATCCGCCGTCGCGTCGAGCTCGCCGGTGACCGTCAACGTGCCGTCTGCGCCGTGTACCACGCGGTCGTAGTACAGCCGCGCGGTGGCGGCGGTGATCGCACATCCGGGGCCCTCGTTGAGTAGCCCGATCTCGCTGGCGCTGAGGTCGGGCAGCGGCTCGGTGGGCCCCGCCGGCGGCCCCATCGCCTGGCGGTAGGTCTGCCAGACGCCGGCCGCGGTCGCCGCGCACAGCGCGCCGTAGCCCCAGAGAAACTGCGCACCGCTGATGCCCCAGGTGCCGGCTGCCGTCGTTACGAGCATGGTTCACCTCCAAGGACTGTCGTGGGAGTCGCGCTGCGCCACGCGGTGACGGCGCGGAAGGGATGCAGAGATGTGGCCGGGTGCGACGGGGTCAGCCGACCCAGAAGCCGCCGCCGACGTTGCGCTCGAAGCTCGGCCGCGGGTCGTCGGCCATCGGCGGGCGCGGCTTGGCCTCGGTGGTCGTCGTCAGCGGGCCGGGCACGCCGGCCGGCAACCCCGCGACCTTCACGAGCGTCCAGCCGTCCTTGCCGCCGCCCCGCGCGAACCAGCGGTGCGTGGCGACCGTCAGCTGTGCGTTGCGGCGGTGTGCTTCACGTTGTGCGGCTTCACGATTCATGTCGGGCACCTCTCGGGGGGTGAAAGTGACTCGTCGTTGACATGCCGCTGCAGCATGGGCTGCGATCGGCGCGGCCACCACGCCTCCCAGCGGGCGCGGCCACGACCGTTGCACGACGCCATGACCGGATGTGAATGCACCGCAACTCACTTCCGACGTTGTGCCGACGTAACTCCGACGCTACGGTGCAGCCGGTGAGCACGCGCTCCCGAGCCATCGCCGAGGAGCTCAAGGCCGTGATCCGGCTCGCCGGCCGCGATCCCGAGGCGCTGGAGGGCAAGCTGCCCGAGCTGTCGGCGCTGCATCCCGTGTGTGCGGCGGGCGAGCTCGACGAGCCGGCGCGGGTGCATCTGATCCTGCACCGCTTGATCCCCGGCTATCTGGAGCGGCTGCCCGCCGGCCGCGACTGCCGGGCGATCCGCGAGCTCATGACCTGGGAGGACGCCGACGGGGACTTCCAATCGCTGACGACGCGATACCACAAGGCTGCGGCGCACCTCGTCAACGCGGCCAGCGACTTCGGCCGCCGCCAGGAGCCGCGCCTGCTGGCCGAGTGCGCGCGCCGCTTCATCGCCTTCGATCACGAGGACCGGCTGGCCGGCGCCGGCGCCGGCGCCGGTGCCGTCGCCAGCGCTGGCGTCGCCGATCCCGCCGGCCCCAATCCCGTGGCCGGCGCGAGCGATCCGGCCGACGGCGCGCCAGCCGGCGCCGGGCTCGTCGCGATCGCCGCCGCTGCGGCGCTGCCGGCCGGCGACCCCCTCGCCGGCATCGTGCGCGTGCACCGCAACCTCGACTACCACCTGCTCGTCGACCTCATGGCCGGAGCCGACGAGATCGTGATCCTCAACACGTGGATTCCCGAGCTGAACATCCTCGCCGACGCGCTCGTCGACGCGCTCGAGCGCGGCACGTACGTCTCGATCCTCATGCTGTATCCCGATTCACACGTCGCGCAGCTGCGCAGCGACGCGCTGCAGGGCTCGACGCAGGTGCGCTTCCGCGAGGACCGCGTGAAACCCGGGGTGAAGCACTGCCTCGAGGTGCTCGCCGCGATCACGCGCTCGGTCGACCACGACCTGCGCCGCCACCTGCGCGTCAGGCTCTACCATTCGCTTCCGTCGCTCTCGATCTACGGCGTCGACGATCGAGCCTTCGTCAGCGTGTTCCTGCACGGACAGCTGGCCGTCAAATCCGTGCAGATCGAGGTGCAGGGTCAGGATTCGGTGATGGGCCGGCTTGCCTTCGGGGAGCTGGAGGCACTCTGGGAAATCGGGCTGGAGTTCGGGGACATCACGCAATGGGAGACGGAGATCGAGAGCATGGGACGGCACTTCGGCCTCGCTCCGTGAGCGCCGACGCCGTCGAGGACCGGTTGCTCATGCGCTTCGCCGCGCACCCGGTGTTCCGCGGGGTCCAGCACGTCGAGCCGGATGCGTTCCTCGAGATGCTGCTGCAGCGCCGCTTTCTCTCGCTGATGTTCCCGGTGATGTACGACGTGGGGATCGACGGGCTGACCGATCCCGTCGCGATCAAGGTCGTGCGCGAGATCCTGCGCGAGGAGTATCCGGACCCTTCCGGCGAGACGCCGTCGCACCGCGAGGATCTCGTCGCCGATCTCGTCACGCTGGGCGCGACGCGCGCGCAGATCCTCGCCTCGCGGCCGACGCCCGTCACGCAGTCGGTGATCGAGGGCAGCTTCGCGCTCATCGCCGAGGCGTGCGAGCGCGACACCGACCTCGAGCTCATGACGATCATCCGCTTCTGGGGCGAGGTGCTCGTGTCGGTCGAGTACGGCGAGTTCTGGCGCCGGATGGAGGCGCAGTTCGCGGCCGCGGGCGCCACCTCGCGGTTCTATCACCCGCATCACCACCACGACGGCCGCGACCCGCTCGCCACCGCCGGGGACGACGCGGCGACGCACTCCGGCCGGCTCGGCGCCTGCCTCGTGCGGCTGCTCGACGGCGACAGCGGCGACGAGCGCTTCGCCGCCACCGAGGCGCGCGTGCTGGCGCTGCGGCTCGAGTTCTACGACCAGTTCTGATCGCCGCGCCACCCGGAGGGGAACCCGGCGGCGGCCACGGCGGTACCGAAAATCGACCCACGCGCTCGGCGCTGGGCTGCACGGTGCGCCGGGGCCGGCGCTGGCTGCGCGTCGGCGAACAGCGGCGTCGAGGGCGGGCCGCCGTAGCGCTCGCGGGTTCGCCCTTGCCTGTCCATTGCGGTCGTGTCGCATGTTCGGCGGCCGCGTTGGGGGTGCATCTGCGCCGCGACGCCGTCTCGCCGGTCGTCCGGGGGGAGCGTGGCGGGTTTGTGTTCGCTATGAACATCTACGCGTCGTGCTGCTGCGTCGCGCGGTCGTCCGGGGGGAGCGTGACGGGTTTGTGTTCGCTATGAACATCTACGCGCCGCGATGCCGGCGCGCGGATAGCCTCACGGCCATGACCGCCACCCTGCTCAGGCCCGGCGCGCTCGAGGGGCGCGCCGCCGTCGTCGAGGGCGCAGACGCGGCGGGCTGTGCCGAGTCCGGGGCCACGATCGTGGCCCCCCGGGCCGAGCGCGTCGATGTGCTCGTCGTGGACATCGCGCCCGGCCCGCGGACCGCGGCCGGCGACGTCGCGCAGCTCGCCGCGCTTCTCGCCTCCGCCGCCGGCGAGTGCTTCAGCGGCTGTCGCTTCGATCTGCGATGAGCCCGGCGGTCCGGGCGGCGCTCGCCGTCTTCGCGCTCGGCGTGCTCGGGGTGTGGCTCGTCAAGCCGATCGGCGACCCCTGTCCGGACATCGGCCGGCTGCCCGCCGGCAGCCAGAGCGCCTCGTCGCCCTCGTTCGCGCCCCCGCTGACGCGGACGTGCACGTACACGACGGCCGACGCGACGAAGGCGCGCCAGCGCTACGTGCCGATCGTCGACTGGCTCATCGTCGCGGTCGTCGCGGGTGTGGTGGGAGCGGGCGTCGGGCTGGCCGGCCCGGGGACGCCGCGGCCCGAGCGCACGCCGAAACCGGCGCGCACGCCTCAGCCGGAGCGCACACCGAAACCGCAGCGCACACCGAAACCGGAGCGGGAGCCGGGAACGCAGCGGGCCGCGCGTGCGCCGCGGCCGGCCCGCGCCAAGCGTCTGGCGCGCCCGGCCGCGGCACCGCGTGCGAAGCCCGCACCCGCGCCGCCGCAGAGCGCCGAGGAGCGCGCCGCCGAACGTGAGCGCGAGCGTCAGGAGCGCGCGCGCCGCCGCGACGGCGGCTGACGCATCAGCGGTGCTCGGGGCGCGCCGTCAGCGCGCCCAGGGCACTTCGACCGAGTCCTCCTGCGGGGCGTCGCGGGCCACGACATACTCCGCGGCTTCGGTCTCCGAGGGGTTCTCCAGCAGATGCGTCTCGCGCGGCGGCACGTAGACCATGTCGCCCGGCTCGAGCGTGAAACCGTGCTCGAGCTCCTCGCCCCAGCGCACGTTCAGGCGCCCGGCGAGCATGTAGACGGCCGACTCGCAGTCAGCATGGAAGTGGGGGCGCGACTGCGCGCCGGCGGGCACCCGGAAGACGCCCATGTAGATGTTCGTCGCCCCCGTAGTGACCTGCGAGACCTCCGCGCCGCCGACGACTCCGCGCGGCACGCGACGATCTGCTCCGGGCTTGACGATCTGCACCTCCGGAAGACTACTCTCAGACCCGATTGTCGGAAACCCGCAGAACGGAAGTTCGACGTTCTGACGTTCGCGTGTCCAGTCCGAGGGTGACGGGACGACGCGCGGCGGCCGCCCTGAAGGCGGCCGCCGCTCTCGGCCCCGGACCTACCAGCCGTTGCCGATCTTCACCCGCTGGGTGCTCGAGTACCCGCGCCGGCTCTCGCCCGGGTACAGCCAGCCGTCACCGTTGCCGTCCTGACGCGTGACGATGTCCTGGTGACCGTCGCGGTCCCAGTCGGTCACGCCGAATGACGTGTGGCCGCTCCAGCCATTGCCGATCAGCACCCGCGGCGTGCTGCTCGGGCCGCGCCGGCTCTGGCCGGGGTAGAGGTACAGGTTGGCGCTGTCGTTGTCGCGGGCGATGAGATCCTGGTGACCGTCGCGGTCCCAGTCGGCCACCTCGAGGAAGCCCAGCCCGTTCCAGTTCGACGCGAGCCGCACACGCGGCGCGCTGCTGTAGCCGCGGCGGCTCTCGCCGGGGTAGAGCCACAGGTCGCCGCTCGTGTCGTTGCGCGTGACGATGTCCTGGTGGCCGTCACGGTCCCAGTCGGCGGCCCCCACGAACGTGTGGCCCTGCCAGCCGTTGCCGATCTTGACGCCCGGAATGCTCGAGTAGCCGCGCCGGCTCTGGCCGGGGTACAGCCACAGGTCGCCGCTCGAGTCGTTGCGGGTGATGATGTCCTGGTGGCCGTCGCGGTCCCAGTCGGTCATGCCGTAGAAGCTGTAGCCGTTCCAGCCGTTGCCGATCCGGACGCGCTGCGTGCTCGAGTACCCGCGCCGGCTCTCGCCGGGGTAGAGCCACAGGTCGCCGGTCGCGTCCTGGCGCGTGACGAGATCCTGGTGGCCGTCGCGGTCCCAGTCACGCAGGCCGTACGGCGTGTAGGGCAGCCGCGTCATCTGGCCCACAAGCCAGTCGCGGTTGCTGCCCGCGCCGACCTCGCTGTAGCTCGCGGCGCCGCCGCAGCTGGCGCCCTTGAGCACGCCGGCCTGCACGTTGACCGCGCCGCTCGTCACGACCAGCGGGCCGCCGCTGTCGCCCTGGCACGGGCCGCGGTCGACCATGATGCGCTTGATGGCGAGGTTGTCGGGCTGCGGCGGCGTGATGAAGACGCCGGTGAACTGCAGCTGCGTGGGCAGCGTGCCGGCGGCGTTGCGGCCCCAGCCGGTGGCCAGGCCCTGGTCGTACTTGGTGAAGATGCCGGCCCCGACGCCGTCCCAGAGGTGGCTCTCGGCGGGGCTGCCCAGCCGGATCGTCGGGACGTTGGTCACCGGTGAGCTGAGCTCGAGCAGGGCGACGTCGTTGTGGCCGCCCACGTAGCCGGGATGGCGCAGGATGCGCGTGATCCGGCGCAGCTGCCCGCCCGTGGCCGACACGTTGTTGCCCACCCGCGCGGTCATGTCGCCGACGGAGGTCGGCACGGAGCAGTGGACGGCGGTGAGCACCCAGCTGGGGTGGATCAGCGAACCGGTGCACAGCCCACCGACGGCGGTGTTGCGGATCTCGGCGACGAAGGCCAGATCGTCGTTCGTCGACGGATTGCCGCCGGTGATGGCGGAGGCAGGGGACGGCGCGAGCGCCGGCAGGAGGCCGGCGAGCAGGGCGAGGCTCAGGGGCCCGAGCGGGCGCCGGCGGCGGCGCTGGGCAGGCCATCGGAGGGCGGAGCGGGTGTGGACCATCGGGTGTCTCCAGGGGTCGGTGGGGTAGATCGCCGCGACCGGCACCGGCGATCCGGGCGACGCGGCGGACGGTGGAGGCCGATCCTGTACGCGATGCGCCGCCGCGGACATCCCCCGCCCGGGGGACTGCGCTCCCTCCTGGCGCGGGCGATGCGCGTCCTCCTGGCCCGGGCGATGCGCGCCCTCCTCGCCCGGGGGACTGCGCTCCCTCCTCGCCCGGGGCGATGCGCTCCCTCAATGCCGGCGCCGAAACGGCCCTTGACAGCGCGGAGGAAAAGTAGTTTCCTCTACGGAAACTACTTGCCGACCGAAAGGATGCCGTGCCATGGAACCGACCAAGCAGGAAGCCGAGATCATGATCGCGCACGCCGGACAGGCCGGGCGAGCGGTCCACGCCCGCACGCCTAAGGAGCACCTGCCGTTCCTCGCCTGGGGCGCCTTCATGGCGCTCCTCATCCCGGGGTTCGACCTTGTCGATCGCACGATCTGGGGCTGGACGGTCATCGCCGTCGCGATGGTTCTCTTCGCGGCGACCGCGGCCTACTTCGCCGTCCGCGAGCGCCAGATTCGCGTCGCCGAGCGCACGCCGTCATGGACCTGGGTCGCGCTGACCGCCGGCACGTGCCTCGGCGGCGCCGTCGCCGAAGGCCTCGACGGCTCGCTGGCGTTCTCCTACGTCCTCGGCGGGCTGCTCGCGGCGCTGCCGCTGCTGTGGTGGGGCGAGCGTCTGCGGCGCGACGCATGACCACGCATCCCCGAGCACGGCTCGACGACCTGATCCACCAGCCGGTGCGGTTCTCGCTGCTCGCCGGCCTCGCCCAGGCCGACGAGCTCGAGTTCCGCTTCCTGCGCGACACGCTCGACGTCAGCGACTCCGTCCTCTCGCGCCAGGCGTCGACACTCGAGCAGGCCGGCTACGTCGCGATCCGCAAGGGCCATGTCGGCAAGTGGCCGCGAACGTGGCTCAAGCTCACTCCGGAGGGCCGCACCGCGTTCGAGAACCACCTCGGCACCCTGCGCGAGATCGCGGGCCAGTAGTCGCTACGTCGTCATGCCGGTGAACTGCCCGCCGGTGACGTTCAGCACCTGGCCGTGCACGTAGTTCGACCACGGCGAGCAGAGGAAGAACACGCCGCCGGCGGCCTCCTGCGGGGTGCCGGGGCGGCCGAGCGGGATGACGTAGTTGGCCATGGCGCGCATCTGCTCGGGGATGCCGAGCTGGACTGTCTCGCCACCGATCTGCATCGTGTTGTCGTCGACCTTGGCGGCGGTCAGGCGCGTCTCGATGAAGCCGAAGGCGATCGCGTTGCAGTTGATCTTGAACTGCCCCCACTCCTTGGCCAGCGTCTTCGTCATGCCGACGACCGCGGCCTTGCCGGCGGCGTAGTTGGCCTGGCCCGCGTTGCCCATCGTGCCGGAGATCGAGGAGACGTTGACGATCTTGCGAAACACCTCGACGCCGTCCTGGCGCTCCTGCTTGGCCGGCTCGCGCAGGTGCGGCGCGGCGGCGCGGATGACGCGAAACGGGACGACGGTGTGGATGTCGAGCATCCGCTGAAACGCCTCGTCGGTCATCTTGTGGATCGCGCCGTCGATCGTGTAGCCGGCGTTGTTGACGATGATGTCGATCTTGCCCCAGGCGTCGATCGCCGTCCGGACGAGCTCGTCGCAGGCGCCGGACGCCGTCAGGTCGCCGCCGTAGACGACGGTCTCGCCGGCGATCTCCGACGCCGTCTGCTCGGCGACGTCACCGTCGAGGTCGTTGATCAGGACCTTCGCGCCGTGCTCTGAGAGCAACTCCGCGGTCGCGCGGCCGATGCCCCGTGCCGAGCCGGTGACGATCGCGACCTTGTCGTCCAGAACTCCCATGCCATGCGCTCCTTGTCCGGGTGTGCGGCGCGCACGATAGCGGCTGGCTGACTGGCCAGTCGGTTTGAACGGCGCGCCGCCATCCGGCGCGTGAGCGTGCGTGCAGGAGCGCGAAACCAGGCGCCGGAGCCGGCCGGATCGTCGCTCGTGCACGCCTGTGCTGCGCGAGCGACGAGCGCCGCGGCCCGCGTCGTCCGTTCGGCGCTCCTGCACGGAGCGGCGGGGACCGGGCGGTCAGCGGCGGCGCAGCCGGAACGTCGCGCTGACCGGGGACCAGCGCCGTTGCGCGCCGGCCGGCACGCGCGCGACGAGGTGGTAGCGACTGGGGGAGAGATGCGGGACGCGGAACGTGATCGTGCCGCGCCCGCTGACCCGGCCGACCCGGGTCAGGCCGCGCGCAGCGATCCGCGCGGGCGAGACGGGCCCGCGGCGCAGGTAGATCGTGATCCCCTCGACGACGTCGCGGCAGGACCGGTTGCCCGGGCAGCCGGCGATCGTGCTGGACACGCGCTGGTCCCAGTGCACGACCCGACCGCCCATCTCGCCGAAATGGATCTTCGCGTTCGCGGCCGGCGCGGCGACGAGGAGCGCCAGCGCGAGCGACGCGAGGCAGCTCGGCAGGAAACGAACGCTCACGCACCCGCTACACCGCGGCCCGCGGAGCGGTTCCGCCGGCGCGGGCGGCTACTCCTGGCAGACCGCACAGGAGTACGTGGTGCGCCCGCCGACCGTCGCGCGCTCCAGCGGCGTCTTGCAGCGCGGGCACGCGCCCTCGCGCTCGCGCGCCGGGATGAAGCTGCCGGTGTGCACGCCGCCTCGGCGGATCGCCGAGCGGACCGCGGCGCGCAGCTGGCGGCGCAGCCGGTCGAGGTCCTCTGCGGACAGCTGCGACGTCGGGCGTCGCGGCGCGATCCGCGCCTGCCAGAGGATCTGATCGGCAAGCAGGTTGCCGACGCCGGAGATCGCACCCTGGTCGAGCAGGCGCGCCTTGATCGGCGTGTTGCCCGCGCCGATCAGCCGCCGGAACTCGTCGCGGCCGACGTTCGCGGCGTCCGGGCCGACGTGGCTGAAGTCCGGGTTGAGCACGGCCCGGCCGAGCCGGCGCCGGTCGCGCAGCGCGAAGCGGCCGCCGTCCTCGAACTGCACCGTGAAGCGGTCCCAGATCGGCTTCTCGGTCGGCGCCTCGAGCGCGATGTGGCCCGCCATCCCGAGGTGCAGCCCGAGCGTGGGCCCGTCGTCGCTGACGAGCCAGAGGAACTTCCCGCGCCGGTGGGCGCTGACGAAGGTGTGGCCGACCAGCGCCGACGCGATCTCGCCGGGCCGATGCGGCCGGCACACGTACGTGTCGCGGTCGTCGATCGCGGCGATCCGCCGGCCGAGCACGGACTCCAGCGCCACACGGGCACGTTCGGCTTCAGGCAGCTCCGGCATCGCCTCCAGCCTAGATCGGCGGCGGTCCTCCCCCGCCGGGGCCGCAGCCCGTAGCCTGAGCCGCGTGATCGCCCTCATCACCGGCGCCTCGAGCGGGATCGGCGCGGCGACCGCCCGCCGGCTGGCACGCGAGCCCGGCGACATCCGGCTCGTCCTCGTCGCCCGCCGCGAGGAGCGCCTGCGTGCGCTCGCCGGCGAGCTGGGCCGCGCGGCGAACGTGCACGTCAGCGTCATCGCCGCCGACATCACCGACGACGAGGTGCCCGCCCGCATCGCGGCGCACGTCGAGCAGGAGCACGGCGGCCGCCTCGACCTGCTCGTCAACAACGCCGGCGCCGCCTGGCGCGCCGCGTTCGCCGACGGCGGCTGGGAGAACGTCCGCCGCCACATGGAGCTGGACTTCGACGCGCAGGTTCGCGTCACCGAGGCGCTGCTGCCCCTCCTGCGCCGCTCGGAGCCGAGCGCGATCGTCAACGTCGCGAGCACCGCGGGCCGCGTCGGCCGCGGCGGCACCGGCGCCTACTCGGCGGCGAAGTTCGCGCTCGCCGGCTGGACGGACTCGCTGCACCTCGAGGAGGCGCGCCACGGCGTGCACGTCGGGCTCGTCCTGCCCGGCTTCGTGGCGACCGAGGGCTTTCCGCAGAGGCAGCTCGTCGAGAACCGGAAGACGCGCTGGATCGTCTCGACCCCGGAGAAGGTGGCCGACGCGATCCTCGACGCCGGTCCGGGCGGCCGCGCCGAGCGCTACGTCCCGCGCGTGTACTGGCTCGGGGCGGTGGCGCGGATCGTCCTGCCGGGCCTGACGCGGCGGGTCCTCGCCGGCGGCAAGCTCACGCCCGCGACGCGCCCCGAGGATCAGAGCCCGTAGCTGCGCCCGATCACGTCGAGCATGATCTCGTCGCTGCCGGCGCCGATCCGGTTCAGGCGCAGGTCGCGCCAGGCGCACTCGATGCCGTGCTCCTCGGTGAAGATGAAGGGCCGGCGGCGCGCGGCGTGGTCGGGCCTGCGGACGCGGTCGGCCGTCGCTCTGGGCCCACGCTCGCCTGGTTACCGCGCCCCGTCGAAGGGGACGGTCATGAGCGAGATCGAGCGGATCGGGTTCTGGCCGAAGCCGAGGTAGCGGCGCGGCGCGATCCGCGCCCGGCAGGCCGGGAAGGTGACGTACTCGCTGCCCTGGTTGACGACATCGCAGCGCAGCTGCGGGTAGCGGCGGCGGGCGAAGGCGAGCGTGTCGCCGATGCCGACGCCGCGCGCGGTCTCGGCACGGCGGTCGGTGATCATGAACCCGAAGACCCGGCGGTCGCCGCGGCCGTCCTCCACGAGGTAGGACCGGCCGCGGTAGAGCAGGTCGCGGCCGGGCACGGTCGACCCACCCGGCGAGGACCACGTGCTGGGCAGGCCGTCCTCGTAGAAGTCCGACCCGAGCGGACCGTTGTCGTCCTCAAAGCCGGCGTCGGGGGGCGTGCCCTGGCGGCGCAGCGCCGACGAGCGACGGTCGCCATCGCCGTCCCGCGGTAGCGACCGCCGGTTTCGTCGAGCGCCTTGGGCCGCGGGCGGTCCGCCTGGTCTTCTTTGGGTTCGCCGGTACCTTCGCGCGAAACCGCACCTCGGCCCGGTCGCCCTCGATGTCGATGCGTCCGATCGAGGCCAGCTCCGTGAAGCCCGGCACCTTGGCGTTCTCGTGGTCGTCGACGCCCTCGTGGCAGGTCGCGCGCGGCGGGATCGGCAGGCGCCGCAGCTGCCTCGTCGCCACGCGCGCGTCGCCGCCGTAGACGACGAGCGCGTCGCGGCGAGCGCGCGGGCGGCCATGGGCAGACGCTACCTCCGCGCGCCCACGCTGCGCGGTGGCGCGGCCGATCGCCGGTAGATTGCGGCGGTGCCGCCGTACGAGACGCTGCGCTACGACGTCGCCGACGCGGTCGCGACGATCTCACTCGACCAGCCCGAGACCCGCAACGCGCTCTCCGACGCTCTGCTCGACGAGCTGCTGACGGCGCTCGCCGCCGCGCGCGACGACGACGCCGTTCGCGTGGTGGTGCTCGCGTCCACGCACGAAACCGTCTTCTCCAGCGGCGGCGACCTCGCGGGCTTCAAGGCCGAGATGTCGATCGCCGAGCGCCACGCCGCCAACGGCCGCTTCCCGCGCCTGTTCACGCTCATCGGCGAGCTCGGCAAGCCGGTCGTCTGCGCCGCCCGCGGGCATGTCCTGGCGGGCGCGCTCGGCCTGGCGCTCGCGTGCGACCTCGTCATCGCCGGCGAGCGCGCGACGTTCGGCACCCCCGAGATCGACGTCGGCCTCTTCCCGTTCATGATCGCCGTCCTGATCGCGCGCAACGTCGGGCGCAAGAAGATGACCGAGCTGCTGCTGCTCGGCGAGCGGATCGACGCCGCCGAGGCGCTGCGCCTGGGGATCGTCAACCGCGTCGTGGCGCCGGCCGAGTTCGACGCGGCGGTCGCCGACTGGGCCGCGAAGCTGGCCGCGAAGTCGCCGCTGCTGCTCAAGCTCGGCAAGGACGCGCTGTTCGCACAGCAGGACATGGCGTTTGGCGAGGCGCTCGAGTTCGGGCGCGCGCAGCTCGTGCTCGGCCAGACCTCGCAGGACGCGCATGAGGGCATCGCCGCCTTCCTCGAGCGCCGGGAACCGCAGTGGAAAGGCAGATAGCCGCGCTGCTGTGCCGCACGTCCGAGCGCGGCGCGCAGGCCGCGGCGGGCACGCGCGAGCTCGCGGAGCTGCTGGGCGCGCGGATCATCGGCTCGCCCGGTGAGCCGCACGCGGGCGACCATCTCGACGACCTGCGCGAGGCCCGCGGCTGTCTGCTCGAGGCGGGCGGTCAGGTCGACGACGCGTTCGAGGCCGGTCGCCTGCCGATCCTGCTGGCCGGCGACTGCTCGGTCTGCGTGTCGACGCTGCCGGTCGTCGTCGGCCGGCGACCGGACGTGCGGGTGCTGTGGCTCGACGCCCACCCGGACTTCAACACGCCCGACACGAGCTCCAGCGGCTACCTCGGGGGCATGTGCCTCGCCGGCGCGTGCGGGCTGTGGGACACGGGCTTCGGCGCGGGCCTGGACCCCGCTCGCGTGATCATGTTCGGCGTCCGCGACGTCGACGGCCCCGAGCGCGTCGCGCTCGATCGCAACGGCGTGCACCGCCTCGGCGAGCCGGCCCAGCTGCAGGGCATGGAGCTCTTCGTGCACGTCGACCTCGACGTGCTCGACCCCGAGTTTCACCCGGCGAGCTTCCCCGCCCCGCTCGGCCTGCCCCCGGCCGCACTGCTCGAGGTCCTCTCCTACGTCGCCGACGAGGCCACGCTCGTCGGCGCGCAGATCACCGGGGCGGCGCCGGGCTACGCGCAGGTCGCCGCCGACGCGATCGCGCCGCTGCTGGGCTGAACGGGCGCTCAGCCCAGGCGCCGCAGGGCGATGAACTCGCCCGCCTCGCCGAACGCCGCGCCCTGCCCGAAGGCGAAGCCGGAGACGAACAGCGTCGTGACGCCCTGGGCATCGGTGAAGATCCTCACCGTCGGGTTGCCGATCGCGTAGGAGCCGGCCGGCCCGCGGATGGCGAGCAGGCGAGCCTCGTCGCGATCGCGGTCGTAGAGATACCAGCGCCAAGTGCCGAAGTCGCCGCGGACGGACTGCGCCTCGAGCACCGCGAAGCGGTGGCCCTCGAAGAGCACGTCGGCGCGGTCGCCGAGGTTGCCGCGCGTGCCGAGCGCGATGAACAGGTCGTTGACGAGCGGCGTGACCTGCGGCGCCCACGTCGCGGGGTCGAAGTCCGTCAGGACCCCGGCCGCCTGACGGTCGGCGATGACGTTCTTCAAGTAGTGCATCGTGATCTCGATCTGCGACGTCGCCGGCGTGCCGCCCCAGCTCAGCACGCGCAGCTCCGGCGTGCCCTCGGCCGTCGGCGCGAGCGTACGCGGCAGGTTCGCCTCGGCGCCGACCGTCCCGGCGACGAGCGCGGCCCAGCTCGCGTAGTGGCGCACGACGATGTTCGACACGCTGACCCACTGGGCGTCGGGCGTGTCGCGCTCGACCGCGAGCAGGAAGCCGCCGCCGGGGACCGCGACGATCGACGGCTGCGAGGCGTGCGTGTCGAGGTCGGCGCGGTGCGTCCAGCGGCGCAGGTCGTCCGACGTCGCGAGCTGGGTGACGTAGACCCCGTCGACCAGCGAGTGGTAGACGCCGACGTAGCGGCCGGGCACCCCGCCGCCGGCCGGCGCCTCGATGACCTCGATCCCGTCCAGCGAGCGGCCGAGGTCGTCGCGCACGTTGGCGTCGAAGCTGTCGGCGGTGCCGATGTCCAGCAGGCCGGCGAGCCGGACGGCCGCGCCGTCGTCGGGCGTGACGACGAGCTGCGGCGCGTAGGCGCCCTCGCGCGAGGAGAAGCTCGCGGGGTCCAGCAGCGGCCCGCTGATCTGCAGGTTCACGTCGCCGTTGCCGCCCACCGTGCCCGTGACGTCCCACTGCGCCCAGGTACCGGCCTTCACGCCGGCCAGCCTGGCCACGGCGAACAGGCCGGGCACGAGGATCGCCGGCGTGGCCGCGTCCTCGGCGAACGCGGGCACGGTGCGCACCTGGACGCTCTCGAACGTCGGGTCGGTGACGCGCAGGCGCAGGATCGCGCGCGTCGGCCGTGCGCTCAGCCCGGCGACGCGGAAGCGCAGCAGCGTGCGGTCCACGCCGCCCGCGACGAGAACCGGGCTGCGTCCCGCCGCGAGCGCGTCGCGCAGCGGCGCGCGGGTCGTGTCGCCGGCGATCGTGGCGACCGCGTGCGCCGGCGCGGCGGCCGCCAGCAGGGCGAGCAGGACCCCGACACCGAGCAGGCTGCGACGGATTCCATTCCTGCCGGGCACTGCGCGATGTCGCAAGATGGCTCACCATCTCACACTTACGGTCGCGCGTGGAATCAATCAGGCCTGGGCCCTACCGTGGCACTCACAGTGAGTACGGGCACGACCCCCGCCGCGATCCTGCGCCCCCTCGCCGATGACCCGCGCGAGCGCCGACATCCTGCCGCCGTCCAACCGTCAGCCCGACGAGCGCGGCTAGCCAGGCTATCCCGGCGCCGCCGTCGACCGGTGGTCGCGGCGCTGCCCGGGCGGCGCTGCTGGGCGGGGTGCGCGCGCTGGCCGGCGGCGGCACGACCGCGCTGGCGCTACGTCGTCGAGCTGCAGCTCGCCTGGCGGATCTCGTACGGCGACCCGCGCCCGTCGGGAGGTCGGGTCGAGTCATGCACGCCCACGGGGCATGACTCGACCCGACCACCCGGGGGCATCCCGGATCGGAGCGGGGAAGGCAGCACCCCGGCCGCTCTAGGCTGAAGTGATGAGCATTGCCGCCGGGCCGCTGTTTGCCTTCGACAACACCTACGTCCGCGAGCTCGAGGGCCTGTACGAGCGCTGGGAGGGGGCGCTCGTGCCGGCGCCCCGGCTGCTCGCGCTCAACGAGGATCTCGCCGCCGAGCTCGGTGCCGTCGCCGCTGCGCTGCGGACCCCCGACGGCATCGGCGCCCTCGCCGGGGGCAGGACCCCCGACGGCGCGTCGCCGGTGGCGCAGGCGTACGCCGGCCACCAGTTCGGCAACTTCCAGCCGCGGCTCGGCGACGGCCGCGCGCTGCTGCTCGGCGAGGTGGTCGACGTCCACGGGCGCCGCCGCGACCTGCACCTGAAGGGCTCCGGCCGCACGCCGTTCGCGCGCGGCGGCGACGGCAAGGCGGCCGTCGGCCCGATGCTGCGCGAGTACGTGGTCGGCGAGGCGATGCACGCGCTCGGCATCCCCACCACGCGGGCGCTTGCCGTCGTGGCGACCGGCGAGGACGTCGTGCGCGAGACGCTGCTGCCCGGCGCCGTGCTCGCGCGGGTCGCGGCGAGCCACCTCCGCGTCGGCACGTTTCAGTACGCGGCGCTCCAGCGCAGCGCGTCGCTCACGCGGCGGCTGGCCGACTACGCGATCGCCCGCCATCACCCGCACGCGGCCGAGGCCGAGAACCCGTACCTCGCGTTCCTCGAGTCCGTCGTCGACGCCCAGGCGTCGCTGATCGCGCAGTGGATGAACGTCGGCTTCATCCACGGCGTGATGAACACCGACAACATGACGATCTCCGGGGAGACGATCGACTACGGCCCGTGCGCGTTCATGGACGCCTACGACCCGGCCACCGTCTACAGCTCGATCGACCGCGGCGGGCGCTACGCGTACGGCAACCAGCCGCCGATGGCGCAGTGGAACCTGGCCCGCCTGGCCGAGTCGCTGCTGCCGCTGCTCGGCGACGACCAGGACACCTCGATCGCGGCTGCCACGGCACTGCTGCGCTCCTTCCCGGACCGCTACGAGGGCTACCGGCTCGACGGGCTGCGGGCGAAGCTGGGGCTGACCGACGCCGCCCCCGAGGACGGCGAGCTGGTCGACGACCTGCTCGTGCTGCTGCAGGCGCGGCAGGTCGACTTCACCTCGTTCTTCCGGGCCCTCTCCGCGGCGGTCCGCGGCGACGCCGCGCCGGTGCGAGCGCTGTTCGGCGAGCCCGCCGCGCTCGATTCGTGGTCCGAGCGCTGGCGCGAGCGGCTGTCCTACGGCTCAGCCGCATCCGAGCTGGCGACGGTCGCCGACAGCATGGACGCGATCAACCCGCTCTACATCCCGCGCAACCACACGCTCGAGGCGGCGCTGGAGGCGGCCACCGACGGCGACCTCGGCCCGTTCGAGCGGCTCGTCGACGTGCTCCTGCGACCGTTCGACGAACGACCCGGGCTGGAGTCCTACGCCGCGCCCGCCCCGGCGGGCTTCGGCGAGTGCTACCAGACGTTCTGCGGGACCTGAGGCCGGCGTCAGGCAGACGGTTCGCACGCCGCGGGACGCGCGACGCGCGACGCGCGACGGACGCCGGCGCGGGCTGATCGCGCTCGCTCAGGCGCCGGTCTCGCCGGCGAGCGGCGGCCGTCCGGGGCCGAGCGCTCACGTCTCAGCGGTCGTAGTCTCTGCGTCCCGCCGCCATGAGCCTCGACGACCCGGTCATCATCGCCTGCGCGATCTCCGGCGCGCTCGCCGACCGCGAGCAGCGCCCGGCGATCCCCGTACGCCGCGCAGGAGTACGCGGCCGAGGCGCGGCGCATCGTCGACGAGGGCGGGGTGATGATCCACATCGACGCGCGCCGGCCCGGCGGATCGCCTACCTGCGCGCGCTGCCCCCCGACGTCGCCGCGCTGAACATGGGCTCGACGAACTACGCGAAGTACTCGTCCACGCGCAGGGCGTTCGTCTTCTCGGCGGTGTTCGCCAAGGCCTTCGAGGAGGTCGTGGAGCTGCTGGAGGCGATGGACGAGCTGGCGATCCGGCCCAAGTGCGAGTGCTTCGACGTCGGCCACGTCGGGTCGCCGGCGCCGTTGCTCGGCATGGGCGTGCTGCGCGCGGCGCGGCTGCACGTCGACTGCGTCATGGGCGTGACCGGAAGGATCCCGCCGACGGCGCGCAACCTCGCGGCGATGGTCGACAACCTCCCGGCCGGTGCCACCGGGGCGTGGTCGGCGTCTCGCGCGTGCAGTGGACGCTCGTCGCCGCGGCGCTCGCGCTGGGCGGCTCGATCCGGGTCGGCCTCGAGGACGACCTCTGCCTGCCCGGCGGCACGATCGCCCGCTGCGACGGCGAGCTCGTCGGGCGAGCGCGGCGCATGACGCTCGCCGCCGGGCGCCGGCCGGCAACCGTCGCCGAGGCGCGGGCGATGCTCGGGCCCGCGCGGCGATGAGCGCCGGGCCGCTCGCCGGCGTGCGCGTCCTGGACCTCAGCCGCCTGCTGCCCGGGGGCTTCTGCTCGCTGCTGCTCGCCGACTACGGCGCCGACGTGCTCAAGGTCGAGGACATGGGGACGGGCGACTACATCCGCTGGTCGCCGCCGTACGTCGAGGGCGCCGCGCCGAGCGCCCGGTCGGCGCTCTTTCTCGCGCTGAACCGCAACAAGCGCTCGATCCGGATCGACCTCAAGCAGGCGGCTGGCCGCGAGGTGCTGCTCGCGCTCGTGCGCGAGCACGACGTCGTGCTCGAGTCCTTCCGGCCCGGGGTGCTCGACCGGCTCGGCGTCGGCTTCGACGCCATGCGCGCGGTGAACCCGAAGCTCGTGCTGTGCGCGATCACCGGCTACGGCCAGGACGGGCCCCTGCGCGACCGCGCCGGGCACGACATGAACTACCTCGCGTTGACCGGGCTGCTCGGCTTGACGGGTGAGCCCGGTGGACCGCCGGTGCAGCCGGCGGGCCAGATCGCCGACGTCGGCGGCGGCGCGCTGATGGCGGCGTTCGGGATCCTCGCCGCGCTGCGCGAGGCCGAGCGCACGGGGCAGGGGCAGGTCGTCGACGTCGCGATGGCCGACGGTGCGCTGTCGTGGCTGGCGCTCGTCGCCGCACGGTGGCTGAACGCCGACGACCACGACGGCGCCGCGCCGCCGGCACGCGGCACGCTCGAGCTGGCCGGCGGCCTGGCCTGCTATCGGCCGTATGCCTGCGCCGGCGGCGGCTGGGTGGCGCTCGGCGCGCTGGAGGCGAAGTTCTGGGCCGCCTGGTGTCGCGGCGTCGGACGCGAGGATCTCGTCGGCGAGCAGTACGCCGCGCCGGGCAGTGCCGGGCACGCCGCCGTCGAGGCGGTCTTCGCGCAGCGCACGCGCGCCGAGTGGGAGGCCTTCGCCGCCGAGTACGAGTGCTGCCTGGAGCCAGTGCTCGACCTCGGCGAGGCGCTGTCGTCCGAGCAGGTGCGGGCGCGCGGGATGGTCGCCGGGCTCGACCAGCCGGGTGCCGAGCGGACGGTGTCGCTGCTCGGCGCGCCGGTTCGGCTCTCGCGCACGCCGGCGGACTGCAATCGCCTGCCGGGCCCCGAGCTCGGCGAGCACACCGAGGCGGTGCTGCGCGCAGCCGGCTACGACGAGGAGCGGATCGCGCGGCTCGTCGCGGCCGGCGCCGTCGCGGGCCCGCCGGATCGGGCCGCGGGCGCGGCCGGCAGCTTCCTGGGGTGACGCCACGCGGATCCCCTGCACGGGCCCGGTCCGCAGCGGGTACAAGCCGCTTCTCCGCCCATCCCGAAGGGAGATCGAATGAGCGATCCAGTTGACGAGGCCGCGACGCTGACCGACGACGAGGTGCAGACGCACCGCTTCGACAGCGCGACGGTCGGGACCACCGACGACGCCGCTGACGTGACCGATCCGGCCGACGACACGGGCGACGTCTCCGACACGACCGACACGGGTGACGACGCCGGCGACGACTCCGGCGACGTCTCCGACGCCACCGACAGCGGTGACGACAGCTAGTCCCGCCGGTACGGCGCCCGCTGTGCAGCGGGCGCCGTCGGCGTTGGACCTCACGCTCGACCCGGTCGGCCTCGAGGAGTTCCTCGAGGCGTACTGCGACCGCCGGCCGCTCGTCCTCGAGCGCGCTGAGCCCGGCCGCTTCGACGCGGTGCTGTCGGATGCCGACGTCGAGCGCCTCGTCTGCGAGACGGCGCTCCGCTCGCCGGCGTTCCGGCTCGTGCGCGACGGCGCCCAGCTGCCGTTGTCGGGCTACGCGAAGGACATCCCGTGGCGGCCGGGCGGCTTCTCCGGGACGGCGCTCGTCGATCGCGTGGCCGACGAGCACGCGGCGGGGGCCACGCTCGTCCTGCAGGCGCTGCACCTGCACCACCACCCGGCGGCGCTGTACTGCCGCGGCCTGGAGATCGCGCTCGGCTGGCCGGTGCAGGCCAATGCCTACTGCACACCCGCCGGCGCGCAGGGCTTCGCCGTGCACCACGACACCCACGACGTCTTCGTGCTGCAGGTCTCCGGCCACAAGCACTGGCGCATCTACGAACCGGTCGTCGCGCTGCCGGGCAAGGACCAGCGCTGGCGGCCCGAGCTGGCCGACGGCGTCGGCCCGCCGCTGCACGACGTCACGCTGCGCGCCGGCGACACGCTCTACCTCCCGCGCGGGTGGCCGCACGAGGCCGCCGCCGCGGACGCGGGGTCGCTGCACGTCACGGTCGGCCTGCACCCGCCCACGCGCCTGGACGCGATGCGCGCCGCGCTCGCCGCGTGCGCCGACGACGTCGAGTTCCGGCGTGCGCTCGGCGCCGACGGCGAGCTGCCGGCCGAGCTCGTCGAGCGCCTGGCCGGGCGCCTGGGAGCGGACGACGTGGCCCGCCGCGCGCGCCGGCGCTTCGTCGACTCGCGCCGCCCCATCCTCGACGGCCAGCTCACACAGGTGCGCGGCCTGGACGCGCTCACCGTCGACACGCCGCTGCAGCGCCGAACCACCGTGATCGCCGACCTCGAGCCGCGCCCCGACGCCGGGGTCGCGCTGCGCTTCGAGGGCAAGGAGGTCGCCCTCCCGCGGCACGCCGCCGACGCCGTCGCCGCGATCCACGCGGCGCGCGGCCCGTTCACCGCCGCCGAGCTGCCCGGCCCGCTCGACGCCGCCGGCCGGCTCGTCCTGGTCAGGCGCCTCGTGCGGGAGGGCTATCTGCTGTGGCTCGATGCGAACGCGGTGACGGCAGTGCCCTCTCCCGGGCCGATTTCGCACCGGCCGCGGCCCGCGCGCAGGTCCGACGCGCCGCCGTCCGGCTGACCTGAGTAAAAACCGCATGGCGCGCGGTCGACCGTCTATTAATGTGCGCTCATGGACGGACGATCATGCCGCTGAAGCACGCCCGCCCCGTGAGCGGGCGTTACTCGGGCGCCACCGATCGCTTCACCGTCGAGCTTCGCGTGGACGTCGACGGCCCGCGCCCGACGCGACGTCTCAGTGCCGACTACTTCCGCGGCGGGCGGTACTTCGGGTCGATGCGCGTCGACGCGCCGCAGATCGCGTTCGGCGCGGGTGTGGTGAAGATCGTCGGCAAGGCCCGGTTCTCCCCGCCCGCGCCGATCGCGGCCGTGCGCGTCACGATCCCGCGCGGCCCGTCGGGCACGCCCCCCGAACCGGTCAAGCTGTCGCATCTGACAGCAGACGGCAGCGTGTTCTCGACCTACGTCTGTGAGTTCGACGCGCCGGGCTTTCGCCGCGTCGAGCTGCAGGAGACCGTCCAGCAGGGCGTCACGCCGTGTTCGTCGTATGACACCGCGCGCCTGCCGTCCGCCGGCCCGCGCCGTCGGCTGTCGCTGCGCGACGCATATGCCGAGGCGGGCATCGAGTTCGTCGGCGACCACCCGGCGAACGTCGTCGAGGGCGCCAACAAGGCAGACACGTGGAGCGACGCCGAGCTCCAGGCGGCGATGCAGCTGCACTTCGGCCGGCTCGACGAGAAGCCGCAATGGGCGATCTGGCTGCTGCACGCATGGGCGCACGACGACCCCGTGCTGTGCGGCCTCATGTTCGACCGCAGCGGCCGCCATCGGCAGGGCTGCGCGGTCTTCTACGCGTCGATGGCGGGCACGGACGCCGAGACGCAGCGCAAGCAGCTGTACACCTGCGTGCACGAGCTCGGGCACGGCTTCAACCTGCTGCACAGCTGGCAGAAGTCGTTGGCCCGGCCGCCCGTGCCGCCCCGGCCGGCGTCGTCGTCGTGGATGAACTACGCCAAGCGCTTCCCCGGCGGCCCGGCCCGGTTCTGGCCGCAATTTCAGTTCCAGTTCGACGAGCCGGAGCTCGTGCATCTGCGTCACGGCTTCCAAGACGACGTGATCATGGGCGGCAACCCGTTCACGGGCGGAGCGGCGAGCCTCCGCTCGGGGGCTTCCGACGAGCGCGCGAGCGCGACGCTGCGCATGCGGATCGGCGCCCCCGCGTGCTTTGGCGTCGGGGTGCCGGTGACCATGGCCATCGAGCTCGCGGCGACGTCCGCGCACGGTGTGCCCGTGGCGGACGTAATCGGGCCGCGGGCCGAGAACGTCGACGTGGCGATCCGCGGTCCCGACGGCCGCCAGACCCGCTTCGTGCCGCTGCTCGTGCACTGCCATGGCGACGTCGCGACGATGCTGACCCCGCAGGACGGGCCCAGGCGCGACTTCGCCTTCGTGCACTACGGCAAGCACGGCTTCGCCTTCGACGGCCCCGGGCGTTACGCGATCCGCGCGCGTCACAGCGCGCTGGACGGGACCGTCGTCCACTCCAACGTGCTGTCGATCGAGGTCGCTGCGCCGCGCACGCGCGAGGATCGCGCGGTGAGCCGGCTCGTCTGCGGAAACGACGACATCGGCGCCCTGATGTCGCTCGCGGGCTCGGCGGCGCCGGTCTTCGACGGGGCCAACCGGACGCTCGACGAGATCGTGGAGCGCCATCCGTCGACCGACGCCGCGCTGATCGCCAGGGTCGTGCGCGCGGCGGGCCTGGCGCGCCCGTTCAAGCTCCTCGTGCCGGGCGCGACGCGGGTGCAGACCCGCCCGGCCGACCCCGCGCGCGCCGCGGCGCTGATCGACCCGGTGATCGATCTCTCCGCGGTCGACGGCGCCATGCCCGGCACGCGGCCGGGCGTGCCGCCGGCCGTCACGAGCTACGTCAATTCGCGGCGGATGGAGATCGCCACCGCGATCGCGACCCCGCAGATGGCCGCGCAGGCGATCGATGTGAAACCTCCGCTGCAGCGCCCCCGCGATCCGGGCCCGGCCCCGACGCTCGAGCCGACGAAGGGACCGGAGGAACCGCCGCCCCCGCCGCAGCGCGGCTATGGCTACGGCCGAGGGGCTTGACACTCACCTACCGATCGGCCTAAGGTCGGCGCACACTTAATAGTAAGGGGAGCAGGATGGCGAGCGACGAGGTCGCATCGAAGGTAGCGGGTGACCTGGGTCACCTTCAGAGCCATGGTGCCGTGCGGCTGCGCGGGTACGTTCTGGAACTGGTGGTGATGGTCGAACCGTTCACCAACGGAGTGACCATCGCGGAGGCCGAACCGGACGATCCGACGACGATTCGCGTCTACACGAGCGCGCTGTTCGACCGCTGGATCGACGTCCCCTATGAGAACGTTCGCCATCGGCTGCAGGACACGGAGGGACGATCGCTGGTCTGGATCGACGCCAATGCCGTCGTGACGGTCGGCCACGCGAGGCTCGCAGCGAACATCGGGCCGTCGATGGAGATCACCGACGAGCCGACGACCTACCCGCCGTGGCCGCCGTGACCGAACGCCCGTGCGCCCGCCGGTGGGCACACGAGGTTGACCGCTAGTCGAGCCCGACCCGTTCGCGCTCGCTGGCGCTCAGCGCGCGCGGTGCGCGGGTGTCCGCCAGGCGCCGGGCCGCGGCGAACGAGTCGCACGCCTCGCAGCGCGTGATCCGGACGCCGTCGGCGCCGGAGCTGACGACGTAGCGGCCGTCCGGGCTGAAGGCGGCACCGGCTCCGTCGGCACCCTGGTGGCGGGTCAGCAGCACGAGCGTGTCGCCGCCCGCCGCGTCCCACACGCGGACGGTCCCGTCGAGCCCTGTGCTGACGATGCGGTCGCCGCGGCGGTTGAACGTCGCCGTGTTCACCGGCCCCCCGTGGCCGGCGAGCACGACGGGATCGCCGCCGTCGACCGGCCAGACGCGGATCGTCCCGTCGCCGCCGGCCGTCGCGATGTGCCCGCCGGCATCCCACGACACCCAGTGCACGACCCGCGCGTCGGCCTTGATCGTGCGCGCCTCGCCCGTCGCGAGATCCCAGATGCGCGCCATCCCGTCGACGGACCCGCTGGCCAGCCGCCTGCCGTCGCGGCTGAACGCGAGCGTGACGACGGAGTCCGTGTGGCCGACGAGCTTCTGCGGGGTCTTGCCGGCCGCCGTCATGACGACGATCGGGAAGACGCCGTTGCGCTCGGGACCGCCGGCGACCGCGATGCGACCCGTCGTGCTCGCGGCGACCGCGTACTTGGGGAAAGTCGCGAAGCCGAGTTCGCGCGCGACGCCGGTCCGGACGTCGGTCACGCGCGTGATCCCGCTCAGCGACGCGCTCACGACGCGACGGCCGCCGGGCAGGAATGCCGTGACGACGCTCCCGTCGCCCGCGCCGCGCAGCCGCCGCTGGCCGTTGGCGCGATCCCAGACCAGGACGTCGCCGGACGGGTCGTGATCGCCGACCACGACCTGCCGGCCGTCGGGGCTGAAGGACGGGAACGTGCGGATCGCGCGCGTGGGCGCGGGGGGCGTCCGGACCGCGAGCGGCGTCCACGTGCGCAGCTTGCCGTCGGCGTCGGCGCTCACGAGCCTGCCAGCCGTCGCGAACACCGAGAAGATGGCGTTGGCGGCCGGTATCCGGCTGAGCTGGCGCCCGGCGGCGACATCCAGCACCTGGACGACGTGATCGTCGCCGGTCGTCACGATGCGACGCCCGTCCGCGCTGAAGCGCACCGAGTAGATCAGCCGGTCGCCGACCGGCAGGCTGCCGGCCGCCGCGCCGGTCGACGCATTCCAGATGCGCACCCGGCCGCTCGGGCCGGCCGACGCGATCCGCTTGCCGTCACGGCTGAAGGCCACCGCGTACACCGGCTGCTTGACGGGCACGCGGATCGACGTGCGGCGCGAGACGTCCCAGAGGAAGGCGTTGGCCTGGTCGTCGGCGCTGAAGACGGTCCTGCCGTCGGGCGCGATCGCCACGACGACGTAGGCCTTGTCGCTCGGGTGGCGGCCGAGCGGGAACGGGCGGCCGCCCCCGGCGGTCGGGAGGACCCACACCCGGCCGGCGCTCGTCCCCGCCGCGACGACGCCCGCGCCCGCGGCGATGCGGAAGGCGCGCTCCTTCAGGCCGCCCGGGAACTCGTAGAGCGTCCGCGCGGCACCGCCCCCGACCGGCGTCACGGCGACGGACCCGTCGACCGAGGCGCTCGCGACGCTGCTGCCGTCGGGGCTGAACGCCACGCTCTCCGACCGGTCGCGGTGCGTGACGAGCGTCCGCAGCGCCCCGAGGTCCCCGGCGCGCCAGAGGCGGACCCTGCCGTCGTCGCCGCTGGAGGCGAGCATGCTGCCGTCGGGGCTCGAGTCGACGGCGTAGGCCTCGCTCTCGTGCGCCTGGACGACCGACACCGAACGGTCCTCGAGCGCTGCCTGGCGCAGCGCGTCGCGCGCCTGCGGCGTGTCATGGCGATCCAGCGCGGAGCGAGCGAGCGCGAGCGCGAGGCCCGGATCGAACCCCACCGCCGTGGCCGCCTGCGTCGCGATGTCGCGCGACGCGGTGATCTCGTGCTGGCGGTTCGCGAACCAGGCCGCGACGGCGACGGCGACGCCGGCGGCGACGATCGTCCAGGCGGCGCCCAGCACGAGCCGCGTCCGCCGCCGGCGCGTGAGCTGCTCCTGCCGCCGCGCGGCGTCGCTCGCGTCGAGGAAGTCGCGCTCGAGCTCGTTCAGCGACGGGTGGCGGTCGTCGCGCCACGCGATCGCCTCCGCCAGGCGCGAGCCGCGGTACAGCGCGCCGTCGTCGCGGCGCAGCTCGTCCCACTCGCGAGCCGCCGCGCCGAGGCCGCGACGGATGCGCAGGCCGTCGCGATCGTCGTCCACCCAGCTGCGCAGGCGCGGCCACTCGCGCAGCAGCGCGTCGTGCGCGAGCTCGATCGTGCCGGCGCCGACCGTCAGCAGCCGGCGATCGGTGAGCAGCGCGACGACGCGCGCGACGTCCTCTTCGCGGTCGATCTCGAGCTCGTCGAGCGCGACGCGCCGGCGTTCGACCGTGTCGCCCTCGCCGCCGCCGACGAGCCGCATGAGCACCGTCCGCCCGACGGCCTGCCGGGTCTCGTCGAGCTGTGCGAACGCGTCCTCCGCCAGCCGGCCGACCGCGCCCTGCACCCCACCCGTCTTCGCGTACGCGCTGTAGAGCAGGCGCCGCCCGTCGCGCTGCTGCCACAGCTCGAGCAGGGCCGACGACAGGAGCGGCAGGCCGCCGGGCTCGCGCTCGACATCGGCGACGAGCGCGTCGACGAGCTCGTCCTCGATCCGCAGGCCCGCCCGCCGGCAGGGCTCCTCGATCGCGCGCCGCAGCTCGTCGTGGCGCATCGCTCCGACGAGCACGCTGCTCTGCGCGAGCAGCGCGGACAGCGCCGGGTAGCCGGCGCAGCGGCCGTAGTAGTCGGCGCGCAGCGCGATCACGACGACGTAGCGCTGGCGCGCGTCGGTCGCAGCGCTCACCAGCTCGCCGATGAACTCCGCGCGCTCGGCCTCGTCGTCGCAGGCGGTGAAGGTCTCCTCGAACTGGTCGACGGCGAGCACGACGCGTCCGTCGCCGTCGACGTCGGCGAGCGCCGCGGCGAGGTCGCGCAGCGGGTGATCGCCCGGCCGCAGGAGCACGTGCGACCACTGCTCGCTGCCGGGCAGCACGCCGGTCGACAGCGCCGGGAGCAGGCCGGCGCGCATGACCGACGACTTGCCGCTCCCCGACGGTCCGACGATCGCGAGCAGCTGCGAGCCGACGAGCCTGGCGACGAGCTCCGCCACGACCCGCTCGCGTCCGTGGAAGTAGCGCGCGTCGCCGACGTCGAACGTCGCGAGCCCCTTGAACGGGCAGACCACCGGCCCGTCGTCGCCGCCGCCCGGCTGCAACCGCGTCCGCGACTCCTGGAGGTCGGCGATGCCGCCGGCCAGCTCCGCCTCGACCGAGCGCAGCTCCGCGCGCCCCGTCCGCGCTCGGTCGGCGACGCTGCCCACGTGCCGCGCCGCCTCGCGCCGCGCCCACTGGCTCGCCGCCTCGTGCACGCGGCCGGGCACGCCGCCGCTCGCCTCGAGCAGCCACTCGGTCGGGACGTCAGCCTCTCCGGGGGCGTAGCGCAGCGCGATCTCCCGCACGGCCCGCGCGTCGAGCGCCGCGAGCTCGACGACGCCGGTCGGGCTCAGGTGCGCGAGGCCGCCCGCGTCCTGTGCGATGACCACGACGAGGACCGCCGCGCCGGCGATCGTGGAGGCCAGCCGGCCGAGCTCGGACTGCACGCCCGCGCCGGCGCGGTCGGCGTCGTCGATGACGAGCAGCGTCGGCCGCCGCGCCTCGCGGACGCGCCGCAGGGCGACGAGGATCGAGTCGGCCGGGCCGTCGCCGCTGGCGTAGAGGGTCGTCACGCCCGGCCGGTGCGTCGCGCGCGCGAACTCCGCCGCGAGCCGGGTCTTGCCGGCGCCGGGCGGACCGGCGAGGGCGACGAGCCCGCCGCCTCCGCCGTTGCGCGCGAGGTCCCAGCGCGCCAGCAGGAGCTCGAGCTCCGCGTCGCGGCCGACGAGCGGCTGGGCGCTCGCCGGATCGAGCGCGGCGGGCAGCT
The DNA here is from genome assembly GCA_963825485.1 of uncultured Actinomycetes bacterium. Taxonomy (GTDB): domain Bacteria; phylum Actinomycetota; class Thermoleophilia; order Solirubrobacterales; family Solirubrobacteraceae; genus CADCVQ01. The sequence continues at coordinate 322,423 of CAWGTK010000038.1, forward strand.
CGGTCGTGGCGGGCTCCGCGCGCAGCGCGGGGTCCTGACGCAGGATCGCCTCGTGGCGCTCGCGCAGGCGCGGACCCGGCTCGATGCCCATCTCGTCGACGAGCGTGCGGCGGGCGCGCGCGTAGGCCTCGAGCGCCTCCGTCTGGCGACCGCAGCGATACAGCGCGAGCATGTGCTGGGCGGCGAGCTCCTCGCGGACCGGGTGTTCGACGACGAGCTGTTGCAGCTCGCCGACGAGCTCGGTGTGGCGGCCGGCCGCGAGGTCTGCCTCCACGCGCAGCTCGAGCGCTGCGAGCCGCTGCTCGTGCAGGCGCGCGATCTCGGCCACGGCGAACGGCTCGCCATCCAGCTCGGCCAGCGCGGTGCCGCGCCACAGCGCGAGCGCGGTGCGCAGGATCGCCGCCGCGTTCTCGGCGAGGCCGTCGGCCATCGCCTGGCGCGCGTCCTCGACGAGCCCCTCGAAGCGCTCGGCGTCGAGCTCGCCCTGCCGGACGCGCAGGCTGTAGCCCGCCGGCGTCGTCGTGACGACGTCGGGGTCGCCAAGCGCCTTGCGCAGGCGCGAGACGTGCACGTGCACGGTCTTCACGGCGCGGCCGGGCGCATCCTCGCCCCAGAGCGCGAGCGCGAGGCGTTCGGCGCTGACGGGCTGGTTCGGATGCAGGAGCAAGACCGCGAGCACCGCACGCGGCTTGTTGCCTCCGAGCACGACCTCCCCCGCGGCGTTGCGGACCGCGATCGGCCCCAGGATCAGAAACTCCATCGTCCCCCGTCGACGCTACCGGTTCGGGCTGCTCCCCAACAAGCTTTTTTGCCGTGCAATGGGCCGCGGAGAGGGTCGGTCCACGCCAACGCCCGCGCTTGGCGTCCCGACCGAAGCGCGGCGTCATGCCCTGCCCGCCGCATTCCCGGTGCGGCTGCGCGCGCACGCGCTGGTCTGAGCGACGGCGCCGATGTGTATCAGGCCGCCCGCCGGCTGCCTCCCTCACCCACGAACCGGACATCGACCAGACGAGCGGAGGCGAGGGCAGTGGCACAGCGGTCGCACAGAAGTGCACAGCGCGCGGAGCGCGGAGCGGGCTCGCAGCAGCAGCGGCGGCCGTCGCGGGCCGCGACGCTGCGGCTGCTGGACGACGCGCGCAACGAGCGCGACGAGTTCGACGTCGGCGAGAGCGTGTTCGTCGCCGCCACGGGGCTGAAGGCGGCCACGGTGTACGACATCGTCCTCGACGACGACGTGCGCGCCTCGCTCATGAGCGACCGGCATGGGGAGATCCCCGCCACCGCCGTGGTCCCCTACCTCGGCCTGACGCTCGGCGCGGAGGACCCCGAGCGAGCTCCGACGCTCCAGACGGCGCAACGCGAGCTGGGCGGCCGCACGCTGTCGGTGCAGGCGCGAGCCGCCAAGCGCACCGCCGCCAAGGCCACGCTGGCGATCTCCGAGGTCGCTCGCCGGCCGCTGCTGCTGCCGACCGACGAAGGCGGCCGCCTGCGCACCGGCGTGCTCGCCGGCGACGCGGACATCGCCGTGACCGTTCGCAACTTCCCCGCCGGTTGCCTGCGCCTGTTCCTCGTGCCGCGCCAGTTCGAATGGCACGTCGGCGATCGCATCGAGCCGGTGCGCGACGCAGCGGGCGTGCCGGTCGTCGTGACCACGCGGGTCGACGACTCCGGGTCGGCCGTCGTCTCGCTGCTGTCGCGCGAGCGCGCGCTGCCGGGCAGCTATCAGGTCGTCGCGCGCGCGTATCGCCCGGGGACCTGGGATGCGGACGACCTCGTCGTGCTCGCCGGCGACGTCCTGTCGTCGCGGCGCTTCACGTCGATCGTCGTGCGCTCGCCGATCGAGCTCGTGAGCTTCGAGGACGGCGGCACGGTCCTGACGCCCGAGATCGCGGGCCGCCCGGTGCCGGGCGCGCCGTACTTCCAGTTCGTCAACAACTTCCCGAAGGGGACCGACGTCTACGCGGCGCTCGATCCGGCCGCCCTGCCCGCCGGCCTCGTCGGCCAGAAGGCGGCGATCTACGTCATCCCCCACCGCAGCGCCGCGGACTGGGCGCTCGACACCTCGCTGACCGATGTCTCGGGACCCGGGATGACGCCGGCGGTGGAGATCGCGCCGATCGTGCCGGGCTGCATCAACTGGAACGAGACGCTCGTCTGGCCCAACCCGCAGGTCCCGGGCAAGTACGACATCGTCGTCGACTTCGGCAACAACCACCCGGATCCGTCGCAGTTCGCGACCGACGCGACCTTCGACGACGCCCTCGACATGATCGACGGCTACGTGCGGGTCGGCTTCCACGTGACCGAGGACCCGTCGCTGCCGGGCCCGCACGCCGGCGGGATCGGGCGCCACTCCTACACCAACGGCACGGTGCAGGTCCCGTCGACCCACAGCGGCCCCATGCCGACGGCGGCGCTGGACCTGAAGGCCGTCGTGCGCTACCCCGCCGTCGCCAACGGCATCGACGCGGCGTTCAAGCCGGGGAGCTTCCCGCTCGTCGTGATGGTGCACGGCAACTCGGGCATGCCGTCGTCATACCTCGGCTACGACTACCTGCTCGACCACCTCGCCGGGCACGGCTTCGTGGCCATGAGCATCTATGCCCCGGTGGACTCGATGATCGAGGTCCGCGCTCGCGCGATCTTCGAGCACCTCGCGATCATGGCCCAGAAGAACGCGCTGCCCGGTCTGTTCAACGGGCACGTCGACTTCTCGCACGTCGGGATCATGGGCCACTCGCGCGGCGGCGAGGCGGTCGTCCGCGCGGCCCAGATCAACACCGGCGAGGGGCTCGGCTGGAACCTCGACTGCGGCGTGGCGATCGCGCCGACCGACTTCTTTCACTACGGCGACCCCGGCATGCCGCTGGCGGTGGTCTACGGCTCCAACGACGGCGACGTCGCCGGCTGGTGGTCGCAGCCTCCGACGGCGAGCTTCACGGGCTTTGACCTGTATGACGAGGCCGGCCGCCCGCGGTCGTTCGTGTTCGCCTACGGCGCCACCCACGACAGGTTCAACAGCGAGTGGGCGAGCACCGAGAACACGACCGAGCTGTACTTCCCGATGGGCAGTTCCGTCAGCAGCTGGGGCGCCATCCACACCGCCGACCTGCCGAAGCTCATCCCCGAGGCGGCCCACCAGGCCATCGTCAAGGGCTACGCCACGGCGTACATGCAGCTGTACCTCCAGAGCCGGGCCGAGCAGGTGGAGTACTTCCTCGGCGCGCTGAAGCCCGCAGCGGTCACGACGGAGGTCCATGTGTCCCACCAGGAGGCGGGGACCCAGGTGGTCGACAGCTTCGAGCAGCTGCCCCACGACGCCGCGACGAACTCGCTCGGCGCGGCGGTCACCCCGACCGCGCTCGCGGCGCCGCCGGTCGAGGACTGGCTGCACAGCATCGACAGCTTCTCGCCGCACATGACCGCGGGCGGCGACGTCGCCTGGACCTCGAGCGCGGGCGTGTACATGAGCTCGGTGCCCGCCGCGAACGCCGACATCTCGGCCTACTCCGCGCTGTCGTTCCGTGTCTCGCAGCGCTACGGCAGCGCCCACAACCCCGCCGCCCAGGCGCAGGAGTGCTACGTCCGCCTCACGGACGGCGCCGGCAACTCCCGCGCGATCCGCAGCGGGGCGTTCATGACGATCCCCTACCCCTACGAGCGCGGCGTGACGTCGCTGATCAAGTCGGCGCTGAAGACCGTCCGGATCCCGCTCGCCTCCTACGTCGTTGCGAACGCCGGGGCGCAGATCGTCGACCTCACCGACATCACGTCGATCGCGTTCGGCTTCACCAGCCGCCCGACCGGCGAGATCGCGCTCGACGACATCGAGCTCGTGCCATGAACCGCCAGAGGAGCAACCGATGAGCCCGTCACAGAACCTGCCACTCAGCCACTACGACGCGGTCGGCGTGCTCGTCGCCGACGACGGCGCGACGGAGACCGCCGGGATCAAGATCACGGTCTACGGCGAGTCGTTTGCGCAGCGCGCGCTCGCACCCACGATTCTCGTCGGCGACCAGCTCGCGACGCGCGTCGAGGTCGCACCCGACCAGCGCAGCATCCGGGGCCTGCTCGCGGAGACCCCGCCGGACGGCGCGCAGATCCGCGTGCGCTACGGACCGAGCCAGGAGGGCGAGCTGCGCGAGCGCTTCAGCCGCGAGCGCGTCCGCCCGCGTCCGCGCACGTGCCTGCCGTTTGGACGCGAGGGCTGAGACGAGGACCCGCCGCCCGCCTGCGACGCCGGTCGGTGCAGCGGCTTGCCGCCCGTCGCGCCGATCACCTCACCGCTGATGTACTGCGAGTCCTCGGTCGCCGGGAACACGGCGGCTGCGTCTGCGCCTCGTGGCCCGGCGGGTACTGCTCCTGCTCGGCAGACGGCGGCGTCGGCTCGGCCTGGGTGGGGTCTGGGGTCCGTGAGGTCATGCGCCGCGCGACTTCGCGCGGCGCCGGTCGTCACTCCGCGGCGGGCCAGCGCGCGAAGTCGCGGTCGAGCACGAAGAAGAGCTGCTCGGCGCCCCAGACGTGGCGCACGCCCTCCATCCGGAAGCCGAGCTTGTCGAGCACGTGGCGCGAGCCGCTGTTCGCCTCGCGCGTGATCGCCACGAGCCGGTCCAGGTCCAGCGGTCCGAACGCCTCGTCGATGACGCCGCGCGACGCCTCGGTGGCGTAGCCGCGACCCCACCAGCGCGCGCCCAACGCGTAGCCGAGCGCCACGTCGGGGCCGTCGGGGGAGAGCGGGAAGAGGCCGGCCTCGCCGACGAGCAGCCCGCTCTCGCGCTCGATCACGGGCCAGAACGAGAACCCCGTGATGTCCTGCTGGTTCATCGAGCGCTCCAGCGCGAAGCGCGTCCCGGCGAGGTCGCGCGGGCCGCCGAGCAGCCGCATCGCGTTGACGTCGCTGTAGAGCACGGCGTGCAGCTGCTCGAGGTCGCCGGTCTCGTAGGGCCGCAGCACGAGTCGCTCGGTGAAGATCGGCAGCGCCATTCGGCGCTGATGGTGACGGTTCGGGCCCGCACCCTGCGCTACGGTGCCCGCCGAGAGTGAGCGCGACCACGCAACCCGCGTCCGACGTCGCGCCCGCGCAGGCGGGCCTCACCGACCCCGCCGACGGCCGGCTGTGGTGGATCGGCCTCGTGATCCTGCTCGCCGGCACCGCGATCACGATGTTCTGGCTCACGCGCGGGCTGACGTTCAACCTCGACGAGTGGACGGTCGTCACGCAGCGTCGCGGCCCCGGCGCGCCGTCGCTGCTGGAGCCTCACAACGAGCACCTCACGCTGCTGTTCTTCCTGCTCTTCCTGCCGCTGCTGAAGCTCGGCGGCCTCGACGCGTTCGCGCTGATGATGGTCCCGCTCGTCGCGCTGCAGCTGACCCTCGGCTGGCTGCTGTTCGAGATCGCGCGCCGCCGCGTCGGCGCCGGCGTCGCGCTCGGCGTGGCGGCGTTCGCGCTGCTGTCGGGCTTCGCCTACGAGAACTTCCTCATCCCGGGCCAGATGGCGCAGATGCTGTCGATCGTCGCCGGCGTCGGAGCGTTCGCGCTGCTCGACCGGCCGCGCACGCCGGGGACCGACCGCGCGCTCGCGGCGCTCATGCTGGTGGCGCTCGCCTCGTCGGGCCTGGGGATCCCGATCCTGCTGGGCATCGGCGTCGAGCTCGCGCTGACGAAGGCGGGTCGCGCGCGGCTGTGGGTCGTCGCCGCGCCGTTCGGCCTGTACCTGCTCTGGTACGTCGCCTACGGCACGAACCGCGCCGCGTTCGAGGAGCTCTCGCTCAGCGCGCTGTGGGCGTGGACGGCGGCCAACCACGCGGCCGGCGCGATCATCGGCGAGCGCCAGATCGAGCCGGGCCAGCAGATGCTCGTCCTGATCCTGCTCGTGCTCGCCTACCGCGCGTTCAGGGTCGACCGCGCCGGGCGCGTCCGGCTGGCCGCGCTCGCGACCATCCTGCTGAGCTTCTACGGGCTGACCGCGGTCTCGCGCCACGACATCGCGCCGCCGTCGTCCTCGCGCTACCTGACGGTCGGCGTCGTCTTCCTGCTGCTCATGCTCGTCGAGGCCGCGCGCGGCTGGAAGATCCGCGCGTGGGTGCCGTGGGTGGTGCTGCTGCTCGCCTGGGTCTCGTTCGGCAAGGCCGACGGCGGGTCGGAGGCGCTGCGCGACGGGCGCACGCTGTTTCTCCAGCGCTCCGACCGCGTCCGCGCGTCGCTCGGCGCGGTCGAGCTGCTCGGACGCGAGCGCGTCGCGCCGACGTTCGAGATCGCTCCGCTGGCGGCGCCGTTCCTCGAGGCCGGCGACTGGTTTGACACGCTCGACGACCTGCGCGGCGACCCGGGCTACAGCGTCGCCGAGATCCGGCGCGCGCCGTCCGACGTGCGGGCCTTCGCCGACGACACCCTCGTGCGCGCCGGCGGGTTGGCGCTGCGTCCCGGGGGCGCGGTCACGACGAGCACGCGGAGGCCGGGCTGCATCACGCCGACCGTGGTGGCCGTTTCACCGGAGGGGGTCCGCGTCGAGGCCGGCCCGACGAAGCCGATGACCGTGCGCGCGCGGCGCTTCGGCCGGGACTGGGTCCTCGTCGGCGTGCTGCCGATCCCGGCCGGCCGGGCGATCGAGCTGCACCCGCTGCCCGACGCGGCAGCGGTTCCCTACGCCATCCAGGCGCAGGGGGCGGCCCACATCTGCCGCCTCGGCTCCTGACAGAGCCGAGGCCGGCAGGGCAGGTTCAGGTCAGCCGGTCACTTCCGTCAGCGAGACGCTGTTGACCTTTGTCGCGATGATCGACGACTCCGAGGCCCGCCACGGCGCGTTGGCCGAGCAGTCCAGCGTGAAATCGGTCGCGGCGCCGACCGTGCGCGTGAGCTGCATCGACAGCGTCGTCGGCGTCTGGCGATCGTTGACGACGATCGTGCCGGTCGACGAGTGCGTCGGTCCGCCCGCGTCGAGCGTGCAGGTGCCGCCGAGCGAGCCGTTGGCGCCGAGCAGCGCCTCGAGCGGATCGGTCTTGCCCGCGTTGGCGGTCATGACCATGTTCGCCGAAATCGAGTAGGCGCCGGCGGGGACGTTCAGCGTGGCGACGCGGGTGATGACGTTGGCCGGGACCGCCTCGGGGCCGGCCTTGCGAATCGCCTCATGCGCGATCAGGCCCGCCGAGCCCTTGCGGATGAGGTTCTGCGTCCCCTGCGAGAGCTCCTTCGACAGCAGGCTGCCGTCCTTGATGTCGGCGCCGCTGATGGTGCCGTTGCGAATCTGCTTGCCCGTGATCAAGGTCGCTGCGACAGCGCTGCCGGTGCAAGCGATGACAACTGCCACGATCGAGACGGCGAGCGCCGGGCTGGGCGGTCGAAGCTTCATACGGTTCTCCCCTGATTGGTCTGGCTGGTTGTAACACTTGCTGCCAGCGCGCGATGTGGTGTTCCATCACCGTGAGCCCGCCGAACGTGCGTCCCAACCCGCGCGGAGGCCCCGCAAAGGTGCCGATCGGCTGACCATAGACGCTGGCAGCGACGATCTGAAGGCCACTGCCGCAATGTGCTGGCCGGCACCGGCCGGTTCACCCTCCCCGTGCGGCGAGGCCGGGAGCGTGGCTGGGTAGCATCCGAGCTGTTGACTGACCAGTCAATCCGACCCGTTTCGAGAAAGAGCGCATGCGCGTCGCCGCCGTCCAGCTGACGTCCACCGCAGACTTCGACGCGAACCTCGAGCGCGCCGACCAGCTCACGCGCGCGGCGGCCGCCGACGGCGCGCAGCTCGTCGTCCTGCCCGAGAAGTGGAGCGCGCTGGGCCGCGGCGCGGCGCTCGTCGCCGGCGCGCAGCCGATCGACGGCCCGGCGATCGGCTGGGCGCGCGCGGCGGCCCGCGAGCTGGGCATCGACCTCGTGGCGGGCTCGATCTCCGAGCGGATCGCCGGCGAGGAGCGCCTGCGCAACACCTCGGTGCACGTCGGCCCCGACGGGGAGCTGCGGGCGGCCTACCGCAAGGTGCACATGTTCGACGTCGTCGTCGACGGCACCGTCTACCACGAGTCCGAGCACGAGGAGCCCGGCGAGGAGCTCGTCGTCAGCCCGACCGCCGGCGGCGTCGAGCTCGGCCTGAGCATCTGCTACGACGTGCGCTTCCCCGAGCTGTACCGCATCCTCGCGATCCGCGGCGCGCGCGTCTTCACGGTCCCGGCGGCGTTCACGGTGCCCACCACGCGCGACCACTGGGAGATCCTGCTGCGCGCCCGCGCGATCGAGGACCAGGCCTTCGTCGTCGCCGCCAACCAGATCGGCGAGCATGACTGCGGCCCGCCCGCCCTGCGCTCGGGCGGCCGCTCGATGATCGTCGACCCGTGGGGGATCGTGCTCGCGCACGCGCCCGACCGCGAGTGCCACATCGTCGCCGACGTCGACCTCGAGGCGCAGGCGCGCATCCGCCGCGACCTGCCGGCGCTCGCCAACCGCCGGCCGAGCGCCTACCGCTGGCCCGCCGAGGTGCGCGCCTGATGGCGCCGTCGCGCGGCAGCGAGCGCGAGCGCGAGCCCGTCAAGCCGGCCCAGATCGACAAGCGGCGGATGATCCTCGACGCCGCCGTCGTGGCGTTCGCGACACGCGGCTTTCACGCCTGCCGCGTCTCGGACATCGCCGACGAGGCGAACGTCGCCTACGGCCTCGTCTACCACTACTTCCGCTCCAAGGACGAGGTGCTCGACACGCTGTTTCTCGAGCGTTGGAACGTGCTGCTCGACGTCATCGCCGAGATCGACGCCCAGCCGCTGCCGGCCCGCGACAAGCTGCAAGCGATCGCCTCGTTCATCATCGAGTCCTACCGCCACGACCCGGATCTGATGAAGGTCATCATCGTCGAGGTCACGCGCGCGGCGAACTCGTTTGGCCGCACCCACCTGGCGAAGATCCGCGAGGCCTACGCGCTCATCGCCGACATCGTCGGCAAGGCGCAGGCCGACGGCTCCTTTCGCACGGGCGTCACGCCGGCCTTCGCGGCGCTCGCCTTCTACGGTGCGATCGAGCAGGTCCTGACCGGCTGGATCTTCGACACCCTGCCCCAGGGCGAGTCCGAGTTCGACGAAGCCAAGACGTTCATCGTCGAGACGATCTGCGGCGGGCTCGACGCCCGACCTGATCGCAGTTCCGCCCGAGCCGTCTGAAAGGATGCACGCGATGCCCACGAACGAAATGGCCAAGCGCCTGATCTGGTCCGGCCTGCTGGCCGGTCTCGGTGCGCTTGCCTCGATCGCGACCAGCAAGGCCGCTGCGATGATTTGGCGGCGCATCTATGGGGAAGACCCGCCCGAATGAAGTTTGGCAAGCGAGGCGACAGCGATCCGGCCGGTACATCCGGCCCGTCTGTCGGCGATGCCCCCGCCGCTCCTGCCGCTCCCGCCGTCCCGGCCGAGCCGCCGCTGCCGCCGGTCCCCGACAGCCCGCCCCCGGTCGCCGAGCATGAGGTGCCCGTCGCGCCCGCCGAGCATGAGGTGCCTGTCGCGCCCGCCGGCGAGGAGCTGCCGGTCTTCCACGCCGAGCCGATCGTCGAGGGGGAGGCCTACGAGGTCCCCGCCGACGACGCGCCGCCCGAGTCGCTCACGGTCCACCAGCACGAGCCGGCTGCGGCGTCGCCGCCGTTTGCGGTCGCCGAGCAGCCCGTCTCGGTCGTCATGCCTGGCCCGGGGCCCGCGCCGGTGACGACGCTGGGCGACAGCGGGCAGGCGTTCGCATCCGGTCACGCGGCCGGCCACGCGGTTGGCCCGAGCCCGTCCTGGCAGGAGCCCATGCAGGAGCTGGCCGAGGAGCGTCCCGAGCTCGTCGTGGCAGCAGCCTTCGTCGGCGGCCTGCTGGCCGCCATGATCCTCCGGCGCCTTGGCAGCTGAGAGCCCCACACACGACCTGGCCCAGACGGTTCAGGAGATCAGCGAGCGCGCCTCGCTGCTCGTCCGCGAGGAGATCGAGCTCGCCAAGGCCGAGGTCACCGAGAAGGTCACCAAGCTGCTGCGGGGGATCGTCATCGGCATCGCCGCCGGGTTCTTCGTCGCCATCGGCCTGCTCTTCCTCCTGCACGGGATGGCCTGGCTGGCCTGGTACGTGCTGCCGACGGGCAACAACCTCTCGTTCTTCTGGGGCTTCTTCGTCGTCGCCGGCCTGCTGTTCGTGCTCGGCGGCATCGCCGGCTACCTCGCCGCGAAGTTCTTCAAGGGCGGCGCGCCGCCGGTGCCGACGATGGCGATCGACGAAGCGGGCAAGATCAAGCGGACCTTCATGCGCAAGAAGAAGAAGTAGTGCCCGCGCGGACCCCCGAGCAGATCCGGGCCTCGATCGAGGCCAACCGCAAGGAGCTCGGCACGTCGATGGAGCGCCTGCACGCGGAGATCGAGGTGCTGACCGACTGGCGCGGGCAGCTGCGCAAGAACCAGAAGAACGTGGCGATCGGCGCGGCGGTCGCCGGCTTCGTCATCGGGGGCGGGATCGCCGCCTTCGGCGGGCTGTTGCGCCGCAAGCGCTAGCGGTCCCCACCGTTCGTCCTCGCGCCGTCCGAGGCGCACCCTAGATTGCGCGGCGTGTCCGTCTGGGACGCCCTGACCACGCGCCAGATCGCGCGCATCCTGTTCACCGTCGCGGCCCTGTCGGCCCTGCTGTATCTGCTCGTGCAGGTGCGCAGCACGCTGCTGCTGCTGGGGATCGCCGTCTTCCTCGCCGTCGCGCTCGGTCCGGCGGTCGACTTCTTCGCCCGTCGCGGGCTGCCGCGCGCCGGCGCGATCCTCGTCGTCTACCTGCTGATCTTCTTCGTGTTCGGCGGCGTGCTGTCGCTGATCGTGCCGCCGGTGGTCAACGGCGCCACGGACCTGTCGCGCGACATCCCCGGCTACGTCACCGACCTGCGCGACAGCAAGACGATCCGGGACTTCGACGACAAGTACGACATCACGACCAAGCTGCAGGAGGAGGCCGACAAGCTTCCCGACAAGATCGGTGACGCCGCCGGTGCGCTGCAGAGCATCGCGACGGGCGTCGTCAACGCCGCCTTCCAGCTGCTGACGATCCTCACGATGACGTTCTTTCTGCTGCTCGACGGCAGGCGGATCGCGAACTTCCTCATCACGCGCTTCGGACGCCACCGCGAGGAGCGCCTGCGCGACGTCGCCGAACGGATCTACAAATCGACCTCCGGCTACGTTGCGGGCGCGCTGACGATCACGTCGATCAACGGGATCCTCACGTTCGTCGTGCTGACCATCCTCGGGGTCCCGTTCGCCGTCCCGCTCGCCGTCCTGATGTCGTTCTTCGGCCTGATCCCGCTCGTCGGCGCGACGATCGGCGGCGTGATCATCCTGATCGTCACGCTGTTCACCGATTTCCCGAGCGCGACGATCATCTACGGGATCTTCCTGCTGCTCTACCAGCAGCTCGAGAACAACGTCCTGCAGCCGTTCATCTTCAAGCGCACGGTCAACGTGCCGCCGCTGGCCGTCATCGTGGCGATCCTCGCCGGCGCGGCGTTGCTCGGCGTCGTCGGCGCGCTCATCGCGATCCCGATCGCCGCCGCGCTGCAGATCGTGTTCAAGGAGTTCTACGCCGGCCAGACCACCGTGTCGGGCACCGTCATCCTGCCCGACGACCTGCCGCCGCCGGGTGCGCCGCCGCCGGCGGACCCGCCCGCGCCGCCTCCGCCCTCGCCTCCTCCGCGCGCGCCGTCCTCGTCGCGCCGGCCGAAGCCGAAGCCGAAGCCCGCCTGAGTGCGCACCTCGCGCGCAGCCCTCGGTCAGCGCAGCGCGCTCGCCGGCAGGCCGCCGACGCCGAGCATCCCCGGCCCGGCGTGCGCGCCGATCACCGGGCCGACCTCGCCGACGAACCGCGGCTCGCAGCCGAAGATGTCGCGGCCGCGCGCGACGAGTCGCTCCGCCTCGCCGGCGGCCTGGATGTGCTGCACGCACCACGCATCGGCGCCGTCGGCGTGCAGCGTGCGCATGTACTCGACCATGCGCTCGAACGCCCGGCCGGCGGTGCGCACGCGCTCGACGGGCTCGATCGTGGACTCCAGCGAGAGGATCGGCTTGATCTTCAGCGCGCCGCCGATCCAGGCCTGCGCGCCGCCCACGCGCCCGCCCCGGCGCAGGTACTCCAGCGTGTCGAGGACGAACCAGATCCGCAGGTGCTCGCGCGCGGCGGTGGCGTGCGCGGCGACCTCCTGCAGGCTCGCCCCGGCTCGCGCCCACCCCGCTGCGGCAAGCAGCATCAGGCCGGTGCCGCCGCAGACCGTGCGCGAGTCGAGCACCGCCAGGCGCCCCTCCTCCAGGCCGCGCTCGAGCAGCTGCGCGCGCGCCTGCAGCGCCGCGTCGTACGTTCCCGAGATGCCGGCCGAGAGATGGATCGAGACGATGTCGCGGCCGTCCTGCAGCAGCGGCTCGTAGCACCCGAGGAGGTCGCCGATCGAGGGCTGCGAGGTCGTCGGCAGCACCGAGCCGGTGCGCATCTGCTCCCAGAACCGGGGCATGTCGCTGATGTCGCTCTCGCGCCGCAGGCTCTCGCCGAGCTTGACGTAGAGCGAGACCTCGTGCAGTCCCAGCTCGGCCACGAGCTCGCGTGGGAGGTAGTGCGTGCTGTCGGTGACGATCGCGACGGGCATCGGCGGCGGCAGGTTAGCGACGTGGGTCGACGACGAGCTTGCGCGCCTCGCCCGTGTTCGGGCGCCGCAGCGCCGCGCCGAGCTCGTCGAGGCCGATCGCGGGGCCGGCCAGCGCGCGCCAGTCGACCGCCCCCTCGGCGAGCAGCGCCAGGGCGTGATCGACCTCGGCCGGCGTATGGTGAAACGCGCCGCGGACGTCGAGCTCGGCGTAGTGCAGCGGGCCCGAGGGCAGCGTGACGTCGCTGCCGGCCGGGCAGCCGCCGACGAGCACGACCGTCGCACCGGGGGCGGCGGCATCGAGCGCGACGCGCCAGGCCTGGGGGCGTCCAACGGCCTCCATGACGAGTTCGGACGCCCCCGGCGCGAGCGCTTCGACGGCATGCGCGCCGAGCCCGGCGGCCTGCGCGCGCCGCTGCGCATGGCGATCGGCGAGCGTCACGTCGCACCCCGCGAGGTGCAGCAGCCGCGCGAGCATGAGCCCCATCGTCCCGCCGCCCAGGACGGCGGCGCGCGCGCCCGGGCGAGCGGCGGCGCCCGCCCGCGCGACGGCGTGGACCGCGGCGGCGAGCGGCTCGGCGATCGCGGCGCCGGCCGCGTCGAGGCCGTCGGGCACGGCGTGCAGCGCGCGGACCGGCGCGGCGATCCGCTCCGCGAAGCCTCCGAGCACCCAGGTCATCCGCTCGCACAGCTGCGTGCGCCCGGCCGCGCACTGCGGGCACGCGCCGCAGGCCACGGAGTCGCCGACGAGCACGCGCGCGCCGGTGTCCGCGCGGACGCCGACCGTCTCGTGGCCGAAGCGCGCGGGGTAGGGGCCGAGGATGCGGTGGCCGTAGAGCAGGCACTTGACGTCGGTCGCGCACGACGTCGCGGCCTCGACGGTGACTACCACCTCGCCCACGGGTTCGGCGATCTGCTCGATGCGCAGGTCGCCCGGGCCGTGCAGCAGCGCGGCCCTCACGGCGCGACCACGACCTTGATCGCCTCACCGCGGCGCTGCAGGTCCAGCGCCCGCGCCGTCTCGTCGAGGCCGAGGCGGTGGGTGACGAGCGCCGCCGCATCGATCGCGCCGCTCGCCAGGAGCTCGTAGGCGGCGCGCATGTCGCGCGGGCCGGCCGACCAGCTCGAGCAGATCGTCAGCTCGCGCAGGAAGAGCTGCTCGCCGTCGACGCCGAGCGGCGCGCCGGCCTTCGTCGTGGCGTAGAGGCACAGCACGCCGCCGGGGCCGAGCGCGGCGGCGGCGCCGCTGAGGGCCGCCTCGGCGGCGGTCGTCGAGAACGCGACGTCGACCGGCTCGTCGGTGTGGGCCGTGGCGCCCCATGCCTCCGCCAGCCGGCGGCGATCCTCACGCGGCTCGCGGATCCAGACCCGCCGCACGCCGCGCGCACGGGCGGCGGCGATCGCCAGCAGGCCGTTGGATCCCGCGCCCACGACGAGCAGCTCGTCGTCGGGGGCCAGACGGGTGCGGTCCAGCGCGCGCAGGACGCAGCCCAGCGGCTCGACGAGCGTGCCGGTCGGCGGGTCGAGCTCGCCGAGCGCCAGCAGCTCGGGCACGAGCGCCGCCTCGACGCGGACCTGCTCGGCGAAGCCGCCGGGATCGAGCGCCGTCGAGCGAAACTGGTGGCAGAGCGTCTCGTGCCCGCGGCGGCAGGGCCGGCAGTCGCCGCATGGCGCGTGGTGGTGCACGACGACGCGGTCGCCGACCCCGACGCCAGCAACACCGGCGCCGACGCGCAGCACCTCGCCGACGACCTCGTGGCCGAGCACGGCAGGCAGCTTGCGCGACACGTAGCCGTCGCTGACGTCCGAGCCGCAGACGCCGCAGGCGAGCACGCGGCAGACGACCTCGCCGGGCCCGGGCAACGGGTCGTCGCACTCCTCGACGACGACGTCGCGCGTCGTGGTGGAACGGGCGACGCGCAAGGCCTAGGCCTGATCGGCCGCGGTCGCGGCCGCGCCGGTCAGCGCCAGCACCGACTCCCGCGTGACCGGCGAGGCGATCCCGCGCTCGGTCACGAGCGCCGTGACGAGCTCCGCCGGCGTGACGTCGAAGGCCGGGTTGCGGCAGGGCGTGTCGGCGCCGGTCAGCAGCGCGCCGCCGGCGTGGCGCACCTCATCCATGTCGCGCTCCTCGATGACGATCTCCTCGCCGCCGGCGATCGACGCGTCGATCGTCGACGTCGGCCCCGCCACGACGAACGGGATCCCGGCCGCCCGCGCGGCGAGCGCATGGGCGTACGTGCCGACCTTGTTGGCGACGTCGCCGTTGGCGGCGACGCGGTCGCAGCCGACGATGACGGCGTCGATCTCGCCGCGGCGGATGAGCCCGGCGGCGGCGCCGTCGACGAGCAGCTGATGGTCGATGCCGGCGCGGCGCAGCTCCCAGATCGTCAGCCGCGCGCCCTGCAGCAGGGGGCGCGTCTCGCAGGCCAGCACGGTGATGTCGTCGCGCTGGGCGAGCTCGATCGCGACCGCGAGCGCCGAGCCCGTACCCCCGCAGGCGAGCGCGCCCGTGTTGCAGTGCGTGAGGATCCGCCGCGAGCCGGCGAGCAGGTCGGCGCCCAGCAGCGCGATCGCGGCGCTCGCCGCGTCCTCGCCGGCGTGGATCGTCTCGGCCTCGGCGCGGGCGGTGGCGGCGCGCCGGCCGGGCGCGACCGCGAGCGCGGCGGCCTGCACGCGGTCGACGGCCCAGGCGAGGTTCACGGCGGTGGGCCGCGCGTCGCG
The DNA here is from genome assembly GCA_963825485.1 of uncultured Actinomycetes bacterium. GTDB lineage: Bacteria > Actinomycetota > Thermoleophilia > Solirubrobacterales > Solirubrobacteraceae > CADCVQ01. Next base: position 337,761 of record CAWGTK010000038.1, read on the forward strand.
CAGGACGCTGGCGGCGGCGCACAGCTCGTCGTCGTCGGGCGTCCGGCCGATCTGCATGGCCAGCCCGTAGGCGGCGGCGATGCCGATGTTCGGTGCGCCCCGCACGGCGAGGCGCGCGATCGCGGCGGCGGTGTCGGCGGCGCCCTCGAGGTCGATCCACGCCTCCGCGCCGGGCAGCAGCGCCTGGTCGAGCAGCCGCAGGGAGCGCCCGTCCCAGGTCAGCGCCGGCGTCATCGTCGATCCTCTTGTGGCCACAGGGCGATGCTAGTGGTCGATGCCGGTCGTGAACCTGATCGTCTCCAGGGCATGAGCTCGGCCTGGATCGAGCACCCGTGCCACGTCCGCCGCCGCGCGTAGGGTTGCGCCGTCGTGACCGAGCTGGACGAAGGCATTGCGACGCGAGCCAGATCAGCCGCATCCTCGCGATTGCGGCGCTGCTCAGCGGCGCCGCGGTACTCGTGGTGAGCTTCGTTCAAGGCCCGCCAGACAGGTTCCGGCGGTAGCCCTCGGCTGGCCCTCGCTGCCCTACCTCGAGCACGCGGCTCTGGTTGCGGGGATCATCATGGGCATCGGCGGGACCGCGGACCGGCTCGTGCGTGGCGATGCCGGCAGGGATTGACCGCGCCCGGAGGTCCCGGCGTCCAGATTGCCGAGCAGACCGCCGTCACGGCGAAAGGGCCGCAGAGGCCGACGACGCGCTGAGGGAGGCGCTGGACGAGGGTTTCAAGGAGCTTGACGAGCGGGTTGCGCGACTTGAGGATCGGGCATAGCCGACGAAGCTGTTCGAAGTAGGATGCAACTATTGCGCCCGGAGGTTCTGCTATGAGCACCGCGCCCGTCAGCGGTAAAGGCGATTCGAGCTTCCTGGCTCGCCACCATCACCGCATGCGCCGCGTCGACTCGGCCATCACGCGGCTGCGTGAGACAGCGCAGGCTGCGCGGCGTCTAGCCGGCACGGCCCGCAAGCAGCCCTGACGCGCGCCCCGCTCGGGGCTTGCCAGTGCGCGAGCGTTGCGGCAACGCCCGCGTTGTAGCGTGAGCAGCGGCCCATCCTCGGGCTTCGCACGACGGCGGCGACGCGGGCCAGGATGGCTGCTAGCGTGACCGGCGGATGCGCCGCCTGCTTCTCGCCGCTCTCGCGGCCGCGTTCGTGGCGCCGGCCGCCGCACGCGCCGCCGATCCGATCCTGCCGCTGGCGGAGGTCACAGCGGGGATGCAGTGCACCGGCCTGAGCGTGGTGCGGGGCCTGGAGATCGTCCCGTTCGGCGTCGAGGTCGTCGACGTCGTCGATCGCGGACGGGGCAGCGCCGCGCGCATCATCGTCCGTGTCTCGGGCCCGGCGGTCGACGCCACGGGCCTCGGGCCCGGCTTCTCCGGCTCGCCGATCCTCTGCACGGGCGCCGACGGCGTCGCGCGCAACATCGGCGCGATCTCCGAGACCGTCGGCGAGTACGGCGGGCGCACGGCGCTGGCGACGCCGATCGAGGCGCTCCTCGCCCAGCCCTCGCTGCCGCCCGCCGCGACGCGCTCGGACGTGATCGGCGCCCGCCCGCTCGCCGGCCCGCTGACGATCGCCGGCCTGCGGCCCGCGCTGGCGCGGGCGTTCGTGCGGGCGGCGCGCCGCGCCGGCCGCACGCTGATCGCCGCGCCGACGGGCACGAGTGCGTCCTTCGAGCCGCAGCCGCTCGTGCCGGGCTCGTCGGTCTCGGTCGGGCTGACGGCCGGCGACATCGCGCTCGGCGCGATCGGCACCGTCGCCTACGCCGACGGGCCCTCGGTGTGGATCTTCGGGCACGAGATGGACGGCGCCGGCCGGCGCTCGCTGTTCTTGCAGGACGCCTGGATCCACACCGTCATCAGCAACCCGGTCGGCGCGCCCGAGCTCGCCACGTACAAGCTCGGCTCACCCGGCAACGATCTCGGCACGATCACCTCCGACGGGCTGCACGGCGTCGTCGGCATGCTCGGTGCGCCGCCGCCGAGCTTCCCGCTGCGGGTGACGGCCAAGGATCTCGACACCGGCAAGACGCGCAGCGCCATCACGCACATCGCCGACGAGGGCGACGTCGGGCTGCCCAGCGGCGGCTCGGCGCTGGCGATCGCGGCCGCCGCCGGGACCGCCGAGGCGGCCCAGGCGATCCTCGACGGCGCGCCGGCAAGGCAGAGCGGCGAGCTGTGTGTGAAGGTCACCCTGCGCGAGCTGCGCAAGCCGCTGCGGGTGTGCAACTCCTACGCGATCGACGGCGCGAGCCAGAACGCGCTCGCGGGCCCCGCCGCCAACGACGTCGCGGCGGCCGTCGCGGTGGTCGAGAGCTATCGCTTCGCCACGCTGCACCCGACCGCGATGGAGGTCGGCCTGCGCGTGCGCCGCGGGGTGCGTCAGGCGTTCATCATGGGTGCGCGGGCACCGGGCGTGGTCCGTCGCGGCAGCACGATCGCCGTGCGCCTCGCGCTGCGTCAGACCGGCAACGGCCGGCGGTCGACGCGCACGGTCCGCGTGCGCGTGCCGATCGACGCCCCGACCGGGCGGCGAACGCTGCGGCTGGTCGGCACGCCCGCCGACACCGGCAGCGATCCGACCCAGGAGGGCGGCGGCGATCTCAACATCGTCTTCGCCGAGGAGGAGGAGGGCGCCGACCACGGCGGGCCGCAGTCGCTGGCGGAGCTTCGCTCGGACTTCCTCGCCCTCGGGCGCTACGACGGCGTCGTGGCGGTCCTCGCCGAGGAGGAGCGTCGCGTGCTGCGTGACCCGCGCCTGCGCATCACCGGCGAGGCGCGGGTGCAGCTGCGGATCCGCTGATCGCGGACACGCTCACGTCCCTCAGCCGAGGCGGTTCTCGATGCCCATCGGCGCGGCGGGCGCGGGGGCGGCGCCGGCGGGGGCCTCCGCGGGACCGGCCTGGGCGGGGGCGCCGAGCGCCTCGCCGAGCTCGCCGTGCTCGTACATCTCGGTGACGATGTCGCAGCCGCCGATCAGCTCGCCCTTGTGGAAGAGCTGGGGGATCGTCGGCCAGTTGGAGATCGCCGAGAGCTCCTGGCGGATGCGCGGGTCGGGCAGGATGTCGACCGCCGCGAAGGGGGTCTCGAGCTGCTGCAGCATCGCGACGGTGCGCGCCGAGAAGCCGCAGGCGGGGGCGTCGGGCGATCCCTTCATGAAGAGGATCGTGTCGTTCTCCTCGATCGCCTGGGCGATCAGGCTGCGAATCTCGTTGTCGCTCATGTGGGGACCTCCGTCTTCAGGGCAAGGGCATGGATCGCGCCGCCGAGCTCGCCTGTGAAAATGTCCATCACGAGCCGGTGCTGCTTCACGCGCGAGAGGCCATCGAAGGCGCTCGCTCGCACGACGACGTCGAAATGCACCTCGTCGTGTGTCTGCACCTCGGCCGCGGCGCCGGGAATCCCGGCCTCGATCCGGCTCTTGACCTCGTCTGCGCTGGGCATATGCTCGAAGCGTAGCGATCGCGAAAGCTTGTCCGGCACGACCACCGAGGCCGCTACACTTCCTGAAGTATTGCGGAACGCGCTTGAAACGACGCTGGGAGATGCGCACATGATCACGATCACCGACAAGGGTGCAGAGAAGGTCCACGAGTTCCTCGCAGGCCAGGGCGCCAACGTCGCTGAGGCGGGACTGCGCGTCGGCGTCAAGGGCGGCGGCTGCTCGGGCTTTCAGTACAACCTCGCCTTCGACGAGCAGCGTGACGGCGACGAGGTCTTCGAGTTCGCCGGCCTGAAGGTCTACGTCGACCAGCCCAGCCTGCCGTACGTGCGCGGCTCGGTCATCGACTACGTCGAGTCCCTGCAGGGCGCGGGCTTCCAGGTCAACAACCCCAACGTCGTCGCGGCCTGTGGCTGCGGCTCCTCGTTCCGCGTGGCCGACGAAGAGGAGTGCTCGGCGGTCTAACCGCCCGCCTCGCCGTCCCCGAGCGCGCCGAGCGCGGTCGGGGCGATCGCCACCGTCGCGGCTGTGGGCCAGCCCGCCGAGGTTGTGGTGCAGCGTGGCGAGGCACCCTCGCGGGGCGGGGCGCGCCCGAAGCGGCACATCCCGCCGCGGTCTTCGCCCGCGTCGGTGGTCCTCTCTCGCGCCCGCGTCAAACGTGAGCGTTGGGCAGCGTCACCTGGTTACGCCCCACCCGACACCTGGCGGGCAGCGTCACGCAGTGGCGTCCTCGCATTCCCGTCCGGATCTGCTTCTTGCCCTTCGTCTCTCCTCCTGGCCAGTGATCCTGGCGCCTAGACGACATTGATCGGCCGCTCGTCGGGCGCGCGGGCGACGTGCCCGGTCACCGGCCCAGTCGAGCGCGAGCGCGCGTGCGAGCGTCATCTCACGCTGGTAGCGTCGGCGCGTGGGCGTGGGTTTGACAGCCCGGCGACTCGTCGTCGGCGGCATCGCAGCGGCGCTGATCGCGGTGCTGGCGTTCGTGTTCGTGCCCGGCTCGCCCCTGCGCGACGACGACGACGGCCAGGCCACGACCGCGAGCTTCGTGAAGGCCTCGTTTGACTCGCAGGCCCCGGTCAAGGCGCCCGCGCACTGGCTGCCGCCCGAGGACTGGGTCTACAACCACTGGCTGCCCTACGACGAGGGCCGCCTGTACGCGCTGCTCGGCGTGACGCGGGGCGAGATCTGGCGCCAGCTGCGCGACGACCGCCACAACCTCGCGCAGCTCGCCGCCGAGCACGGCTGGCGCCAGCCCGCCAAGCTCGCCGCCGCCCTCGTCGCCCCGCGGGCCGGGAGCGTGACCCCGGCCGTGCTCGTGTCGCTGCGCGACCGCGCCGAGCGGACGATCACGCAGGGCCACCTCTCACAGCACCTGTTCTTCCACTCGCTGCACCAGTTCGCGATCCCCAGCGCGGCCCCGGAGATCTTCGGCGTCACCGACGCGGCGTTTCGCCAGCTGCGCCGCGGCGAGCAGAGCCCCCTGGAGATCGGCCGGCTGCACGGCCGCTCGCCGGGGCGGATCCAGGCGCTCTGCGCCGCTGTCCTGCGCGAGCGCGTGCGCTTCGGCATCGCCAGCGGCGCGATGAGCGAGCGCCAGGGTCGCATCCTGCTGCGCCGCCAGCTCAGCCAGCTGCCGCGCTGGCTTGCGCAGGTGCGCTACAACGGCCCGCCGCCGACGCACGCCGGCAAGCTCACCGGCAAGCCGCGCGACTTCGCCGCCAACCCAGCGCTGTCGGGCGACGGCGCCCGCGTCGTCTTCGAGTCCTACCTGCAGAAGCTCCCGCTCGCGCTCAAGCGCGGTGAGATCAGCGTGCTGTCGGCGGCGGTCGGCAGCGGGCGCACGCGCAACGCGTCCTTCAACCGCTCGCGGCGCACGCCGCGCTCGGCCTACAACCCGACGGTCTCCGACGACGGGCGCGTCGTCGCGTTCGAGTCCGCCGAGGGCAACCTGAACTTCGCCAAGCGCTACGGCCAGATCGGCGTGTTCGTCAACGACGCGCGCAGCGGCCGCACGGTCGCGATGCCGCAGCCGGCGCAGCGGCCGGGGGTCTCGCGCTCGGAGTACAACCCGGTCATCTCGGCCGACGGCCGGCGCGTCGCCTACCAAGCGCAGCGCGTCGCGGGGCAGAGCGCGATCTACGTCACCGACCTGCGCGACGGCGACACCGAGCTGGCCAGCCGCGGTCCTCGCTCGGCGCCGCGGGCCGACGACGGCGTCTACGACCCGGCGATCTCCGGCGACGGGACGCGGGTCGCGTTCACGACGGCGGCGTCGAACCTCGGCGCCGGCGACCTGCACGGGCGCACCCAGGTCTTCGTGCGCGACCTGGCGGCCCGGACGACGACGCTCGTCAGCCGGGCGAGCGGCGTCCGCGGCGCGATCGCCGACGACTACTCCGCCGATCCGGCGATCTCGCGCAACGGACGCTACGTCGCGTTCTCCTCGGCGGCGGGCAACCTCGCGGGCGGCCGCGGCGGACCGCCGGGCTCGCGCATCTACGTCCGCGACATGCGCACGCGGCGCACCACGGCCGTCAGCGCCCCGCGCCGGTTCGCCCTCAAGCCGTCGATCAGCGCCGACGGCGGTCAGGTCGCGTACACGGCGATCCGCGCTGACCGGTCGCTCGTCTACGTCCGCGACGCACGCGGCCGCGGACCCGAGCAGCTCGTGTCGCGCGCGGCCGGCCGCGCCGGCGGGGCGGCGGACGGCAGCTCGGCGGACGCCGCGATCTCGGCCGACGGGCGCCGCGTGGCGTTCACATCGGCGGCGACGAACCTCGCGCCCGGCAAGCCCGACAACCGCCGCGGCGTGTTCGTCCGCGACCTGCGCTCGCACACGACCCGCCTCGTCAGCGCCGCCGTGCCGAAGCACGCCGTGACCGCTTCGGCCGCGCCGGCGGTCGGCCCCGTGGCGGCGCCGGCGGCGCCGGCGGCCGCCGCGGCCGGCGATGGCGTTCGCCGCGCCGCCGTCGTCTCGATCTTCGACAACGCCTTCCACCTCGGCCGGGAGCGCCCGGCGGTGCGGCTGCGGGCGGGTGGCGAGCTGACGTGGCGCTGGCGCGCACAGCAATCCCATCAGGTCACGCTGCGCTCCGGCCCCGAGCCGCTGACCTCGCCGACCAAGACGGCCGGCACGTACGCCGTGCAGCTCGATACGCCCGGCCGCTACACGTTCGTCTGCTCGATCCACGCGCCGGGCATGCGGATGTCGGCGATCGTGGACTGAGGCTGAGCCGGGTCCTCAGCCGCTGCCGGCCGGCCGCGGCGCGAGCGTCGCCGACAGCGCCGAGTGGTCCGACAGGCCGTCCTCGCGCAGGCTGTGGTCGTAGGCGCAGGCGATCGGTCGGAGGGCAGCGGAGGTGAGGATGTGGTCGAGCCGGTAGCCGGGGTGGCGACCGGTCTTCCACGACCGGTCGCGCGCCTCGTAGCCGTGCAGCGAGCGAAACGCGTCCTGCCAGCCGGGCGGGCCGGTGAGGATCATCCGCTCGGCACGGTCATGGCGCTCGCCGCGGCCGGGGCGCAGCCGGCCGGTGCGCGTCTGGGCGAACGTATGCACGACGCCGTCGCGCGCCTCGTACTGCGGCGTGTTGAAGTCGCCGGTGAGGACCGCGGGGACGTCGTCCCCGAGCGCGGCGAGGCCGGCGTGCACGGTCTCGAGCGTGCGGACCTTCACCTGATCCGCGCGTTGTGAGAGCGGGGCGTGCAGGGTCACGACGCGCACCGCCGACGGCCAGCCGGGCGGCTCGCTGTCGACCGCCAGCAGCCGTTCGGGCCACGGAACCGGGAGGGGCGGGCCGGCGAACGTGATCGGGTGGCGGCTGGCGACGAGCACGCCGAGGCGGTGCACGCGCGGGGCGTCGGGCGCCACCGCGCTGGCCGCGACGGCGTAGCCCGCGGCCTGCAGGCGTGCGGTCCAGCGCGGGAGCGCGGTGGGGATCACCTCCTGCAGGCAGATCACGCCGGCGGCGTGGGCGAGGACGCGGTCGACCTGCTCGTCGAGCCGGCGCAGCCGCCCGGCGACGTTCCAGGTCAGGACGGTCAGCGGCGAGTTCACGCCCGGGTACTGCCCGCCCGGGGGGTGTGTCACGTGGTACGCGCATGGCGTGAAGAACGTGCCGAACCCCCGCGCACCGGCTCGGGTCCGGTTTCGCCCCCCACCCGGCGTGGGAGCCTACGCAGCATGCGCAAGCTTCAGACGCAGGGCTGCCACCACATCACGCTCGTCGGGGCCGACCGGCAGACCTCGATCGACTTCTGGGAGGGCGTGCTCGGGATGCCGTTCGTCTTCGAGCAGCCCAACCTCGACCGGCCGGCCGAGAGCCATCTGTACTTCGATCCCGGCGACGGGCGGCTCATCACGATCTTCACCAACGACGAGCGCGAACCCGAGCCGAGCCGCACGCCGACCGATGTCGGCTGCGTGCACCACATCGCCTTCGCGGTCTCCCAGGCGACGTTCTCTCAGGCCGTCGAGCGCCTCGACGAGCGCGACATCGAGCACAGCGGCGTCAAGGACCGCGGCTTCATGGACTCGATCTACTTCAACGATCCGCTCGGGCTGCTCGTCGAGCTGGCGTCCTACCGCTTCGAGCCGCCGGCCGGTCACACGCACGCCGACGTCCTGCTCGAGGCGCATCGCATCCGCGTCGAGCGCGACGACTACAACATCGACCGCGTGCACCTCGCCGACGCGATCGAGGCGCTCGTCACCCGCTCGCGCGACTCTCTGTCAGACGACCGCTCACCGAAGGCCGCGTACCGCTGAGCATGCGGCGCGCGCGCCGGCGATGCACCCAGCCGTCCACATCGGGCTTGGCTGCCGGCGCGGCGCTCCTGCTGGGCGGCCTGCAAGCCGGAGGCGTGGTGCCATAGCCGGCTGCGCGCCGCCGCGCTACGGTGCGACCAATGAACCGCGACGCCCTGCGCGCCCTGCAGGCCCCGCTGAAGGAGCGCTACAAGGCGACCCCGGAGGCCGCGCGCGTCACGCTGAGCGCCACCGGCACGCTCGACGACGACCTGGCCTGCAACGTCCAGACCGGGCGCGCTCTCGCGAAGGCGGGCCTGCATCCGGCGACCGGCGGCGACGGCAGCCTGCTGTGCTCCGGCGACATGCTGCTCGAGGCGCTCGTGGCCTGCGCCGGCGTCACGCTCACGGCCGTCGCAACGGCGCTGGAGATCGACGTCGAGGCGGCCACGATCAGCGCCGAGGGCGACCTCGACTTCCGCGGCACGCTCGGGGTCGACCGCGCCGCCCCGGTCGGCTTCGCCGACATCCGCCTGCGCTTCGAGCTCGATGCCCCACAAGCCGGCGACGACCAGCTCGCCACGCTGCTGAAGCTGACCGAGCGCTACTGCGTGGTCCTGCAGACGCTGCGCAGCGCGCCCGAGGTGACGGCGACGCTCGAGCGCGCGGCCGGCTGACCGAGCGAGCGGCCGTCGCGCACTGCCGAACGGCGATCCGCTTGCCATTGGCGTGGTGAGTTGACCCCGCCACATTCGGGGTCAACTCACCACGCGCCCCACCCGGTCGTCTCGTACATGCCCGACATGAACGAGACGACCAGCCGCGCGGGTGAGCGCCCGCTTCTCCAATCCGACGCTCATTCCGAGCGCCGCCCGCGGGCAGGCGGGTGCAGAGCACGCCGGATGAGGCTGCTCGGCAAGCACCCGCAACGCCTCACCCGGCCGAAAAACGAGCGCACACCCTCAGTGCTGCATTCCGGCGGCGCCACCGCCCCGCCTACGCCGACGGCACAGTCAGCTGCTCGCGCTCAAGCGGCGCTTCGCAGCGCCGTCGCGGCCCGCGCCGACCTCCCCGCCGGCGTCGAGCACACCGCTACGGCTGGCCGCCGGCCCCGCCGGGCACGCCGGTGTTCGTCGAGTACTTCGGCTGGATCTTCATCTCCGGCCGGAAGGAGTGCACCGCCTGGGCGACCGCGATCGCGGACTCGGCGAACCCCGTCGCGATGAGCTTGAGCTTGCCATCGAAGGTCGTGATGTCGCCGCAGGCCCACACCTTGTCGAGGTTCGTCTTCATGACCGGATCGACGACCAGCGCGCCCTTGGAGATCTCCAGGCCCCAGTTCTTCAGCGGACCGAGCGCGGTCTTGAAGCCGAGCTGCAGGAGGATCGCGTCGACCTCGATCTCGATCTCGTGCGACTCGTCCTCGGAATGGAAGAGGCGCACGCGCTCGATCGCGCCGTTGCCGATGACCTCGCGCACCTGGAAGGGGATGTGCAGATCGACCTGGCCCCGGTCGGCGGCCGTCATGACCTGGTTGACGGTCAGCTCGTGCGCGCGGAAGCCGTCGCGGCGGTGGCACAGCGCCAGCGAGTCGGCGGTGTGCAGGAGGTTGATGACCCAGTCGCAGGCGGAATCGCCGCCGCCGATGATCAGCACCTTCTTGCCGGCGAACTCGTTCTTCGAGCCGACGAGGTAGTGCGCGCCGCGGCCCTCCCACGGCGTCATGTCGTAGCCGGGCAGCTTCTTGGGCTCGAAGGCGCCATGGCCGCCGGCGATGATCACCGCGCGGCTGCGTAGCCGCGGGTACTCGGGGTTGTTCGTGTTCAGGACGACGAGGTCGTCCTCCCACTCGATCGTCTCGATGGTCGTCTCGAGGTGGACCGGGACGTCGAACTGCTCGAGCGCCTGGCGGCGCAGCTCCTCGACGAGATCCTTCGCCAGCACCTTCGTGTGGCCGGGCACGTCGAAGATCCACTTCTCGGGATACAGCGCCGTCAGCTGGCCGCCGATCTGCGGCAGCGAGTCGACGACCCGCGAGGTCGCCTCGCGCATCCCGGCCCAGAAGGCGGTCGACAGCCCGACGGGTCCGGCGCCGATGACCGTGATGTCGCGGATCTCTCCGGAAGCCTCGTGCATCGGCTACGCCACTTCCGCGGCGATCGTCTCGCCGTCGAGCGCCGACAGGGCGCGCTGCACCGACGCGCTGATGCACGTGAAGGTCGGCGTGTCGCGCAGCGTGAAGGACGAGGACTCGGTCGTGCGCAGGCGCTGGACGAGATCCAAGAACGAGCCGGGGTCGTCGGTCTCGAAGGCGACGACGAACTCCTGGTCGTCGAGGCCGAAGGAGTACGACGTGTTCAGGTCGATGTCCGGATACTCGCGGCCGAGCTTGATGTGCTCCTGCATGATCCGGTAGCGCTCCTCGGGATCGAGGGCGTACCAGGCGCGCGTCTTGACGAACGGATAGACGAAGAGGTACTTCGCATGCGCGGGGCGAACCTCGAGGCGGGACTCCTCGGAGTACTCCGAGACCTTCGTCATCGCCAAGAACGAGTAGGGGATCGTCGCCCACTTCATCAGCCCGCTCTGGCCCAGGACCACGTGGAACTCGTGGATACGATCGAGGTTCTGCGCCTGCGTCAGCACCATGAGGTCGGTGTCGCCGCGCGTGCCGATGGTCGAGAACGCCCGCAACAGGTGCCCGTCGGCGAAGTCCGCGCAGGCCGCCGCGAACTCGCGCTTGCCGGCCTCCCGCACGTCGCCATCCAGGCGCCGCCAGGCCGGATCCATCTTCAGGAAGGTGTACTTGACGAAATGACGCTGCGCCACGGACTGACAGGATAGAACGGGCGATGGCGAGCCCAGCCCCCAGAGCGCCGGTGCTCGCGGCGCTCGCCGTCCTCGTCGCTGCGCTCCTGCTCGCTGCCACGGCGGCCGCGCCGGCACCGCACGCCGCCTCGGCCGCGGCCTCCGGCGCAAGCGATGCCCGCGCCGTCCTCGCGTTCCTGCCGTCCGGCGGCGACGACAACCCCAAGCCGGTGCTCGAGCGCCTCGACGAGCGCACGGAGCTCGCGCTCGGGCTCGTCAGCGCGACGCAGGGACGCTTCTCCGCCGCGCAGATGGTCCTCGACATCTCCGCCGGCACGCGCACCTCGCGGGCGGTGTACTCCCCGCCGGCCCCGCCGACCCTCGAGCTCGTGGTCGGCGGCGACGACACGGGCTTCATCTTCGGCTGGAGCAAGGCGGTCAAGCGCGCCGCCACGCCCCCCGCGACGGTCATCCCCGGCATGCTCGCCGCGCAGATCCCGGGCCGCGCCGCCTACGCCGGCATCGCCGGGCGCACCCACATCGGGGCCGTCGTCGCGGCCGATCGCGCCGGCGACGTGGCCGCCGTCTCGCTCGGCACCGCCAAGACGCTCGCCGACCGCACCGCGGCGCTGCTGCAGCGCCACCGGCTCGTCGTGGTCGGCCTGCCGACCGCCGGCAAGGGCGACGTGGCGCTCGACGAGCTGCTGCGCGACCGCCGCGACGGCGACCTGCTCGTCGTCACGCAGGCGCCGCCGCGGGCCACGGTCCCGGTGCTGCTGCCGATCGGCATCGCCGGCCTCGGCTCCAACGGCTCGCTGACGTCGGCGACGACCCACCTCGAGGGCGTCGTGGCGGCCATCGACATCCCGGTGACGATCCTGCGCCGCGTCGGCCGGCCGGTGCCCGACGGCGTCCGCGGGCAGCGGATCCGCGCGGAGGGCGAGCGCGACGCGGCGGGTCTGAAGGACACCGAGGCGCGCCTGCGCGTCGTCAGCGGGCGGCGGATGGCGACGCTGGGCGCGCTGCTGTTCACGTGGCTGGCGCTCGTCCTCGCGCTCGGCACCGTCCGCGATCGCCGCGGCGTGCGCGCGGGCCTGCGCATCGGCGGGCTCGCGTTTCTCTGGGTGCCGCTGCTGCTGCTGTTGACGGGCTGGCTGGCGCCGACCCGCGGGACCGAGGTCGCGATCGTCGTGGTCGGCAGCTTCGTGCTCGCCGCGCTCACCGACCGGTTCGTGCGCTGGCCGCGCGGACCGCTGGTGCCCGCCGCGGTCACGATCGCCGCCTACGCCGTCGACCTCGCCTTCGGATCGCCGCTCATCGTCCGCTCGTTGCTCGGGGCCAACCCGCGCTCGGGCGTGCGCTTCTACGGCCTGGGCAACGAGCTCGAGTCGACGCTCACCCTGCTGCTGCTCGTCGGCCTCGGCGCGCTGCTGTGGGGCCAGGCGAAGTCGCGGCGCAACGCCGCGATCATCGCGCTGAGCGGCGCGGTCTTCGCCGTCTTCGTCGGCTCCGGACGGCTCGGCGCGGACGTCGGCGGCGTCATCACGGTCGGCGCCGGGATCGCCGCCGCGAGCGTGCTGATGCTGCCCGGCACGCCGTCGCGGCGCACCGTGCTGCTCGCCGCGGCCGTGCCGGTCGCCGCGCTCGTGGCCCTGGCCGTGCTCGACCTCGTGTCGGGCGGCAACAGCCACTTCACCCGCACGATCCTGCAGGCCGACAGCGCCGGATCGCTGTGGGACGTCGTGACGCGGCGCTACACCCTCGCCTTCAACGTCCTGAAGACGGGCGCGATGCCGTTCGTGACGCTGATCGCGGTGCTCGGCGCGGCCTACGCGCTGCGCCACCGCCGGCGCATCTTCGCCCCGCTGGCGGAGGCGCCGTCGTGGCGGGCCACGCTGATCGGCGGCCTGACCGCGTCGGTCGTCGGCGCGCTGTCTAACGACTCGGGCCCGATGCTGCTGGCCTTCGGCGTCTTCGTGCTCGCGTGCGCGACCGCGTACATCCGCGGCGACCCGCGGCTGGCGCTCGAGGAGCAGCGCGGCGCGGCCGGCGTGTGAGGATCGCGATCCGCACAGAACGCCGCGTCGGCGATTGGGTCCTGGCGGGATGCCGGGGTAGCATGCGGCGAATGCGGATCGCGCTGGTATCTCCGTATTCGTGGACGTACCCAGGGGGAGTGACGCGCCACATCGAGGCGCTGGCCGAGCAGTACCTGGCCGCGGGCCATGAGGTGCGCGTGCTCTCGCCGGTCGACCCGGACGACCGCCTCGCGCTGCGCCTGCATCACGGCGCGCGCCCGTCGCAGCGCCCGCTGCCCGACTACCTCGTGCCGCTCGGGCGCACGGTCGGGTTTCCCTCCAACGGCGCGGTCTCCAACGTCGCCTACGGCGTCTCGACGCTCGTCGCGCTGCGCCGCGAGCTCGAGCGCGGCTACGACGTCGTGCACCTGCACGAGCCGATCGCGCCGATCCCCGGCTGGGACTCGCTGATGACCGTCGACGTGCCGCTCGTCGCGACGTTTCACTGCTACTCGGAGAACGGCTTCTCCAACAACCTGGCGAACTTCTTCGGCGCCTGGCGGCGGCTGAACCGGCTGCACGTGCGGATCGCGGTCTCGCACGCGGCCGAGTGGACCGGCCGGCGCTTCTTCGGCGGCACCTACCGCGTGATCCCCAACGGCGTCGACGTTTCACCGCAGGCGCCCCGGCCGCGCGCCGCCGAGGCCGTGAGCGAGGAGCGTCCCCTGCGGCTCGCCTTCATCGGCCAGGCCGTCGAGCGCAAGGGGCTGCCGGTGCTGCTGCGGGCCTTCGAGGCGCTGCGCGAGCACGTCCCGGCGTCGCTGCACGTCGTCGGCGTGAGCGCCGCGGAGCTCGCGCCGCTCATGCTCGACCCGCGCGAGGTCGTCGCGCACGGCAAGTGCAGCGACGCGGAGAAGCTCGCGGTGCTCGCCGAGGCCGACGTGCTCTGCGCCCCCTCGCTCGGCGGGGAGAGCTTCGGCATGGTGCTGACCGAGGCGTTCGCCGCCGGCACGCCGGTCATCGCGTCGGACATCGCGGGCTACCGCGACGTCGTCTCGCACGACGTCAACGGCGTGCTCGTCCCGCGCGGCGACGCGACGGCGCTGGCCGAGGCCCTGCGCGACCTCGCGCTCGATCCCGCGCGCCGCGCGGCGCTGGCCGCCGGGGCGGCCGAGTCCGCCCCGCGCTACGCGTGGCCGAGCGTCGCTGCCGAGGTCTTCAGCGCCTACGAGGACGCGATCGCGCTGCATGCCGTCGCGCCGCAGCGCCTGCCGGCGCGGCTCGGCCTGGCGCCCGCGGACGGTGAGCGGGTTCGTGCGCAGCGGCTGCCGACGCTCGAGCCCGCGCTGGCGCGGACGGCCAAGGACGCCTCCCGGCCGGGCGCGCGCATGGCGCGGCGGCTGGCGATCGGCGCCGTCGGCATCTTCGCCGCGGCGCTCGCGGTGATCGCGCTGCAGCGCATCGGCACCGACCGCGTCAGCCACGCGCTCGTCAACGCCGCGCCGCCGTGGGTCCTGCTCGGGCTCGGCCTGATGTGCTTCTCGATGGTGCTGCGCGCGTTCGCCTGGCACGCGATCCTCCGGGCGGCGCTGCCGCGCACCCGCGTGCGTCTGCGCGACGCACTGCAGGGCACGTTCATCGGCGTGCTGATGTCCGCGACGCTGCCGGCGCGGCTCGGCGAGCCGTCGCGCGCCTTCGTCGTGGCCCGGCGGATCGGCAGCCCCCGCCTGCACCTGCCGGTCGTGCTCGGCACGATCGTGTCGCAGACGCTGCTGAACATCCTCGCCCTGATCGTGCTCGGGATCGTGATGTTCTCGACCGTCGACCTCTTCACGCACCACACGGCGCTGCTCGTGGTGGCGATCGCCCCGCTGGCGATCGTCGCGACGCTGCTGCTCGCGCCCGCGCTGCTGCGCTCCGGCAAGCCTTCGCGCTACGCCCGCGCCGCCGCGCTCGTCACGCAGGCACGCGGCGCCTTGGTGCAACTGCGCGGCGGGCTGACGGTTTTCCGCCGGCCGCGGCTGGGCGGGATCGCCGCGTTCGCGCAGCTGTCGGCGTGGGTCGTGCAGTGGCTTTCGTGCTACGTCCTGCTCGTCGCGCTCGGCCTCGACGAGCGCGCCGGCCTGGGCGCCGCCGCCGCGGTGCTGTTCGCCGTCAACGTGACCGCGGTCCTGCCCGCGACGCCGTCGAACGTCGGCATCTTCCAGGCCGCCTGCGTCGCCGTGCTGGCGGCCTACGGCGTCGGATACGCCGAGGCGCTGGCCTTCGGGATCATTCTGCAGGCCGTCGAGATCGCGACGGCGATCGTCATGGGCGCCCCGGCGCTCGTCAAGGAGGGCCTGTCGTGGCGCGAGGTGCGCCTGCGGGCGATGCACAGCTCACCGGTCGAGCTCGCCCCGGCGGCGTCGTTCGGGCGCGGTGAGGCGAGCGAGGCGGCCTGACGCACGCTGCCAGCCGCCGGATCGGCCTCGCGCGCGCCGTGCCGTCGCCTACCTGCCGCGTTGGCCCACCGTGCGACCACGCCCTGACCGCGCCTCAGCAGGGATCGGCCGGCAGCCGCCGCGGGCTGCCGGCGAACGCGAACCACGCGCGGTAGGAGCGGTAGGTGTCAAACAGGGACGAGCTCACGAGCCCGACCGGGTAGTCGCGCGACTCGCGAAACGTGTACGCAAACGCGGCGTCGATGCGGTCGTTGACCGCCCAGGAGCGCAGCGCCGCCGACATCGCCTCGCAGCGATGGTCGAAGGTGCCGGTCTCTGCGAGCCACAACCCCTTGGGTTGCTCGCACGCCTTTGCGTCGAGCGCGGCGATGACCATGTCGAGCAGATCGTCGCGCGGGGCGGAGGCGAGGCTGGCGGCGCGCGGGGCGCCGCCGTTTGGCGGGCGCACGCCGATGTAGGCATGCTGGGCGAACGGGGCGTCCAGGCAGGCGACGTCGGGCGCCAGCCCCCGGATGAACTCCGCCGCGCCGGCGCCGTAGATGCGCGGGCGCTGCAGGCCGGCCAGGCTGCCGAGCACGATCCGCTGGCCGGGGCGCAGCTCCTTGCGCGCCGCGCGCACGAGCCGTGCGTAGGCCTGCGGCGAGACCGCCTTGGCGCTCGCGGAGCAGCGCGCGCGCTGCGGTTGCAGGAAGGCCGGGTGGTTGGGCTCGTTGCACGGCGAGATGAAGTCGACCTTCACGCCGACCTTGTCGGCGAGCGCGTTGAAGGCACGCAGGAACCGTCGGTACGTGGCGATCCGCGGCATCTGCGCGCGGGCGTGGCGGTTGCGCAGCTTCTGGCAGCCGGACGGCGCCTGGGCCATCGCCCACAGCGGCGTGAAGTACGGCACGGCGAGGATCCGCCAGCCGCCGTCCTGCGCCTGGCGCTGCTTGATGGCGGTCAGGAGCGCTCGCATGCCGCGATCGCTGCGGCAGCCGGGGTTGATCCGCGGACAGCCCGAGGACGGCGCGTCCCAGTTGGGCTTCTGGCCGGCGAGCGGTTGCAGCCGTTCCCACGGCAGGAGCACGCGGACGTACTCGGGCTTGAGCGCGACGAGCTTCGCCGCGGTCCGCCCGGTCGCGCCGGTCGCGATCAGCAGGCGCGGGTCGGTCTCGGTCAGGCCGATCGCCAGGGCGGCGCGCCGTCCTGCGCGGCAGCGGTGGCCGGCGCGACGAGCTCGACGAAGGCCGCGAGCACCGCGCGGCCGATGGTGACGAGAGCTCGCGGATGTCGCACGGCCGCGCGATCATAGTTTCGCGCTGCCGGCCCTGCGCGGGATGATCGGGCCGTGACACGTCGAACTGCGCTGACGATGACGGGCGCCTGGGTCTATCTGCTGCGCTGCCGCGACGGCTCGCTGTACTGCGGCTGGACGTCGGATCTCGATCGCCGCCTCGTGGCCCACCGCAGCGGCCGCGCCAGCCGCTACACGGCCAGCCGCCTGCCGGTGTCGCTCGCGCTCGCCCAGCCGATGCCCGACCGCAGCGCCGCGCGCCGCGAGGAGGTGCGCATCAAGCGCCTGACGCGGGCCGAGAAGCTCGCGCTCGTCGCAGCCGGGCCGACGGCCGTGTAAGGTCGCGCGCTTCGGGAGGGTGCTCTCGTCGTCGCCCGCCGTCGATCCTGGGGAAATGCAACGGTTCGCATGAAGGAGATGCTGTCGACCGGCGCCGCGCGTGCGTGGTTCGGGATCGCGCTGGCCGGGCTCGTCGTCATCGCGCTCGTCTTCGCGATGATGCTGATCCCGCGCCTGGGCTCCGGCCAGAAGCTGCTCGACGCGGCCGAGCCGGCGTTCACCGACGCCCGCGGCGACGGCACGCGCGCCGGGGTCCTCATGCTCTCGCAGTACGTCGACGTCGTCGACCCGCTGCTGACGCGGCGCGGCGGCGCAGCGGCGGACGTCCCCCAGCTCATCGGCTACCTGCGGCGCAAGCTCGGGCTGACCGAGGAGCAGGTGCGCAAGATCCTGCGCCGCGAGGCCCCGCATACGGAGGCGCTGCTGCGGGCGCTGCCGCTCGACGGCGTGGCCGCCGAGATCCCGCGGCTGACCGGCTACCTCGCCACGATCATGGGCCTGCCCGAGGAGGAGCTCGCGGCGATCCTCGAACGCGACTTCCCGCGCATCTCGGGGTCGCTGACCGCGCTGTCCAACAGCGCCGAGGCCTGGTACGACGTCCCGGGGATCGACGGGCTGACGCGGCTGCGCGGCGCCAAGCCGGTGCGCACGCTGCCGGGCCTGCGCAAGTACCTGCGCGACGACCTCGTCCCGGTGACCGTCGCCCAGCGCGACAACGTCCGAGACCTCGCCGGCACGGGCGGCATCGGCTACATCCCGTTCATGCTGCTCGCGTTCGGCGGCGGGCTGCTGGCGTTCGGCCTGCTCGGGGTCCGGCGCGCGCGCAAGATCGTCCCCGGCAGGCTGTCGTGGAGCGTCGTCGTCGCCGCGGGCGTCCTGCTGCTCGTGATCGTCGTCGCGGGGCAGTACTTCCCGCGGCTGAGCGGCGCGCAGGAGGCGACCGGCGCCTTGGCGCCCGTCTTCGAGCCCGAGCGCGTGCGCGCCACGGCCAACGGCGCCGACACGATCCACGAGGCGGTCGCCTTCGGCGACCCGCTCGTGACACCGCTGGGCGGCGCCGCTCGCGAGGCGCCGCGCCTGTATCGCCTCGTCGCCCAGCGCACCGGCCGCCGCAGCGACGACGTGCGCAGCGCGGTGCGCCGGCGCGCGCCCCGGACGACGGCGCTGCTCAGCGCGATCCCGCTGACCGAGGTCGGCCGGGAGGTCCCGCGGCTGCTGACCTATCTGCGCAAGGCCCTGCGGATGTCGCGCGCGGAGGTCGACGCGGCGCTGCGCAAGCGCGTGCCGCGGCTCACGCAGGCGCTGCTGACGATGCCCGCCGTCGCGGGCGGCTGGAACGCGATCCCCGGCACGCAACGGTTGACGCGCTTCGACGGGCTGACCCCGGTGCGCACGGTCCCCGAGTTCGACGCCTACCTGCGCGAGGACTTCGTGCGCGTGCTCGTCGCCGAGCGCGAGGACTTCGAGACGCTGGCCGGCGGGCAGCCGTCGCTCGACACGCTGGCGCCGGCGCTGTTCAGCACGGGCGCGTTCTTGATCCTCTACGCCGGGCTGCTGATGCAGTTCTTCGCGCGCCGCTACTGAGGCGGTGCGGGCGGTCAGGCGACCGGCGCGCCGAGTGCGTCGACGAGCGAGCCGGCGTCGAAGCTGCCCTCGTGCAGCACGCCGTTGACGAAGAACGCCGGCGTGCCCGTGATGCCCGCGGCGCGCGCACTGCGCTCGTCGCGCGCGACGCGCTCGGCGTGGACACCCTCGAGCACCGCGCGGCGCACCTGCTCGCCGTCGATTCCGATCGCCTCGGCGTGACGGGCGAGATCAGCGATCGCCAGGCGCCCGCGCGCGGCGTAGAGCTGCTCGAACATCGGCCAGAACGCGCCCTGGGCGCCCGCCGCCTCGGCGGCCTGCGCCGCGTTGTCCGCATCGGGATGGGCCGGCAGCGGCATGTGACGGAAGGCGAAGCGCAGGCGCCCGTCGAGGCGCTCGCGCACCCGTGCCAGGATCGACTGCGACGCGACGCAGTACGGACACTGGAAGTCGCCGTACATGACGAGCTCGAAGGAAGCGTCGCCGGGGCCGGTGACGTGGTCGTCCGGACCGAGCGGCGGGTCGAGCTGCGCGGGCATCGCGATGACGGTAGCGGCCGGCCGGCCGGACAGGCCGAGCGGCGGCCGCGCCGCGGCGACCCGCACCGCGGTCTTCTGCGCGTGTGCGCGCGCTGATCTGTCACACCTGCGTGTTGTTTCGTCACGTTTCGGGGCGAGCATGGCTGGGCACGGAGGGGTCTTGCGTCAAGCGTCCATCAGGTGGACGCAATCGGCAAGACCCCCTGGATCTGGCGATTGCCGATTGCCGAGCGTGCGCTGCAGACGGCCGCAGCAGCCACGCCACCAAGCGCGCCTCTCGGTCTGAGCCGCCGTGATCAGCGCCTCATGCTGCTCGGCTGGCGCGTCGTGCGCTTCACCTGGCAACAGGTCATGCACGAACCCGCCTACGTGGCAGCCACTCTCCGCGGACCGCTGGGCAAGGCCCTGAGTCTCACGGTCCTCGCGGAGGATCTCGAGATTCAGATCTAGACTCCCGCACCCGTGGGCGAGATCGAGTTCCTCATCGCGGTGCTCTTCGCCGCGGCGATCCTCGTGCGCCTCGCCGATCTCGTCGCGATCCCCTACCCGATCGTGCTCGTCATCGGCGGCGTGGCGATCGGCTTCGTGCCCGGGTTGCCCGACATCGAGCTCGCGCCCGAGGCAATCTTCCTCGTCTTCCTGCCGCCGCTGCTGCACTCCGCGGGCTTCGCCGCCTCGCCGCAGGAGCTGCGCGCCGCGTCGGCGCAGCTCATCTCGCTGACGTTCGGGCTCGTGCTCGTCACGATGTGCGCGGTCGCGGTCGTGGCGCACGAGGCGATCGGCCTGAGCTGGCCGGCGGCGTTCATCCTCGGCGCGATCCTCGGACCGACCGATCCAATCTCGGCGGCCGCGACGTTCAGCCGGCTGGGCGTGCCCGAGCGCGTCTCGCTCGCCGTCGAGGCCGAGGCGATGCTCAACGACGCGGCCGCGCTCGTCGCCTACCGCGTCGCCGTCGCAGCGGCGGTGGCGGGATCGTTCGCGCTCGGCGAGGCGGCGTGGGAGTTCGTCCTGGCGGCGGCCGGCGGGGTGGCGGTCGGCCTCGCGGTCGGGTGGATCGGCCAGCGCCTGCAGCGCCACCTCGACGACGTGCCGCTGGCGATCTTCCTCTCGGTCCTGTTCGCCTACGGGTCCTACATCGGCGCCGAGGAGCTCGGCGTCTCCGGCGTGCTGGCGACCGTCGTGGCCGGCATCTGGTTCGGCTGGCACTCGCACGACATGTTCGACGCCGACACGCGGCTGAGCGCGATCGCGTTCTGGCAGGCGCTCGTGTTCGGCCTCAACACGACCCTGTTCGTGCTGCTTGGCCTGCAGTTCGAACGGGTGCTCGACAGCGTGCGCGCGACCGGTGAGACCGGCGCGCTGCTCGTCGACGTGGCGATCGTCAGCGCGGTCGTGATCGGCGTCCGGCTGGCCTGGATCGCCGCCGTGCCACTGCTCGCGCGCGTGGTGCCGGCGGTGGCCACGGCCGACCCGGGTGAGAACTGGCGCGAGCGCCTCGTCGTCGGCTGGTCGGGCATGCGCGGCGCGATCTCGCTGGCGGCGGCGCTGGCGCTGACCGACGAGCTCGCCGAACGCGAGCTGCTGATCTTCATCACGGTCGGCGTGATCGCCGTGACGCTCGTCGGGCAGGGGCTCACGCTCGCGCCGCTGCTGCGGCTGCTGGGCATCGAGCGCGACCGCGAGTGGAGCCCGGACGAGGCGGTCGCGCGCCTGGAGGCGGCCCAGGCCGCGTTGGACCGCCTCGACGAGCTCGAGCGCGAGGAGCGCATCAGCGACGAGCGCCTGCGGCGCATGCGCGAGCTGTACCGCGCGCGCTTCCGGCGCTGCATGGCGGTGATCGGCGGCGACGCCGACGAGGTGCACGGCAGCGCGCGAGTCGCCGCCCAGGACACGATCGAGCGCTACAGCGCGCTGCGCCGCGAGCTGATCGGCGTCGAGCGCGACGCGATCCTCGGGCTGCGCAACGACGGCCGCCTGCGCCAGGACACGATGCGGCTCATCGAGCGCGACCTCGATCTGGAGGAGGCGCGGCTGCCGGCGTGAGCGTGGCGCGACGGCGCTCGCCCCAGGCCCGTGTGACGTGGCGAAAACAGCGCTTCGTCCATCGCCGCCAACCGGTACGCTTCGCGCGGGTATCTCCCGAGCAGCGATGCGCGGGGAGGGTCAGCGTTTCGGCCGTGGGGCGGCGCCGCGTGAGCGGGGCGGTGCTCGGTTGCAGCAGCAGTCGCGAACAGGTTCCGCCGGGGGCCGACGAACACCCGGTGCAGGGCTCGTCGGCGCATTCCAAACAGGAGCAGGTAACGGACCATGGGCAAGAAGCGACACCTAGCAACCGGCGCTTTGATATTTGCCGCCGGCTGGGCCCCCGCAGCGGCACAGGCCGCCGCACCGGACACCCGCGCCGTCGATGCCGATGGACACGCGATCACCAACGGCGGCGACGCCGAGGCCGAGAGCGGCGCCGCGAGCGGCGGCGCCGGCGGACCCGCGACGGCAACCGGCGGCAGCGCCGCGGCGGTCAACGTGGCCGACCAGACGGCCGTCAACGGCGCCGAGATCGAGGGTGACGGCGACGGCGACACGGGGACGATCCAGAGCAACGCGGCATCGGCCGACCAGGCCGGCAACGAGGCGACCGGCGGCGAGTCGAAGGCGACCGGCGGCAACGGCGGCGCGGCCAACACCGCCAACACGCAGACCGGCGCCGGCAAGGCGGCGGCGACGGCATCCGGCGACGGCGGCCACGCGACGGCCTTCGGCGGGGACACGGAGGCCGAGAGCGGCGACGCGACCGGCGGTGCCGGCGGCGCGGCGAATGCCGACGGCGGGCCGGCGGTGGCGGGCAACGCGGCCAGCCAGACGCTGCTGAACTTCTTCGATGGTGACTTCGACTGCGACGGCGCCAGCGCGCTGACGCAGAGCAACGACGCGTCGCTCGAGCAGGGTGGCAACAAGGCGATCGGCGGCGACGCCTCGGCGCTCGGCGGCACCGGCGGTGCGGCGAGCACGGGCAACATCCAGACCGACACGGGCAACGCCACCGCGACGGCGTCCGGCGACGGTCACGCGATGGCGTTCGGCGGCGCGACGGAGGCCGAGAGCGGCGACGCGCTCGGCGGCCTCGGCGGCCCCGGCACCGCGTTCGGCGGCGCCGCGGTCGCGTTCAACGCGACCGGCTTCAGCGGCCAGACGCTGCTCAACGACGACGACGACGAGAGCGACGGCGACGGCGACGGCGGGACGATCCAGGACAACGACGCCGAGCTCGAGCAGGGCGGCAACGAGGCCACGGGCGGCGAGGCGAACGCGACCGGCGGTGCCGGCGGCGCCGCGGACACCGCCAACACGCAGACGGACACCGGCGTGGCCAGCGCCCCCGGCGCCGACGAGGAGCCGATCGTCTTCGGCGGCGACACGAGCGACGTGACCGGCGCCGCCGCCGGCGGTGCCGGCGGCGACGCGACGGCCACCGGTGGCATCGCGATCGCGGCCAACCTCGCGGTGCAGACGCTCGTCAACGTCGCGGAGCTGGAGGGCGACGGCGGCGACGTCGGCGTCATCCAGTCCAACACGGCCGAGCTCGAGCAGGAGGGCAACGAGGCGACGGGCGGCGACGCCGAGGCGACCGGCGGCGCGGGCGGCGGCGACGCGACCGCGATCGGCGGCGATGCGCTGGCCGGCAACCTCGCCGTCCAGACCCTGGTCGACGACGCCGACCTGGACATCTTCGGAGACGGCGACACGGGCCTGACGCAGGACAACGACGCGTCGCTGGAGCAGGGTGGCAACGAGGCGACGGGCGGCGACGCCGAGGCCACCGGCGGCGACGGCGGCGGGATCGCGCTGGCCATCGGCGGCGACGGGGTCGCGGCGAACATCGCGATTCAGACGCTCGCCAACGTGGCCGACGTCGAGACCGACGGCGACGGCGATGTCGGCGTCATCCAGGACAACGACGCGTCGCTGGAGCAGGGTGGCAACGAGGCGACCGGCGGCGACGCCGAGGCGACCGGCGGCGAGGGCGGCGGAGACGCGACGGCGCTCGGCGGCGACGCGCTGGCGCTGAACCTCGCCGTGCAGGTGGCGGCCAACGAGGCCGACGTCGAGGGCGACGACGGCGACATCGGCGTCACCCAGGACAACGACGCGGAGCTCGAGCAGGGCGGCAACGAGGCGACCGGCGGCGACGCGACCGCGACCGGCGGCGCGGGCGGGGCGGCCAGCACGGCGACCGTCACGACCGGCGCGGCAGGCGACACGTCGGCCACCAGCGGCGCGGCGACCGGCGGCGACGGCGGCAACGCCGATGCCACGGGCGGCGGCGCGGTGGCGGCGAACGTCGGCATCCAAGTGGCGGCCAACGAGGCCGACGTCGAAGGCGACGGCGGCGGCGAGGTCGGCGTCATCCAGGACAACGACGCGTCGCTGGAGCAGGGCGGCAACGAGGCGACCGGCGGCGGCGCCGGGGCGACCGGCGGGGCCGGCGGCGACGCGAACACCGGCAACACGCAGATCTCTGACGGCGCCCAGAGCGACGAGGGCGAGCTCTTCGGCGGCGACACGGAGGCCGAGAGCGGCGACGCGACCGGCGGCAACGGCGCCAGCGCGAGCGCGGTGGGCGGCACGGCGGTCGCGGCCAACGTCGGCCTGCAGGTGGCGGCCAACGAGGCCGATGTCGACGCTGACGACGGCGATATCGGCGTCGTCCAGGACAACGACGTGGAGCTCGAGCAGGGCGGCAACGAGGCGACCGGCGGCGCGGCCGAGGCCACCGGCGGCGCCGGCGGCGACGCGAACAGCGGCAACATCCAGTCGGGCAACGGCAACCTCACCATCACCGGCGACGGCACGACGCAGGCATTCGCCGGCGAGACGGAGGCCGAGAGCGGCGACGCGACCGGCGGCAACGGCGGCAACGCCAGCGCAACCGGCGGCGACGCGGTGGCGGCCAACGTCGCCATCCAGGTCGCGGCCAACGAAGCCGACGTCGAGGGCGACGACGGCGATATCGGCGTCGTCCAGGACAACGACGCATCGCTGGAGCAGGGCGCCAACGAGACGACCGGCGGCGCGGCCGAGGCCACCGGCGGCGCCGGCGGCGACGCGAACAGCGGCAACGTCCAGTCCGCCAACGGCAATGTGATCGCCGGCGGCACCGGCACGACCCAGGCGTTCGCCGGGGACACCGAGGCCGAGAGCGGCGACGCGACCGGCGGCAGCGGCGGCGACGCCACGGTGGCCGGCGGCGGCGCGGTGGCGGCCAACGTCGCCATCCAGGTCGCGGCCAACGAGGCCGACGTCGAGGCTGACGACGGCGACATCGGCGTGACCCAGGACATCGATGCGACGGTCGAGCAGGGCGGCAACGAGGCGACCGGCGGCGACGCCGAGGGGACCGGCGGTGACGGCGGGGACGCCGACACCGGCAACACCCAGTCCGCCAACGGCAACGTGTACGTCACGGCGCAAGCGCTCGCGCAGTTCTTCGCCGGTGATACCGAAGCCGAGAGCGGCGACGCGGACGGCGGGCCCGGCGGCGACGCGCCGGCCGACGGTGGCTTCGCGGACGCGGACAACATCGCCGTGCAGGTCGCAGCCAACGCCCTCGAGGTGGAGGGCGACGACGGCGACAGCGGCGACGTCCAGGACGTCGATGCCTCGGTCGAGGCGGCCGGCAACGAGGCGACCGGCGGCGAGGTCGAGGGCGTCGGCGGCGCGGGCGGCGACGCGGCGACGGGCAACACGCAGACCGACAACGGCAACGTCGGCGTCCTGGTCCTCCCTTAACCGGCTGCGGCGGCCCGACCGGGAGATCCGGTCAGGCCGCCACGGGCTGCGGTCCCTACAGGTCGCGGTCCGCGTTCAGGCGGTCCGCAGACAGGAAGGTCTAGATGCGGCGGTCGCGATAGACCGCCGGCTCGTCGACGATCCGCTCGCGGGTGCCGAGCGAGCGCGCTTGGATCATCTCGACGACAAGCCAGATCGCGCCGGCGATGAACAGGATCATCCCGATCGTCTGGATCGAAATACCGGCGACCGTGGCGGTGACCGCGAGCCAGAGGATGAGGCCCAGGGCCATGAGGAAGATGGGGGGTCCTGCGTCGGCAACCATTGCGATGTGACCTCCTGTCGGGAAGGAACGTTGGCTTTGGTATTGCCCGCCGGCGCGGCGCGAATTGCCGGATCTCAGAGGAATCTCATACACCGCGACGGCGGCTCGGGGCGGGCGCGGTCGTCGCGGCCCAGCCCCACGGCGCGACGCACGTCTCGCCGTCGCCGTCGGCCGAGGGCGCCCACGGATCGCGGTACGCGGAGCGCCGTGGCTCGCCGCGCTCAGCCCTGCGCGTCGCCGACCAGCGCGGGCTCGTCCTCGGGCGGGCCGTCGCTCGGATCGGTGTCGCCGCGACGCAGCGTGGCGTCGCGGTCGGAGCCGGCGATGATGTCGTCCGGCGCCTTGTCCTTGGGCAGGCGGCCGGACTTCATGCCGAAGTAGACGGCCTGCGGGTGGTGGGCGACGATCGCCAGCGTGGACTGCTCGGGCTCGACGGCGAAGCCGCCGGTCAGCGTCAGGCCGATCGAGGGGGCGTCGAGCAGGCGGTAGATCTTCTCGTGCTCGGACTGCTCCGGGCAGGCCGGGTAGCCCCACGAGTAGCGCCGGCCCTCGGTGGGACCGATGCCCAGCTCGTCGCGCACCCGTGAGTGCAGCCACTCGGCGGTGCCCTCGGCCGACTGCACCCCGAGCCCGTGGGTGAAGAGCTGCTCGGCGAACTCGCCCTCCTGCTCGAGCGCGGTGATGGCCTCGGTCACCTCTGGCCCGACGGTCACCGCCTGCAGGGCGACGACGTCGAGCTCGTCGCTCTCCTTCGGGCGGTAGAAGTCGGCCAGGCAGATGCGGTCATGGCCGGGCTGGCGCGGGAACACGAGGCGCTCGAGCACCGTCTCGCGGTCGTCGGGATCGAGCAGGACGAGCTCGTTGCCCTCGCTGTAGCAGGGGAAGTAGCCCAGCAGCGCGCGCGGGTGCAGGTAGTCCTGCTCGCGCCACATGCGCTCCAGGCGCGGCTGGAAGTCCTCGTCGACGAGCTCGCGCCACGCGTCGCCCTTCACGCCGCGCCCGCCCCAGTGCAGCTTGAACAGGACGTGGGTGTCGAGGTGGGGGAAGATGTCGTCGATCGGCACGTCGATCTCGCGCGCGCCCCAGAACGGCGGCTCGGGGATCGGCACATCGGTCTTCGCGGCGGAGCGCACCGTGTCGTCGTCGGTCACCAGCGCCTCCGGCTCCTTGCCGTGCAGGCGGAAGTTCTCGGCCGCCTCGCGCGTCCTCTTCAGCAGCGCCTCGCGCCCGTCGGGCTCGATGAGCTGGTCCATCTTGTGCAGGCCCTCGAACGCGTCCTTGCAGTAGAAGACGCCGGGCTCGTAGATGTCGTCGGACTCGCGCTTGTAGGGGTACAGCGCGCGCAGGCCGAAGTCGCGGTTGATCGCCGCGCCGCCGATCAGCACGGGGAAGTCCAGGCCCTTGGAGTGCAGCTCCTCGATCGCCAGCGGCATCTGCTTCGACGTCGAGACCAGCAGCGCGCTCAACCCGATCGCGGTTGCCTCGTGCTCCTGGGCGGCGTCGAGGATCGTCGAGATCGGGACCTGCTTGCCGAGGTCGACGACCGTGTAGCCGTTGTTCGTGAGGATCGTGTTGACGAGCGACTTGCCGATGTCGTGCACGTCGCCGAACACCGTCGCGAGCACGACGGTCCCCTTCGTGTAGCCCGCGACCTTGTCGAGGTACTTCTCGAGCTGCGCGACCGCGCGCTTCATGACGGTCGCCGACTGCAGCACGAAGGGCAGGATCAGCTCGCCGGCGCCGAACTTGTCGCCGACCTCCTTCATCGCGGGCAGCAGCACGTCGTTGAGCGTGGGGACCGCGCCGATCTTCTCGACGGACTTGTCGATCCACTCCTCGACGCCCTCCTTCTTGCGGCGCAGGATGTGGAAGTGCAGCGCGTCCTCGGGCTCCATGCCCTCGGTCGGGTTGGCCTTCTCCTCCTCGGGCACCTCGCCCTCGGAGTCGAAGTGCGCGATGAAGATCTCCAGCGCGTCCGCGCGGGTGTTCATCACGAGGTCGTCGGCGAGCTTGCGCTCGGCCTCGTCGATCTCGCCGTAGGGCGTGATGTGGTTCGGGTTGACCATCGCGAGGTCCAGGCCGGCCGCGACGCAGTGGTGCAAAAAGACGGAGTTGAGGATCGCGCGCGCACGCGGCGTCACCCCGAAGGAGACGTTCGAGACGCCGAGCGACGTCTTCACCTCCGGGAGGTGCTCCTTGACGAGGCGGATGCCCTCGATCGTCTCGACCGCGGACGGGCGCCACTCCTCCTCGCCCGTGGTCAGCGTGAACGTCAGCACGTCGAAGATGAGCGCCTCGGGCTCCAGGCCGTGCTCGTCGCAGCACAGCTCCTTCAGGCGCCGGGCGATCTCGAGCTTGCGCTGCGCCGTCTTGGCCATGCCGACCTCGTCGATCGTCAGCGCGATCAGGCAGGCGCCGTGGGCGAGCGCGAGCGGCACGACGCGGTCGGCCTTGGCGCGGCCGGCCTCGAGGTTGATCGAGTTGACGATCGCGCGCCCGGGGATCTGCTCGAGCGCGGCCTCGATGACCTCGGGCTCGGTCGAGTCGACCTGGATCGGCGCGGGCTGCGAGAGCGAGACGCCCTCGGCGACACGGCGCATCTGGTCGGCCTCGTCGTCGCGCTCGACGAGCGCGACGCACAGGTCGAGCACGTGCGCGCCGCCGTCGACCTGGTCCTCGGCGATCCGGTTGAGGCCGTCGTAGTCGTCGGCCAGCAGCATCTCCTTGGCCTTGCGCGAGCCCTGCGAGTTGACCCGCTCGCCGACCATCGTGGGGCGTGGCTGCTGCACGAGCGGCGTGGCCGTGATCATCGAGCTGACGTGAATCGGGCGCGGCGCGGGACGCGGCTTGGCCGCGCGGCCCCGCAGGCCCTCGGCGAGGACCCTGATGTGGTCGGGCGTCGTGCCGCAGCAGCCGCCGACGATGCCCACGCCGTAGCGCTCGACGAAGTCGATCAGCGTCTGGGCGAAGTCCTCGGCACCCTGGGGGAAGATCGTCTCGCCGTCGGGGCCCTGGATCGGGATGCCCGCGTTGGGCACGCAGGCGACCGGCACGGGCGAGAACTCGCCGAGGAAGCGGATCGCGTCGCGCATGTCCTCCGGGCCGGTCGAGCAGTTCAGCCCGATCGCGTCGACGCGCAGCGCCTCGAGCGTCGTCAGCACGGCGGAGATGTCGGTGCCGAGCAGCATCTTGCCGCCGTTGGGCAGCAGCGAGACGTGCGCCTCGATGGGGACCTCGCGGCCGGCGCGCTTCATCGCCTCGCGGGCGCCGAAGATCGCGGCCTTGACCTCGAGGATGTCCTGGGCGGTCTCGATGAGGACGAGGTCGACGCCGCCCTCGACGAGGCCGAGCGCCTGTTCGGCGAAGCCGTCGGCGAGCGTACGCAGGGAGATGTCGCCGAGCGTCGGGTCGTCGGAGGCGGGCAGGTAGCCCGTCGGGCCGATCGATCCCGCGACGAAGTGCTCGCCGGCGGCCTTGCGCGCGATCTCCGCGCCGCGCAGGTTGATCTCGTGCGTGTGCTCGCCCAGGCCCCACTCGTCGAGCTTCAGCCGGCTGGCCTGGAAGGTGGCGGTCTGCAGCGCGGTGGCACCGGCATCGATGAAGGACTGATGCACCAGCTCGATGACGTCGGGGCGATTGAGGATGAGCGCCTCGTGCGCGCGGCCGCCCAGCTTGTAGTCCTTCTCGAGCGAGAGGTCGAGCTGCTCCAGGGTGGCGCCCATCCCGCCCTCGAAGAGGATGACGTCGGTCTTGATGGCCGAGCTGTAGTCGCGCATCGTCCCCAGTAGGCTAGGCGACCCGCGCGGTCAAGCCCGGCGCGGCGCCACCTTTTCGATGCCTGCACGCGATCGCTCGATGCAATTCCCGCCCCCGCCGGCGCCCTGACAGCCCTCGCGCCGGTCCGGCGAAGTCCGTAGGCTCTGCGCGTGGGGGCACGGGGGCATCGGATGCCGGCGCAGTTGTCCGACCGCGGCAGCGACGCGCGCCGCAGCGCGGCGATCCGCACCCTGGCGGTCGACGACCAGACCAGGCAGGTCGTCGCGGCGCTCGACGCGCGCGGCGTGCCGTCGCTGCTGCTCAAGGGCCCGGCGATCGCCCGCTCGCTCTACGACCCCGACGAGTCGCGCTTCTACACCGACACCGACCTGCTCGTGGCGCCGGGCGCGCTCGCCGAGGCCGAGGCGGCGCTGCGCGAGCTCGGCTATGCGCGCGACTACGAGGAGCGATCGCTCGCGCTGACGCTCCCGCACGCCGCAGCGTGGCGGCGGCCGGGCAGCCTCGTCTCGGTCGACCTGCACTACACCCTGTCGGGCGTCGGGTGCGACCCCGAGCGGCTGTGGCGGGTGCTGAGCGAGCACACGGCCGGCCTGGAGTTGCACGGGACGGGCATACGCGCGCTCGATGTCCCGGGGCTGGCGCTGCAGGTCGCCCTGCACGCCGCGCACCATGGCGTCGCGTGGCACAAGCCGCGACAGGATCTCCAGAGGGCGCTGCAACGACTCGACCTCGGCCAGTGGCGGGCGGCCGCGGCACTCGCCGAGCGCGTCGACGCGCTTGACGCCTTCGGCACGGGGCTGCGCATGATGCCCCCGGGGGAATCCGTCGCCGCCCAGCTCGGGCTGACGCCCAACCGTTCGCGTGAGGTGCAGCTGCGCGCGATGGCCGCGCCCACCGTGGCCGTCGCGCTCGAACGCGTGTGTGCGAAGGCGGGACCGGCGGCCAAGGCCAGGCAGCTGGCGCTGTGGCTGTTTCCGCCCAAGGACCTCATGCAGGGCCGCGGCCCGTTGGCGCGAAGCGGGCGCACCGGGCTGTGGCTCGCCTACGGCATGCGGATCTGCGGGGCCGCCCGCCAGGCCGTGCCCGCGGCGCGGGCCTGGCGGCGGGCCACCCGGGCGACCCGGGCCAGGGGTTCGTGAGCGCGGCTGCCGGATCGGCCGGTGCCGGCGTGGCGTTCGGGTTTCGCATCGACGGCCTGCGGCCACACGCGCTCATGCGCTCTCAGCGCCCGGACTGGCCGGCGTTGCACGTGCGGCGAAGGGTCGCGTCCACGTGCGACGGGCCATGCCACCTCGGTGACTCCAGCGCCCGGCTCTCGCTCGGGGGCGACGACCGGCTCGAGGACGAGTCGGTCGTGCTCGACCTCCAGGGCTCGCGCTACTTCGCGATCAACGACACGGGCACGCTGCTGTGGCCGCTGCTCGCGGAGGGGGCCACGCGCACGCAGCTCGTCGCCGCCGTGCGCAAGCGCTGGGCCATCGGCGATGCGCAAGCGACCGGCGACGTCGACGCGTTCTGCGCCGAGCTCGACGCGGAAGGCATGCTCGAGCCGTAGACATGGCGGGACCGAACTTCTTCGTCGTGGGGGCGCCGAAGGCGGCGACGACCGCGCTGTACCACGCGCTGCGCGAGCACCATGCAGTCTTCCTGCCGGAGGTCAAGGAGCCGCACTTCTACGCCTACATCGGCAATCCGCCGCTCGTGAGCCACCTCTACCCCGACGCGGCCACGGCACGACGCCGCTACGAGGAGCTCTATGCGGGCGTCGCGACGCAGACCGCGATCGGCGACTGCTCGACGACGAACCTCGTCGTGCCGGGCGCTGCCGGCGCAATCGCGGCGGACGTGCCGGCGGCCCGGATCGTCGTCATCCTGCGCCAGCCCGTCGATCGGGCGTTCTCGCACTGGTCGCATTTCCGCGCTGCCGGCGGCGACCCGATCGACGACTTCGCCGAGGCCGTGCGCCAGGAGGGCCCGCGGCAGGAGGCCGGGTTCCCCCTCACCTATCGCTACCTGGCGTGGGGTCGCTACAGCACCCAGCTGACGCCGTTCATCGAGCTCTTCGGCCGCGAGCGCGTGCTCGTGCACCTCTACGACGATCTGTGCGCCGACCCCGCCACGGTCGTCCGCACCACGCTGCGCTTCCTCGAATTGGACGATGCCTGCGCCGCTGCGCGCGTCGAGCGCCACAACGAGATGCCCGTCCCGCGGTTTCCGGCTGTGCAGCGGGCACTCGACGGCCGGGGCGCAGCCGGCCGCGCGCTGGGCAGGGTGATGCCGGTACGGGCGCGCCGCGCCGCCGCGGGCTGGACGGCCGCCCACCTGCACCACAAGCCGACGCTCGA
Source organism: uncultured Actinomycetes bacterium (assembly GCA_963825485.1). Lineage (GTDB taxonomy): Bacteria > Actinomycetota > Thermoleophilia > Solirubrobacterales > Solirubrobacteraceae > CADCVQ01. Next base: position 369,180 of record CAWGTK010000038.1, read on the forward strand.
CCCTGCGCTGCGCGCCGAGCTCAGCGAGCGGTTCGCGGACGAGATCGATCGCCTGGAGGCGCTCATCGGCCGCGACCTGTCGGCGTGGCGGGCGTGACCGGCGCCGCGCTCGACCCCGGTCTGCGCCCAGGGCCGCTCGAGATCGCCTGCGGGCTCGTCATCGACGGGGTACCCCATGGGCCGAAGCTGCCGGGCCGCGCCACCGCGCCACCGCGCGTGGCCATCGACGACGCGATCCGCCGGGCCCTGCTGCAACCGCCCTGCCTCGTGAGCTTCTCGGGCGGCCGCGACTCGGCGGCGATCCTCGCCGCCGCCACCGCGCTCGCCCGGCGGGAGGGGCTGGCGTTACCGATCCCGGCCACGTATCGCTTCCCGGGGGCACCCGCCACGCAGGAGGACGACTGGCAGGACCAGGTCGTCGACCACCTGCGTCTGCCCGACTGGGTGCGCATCACGATCACCGACGAGCTCGACTCGGTGGGTCCGGTGGCGCAGGCCGTGCTACGCCGCCACGGCGTCCTGTGGCCGTTCAACGCCCACCTGCACGTCCCGCTCTTCGAGCGTGCCGCCGGCGGCTCGCTGCTCACCGGCGTCGGCGGCGACGACCTGCTCCTGCCGCAGCGCTGGCGGGCGGCACAGGCGGTGCTGGCCGGCCGCATCCGGCCGCGATTGCGCCATGTCCGCACCGTGGGCCTGGCGCTTGCGCCCGTGCCCGCGCGGCGAGAGGCGCTGGCGCGCCGGCGCGAGATCCGCTGGCCGTGGCTGCATCCGCACGTCGACGCGCTGATCAACCGCCGGCGCGCCGACTGGCAAGCCCGAACCCCGCTGCGCTGGGATGCGGCGGTCGGCTGGTGGTGGCAGAGCCGGACGCGCGTCGTGCTGGCGCGGACGATGTCACTGCTCGCCGCCGACGCGCGTACGCAGGTCGTTCAGCCGTTCCTCGAGCCGGTCGTGCTCGACGCCGCGGCCTCGCACTTCGGCGTGCGCGGCCCCGTCGATCGCACCGCGGCCATGCGGGAGGTGTTCGGCGACGTGCTGCCCGAACCCGTCCTCGCTCGCCGCACGAAGGCGACGTTCGACGAGGCCTTCTTCTCGGACCACAGCCGGGCGTTCGCCCGCGCGTGGACCGGCGCGGGCGTCGACGCGTCGCTCGTCGACCCCGAACGCCTCGCCGCGGTCTGGATGGCCGACGACCCCGATCCGCGCTCGTACTCGCTGATCCAGGCGGCCTGGCTGTCGATCAATCACTTGCAGTCCATGGACGTCGCGCATTAGTGTTGAATGCTGCACACCCCGATCCGCGCGGTTCTCGCTGATGCAGGCTGGGGCTTGCGCGTGGGGCGTCGCCGAAGACAGGAGAGCGTATGAGTCAGGACGAGCAACACACCCGCGATGAGCGCACCGCCGAGCCGCGCGGGGAGTACCGCCCGCCGACGGTGACCTTTCTCGGAACGCTGGCGGAGCTCACGCAGAAGTCGGTCGGCGGAGCCGACGGCTCGACCTTCCTGGGTCTCGATATCAGCTGACTGCACCGCTGCGCGCCGCCCGCCGGGGCAGGGCATGCGCGCCTGGTGGGCAAGTGCCACGTTCGGCACGCCGCAGCCCGGGCGGCGGGTCGTCCCCCTGGGCATCCTCGGGGCCGTCAGCGGCGCCGGCGAAGCCGCCGTCGTGCTGCTGCTCGTCGCGCTCGTCTCGCGTGACGGCGGGCGTCTGCCGGCGCTCGTCCCGACGGCGTCGACGTGGTCGCTGGCCGCGATGGCGCTTGCGACCGTCGCCATCCTCGCGGCCGCGCACCTCGCCTCCGCGTGGATCGCCGCGTCCGCCGCCGCCGACGCGCAGCGCAGCCTGCAGCTGCTCTTGGTCAACGGCTTCCTGCAGGCGTCGTGGCAGGCGCAGCGCGCCTCTGCGCCGGGCGAGCTGCAGGAGCTCGTGTGCGCCAAGGCGCGCCTGGCGGTGCTCGGCACCGCCGACGCCGCCAAAGCGGTCGCGACCACCGCGAACCTCCTGATCGTCGTCGCGGTGGCGATCGTGGTGGACGTCCGCGTGACCGCCGGACTGATCGTCGTCGTCGCGTTTGCGGTGCTGATCGCGCGGTCCTTCCAGGCGCGCACGAAGCGGATCACCGTGCGCACGGCAGCCGCGGCATCGGAGCTCGCCGCACGGGTCGCCGAGACGACGCGGCTGGCCGGTGACCTGCGGATCTTCGGCGTTCGCGGCAGGGCCCGCGACGAGCTCGCCACCAGCGTCGAGGCGGGGGCTCGCCTCGGCCGGGAGATCCAGCTGTCCGCCGCCGCCGTCCCGGCGCTGACGCGGGACGCCACGCTGGCGGTGCTCGTGGTCGCGATGGCGTTCGTCGTCACGACCACCGACGTGAGCCTGACGGTGCTCGGGGCGACGGTCCTACTGCTGCTGCGGGCGCTGTCGCACGCGCAGGCGCTGACCACGACCAGCCACCGGCTGGCGGACCGCTGGGCGAACGTGCAGCCGATCCTCCGACGTCTGGAGGACTGGCGCCCGCGCGCGCAGGCGGGGCGGCGCCCCTGTCCGGCGATCGGCCAGGTCGAGCTGCGCGACGTCAGCATCGCCTACGCCGACGATGCTCCCGACGCGCTCGCGGCGGCGAGCCTCGTCGTGGGCGGCGGCGAGCAGCTCGGCGTCGTCGGCCCGACCGGCGCGGGCAAGTCGACGCTCGCCGCGGTGCTGCTGGGCCTCCTGCCGGTCCGCGACGGGCTCGTGCTCGTCGACGGCGTACCGCTCGCCGACATCGATCCGGCGCAGTGGCACGCTCGCGTGGCATGGGTCTCGCAGGATCCGCTGCTGCTGACCGGCACGGTGCGCGACAACATCCGCTTCCTGCGCGCGAACGTCGGCGACGACGCCATCGAGCGCGCGGCGGACGCCGCCGTCCTCGGCGCCGACGTCGAGCGCTGGCCCGAGGGGCTCGATCACGACGTCGGACCGGCCGGCTCGGCGCTGTCGGGCGGGCAGCGCCAGCGCATCGCGCTGGCCCGGGCGCTCGCCGGTGCGCCGCAGCTCGTCGTGCTCGACGAGCCGACGAGCGCGCTCGACGTTCACACCGAGGTGGCCGTCCGCACGACGCTCGCCGCCCTGCGCGGCACGGCGACGGTGGTGGTCATCGCGCACCGCCTGTCGACGGTCAACCTCTGCGACCGCGTCGCGGTCATGCGCGCCGGCCGGATCGTCGCGCTGGGGGCACCGCGGGATCTCGCCGAGAGCGATCCCTACTTCCGCGAGGTGCTCGCGCTGTCGGCGTCGGCCCCGGTGGCGGGCACCTGAGCCGAGCGCGCGGGGGTCAGGCGGCCTTGGCGTGATGCAGGCGCAGGTGAACCTCGAGCGCCTCGACGTGCTGGTGCTCGAGCGAGGCGATCCGCTGTACCCACGGGCCGCAGACGCGATGCGCGAAGGCGGGATCGCCGCCGTCCATCGACGCGGCGAGCGCGCGCCAGGCATCGGCGAGGTCGTCGCAGAGGAGCGCGGCGTGCCCGAGCTGGGGCGAGCCCAGCAGCGCGGCGGCGTCGTGCAGGAAGCGCGCCTGCAGGGAGCGATACAGCGCGCCGCCGGTGCCGCCGTCGCGGATCCGGAAGCGCAGCGCGTCGAGCGTGACGCCCAGCCGCTCGCCCGCGGCGTCGGGCAGCCCGGACCAGGCCGCGGCGAGCGCATCGACGGCGGCGAGGCCGGCGCGCACATGCGGATGGTCGGGGCGCTGCGGCCGGCGCATCGTCTCCACGACGCGGCCCAGCGCGGCCGCGACGGCGGGGCGCGGGTCGGCGAGCCGGGGCGGGCGCACGCCGAGCGCGAGCAGGGCGTGGTGCGCCGGCTCGGGCCAGCCCTGCGACGCGCGCGCCGCCGCCAGCGCCTCCAGGCCGCAGCGCTGCGGCTCGGGGAAGCTGCCGTCGGCGACCCAGGCGACGCCGGCGCCGGGATCGGCGCTCGTGACGACGATCGCGTGGCGCGTGTCGTGTCGCTCGCCGTCGCGGTAGTCCAGCTCGGCGAGGTCGGCGCGCACGAGCGCCGGCCGGCCGGCCGCGAGCTCGCTGCGCAGCAAATTCCAGCCGGTCGCCGGATCGGAGCTCGTGTGCCACTGCGCGGGAATCCCCAGGTGCTCGCAGAGCTCGAGCTCCAGCGACGCCGCGCGGCCCTCGATGTCGATCGCGGGAACCGCCGTCTCGGCGATCCGCACGCGCAGGTCGAGCGCGCCGGAGAAGCCGAAGATCGCGCCTTCGGACAGCGGTTCGGGCGAGTAGGACAGCCGCAGATGCTCGAGCACGTCGCGCAGGGCGCCGCTGGCGGCGTGCTCGGCGACGCGGTGGCGCAGTCCGACCGGGATCAACGGCGAGGACACGGTCATCGGCGGGCGCCCGCCTCGGCGGACAGCGGCGTCAGATCGGCGTCCATGCTCCCTTCGGCGTTACGTCCGCGTGAACAACGTTCAACCGCCCGCCGTCGTGGCGACGAGCACGTCGAAGAGATGGTCCAGCGTCGCCTGCGGATCGGCCGTGAGGCCGGTGTGGACCTGCGAGGGCTGGATGATCGTCGAGGCGGGCGCGACGGCCCAGCCGAAGCGCTCGGTCTGCGCGAGCGCGGCGAGCGCGCCGCCCGCCGGCTCCCCGCAGACGACTGCGCGGATCGCCTCGATGCTCGTGCCCACCGCGGCCATGTCGATGTCCGGCGCCAGCGCCGCGAGGCGCCGCTCGTCGACCCGCGCGCGCATGTCGAGGAAGTCGCGCTGGCGGCAGAAGACGACCACGCCGACGTTGACGCGCTCGCCGCGCTCGACGCGCGGGACGACGCGCAGGATCGCGTAGGCGAAGGGGGCGTCAGCCGCGGGCACGCGCGATGTCCTTCAGAAACGAGCGCGGCCGGCCGAGGCGCTCGACGAGAAACGAGGCGAGGTCGGCACGCCGGGTGGTCGGGTTGACGCCGAGCCACTGCGCCGGGACGCGGGCGATCGCCTCGCCGGCGGCCGACAGCGCGCGGCTGCCGAGCCGCTCGTCGGCCGCCTCGATCGACCCGGCGACGCCGAGCAGGACGTGCTGGTCGAGCATCGGGACGGTCTCGTGCGCGGTGAGCGAAAGGGAGCGGTCGCCGTGCTGGCGAAAGAAGGCCGCGCCATGGTCGATGAGCCAGGTCCGCCGGCCCCACACGAGCAGGTTGGGGTTGCGATGGGTGCGGTCGACGTTCGTGATCAGCGTGTCGAACCAGACGATGTCGGCCGCCAGCTGCGGATCGATCGGGCTACCGGCGGTGTACGGCAGGGCGCCGGGGAGGAAGTCCATCCCCAGGTTCAGGCCCGGGCTGGCCTGGATGAGGTCCTGGATCTCGGGATCCGGCTCGGCGGCGGCGAGCGCGACATCCACGTCGACGACCACGAGCTCCGGCACCGGGAGTCCCAGCGCGCGCGCCAGCTCACCCGCCACGACCTCCGCCACGAGCGCCTTCTCGCCCTGCCCGGCGCCGCGGAACTTCGTCACGTACATCCCGTCGTCGTCGGCCTCGACGAGCCCGGGCAGCGAGCCGCCCTCGCGCAGGGCCTCGACGTAGCGGGTGGCGGTGACGGTGCGCAGCGGCTCGATCACGGCGCGCAGCTTGGCAGGCTTTCCCGCCGGGCACGACCAGCGGCGCTCGCGTGAGCACGGTTGCCACCGGCCTCTCACCGATGCGCGAACGCGGATAGCTGACGCGGCGACGAGTCGGCGAGCGGCGCGCAGATGCGCTTGTGCCGCCTCGCCGCACACGAGCGGCGCTGCGCCAGAGAGTGATCCAGACCGACGTCCGCTTCGAGAGAGGAGCATCTGCGGCTGCGGCCGTCCACCCCTTCTGAGGAGCCTCATGCGCAAGATCCCCCTGCTGTTGGCGGCATTGCTTGCCTCGCTGGCCGCGACGGCCGTCGTCGTGACCATCGGCTCGAGCTCGAGCCACCGCGAAGCGCCGTTGACGTCCGCCGATCCGACGGCTGATAACACCGATGTGTACGCCTTCACGGCCGCGGAGAGCCCGGGCGCGCTGACGGTGGTGGCCAACTGGGTGCCGTTCGAGGATCCGGCCGGCGGCCCGAACTTCTATCGCTTCGACGATCGTGCGCGCTACTACATCAACATCGACAACACGGGCGACGGCGACTACGACGTGCGCTACCGCTTCGACTTCCGCACGAGGTTCAACGACAAGAACTACCTGCACTCGCTCACGCAGGTGACGAGCCTCAACGATCCGGAGCTCTTCCAGAAGGAGTCCTACGAGGTCGTACGCGAGACCTATAACCGGCGCGGACGGATGACGTCGGCTCGCAGCCTGGGTCGCAACTTCCGTGTAGCGCCGAGCAACGTCGGCCCGAAGACGATGCCCGACTACGAGTCGCTGGCGAACTCGGCGATCAGGCGCCTGCCCGGCGGCGGCAAGGTCTTCGCCGGTCAGCGCGACGACGCGTTCTTCCTGCCCTTGGACCGCGTCTTTGACTCGGTCAACCTGGAGGGCGCGGGGACCGGCAACATGGGCGGCGGAATCGACACCCTCGCCGGGTACGGCGTGCAGACGGTCGTGCTGCAGATTCCCGAGGCGCGCGTGACGCGTGACCGCAGGGCCGTCAGCGGCCCGACGGCGTCCAACGCCTCGGTCGGCGTGTGGGCATCCACCGAGCGCCGGCGCCTGCAGGTGACCAACAACGGGTCGGCGACCGACCGCGCGGAGCGGCGCAGCAAATGGGTGCAGGTCAGCCGCCTGGCCAATCCGCTGGTCAACGAGCTGTTCATCCCGCAGTCGCTGAAGGACAGGTACAACCGCACGCAGCCGTCCGGAGACCTGAGGAACTTCGGCAAGTTCGCGCTGAACCCATTCCTGGCGGGCGCGTTGAACCAGCTGCTCGCGCTGGGCGTCAAGGAGACCGATCGCACCGACATCGTGCAGGCGCTGTTCACCGGCATCCCCGGCGCGAATCAGATCTCCAAGAACCCGGCCGCCGCAGACACGCTGAAGATCAACATGGGCGTGCCGCCGGCGGCGACCGAGAACCGCTTCGGGGTCATCGGCGGCGACCTGGCGGGCTTCCCGAACGGGCGGCGACTCGCCGACGACGTCGTGGACATCGAGTTGCGCGTCCTCGGCGGCTACCTCGTGCCGCCCGACCAGGGCGGCAAGAAGCTGCCGCTCGGCGATGGGGTCGACGTCAACGACCAGCCGTTCTCCCCGACGTTCCCGTACGTGCCGTCGCTGAAGAACGAGATCGGCGGCTCGCCGACCGAGGATCGCCAGGAGCCGCTGCACGACCCGACGCCCGCGGACGCCCCGTCCTGAGCGTCGATCCGGCCGGGGGAGAGCGCGTTCAAAGCGCTGCTTTCCCGGCCGGCCGGCCGGCCTTACGAACGCAGCCTGACCGTGCGTCCTCTGCTCATCATCAGCGTGACCGCATTCGTGGTCATGCTGGTCGTCCTCGGCCTGACCGTCGGCGGCGGCCCGCAGCGCCCGGATGCGCGGGCCGCGGCGCCGCCCGCGGGTGGGGTCGGCAGCGTGCCGGGCTCGACCGATCAGCGCGTCGCGCGATCGGTGGCGGCGGTGCGCGAGCAGCCATCGGACGCCGACGGTCTCGTTGCGCTGGGATCGGCGCTCCTACAAAAGGCGCGCGAGACGGGCGACACGAGTTACTACCGGCGCGCTGACCAGGCCCTCGCCAGGGCGCTGGCCAGTGATGCCTCCAACGCCGGCGCGTACACGACGCGCGGCGCGCTGCGTCTGGCGCGCCACGACTTCCGGGGCGCGCTGCGTGACGGCCTGCGGGCACGCCGGCTCGCACCGGACGTCGTCAAGCCCTTCGCCGTGGTGGTCGATGCCAACGTCGAGCTGGGGCGCTACGAGGCGGCCGGCACGGCGCTGCAGCGGATGATCGACTTCAAGCCGAACCTCGACGCCTACGCCCGCGTCTCCTACTTCCGTGAGCTTCACGGCGACCTCCGCGGCGCGCGCGAAGCGCTCTCCCTGGCGCTGGCGGCCGGCGGCGAGGTGCCCGAGAACGCCGCCTACGTGCAGACCCTGCAGGGCAACCTCGAGCTTGCCCGCGGCCGCCGCGGCGCCGCGGGCGCGGCGTATCGAGCGGCGCTCGCCCGCGTCCCCGGCTACGTCCCGGCCCGAGCCGGCCTGGCCCGCATCGACGCCGCCGCCGGGCGCCTCGACAGCGCGATCGGTCGTCTGCAAGCGGTCGTCGCGCGCCTGCCGCTGCCGGAGTACGTCGTATTGCTCGGCGAGACGGAGCTGGCCGCCGGCCGCGTCGCGGCGGCGCGCAGGACGTTTGACCTGGTGCGCGTCCAGCAGCGCCTGCTGGCGGGCGCCGGCTTTGACACCGATGTCGAGCTCGCGCTCTTCGAGGCCGACCACGGCGACCGCGCCCGCGGCGTGACGCTGGCTCGCGCGGCGTGGCGCAACGCCCCCAGCGTGCGGTCCGCCGACGCGCTGGGCTGGGCGCTGACGCGCGCCGGGCAGCCCCGGCAGGGTTTGGCGTGGGGAGTCCGCGCCCTGCGTCTGGGCTCACGCGACGCGCGGTTTCTCTACCACGCGGGCATGAGCGCCCGCGCCGCCGGCCGGCGAACGACGGCCGGGCGCCTGCTGCGCCGCGCGCTGAGTGCCGACGCGCGCTTCTCCGCGCTGTACGCGCCCAGGGCGCACCGGGCGCTGAAAGCGCTATGAGCCACCGGTCGATCCTCGCCGCGCTCGCGGCCCTCCTCGTGATCGGTCTGCTCCTGCCCGCGGGTGCGCACGCCCATCCGCTCGGCAACTTCACGATCAACCGCCTGTCGGTCGTCAGCGTCTCGACCGATCGCATCGACGTTCGCTGGATCCTCGACCAGGCCGAGATCCCCACGTTTCAGGAACGCGGCCGAAGCCCCGCGGCGGTGCTGACAGCCAAGCGCGAGCAGGCGTTGCGCGGCCTGCGACTGCGCGTCGACGGCACAACCGTCGCGCTGGTGCCCTCGTCACCCGGACAGATCTCCTTCCCCGACGGAGAGGGTGGACTGCGCACGACGAGGGTCGAGCTGCTGCTCAGCGCCCGCATCCGTGACGCGCGCCGGGTCTCATTGAGCGACACGACGTTCGCCGATCGCCTCGGCTGGCGCTCGATGATCGGCGCGCGAGGCGACGGCACCGCGACGCGCTCGAGCCTGCCCGCCACCGACCCGACGAACCGGCTGCGCAGCTACCCGGCGGCGCTGCTCGACAGCCCGGCCGACGACCGCTCGATCACGCTCACGGTGCAGCCCGGCGAGGGCAGCCTCGTCGCGCCACGGGCCGACGGCGCCGGCCTGTCGACGACGGGCGATCGCGCGGACGACGGATTCGCCGGCCTCTTCGACGACGCGGCCGGGGGCGAGGGCACGCTGCTTCTGCTGCTGCTCGCCGCCTTCGGCTGGGGCGCCCTGCACGCGTTGTCGCCCGGCCACGGCAAGGCCATGGTCGCCGCGTATCTGGTCGGCGCGCGCGGCACCGCGCGGCATGCCGTCATGCTCGGCGCGACCGTGACGGTGACGCACACGATCGGCGTCTTCGCGCTCGGGATCGTGACGCTCGCGTTGTCGCAGTACCTGCTGCCGGAGGATCTGTATCCGTGGATGAACCTCGTGGCCGGGCTGCTCGTCCTGGTCGTCGGCGCGGTCGTCGTCCGGTCGCGCTTGCGAGCCCGGCGCGACGAGCACGGCCCCGACCACCATGGTCACGGGCACGGCCACAGTCACGAGGGGCACGGCCACAGCCACGCTGCGGGCCCTGAGCCGCACGACGCCCATGCCCATGCCCATGCCCATGCCCACGGGTCCGGGGGCGGCCACCACGACCACGCCCCCGAGTCGCTGAAGCCGCGCGCGCTGATCGCCGCCGGCGCGGCCGCCGGGCTCATTCCCTGCCCGTCGGCGCTCGTCGTCCTGCTCGGCGCGATCTCCCAGCACCAGATCGTGCTGGGACTGCTGCTGATCGTCGTCTTCAGCCTCGGGCTGGCCGCGACGCTGACCGCGCTCGGAATCGCGGTCGTCGGCGTCCGCGGTCTCAGCGGCCGCTGGCGACCCGACGGTCGCACCGCTCGTGTCATGGCAGCGGCGCCGGCGTTCTCCGCCGTGCTGATCGTCGCACTGGGCTGCATGCTCACGGCACGCGCCGTGCCCGGAGTCATCTGACGGCGGCGCCGTCCGGAGGCCGGCTCGACCGGTCGGACGGCCAAGACGACCGCCAACGCGCCGTTTGACTGATCCATGTGGCGCGTGGGAACGCTGAAGCTCAGACCGGGGGTCGCACGCTGCTCCCTGAACTCCACTGCGCTGATGTCTGAGCGCATCAGAAAGGTGTCGCATGTCAGAAGTCGCCAACCATCTGTTCGACACGATCGATCGTCAGCATGCTTGCGAGCCGGCCAGCACTCGTCGCACGCTTGTCGCGACGACGGCCGCGGCCCTGGGATCGATGGGGCTGCTCGGCTACGCCTCCACCGACGCGTTCGCGGCCGTGAAGACCAATGCCGGGAACTCCGTCGCGAACATCACGACCGTCGCCGCGACAGCCGAGGTGCTGGCGACGATCGTGAACACGGTCGGCGCCGAGAAGCTGGGAGGCAAGATGGACGCGGTCACCCTGCGCAACGTCCGCGCCGCGGCCCAGCAGGAGAAGAACCACTACGAGCTGCTGACGTCCAGCGCCGTCGGGGGAAAGCCCGCTACGACGACGATCTACGTGCCCGACGAGGTCTTCGCCTCCCCCGAGAGCCTGCTCACGACCCTCGTCGTCGGCGACCAGGTGTTCATCAACGCCTACCTGCTGGCCACGACGGTCTTCGCGCGCCAGGGTGATCTCATGGGATCGAAGTTCGCCCGCTATGCGGCCGAGATCATGGCCACCGAGGCGGTCCACCGGGCGCTCGCGCTGCAGTCGCTCGGCCAGCTCGGCAACGACCGCGTGTACGCGAAGTTCACCCAGCGCGAGGAGGTCTCAGGACTGCCGACATCGGGCGTCGGCGGCTTCTTCAAGATCCTCGACGCGGTCGCGGTGCTCGAGTCGGCCGGCTTCGGCTTCGGCAAGCCGGGCTCCAAGCCGGGGACCAAGTACGAGTACGCCGAGGTCGCGGCACGCACGCCGACCGATCCGGGCGTAAACACGATCTCGATCTCGTAGGGCCTGTCCGATGCGCGGCGGCCGCCCGTCGGCCGCCGCCGTCGGCCCGGATCGCGGTATGACGATTCGCTGAACTTGGGCCGCGAGCCCTGGTGTTCGGGAGCGCCGTCCGCGATCGTCATGTCGCGTGATGCTCCGCTCACCGAACCCTCCGCCCGGACCCTTCCGGCGCGAGGCGTGGCGCAGTCCGCTGCGCGGCCCATGGCTGACGTCGGTGCTCGGCGCCGCGCTGCTCGTGGGCATCCCCGTCGTCCTCGTGACCGGCCTGCTGTCCTACGTCGCCTACGAGCCGGCGCTTGGGCGCAACAACCTCATCGGCGATCCGGGCTTCTTGGACTTCTACGTGTTCTCGTGGCCGACGAGCCCGAGCTGGCTGTACGCGCTGACTCAGGGGCTGCACGTGACGATCGGGATGGCGCTGGTGCCGGTCATCCTGGTGAAGCTCTGGTCGGTCATGCCCAAGCTGTTCGAGTGGCCGCCGCTGCGCTCGCCGGCGCACGTGCTGGAGCGGGCGAGCCTCGCGCTGCTGGTCAGCTCGACGCTGTTTCAGTTCGCGACGGGGATCTTCAACGCCCAGCTGTACTACCCGTGGAAGTTCTCGTTCTTGGCCGCGCACTTCTACGGCGGCTGGGTCTTCATCGCCGCGTTCGCGCTGCATGCCGTGGTCAAGGTGCCGACGATGCGCCGCAGCCTGCGCCAGCGCCGGCTGCTCGACGAGCTGCGTCGCGGGCCGGACGAGACGACGCCGGAGACGGGCGAGTCGGAGCTGATCCCGCCGGCGCCGAGCGCGCCGACGATCTCGCGCCGCGGCGTGCTGGGCGTGACCGGCGGCGCGTCGCTGGGGCTGCTCGTGCTGACGGCCGGCCAGTCCGTCGGGGGGCCACTGCGCGAGATCGCGCTGCTTGCCCCGCACGGCCGCGATCTCGGCGACGGGCCCAACGACTTCCAGATCAACAAGACGGCCCGGTCGGTCGGGGTCACGCCGACGCAGACCGGCGACGGCTGGCGCCTGCGCTTGGTCAACGGCGCCAGCACGCTGGACCTGTCGCGCGCGCAGCTGCTCGCGCTCCCGCAGCAGACCTACGAGCTGCCGATCGCCTGTGTCGAGGGCTGGTCGACGACGCAGACCTGGAGCGGCGTGCGGCTGCGCGACCTCGCCGCGCTCGCCGGCGTGCGGTCATTCGACGAGCTGCTCGTGGAGTCGCTGCAGGATCGCGGGAGCTTCCGCCGCGCGACGCTGAGCCGGGGCCAGGCCGGCGACCGCCGCGCTCTGCTCGCGCTGCGCGTCAACGGCGCCGATCTGTCGGTCGACCACGGATTCCCGGCGCGGATCGTGGTCCCGGCGCTACCCGGCGTGCACTGCACGAAGTGGGTCGACCGGCTGGAGTTCAAGGGGGTGCGCGCATGACGCTGCGACGGACGTACGGCGCCGGTCCGCTGCACCTGCTCAGCCACGCCGCGGCGCTCGCGCTGGCGGCATACGCCTTCACGCGGATCTTCGCCGGCGGACAGCCGTGGAACGTCGTGCTGTGGTTCGCCGGTGCCGTGCTCCTGCACGACGCGATCGCATTTCCGCTCTACACCGCCCTGAACCGACTGGCGCTCGGGCGCCGGACGCGGTCGATCAACCACGTACGCGTTCCGGCGCTGCTCAGCGGCTTTGCGTTCGTCGTCTTCTTCCCGCTGATCCTCGGGCTTGGCGGCGGCCGCTACGAGCGCGCGACCGCCCTCTCGCAGGACGTCTACCTCGGCCGCTGGCTGCTGCTCTGCGGCGCGATGTTCGCCGCGTCGGCGTTGCTGTACGCCGTGCGCGCCCGACGTGCCGACCGATCCCCCGGCGGCGCTGCCTGATCAAGTCCCTGCTGTGCAAGTGCGCGCGGCCGGGCTCAGCGCTCAGCGCGCGGCGACGAGGCGGGCGAACCAGCGGCGCTCGTGCTGCCAGCGCTCCTCGACGGCGAAGCCGGCGGCCCGCGCCGGGTACCCGATCGCGTCGACGCCGACGTAGGCCCAGGCGAACGAGCGGCTGTGCAGGCCGCCGAGCTCGAGGCGGATGCGCTCGCTCGTGGCCGCCACGCCGGGCGGCGCGAGCTCGACGAGCACGTCGCCGCCAGGCCGCAGCAGCTCGCGCAGCCGCGCGAGCAGCGCGACGGGCGCGCCGCCGATGCCGATGTTGCCGTCGAGCAGCAGGGCGCTGGCCCAGGTGCCGGCACCGGGGATGCGGTGAAAGACCGAGGCTTCGATCGCGGGCGCGCCGCGCAGGCGTGCCACGCGCACGGCGGCGGGGGCGACATCGAAACCGAGCGCGAGCCGGCCGCGGCGGGCCAGCGCCAGCACGTGGCGGCCGGGGCCGCAGCCGACGTCCAGGACGGGGCAGCTGGTGCGGTCGAGCACCGCCTCGTCGGCGGCGGTCAGCGGTCCGAGCCAGCGGTGCAGCCCGAGCGCGATGGCCGTTCCGTCGGGACGGCGCGCGCGCAGCTTCGGTGTCGCGTCGTGGGCGAGCGCGAGGCCGTAGACGTCGGCCGCCGACGGTGTCATGCCGCGAGGATCTCGGCGGGCCTCAGCGCGGCGAGCGTGCGGGCCAAGCGCGTGCGCGGCGCGAGCGCCGCCACGGCCCGCGCGTCGGCGATGTCGTCGACGTCGCGCAGCATCGGCAGCTCGCGGATGGTCAGCCCGAGCGCGTCCAGGCGCGCGCGCTGGACGGCGCACGTCGCGGGGTCGCTCATCGGGACGCCGGCGAACACCGCGGCGTCGGCGGCGCGCAAGCCGATCGACCAGTAGCCGCCGTCGCAGGCGGCGCCGAGCACGGCATCGGCGGTGCTGAGGCGGTCCAGGGCGTGCGAGAGCAGCTGCGGCGTGAGCTGCGGCGTGTCCATGCCGACGACGAGCGCGGGCTCGCCGATGTCGGCGAACGCGGCCGCGAGGCGCTCGGCGAGCCCGGCGCCACGCTGCGGGATGACCTCGAAGCCGGGACGCAGCCAGGGTCCCGCAGCGCCGTCGAGCACGACGACATGGCGCGCGCCAGGGACAGCTGCGACCGCCGCCAGCGTGTCGGCCAACGCGGCGGTCGCGAGCGCCGCCGCCTGCTCTGGCGTGCAAGGCGGGCTCAGCCGCGTCTTGCTGCGCCCGGGGACGGGGGCCTTGGCGATGACGGCGATCGCGGTCATCGTGCGTGGCGCGTCGTTCGTGCGCTCACCATCAGCGCAGCACACCCGCCATGTCGCGCACGGCGCGCGCGGTTCCGCGGAAGGTGCCGGTGACCTTCGAGCGCCCGCTGCGCGCACGGTACGCGACGCCCACCTCGGCGATCTGCCAGTCCCGCGCGGCGGCCCGCAGGACCATCTCCAGCGGCCAGCCGAAGCGGCGGTCCTCGATCCCCAGCTCGAGCAGCGCGGTGCGGCGCGCGGCGCGCATCGGGCCGAGGTCGCGCAGCACGACGCCGCTGCGCCGGCGCAGCTCGAGCGTCAGCGCGCGGTTGGCGAGCCGTGCGTGCGGTGCCATCGCGCCGCGCTCGGCGAGGCGCCTGCCCAGCATCAGATCGGCCGTGCCGGCGCGCACCGGCTCCACCACGCGCGGGAGGTCGCGCGGATCGAGCGACGCGTCGCAGTCCATGAAGCACACGATCTCGTCCGTCGCAGCCACGAGGCCGGCGTGGCAGGCGGCGCCGAATCCGCGTCGCGGCTCGTGGACGACGCGCGCGCCGAGCTGCTGCGCGATGCGGGCCGACCCGTCGGTGGATCCGTTGTCGACGACGATCGGCGTGTAGTCCCGCGGCATACGCGACAGCACCCAGGGCAGGGCTTCGGCCTCGTCCAGCACCGGGAGCACGACGGTCGCCATGCTGACGACCCTACGACGCGCGGGCGCCGGGCTCGATTACGAACTGGAGAACGAGGTCGCGCGCCGTTTCACAGCGCGCGCCACGGCCGTAGCCTGCGACAGCATGCAACTCGTCATGGGACGCCGCGCCCGGGGCGCGGCGAAGGGCGGCGCCGGCGGTGCGCTCGCGTGGCCTACCGCGCTCTGCGTCGCGGGCTGGGCGCTGCTGATCGTCGCCGGCCACCTGCTCGGCGGCGCGCTCAACGCGCGCCAGCCGCTCGTCCACATCGGCGCCGCGCCGCTCGTCGGCAGCTTCGACCTGCGCCTGACCGCGGCCCTGCTGCCCGCGTTCGGGCTCGCCGCCGCAGCGGTCAGATGGGCCCCGGCACTGGCGCTTGACCTGCGGTGGCGGGGGCTGCTGGCGTGCAGCTGGGCGGCGGCGGCGGCCTGGGCCGTCGCGCTCGCGGCGACAGATGGCGTGGGCGCGATCGCCGCGCCGCTGACCACGAAGTACGAGCAGCTGGGCGCCGTGTCGCTCGTCGGAGCGCCCGGCGCCTTCCTTGCGTCGTTCAGCGATGTGCTGTCGACCTACCCCACGCACGTCCAGGGCCATCCGCCGGGTGGCGTGCTCCTGTTGTGGGCCCTCGACGGCGCCGGCCTGGGTGGTGCCACGGCTGCCGCCGTGCTCGTGATCGGCTGCGGCGCGCTGACGGCGCCGGCGGTGCTCGTCGCGCTGCGCGCGCTCGCCGGCGAAGCGCGCGCGCGCGCTGCGGCGCCCTTCGTCGTCTTCACGCCCGCGGCCGTCTGGATGGCGACCTCGGTGGACGCGCTGTACGCCGGGGTGGGCGCAGTCGGGATCGCGCTGTTCGCGCTCGGTTGCACGACAGCGCGCACCCGCCGCGCGGCGCTGCTCGCGCTGCTCGCCGGGCTCGTGCTCGCCGTCGCGCTGATGCTCAGCTACGGGATCGCGACGCTCGCCGCCGTGGTCGTGGCGATCGCCGTCGGCCGGCGCCGCCCCGCGGCCGTCGCCTGGGCGGGCGCCAGCGTCGCGCTCGTCTTCGCGGTGTTCCTGGCGCTGCGCTTCAACTGGCTCGACGGGCTGGCGGCGACGCGCGAGCAGTACCTCGCCGGCGTCTCCCGGCGCCGCCCGTATGCGGAGTTCCTGCTCATCTCGCTGGCGGCGTTCGCGCTCGCAGTCGGGCCGGCCGCCGCGGCCGGCCTCGCGCGGCTGCGCGACCGCGGGGTGTGGCTGCTGGCCGGCGGGGCACTTGCCGCGCTCGCCGTTGCGGACCTGTCGGGGATGTCGAAGGGCGAGACGGAGCGCATCTGGCTGCACCTGGTGCCGTGGCTGCTCGTCGCGACGGCGGCGCTCACGCGAACGCGCGTGTGGCTGGCCGTGCAGATCGGCCTGGCCCTGCTCCTGCAGCTCGCGGTGCGCTCGCCGTGGTGAGGTCGGGCAGCGCGCGATGACCCGCGTGCTCGTCACCGGCGGCGCCGGCTTCGTCGGCTCGCACATCGCCGACGCGCTGCTCGCCCGCGGCGACGAGCTGCGCATCCTCGACGCGCTGCATCCCGCGGCACACTCCGCCGCGCCCGGCTACCTGCAGCCCGGCGCGCAGTTCGTACACGGCGACGTCCGCGACAGCGCCACCGTCGCCACGGCGCTGGACGGCATCGACCACGTCTGTCACCAGGCGGCGATGGTCGGCCTGGGGACCGACATCGGCGACATCGCCGACTACGTCGCCCACAACGATCTCGGCACCGCCGTCCTGTTGCGCGAGCTCGCGCGCAAGCGGTTCACCGGCCGGCTCGTGCTCGCTTCGAGCATGGTCGTCTACGGCGAGGGCCGCTACGCCTGCACCGAACACGGGCTCGTTCGACCCGGCCCGCGCCCGGAGCGCGACCTCGCCGCCGGCCGCTTCGAGCCGACGTGTCCGGTCTGCGGCGCGCCGCTGGAGCCGCGCAGCATCCCCGAGGACACGCCCGCCGACCCGCGCAATGTCTACGCCGCGACGAAGCTGCACCAGGAGCACCTGGCCGCGGCCTTCAGCCGCGAGACCGGCGTTCCCGTCACGGCGCTGCGCTACCACAACGTCTACGGCCCGCGGATGCCGCGCGACACCCCCTACGCGGGCGTCGCGGCGATCTTCGCCAGTGCGCTCGCGGGCGGCCGGGCGCCGCGCGTGTTCGAGGACGGCGGCCAGCTGCGCGACTTCGTTCATGTGCGCGACGTGGCACGGGCGAACGTCCTCGCGCTCACCGCGCCCGAGCCGGTGCCGGGGGCGTTCAACGTCGCCAGCGGCACGCCGCGCAGCATCGGCGAGATGGCTGCCGAATTGCACGCCGCGAGCGTGGGCGGTGCGCCCGCGCCGGTGACCACCGGCGAGTACCGGCTCGGCGACGTGCGCCACGTGTTCGCCGGCGCGGACCTGGCGGCCGACCGGCTCGGCTTCCGTGCGCAGGTGCCGTTCGCGGCCGGCATGAAGGAGTTCGCGGCGGCGGCGCTGCGTGCGCCACCGGGATGAACAGACGATGAACTCGGCCGGCGCGCGGGGAAGCGGCCCCGCTGGCTGCGACACTCGAAGCCATGGCGGTCACGAACCACGCGCGCGCGGACATCCTCGTCGTCGACGACGAGCCGACGATCGCCGAGGTGCTGTGCCGCTACCTCGAGCGTGCCGGCTACGGCACGCGCGTCGCCGCCGACGGCCACGCCGCGATGGCGGCGGTCGTGGAGCACACCCCGGACCTCATCGTCCTGGATCTCATGCTGCCCGGCATCGACGGCCTCGAGGTCATGCGTCGTGTGCGCGAGCACGACCGCGACCGCACGGCGATCATCCTGCTGACGGCGCGCGGCGAGGAATCCGACCGCATCGTCGGACTGCGCCTGGGCGCCGACGACTACGTCGTCAAGCCGTTCTCGCCCGCAGAGCTCGTCGCGCGGGTCGACGCCGTGCTGCGGCGGCTGGACACGAGCCCGGACGCGGAGCCGCCGCTGCGCTTCGGCGAGCTTCTGATCGACCCGGCGGCTCGCCGCGTCACCATCGGCGCGGAGGAGGTGGCACTCACCCAGCGCGAGTTCGAGCTGCTGCTGTTCCTCGCGCGCCACCCCGGCCAGGCGTTCACGCGCAACCAGCTCATGGACCTCGTCTGGCGCTACTCCTTCTACACCGACACGTCGACCGTCACCGTCCACATCCGCCGCCTGCGCGCGAAGATCGAATCCGATCCGGCGCTGCCGCGCTACATCGACACGGTGTGGGGCGTCGGGTACCGGTTCTCGCCATGACGCGCGGCCTCGTGTTCGCGGGGTTCGCCGCGGCGGTCGCCGGCGGCCTCGCCACCGCCGTATACGGCTCGTCCACGGGCCTCACGACGCTGCTCATCCTCGTCCCACTGGGCTGCGCGACGGTCTTCGCGGCGCACGGGATCGTGGCGGCGCGCTCGCGCATCGGCGGCCTGCGCCGCCAGTTTGGCCTGCTCGCCGCAGTCGCCGCGGCGCAGCTCGGCATCGCGGTGGGCGTCTTCGTCGAGCTCATGTTCGTGTCGGGCCACGATGCGTTCTTCACCGTGCTCGTGGCGGCCTTCACCGGCGGGCTCGCGCTGTGGGCGGCGCGGCTGCTCGGCCGCCGCGCGCTCGCCGACGTCGATGCCGTGCGCAGGACGCTCGAGGCCGTCGGGCAAGGCCGGCGCGACGTGCGAACCGACCTTGCCGGGCAGGACGAGCTCGCGCGGCTGGGGGCCGACGTCGACGCCATGGTCTCCCAGCTCGCCGCCGAGGAGTGCGCGCGCCGCAGCCTCATCGCTTCGGTCTCCCACGATCTGCGCACCCCGCTGACGTCGCTGCGACTGCTCGTCGCGGCGATCGACGAGGACGTCGTGACCGAGCCGGCGATGCGGCGCGACTACCTGCGGCGGATCGCCACGAACGTGCACGCGCTGAGCGCGCTGATCGACGACCTCTTCGAGCTGTCGCGCCTGGAGTCCGGCGACATCCGCTGGACGGTGGAGCACGTGATGCTCGACGAGCTCGTTCGCGAGACGATCGACGCGATGCGCCCGCACGCCGAGGCCGGCGCGGTCGCCGTGCACGCCGAGCTCGCCCCGCGGCTCGCCGCCGCGCACGCCAACCCCGAGCAGATCCAGCGCGTGCTGTTCAACCTCATCCAGAACGCGATCCGCCACACGCCGGCCGACGGCAGCGTCGTCGTCCGGGCGGTGCCGGCGAGCGAGGGCGCGATCGAGATCGAGGTGGCCGACACGGGGCCGGGCATCGCCGGCGACGAGCGAGCCCGCGTCTTCGAGCCGTTCTTTCAGGGCACCGGCCGCAGCGGCGCCCGCTCGTCCGACGGCGGCGCGGGCCTCGGCCTGGCGATCTCGCGCGCGATCATCGAGGCCCACGGCGGACGGATCTGGATGGCGGACGCAGAAGGCGGGACGTGCGTGCGCTTTCGGATTCCGTGCGTGTGACACCGTGAAAGCTCGCCCCGGGCATGCGGGTTGCGATCTCGATCTGCCCGACACCACCGGGCGTGATCGTGCCGCGCCCCCGGTCCAACCGGCGTCCATCCGAGATCGCGGGCGGGGTCCGCGCGCACCGCTGTTCTCCCGGCGCTGCGCGTGTTCGCCCAGGGCGCCCCGCGCCGAAGGTCACCGCGCTCCGCGCTGGAACGCGATCAGCTCGGCGCGGCCGCCGTCGCCGTCGGTGTGCACGCTCAGCACGGGGCCGATCCCGGGCACGTAGAACTTCAGCTCCTGCGCCCGCGGCTCGGTGGGAACGAGGTCGCGCGTCATCAGGACGTCGTCCTTGAAGTAGCCGAACGGCACCTCGACCTGCTCCTCGCCGACGGTGACGATCGCGCCGCGGTCCTCGGCCTCGCCCTTGAGGTACTCCTGGCGGTATGCCAGCCCGGGCTCCGGCTTGGCCGGCATGGCGATCCCCGCCTGGGCGCCGTCGACGCCGGCCTCGAAGGATCCGGCATGGTCGGCGACCTTGCCGTCCTCGTAGTTCGTCACGTACTCGCCGAGGTACCAGACGTTGCCGTCCTTGTCCTGCGCGAACCAGTCGTCGGTGACCTCCACCGGCACGCCCCGCTCGGTCACCGTGTCGCGGATCACGCGGGCGGTGATGCCGTTGGCGATCTTCTTCGTCTCGTCCGTGACCCTGACGACGACCTTTGCGCGCCCGCCGGCCGTGTCGGTCTCGCGGTACTCCCACCGCGTACCGACGCGCATCGGGAAGTAGGAATTGTCGATCGTCGTCGTGAAGTCGGCAGGGTCCAGCTTGACGGCCTCGCTGCCCTGCGGCAGCCCGCGATCGCGCTCGTCGTCGCCACCGCACGCCGCCAGCCCCCCGGCGGCGACCAGCGCCGCGACCAACGTTGCTGTCAGCTTCGCCACGCCACCTGTCATACGGGCGCGGCGTGAGAGCGTCGTGAGGAAGACGCAGGGTGCCGGCCGGCAGCGGCCCCGGCCCGGAGCTACTGTCCGAGCGCCCGCGGGAGCTGCATCCGCGACCCGATCTCGAGCTTGCGGTAGCTGTTGGAGAGATGGACCTCCACGGTCTTGCGCGTCACGAACAGCTCCTGCGCGATGCCGCGGTTCGTCATTCCGGACGCCGCCATCGATGCGACACGACGCTCGCTGGGCGTCAGCGAGTCGACGCCCGACAGGCTCGTGCGGCGCGGCCGAGAGTCCGCCGCCCGCAGGCACAGGCACTCCACCGCCCCCACCCCACACGTCGCCGGCATCCTGCTGGATGCCGTCCGTTCTGCTCGGTTCGCCCGCGCGTGATCAACGGGCGAGCCCCGCAGTGATCGGCGAGCTCCAACCCGCGGGCGAGCAAGCTGCGCGCCTCCCGACGAGAGCCATCGCGCCGCACCGCGGCACCAAGCTCGATCAGCGTCTTGGCGCACTCCAGCCGTGCCGGCGAGGCTTCGAGGATGTCCAGGGACTCGTGGAGCAGCGCGATGCCCGACGCGCCGCCCTCGACGAGCCCCGCGACGCGCAGCGCGCGTCCGAGCGTCCTCGGAGCACCCCACTCGCGCGCCAGCGCCAGCTCCGGGCTCGAGAGCCGGCGCGCCTGGTCGCGGTGACCCAGCGCAAGCTGGATCTGGGCCGCTTCGGACCGCCAGGGCCACAGCGCGGGGTTGTCCTGCTCGGTCGCGGGGCACCGCCGGCCGGCCTCGAGCGTGTCCGCCAGGGCCCCCGCGCAGTCCCCGTCGTACTGCCGCATGCGGCCGCGCACCAGCGAGAACGACGGCAGGTCCCCGAAGCAGGGCGCCTCCTCGACATAGCTGTCGAGCATGGCGGCGGCGACGTCGGGCTCGCCCTGCTCGACGAGCACGAGCGCGAGGTTCGTCAGCGCGAACGGCAGCGCGGTGACGACCCCGTGCGCCCGCGCGATCTCGACCGCTGCGCGGGCATCCTCCTCGGCATCGGCGAGCTCGCCGCGGGCCAGCGCAAGGCCGCCCCGAAACGACAGACCGATCGCGAATGCCGAGATGCAGCCGTACCGGCGGCCGTGGGCCAGCGCGCGCTCGCACGCGTCGGCGGCCGCCTCGAAGCGGTCGGCGGCGACGAGCACCCGGCAGGCGTAGTCGAAGGCCGCGATGCCGGAGTCCAGGAGCAGGTCGCCGTCGAGCGCCGCTCGCGCGCGCTCGGCGCACCCGTCGAGCGTGTCGCCCCCGGACGCGTTGTGCAGTGCCAGCATGGCCGTGAGCATCCGGCCGCTGAGATCGCCGCGGAGCGTCTCCTCCGGCTGTATCTGGTCGAGCTGGCGGCGGGCGATCGGATACAGCGCCGGGCGCAGCATCGTCACCGACAGCAGATCGGCCCGCAGCTGGCTGCGCAGCAGCGAGTTCTGTGTGATGCCCAGTGCTCGGCAGCCGCCTTGGAGTCGAGCCACGGATCGTCGCTCGCTCGATTGAGATGCGTGGCTATGCGCTGCGCGATCTCGTCGGCAAGGTCCCGCGTCAAAGGCGGCTGGCCGATGTCGTCGAAGCGGGAAAGGACGGTGGCATGGCGAAGCTGGTCCGCGCCGCTCCTTCGCCACGGCGGCTGCCATTGCCCGACACGGTTCCTCCGACTGTGGATGAAGCGGTCGATGGCCTCGTGAGCGGCGTCAGTCGTGGTGTGCGTTGAAGGAGTCCTCGGGCCGTTCGGCGCGTTCCTCCTGTTCCCGGCTGTTCCGGCTTGCTGGGGGAGGAAGCTGGGAGGCGCAGGAACGGGTTGACGTGGCGCTTCCATGCGCCTGTGAAGTCGCTGCGGAGGTAGCCCCCTGGCCGTTCCTCGGCCATTCCTCATCTTCCTGGGAGCGATCTCGTGGCGGGAGAGGATCTGCGCGAGGTCGATGGCGTTGAGGGCTGGGTCTGATCGTCCTGGCCGGTACCTCACCCACGGGGAGGACTCATCCTCATGGAGAGCTGCGAGGAGTTCGGTGGTGTAGAGGCGATCCACCTTCTCCTCCTTGAAGACATTGAAGATGGCTGTCAGGTTAGGCGCTCAGGGGGAGCCCAACCATCTCCGCGCGCTGGCGCATCTCGGCGTGTTCAGCTTCGCTGATCCGTAGTTGCAGGATGCGGTCGTGTGGACTTGCTGTCGGCGGGAAGCTGACGTGCATGGTCCCTGCATTTCGTTCGTCCGGACCTGTGGCGTTCACCTAGCGGAGTCGTCGGCGATCCGCCGCAGGCCGTCCCAGTCGTCGTCGGCGACTCGGACGGACAGGTGCCTGTCTGTTGTGGCCACTCGCATAGCTTTCGATTGTCTCACGCTTGCGGCAGGAGCTAAGCGGGAAGACCTAGTCCGCGATAGGCCCAGCCTGCCACGCCACTGAGCTATCCACTCACATGAGGTAACAACAGTTGGCTGTGGTTACTGCATTCTGGGTGCTGCATCTTGAGCTGTCTGAACAACGTCGTCCAGCACTTTGCTGACCTCAGGATCGAGATCCTGCGGTTCAACGAAGGCGGCAAGTTGGTGGTAGTCACTCTTGCGGAGCAGATTGGGAAGCTCTAGTGACTCGAAGAACAGCTCGAAGAGACGATCTAGGAACTCATCCGACGCCTTCGTATCGTCTGACCAGGGCGAGCGCCCGAGAGTACGCATGGCCTGCTCGATCTGGTCGATGGCGCGCTCCATTGTAGCTTCCCAGGCACTGCCGAACAGTTCTCCATGCTTCTCTGTGCCGGTGGCCTGCGCCCACCGGAGCAGCACGTCCCGCTGCGCGATGTAGTTCTCGATCTCGCGCTTCTTCCATGCATGCACGCGAAGGTTGGGATGGCTCGACCCAGGGAAGTTGTCCTGCCGATCAAAGAGCCCAAAGGCGACGAGGTCCGGCTTGGCTTCGCGCAAGCCGTGGAAATGCTCGTTCATGGCGCTCACGTAGTTGCCGACGTACTCGACGAATGGGCGCACAAGCACCTCTGACGCCGGGTGGCCCAATACCTCGGCCATCGCGGCGAGTATGGCGAGATCAGTAGACCCTTCGAGATACAGGACCCAACCCGTGATCTCCGCTTGGTAGTAGTGCTCGAAGCCAATCGATTTGAGGCTCTTGTAGACCTGTCCGCCCCGATCATCGATGCGGTGCGGCTTTCCGACGAAGGCCACAACCACATCCCGGTCAGCCGCTTCGTTGAGGATGACCTCAGAGTGGCTGGCGGCCACCACCTGGCTCCCACTCTCATGCGCCACCTCGGTCAGCAGCCGATAGATCTGGCGCTGCCGCAAGATCTCCAAGTGCGCGTCTGGCTCGTCTAGCAACAGGACCGAACCAGGATTCGTCATTAGGTACGCCACGAGCAACAACGTCTGTTGCAGCCCCCGCCCGGATGCTGACAAGTCGAGCTGCGTCCCGCCGACGTTGTGGAAGCTCATCTCAATCTCGCCGCGTCCTTCGAGGAGCCGAGGGCGGTCGAGCGTAATTCCGAACAACTCCCGAATCCTTGAAACAAGAACACTCCACTGAGCGTCCCCGTTCTCGCCTGAGACGATCTGGTAGCAGAGGTTGCGAAGCACCTCAGCCGTGCGGCCCTCCCCGATGAAGACGTTGACTGCACCGGGCATCAGACGGTTCTCCGAGGCCGCGAGTCCCGACATCGGGGGTAGGTACGCAATCTTCGTCGTGCGCGCATCCTCCGGTACAGGCATGCGCGCGGGCTCAGGCTCGTCCGACAAGCGGAGCGCGCGGCAATAGATCGACTCAGGGTTCGCATAGTCAAACTCGAAGCCGCACTCCCACTCTTGGCCGTTGTCGATGCCGTTCACGACCAGATCAATGCGGATGTGGGCGGTCTCCTGCTTGCCGTTTCTGCGCGAGACATCTCGCGTATGCAGGTCGTTCCAAAGCTGGTTTGCCACCGGAACCGGGATCGCCAACAGGTCGCGGCGGTTGATGGTCGCAGCCGGTCGGCGCTTGGGTGCCTCGCGGCCCTCGTACTTAGCGATCCAGTGCGACAGACCTATCCCCCAAAGTCCGAGCGCCTGTAGCGCCGTGGTCTTGCCGGAATCGTTCGGACCGATGAAGACGACCGGGTTGCCCAACTCGATATCGAGTTCGCCGAACTGCTTGAAGTTCGAGGCTCTGAGCCGCGTCAACATCGCCAGCGATCCTATGTGCTGGTCATGGCAGACGCTTGCCGGATCTAGCCATCACAAGCGCCGTGTGCCTACAGACGACCGCCACGGTGTCAACTCAGAGTTGACACCTACCCGATGTGAAGAGCCCTACTACAGCGTTGGCCGAGCTGCGAGAAGGGGCCAAGAGGACCTCGCCGGGGGGCTCATGCTGCCAATTCGCGCTGCCAAAGCGGCGGCGCGGAGGCTCCTACACGACGAAAGCCCCGCATTGGCAGGGCTTCCGGCTTCCGTGTGCAGCATGGTCCAGCTGAGCCGCTACTTGATGAACAGCACCTCGGAGTACTTCGGCAGCGGCCACAGGTCGTCGGCGACGAGCCGCTCCAGGCGGTCGGCGACCGCCCGCACGTCGGCCATCGCGGTGAGGACCGTGTCGCGGAAGTACTGCGCGAGCTCCAGGGCCTCCAGGCCCGGGTCCTCGTTGGCCTTCTCGAGTGCCACGATCGCCTTGTGGAACTGCCCGACGAGCGGCGCGAACTCGTCGATGAGCCCCTCGCGGCCGGCCGCCAGCAGCTCGTTGAGATGGCGCACCGCCGCCGGCAGGAGCATCGTGCGGGCGATCGTGGCCGCGGTCTCGGCCTCGATGTTGACCTTCGTCCCGTACTGCTCGACGCCGACCTCGTAGCGCGCCTCGAGCTCGCGCTCGGACAGGACGCCGTACTTGCCCATGACCTCGACGGTCGTCTCCTCGACGAACCACGGCAGGGCGTCGACCGTCGAGCGCAGGTTGTACAGCCCGCGCTCCTCGGCCTCGGTGTGCCACTCCTCGGCGTAGTTGTCGCCGCCGAAGACGATCTGCTTGTTGGCGTTGTAGGCGTCCTTGACGACGTCGATGACCGCCTCTTCGAGCGAGCTGCCGCCCTCGACCTCGGTCTCCAGGGCATCGGCCAGCTCGTCGATCGCCTCGGCGGCGATCGTGTTGAGCACGGTGTTGGGGAAGCCGAGCGAGGAGCTCGACCCGAGCATGCGGAACTCGAACTTGTTGCCGGTGAAGGCAAACGGCGATGTCCGGTTGCGGTCGCCGCCGTGCAGCGGCAGCGGCGGCAGGACCGGCGTGCCGAGGCCGAGGAAGCCGTTGTCGGACTCCACCGCGGCAGCGCCGGCGGCGATCGCGTCGAAGACCTTCTCCAGCTCACCGCCGAGGAACACCGAGATGATCGCCGGCGGCGCCTCGTTGGCCCCGAGGCGGTGGTCCTGACCGATGTTCGCCACCGACGCCCGCAGCAGCGCCTGGTGCTTGTTGACGGCCTTGACGACCGCCGCGCAGAAGAACAGGAACTGGAGGTTCTCGTGCGGGGTGGCGCCGGGCTCGAGCAGGTTCGCGCCCGTGTCGGTGCCCATCGACCAGTTGTTGTGCTTGCCCGACCCGTTGACCCCGGCAAACGGCTTCTCGTGCAGCAGGCACACGAGGCCGTAGCGGCGCGCGGTGTTCTGCAGCAGCTGCATCGTCAGCTGCTGGTGGTCGCAGGAGACGTTGGAGTTCTCGAAGATCGGCGCCAGCTCGTACTGGTTCGGCGCAACTTCGTTGTGGCGCGTCTTGACCGGCACGCCGAGCTTGGCGAGCTCGCGCTCGGTCTCCATCATGTAGGCGAGGATGCGCTCGGGGATCGAGCCGAAGTAGTGCTCGTCGAGCTCGTGGCCCTTGGGTGGCTTGGCGCCGAACAGCGTGCGCCCGGTCGTCAGCAGGTCCGGCCGCTCGTAGTAGTACTGCTCGTCGATCAGGAAGTACTCCTGCTCGGGACCGACCGTCGTGAACACGCGCGTGGCCTCTTCGTCGCCGAGCAGGCGCAGGGCGCGGATCGCCGATTTCGACAGCGCGTCCATCGAGCGCAGCAGCGGGATCTTCGTGTCCAGCGCCTCGCCCGTCCATGAGACGAACGCGGTCGGTATGCACAGCAGCGCCCCGTTGGGGTTCTCGAGGATGAACGCCGGCGAGGTCGGATCCCACGCGGTGTAGCCACGTGCCTCGAACGTCGCCCGGATGCCGCCGGTCGGAAACGACGAGGCGTCCGGCTCGCCCTGGATGAGCTCCTTGCCGGAGAACTCGGCGATCGCGTTGCCGTCGCCCGTCGGTCCGAAGAAGGAGTCGTGCTTCTCGGCGGTCATGCCGGTCAGCGGCTGGAACCAGTGCGTGTAGTGCGTCGCACCGCGCTCGAGCGCCCATCCCTTCATCGCCTGCGCGACGGAGTCGGCGAGCGCGGTGTCGAGGGCCTGGCCCTCGGCGAGCGACGTCTGCAGAGCCTTGAAGACGTGCTTGGGCAGGCGGGCACGCTGGACGTCGGTGCTGAAGACGTTGGCGCCGAAGACCTCGTTGCCGGGGACCGTCAGGTCCGGCGATCCGAGTGCGCCACCGTTGGCGCTCCACTGCGCGGCCGTCACGTTCTGCTGCCTGATTCTGCTCATGGTCCTCCTCGGTGTGAACGCGGTGACTGTAGCCGCGCTCGGCTGCTCGGTCCTTGTCCGGGCGGACAGGTCGAAGCGCGCTCGATTGTCCACGCGAAACGGGCGGCGACGCTTGCACCGCAACCTAAGAGCGCCCGGCGGTGCTGTCAATCCGTCGTGGCGAAGTCCGCCATCGGATCTTTCGACAGTGGGACAAAGACCGAGCGGACGCACGGCCGGAGACTGGTGCCGCACTCCAATCTCAAGGAGGAATTCGTACATGAGACGTACCACCCTCGGTCGGGGAGCCCTCGCGGCGATCGCCGTCCTCCTCGCTCTTCCCGCCGGAGCACTGGCTCAGGATGGGCCGTCGCTCGAGGCCCTCGTCAGCGAGGTGAACGTGACATGGGTGTTGGTCGGAACCGTGCTCGTCTTCTTCATGCAGGCGGGTTTTGCGTTTCTTGAGATCGGCTTCTCACGCGGGAAGAACGCCGGCATGGGGATCGCCAAGATCCTCGTCAACTTCTCGGTCGCCTCGATCGTCTGGTGGGCATTCGGGTTCGCGATCGCCTTCGGCGGCGGTGGCTGGCTGGCCGGCGACAGCGGCTTCATGTTCCAGTTCGGGCGCGAGCTCGACGGCGCCGCGGCGAGCGGCGAGACGGCTTCGTTCTTCATCTTCCAGTTCATGTTCTGCGCGGTCTCGCTGGCGATCGTGTGGGGGACGACCCTCGAGCGCATGAAGTTCGCGGCCTACGTGCCGTTCGCGATCGTCTTCGCGGGCGTCATCTATCCGCTGATCGCCCACTGGGGCTTCGGCGGCGGCCTGTTCGCCGAGATCGGCGGCGGCGTGCAGGACTTCGCCGGTTCCTCCGTCGTGCACCTCACCGGCGCGAGCGCGGCCCTGGCGGCGGTGATCCTGCTCGGTCCGCGCAAGGGCAAGTTCGGCGCGGACGGAAAGCCACGGGCGATCCCGGGGCACAACATGCCGCTGTTCGGTCTCGGCGTGCTGATCCTCTGGCTCGGCTGGTTTGGCTTCAACGGCGCCTCGACGCTCGGCACCGCCGACAACCGCTTCGCCGAGGTCATCGCCGTGACGAACCTCGGCGCGGCCGGCGGCGTCATCGGCGCGATGATCATCGGCACGCTCCTGCAGCGCACGCTGGACATCGGCATGATCGGCAACGGCGCCATCGCCGGCCTCGTCGCGATCACCGCCCCCTCCGGCTACGTGGAGTTCTGGGCGGCGCCGATCATCGGCCTCATCGGCGGCCTGCTCGTGGTCGCCTGCGTGCTGGCGATCGAGAAGAAGCTCGATGACCCGGTCGGCGCGCTGTCGGCGCACGGTGTCGCCGGCATCTGGGGCACGCTGGCGTGCGGCATCTTCACGTCGCCGCGGCTGGCCGAGTATGTCGGCGTCGGCAAGGAGGGCCTCGTCTACGGCGGCGGCCTCGAGCAGCTCGGCGTGCAGGGTGCCGCGGTCGCGCTGACCTTCCTCACCGTGTTCAGCCTGTCGTTCGTCACCCTGGGTGCGGTCAAGGCCACGATGGGCCTGCGCGTCAGCGAAGAGGAAGAGGACGCCGGCCTGGACATCTCCGAGCACGGCATGTACGGCTACCCCGAGCAGTTCATCCCGCCGGCCGAGCTGGTCGGCTACGGCGGCGGGCCCACGGCGACCGTGCCGCCCGCTCCCGTCCCGTCGATGGCGGCCGCGAAGGAGAGCCCCGCATGAAGATGGTGATTGCATTCGTGCGCCACGAGGCGTTCGAGCCGATCCGCACGGAGCTGCTGACGCTCGGGTACCCCTCGCTGTCGATCAGCGAGGTCAAGGGCTCCGGCCGTCAGAAGGGCATCACCGAGCGCTACCGGGGGGCGGAGCTGACCAACTACCTGCGCCCGAAGGTGAAGATCGAGTGCGTCGTCGCGACGAGGGACGTGATGACGATCGTCGACACGATCCTCAAGCACGGACGCACCGGGGCGGTCGGCGACGGGAAGGTCTTCGTCCTGCCCGTCGAGGAGGCCTACCGGATCCGCACCGGCGAAACCGGCGAGGAGACGCTGCAGGCTCACCCGGACGCCGCCACGGCGGCCGCGGGCTAGGGGCGCAGAAGGGTGGCCGCCCCAGCCGCGGCCACCCTCGTCGAGCGGCTGAGGGGGCTGCATCTGCGGATGGTCGACGCGATCCTCGCCGGGGACGGCCTGGAGCGCGTCGCCGAGCTCGCCGCCGAGGCCGTCGGCGGGACCGTGGCGATCGTCGTGCCGCGGCTCGGCGCCGCGGTCCTGGCGCCGCAGGGCGGACCGATGTCCGAGCGGCTGCCCGAGCTGCGCCGCTACGTGGGCGACTGCGTCGCCGATCGCCCGTCGCACCCGCCGCGCGGGCTGGCGATCGAGATCCCGATCGCCTCGGGCGACGAGGTGGTCGGCTGCGTGCTCCTGCTCGACGGCGCGAGCGCGCCGAGCGGCGAGGCGTCGGAGTACCTGCACCTCGCGGCGGTCGCGTCGCTGACGGAGGTCGCCGTCGAGGAGGCCCGCGACGAGGTCGAGCAGAACCTGCGCGGCTCCTTCCTGGAGGATCTGCGCGCCGGCGCCGTGGTGGCGCCCGAGGAGCTCGTGCGCCGCGCCGCACGCCTGGGCTGCGACCTCAGCCGGGGCGCCGTGGCGCTCTGCGCGGAGCTGCACACCGAACGACCGCGCCACGTCGTGGCGACGATCGCCGAGGATCTCCCGGGCGCGCTGGCCCAGCACATGGAGGCGCTTGCCGGCGGATCGCAGAGCGGCCGCGTCTACGCGCTGCTGCCCGCGATCGCCGGCGCCGATCCGGCCGAGACGACGCTGGCCGCCGCGGCGCGGCTCGCCGAGCGGCTGCAGCGCCACGGCACCGTCGGCCTGTCGTCGTTCTACTCAGACGCGGGCGACCTCGGCCGCGCCGTCCAGGAGGCCGAGCTCGTGCTCGACGTCCTGACCGTCTCCGGCGAGCCGATCGCCGAGGACATCAACCAGGGCACCTACCGGCTGCTGTTTCGCGTGCTGGCCTCGCATCCGGAGGAGGTGCGCTCCTTCTACGAGGACACGGTCGCGCCGGTCGTGCGCTACGACGACCAGTACCGCACCGACCTCATCGGCACGCTCGAGGCCTACCTGGCCGCCAACTGCCATATGAGCGCCACGGCCGCGGCGATCCACGCCCACCGCCACACCGTCGCCTATCGCCTCGAGCGCGTGCGCGACCTCACGGGCCTGGACCCGATGCAGTCAGAGGATCGCGAGCGCCTGGGGCTCGGCCTGAAGGCGTACCGCATCATCGCGCCGCGCCTGCCGCGCTGAGCGGGCGCTCAGCGGGCGGGTGACCGGCGGCGGGCGGGTGGTCGGTCAGGCGTTGACGGTGTGCTTGAGCGCCTGCGGGGCCAGCTTCTGGCGCTGGGTCTCGAGCTTCTCGCGCTGTGACTGGGCGCGGGCGAGCAGGTCATCGATGTCGAACTGCTCGAACTCGGGGTAGTCGGCTTCGACGGTCTTCAGGGCCTTCCACATGCAGACCTTGCCCTCGACGCCGATCGAGAGCGTCTCCAGCGTGATGAACGCGTTGAGCTCGTCGTCGTCACCGGAAGTGAACTTCGGGCCCATCAGCTTCGAGCCGACCTCGGCGAGCGCTGCCTTGGAGGCGCTCTGGTCTACGCCAAGCGCGGTGGCGAGCGCCTGCAGCGTCTCGTAATCCGCCTTGATCTCGGAGTAGATCTCCGAGAAGAAGGGACCGTGCTCGTCGGTCTGGTGCTCCTCGGACGCCATCTTGGCGAGGTTGGTCCCGGCGGTCGCACCGGCGATGTGATCGTTGAGATAGGTGTCCAACGCGCTGTATGCCATCTGTTCTCCGTCCTCTCGAGTTCGTCCCGGCCGTGGGCGGCCGCTGCGCAGAGGCAACGGAAGCTCTCCAGGGCCATACCCGCCAGGGGGCGGGGTCTACTCGCTGCGCTGGACCTGGCCCGTGCGCGGATCGACCCGGGCGCGCGCGGGGGTGTCGGTCACACGGGCGCGCAGCGCGCCGGCGGGCCGGCCGGCGCCGTCCGCGAGCTGCGCCCGTGCGCCGCCGGCGAGGGACGGCGCGAGCTCATAGCGGACCGTGTGGGTGCCGGCGACGACCGGCGTGAGCGTCCAGCGCAGCGTGGTGGCCCGGCCGGGCGCCAGGCGTCCGGCCGTCCATGTGTCCTCGAAGGCGGTCGCGGCCGAACCGGGGCCCTCGTCGACGATCCACAGGTCACGGCCGAGGTCGGCGTTGCGCGGGCCGCCGGAGCGATCGGTGAAGCCGCGCACGGTGGCGACGAGCTCGGGGATCGCCTCGTCGCCGGTGTTGCGCACCGTGAGGACGAGCGTGACCTGCTCGGCGAGGTGTTGGCGCGCCGGAAACGAGGCGCGCTCGACGGCGATCGTGTAGGTGCCGCCGGGGGCGCCGGCGTCGCGCCGCTCGTCGGCGCCGCCGCAGGCGCCGAGCAGGCTGCTCGCGGCGATCGCCGCGGCGCATGCGCACAGGTTGGCCGTGGCCCTCCGCAAAGCCGCGCCAACGTAGCACGGGCCAGGGTCCGCTCCGGCCGGTGCGATCGCGACATCCGGCACATATCTCGTTGGCACGCGGCGCCCCGCTCACATACGCTGCGACGCGGCGCGCGGACCGCGCCATGGTCGGGGAAGGAGGAGACAGCAGCCGTGGTTCGCAACGTCGCCGATCGAGCGTTTCTTCCGGCGAAGAGCCTGCTCGAAGAGGTGGGGGACATGATGATCCTCACGGGCAAGACCATCGTGTCTGCCGTGCGGCCGCCCTATCCCTACGGCGGCGAGTTCGTCAACCAGTTCCTCTTCGCGCTGAAGCTCTGCTGGTTTCCGCTGCTCGTCTCGACGGTCGCGTTCGGCTACGGCGCGCCGGGCCTGCAGGCCGCGAACTTCCTCGTCCTGTTCGGCGCGATCGACCGGCTTGGCGGCTTCTTCGTGCTCGCCTCGATCCGCGAGTTCGCCCCGTTCGTGACCGCGATCGTGCTCGCCGGGGTGGCGGGCACGGCGATCACCGCCGACCTCGGCGCGCGCAAGATCCGTGAGGAGCTCGACGCGCTGCAGGTGCTCGGCATCGACCCGATCAAGAACCTCGTCGTGCCGCGCTTCCTGGCGCTCATGCTCGTGACGGGGCTGTTCAACGTCTATGCGCTGCTGTTCGGCGTGTTCGCGGGGGTGCTGGCGACGCTCGTCAACGGCGCTCCGCTGGGCGGCTTCTGGGCGACGTTCTTCGGTCAGGCGTCGCTGACGGACCTGTGGGGATCGGCCCTGAAGACGACCTTGTTCGGGGCGATCATCGCGATCGTCTGCTGTTACAAGGGCATGACCGCCTCGGGCGGGGCGGAGGGGGTGGGGCGCGCGGTCAACCAGGCGGTGGTGATCGCCTTCCTGGGCATCTTCGCCTTCAACTACGTCTTCACCCAGACGCTGCTGGCGACGAATCCCGAGCTCGCCAACCTGCGATGAGCGGCGGCTGGACAGCGGTTGCGCGCGATTGGGTCGCCAGCGCCGGCGGGATCGCGAAGTTCAGCGGGCGGATCATGGGCGAGGTCTACGGCCTGCGCGTCTTTCGCTTCTTCGGCGAGGCGCTGCGCCAGGCGGGGATCCTCATCGTCTCCTCGACCCTTGTCATCTGGGGCCTGGTCTTCATCATCGGTCTGCAATGCGGCATCGAGGGCGCGTACTTCAACCGCTCGGTCGGCAACCCCGCGTACGCGGGCGTCTTCGCGGCCTGGTGCGACCTGCGCGAGCTCGTGCCCTACGCCTTCGGCTACATGATGGCCGCCAAGGTCGGCACCGGAATCGTCGCGGAGCTCGGGTCGATGCGGATCTCCGACGAGATCGACGCGCTCGAGGTCATGGGCATCAGCTCGATCACCTTCCTGTGCGCGACGCGGCTGTTCGCCGCCTGGCTCGTGCTGCCGTTCGTCTACATCGCGGCGATCGGCGCGGGCTTTTTGGCGAGCTACATCGCGGTGGTGCAGCAGATCGGCGAGGTCTCCAGCGGCGGGTACTTCCTCATCTTCTGGATGTTCCAGAACCCGCCGGACTTGCTCTACAGCTTGTTGAAGGCGATGGTTATGGCGACGACGATCGTGCTCGTGGGGTGCTATTACGGCTACAACGCGAGTGGTGGACCGGTCGGCGTCGGGACGGCGACGGCGAAGTCGATGGTGTTGAACATCGTGCTCGTGCACCTCATCGGGATGCTGGGCACACAGCTGTTCTGGGGCGCGAATCCCCGCGCTCCGATCGGAGGGTGAGATAGATATGCCTGTGCGGTTGCGTGGCGGTGGCGAGGGCGAGAAGCAATCCGGCGACGAGCCGGGCGGCAAGGCGGCCGCGGCGGCGGAGAAGGTGAGCGAGGCGGTGGCGTGGGGGCGCGAGGCGCTGGCGCCCACGGCCGAGCGGCTGGTCGAGGGGGCGAGGTCGGCGGTTGCCTCGGCATCGACGGCCATGACGGCGGCGGCGGGCGCGACCGCGGGGGCCGCGGTGTCCGCGGCGAAGGCGACGCTGGCCGAGCTGCCGAACGCGTCGGGCTTCCGCCACGGCCGGATACGGCTGCGCGGGCATGACGACGAGGCGCCGGCGGGGGCGCAGGCGCCTGCGGCAAAGGCTGCGCCTGAGCCGGCGGCGGCGACGGAGCCGGTGCCGGACTATGCGGCGATGGCGGCTGCGGCGGCTGCGGAGTCTGCGGAGGCCTACGAGCGCTATCGCGCGGCGCCTGCTCCCGCACCGGCCGGAGCGCCCGTCGAGGGCGAGCCGCCGGCGGCGGCGGAGCCGGTGCCGGACTACGCGGCGATGGCGGCGGCGGCGGCCGCGGAGTCTGCGGAGGCGTACGAGCGCTATCGCGCGGCGCCTGCTCCCGCACCGGCCGGAGCGCCCGTCGAGGGCGAGCCGCCGGCGGCGGCGGAGCCGGTGCCGGACTACGCGGCGATGGCGGCGGCGGCGGCCGCGGAGTCTGCGGAGGCGTACGAGCGCTATCGCGCGGCGCCTGCTCCCGCACCGGCGGCGGCTGCTGTCGAGGCCGAGCCCGAGTCGTCCCCGGCAGAGCCGGAGCCATCGACGACGTCGAGCGCGTCGGCTTCCCTGGCCACGGCAACGGGGCCGAATCTCTCGACGGCGTCGGCCGAGGCGGCCGCGTCCTCGGCGTACGCGCGGTACCGAGCCGCCCACGACGACTCGGCGCCCGAGCCCGAGCCCGAGCCGGAGCCCGAGCCGGAGCCGGAGCCCGAGCCAGAGCCCGAGCAGGAACCGGCCGCAGCGCCGGAGGCCGAGCCGGCGCCGGAGCCGGTGGCGACGGCGGACGAGCCCGCGCCCGAGCCCGAGCCGGAGCCGGAGCCGGAGCCGGAGCCCGAGCCGGAGCCCGCCTCTGCGCCGGAGGGGGAGCCCGAGGCCGGCGCACCGGGGCCGGCACGTCTGAAGCCCGGCGGGGCGACCTACGGCGGTGCGGGTCAGACGCCGAAACCCGCTGCGGCGGAGCCTGAGCCCGCGCCCGCAGCGGAGTCGGCGCCGGCGCCGGAGCCCGAACCAGCGGCGGACGAGGCAGCGCCGGCCGAAGCCGCGCCGGCCCCGGCGCGGCTGAAGCTCGGCGGGGCGACCTATGGCGGAGCGGGCGAGCGGTCGGAGCCCGCCGCGGCGGAGCCCGAGGCCGAACCGGAGCCCGAGCCCGCGGCGCCCGAGGCCACCGAGCACGCCGGTCACGGCACGATTCGGTTGCGCACGTCGTCGTCGCCGGCGGCGGTCGAGGCGGCGCTGGACGCGGCCCCCGAGGTTGAGGCGGAGGTGGTCGCGGAGCCCGCACCGGAGGGGCACGCGGGTCACGGCACTATTCGGTTGCGCACGGCGGCGTCGCCGGCGGCGGTCGAGGCGGCGCTGGACGCGGCGCCGGACGTCGAGGGCGAGGTCGTAGCGGAGCCCGAGCCCGAGGCGGCAGCCGAGCCCGAGCCCGAGCCGGAGCCCGCGCCCGCGGAGCCCGAGCCGGAGGGGCACGCGGGTCACGGCACGATTCGGTTGCGCACGGCGGCGTCGCCGGCGGCGGTCGAGGCGGCGTCGGACGCGGCGCCGGACGTCGAGGGCGAGGTCGCAGCGGAGCCCGAGCCCGCGGCGGCAGCCGAGCCCGAGCCAGAGCCCGCGCCCGCGGAGCCCGAGCCGGAGGGGCACGCGGGTCACGGCACGATTCGGTTGCGGACGGCGGCGTCGCCGGCGGCGGTCGAGGCGGCGCTGGACGCCGCCCCAGACGTCGAGGCGGAGGTGGTCGCGGAGCCCGAGCCCGAAGCGGGGGGGCACGCGGGTCACGGCACGATTCGGTTGCGGACGGCGGCGTCGCCGGCGGCGGTCGAGGCGGCGCTGGACGCGGCGCCGGACGTCGAGGGGGAGGTGATCTCGGAGCCCGCGGCCGCTGCTGCGCCGCCGGCCGGTGGCGAGATTCAGCGGCTCGAGGCGGAGGCGAAGGCCGCCGCCCAGGCCGCTTACGAGGCCTACAACCCGGGCCATGGCAAGCCGCCGCCGGGCAACGCCGGGGAGCTGCTCGCCAAGGCCGCTCAGGCCGCCCAGGCGCTGGCTGCCGCGAAGGGGGGCTGATCACCGCTCGCGGCGGTTACGCTGCGCAGACGATGTCCACGCAGGCCGGTCACGACGAGGAATATCGCTGGCATACGGGCACGAAGCGCCCGCACGGCGCCAAGGACGCCGTCGAGTTCATCGACGTCCATAAGGCGTTCGGGCGCAACAAGATCCTGCGTGGACTGAACATGGGCATCCCCGAGGGCAGGATCTCGATGATCCTGGGGCCCTCGGGGACGGGCAAGTCGGTCTGCATCAAGCACATGGTCGGGCTGCTGTATCCCGACGAGGGCGACGTGCTCGTGCACGGCGAGTCGGTCCCGAACATGGAGGACGACGAGCTCTTCAAGATGCGCCAGAAGTTCGGCGTGCTCTTTCAGGACGGCGCCCTCTTCGGCTCGATGAACGTCTTCGACAACACGTGCTTTCCGCTGCGCCAGCACACGGAGAAGAGCGAGGAGGAGATCGGCGAGATCGTCAACCGGCGACTCGCCGAGGTCGGCCTGCAGAACGCGCACGACAAGATGCCCAACGAGCTGTCGGGCGGGATGCGCAAGCGGGCCGGCTTCGCCCGCGCGCTCGTCCTCGATCCCGACATCGTGCTCTTCGACGAGCCCGACTCAGGCCTGGACCCGGTCCGCACCGCCCTGCTGGGCGAGCTCATCCAGGAGATCCACGAGGACATGATGAACGAGGCGCAGCGGCGCGGCACGCCGCCGCCGGCGTTCACGCTCATCACGCACGACATCATGACCGCGCGTCGCGTGGCCGAGCACATCTCCGTGCTCTGGAAGGGCCAGATCGTCGAGTCCGGCCCGGCCGCCGAGCTGTTCGAATCCGACAACCAGTTCGTGCGCCAGTTCCTCGCCGGGGAGTCGCAGGGCCCGCTCGGCATGGAGTGAGAGCCCCTCCGGTGCGTGCGGCGGGGGTCCGGGGCGCTCGCGGCGCTCGGCGCAAGCGGCCGGACGGCCGACTAGCCTGCTCGCACCTTGAAGGACCTCCGCCCGCTGCACCGCGCCGTGGCGCTCGCGGCCAGGCGGCCCGCGCTCGTGCTCGCGCTGACCGTCGTCCTCGCGCTCGCCGGGCTGGCGTGCGCCACGCAGCTCGAACCCGACGCCGGCATCGACACGCTCGTCGGGACGGAGGGCCGCTCGTACGCCGCGACGGCGACCTACCGCGAGCGCTTCGGCGACGACCCGATCATCGTCCTCGTCCGCGGCTCGCTGAACAAGCTGCTGCTGTCGCAGGACCTCGAGCGCGTGCTCGGTCTGGAGGGCTGCATCGCCGGCAACATCCCGGCCGGCTCGACGCCCGCCGGCGGCGCGAACGGACCCTGCGGCCGGCTGGCCCGCAGCAAGCCGGTGAAGGTCGTATTCGGTCCCGGCACGTTCATCAACGAGGCGGTGCGCCAGCTCGGCACCGGCTTCGCCCGGCGCGTGCAGGAGAATGCGGCTCAGGCCGCCGCGGCCGAGCGCCAGGCGCGCCGCGCCGCCCGCC
Organism: uncultured Actinomycetes bacterium; assembly: GCA_963825485.1. Classification (GTDB taxonomy): domain Bacteria; phylum Actinomycetota; class Thermoleophilia; order Solirubrobacterales; family Solirubrobacteraceae; genus CADCVQ01. The sequence continues at coordinate 406,278 of CAWGTK010000038.1, forward strand.
GCCGGGGCCACAGTCCCGCCGCCGCGCAGCGCGCCGCGACCCGCGCTCGCGAGCGCATCGAGGCCGCCTTCCAGCGCGAGGTCGTCGAGCTGGCCGTCCGCTACGGCCTGCGGGCGATCCCGCGCCTGGACGACCCGAACTTCGTCTCCGCGCTCGTCTTCGATCCCGCCAAGCCCGCCGGGACCCCGAAGCGCAAGTTCGCCTACCTGTTTCCCGCCAAGGACGGCGGTCCCGGCGACACCGCGCTCATCCAGGTGCGCCTCAGGGCCGGCCTGCCCGACGCCGCGCGGGGCGCGGCCCTGCGCGACATCCGCGCCGCCGTCGCGATGAACGAGTGGAAGCCGGCCAACGGCGCGACCTACACCGTCACCGGCGCGCCGGTCGTCGTGGCCGACCTGACGGCCTCGATCAGCGGCTCGATGTGGGTGCTGCTCGCCGCGGCGCTGCTCGTGATGGCGCTGACGCTCGCGGTCGTCTTCACCGGTCGGCCGCGGCTGCTCGCGCTCGGCGTCGCGCTCGGTGCGACGGCGCTGACGTTCGGTGTGCTGGCGCTGGCCGGCGCCGCGCTGACGATGGCGTCGATCGCCGTGCTGCCCGTGCTGATCGGCCTGGCCGTCGACTACGCCATCCAGCTGCAGGCGCGGGTGGAGGAGGAGGCGCGCGGCGGCCCCCTCGCGGTCGCTGCGGCGGCGCGGCGCGCGGCGCTGCTCGGCGCCCCGACCGTGGCGGTCGCCGCGGCGGCCACCGCGGCCGGCTTCGCCGCGCTCGCGCTGTCGCCGGTCCCGATGGTGCGCGGCTTCGGGATCCTGCTCGTCGCCGGCATCGCGATCGCGTTCGCGTGCGCGCTGTTCGCGGGCACGGCGGCGCTCGTCCTCTGCGAGCGCGCCACCGCGCCGCCCCGGCTGCGCACCAGGAGCGAGGCCGCCGGCCGGGCACTGGCCGCGGCCCGCCGGCGCCTGGCCACCGGCGCGCCGGCGCGGTTCGTCCGCACGACCGCGCGCGCCGCGCTCGCCCACGCGGTCGCTCGCCCCACGCGGGTGGTGGCGATCGCGTTCGCGCTCGCCACCGCCGGCTGGCTGCTCGACACCCAGACACGCGTCGAGTCCGACATCCAGAAGCTCGTCCCGCAGGACCTGCCGGCCCTGCGCGACCTCGACGCGCTGCAGCGTTCGACCGGCGTCGGCGGCGAGGTCGACGTGATCATCGAGGGGACCGATCTCACCCGGCCCGCCGTCCTGAACTGGATGATCGACTACCAGTCGGGGGTGCTCGAGCGCTTTCGCTACTCGGCCACGCGGGGCTGCGGCGCGGCCGAGCTGTGCCCGGCCTTCTCGCTGCCGGACCTCTTCACGACGCCGGCGTCGCGCCGCGACGCGGGCGCGATCCGCGCGCTGCTCGACGCCGTGCCGCCGTACTTCTCGCAGTCGGTCGTCAGCGCCGACCGGCGCACGGCGACGCTCGCGTTCGGCATCCGCCTCATGGACCTCGAGCGCCAGGGCGACGTTCTCGCCGAGATGCGGCGGCGGCTCCAGGAAGGCCGCCCGGCCGGCGTGCGGGCGCAGCTCGCCGGCCTGCCGGTGCTCGCCGCCGACGCCAACGCGGAGGTTGCCTCCAGCCTGCGGCGGATGCTGACGCTCCTGGCCGGGCTGCTGGCCGTCGCGATCGTGCTGCTCGTCGCCCTGCGCAGCGTGCGGCGGGCGCTCGTCCCGCTCGTGCCGATCGCCCTGGCGACCGGCTGGTCGGCTCTTGTGCTCTTCGTCCTGCGCGTGCCGCTGAACCCGATGTCGGTCACGCTCGGCGCGCTCGTCCTCGCGATCTCGACGGAGTTCAGCGTGCTGCTCTCCGAGCGCTACCGCGCCGAGCGCGCGGAGGGCCACGACCCCCGCGCGTCGCTGCGGCGCACGTACGCCTCGACCGGCGCCGCCGTGCTGGCCTCCGGCGCGACGGCGATCGCGGGCTTCGCGGTGCTCGTGGTGTCCGACATCCGGATGCTGCGCGACTTCGGCTTCGTGACCGTGATCGACCTCACCGTCTCGCTGCTCGGCGTGCTGCTCGTGCTGCCGGCGGTGCTCCTGCTCGCCGAGCGCCGTGCGGCGGCGGCCCGCGACGTGGCCACATGAGCGGCGGCGACGGCCCGCTTGGCTTCGAACCCGAGGCGCCCCCGCCGCGGTCGCCGGTCCCGCCATCCTCGCCCGCGCCGCGCGGCCCGGTCTCCGGGCATCGCTACGCATGGCTGCTCGGCAGCGTGGCGATCCTCGCCGTCGCGGCGCTCTCGATCCGCGCGGCGGCGCCGGACACGCCCCGCGCGTCCGGCCTGCCGGCCGGCGACCCGCTGCCGCCGTTCGCCGTCGTGCGCGCCACCTCCGACATCGACTGCGACGACGACGACGATCCCTGCGACGCCAACGTCGCGGCTTCTGCGGGAGGCCAGGGCAACGCCGGCCGCCGGCCCGCCTGCGAGGTGCGCGGTCCGACGGTCCTCAACGTCTGCGCGCTGACCGAACGCGGCCCGCTCGTGCTCGGCCTCGCCGCCTCGCGCAGCGCCCGCTGCCTCGCCACGGGGGAGCGCCTGGAGGCGCTGGCCCGCCGCCATCGCGGCCTGCAGGTAGCGCTCGTGGCGATCGGCGGCGAGCTCGACGACCTGCGCACGAGCGTGAGAGCAGCAGGCTGGAGCTTCCCGGTCGGCTGGGACCGCGACGGCATCCTGGCGAGCCTCTACGGCGTCGCCGCCTGCCCGTACGCCACGGTGGCGCGCTGGCGCGGGCAGGTCCAGGGCACCCTCGTCGGTGCCCGGGCGGCCTCCCGCGGCGAGCTCGAGCGGCTCACCGGCGCTGCCGTCGCCGCGTCGCGGCGGGCGGGCTGGAGGCCCTGAGAAGGCGGCCCAGCCGGCGGGGCGCGGGGGCGTCCTGTCCCCCGCGCCCCGTCGGTGGCTGGGCGGTCAGACCATCGCGGCCAGCAGTCCGCGCTGGCGCTCCGTCATCGATCCCACCGTCTTGGTCTCGGGCATGCCGATGCCCGCGAGGAACTTGCTGGCTCGCGACGTGCCCCAGCGGCGCTGGCTCGTGAGCAGCTCGGCGATCGTCATGCTCGACGCTTCCCACGGGCACGCGACGATCACCTCGGCGACAGAGAGCGCGCCGACGCCGACATTGCGCTTGAGCTCTGCGCGGGCGAGGCGCACCTCGTTTGCCCGCTGCAGAGCTCGCATGTGTTGGGGCGGAGCAGGGGCCATCGTCGTGGACGCGTCGTGCATGGATCCTCCTCGGCTGCCCCCTTCCGAACAGGGGACAGCGCTTCGGTGATGTTTCAGCCAACCAGTACCGCGCCGCGCATCGCCCGCGTCGGAGCTGCAAACCGCGTTTCCTCCTGCGAGCCATCATCCAAGTGGCCCTCGGTGCGGTCTGCTTCCCTCCCCGCTCGCCTGCGCTGAACGCATGAGCAACGTATGCGAGCCCGCGGGGGCAGATCAAGGTGCGAATCGAGAAGGGCTCGCTCAGAGCGAGGTTTTTCTTTGGTGAAGCGCTTGTGAATATTTGGACAATGGCAGCCGCCCCGGACGGGTTAGCGGTGAACGGATCGCGCCGGGCCGGTCAGGCGAACTGCGGACGAACCCGCAGCAGCGTTCGCTCAACGAGGCAGCGGCCCGTGCTGCGCCTCGAAGTCCGTCTTCACGGCGACGAAGGCATCGAGGGCGCGGTCCAGCGTGGCGCGGTCGTGTGTGGCCATGACGCTCGTGCGCAGCAGCGCTCCGCCGGGCGGCACGGCGGGATGGATGGCGACGTTCACGAAGACGCCGGCATCGTAGAGCGCGCGCCAGAGCAGCACGGCCTTCCAGTCGTCGCCGACGATGATCGGCACGATCGGCGACATGTGGTCGCCGTCGTGCTCGACGACCTTGAAGCCGCGCTGCTTCAGGCCCGCGTGCAGGTAGCGCGCGTTGTCGAGGACGCGCGCGAGCAGCGGCGGGCCCTCGTCGGAGCGGATGATCCGCACCGCCGCGAGCGCCGCGCCGATCGCCGCCGGGACGTTGGAGGCCGTGAAGAGAAACGCCCGGCTCTGCACGCGCAGGTAGTCGATGACCTCGTGGCTGCCGGCGAGAAAGCCGCCGCAGCTGGCCAGCGACTTGGAGAACGTGCCCATCCGCAGGTCGACGCGATCCTCGATGCCCAGCAGCTCGGCCGCGCCCGCGCCGCGAGCGCCGAGCACGCCGGCGCCGTGCGCCTCGTCGACCATGAGGCGGGCGCCGAACTGCGCGCAGAGGTCGGCGATCTGCGGCAGCGGCGCGATCTCGCCCTCCATCGAGAAGACGCCGTCGACGACGACGAGGATGGCGCCGTCGTCGGCGCGCGCCTTCTGCAGCGTGCGCTCGAGCCTGTCCATCCGGTTGTGGCGAAAGGCGCGCAGCTTCGCGCGGCTGAGGATGCAACCGTCGAGGATCGAGGCGTGGTCGCCGGAGTCGGCGACGACGGTGTCGCCGGGCACGAGCAGCGTGCCGAGCGCGGTGAGGTTCGCCTGCGCGCCGGTCGAGGTGACGAGCGCCTCCTCGGTGCCCATCCAGTCGGCGATCTGCTCCTCGAGCTCGAGGTGCAGCCTGATCGTGCCGTTGAGCAGGCGCGAGCCGGTCAGCCCGGTGCCGTACGTCGTCAGCGCGTCGTGGGCGGCCTGGATGACGCGCTCGTCGGCGGTCAGCCCGAGGTAGTTGTTGGAGCCGAGCATGATCCGCTGGGCGCCCTCCATCTCGACGACGGGGCCGGCCGGTCCCTCGAGCGTGCGGAAGTACGGCAGGATGTCGGCCTCGCGCGCGGCGCGCAGCTGGTCGGCCCGCTCGTGGCCGCGGACCTTGGCGAAGACGTCGTGTGTCGTGGAGGACATGTAGCGTGCGTCCGGTGAGCGTCGAAGTACGGGCCGTCTCGTCGCGGCGGGATCGGCAGGAGTTCATCGAGCTCCCGTTCCGGCTGCACTCTACTTCCCCGCAGTGGGTTCCCCCGCTGCGCCTGGAGCGCCACATGTTCCTCAGCCGGCGCATGAACGCGTACTTCAAGCACGCCGCCGCGCAGGAGTTCCTCGCCACCCGCGACGGCCGCGTCGTGGGGCGCGTGTCCGCCCAGATCGACGGCGCCTACGACGCCCAGCACGGGCCCGGCACGGGCATGTTCGGCTTCCTCGAGCTCGAGGACGACGCGGAGGTCGCCGGCGCGCTGGTCGGCGCCGCACAGGCGTGGCTGGCCGAGCGCGGCCGCGACCACATGATCGGGCCGATGGACTACACGATGAACGACGAGGCCGGCCTGCTCGTCGAGGGCTACCTGCGCGAGCCGATGATCAAGCAGCCCTGGCACCCGGGCTACTACCAGCGGCTAGTCGAGCGCAGCGGCCTGACGAAGGCGATCGACCTGCTCATGTGGGAGCTCGTCATCGACGACCGCGAGAAGATCCTGCCGATCATCTTCGAGCTCGCCGAGCAGTGCGAGACCAAGCACGGCGTCACGCTGCGCCACATGCGCCGGCGCGACCTCGCCAAGGAGATCAAGGTCTTCGGCGAGGTCTACAACGCGGCCTGGAAGCGCAACTGGGGCTTCGTGCCCTACTCCGACGCAGACCTCAAGCATTACGCCGAGGAGCTGCAGCTCGTCTTCGACAAGCACTGGTTCATGCTCGCCGAGAAGGGCGGCGAGACGATCGGCATCGCGATCACCGTGCCCGACGTCAACCAGGTGCTCAAGCGGATGAACGGCCGCCTGCTGCCGTTCGGCTGGCTTCACTTCCTGCGCCGCGCGCAGATCATGGACCGCGTGCGCGTCGGCTTTCTCGGCGTCAAGCCCGAGTACCAGCACACCGGCACGGCCGCGCGGTTCTACGTCGAGCACTTCGACATGGCCAAGGAGCGACCCCAGAAATGGGGCGAGATGGGCTGGATCCTGGAGACCAACCGTGCCATGAACCGCGGCATGGAGGCGATGGGCGGGCGCATCGTCAAGCGCTACCGCGTCTATGAATCGCGCTTCTGAGGTGCAAGCCGCGCGGTTGACGGGCACACACGTCTGACCGTACCTTCAGTATCCCTCCGACGTGTTCAGGCCCAAGCCCTCCGATGACCGGCAGTTCCCGCCGCCCGCGGACGCGCGCGCGGACGATCCGCGGCCCGAGCTGTTCGACCAGTCCGTCTACGAGGACGAGCACGAGGTGCTCGACGGCGTGCCGGTCCTGCGTGACGTGACCGCTCGGCCGCTCGAGTCGCTGCGCGCCGCCGGCGCCCTGAGCCCGGCGGTCGTCCAGACCGCTGCGCTCGTCGGCGCCAGCGTCGTCGCGGGCGCGGCGGCCGTGGCCATGGCCCAGCGCCGTCACACGCGCCGCGTCGCGCGCCGCCGGCGGCGGATGCTCGGCCAGGTGCTGGCCAGCCGCTCGTTCCTCGTCGATGTGCACGTGCTCGGCGAGCGCGGCAAGTAGTTCGCCGCCTCAGCGCCAGAGCGAGGTCTTCATGCGGGAGCCCGGGAACGTTCATCCCCAGGTGGACGTGGTCGGTGTGCAGCGAGCCGTTGGGTCCCGGCCGGTAGGCGCGCCAGCCGTCGGCGGCCTCGCCGAGCTTCCAGTCGACCGCGCGTCCCGCGGCGTGCAACAGCGACAGCGACGTCGCGCCGCGGATGTTGCGGCAGGAGAAGATGCCCGGCGAACGGCCGCGCTTGACGTGCGCACCGAGCCAGTCGCGCAGCGCGACGGCGCCGGGCTGCCGACGCTTGGCGCAGCGGTGCACCGGGTCGGTCCGGCGGGGGTCGACGGGGCCGCTCGTGGCGGTCGTCGGGATCTGCGCGGTGGTGGCGGATGGGGCGCGGCCGCGAGACCGGCGAGGACGACGGCGAGGGCGAGCGGCAGGGTGCGCTTCATGGGGTGGGCTCCGGGATTTGAGGGGTCGGCTGCGAGCACGATGCAGTGCTGCGAGCCCGCCGCACCGGGGTTCTCACGCCGGTTTCACCCCTCGTGTCAGTTTCATTAAGTCCGCGCCGTCGGCCGCCCGCGCGCGGCGGTTGGGGGTTACGGTGCATGGCCGAGCCGTCCAGCGCGCCGGGGCCGTCCTGCCGTGGTCCGACGGCCCCGGAGCGGGTGCGCGCGTCCTGCGCCCGCGCGCGTCCTGCCCAGCGCGTAGCTTCTGCGCCATGGAGTTCGAGTTGCGCCTCGAGGTCGTGCCGCGCTGGCCGTTTCGGCTGGCGCTGTACGGCGGCCGCGACGGCGTGCTGCGCTGCCGTGGCACGGTGCTCGAGCGCCTCATGCATGTCGACGGGCGCCCGGCGATCGTCCGCGTCGCACAGCCCGCCGAGCGCTGCGTGCTGTTCGGCGCCTGGGCGCACGATCGCGCCGACGCGGAAGCGGCGATCGCGCGGATGCGCTTCGCGCTCGGCGTCGACGACGACCTGCGGCCGTTCTGGGAGCGCTACCGCGACGATCCGCTCGTCGGCCCCTCGCTGCGCCGGCGCCCCTGGCTGCGCGTGGCGCGCCGGCCGGTCGCCTTCGAGGCGCTGGCGTGGGCGATCTGCGAGCAGCTCATCCAGACATCGCAGGCCAATCGCATCGAGGCGCGGATCGTGCGGACGTTCGGGCCGCGCTGCCCGCAGACGGGGCTTCGCGACGTGCCGGCCGCGGCCGTCCTCGCGGGCTGCGCGCCGGCCCGCCTGGAGAGCTTCGAGCTGGCGGGACGGCGCGCGATCGCGCTTGTGCGCGTCGCCCGCGAGGTGGCGGCCGGGCGGATCGATCTCGACGGGCCCGACCACGAGCGCGCCTGGCGGCGGCTGCTGGCGATCCCCAACATCGGCCGCTGGACCGTCGAGATGCTGGCGCTGCACGGCCAGGGCCGCTACGACGTCATCCCGGCGGGCGACCTGGGCTTCCTGAAGCTGCTCGGCCACGCCCGCAGCGGGGGCAACCCGGCGGCGCGCGCCGACGAGGCCGAGGTGCGGGCCCTGTTCGCGCGCTACGGCGAATGGCGCGGCCTGGCCGGGGCACATGCCCTGCGCGCGCCGGCGGCCGCGCTCGCCGCAGCCGCCGCCTGAGCGCCGTCCGCGCTCACTCCCCCACCGCGACGGTCGCGTGACGCACGTGACCGCGATCAATGGGGATCGGCGACACGCTCGCCTTCGCGCTGCAGCGCTACCCGGAACTGCGCTGCGACATCGTCGGCCCGCTCACCGAGTACGTAAGACCTCCGTTCGCGGCCTGCCGTTCGCGGATCGCCCCACGTCGATATCTCGCCTTCGGAAAAAACCGCATCCTCTCGATCACCCTGATGACTATCCCGTTCGATGAAGCCGGATAGCTATCGCTACAGAGTTCCAGGTGCACCGCAAACGA